>NZ_JARQXB010000020.1 GCF_029543105.1 Stenotrophomonas sp. HITSZ_GD
GATGTCGCCTACGAGCCCCCATGGATGGGTTCACGGCGTGTCCCGAAAGGGCCCAGCCCCCGCAGGCCGTGCACAAAAACCAAACAGCCGACCCACATCGAAGGCCAACACCCCCGAAAACCCGCGCGAAAAACCAAAAAGGGCGGCCAACGGCCGCCCAATCAAAAAAACCCTTTATCCAGCCGCCTGCAATCGCAATTCCTCGGCCCGCTCCGCACCGAGATACCGCGTAATCCACCGCCGCATCAGATACAGCAGCGGGATCAGCGCGATCGCAAAGCCCATCTTGTAGACGTAGTTGACCGTGCTCACCGCGAGAAACAGCGACAGCGGCCAATGCTGCGGCCCGATCACGAACGCCACGTAGATCACCACGAAGCTGTCCACCAGCTGCGATACCGCCGTGGAGCCCGTCGCGCGCAGCCACACGTGCTTTTCGCCGGTCGCCCGGCGGATGCGATGGAACACCGCCACGTCGATCAACTGCCCGACCAGGAACGCCACCAGCGAACCGCCGATGGTCCACAACCCCTGGCCGAAGATCGCCGAAAACGCCGCCTGGTAATCCGGCACGCCCTGCGACTGCGCCGCCGTCACCCACCAGCCGGCCGGCGCCAGCTTGATCGCCGCGAACGCGAACACGAAGCCGTAGCCGATCAACCCCACCGCCAGCCAGGAAATGAAACGCACACCCCGGCTGCCGAAGAATTCGTTGATCGTGTCGGTCATGATGAACACGATCGGCCACAACAACGTGCCGGCGGTGAAGCTCAGCGAGCCCGTCTGCCCGAACAGGTTCCAGTTCAACGGCGCAATGCCGAGCGTGTCCTCCAGGGCGAAGATCTTCACCCCGATGAACTCCGCCAGCGCCGCATTGACGCAGAAGAACGCCGCCAGCCCGATGAACAGGCGAACGGCGCGATCCTCGAGCAGCCGGGGCATCGTCACGCGCGGTCGGCGGTGCGGGTGAAGGGTACGGTGTCCGGCGATACGGCGCCGCCAGAGATGATGAAGCTCATCGCCTGGTCCACCGTCCAGTCGGTCGGCGTGAGCAGTTCCACCGGCACGATCTCCAGGTAGCCGGACGTGGGGTTGGGCGTCGTCGGCACGTACACCGCCGCCAGCTCGCGGCCCGTGCCGTGCTCGCGGATCACCCGCGTCACCAGGCCGACGGATTTCATGTCGCGATGCGGGAAGTCGATCAACACCACGCGCTGCGTGCTGCCCGGCTGCGTCTGCAGGATGTCCAGCAGCTTGCGCGCGCTGTCGTAGACCACGCTCGCCAGCGGGATGCGGCGCATCACCGCCTCGAACCAACGCAACAGCTGCTGGCCGATTACCCGCCGGCTGAGCACGCCGACGAAGAGGATCACCAGCACCGTGGCGATCAACGCGATGGTGTTCTGCACCCACACCGCCTGGATCCAGTCCAGGTAGCCCGGGAAGGAACTGGCGATCTGCTCGGACAGCGGCGTCACCCACGGCGCGCTGATGCCCGAGAGCAGCGAGAACACGAACTTGACGACCACCCAGGTCAACCACACCGGCAGCAGCGTGAGCAGGCCGGTCAGGAAAATGCGTTGCAGGGAGGGGCGGGGGGAGGGGGAAGCAGCGTCGGCGGGGGACATAGTGCGCGCCATTGTAGGCATTCAGGTCGGCAAACGCGCCGGTATGGGCCCGCCGGTGGCCGGGGTGACTACCGGCACATTCGGTATACCGAACTTCGCAATAGCATGGCCTCCAACCTAGCGGGAGGTGGCCATGAGCGACATCGACGCCCAATTGCGCAAGTTCCAGAAGGAGCTCAGCGCCGGCACCGTGTCCCTGGCCTTGCTCGCCGTCCTGGCGCAGGCCAGCGAGCCGCTGTACGGCTACCTCATCGCCAAGCGGCTGGAGCGCATCGGCGATGGCGTGCTGGCCGGCAAGCAGAGCGCGCTGTACCCGGTGCTGCGCAACCTGGAAGGCGCCGGCCTGCTGCAGAGCGAGGTCGAACCGTCGATGTCCGGGCCGCCGCGCCGCTATTACCGCATCACCGAGGCCGGGCGCGATTGCCTGGCGCAGTGGACCGCCGCTTGGCGGGCCACCCGAGATTCCGTCGATTCCGTGCTGGAGGGGAGTACCGCATGAACACTGAAACCACCGCCCGGCCATTGCCGGCGACGATTCCCGAATACCTGGCGCAACTGCGCCAGGCCCTGGCCGGCGCCGATCCGGCGATGATCCAGGACGCCCTCTACGACGCGGAGGAATACCTGCGCGCGGAGATGGCCGCCCAGCCCGGCCGCAGCGAGGCGGAGGTCATCGCCGATGTCGCCGGCAGCTACGGCGCGCCGGAGGAAGTGGCCGACATCTACCGCGAGACCGAGGTGACGGTGAGCCGCGCGCTGCGCCCGCCGGTGCCGCCCAAGCGCCGTTCGTGGGTGGGCCGCTTCTTCGGCGTGGCCGCCGACCCGCGCACCTACGGCGCCCTGTTCTACCTGCTGCTGGCCGTGGCGACGGGCAGTTTCTACTTCAGCTGGGTGGTCACCGGCACCGCGCTCTCGCTCGGCCTGCTGATCCTGATCATCGGCGTCCCGCTGCTGGTGCTGTTCCTCGGCTCGGTGCGCGTGCTTTCGCTGGTGGAGGGCCGCATCGTGGAAGTGCTGCTGGGTGTGCGCATGCCGCGCAGGCCGACCTATGTCAGCCACCAGGAGGGCTGGATCGCACGGATCGGCGCGATGTTCAGCGACGCGCGCACGTGGACCACCATGCTGTACTTCCTGCTGATGCTGCCGCTGGGCATCGTGTACTCGGTGCTGTTCACCACGCTGTTGAGCCTGTCGCTGGGCCTGGTGTTGTCGCCGCTGGGCGTGATCTTCGACCATGCGTTCGACATCAACGTCGGGCCCTGGAACCTGGTCAGCGATGCGGCCTGGGCATTGCCGCTGGTCTGCGCGGTGGGCGTGGTGATGCTGTTCGCCACGCTGCACCTGGCGCGGGGCATTGGGCACGTGCACGGGTTGATAGCCAAGCACTTGCTGGTGCGGGCGGATTGACTGGAGACGCTGGATGAAAAAAAGGCCGCCCTTGGGGCGGCCTTTTTGTTTGCGCCTGCTGCGGTCGCGGCTGAAGCCGCTCCTACGAAGGCGGCGGGGCGGGGTACCGGCGGCGCGCTTACTTGCGGCGCCGCAGCGGGGTGATCGTCGCCGCTGGGGCCTTGCGCACCGGTTCGGCGGCGTAGCGGGCGATGAAGTCGCGCACCTGCGGGTACACCACGTCGCGCCAGCGGCGGCCGCTGAAGATGCCGTAATGGCCCGCGCCCTCGACGACGAGGTGGCGGCGATGCGCTGGCTCGATGCCGGTACACAGCTGCTGCGCCGCTTCGGTCTGGCCGAGGCCGGCGATGTCGTCCAACTCGCCTTCGATGCTCAGCAGCGCGGTCTCGCCGATCGCCGCGGGCTCCACGCGCTGGCCGCGCACCTTCCACTCGCCGCGCGGCAGCAGGAACTCCTGGAACACGGTGTGGATGGTGTCCAGGTAGTACTTGGCCGGCATGTCGAGCACGGCGTTGTACTCGTCGTAGAAGCGGCGGTGCGATTCGGCGTCCTGCAGGTCGCCCTTGACCAGGTCGGTATAGAAATCCCAGTGCGACATGACGTGGCGGCTGGGGTTCATCGACAGGAAGCCGGCGTGCTGCAGGAAACCCGGATAGACCTGGCGGCCGTGCCCCGGGTATGGGAACGGCACGGTGTGGATGACGTTGTTCTCGAACCACGACAGCGGGTTCTGCGTGGCGAGGTTGTTCACCGCGGTGGGGCTGCGGCGCGCGTCGATCGGGCCGCCCATCATGACCAGCGAGCGCGGGGTCTTCTCGCCATCGGCCGCCATCAGCGAAACGGCGGCCAGCACGGGCACGGTCGGCTGGCACACGCTCATCACGTGCAGCTCTTCGGCGCCGATGTGGCGGATGAAGTCACGGATGTAGTCGATGTAGTCGTCCAGGCCGAAGTCGCCTTCGGACAGCGGCACCATGCGCGCGTCGACCCAGTCGGTGACATACACCTTGTGGTTGCGCAGCAGGGTGCGCACGGTGTCGCGCAGCAGGGTGGCGTGGTGGCCGGAGAGCGGGGCGACGACCAGCACGGTCGGCTGCTGCTTCATGCTGGCCAGCAGCTCGGGGCGGTCGCTGAAGCGCTTGAAGCGCAGCAGGCGGCAGAACGGCTTGGCGAGGACTTCGCGCTCGATGATGGGCAGCGAGTGGCCGTCCACTTCGACGTCGTCGAGGTTCCAGGCGGGCTTCTCGTAGGCCTTGCCGAGGCGGTGGAAGAGCTCGTTGCCGGCGGCCAGGCGCTCAGCGCCGGGCAGGGACGCCCACAGCGAGTCCGGATCGGAGAACATCTTGACGTTCGCGCGCGCCTGGTGGACCCACGGCGCCAACAGATTGCGGGTCAGCTCATGCAGTTGATAAAGCATTCTCGCCCTTGACAACGTGATGGTTGCTGCTGTGCAGCATACCCTAATTGGGGCTATATGCACCTTAATGGGGCGGGGGGTTGTTCCGCGTAAGGCCTCGGGCGGGGAGTGGGTCGCGCGGCGCCCGGGGGCATGCCCTGACGGGGGACGCCGAAAACGTCCATCCATGGACTCGCGCTCGTAGGGCGACGTCCTGTCGCCCTACGCCCCCGTCAGGGCATGCCCCCGGACGCCCTCCAACCTTCCACGTCGCGGGTCGAAGGGCGAAGCGTGGGCTATCGGGCTGTCGTTAGGGGGTTTCCAGCGCCGAGGCGTGGCCGGCGAAGGCTGGCGAAAGCCAGCCGTGCGAGCCCAGCGCGGTGAAGCCGACGCCTTCCAGCTGCTGGCGGTACCAGCGGGCGGGGCGCGATTGGAAATCCTCGTGGTCGCCTTCGAATTCGTCTTCCTTGGCGAAGGTTTCCAGGAATGCGACGCCACCGCACAGTTCGGCCAGGCCCGGCAGGCCGGCGCGCAGTTCGCGGGTGGGCAGGTAGTGCAGCACGTCGCTGCACACGAGCAGGTCCACCGGGGCGCAGGGGCGCAACCAGGCGAAATCGCCGAAGCGCGCGAGGTGGATATTGCGGCTGCGGCCGTAACGGCGCACGGCGTATTCGCTGGGATCGAACCCCAGGTACTGCACGCGCGGGCGCAACTGTTGCAGCGGGGCGCGCCAGGCGCCTTCGCCGCAGCCGATGTCGAGCACGCTGCGGATCGGGCGTTCGAGGTAGTGCTCGGCCAACGCGACGGCCAGTGCGACCTTGCGTCGCAGGCGCGCGGCATCGTGCAGGCCTTCCTGGCGGTACCAGCGCTGGAAATAGGCCTGGTCGTATTGCTTGGACATGCGGGCTCCGGGCGCACCCGGCTGTGCGGGGCGGCGTGGGATCGGGGAGAATGCCGCCCATCCTACGCGAGCGGTGGAGCCAGCCCAATGACCCTGTACCTGTGGATCAAGACCTTCCACCTGCTGTTCGTCATCGCGTGGATGGCCTGCGTGTTCTACCTGCCGCGCATCCTGGTCAACCTCGCCGAGGCGGGCAACGATGCGGCGGTACGCGCACGGCTCGTGTTGATGGGGCGCCGGTTGTACAAGTTCGGCCACAACATGTTCGGCCTGGCGATCGTGCTCGGCGCGATCCTGTGGCTGGGCTACCGCTTCATTCCCGATTTCCCGACGATGGTCGGCGGCGGCAAGTGGCTGCACGCCAAGCTCGGCGTGGTGGTGCTGATCCTGGCTCACTACATCGTGGCCGGCCGCTGGCTCAAGGGCGTGGACCAGGGGCGCGCGCTGCCTTCCTCGCGGGCGCTGCGCCTGTTCAACGAGGTGCCGGTGCTGTTGCTGGTCGGCGTGATCTGGCTGGTGCTCGCCAAGCCGTTCTAAGGCTCAGCGCACCTGCCGGAGGATCCACGTCACCGCGGTGACCCAGCAGACGATCACGAACCAGGCCAGCACCGCATTGGAGGCGATGCCGCGCCGGTGGCGGACGAACAGGTTCACCAGCAGCGCGACGATCAGCGGGATCACGAACAGGGCGGTCGGCCCTACCCACCACGGCAGGTCCATGCGGGTCATTCCTTTGCGGGAGCCGCGGCCATCCTAGCGCGGTGGCCGGCGCCCCGCATCCGGGCGCCGGCATCGCCGCCGTGCGCCGCCGTGCGATGCCTTACGCCGCCTCGTAGGCGCCGTAACCGCGCAGCCGCTCGTAGCGCTGCTGCAGCAGGGTGTCGACCGGGATCTTCTCCAGCGCGTCGAGCTCGTTGAGCAGCACGGCCTTCAGCCGCTTGCCCATCTGGTTCGGGTTGCGGTGCGCGCCGCCGATCGGCTCGCGGATCACCTTGTCCACCAGCCCCAGCGCCTTCAGGCGCGGGGCGGTCAGGCCGAGCTGCTCGGCGGCGTCCTTCGCCTTGCCGGCGTCCTTCCACAGGATCGAGGCGCAGCCTTCCGGCGAGATCACCGAATAGGTGCCGTATTCGAGCATCAGCGTGCGGTCGCCCACGCCGATGGCCAGCGCGCCGCCCGAGCCGCCTTCGCCGATCACCGTGCAGATCACCGGGATCTTCAGCTCGGCCATTTCCAGCAGGTTGCGCGCGATCGCCTCGGACTGGCCACGCTCTTCGGCGCCGATGCCCGGGTAGGCGCCGGGGGTGTCGATGAAGGTCAGCAGCGGCAGGCGGAAGCGCTCGGCCAGCTTCATCAGGCGCAGCGCCTTGCGGTAGCCCTCCGGGCGCGGCATGCCGAAGTTGCGCGCGACCTTGGTCTTGGTATCGCGACCCTTCTGGTGGCCGATGATGACCACCGGGCGGCCGTCGATGCGGGCCAGGCCGCCGACGATGGCCTTGTCGTCGGCATAGGCGCGGTCGCCGGCCAGCTCCTGGAACTCGTCGCAGAAGATGCGGATGTAATCGAGCGTGTACGGCCGCTGCGGATGGCGCGCCAGCTGCGAGACCTGCCAGGCGGACAGGTCGCGGAAGATCTGCGCGGTGCGGATGCGCAGCTTGTCGCGCAGGGCCTTCACCTCGGCATCCACGTTGACGGCCGGGCCGGTGCTGGCGTTGCGCAGCTCCTGGATCTTGGCTTCCAGATCGGCGATGGGTTGCTCGAAGTCGAGGTAGTTCGGATTCATGGGAAGCCGGTCGGACGAAAGGAAGGAAGTGTAGCCGAAGGGGCGCGATCCACCCGTACGCAGGCGTCCGGGTGGCGGGCGGCGCTCACTGCGCCCAAGGCGGGTTGTACTTGACCTTGACGGTACGCACGGCCGGGTCGGCGCGCAGGCCGTCGAGCAGTTGCGGGGCGATGCGCACGCCCTGGCTGCCGTTGAGGTCGAGCATGCCGGCCACGGTGCCCTGCGGGGAGCCCACCAGCAGGTCGAAGCGGATCGGCGTGCGTCCGGGCCGGTGCGCGGCGAGCAGGCCATCCACGCGCGCGAGGGCCTGGCGGTCGCGCAGGTCCAGGCGCAGCGCCAGGTGGCGCGCGTGCTCGGCGCAGACCTGTTCGTAATCCCACACCTGGCGGATGCGCAGCGCATAGCCGCCATTGAACTCATCCTCGCGCAGGCCGCCCTTCACGATCAGGATGCGGTCGCGCGTGAGCAGGTGGCCGAATTCGGCCAGGCCGTCGGAGAACGCGCTGCATTCCACGCGGCCGCGGCCATCTTCCAGTTGCACGAACACCTGGCTGTCGCCCTTGCGGCGCACGCCGACCACCTGGCCGGCGAGGATCGCGCTCACTTCCGGGCGCCAGCGCTTCTCGCCGCCATCGCCACCGCCGCGGCCGGAGGACTGCGAGGACCAGATGCGGTCCAGCGCGCCGAGGTCGCAGCCCACCAGTTCCCTGACCTCGTCGCGGTACGGGTCGAACGGGTGGCCGCTGAGGTAGAAGCCGAGCGTGTCGCGCTCGCCGGTGAGCAGCTGGCCGAGCGGCCATTCCTTGGATTCGGGCAGTTCCAGCCGCATCGCCGGGGCGGCGGGGTCGGGCCCGCCGAACAGCGAGTTCTGGCCCGACGCCTTCTCGCGCGCCATCTGGTCGGTGGCCTTGAGCACTTCCGGGAGCTGCAGCATCAGCGAGGCGCGGTTGCGGCCCAGGCCGTCGAGCGCGCCGGCGTTGATCATCGCTTCCAGCGTGCGCCGGTTGAGCTTGGAGGAATCCACGCGCGTGCAGAAATCCAGCAGCGTCTCGTAGCGCCCGTTGCGCTCGCGCTCCTCCACGATCGCCTCGCACGCGCCGCGGCCCACGCCCTTGATCGCGCCGATGCCGTACTGGATGGTGTCGGCACTCGCGGCCTCGAACATGTACGCCGATTCGTTCACGCGCGGCGGCAGCACCGTCAGGCCGAGGTTGCGCACCTCGTCCAGGAAGCCCACCACCTTGTCGGTGTTGTCCATGTCCGAGGACAGCGTGGCGGCCATGAACTCGGCCGGGTAGTGGCGCTTGAGCCATGCGGTCTGGTAGCTCACCAGCGCGTAGGCGGCGGCGTGCGACTTGTTGAAGCCGTAGCCGGCGAACTTCTCCATCAGGTCGAAGATGGCGTCGGCCTTGGCTTCGCCCACGCCGTCCTTGGCCGCGCCCTCGCGGAAGATCTCGCGGTGCTTGGCCATCTCGGCCGGCACCTTCTTGCCCATCGCGCGGCGCAGCAGGTCGGCGCCGCCCAGCGAGTAACCGCCGACGATCTGCGCCATCTGCATGACCTGCTCCTGGTACACCATGATGCCGTAGGTGTCTTTCAGGATGGTCTCGGTGCGCGGGTCGGGGTATTCGATTTCCTCGCGCCCGTGCTTGCGGTCCACGAAGCTGGGGATCAGGTCCATCGGGCCGGGGCGGTACAGCGACACCAGCGCGATGAGGTCTTCGAAACGGTCGGGCTTGGCGTCCTTCAGCAGGCGGCGCATGCCCGAGGATTCGAACTGGAACACCGCGCCGGTGTTGCCCGAGGCGAAGATGTCCTTGTAGGTCGGTGCGTCGTCCAGCGGCAGCGCGGCGATGTCGATCGGCTCGATGCCGGCGCGCGCGTGCCGCGCGTTGATCGCCTTCACCGCCCAGTCGATGATCGTCAGCGTGCGCAGGCCGAGGAAGTCGAACTTCACCAGGCCGACTTCTTCCACGTCGTTCTTGTCGAACTGGGTGACCGGGTTCTTGCCGCGGCCGTCCTCGTCGTGTTCGGCGAACAGCGGGCAGAACTCGGCCAGCGGCTCGGGCGCGATCACCACGCCGCCGGCATGCTTGCCGGCGTTGCGGGTGAGGTCCTCGAGCTGGCGCGCCAGGTCCATCAGGTCGCGCACGTCGTCCTCGGCCTGGTAGCGCTGGATCAGCTCCGGCGAGGCCATCTCCGAGTCCTTGCCTTCGCCCATCGCGTCCTTCAGCGTCACGCCGAGGATGTTGGGAATCAGCTTGGCCACGCCGTCGACCAGGCCATACGGGAAGCCCAGCACGCGGCCGGCATCGCGCACCACCGCCTTGGCGGCCATGGTGCCGTAGGTGATGATCTGGCTGACGCGCTCGCGGCCGTACTTGCGCGCGACGTAGTCGATGACCTCGTCGCGGCGGTCCATGCAGAAGTCGATGTCGAAGTCGGGCATCGACACGCGTTCGGGGTTGAGGAAGCGCTCGAACAGCAGGTTGTACGGGATCGGGTCCAGGTCGGTGATGTTCAGCGCCCAGGCCACCAGCGAACCGGCGCCGGAACCACGGCCCGGGCCGACCGGGATGCCGTTGTCCTTGCCCCACTGGATGAAGTCGGCCACGATCAGGAAGTAGCCGGGGAAGCCCATCTTGATGATGGTGTCCAGCTCGAATTCCAGGCGGTCGAAGTAGTCCTGGCGGGTCTTGCCCTCGGCCAGCGGGTTCTTTTCCAGGCGCGCTTCCAGGCCGCGCCGCGCGGTGCTGCGGATCCAGCTGTCGAGGGTCTCGTCCTCGGGCACCGGGTAGGCGGGCAGGAAGTAGGTGCCCAGGCGCATCTCGATGTTGCAGCGCTGCGCCAGCGCCAGCGTGTTGTCGATGGCGTCGGGAACGTCGGCGAACAGCGCCGACATCTCTTCCTGCGATTTCAGGTATTGCTGGTCGCTGTAATCGCGCGGGCGGCGCGGGTCGTCGAGCACGCGGCCGGAGGCGATGCATACGCGCGCTTCGTGCGCGGGGAAATCGGTGGCGTGCAGGAAGCGCACGTCGTTGCTGGCGATCACCGGCAGCCCGCGCTGGCCGGCGGCCTGCAGGGCGAACTGGTTGAACGCTTCCTCGCCCTCGCGCCCGGTGCGCGTCAGTTCCAGGTGCAGGCCGTCGCCGAATACGCGTTGCCAGTCGGCCAGCTGCTGCTCGGCGAGGTCATGGCGATGTTCGCCGAACAGGCGGCCGGCCAGGCTGTCGCGCCCGGCCAATGCGAACAGGTTGTGGTGGTGCTCGGCCAGCCATTCCGGGCGCACGGCCACGCCGCCCTCGGGGCGATGGCCTTCCATCCACGCACGCGTGAGCAGGCGGGACAGGCTCAGGTAGCCGTCGCGGTCGCGGCACAGCAGGGTGAGCTTCCACGGCGCCTGGTCGGGCGTGGCGATCATCACGTCGGCGCCGGCGATGGGCTTGATGCCGACCGCTTCGGCGGCCTTGTAGAACTTGACCAGCGCGAACAGGTTGTTGAGGTCGGTGACCGCCAGCGCGGGCAGCCCCAGCTCCACCGCGCGGCTGAGCAGGTTGGCGCGCTTGGCCTTGGCCGGGTCGGCCTGCTCCGGCTTCTCGGGCACGCGGATCGTGGAATCCGCCAGCGAGAACTCGGTGTGGACGTGGAGATGGACGAAGCGGGAGGTGGTCATGCCGGATCACTGCAGTGATCGGGAAGGTTAGCCCCCGGGGGGGAGGGGGGCAAGGCTTGACAGGGCACCGACGCGGGGCGCGGGCCGGGGCCTCCAGTGTCTGCCGCCATGAGACGCGCCGACGCGTGGCCAGGCAGAAGCGCCGCCGGCCGAAGCGCCGCCGCCGTCGTGCGCCACGCGGGCGCGGCGCGTCAGAGCAGCAGCGCGGCTTCCGGCGGCGGTTCGGCGACGGCCAGCCCCAGCGCCTGGCGCACCGGCGAGAAGCTGCGCCGGTGTTCCGGGCAGGGGCCGTGCTGGCGCAGCGCGGCCAGGTGCATCGGCGTGCTGTAGCCCTTGTGCTGGTCGAAGCCGTACTGCGGGTGCTGCTGGTGCAACTGCACCATGTAACGGTCGCGGGTGACCTTGGCGACGATCGAGGCGGCCATGATCGCGCGGTCGCGCGCGTCGCCCCCCACCAGCGCTTCGGCGCTGCACGGCAGGCCCTTGGGCAGGCGGTTGCCGTCGATGCGGGCATGGCCGGCCACGTGCGCCACGCCTTCCACCGCGCGGCGCATGCCGAGCATGGTGGCCTGGAAGATGTTGAGGGCGTCGACCTCCTCGGAAGTCATCAGCACCACGTGCCAGGCCAGCGCGCGCTCGACGATGCGCGCGTAGAGCACTTCGCGGCGCTCGGCGGTGAGCTGCTTGGAATCGTCCAGGCCGTTGATGCGCGGGCGCGCCGGGTCGAACACCACCGCGGCCACCGCCACCGGGCCGGCGAGCGGACCGCGGCCGGCCTCGTCCACGCCGGCGATGCGCGGGGCGATGGCCGCCGCGGGCGCGACGACGAACAACGCGCCGGCGGAGGGATCGGGCGTGCCGCGCTTCATGCCGGCGTGCCGCTGGCCGGGCGACGCCCGAGCAATTCGGCCACTGCCTCGGCGGCGCGCGCGGAGGCATCGCGCCGCAGTTCGGCATGCAGCTTCAGGTACTTCGGCTGCAACGCGGCGACCTTCTGTGGCGCGCGGAACCAGTCCGTCACCGCGGCGGCGACGCGCTCGGGCGTGCAGTCCTGCTGGATGAGTTCCGGCGCCAGGTCCTCGCCGGCCAGGATGTTGGGCAGCGCGAAGCGGCGCACCTTGAGCAAGCCCAGCATCTCCACGATGCGCGCGGTGAGCGGGGCGACCTTGTAGCCCACTACCATCGGCCGCTTCACCAGCATGGCCTCCAGCGTGGCGGTGCCGGAGGCCAGCAGCACCACGTCGGCGGCGATCATCGCCAGCCGCGCGCGCCCGTCGAGCAGGTGCGAGCGCAGCATCGGCAGCGCCGACCGCGAGAGGTGCTCGGCCAGCACGGGCTTGACCGCGGCGTTGGCGGCCGGCACCAGCACCTGCAGGCCCGGTACCTGTTCGGATACCTGCCAGGCGGCCTCGAAGAAGGTTTCGGCCAGGCGATTCACCTCGCCCAGGCGGCTGCCGGGCAGCACCGCCAGCACGGGCGAAGAGGAGGAAATGCCGAGCGCGGCGCGCGCGGCGTCGCGGTCGACCTGGTAGTCGATGTCGTCGGCCATCGGGTGCCCGACGAAACGCGCGTCCACGCCGTGGCGGGCGTAGATCGGCGGCTCCATCGGGAACAGGCACAGCACCATGTCCGCACTGGCGCCGATCTTCTCGGCGCGCTTTTCCTTCCACGCCCACACCGAGGGGCTGACGTAGTGGACGGTACGCACGCCGCGCTGCTTGAGCCACTTCTCCACGCCGAGGTTGAAATCCGGCGCGTCGATGCCGATGAACACGTCCGGTTCCCAGGCCAGCAGGCGCTCGCGCAGTTCGCGGCGCAACTTGAGCAGCCGCGGCAGGTGGCGCAGCACCTCGACCAGGCCCATCAACGACAGCTCGCTGGCGTCGAACCAGGTCTCGCACCCGGCGTTGCGCATCGCATCGCCGCCGATGCCGGCGAACTGCGCATCGGGAAAGCGCTCGCGCAGCTGGGTGATCAGCCCGGCGCCTAGCAGGTCGCCGGACGTCTCGCCCGCCACCAGCGCGATGCGCGGCGGGCGGGCCGGGGGCGTCGCGAGGGCGGGGATGCGCGCGGCGGAGACGGGCGCGGCCGGGGCCGGATGGGTAACGCTCATCGCAGTAGCGGACGCTCCGCGTGTTCGATGAAGTCCAGCATGTCCTTCACGTCCGGGCTCTGCTCGGCCTGTTCGGCGAGCTGCACCTTGGCCTCGGCCAGCGGCAGGCCGGCGACGTACAGCGTGCGGTAGGCGCGCTTGATCGCCGCGATGCGCTCGGCGTCGAAGCCGCGGCGCTTGAGGCCTTCGCTGTTGATGCCGCGCGGGCGGCCGAGCGAATCGCTGCCCACCATGGTGAACGGCGGCACGTCGCCGTTGGTCAGTGCGCCCATGCCCAGGAAGGCGTGCGCGCCGATGCGGCAGAACTGGTGGGCGCCGGCGAAGCCGCTGATGATCACGTAGTCGCCCACGGTGACATGGCCGGCCAGCGTGGTGTTGTTGGAGAACACGCAGTGGTTGCCGACGTGGCAGTCATGCGCCACGTGGGTGTAGGCAAGCATCCAGTTGTCGTGGCCGATGGTGGTCACGCCGCCGCCGCCCCCGGTGCCGCGGTTGAGGGTGACGAATTCGCGGAACACGTTGCGGTCGCCGATCACCAGTTCGGTGCGCTCGCCGCCGAACTTCTTGTCCTGCGGCTCGCCGCCGACGGCGACATGGCCGATGAAGCGGTTGTCGCGGCCGATGCGGGTCGGGCCGTGGATCGAGCAGTGCGGGCCGACCTCGGTGTTCTCGCCGATTTCCACGTCCGCGCCGATGAAAGTGAAGGCGCCGACGCGCACGCCGGCCGCCAGGCGGGCGGACGGGTCGATCACCGCGGTGGGGTGGATCAGGGGGGCGCTGTCGCTCATCGTTCCTCCGCTGGCCTCAGCCCTTGGCACCGGCGCACATGACCTCGGCGCAGGCGACGATCTCGCCGTTGACCTTGGCCTCGCCGTAGTACCAGCCCATGTTGCGGATCAGGCGCTTCATCTGCACTTCGAGCATCAGCACGTCGCCGGGGACGACCTGCTTGCTGAAGCGCGCGTTCTCCACCTTGACCATGTAGAACAGCTTGGACTGCGCGTCGCGGCCCAGGCTGAGCTGGGTCATCACGCCGCCGGCCTGGGCCAGCGCCTCGATGATCAGCACGCCCGGCATGATCGGCCGGCCCGGGAAATGGCCCTGGAAGTAGGGCTCGTTGATGCTGACATTCTTCTGCGCGACGATGCGCTTGGCCTCGACGTCCAGCTCGAGCACCTTGTCCACCAGCAGGAACGGGTAGCGGTGCGGGATCAGCTCCTGGATCTGGGTGACGTCGATCGGCAGCTGCAGGGTCTCGTCGTTCATTCGTTCTCCTTGCTCACAGCGGCGACGCGACGGGCGAGGGCGTCGAGCTGCTTGAAGCGCGCGGCGTTCTTGCGCCACGTGCGGGTATCGGTCAAAGGGGTGCCGGACGAATACTCGCCCGGCTCGTGGATGGAGTTGCGCACCACCGACTTGCCGGTGATCACGACCTTGTCGCAGATCTCCAGGTGGCCGACGACGCCGACGTGGCCGCCGAGCAGGCAGTAGCGGCCGATCTTGGCGCTGCCGGCGATGCCGGTGCAGCCGGCGATCGCGCTGTGCGCGCCGATGTAGCAGTTGTGGGCGATCTGCACGAGGTTGTCCACGCGCACGTCCTCTTCCAGGACGGTGTCCTCGAGCGCGCCGCGGTCGATGCAGGTATTGGCGCCGATTTCGCAATCATCGCCGATGACCACGCCGCCGAGCTGCGGCACCTTGATCCAGTGGCCGGCGTCCATCGCCAGGCCGAAGCCGTCGGCGCCGATCACGGCACCGGGATGGATTTGCACGCGCTTGCCCAGGCGCACGCGGGTGACGAGGGTGACGCGGGCGATGAGGGTGCAGCCGTCGCCGACGACGCAGTCCTCGCCGATGATCGAGCCGGCGCCGATGACGCAGCCTTCGCCGACGACGCTGCGCGCGCCGATGCTGACGAAGGGGCCGATGTGGGCATTCGCGGCGACGTGGGCGGTGGGGTCGATCACGGCGAGCGGGTGGATGCCGGGCTCGCGCACCGGGGCCACTTCGAACAGGGCCGAGATCTTGGCGAACGCGGTGTACGGGTCCTTGGCGACGAGGGCGGCGCCGGGCGCGGCCTCGACGTCGTCGGCGCGCATCACCACCACCGCGGCGCGGCTGTCGGCGAGCTGGATGCGGTAGCGCGGGTTGGCGAGGAAGCTGAGCTGGCCGGGGCCGGCGTGGGCGAGGGTGGCGACGCCCTGGATGACGGTGTCGCCGGCGCCGTGCAGCTGCAGGCCGAAGCGCTCGGCGATCTGTTGGGCGGTATAGGTGGGCATGTTCACGGGGCGAAGTTTAGCCGCTCGCGGCGTGGGGCGGGGCGATGCGGGCTGGTATGGGGTGTCCGGCGGTGGGATAACCGGGCACTGGCATAAGCGGGCGTTGGGATAACTGTAGGAGCGGCTTCAGCCGCGACCGCTTAGGCTGGCACTTGTGCAGTTGGCTGTGGAAGCGGCTGTGCTGTTGCCATCGCGCGGCGCCCGGGGGCCATGCCCTGGCGGGGGACGCCAAGAACCGCATCCATGCGGGGCTCGTAGGGCGACATCCATGTCGCCCCACGCCCCCGCCAGGGCATGGCCCCGGGCGCCCGATACATCGCGGCGTGCGGCTGAAAAAGCATGCATGTGCCGGGGAAGCGTGGGTGCGGGTAGAAAAAGCAAAAAGCCGCGACGGGCGCGGCTTGATTCCATCTGGAGCGGAGCCCCCCTTTGTTAAGGGGGGGGCGCGGCGAAGCCGCGGGGGATAGGCAAGGCAGACGCGAGGGGCCCCGGCGTTCGCGCAGCGAACGTTGGGCAGCCCACGCCCCCTCCGCGGGCGTGGCCGCGGGCAGTTCGTCAGAACGGCCCACCAAAGGTGAACTGCAGGCGCTCGATTTCGTCGCCGTCTTCCTTCTTCAGCGGGATCGCGTAGCTGATCGAGATGGGGCCGACCGGGGCGCGCCACAGCAGGGCCACACCGGTGGACACGCGCAGGTCGTTGGCCTTGAACTCGTCGGTGCCGTTGAACACGTTGCCGAAGTCCACGAACGCCGACAGGCGCGCGGACGGGCTGTCGAACAGCTTCGGGAAGTAGGCTTCGATCGAGCCGACCGTCTTCACCGAGCCGCCCAGCGGCTGGCCCTTCGGATACGAGGTGGTGGCTTCCGAACGCGGGCCCAGCGTGTTGTCCTCGAAGCCGCGCACCGAGTTCGTGCCGCCGGCGTAGAAGTTCTCGTAGAACGGCAGGCCCGAGGCCACCACGTGGCGCTTGAGGTTGCTGCCGTTGCAGTCCTGCGGCACGAAGACCGTCGCGCCGGTGTCCAGCTGCTGGTCCACGCCGCAGATGTCGCGGCTCTTGTCGCTGCCATAGCTGTCGCCGTAGCCCAGCTCCAGCCGGGTGTTGATCACCAGCGAGGGGATGATCGGCCAGTACTTGGAGATCTGGTAGTTGAGCTTGTAGTACTCGGCGGTGGAGCCCGGGAGCGTGGTTTCCAGGCCCACGCGCTGGTACATGCCGCGGGTGGGCATGAAGTAGTCGTTGCGGGTGTCGCGTGCCCAGCCCAGCTCGGTGCGCCAGGCGTGGAAGGTGCGCGTGCCCATCGCGTCGATGTAGTCGACGATCGACTGCGGGGTGAACCCGTTGTAGGTGGTGATCTGGTTGCTGTCGATGCCGAACATCAGCGAGACGGTGTCGTTCTCGGTGATCGGCACGCCGAAGATCATCTGCGCGGCACCGTTGGTGCTGTTGTACTGCGCGGTGTTGTAGTCGGAGTAGTCCAGTTCGCGCCAGGACAGGTTGTAGCCCAGCGACACGCCGTCGTCGGTGAAGAACGGGTTGGTGTAGCTGAAGCCATAACGCTGCAGGTAGCTGCTGCGCGACGCCTCGACCGACACCCGGTTGCCGCCGCCCAGGAAGTTGTTCTGCGACAACTGCACCGAGGTGGTCACGCCGTAGCTCTGCGAGTAGCCCAGGCCGAAGACGAAGCTGCCCGAGGTGGTTTCCTTGACGTTGTAGACCACGTCCACCTGGTCGCTGCTACCCGGCACCGCCGGCGTTTCGACGTCCACCGATTCGAAGTAGCCCAGGCGCTGCAGGCGGATCTTGGAGCGGTCGATGGCGGCCTGCGAGTACCAGCTGTTCTCGAACTGGCGCATCTCGCGGCGCAAGACCTCGTCGGAGGTGCGGCTGTTGCCCTTGAACAGGATGCGGCGCACGGTCACGCGCGGGCCCGGCACGACCTGCAGGTTCACCGCAACGGTGCGGTCCTCGCGGTTCGGGGTCGGGATCGGGTTGACCTTGGCGAAGGCGTAGCCGATGTTGCTGAGCGTGTTGGTGATCGCGTCGGCGCTGAATTCCAGCAGCGCGCGCGAGAACGTGTCGCCGGACTTGGGGATCACGTACTTCTCGATCTCCTCCTGCGGCAGCACGGTGTCGCCGGTCACCTTGATGTCGGAGATCTTGTACTGCTC
Organism: Stenotrophomonas sp. HITSZ_GD; assembly: GCF_029543105.1. Taxonomy (GTDB): domain Bacteria; phylum Pseudomonadota; class Gammaproteobacteria; order Xanthomonadales; family Xanthomonadaceae; genus Stenotrophomonas_A. The sequence continues at coordinate 17,347 of NZ_JARQXB010000020.1, forward strand.
GCCCTCGGTCACGCCGGCGGTCACGAACATGTCGCGCTTGTCGGGGCTGATCGACACCTGGGTGGAGTCGATGCTGAAGTCCACGTAACCGCGGTCCAGGTACCAGGAGTTGAGCTTCTCCAGGTCGCCGGACATCTTTTCCTTCGAGTACTGGTCATCGCGGCGGTACCACGAGGCCCAGTTGTGCTCCTTGGACTCCCAGCCGGCCAGGATGTCCTCGTTCTCGAACTTCTCCGTGCCCACCAGGTTCACGTGGCGGATCTTGGCGGCCTTGCCTTCCTTGATCGCGATGGCCACGTCCACGCGGTTGCGGTCCAGCGGGCTCACCGTCGGGGTGATCTCCACGTTGTACTTGCCGCGGTTGTTGTACTGGCGGGTCAGCTCCTGGGTCACGCGGTCCAGGCTCAGGCGGTCGAACGTGCCGCCCTCGCTCAGGCCGATGTCGCTCAGGCCCTTGAGCAGCTCCTCGGACTTGATGTCCTTGTTGCCGGTCACGGTGAGCTTGTTGATCGCCGGGCGCTCCTTGACGGTCACCACCAGGATGCTGCCCTGGCGGTCGAGCTGCACGTCCTCGAAGAAGCCGGTGCGGTACAGCGCGCGGATCGCATCGCCCACCTTGGCATCGTCGACCGTATCGCCGCGGTTCACCGGCAGGTAGGTGAAGACGGTGCCGGAGGAGATGCGCTGCAGGCCGTCCACACGGATATCGCTGGCGACGAACGGTTCGGCCGCCGAGGCGAGGGCCGGGACGCCCAGGCCGGTGGCAAGGGCAAGAGCAAGCAGGCGGCGAGTGGGAAATCTCGTCATGTCACATCCGGTTGAGCGGGTTCGTTTTGCAGGGGTGCCGGCGTATGACGACGACAGCGCGGATAAGTTCACAGGAGCCGGTCTTTCTGCTGGCCGTCATCGTGGGAGCGGGCCCAGGATGTCGTTGTAGAACGCCAATCCCATCAGCCCGGCCAGGAGCGCCAGGCCCACGTACTGGCCGGCGATCATGACGCGGTCGCTGAGCGGGCTGCCCTTGACCAACTCGATAAGGTAATACAGCAGGTGTCCGCCGTCCAAGATCGGGATGGGCAGGAAGTTGAGGATCGCCAGGCCCAGCGACAGGGTGGCGAGGAAATACAGGAACCAGTCGACCCCGCGCTTGGCCGAGTCGTTGGCCGCGCGGGCGATGCCCACCGGCCCGGAAATGACCTGCAGCGAGGCATGGCCGGTGACCAGCCGCTTCAGCACGCCCAGAGTGTTGGCAGTCATGTTGCCGGCCTCGCGGATCGCCGCCGGCACCGCCGCCAGCGGGCCGTACTGGACGCGCATGTCGTAGGCCGGCGCGCCACCGCCGGCCAGGGCCACGCCAATGCGCCAGCCGCCCGGGGCCGAGGCATCCTGGCGCGGGGCCAGTTCCAGCGCCAGGCGGTCTTCGCCGCGCTGGACTTCGACCATGCCCGCACCGCCGCGGCGGCCGAGGGCGGCGACCAGCGGCTCGACCTGCTCGCCCGATGTCACGGCCTGCCCGTCCACCGCCAGGATGCGGTCGCCGGGCTGCAGCACGCCGTCGGCCGGGGTGCCCGGCGCGATCTCGGCGATGACCGCCGGACGCTGCTGGAAGCTCCAGCTCAGGCCGGCCAGCTCGGGCACGCGCTGCTCGGCGAAGCCCGGCGCCAGCTGGCCCAGGGGCAGGGTGACGCGGCGTTCGTCGCCTTCCGGGCCAAGTACGTCCAGGTGGGCGTCGCGCCGGTCCATCGCGGCGAGGATCAGCGCCACGCTGGCGTCGCTGGCGCTCTGCACGGTGCGCCCGTCCACGCCGGTGATGCGGTCGCCGGCGTGCAGGCCGGCGCTGGCGGCCATGCCCTGGGCCGGGCCGAGCGTGGCCGAATAGTCCGCCCGGCCGATCAGCAGCATCGCCCACAGCAGGGCCAGGCACAGGATGACGTTGGCGACCGGGCCGGCGGCCACGATGGCGATGCGCTGCAGCACCGGCTTGTTGTTGAAGGCGTGGGTGCGCTCGGCCGGGTGCACGTTGCCCTCGCGCTCGTCGAGCATGCGCACGTAGCCGCCCAGCGGCAGCAGGGCGATCACGAACTCGGTGCCGTGGCGGTCGCGGCGCGTCCACAGCGGGCGGCCGAAACCCACGGAGAACCGCAGCACTTTCACGCCGCAACGCCGCGCCACCCAGAAGTGGCCGAATTCGTGGAAGGTCACCAGCACGCCGAGGCTGACGATCATCCACCAGACGGAGCCGAGGAAATCAGCCATGGAAGCAGCGCGGTGGCAGGGAGAACTCAGGCATGTGCGGTAGGACGGGTCAGGGCGGCTGCGGTGATTCGACGGGCGTCGGCATCGGCCGCGAGCAGGGCCTCAAGCGTATCCGCATTCGTGGACGGCAGCGTAGACAATGCGTGCTGAACCAGTGCCGGAATGGCAAGAAAGCCGATCTTTCCGGCAAGAAACGCCGCCACGGCGACTTCGTTGGCCGCGTTGAGGATGGCCGGGGCGGTGCCGCCGGCGCGCATGGCCTCCCAGGCCAGTGCCAGGCACGGGAACGCTTCCAGGTCCGGCGCCTCGAAATCCAGCCGGCCCTGCTGCAGCAGGTCCAGCCCGGCCACGCCGGATTCCACGCGCTCGGGCCAGGCCAGGCCCACCGCCAGGGTGGTGCGCATGTCCGGCAGGCCCATCTGCGCCAGCGTGGAGCCGTCGACGAACTCCACCAGCGAATGCACCAGGCTCTGCGGGTGCACCCACACGCCGATGCGGTCGGCCGCCAGCCCGAACAGGTGGTGGGCCTCGATCACTTCCAGCCCCTTGTTCATCAAGGTGGCCGAATCGACCGAAATCTTCGGCCCCATCGACCACTTCGGGTGCGCCACGGCCTGGGCCGGGGTGACGTCGGCCAGTTCGGCGCGCGTGCGGCCACGGAACGGGCCGCCGGAGGCGGTGAGGATGACCCGGCGCACCCCGCGGCTGGCGTCGCACGAGCGCAGGCACTGGAAGATCGCGCTGTGTTCGCTGTCGATCGGGATGATTTCCGCGCCGGCCGCCTGCGCATGGCGCATCAGCAGTTCGCCGGCCAGCACCAGCGATTCCTTGTTGGCCAGCAGCAGGCGCTTGCCGGCGCGGGCGGCCGCCAGCGTGGAGGGCAGGCCAGCGGCACCGACAATCGCGGCCACCACCGTGTCGCATTCCGGCGCGGCGGCGAATGCCTCCAATGCCTGCGCGCCGGCATGCGCGCGCGTGGCCAGGCCCGCCGCGCGCAGGCCATCGCGCAGCGCGGCGTGGCAGGCCGGATCGGCGATCACCGCATCGTCCGGGCGATGGCGCACGCACAGCGCGACGAGCGCGTCCACGTTGCTGCCGGCGGCCAGCACGCGGGCACGCAGCTGCTGCGGGTGGCGCGCGATCACGTCCAGCGCGGAGGCACCGATGGAACCGGTGGCGCCGAAGACGGCGACCTGGCGGGGGGCGTTAGCCGGGGACATGTCAGCGGTGTCGGCGAAGGGCGTCAGAGACCCAGCATTTCCTTGCCGAGCACGAACACCGGCAGCGCGGCCAGCACGCCGTCGATGCGGTCCAGCACGCCGCCGTGGCCCGGGATGAGGTTGCCCGAGTCCTTGGCGCCGGCCTGGCGCTTGAGCAGGCTCTCGAACAGGTCGCCGAGCACCGAGGCCAGCACGGTGACCGCGGCCACGCCGAGCAGCGCCGGCATCTGCGCCAGCGTGGCGCCGGCCAGCGTGCCGAAGGCGGCGGCCACGGCCAGGCCGGCGAGCAACCCGCCGAGGAGCCCTTCGATGGTCTTGTTCGGGCTGATCCGCGGGGCCAGCTTGTGCTTGCCGAAATGGCGGCCGGCGAAATAGGCGCCCGAGTCGGCTGCCCACACGATCATCAGCGCCGTCAGCAGCCAGTAATGGCCCGATGGCTTCTCGGCGTGGATGAGCACCAGCGCGGCCCACGCCGGCACGATAGCCAGCGTGCCGGCGGCGAGCTTGAGCGCGCGCGCGTAGCCGCCGTGGTCGGCGCCGAAGCCGAAGAAACGCAGCCACAGCAGCGCCGCCAGCCACCAGGCCGCACCGACCAGGCTGGCAAGCTGGAACAGCACCAGCGAGTAGGCCGAGGCCCACACCAGCAGCACCATGAGCAGCAGGTTCAGCACCAGCAGCACGGTGCGCGGCAAGGTGTCGTCCACCCCGGAGAGCTTGAGCCACTCCCACAGGCCGGTCAGGAACACCAGCGCGCCGGCGGCGGCGAGCCAGGGCGTGGGCAGGAAGAGGATCGCGCAGATGGCGACCGGCGCCATGATCAAAGCGGCGATGACGCGGGTCTTGGTCATGCGGGCGTGGTCTCGGTCCGGGCGGCGATCTGCGCGCTGGTGAGGCCGAAGCGGCGCTCGCGCTGGGCATATTCGTCCAAGGCCTGCTGCAGGACGCTGGCGTCGAATTCCGGCCACAGCGTCTCGGTGAACCACAGCTCGGTATAAGCGAGCTGCCACAGCAGGAAGTTGCTGATGCGGGTGTCGCCGCCGGTGCGGATGAACAGGTCCGGCGGCGGCAGGTCGGCCAGGGCGACGCGGCTGCCCAGCAGTGCTTCGTCGATCTGGTCCGGTGCCAGGCGGCCCGCGGCGACCTCGCGCGCGAGTTCGCGCGCGGCCTGGGCGATGTCCTGGCGGCCGCCGTAGCTGGCGGCGATGGCCAGCACGAGGCGGTCGTTGCCGGCGGTCCTGTCCTCGGCCGACTGCATGCGCTCGACGATGGCCGGCGCGAAGCGGCTGCGGTCGCCCAGGAAGCGCACCTGCACGCCGCGCCGCTGCAGCTCCTCGACCTCGCGGTCGAGCGCGTGCAGGAACAGCTTCATCAACGCGTCGACTTCTTCCTGCGGGCGGCCCCAGTTCTCGCTGGAGAACGCGAACAGGGTCAGCACGCCGATGCCCTTTTCCAGGCAGAAATCGATGGTGCGGTTGACCGCGCGCGCGCCGGCGCGATGGCCGATGACGCGCGGGCGGCGTCGGCGCTGGGCCCAACGGCCGTTGCCATCCATGATGATGGCCAGATGGCGGGGCAGGGACATGTCAGGATCCGGCGGAGCCGTCGACGACATGCGTCAGACGGCCATCAGTTCCTGTTCCTTGGCCTTGACCACTTCATCGACGTCCTTGATCGCCTTGTCGGTGATCTTCTGCACGTCTTCCTCGGCGCGGCGCACGTCGTCCTCGGTGACGGCCTTGTCCTTCAACAGGTCCTTGACCTGCTGGTTGGCGTCGCGGCGGATGTTGCGGATGGCGACCTTGGCGTCCTCGCCCTCGCTGTGCACGACCTTGGTGAGCTCCTTGCGGCGCTCCTCGGTCAGGGCGGGCAGGTTGAGGCGGATGGTGGTGCCGGCGGTGTTCGGGGTCAGGCCCAGGTCGGAGGCGAGGATCGCCTTCTCCACCGCGCCGACCATCTGCTTCTCCCACGGGGTGATGACCAGCGAGCGGGCGTCGGACACGTTGACCGTGGCGACCTGGCTCAGCGGCATGTCCGAGCCGTAGTAGTTGACCTTCAGGTGCTCGACCAGTGCGGGCGAGGCGCGTCCGGTGCGGACCTTGATGAGCGTATGGCGCAAGGCTTCAATGCTCTTGGCCATGCGGTTCTGTGCGTCTTGTTTGATCTCGTTGATCATCGCCGGGCATCCTGGTGCTTCTGAATCGGCCGATTATATCGGAAGCGCCGCCGCCCCGACGGGCCGGCGGCGGGACGGCGCGGGCTCCCGCGCGGGCGGAGCGGTTCAGCCGCGTCCGCGCACCAGCGTGCCGATGCTCTCGCCGCGCAGGATGCGCAGCAGCACGCCGGGCTGGCCCATGTCGAAGATGCGCAGCGGCAGGTCGCTGTCGCGCGCGAGCGCGAAGGCCGCCGTATCCATGACCTCCAGGCCCTGGCCGATGACCTCGTCGTAGGTCAGCGCGTCGTACTTCACCGCGTCGGCGTGCTTCTTCGGGTCCTTGTCGTAGACGCCGTCGACCTTGGTTGCCTTGAGCAACAGGTCCGCGCCGATCTCGATCGCGCGCAATGCCGCGCCCGAGTCGGTGGTGAAGAACGGGTTGCCGGTGCCGGCCGCGAAGATCGCGATGCGGCCCTTCTCCAGGTGGCGGATGGCGCGGCGGCGGATGAAGTCCTCGCACACGTCGTTGATCTTGATCGCGCTCATCACGCGCACCTTGGCGCCGAGCTTTTCCAGCGCGTCCTGCATCGCCAGCGCGTTGATGACCGTGGCCAGCATGCCCATCTGGTCGCCGGTGACCCGGTCCATGCCGCCGGCCGCCAGGCCCGCGCCGCGGAAGATGTTGCCGCCGCCGATGACCAGCGCCACCTCGGCGCCGGCCTGCTGCGCCTCGATGACTTCGCGCGCCAGGCGGTTGATGATCTTCGGGTCGATGCCGTAGTCCTCTCCTCCCATCAGCGCCTCCCCGGAAAGCTTGAGCAGGATGCGGCGATAGGCAAGTTCGGACATGGGGGACTCCGTGGGTGGCGGGCAAACGCCGGCGATTCTAGCGGAAACGGCGTAGGACCGCGTTGCGGTTCATGACGCTGTAACAGTTCCGTTAATCGCCCCGGGTGCTCAGCCCGCGGCCGGCTCGGCGTAAACCGTCACCCGGTTGCGGCCCCGATGCTTGGAGCGGTAGAGCACGTTGTCGGCCGCCTTGAGCAGCGCATCGACGTTGTCGAACAGCTTGCCGTCGCCCTGCGTGGCCAGCCCCGCGGAGAAGGTGATGTGCAGCGGGCCGCTTTCCAGTTGCGCCATCGGCACGCGCACGGTTTCGGCCAGCACGCGCTGCACGACCGACAGCGCCGCCTCGGCGCCGGTATTGGGCAGGATGACGAGGAATTCCTCGCCGCCGAAGCGCGCGACGGTATCGCTGGTGCGCAGCAGGCGCTGCAGCGACTGCGCGAACGTGCGCAGCACTTCGTCGCCGACCAAGTGGCCGTGCACGTCGTTGACCCGCTTGAAGTCGTCCAGGTCGATGAAGGCCACCGACAGCGGCCAGCCGTGGCGGATCGCCAGGTCGAATTCGTGCTCCAGCGTCGAACCGAGCTGGTGGCGGTTGTACACGCCGGTGAGCGCGTCGCGGCTGGCCTGTTCGGCCAGGTGGCGCGCGCGGTGTTCGGATTCGTCGGCCTGGCGGCGCGCGTCGGCCATTTCCTGCAACTCGCGCAGGTTGCGCAGCGTGGACAGCTCGCGGGCCTGGTCGATGATCGATTCGATCAGTTCCGGCTGCGGGATGCGCACGTCGAACAGCGCGCCGATCTCCGGCAGCATCTCGCCGATGCGTTCAAGCACCTTCTCGAAGCGCTCGCGGTCCAGCTGCAATGCCGCCTGCACGCGCTGCTGTGCCACTTCGCGCGCCGACTCCGGATCTTCGCCGAGCCAGATTTCCGAAACGCAATGCGACAGCGCCACGCACGCCGCGAACGGCTCGCGGCCGTCGGGCGCGGCCTCGCTGCGTTCGATTGCCGCGCACAGGTATTCGGGCAGGTGCCACTGCCGCGCGACCCAGGCCCCGATCTCGGCATGGTCGCCCCCGAACGCGGCCCGCTCGGCCTCCAGCAGCGCCTGCGGTTCGTGCGGACCCTCGTCCAACAAGGCCTGGTAGCGCTCCGGCACGGCCTGCAGCAAGGCCAGCACGCCGATGTCCTGCAGCAGCCCGGCGAGCATCAGCTCCTCGGGCTTGCGCAGGCCGCGCGCCTGGCCCAGCACGCGCGCGGCCAGCGAGCTGACCACGCTGCGGCGCCAGATGTGCTCGTGCAGCTGCGTATTGCCGAAACCGCGGCGCAGCCCTTGCACCATCGAAAAGCCCAGCGCCAGGCTCAGCGTCGCATTGAGCCCGAGCATCGTCAGCGCCTGGCCCAGGTTGTCGATGCGGCGGCGGCTCGCATACAGCGGCGAGTTGGCGATGCGCAGCATGCGCGCGCTGAGCGCCATGTCCATCGCGATCACGTCGGCGGTGGTGGCCATGTCCACTTCCGGGTCCTGCGCCAGCTCGATCACACGCAGCGCGATGCCGGGCGGCGAGGGCAGGTTTCGACAGTGGGCGAGGGTAGCCTCGAGTTCGGGACGCATGCGTGGGATTTTGGTGCTGTTAAGGCGAAGAATACACGGCCATCACACTTTTAGGTGGTGGGCTCGTAGGGTATTAGCGGCCGGGCACCGGAAAAGTTGCGGGTTGAAGCCGGCCTGGCTGAAGGGCCACCCCCAATTCTTCTCCTTCTAAACCACTCGCGTCATTTCCAGCCGCCGCGGAAGCCGATCCCACGGCGATGGCGCGCATCCGAGGGAGCCTGTCGTCCGTTCGAGGGAGACCTGAGGGTCTGCGGGGGCCATGCCGTTTCGGGACCGTAGGCGACATGGATGTCGCCTACGAGCCTCCATGGATGGATTCACGGCGTGTCCCGAAACGGCATGGCCCCCGCAGGCCCCGAGCGGATTCATGCGAGCCGATCAACATCGCAAGGCCGCCACCCCCAGGCAGAAGGCAAGAAAAAAAAGCGGCCGCCAGGCCGCCACCCCACCATCCCCCAAAAAAAAGCCGCAGGGGAAAACCCCCGCGGCTCCTTGCCCGGATCACCCGCCCACAAGGCGGGAAACCCAGATCAGACTCAGGCCAGACCGGCCTGCTTCATCACTTCGGCGGCGTAATCCTCGACCACCTTCTCGATGCCTTCGCCGACCACCAGGCGCTGGAAGCCGACCACATCGGCGCCGGCGGCCTTGACCACCTGCTCGACGGTCTTGTCGCTGTCCAGCACGTACGGCTGGCCGTACAGCGTGACCTCGTTGACGATCTTGTTGATCTTGCCCGAGATGATCTTCTCCAGGATTTCGGCCGGCTTGGCCTTGTCCTTCTCGGACATCTTGGCCAGCTCGATTTCCTTTTCCTTGGCCACGAACTCGGCCGGCACGTCGGACGCCTTGTTGTGCGGCGGGTTCATCGCGGCGATGTGCATCGCCAGGCCGCGGGCCAGCTCCTCGTCGCCACCGGCCACTTCGACCAGCACGCCGATGCGGCCGCCGTGCACGTAGGCGGCCACGGTGTTGGCGCTGTCGATGCGGGCCAGGCGGCGGATCTGCATGTTCTCGCCCAGCTTGGCGATCGCGGCGGCACGGGCTTCCTCGACGGTCTCGCCCGACGGCAGCTTGGCGCTCTTCAGCGCCTCGGCATCGGCGGCGCCCGAGCTCAGCGCGGCCTGGGCCACGGCGTCGGTGAAGGCGATGAAGTTGCTGTCCTTGGCGACGAAGTCGGTCTCGGAGTTGATCTCGACCAGCACGGCCTTGCCGCCGGCCTGCGCGGCGGCCACGCGGCCTTCGGCGGTCACGCGGTCAGCCTTCTTGTCGGCCTTGGCCAGGCCCGACTTGCGCAGCCACTCGGCGGCCGCATCGATGTTGCCGGCGTTCTCGGTGAGCGCCTTCTTGCACTCCATCATGCCGGCGCCGGTGCGCTCGCGCAGTTCCTTGACCAGGGAAGCAGTGATTTCCACGGTATGACCTCGATGATTGCTTGCGGCGGGCCGTAGCCCGCCTTGGGAATGGGATGGGGCCTGGAGCCCCGGGCGATGGCCTGCGCCATCGCGGGCCGTCGCCGCGCCAGGGTGGCGCGGCGAGGTGGCAGTCCGATTACTCGGCAGCGGCTTCGTCAGCCTTCTTCGGCGCAGCCTTCTTGGCCGGCGCGCGGCGGGCCGACTTGGCCTCCTCGTTGCCGGCTTCGGCGAACTCTTCCTCGCGGACGGAGGCCGAGTTCGGCGCGGCAGCCTTGCCTTCCAGCACGGCGTCGGCGGCGGCGCGGGCGTACAGCTGCACGGCGCGGATGGCGTCGTCGTTGCCCGGGATGGCGTAGTCGACCAGGGCCGGGTCGTAGTTGGTGTCGACCACCGCGATCACCGGGATGCCGAGCTTCTTGGCTTCCTTGATGGCGATGTCTTCATGGCCGATGTCGATGACGAACAGCGCGTCCGGCAGGCGGTTCATTTCCTTGATGCCGCCCAGCGAGGCTTCCAGCTTGTCGCGCTCGCGGCGCAGGCCCAGCACTTCGTGCTTGACCAGCTTGTCGAAGGTGCCGTCGGTCTCGGCCGACTCCAGTTCCTTCAGGCGCGCGACCGACTGCTTCACGGTGCGGAAGTTGGTCAGCGTGCCGCCCAGCCAGCGCTGGGTCATGAACGGCATGCCGCAACGCTCGGCTTCTTCCTTGATGGAATCGCGCGCGCTGCGCTTGGTGCCCAGGAACAGGATGGTGCCGCGCTTCTGCGCGACGCTCGAGATGAAGTTCATCGCGTCGTTGAACAGCGGAACGGTCTTCTCGAGGTTGATGATGTGGATCTTGCCGCGGGCGCCGAAGATATACGGGGCCATCTTCGGGTTCCAGTAACGGGTCTGGTGGCCGAAGTGGACGCCGGCTTCGAGCATCTGGCGCATGGTGACCTGGGGCATTGCATTACTCCTGATGGGGAACCGGCCGCGAAAAGGAGGTGCGGCCCGCCGTTGGGGCGGTAAAGGTTCCGGGGTTGGGCTTCCCTGTCGTCTCCGTGTCGAACCCCTCGCGGGGCACCCCGGCACGGATGGTGGCGGCAGGTGTGGATTCGGCGCTGACGTGCGTCGTGGACGGCGCGCCCGGGCGGGCGAACCGGCGAATGATACCGGCCCGGCCCGGCCGGGGCAAATCGGCGGGCTCAGGGGGCCGCGGCGGCGGCCGGCAGCTCGGTCTCGTCCAGCGCGTTCAGCCGGGCCAGGAAGCGGCCACCCGCATAGCCGTCCACCCGCGCAGGCAATGCCCAGCTGCGTGCCTGCCCGGGCAGGATGTAGCCGGCCAGGTCGGCGTACAGCGGCTCGCGGCGCCCGTCGGCACCGACGAAGGCCAGGTCGGCCAGCCGGGCGTGCAGCGGCCCCGGGTTGTGGATGCGCAGGTGGGGCCCGTCCCGGCCGGCGAGGACCTCGGCGAGCAGCGCCGGTCGCGAGGGCAGCGCCTCGCGTGGGAGGACGAACACGGGCGCGGAGTAGCGCAGCAGCCCGGTGGCGGGCGCCGCGTCGCCCCGGCGCTGTTCGATCACCAGCCGGTAGGCCCGTTCCGCCTGGGCCGGGGGCGAGCCCAGCCGCACCACGCGCAGGAGCTGTTCGCCGGCGGCGGCGACCTCGAAGCGTGCCGGGCTCACCGCCAGGTCGGTGGCCGGCACCAACCGGTCGGCGTCGTCCTGCTGCTCCCATACATACAGTCGTGCTTCGGCGGGCCATGGCGCGCCACCCTCGTTGGCGAGCCGCACCAGCGCCTGTGGCGCCTCGGCGGGCAGGTCCACCGTGATGGGGCTCACGCGCAGGCCCTCGGCCCGGCCAGGGGCGGGCAGCAGCGCCAGCAGCAACCAGGCCAGGCGGCGCATGGCTCAGAAGGTGTAGGTGGTGAACTCGGCCTCGTTCGCATCCTGCTGGGGCGAGGGCGGGGTGAGGGCGCGCAGCCGGGCCGATGCCGGGCTCGACGCATGATCGCGCGCCACCGGCAAGCCATCGCCGCAGCGGGCGGGCGCGGGGCCGGCGGTGGCCGTCGGCGCCAGCGCGCAGGCGTCCACCACGCGCAGTCGCACGTGCAGCGAGCGGGTGTCGGCGGCGAAGGCGGGCGCGCTCAGCGCGAGCAGGCCCGGCACCATCCACAGAAAGGATTTCATGCGAGGGAGGAATCAGGGAAGCCGCAGTCGTTATCGGCGCCGCACGCCGCTTCTTCAGCCATGCACCGGCGGCGCCTGAACCGGCCGCCGGCGATTCATCCGCTCAGTAGGTGATCGTCACCGTCACCGTATCGGTGTAGCTGCCGGCGGCTGGCTGTTGCGGCGGCACCCGGCCATACACCGTGACCGTCTGCGCGCTGCCGGTACCGGTGCCGGCCTGGGTGTCGGTGCCGATCGTCGTGCCCCAGCGCTGCGTGCGCGCGCTGTCGCGGTACAGCTCGTAGCTGACGTAGCTGCCGGTGCTGCCCAGCCGCATCCGCCGCGTGCTGCTGCTGGCGTTGGCGCCATTGTCCAGGCCGATGTTCCAGGCCGTCTGGTTGGTGCAGGTCAGCCCGAGGGTGGTGGTGCGGTCCAGGTTGCCGGCGATGGCGGGCGCGGTCACGGTGCCGAAGTCCAGGTCGCTGGTGACATACGTGCTGCATTGCGGCGCCACGCTGGCGGTGACGCTGAAAGGGAAGGCATTGCTGGCGGTCTTGGCGCCGGTGATGGCGGTGGTGCAGGTGCTGGGCACGGTGGTGTTGCCGATGATGCTCTCGTTGTAGGCGTACTGGAGGGTGGTGGCCGCGCCGCTGAAGTTGCTGGCGTAGCTGCCCACCGTCAGCGACTGCCCGCTCGGTACGCGTCCGTACAAGGTGACTTGCTGGGTCAGCGCGCCGCCGAGCACCGGCACCGAATAGGCGAGGTCCACCACCAGCGGGTTGGGCACGGTGGCGTTGCCGGTGGCGCCCCACACCTGCGTGCGCGCGCTGTCGCGATAAATCTGGTACTGCAAGGTGTTGCTGCCGCTGCTCAGCCGGCGCGGCAGGTACTGGCCCACGCCGCCACTGCCATCGCCGATGCTCAGGCACAGCCGCACGCGGGCGGTGCCCAGCACGCTCAGGCCCGCGGTATTGCAGGTCACGTTGAACGTGGTGGTGGCATCGCGCGTGGCCGTGGCGGTGACCGGGCCGAACGCCAGCGTGGAAGGCTGCACGGTGCACGTGGTGTCCGCGCGGGCCGCGCCGACGATGCCGCACCACAGCGCGCACGCGGCCAGCGCGAGCCACAGGCCGCGACTCACGGCGCCTCCGGCAGGCAGCGCAGCGGGCCGATCCGCGGCATCTCGCTGACCGTGTCGGTTGGATAGTCGAACGCGACGCGGCAGCGGCCCTGCGGCCCGTCCACCCGCAGCACGTTGTGCGGCTGCAGCGTATCCAGGTAGGCCTGGCCGTCGTAGCCGACGATCACCCCGCGATCCTCGGCGCCAACCTGGCGCACCCGGCTTCCCAGCGGCAGGGGCTGGCCTTGCGCGTCGTGCAGGGTCAGCAACGCCGCGCGAACCGGCTCGACGCGGAAATCCACCCGCACGCCGGCCTGCTGGCGCGGGGTCACTTCATCCTCCACGCGGGCCACGCGCACGTTGGCCGGCAGCCCGAGCGTATCGATCGAGAGCCGGTTGCGTTGCCACGAGCGCAGCGGGGTCACCAGCAGCACGCCGTGTTCGTCGGTCACCCCGACCAGCCGGTTTTCCAGCCGCACGGGCACGTTCGGATAGCCGCCGGTATCGACCACGGCGAACGCATCCTGGATGTCGCGCGCGGCGAACACGTGCGGGCCCATCCACACCAGGCTGCCGCTCGCGCTGGCATAGGCGTAGGTATCGCCGCCTTGCCGCGCCGCGCCGGCGGCGTAGCGGCCGGCGTCGTTGAGCCAGCCGATCTCGGCCAGCCCGCCACCGCCGTCGTCGCCCGCGCTGGCCTGCACGCGCCAGCCGAACGCGCCCGCGTCGCCGTCGCCGGGCAGCGGGCGCGACAGGTCGGCCACCAGTGCCTGGCGGTCGCCGTTGCGCTGCGCGGCGAGGTTGAGCTGGCGCTCGGCACCCAGCGTGGTGGCCAGCGTGAGATAGGCGCTGCGATCGTTGTCGTCGTCCAGGTTCTGGCTCAGCGACAGGCTCGCCGACCAACTGCGCGCGAAGTTGCGCGACCAGAACGCGCTGACGTAGCGCGCATCGCGCGCCTGCGGATAGGCCAGCGCGACGTAACCCACGCTCAGCGCGCCCACGCGCGGCAGGTTCACCCCCAGCACCGCGTGGTCGCTGGCGGTGGCCGGCAGGCTGCCTTGCAGCGCGCCGAGGTCGCGGTAGTCGCCGTGGGTGCGCAGCGTGCCCAGGTTCACGTTGAACACGCGGTTGTTCCACTCGTAGTCCAAGCCGTACTGGCCGCCGCGCAGGCCGCGGTAGCGGCTGCGGGCGTACGAGGCGCTCGCCACGCCACCGCGCAAGCCGAGCAGCCAGGCGCCCCCCACGCCCGCATTGCCCACGCCGCCGCCGCCCTCGGCGTGGGCTTCCAGCGTCATCTGGTCGCTCACGCCGCGGCGCAGGCTGGCGCTGGCCACGGTGGCCTGGTCGTAGGCGAAGGAGCGCAGGCCGTAGTCGGCGCGCATCCGGCCCACGCCCAGCGACCAGTCCGTCAGGCCCTTGGCCAGCAGCTGGGGGGTGCCGTAGAGCGCGAAATCCAGGGTGCGCACGCGGCCGAACGCATCGGTCACCACGAGCTGCGCGTTGCCCGCGCCGTTGATGCCCGGCTGGCTGGCCAGCTGGAACGGGCCGGCCGGCACTTCGCCGCTGTACTGGCGCAGGCCCTCCACGTAGAGCTCGACATTGGAAGGCACCGTGGCCTCGCCGAGGAAGGTCGGGGTCGGCGTGAGCACGCGATAGGGCTGCAAGGCGAAGTTGCGGCCGATCTGGATGCCGCCCAACCGCACGGTGCGGCTCCAATCGAGGAAGCCGGCATAGAAGTCGCCCAGTTGCAGGCTCAGCGCCGAGTGGGGGAAGTCGAACTGCCAGGTGGTGTCCAGGCGGACGTTTTCGTGCCGCCAGCGATGGCCTGGCGCAGGGTCGGTATAGGCCTGGCTGAGCATCGTGTGGCGCAGCACCCCGTTGCCCAGGCCGAAGACGCGCAGTTCGGTGCCCAACGAGGCCTGGGTGTCGCCGCCGGCGTGGTGGGCGTAGAGGTCGTAGTTGAGCAGCACCCCGGGCGAGGCGCTGGCGGAGGCCGCGGCCTGCTCGACCTCGCCCAGCCGCGTGGGCGGCAACGTCAGCGCCGACCAGGGCGCGGTGAGCGACAGGCGCTGCTGCGCGGCGTCGTACTGCACGATCACGCCTTCCAGCAGCTGCAGCGGCAGCCAGTCGTCCGGGCTGCGGCCGGGCAGGGCGAAGCCGATGTCGCGCAGCGTGGAGACCCGCGCCTGCAGGCGGCCTTCGCGCTCGACGATCTGCATCAACCCGCGCGGGCGGTCGTTGAGCGTCACCTCCAGGTAAAGGGTCTGGGTCTGCGGCGCCTGCACGGGCAGCATCGCGGGCAGGTCGGCGGCGTCGAAGGCGCCTTCGGCCGCCGGCCCGCCGCTTCCGGCTGGCGCGGCGAGCGCGCGCGCGATGCCGGATGCGAGCAGCATCGGCCATAACGCCCTAGCGCGGCGCTGCGGCCAGCGGCAGCGGGCGTTGCGCCGGCTCACCGTTGATCCTCGCCAGCAGGGTGGCGCCCTGCAATTCGCGCCACGGCCGCCCGAGCGGCCAGCGCATGGTCTGCCCAGACAGGACATAGCCGACCAGCCCCGATTGCACGGTGCGTGGCGCGCCGCCGCCGGCCAGCGCGAGATCGGCGATCTGCGCATGGCCATCGCCGTCGTTGCTCAGCTCCAGCACCGCCTGGCCCTGCGCATCCGCCGACAGCCGCGCGCGCAGGCGCGGGGCCGGTTCGGCGCCGACTTCGCTCGGCGGCGTGAGGAAGATCGGCACCGAATAGCGCAGCACGAACTGGGTGCCGGTCCTGGCGGGGTCGAACCCGGGCAGCTCATCCACGATGACCCGGTAACCCACCTCCTGCGCGGCAGGCGGCGGCACCGCGCGCACCACGCGCAGCAACTGCTTTTCGCCGGCGGCCAGGCTGCGCATCGGCGGGCTGACCAGCAGGTCGTCGGTGGGCTGCAGTTCGTCGCGGCCCTCGCGCTGGGTCCAGCGGTAGACGCGCGCCTGCACCTGCATCGGCGCGCTGCCGCTGTTGGTCAGCCACAGGCCATCGGCCTGCTGCCCGGCATGCAAGGTGATGGATGTCGGCGCCAGTTGCAGACTCGCGGCGCTGGTCGCCCCCGCGACCCCCCAGCCCATCAGTGCCAGCCACCACGCCGTGCGGTTGCGCGCGGCCATGGAGCGGCTCAATACGTGATCGTCGCGGTCACGGTGTCCTGGTAACTGCCTGCCGCGGCGTTGGCCAGGCTCGGGTTGGCGACCCGGCCGAACACCGGGAAGGTCTGGTTGGCGCCGTTGCCGCTG
Organism: Stenotrophomonas sp. HITSZ_GD; assembly: GCF_029543105.1. Taxonomy (GTDB): domain Bacteria; phylum Pseudomonadota; class Gammaproteobacteria; order Xanthomonadales; family Xanthomonadaceae; genus Stenotrophomonas_A. Next base: position 33,385 of record NZ_JARQXB010000020.1, read on the forward strand.
CCGCTGACCACGTTGGTGCCGGTCGTGCTGCCCCACACCTGGGTGCGCGCCGAATCCTGGTACAGCTGGTAGGGCACGAAGTTGTTGCCGGTCACCGTGGTGTCGGTGTTGCGCATGCGGCGGGTGGTCACGTCGTTGGCGGTGGCGGCGTTGAGGCCGGCGTTGAGCGCGATGGAGTAGGGCGTGAGCGCGGTGCACTGCGCCGTGACGCTGCCGGCGGCATCGGTGTTGCCCGTGGCGGTGGAGCTGACGGTGCCGAAGTCGACATCCGTGGCCGCCGCGGCGGTGATCGTGCAGGCCTTGGTGATGGCGATGCGCACGTTGAAGGTCGTGGTATCGGCGGCCAGCACGGCCGGGGACAGGGCCACCAGGCTGGTGGCGAGCACTGCTGCGGCGGGAATACGCATGGAAACCTCCGTGGCCAGGAAGGCACGGCGGCGCCGTGCGGTAGTGGGACATCGGGATGCTGCCCGCCGGTTGTAGGGCGCGGGAAGTGCACTGGGCGTGATGGTCAATTCATCTAAGTGATTGAATGACAAGGAAAATGTGAGCCACGTCAAAGGACGCGGCCGGTTCTTGCCGAAAGCGCGCATTACTTGCCGAAAATGTGCCGCGTTCAGTAATGCGGCGGGATCGGCGATAATTGCGGCCATGACCGTGAACCTCAAAACCCCGCAGGAAATCGAGCTGATGCGGGTGGCCGGCCGGCTCGCCGCCGAAGTGCTCGACATCATCACCCCGCACGTGAAGCCCGGTGTCACCACCGCCGAGCTGGACCGCATCTGCCACGACCACATCATCCATGTGCAGGGCGCGATCCCGGCCAACGTCGGTTACCGCGGCTTCCCCAAGACGGTGTGCACGTCGGTCAACAACGTGATCTGCCACGGCATCCCGAGCGAGGCCAAGGTCCTCAAGGACGGGGACATCGTCAACATCGACGTCACCGTCATCAAGGACGGCTGGCACGGCGACACCAGCCGCATGTACTACGTCGGCACGCCCTCGGTGATGGCCAAGCGCCTGGTGGAGACCACCAAGGAAGCGATGTGGCGCGGCATCCGCGCGGTGAAGCCGGGCGCCACGCTGGGCGACGTGGGCCACGCGATCCAGCAGTACGCCGAAGGCGAGCGTTTCAGCGTGGTGCGCGAGTACTGCGGGCATGGCATCGGCAAGGTCTACCACGACGAACCGCAGGTGCTGCACTACGGGCGCCCGGGCGACGGCCTGGTGCTCAAGCCGGGCATGACCTTCACCATCGAGCCGATGATCAACGAGGGCACCCGCTACACCAAGGTGCTGCCGGACGGCTGGACCGTGGTCACCAAGGACCGCAAGCTCTCGGCGCAGTGGGAACACATGATCGCCGTGACCGAGGACGGCGTGGACGTGTTGACGCTCTCGCCCAACGATCCCGGCCACGCGTGAGCGGGCTGCCGGCCGCCGCCGTCCCGGATTCCGGCGTCGCCGGTGATGGGGATTGGGCGGCCCAGGCACGGCAGCTGCTGAGCCAGGGCGATGCGCGGCTGAGCCGCCGCTTCGACCAGGGCGACGACATCGACCGCCTCGTGGCGCTGCGCGCCCGCGCGGTGGACCACCTGATCCGCGACGCCTGGCGGCGCTGCGTGCCGGCCGGCGCGGGCCTCTCGCTGCACGCGGTCGGCGGCTACGGGCGCGGGGAGCTGTTCCCGCGTTCGGACATCGACGTGCTGGTGCTCGGCGAGCCCGATGCCCAGCAGGCGAACGAGTCGGCGATCGCGCGTCTGTTCGCGCTGCTGTGGGATGCCGGGCTGCCGGTGAGCCACGCGGTGCGTTCGGCCGCGCAGTGCACCGCCGCGGCGGCGGACCAGACCGTGATGACAGCGCTGATCGAATCGCGCCCGCTGATCGCCGATGCCCAGGCCAGCGCCGCGCTGGCCGATGCCATCGCGCCGGCGCGGCTGTGGCCGCCGCGCGAATTCTTCATCGCCAAGCGCGAGGAACTGCAGGCGCGTCACCAGCGCTTCGGCGATACCGCCGACAACCTGGAGCCGGACCTGAAGGATGGCCCCGGCGGCCTGCGCGACCTGCACACGCTGGGCTGGATGGCGCTGCGCGCCTTCGGCGTGCATGACCTCGAAGCGCTCGTCGGCCTGGGCCACCTGGGCCAGGACGAAGCGGCCGCGCTGCGGCGCGAGCGGCGCGAGCTGGCGCGGTTGCGCTACGGCCTGCACCTGGTGGCCAACCGCCCCGAGGAGCGCCTGCGCTTCGATTACCAGAAGACCCTGGCGCAACGCCTGGGCTATGCCGACGACCCGGAAAGCCTGGGCGTGGAAAAGATGATGCAGCGCTTCTACCGCAGCGCCGGCCTGGTGCGGCGGATCAGCGACCGCCTGCTGCAGCGCTTCGAGGAACAGTTCGACGGCGAAGCGGTGCCGGTGCCGCTGGGCGAGGGCTTCTCGCTGCGCCGCGGCTACCTGGCCGCCGACGACGCCGGCTGGCCGCATCGCGACGTGATGCAGGTGTTCGCCTTGTTCGCCACCTGGGCGGCGCATCGCGAAGTGCGCGGCCTGCATTCGCTCACCGCGCGCGCGCTGGCCGAGTACCTGCCGCGCCTGCCGTCCTACGAAGATGCCAGCCCCGCGGCACGCGAACGTTTCCTTGGCCTGCTGCGCGGGCCGCGCGCGGTCGAAACGCTCGGCCGCATGGCCCGGCTGGGCGTGCTGGGGCAGTGGATTCCCGCCTTCGCGCAGGTCTCCGGGCGCATGCAGTTCGACCTGTTCCACGTCTACACCGTGGACCAGCACACGCTGATGGTGCTGCGGAATATCGCGTTGTTCGCCAGCGGCCGCGCCGACGAGCGCTTCTCCATCGCGCACGAAGTGTGGCCGCGCCTGCGCAAGCCCGAACTGCTGCTGCTGGCCGGCCTGTTCCATGACATCGCCAAGGGCCGTGGCGGCGACCATTCCGAACTCGGCGCGGTAGACGCGCGCGTGTTCTGCCAGGCGCACCTGCTCAGCGATGGCGACACCGAGCTGGTGGCCTGGCTGGTGGAGCAGCACCTGCGCATGTCGGTCACCGCGCAGAAGCAGGACATCTCCGATGCGGAGGTGATCCACCGCTTCGCCTCGCTGGTCGGCAACCGCGAGCGCCTGGACTACCTGTACCTGCTCACCTGCGCAGACATCGCCGGTACCAGCCCCAAGCTGTGGAATGCCTGGAAGGACCGCCTGCTGGCGGACCTGTATTTCGCCACCCGCCGCGCGCTGCGCGACGGCCTGGAGCACCCGCTACCGCGCGAGGAGCGCCTGCGCGAGGCACGCGAATCCGCGCGCGCACTGCTCAACGTGCAGGGCCTGGACGATGCCACCATCGACCGCCAGTTCGCCGGCATGCCGGACGAGAGCTTCCTGCGCTTCCGCCCGGAGCAACTGGCCTGGCAGGCCGCGTCGCTGACCGAAGTGGAGATCGGCGACACCCTGGTGAAGGCGCGCCGCGCCGCACCGGACAACGACGCGCTGGAAGTGTTCGTCTACTCGCCCGACCGCGATGGCCTGTTCGCCGCGATCGTGATGACGCTGGACCGCAAGGGCTACGGCATCCATCGCGCGCGCGTGCTCGATGCCCCCAACGCGGCCATCTTCGACACCTTCGAGGTGCTGCCGGCCGACAGCTACGCCGATGGCGACCCCGAAGCGCTGGCCTTCGCCTTGCGCGAGGTGCTGGCCGGCGACCTGCAACGCCTGCGCCCTTCGCGGCGCGTGGTGCCGCGCCAGCTGCGGCACTTCCGCTTCGCCCCGCGCATCGACTTCAGCGACAGCGCCGGCGGCCGCCGCACGCGCCTGAGCCTGGTCGCGCCGGATCGCCCCGGCCTGCTCGCCGATGTCGCCCAGGTGCTGCGCAGCCAGCACTTGCGCGTGCACGATGCGCGCATCGCCACCTTCGGCGAACGCGCCGAGGACCAGTTCCAGATTACCGACGAGCACGACCAGCCGCTGCCCGAAGCCTCCCGTGAGGGGCTGCGCGAGGCGCTGTCTGCCTGTCTCGACCCCCAGTAACTTCCGGAGATCGCCTTTCCATGGCCAGCAAGCCCGCCCCTAAGAAGACCGCCAAGAAGACGCCTGTTGCCCAGGCGCCTGCCGTGAAGGCCCCGGCGAAGAAAGCCGCGCCGGCCAAGGCGGGGGTCGCCAAGGCGGCGCCGGCGAAGGTGGCCGCGCCCAAGCGCACGCTGCACAAGCCGCCGGTGCCGGGCCACGAGGAGCTGAAGTTCACCATCGAGAGCGCGTTCGAGCGCCGCGCCGCGCTGACCCTCGACGAGATCGAAGGCTCCACCAAGCCGATCGTCAACCGTGTCATCGACGGCTTGGAGAGTGGCGAGTTCCGCGTGGCCGAGCCGGACGGCCATGGCGGCTGGAAGGTCAACGAATGGCTGAAGAAGGCGGTGCTGCTGTACTTCCGCGTCAACGACATGGGCGTGGTGGATGCGCGCCCGGCGCCGTTCTGGGACAAGGTCGAATCGCGCTTCGCCGGCTATGACGAGGCGAAGTTCCGCAAGGCCGGCGTGCGCGTGGTGCCGGGCGCCATCGCCCGCCGCGGCAGCTACTTCGGCAAGGACGTGGTGCTGATGCCGAGCTTCACCAACATCGGCGCGCACGTGGGCGAGGGCACCATGGTCGATACCTGGGCCACGGTGGGTTCGTGCGCGCAGATCGGCAAGCATTGCCACCTGTCCGGCGGTGCCGGCATCGGCGGCGTGCTGGAGCCGCTGCAGGCCAGCCCGACCATCATCGAGGACCACTGCTTCATCGGCGCGCGTTCTGAAGTGGTCGAAGGCGTGGTGATCGGCCATCACAGCGTGATCGGCATGGGCGTGTTCATCGGCCAGAGCACGCGCATCTACAACCGCGCCACCGGCGAGATCAGCTACGGCTACGTGCCGCCGTACAGCGTGGTGGTGTCCGGCTCGCTGCCGTCCAAGGACGGCTCGCATTCGCTGTACTGCGCGGTGATCGTCAAGCAGGTCGATGCCAAGACGCGCGCCAAGACCAGCGTCAACGACCTGCTGCGCGGCCTGGCCGAGTGAGCGCGATGGGCGCCACGATCCATGGCCTGAAGAACTGCGACACCTGCAAGAAGGCGACGAAGTGGCTGGACCGCTTCGGCGTCGCCTACACGTTCGTCGATTACCGCGAGCACAAGCCGAGCCCGGAGACGCTGGTGGACTGGGCGCGGCAGGCCGGCGGTTTCGATGCGCTGGTGAACAAGTCCTCCACCACCTGGCGGCAGTTGCCGGAGAACCGCAAGGCGCCCGGCAGCGAGGCGGAATGGAAGCTGCTGCTGCGCGAGCATCCGCAGCTGGTGCGCCGCCCGGTGGTGGTGACCGACGACGGCACGATGACGCAAGGTTTCAGCGACAACGGTTTCAAGAAGCGCTTTGGCATCGCCTGACATGTCCGACGTCCTCGCGCTGACTTGCGACCTCATCGCCCGGCCTTCGGTCACGCCGGAAGACGCCGGCTGCCAGCAGTTGATCGCGCAGCGGCTGTCGGCCGCGGGCTTTCGCTGCGAACACCTGCGCCTGGGCGAGGTGGACAACCTCTGGGCCACCCACGGCCATGGGGCACCGGTGCTGGTGCTGCTGGGCCACACTGACGTGGTGCCGCCAGGCCCGCGCGAAGCCTGGGCGAGCGACCCGTTCGCGCCGCAGGTCCGCGACGGCGTGTTGTACGGGCGCGGCGCGGCCGACATGAAGGGCAGCGTGGCCGCGTTCGTCGTGGCCGCCGAGCGCTACGTCGCCGCGCATCCCGATCACGCCGGCACGCTGGCCGTGTTGCTGACGTCCGACGAAGAAGGCGATGCGATCGACGGCGTGCGCCACGTGGCGCGCCGGTTCGCCGAAAGCGGGCAGCGCATCGACTGGTGCATCACCGGCGAACCGTCCTCCACCGCGAAGCTGGGCGACCTGCTGCGCGTGGGCCGGCGCGGCAGCCTCTCGGGCACCTTGACGGTGAAGGGCGTGCAGGGGCATGTGGCGTACCCGCACAAGGCACGCAACCCGATCCACCTGGCCGCGCCCGCACTGGCCGAGCTGACCGCCCGGCACTGGGACGATGGCTACGAAAGCTTCCCGCCGACCAGCCTGCAGGTGTCCAACGTCCACGCCGGCACCGGGGCCAACAACGTGATCCCCGGCGAGCTGCAGGTCGCCTTCAACCTGCGCTACAACCCGCATTGGGATGCGCCGCGGCTGGAAGCGGAGATCGAGGCGCTGCTGCATCGGCATGGGCTGGACTTCGACCTGCGCTGGCACCGCAGCGGCGAGCCGTTCTATACGCCGGAGGGGCGGCTGCGCGAGGTCGCACGGCAGGTGCTGGGCGAATTCGCCGGCGCGCCGCCGGAGGAGAGCACGGGCGGCGGCACGTCCGATGCGCGTTTCATCGCGCCGCTGGGGGCGCAGTGCATCGAGGTCGGCCCGGTGAACGCGAGCATCCACCAGGTGGACGAGCACGTGGCGGTCGCCGACCTGGAGGCCTTGCCGGACCTCTACCAGCGGCTGGTCGAACGCCTGCTGTGACCGGGGCGGGCCACGGCCCCGGCGATTCGTTGCCCCCGAAACGGTTGCACGCTCGCCGGGGACCGGTTAGCGTCGGCTCCATGCTTCGCGTGACCGCCCTCGTCGCCAACTTCAACAACCGCAATCACCTGCGCGCGAATAATCGTGCGCGGCCGATGCGGGTCTGCGACTAGGCGAAGCAAGCAATACACGCCCAGCGACCAGAAAACCCGCATCGGCCGATGCGGGTTTTTTGTTGCCCGCACGTTCCATGCCCGGTGTCCGGTCGAGGGAATCCGTTCCGTTTCCCCGAAAACCCAGGAGCTTTCCATCATGTGTTCGATCTTCGGCATCTTCGACCTGCAAACCGGCGACGACGCCGGCGCCTTGCGCCGGCAGGCACTGGACCGCTCCCAGCGCCAGCGCCACCGCGGCCCGGACTGGAGCGGCGTCCACGTGGGCGAGGGCGCGATCCTGGTGCACGAGCGCCTGGCCATCGTCGATCCCGCTGGCGGTTCGCAGCCGCTGTTGTCCGAGGACAGCGCGCTGGCGCTGGCGGTCAACGGCGAGATCTACAACCACCGCGAGCTGAAGGCGGCATTGAAGCAGCCCTATGCGTTCCAGACCGGTTCGGATTGCGAGGTGATCAACGCGCTGTACCGCGAGGACGCGCCGGCGTCGTTCCTCAACCGCCTCAACGGCATCTTCGCCTTCGCGCTGTGGGACAAGGCGCGCGGCGCGGCGCTGATCGCGCGTGACCCGATCGGCGTGTGCCCGCTCTATTGGGGGCACGATGCCGAAGGGCGCCTGCGCGTGGCCTCGGAGATGAAGGCGCTGGTGGAGGATTGCGCCGACGTGGCGCAGTTCCCGCCGGGGCACTACTTCGACACGGCGAACGGCGAGCTGGTGCGTTACTACGAGCGCCCGTGGCGCGAGTATGCGGCGGTGGAGGGCGTATCGGTGTCGCCGCAGGCGCTGCGCGAGGCGTTCGAGCGCGCGGTGCACCGGCAGCTGATGACCGACGTGCCCTACGGCGTACTGCTCTCCGGTGGGCTGGATTCCTCGCTGGTGGCGGCGGTGGCTGCGCGCTATGCGCGTCATCGCGTGGAGGAGAACGACCAGGTCGAGGCCTGGTGGCCGCGGCTGCACTCGTTCGCGATCGGGCTTAAGGGTTCGCCGGACCTCGCCGCGGCGGCCATCGCGGCCGAATCGCTGGGCACGGTGCATCACGGCTTCGAGTACACCTTCGAGGAAGGATTGGATGCATTGCCGGAGGTGATCCGCCATGTCGAGACCTACGACGTGACGACCATCCGTGCCTCGACGCCGATGTTCCTGCTGGCGCGGCGCATCAAGGCGATGGGAGTGAAGATGGTGCTGTCGGGCGAGGGCAGCGACGAGATCTTCGGTGGCTATCTTTACTTCCACAAGGCGCCGAACGCGCGCGAATTCCACGAAGAACTGGTGCGCAAGCTGGATGCGCTCTACAACTACGATTGCCTGCGCGCGAACAAGTCGATGATGGCGTGGGGCGTGGAGCCGCGCGTGCCGTTCCTGGACGTGGAGTTCCTGGAAGTGGCGATGCGGATGGATGCTGCGCACAAGATGGTGGGCACGCGGTCCGATGGTTCGCGGCGCATCGAGAAGGCGGTGTTGCGCGAGGCGTTCGCGGGCTATCTGCCGGATTCGATCCTGTGGCGGCAGAAGGAGCAGTTCTCCGATGGCGTGGGCTATGGGTGGATCGACGGGCTGAAGGCGCACGCCGAGGCGCAGATCAGCGACCGGGTGCTGGCGGCGGCCGAGCGTCGGTTCCCGCACAACCCGCCGCAGACGAAGGAGGCGTATTACTACCGCCACATCTTCGAGCAGTTTTTCCCCAGCCATGCGGCGGCGGAGACGGTGCCGGGTGGCAAGTCGATCGCGTGTTCCTCGCCAGCGGCGATCGCGTGGGATGCGAGCTTCGCGAAGATGGCGGACCCTTCCGGGCGTGCGGTGGCCGGCGTGCACGAGCAGGCGCTGGCGGGGTGAATCGCTTCGGTGCGCTGGCCTCTCCATCGCCAGCGCGCAGCGCCCGGGCGGCAGGCCCTTTCGGGACACGCCGTGAATCCATCCCTGGAGGCTCGTAGGCGACATCCATGTCGCCTACGGTCCCGAAAGGGCCTGCCGCCCGGACGCTTGATCGTGCGTCGCGGGGGGAGGGGAAGGCGGGGCCGCCGGCGAGGGCTATTTCAAAGTCAGCACGTAAGCGGCCGGTCCCGGCAGGAACGGCGTCGGCTTTCCTTCCGCCCAGTCCTCGTGCGCCGAGCCCCAGAACGGAGAGAGCGGATGACCGCTCTGGCCGCCGGGCATGTGGATGTAGCCCTGGTCTTCGTGGCCCGGTGAAACCACCATGCGTTCCGAAGCACCGAACGCCGGGCCCTGCACGCGGGGCATGTCGCGGTCGCCCGGCAGCGGCTCGGCCGGCATGCACAGCGCGCGGCGCACGAACGCCGGAAGCGCGCGCGAGATGGGGTGGCAGATCGCCGTGGTATTGCGTTGGCCCCAGGTCCAGTCGGCCGGATTCGGGGATTCAGCGGTCAGGTCGTGCTCGGTCTGGCGCGCGGCGTCCACCAGCAGGGCGTCCCAGCTGGCGAACGGCGGCGGCAGCAGGTTCGCCGGGCGCTGGCGCAACATCGGCCATGCGACGCCTTCCAGCTGCGCACGCGGGGGCGGCAGGTAGGCGTCGCCGAGTTTCGCCTGCGCGGTGGCGGTGAGGCCTGCGAGGATGCGGTCCAGCACCTGGTCGCGGAAGGCACGCACGACGCGATAGCTCACCGAACTGGTCGAGGCGCGGCCATCCCATTGGCGCGAGGCCACTTCCAGCCGGCGCAGCGAGGGATCTTCGCTGTTCTCCACCACCTGCCGCAGCAGCGGCCACCAGCGCTGCAGGAACAGGGCGCGGTCGTCGAGCTGGATGGCGAGCAGGTCGCGTTCGTTGAAACGCTCGCGCGCATAGAGGTCGTCGCGGATCTGCCGCGCGCGGGCGCCCAGGTCATAGCCGCCGTTGCCGACCACCGCCAGGGTGGTGTCGTCCACGATGCGGTTGTTGGCGGTCCACAGGCGGTGGTCGGTGGGGTCGATCAGCGCAGGCGCCTGGTTCGTGCGCAGCGGCCACGGGGCGCATGGGGCAGGTGTGCCCGAGGCCATCGGGTCGATTTCGATGCGGCCGGGCTGGCAGCCGGGTCCACGGTCGGGGCGCGCGCCGATGACGCGCCAGGCGATGCGTCCGTGGCGGTCGGCCAGCATCAGGTTCTGCGCGGGAATGCCGGAACGGTCGGCGACGGCGAGCGCCTGGTCGAGGTCGCCGGCACGCGCCATGTCGATGAAGTCCAGGCGCACCGCGCCGGGCAGCTGGGCCGCCCAACGCAGGGTGAGCAGGCTGCCATCGGCCTGCTGTTCCAGCACCGGGCCCCAGTCGCTTTCGCGCACCGGGAAATCCACCGGCGCGCCGCCGGCCACTTCGATCTTCTCGTCGAACGTGCGCAGGCGCGCGGCATCGGCGGCCGGCAGGCGCGCGTAGTCGGCCGTGTCGATGTAGCTGTTGGTGAAGCCCCAGGCGACATGCCCGTTGCTGCCGACGATCACCGCGGGGATGCCGGGCAGGGTGAAGCCGGAGACATCCACGCGGCCGCCCGGCGCGCGCGGATCGGGATAGCGCAGTCGCGCGCGGAACCAGATGTTGGGCGCGCGCAGGCCCAGGTGCATGTCGTCGGCGACGATGGCGCGGCCGTCGGCGGTCAGCGCGCCGCCCACGGCGAAGTTGTTGCTGCCGACCACGTCGGCCTGGGGTTCGGAAGCCCATGCGGTGGCGGTCGCGGTGGCGGGCGCGGCGGCGGTGCGTAGGTCCAGCTGGGTGGCATCGGGCAGCGAGGCATCGCCGTGCGGTGCGCCCAGCAGCGGGGCGTCCCAGTTGCTGCCATCGTGTGCGATCAATGCATATAGCGCCGGCGGCACCACCTCGCGCAGGCGCGAGAGCGATAGCTCACGGCGGTTGCGGTTGTCCTGCAGGTCGCCATACATCGCCAGGCCGACGAGGATCGAATCGTCCAGCGCCCATTCGCGTGGGGTTTGGCGCAGCAGCAGGTAAGGCCAGGGACGCGCGCGCAGGGCGCCCAGGCCGGCATTGGCGCCCTCGCGATAGGCCTCCAGGAGGGCCCGCTGCGCGCCCAGCGATGCATCGAGCTGCGCATCCACGCGCGCCCGCAGGCGATGCACGCGGTTCTGCTTGTCGGTGTCCAGCGCGGCGGGGCCGAACAAGGCGGACAGTTCGCCGGCCGAAACGCGGCGCATCAGGTCCATCTCGAAGTAGCGTTCCTGCGCGTGCACGTAGCCGAGCGCGCGCAGGGCATCGGCTTCGTTGGCGGCGTCGATGGTGACCACGCCGGCGGCATCGCGTTCGATCTTCACCGGGGCCGACAGGCCGGGCAGGGATTGTTCGCCTTCCAGCGTGGCCAAGCTGCCGCGCAGCGTCCACCACGCGGCCAGGGCGGCGAGCAGCACCAGCACGAGAAGAAGGAGGGCCGCACGCAGCAGCCAGCGCCCGACGGTTTTGCGCATGTGAGTTTCCCCCTGGATCCGCCCGATTGTATGTCGGCGCGATGCGCGATGTATGGCGGCCGGGCGCCGTGCCCAATGAAACTGATTCCGATTAGAACGCGGCGCGGCCGGATCGGGCACCATGCGCGGCATCGCAATCCCCCAGGAGTCCGCCATGAAGGGCCACCCCGAAGTCGTCGAATGCCTCAAGCAGCTGCTGCGTGGCGAGCTGGCCGCACGCGACCAGTATTTCCTGCACTCCCGCCGCTACGAGGACCAGGGGCTGAAGGCGCTGTACGAGCGCATCGGCCACGAGATGGAGGAGGAGACCGAGCACGCCGACGCGATCCTGCGCCGCATTCTCTTCCTGGAGGGCGACCCGGACATGCGCCCGCTGCCGTTCGAGCCGGGCAAGACCGTGGTGGAAATGCTCGAACGCGACCTGGCGGTGGAGTACGAAGTGCGCGCCAACCTCGCCGCGGCGATGAAGCTGTGCGAGCAGCACCAGGACTACGTGAGCCGCGACATGCTGCTCAAGCAGCTGCGCGACACCGAGGAAGACCATGCGTGGTGGCTGGAGCAGCAGCTGGGCCTGATCAAGCGCATCGGTCTTGAGCTTTACCAGACCTCCAAGATCGACGGCAGCGGTTCGGTGTCCGAATAACGCTCGGTCGAGGCGCAGGGCCCCTACCGCGGGGCCGAAAGAAGAAGGGCGCGCCATCGGCGCGCCCTTCTTTTTGCCTTACTCCACGTCCAGCCCGTCGACCTTTTGCCAGCCGCGCGGCAGCAGGTGCCCGCGCGTGGCGCGCGCGCCGACGTAGGCATCGAGGTCCTTGAACGAGAGGTTCATCGTGCGCGCCCCGCTGCGTACCAGCAGCGTGTGGCCCGGCGACACCGCCGCCACCGCGACCACGCGCTCGGTGGCGAGCTTGGCCTTGGGGATATCGATGATCTTGTTGCCCTTGCCCTTGTCCAGCTCGGGCAGGTCCGCCGCCGGGATCGCCAGCAGGTTGCCCGCGCTGGTCACCGCCACGATGCGGTCGGTGTCCACCTTGGCCACCGCCGCCGGGCGCAGCACCTGCGAACCCGGGGTGAGGTTGAGCATCGCCTTGCCGGCCTTGTTGCGGCCGGTGAGGTTCTCGAAGCGGGTGACGAATCCATAGCCATGCGAGGACGCCAGCACGAAGCGGCTGTCGTTCTCGCCGGTGGCCATCGCCTGGAACGAGGCCCCGGCGGCCGGCGAGAAGCGGCCGGTCAGCGGTTCGCCGTTGCCGCGCGCAGAGGGAAGCGTATGCACCAGGGTCGAGTAGCTGCGGCCTTCGGTATCCAGGAACGCGACCTGCTGCGTGCTGCGGCTGCGCACCGCCTGCAGCAGGCCATCGCCTTCGCGGTAGGACATGCCGGCCGGATCGACCTCGTGGCCCTTGGCCGCGCGGATCCAGCCCTTCTCCGACAGCACGACGGTCATCGGCTCGCTGGCGACCAGTTCGGTCTCGTCGATCGCCTGCGCGGCCTGGCGCGCCACCAGCGGCGCGCGTCGCGCGTCGCCGAACTTCTTGGCATCGGCGGTCAGCTCGTCCTTGATCATCTTGCGCAGCTTGGTTTTGCTGGCCAGCACGGCCAGGATCTGCTCGCGCTCCTTGGCCAGCGCATCCTGCTCGCCGCGGATCTTCATCTCTTCCAGCCGCGCCAACTGGCGCAGGCGGGTTTCCAGGATGTACTCGGTCTGCTCCTCCGACAGCCCGAAGCGCGCCATCAGCACCGGCTTGGGCTCGTCCTCGGTGCGGATGATGCGGATCACCTCGTCGAGGTTGAGGAAGGCCACCAGCAGGCCTTCCAGCAGGTGCATGCGGCGCTCGACCTTCTGCAGGCGGTGGTTGAGGCGGCGGGTGACCGTATCGCTGCGGAAGGTCAGCCACTCGGTCAGCACCTGCTTGAGGTTCTTGACCTGCGGGCGGCCGTCCAGCCCGATCACGTTGAGGTTGACGCGGTAGCTGCGCTCCATGTCCGTGGTGGCGAACAGGTGGCCCATCAGCTGCTCGGCGTCCACGCGGCTGGAGCGCGGCACCAGCACCACGCGCACCGGGTTCTGGTGGTCGGACTCGTCGCGGATGTCCTCCAGCCACGGCAGCTTCTTGGCGCGCATCTGCTGGGCGATCTGCTCGATCACCTTGGAAGGCGAGACCTGGTACGGCAGCGCGGTGACGACGATGTTGGCGCCTTCCTTCTGGAAGGTGGCGCGCGCGCGCACGCTGCCGTTGCCGCTCTCGTACATCGCGCGCAGGTCGGCGGCCGGGGTGATGATCTCGGCGGTACTCGGGTAGTCCGGGCCGCGCACGTGTTCGCACAGGTCGGCGACGGTGCAATCCGGATCGTCCAGCAGGCGGATCAGCGCGCTGACGATCTCGTTGAGGTTGTGCGGCGGCACGTCGGTGGCCATGCCCACCGCGATGCCGGTGGTGCCGTTGAGCAGCAGGTGCGGCAGCCGCGCCGGCATCCACGAGGGCTCTTCCAGCGTGCCGTCGAAGTTCGGGGCCCAGTCCACGGTGCCTTGGCCCAGTTCGCCCAGCAGCACCTCGGCGATCGGGGTGAGCTTGGACTCGGTGTAGCGCATGGCCGCGAACGACTTGGGATCGTCCGGCGAGCCGAAGTTGCCCTGGCCCTCGATCAGCGGGTAGCGGTAGGAGAACGGCTGGGCCATCAGCACCAGCGCTTCGTAGCAGGCGCTGTCGCCGTGCGGGTGGTACTTGCCGATCACGTCGCCCACGGTGCGCGCGGACTTCTTCGGCTTGGCGGCCGCGTTCAGGCCCAGCTCGCTCATCGAATAGACGATGCGGCGCTGCACCGGCTTCAGGCCGTCGCCGATGAAGGGCAGGGCGCGGTCGAGCACGACGTACATGGAGTAGTCCAGGTAGGCGCGCTCGGCGTATTCACGCAGCGGCAGCTGCTCGAAGCCATGGAACGTGGGGCGGGTGAGGTCGGTCATTCGCGGGTGGTACCTGTGGAAGGCGCCGCGGCGTGAGGCCGCTGGCGAGGCGGTCGATTATCCGGATGCGGCCGGGGATGCCAAGCCGGACGCGGCTCGCGGGGGGGGACAGCGTCTGGCCAGGCAGAACGGCTGGCCGGGCGGGGTGCCCATTCAGGTTCGGGCCTTTCCGCTCCGGGCATCCCGCCAGTGCAACGCAGCATTTAATTCCATTCGAGATATTTGCGTTGACAAATATTCCAGTTGGAAGAGAATACGCCCCCATGAAGTGTCCGCCGCTCACCGACAACCCCGCCATGCCGCCCAGCTTCGGCCTGTTGCTGCGCCAGGTCCGCGACGGACTGGTGCGCCAGCTGGATGCCGAAATGAAAGGTGCGCTGCCGGATTTTGGTTTCAGCCACTACGTGGGCCTGAAGATCCTCGCCAGCCACTCGCCGTGCACCGCCAACGAGCTGGCGCAGGCGCTGGACCAGACCCCCAGCGCGGTGACCCGCCTGCTCGACAAGCTGGAAGCGCTCGGCTACGTGCGCCGCGAGCCGCATGCGCTGGACCGCCGCGCGTTGCAGATCGTAATGACCGACGAAGGCCGGCAGATGTGGGTGCAGCTCAAGCAACGCGGCGATGCCGCGATGGACTACGCCCTGCGCGACCTGACGCCCGATGAGCGCGAGCAGCTCATTTCCCTGATGACCCGTGTACGCGACTCCCTCAATTCCCCATGACCTCCATCTCCCCTGACATTGCGAATTCCGGCCGCGCCCTGCGCCCGCTGGCGATCGGCCTGCTGACGCTGGCGCTGGCCGCTTGTGCCAGCAGCCGGGGCCTGGCGCCGCAGGACCACCCGCGCGATCCGGCCAGCCTGCATGCCGAGCAGGCCCTGGGCCAGGCCGGCCTGAGCCCGGCCGACTGGCCCGCCGCCGATTGGTGGAAGGCCTTCGGCGACGCCCAGCTCGACGCACTCATCGACGAGGGCCTGCGCAACAGCCCCAGCCTGGCCGCGGCCGATGCGCGCCTGCGCCAGGCGCAGGCCCAGGCCGGCAGCGTGGATGCCGAGCGCAAGCCGAGCCTGTCGGTGTCCGGTGGCTACACCGGCCTGCAGCTGCCCGAATCGATGGTGGGTGACGAAATAGGCGGCCATTACGCCGGCAGCGCCCAGGCCGTTCTAGATTTCAGCTATGGCGTGGACCTGTGGGGCGGCAAGCGCGCTGCCTGGGAAGCGGCGGTGGACAACGTGCACGCCGCCGAGATCGACGCCCAGGCCGCGCGCCTGAACCTGTCGGCGGCCATCGCCGAGACCTACACCCAGTTGGCCTATGCCTGGCGCCTGCTCGACGTGGCCAACGACGAGCTGGCCCGCGCGCAGAAGACGCTCGACCTGACGCGCCAGCGCCGCAATGCCGGCATCGACAGCGACCTGCAGTTGCGCCAGGCCGAAGCGCGCGTACCGACCTCGCGGCAGCAGGCGCAGTCGGCGCAGCAACAGATCGACGAAGCGCGAAACGCGCTGGCCGCGCTGGTCGGGCAGGGCCCGGACCGCGGCCTGCAGATCCAGCGCCCGAACCTGCCTGACCCCTTGCTCGCGCAGCTGCCGAGCGTGGTGCCGAGCGAACTGCTGGGCCATCGGCCCGACGTGGTTGCCGCGCGCTGGCGCGTGGAGGCGGCCGACAAGGACGTGCGTTCGGCCAAGACGAAGTTCTACCCGAGCTTCAACATCACCGCGCTGGGTGGCGTGGTGGCCAGCGACGTGGGCGACCTGCTGAAGAGCGAATCGGTTTTCGGCGTGCTGGCGCCGGCACTGAGCCTGCCGATCTTCGATGGCGGCCGGCTGCGCGCGAACCTCTCCAACAAGGACGCCGCCTACGATTTGGCGGTGGCCGACTACAACCAGAAGATCATCGGCGCGCTGCATGAAGTCGCCGACCAGGTGAACGCCGTGCGCTCGCTCGACCAGCGTGCGCAGTCGCAGGCCGAGGCGCTGAAGACCGCGCGTGCGGCCTATGACCTGGCCCAGCAGCGTTACCGCGCCGGCATCGGCAGTTTCCTGGAAGTGCTCAGCGTCGAGGAGCAGCTGCTGATCGCCCAGCAGCGCCTGACCGCGCTGCAGTCCGAACAGATCACGGCCTCGGTGAAGCTGCGCCAGGCGCTCGGCGGCGGCTTCGCACCGCAGCCGGCCGCCGTGCCGGCCGACAGCGCCAATGCCGAACCCACCTCCGTCAATCCGAATTCCTGATCGAGTCCCGTCATGAGCCAGCCCACCCCCACTTCTCCCACTCCCGCCGCGGGTAGCAAGCGCGGCAAGCTGCTGCGCATCCTCGCGGTGATCGTGATCGTGCTGCTCGTCGCGGTGACGGTCTGGTACTTCCTCTACGGCCGCTGGTTCGAAGACACCGACGATGCGTACGTGCAGGGCAACCAGGTGCAGATCACCCCGCTGGTCGGCGGCACGGTGGTCAGCATCGGCGCCGAGGACGGCATGCGCGTGGAGCGCGGCCAGCTGCTGGTGCAGCTGGACCCGGCCGATACGCAGGTGGCCCTGCAGCAGGCCGAAGCCAACCTCGCGCGCACCGTGCGCCAGGTGCGCGGCCTGTACCGCAGCGTGGAGGCCTCGCAGGCCGATCTCAATGCGCGCCAGGTGGCCCTGGACCGCGTGCGCGCCGACTTCGCCCGCCGCAAGGACCTGGCCGCCAGTGGCGCGATCTCCAGCGAAGAGCTGGCGCACGCCCGTGACGAGCTGGCCACCGCCGAGGCCGCGTTGAGCGGTTCGCGCGAGCAGTTCGAGACCAGCCGCGCGCTGGTGGACGACACCGTCGTGGCGACCCAGCCGGACGTGCAGGCCGCCGCCGCGCAGCTGCGCCAGGCCTACCTCAACAATGCCCGCGCGGCGATCGTGGCGCCGGTCTCCGGCTACGTGGCGCGGCGCTCGGTGCAGGTCGGCCAGCGCGTGCAGCCGGGCACCGCGCTGATGGCGGTGGTGCCGCTGGAGCAGACCTGGGTGGAGGCCAACTTCAAGGAAACCCAGCTCAAGCACATGCGCCTGGGCCAGGAAGTGGAACTGCGTTCGGACCTGTACGGCGGTGGCGTGAAGTACAAGGGCAAGATCGAGAGCCTGGGCCTGGGCACCGGCAGCGCGTTCTCGCTGCTGCCGGCGCAGAACGCCAGCGGCAACTGGATCAAGATCGTGCAGCGCGTGCCGGTGCGCATCGCGGTGGACCCGCAGCAGCTGAAAGAGAACCCGCTGCGCATCGGCCTGTCGATGAAGGTCGAGGTCAACCTGCACGACCAGAAGGGCAATGTGCTGCCGACGCAGACCGCCAAGGGTGCGGTGTACGACACCAACGTCTACGCCCAGCAGCTGCAGCAGGCCGACGACGACATCCATCGCATCATCCAGGCCAACCTGCCGGCCAAGGGCTAAACGACGATGTCCGCGCAAGCTCCCGCCGCACCCGGCGCACCGGGTGCACCGGCCGCCCCCGCGGCGGCCGGCTTCCGCCCGCCGAGCGTGGCGCTGACCACCGTGGGCCTGGCGATGGCCTCGTTCATGCAGGTGCTCGACACCACGATCGCCAACGTGTCGTTGCCGACCATCGCCGGCAATCTCGGTGCCAGTTCGCAGCAGGCCACCTGGGTCATTACGTCCTTCGCGGTGAGCACGGCCATCGCACTGCCGCTGACCGGCTGGTTGTCGCGCCGTTTCGGCGAGACCAAGCTGTTCGTGTGGTCCACGCTGGCCTTCACCATCGCCTCGCTGCTGTGCGGTTTGGCGCAGAGCATGGGCATGCTGGTAGTCTCGCGCGCGCTGCAGGGTTTCGTGTGCGGCCCGATGTACCCGATCACCCAGTCGCTGCTGGTGTCGATCTATCCACGCGAGAAACGCGGGCAGGCGTTGGCGCTGCTGGCGATGATCACGGTGGTGGCGCCGATCGCCGGCCCCATCCTCGGTGGCTGGATCACCGACAACTACAGCTGGGAATGGATCTTCCTGATCAACGTGCCGCTGGGCATCATCGCCAGCTCCATCGTTGGTTCGCAGCTGAGGCATCGGCCCGAGCAGATCGAGCGGCCGAAGATGGACTACATGGGCCTGATCCTGCTGGTGATCGGCGTGGGTGCCCTGCAGCTGGTGCTGGACCTGGGCAATGACGAGGACTGGTTCAGTTCGCACCTGATCATCGCCCTGGCCTGCATCTCGGCGGTGGCGCTGGTGGTGTTCGTGATCTGGGAGCTGACCGACAAGGATCCCATCGTCGATCTGCGGCTGTTCCGCCACCGCAACTTCCGCGCCGGCACGCTGGTGCTGGTGGTGGCGTATGCGGCGTTCTTCAGCGTAAGCCTGCTGATTCCGCAGTGGCTGCAACGCGACATGGGCTACACGGCGATCTGGGCAGGCCTGGCGACGGCGCCGATCGGCGTGTTGCCGGTGATCCTGACGCCGTTCGTGGGCAAGTACGCGCTGCGTTTCGACTTGCGCGTGCTGGCGAGCATCGCCTTCATCTTCATGTCGTTCACCAGTTTCTACCGGTCGAACTTCAACCTGCAGGTGGATTTCTACCATGTGGCGATGATCCAGCTGGTGATGGGCATCGGCGTGGCGTTGTTCTTCATGCCGGTGCTGCAGATATTGCTGTCGGACCTGGACGGGCGCGAGATCGCGGCCGGTTCGGGCCTGGCGACGTTCCTGCGCACGCTGGGCGGCAGTTTCGCCGCGTCGTTGACGACCTACCTGTGGTCGCGGCGCACGATCGAGCACCACGCGCACATCAGCGAGCACATTTCGATCTACGAGCCCGGCATCCGCGACCAGGTACTGGCGGCGGGGCATGGCGACCTGCAGTCGGGCGCGGCGGTGTTGAACAACATGATCAACCACCAGGCCTCGCAGATGGGCTTCAACGACATTTTCTACCTGCTGGGTTGGACGTTCCTGGGCATCATCGCGTTGTTGTGGGTGGCCAAGCCGCCGTTCGGCGCCGGCGCGGGTGGCGCTGCCGCCGCTGGCGGTCACTGAGCCCTCCACATCGCGTCGCGGGTTTGGATGCCCGCGGCGCACCTCTACCGGACCGGGTGGTATCTCCCTCCCCATCTGCCCTGTCCGGAGCCCCGCCGAAAGGCGGGGTTTTCTTTTTCCGTGGTCTGTGGGTTTTTTGCGCGTGGTTTATTCGTGGGCTTTGATGTCGGTTGGCGCTCACGGGTCTGCGCGGGGCCAGCGGGGGTGGGGCCCTTTCGGGACACGCCGTGAATCCATCCATGGAGGCTCGTAGGCGACATCCATGTCGCCTACGGTCCCGAAA
>NZ_JARQXB010000021.1 GCF_029543105.1 Stenotrophomonas sp. HITSZ_GD
TTTCGGGACACGCCGTGAACCCATCCATGGGGGCTCGTAGGCGACATCCATGTCGCCTACGGTCCCGAAAGGGCCCCACCCCCGCAGGCCCGACAAATCCCGCAACCGGACAACAAGAGCGAAGGCGCATCCCACGCACGCCCACACCGCCCCCCGCCCGCGCCCGCTCCCTGTAGGAGCGGCTTCAGCCGCGACCGGAAAAATTAAAGAGAGGGGAGATTTGAAGAGATGAGAGAGGATCAGTCGAGGGCTTTGGCTTTGGCCTTTGCCTTTGCTCTTCCCCACCCACCCTCCCGCGCACCCCAAACGAAGCGTGAAAGACAAAGCGCCTAGCGCCGGTCTGCCGGGTATGAGCGTCAGCGGGCCATGGATGGCCCGCGGCGGCGAATCGGACATGGATGTCTGCTGAGCCGTGACGCTCATACCCGGCAGACCGGTGCCCACACCGCAAGTCAGCGCACCCCACCGCCCGAACACGCAGCAGCAGCGCGCAAAAAAACTACTCCTCTCCCTTCGCCACCAACGTAGTCAACGCCAGATCACCCGTCACGTTGAGCGCCGTCCGGCACATATCCAGGAAGTGGTTCACGCCCAGGATCAACCCGATCCCCACCGGATTTACCCCCACCATCGCGCAGATCAACGCCACCACCGGCAGCGAGCCCGAGGGCACCCCCGCCGTGCCGATGCCGCCCAGGATGCACACCAGCATCACCATGAACTGCTGGCCCAGGCTCAGGTCCACGCCGAAGAACTGCGCCAGGAAGATCACCGTCACGCCTTCGAAGAGCGCCGTGCCGTTCTGGTTGGCCGTGGCGCCCACCGTCAGCACGAAACGCGAAACGCGCTGCGGCAGGCCCATGCTGTCGGCCACGCGCAGCGCGGTCGGCAAGGTGGCGTTGCTGGACGCGGTCGAGAAGGCCATCAGCGTGGCCGGCTGCGTTTCGCGGAAGAACTGCAGCGGCGAGCGCCCGGCGAACTTCACCGCCAGGCCATAGGTCACCACCATGTGCAGCGCCAGCGCGAGGACCACCACGCCCACGTACGCGCCCAGCTTCACCAGCAGGTCCAGGCCGAACAGCGCGGCCAGGTTGAACATGAAACAGGCCACGGCATACGGCGCCAGGCGGATCACCAGGCCGATCAGCGTCATCGAGATCTCGAAGATGCCCTCGATGCCCTTGCGCAACGTGGCCACCTTCTCGTCCTCGGTCAACACCATGCCCACGCCGAACATCACCGCGAAGAACATCAGCGAGAGGATCGCGCCATTGCTGGACGCGGCCGCGATGACGTTGCTCGGCACGATCGACATCAGCATGTCCATGCCCTGCGGCTGCCCCGAGGCGCCGGCGACGATCTCCTTGCTGCGTTCGGCGTTGGCCTGCAGCAGCTGCGCGGCCAGCTGCGGGTCCACGCCCGCGCCCGGCTTGAGCAGGTTGACCAGCACCAGGCCCAGCAGCACCGCGATGCCCGACAGGATCACCGTGTAGGCCAGCGTGCGCCAGCCGATGCGGCCCAGCGCGCGGATGTCGCCCATGTCCGCCACGCCCATCACCAGCGCCGAGAACAGCAGCGGGACGATCAGCATGAAGATCAGGTTGAGGAACAGCTGCGAGAACGGCGTGGTGACGTAGCGGGTGAAACCCTGCACCCAGGACGCCTCGGCACCGCCGATGAAGTGGACCGCCAGCCCCAGCAACAGGCCGGCGGCAAAGCCAATCCCCATCTTCCAGTGCAGCGGCATGCCGGGACGGCGGGAGGGTTCGGACCGGTTCGGGGTCGTCGGCATCGGCGGCTCCTGTCTTTTGCGCAGCGAAACCGCGACTTTAACAGGCCCCCTCCCCGCGCCGTCCGCTGCGAAACTGCATCGATGCCGGCGCGCCGGCGCCGATCAGCGCCCCGGCGGGCCGCTGTCCGGGTACAGCGGCGGCAACTCGGGCGGTGTGCGGGCAGTGGCGTGGCGCCACTGCGGGCCCTGCCGGAAAGCCTCGCGCAGGCGTTGCCGCGCCTGCACCACGTCGCCCTCGCCGGCCCAGCGCGCGCGTTGCATCGCGGCGATGGCCTCGCGCTGCGGCGCGGAAGCCAGCCGCGCGACGACCTCGTCCAGTTCGCGCACGCCCGCCATCGCGCACAGGCATTGCGCAACCTCGTCCAGGCCGCCCTGGTCCAGTGCACGCCGCAGGTCGGCCACGCTGGGACGATGCACCGGTGTTCCGGCCTCGCCGCTCGGCAACGGGCCGGGGGCTCTGTATGCGCCACGCGGGCGCCGCCGCCACAACCACGCCGTCACCGCCAACGTGGCCAGCCACAGCACCGCCAACACGCCCGCGACGATGCGCCAAGGGCCCGGCGCACGGGCCACGGCCTGTTCCTGCGCGCCGGGCGCGGTCGGGGCGACCGCCGCGCCGGGCGCCGGTGCCGCCGGCGCGGCGAACGCGCCACTGCCGGCAGCCACCTCCAGGCGCAAGTCCGGCAAGGTGGCGCTGCGCGGGGCACCGGCACGCACATCCCACCAGTCCACGCGCGGGCCGGCCACCTGCAACGTGCCGGCCTGGTTGGGCACGAGGGAAAAGCGCCGCGTCATCTTCAGCTGCGGCGAACCGTCGACGAAGCGTTCGTCGTACTGCGGCGGCTCGGGGAACACCTGCGCGCCGCTCACCGGCGGCAGCAGCAGATCGGGGAACTGCGCGCGAGTGGCGCCGCTGGCGGTGGCCTCGACCACCACCTGCACGGCTTCGCCGGCCACCGCGCGCTGCGGCGTGGCGACATAGCGCAACTGCAGGTCGCGCAACGGCAGCCAGGGTTGCGGTGCCTGGTCCGGTTGCGGGCGCACCTGCAGCGTGGTGGCCGCACTGCGGGCGCTCAACTCGCCATTGCCGCGGCCGAAGTAATCATCGAAGAAGCCGCCGACGGCGCGGCCGCTGAAGCGCGCGCCCGGTAGCACCAGCGTGCCGCTGCGTTCGGGCACGAGCAGGTAGCGGCGCTCGGCGACGTTGTAAGGCCGGCCGTTGACGTTCTGCACCGAGTTGCCATCGTCGCCGACCTGTTGCAGCGACGCGCCCGCCGGCGCATCCAGTTCCAGCGCGCCGGCCGCCAGCTGCGTGGCGTAGTACAGGCGCACGACAACGCCCACGCTCTGCTGCACGTAAGGCTGGGTGTCGTCCACGCGCGTTTCCACGAACACCGGCTCGTCGCCGCGCGCGGGCGTGGCGGCCGCCGTGGCCGCGCCCTCGGTCACGGTCAGGCGGATCGGCGCGGTGCGCTCGCTGCCCACCTGCAGCGCGGGCACCGTCAGCACGCCGGTTGCACGGGGCGTGAGCACGACGGCGAACCGGTTGCGGGTGGACATCGTGCCGTTGACCGCCTGCAGCTGCCGGCTGCTGCGCTGCGCGCTGAGGCCGAAATCGGCGCGCAGCGGCGTGTAGTCCGGGCCGGCGGTGAGCTGGTCGGTCTCGATGTTCAAGGTCACCGGCATGCCGACGTCCACCTGGTCGCGATCGAGCCAGGCGCGCGTGGCCGCGTGCAGGGGCGCGGCCAGCGTGGCCAGCAGCAGCACTATCAACAGCGCGGCGGAGGAGAAGGAACGTGCACTCATGGTTGCTCTCTTTGCCTGCGTTCCTGCTCCAGGCGGAACTTGGTGCGCAGCAGGCTGCCGGGATCATCGGGCACGCGGCGCATCCAGGCTTCCAGGGCCTGCCGCTGCTCGCGCTGCTGCGGGGTTTCTTCGCCGCGCACGGCCTGGGCCTGCTGCGGGGCCTGCGCCTGTTGCTGGGCCATCGCCTGGCGCATGCGCTCGCGTTGCGCGGCGTCGGCCTGCTGCTGGGCCTGGCGGTCGGCCTGCTGCGGCGTTGCCTGATCGCCGTCTTGCTGGCGGGGCGACGGTGGCGGCTTGTCCTGTGCGGCCTGCGCGGGCTGCGCGGGCTGCTTCGGGCCCGCGTTGTTCCGGGCGTCCTGCGGCGAGGACGGCGACTGCCCCGGCTGCTGCTGCCCCGGCTTGGGCTGGCCGGCGTTGTTCTGGTTCGGCGCGCCTTGCTGGCCCTGCCCCTGCGCGCCATCGTCGTTGTGGCCGCCGTTGCGCTTGCGCGCGGCATCGACCGCGGCGCGATTGGCGACGGCGTCGGCCATGCGCGGGTGCTTGGCCAGCGCCTTGTCGTAGGCGGCGATGGCGTCGTCGTAGCGGCCCTGCCGCGCCAGCGCGTTGCCCAGGTTATACCAGCCCTGGTCACTGTCGATGCCCTCGAAGCGACGCTGCGCGGCGGCGAAATCGCCGCGCCGGTAGGCGTCCACGCCGGCCTGCAGCTGCTGTTGTTCCACCTGGTCGGCGCGCCGCCACGGCGTGCCTTCCGCGGCATGCGCCGGCGGCGCCAGCGCGGGCGTCACGCACAGTGCGAGCAGCAGCAGCGCGCCCCGCCGGCGGAAGGCGGGCAACAGCAGCAGCATCACCGCCGGTAGCAACCAGTAGCCTTCATCGCGCCATTGCTGGCCCTGGGCGTCCTCGCCGGCGGCCTCGTCGGTGCGGGTCGGGTCGAGCACGCCCAGCGCACGCAGGTCGTCGTCGCCGCGCTGCAAACGCGCGTAGGCGCCGCCACCGCTGGCCGCCAGCCGCTGCAGCGTGTCTTCTTCCAGGCGGGCCTGCAGGATGCGCCCGTCGTCCTCGCGATAGGCGGCGCCCTGCGGCGTGCCCAGCCCCAGCGCGGATACGCGGTAGCCCGCCGCGCGCGCCTGCGCGGCCTGGGTCCGCGCGGCGGCGTCGGCGCGGTCGGTCAGCAACAGGATGTCGCCATGGGCGAACTCGGCCTGTTGCAGCAGCTTCACGGCGGCGGCGATGGCGCGGTCGCCACGCTGCCCGCCCACGGGCATGACCGACGGATCGAGTGCATCGAGGAACAGCGCCACGTTGCCGGCGTCGTCGGTCAATGGGGCCACGGTGAAGCTGTCGCCGGCATAGGCGAGCAGCGCCACTTCGCCGCCACGGCGCTCGCGCAGCAGCTCGGCCAGCTTGGCGCGCGCCTGGAGCAGGCGCGAGGGCGGCAGGTCGGCGGCCTGGATGCGCGTGGACAGGTCCAGCGCGATCACCAACGGGGAATGCGTGCGGAACATCGGCTGCGCCTCCTGCCGCCAGCTCGGCCCCGCGAGCGCGAGCACGCCCAGCACGCAGGCGAGCAGGCCGGCGGTGAAGCCGATCCACAAGGTGCGGCCGCCGGCGACCAGCAAGGCCGGCAGCAGGTGGGCATCCACGTTCGCGCGCCACGCATCGGCGCGGCGCAGCCGCAGGCGCCACAGCACCGCCAGCAGCGGCACGAGCAGCAGCGCCCACAGCACCTGCGGACGCAGGAAATGGAAGGCCTGCACCATGGCGGGCAGATCGTTCATCGCGCCCTCCACGGCCAGGCGAAATGCAGCGCCATCAGCAACAGCGCCAGCGCCAGCGGCCCCGGATAACGTTCGATGCGCGGACGCACGGCGATACCGGCGGCCGCCACCGGCTCCAGCCGGTCGAGTTCGGCGTAGATGCCGGCCAGTTCGGCCGCATCGCGCGCGCGGAAGAAGCGCCCGCCGGTCTTGCTGGCAATCTGCCGCAACGCGGTTTCGTCGATCTCATCGCCGCCGCCCGGCAGCGGAATGCCGAACAGCGAATAGCCGCCCGCCCCGCCGAAGGCGATGGTGTGCACGCGCACGCCGGTGGCGGCGGCGAGGTCGGCGGCCTTCTCGGGGGTGATGCTGCCGGCGTTGCTTTCGCCATCGGTGAGCAGGATCACCACGCGCTGGCCGAGCGGTTGTTCGCGCAGCCGCTTGACCGACAGCGCCAGCGCATCGCCGATCGCGGTCTGGCGGCCGGCCAGGCCCACCACCGCATCGCGCAACTGGTCGCGCACGGTGGCGAGGTCGGCGGTGAGCGGCGTCAGCGCGTAGGCGCGCTCGGCGAACACCAGCAGGCCGACGCGGTCGCCCTGGCGGCGGTCGAGGAAGTCGGCCAGCACGGCCTTGGCGGCGGTGAGGCGATCGACCACCTGCCCGCCGATCTGCATGTCCGGTTCGGTCATGCTCGCCGACAGATCCACCGCGAGCATCATCTGCCGCGCCTGGTGCGGCGGGGTGACCGGCGCGCCGAGTTCCTGCGGCCGCGTCAGCGCGGCGCACAGGCAGATCCACGCCAGCCAGAGCAGCCACGGCGTGCGGCGCCACACGGGGCGATGCGCGCCCTCGCGGGCAATCCCGCGCAGGGCATCGCCATACGGCACGCGCAAGGCCGACGCGCGGCTGGCGAGCGCCGGCAGCAGCGCCACCAGCAAGGGCAGTGGCAGCAGCCACCACGCCCACGGCCAGGCGGATTCGGCGAACGCCTGCAGCCAGGCGGCGGTATCGAGCGCGCTCATCGGCGGCCCGCCATCAGCTGCAGGAAGCGCCGCCGCGCGAGCGGCAGCAGCGCGGCGAACTCGGCGTCTTCGATGCGCGGCCGGAAACCGCCATCGAGCAGCAGCCGGCCGGGGCCTTGCGAGAAATCCTGGCGCTTGCGCCCGTCGAGCCAGCGCAGCCAGGCTTCGCCTTGCAGGGTGTCGGCCGCCGGATCGAGGCGGCGCGCCGCGCGGCGCAGCAGCACCGACATGGCGGCCACGCGCGCGGCGCTGCTCTGGCCGGCGGTGTCGGTGTCGAACAGGCGTGCCCAGCGGCGGCGACGCGCCCGGCGGCGATACAGCAGCGCGGCGATGACCGCCAGCACGGCCAGCACGCCCAGGCCGACCCACCACCAACCGGCGGCCGGCGGCCACCAGCTTGGCGGCGGCGGCAGGTGGACGTCGCGCAGCGGGAGCTCGGCGGGCGACATCAACGCCTCCCCATCCCGGCGCCGAGCCAGGCATCGCTGCTGTCGTCGGTGCGCAGCACGCGCACGGCGACGCGGCGCGCGGGCAATTCGTCCTGCAGCTTCTGCAAGGGCGCGACGAATTCGTGCTGCCATCCTTCGCGCGCGCTGCGCCCGGCCAGGTCCAGCTCGATGCGACGTTCGCCGCTCAGGAACGGCAACTGCGCGGACGGCGGCGACAGCTCCAGCGGATCGACCAGGAGCACGAGCACGACCTCGTGGTGAAGCGCGAGCGCCGACCAGCGCGCCAGCGGCAGGGCGGCGGCGCTGTGCGGATCGGCGAACACGCTCAGGCGCGCGCCGGGCCGCAGCAGGCGGCCAGCGTGGTCGAGCGCAAGCGCCAGCCCGGCGTCGTCGGCCGGCGGCTGCGCGTACCAGCGGGTCAGCGCATCGAGCACGCGCAGTACGCCACGGGCGCCACCGGCCGGTGCGACGGGGGCTTCGCGCAGGCTGCCGCGCAGCGCGGCCACGCGATCGCCCTGGCGCTGCGCCTGCCACGCCGCCACCGCCGCCGCGCGGGCGGCCTGCACGGACTTGAAGCGCACGCGGGTGCCGAAATACAGCGTCGGCGCGGTATCGGCCACGATCAAGCTCAGGCGCTCGCGCTCGGCCTGGAACAGCTTGGTATGGGCACGGCCACTGCGCGCGGTGAGGCGCCAGTCGATATGGCGGGCATCGTCACCGACCACGTATTCGCGCGATTCGGCGTACTCCATGCCGCGCCCGCGCAACGCGGACGGCGACGGACCGGTGATGCCCAGGCGGCCGCGGCCCGGCGGCGCGCGGTGGCGGCTGGTGCCACGCAGGGCAATCAGTTCGGCCAGCGTGGGCCGCAGGCCGTCGCCCTGGATAGCCGGCGCGGGAGCGGGAGAAGCAGTCAAGCGCGACCCTCAGCAGCGCGCGGCCGGCATCGCGGTGTCCCGCATGCGCGCGCTCACGGCAGCGGCACCTTGTCCAGCAACGCATGCACCAGGCGCTCGCCGTCCCAGCCTTCGGCGGTGGCCTCGTAGCTGGGCAGGATGCGATGGCGCAGCACGTCCGGCGCCACGGCGCGCACGTCGTCGGGGGTGACGTAGTCGCGGCCGGCCAGCCACGCGCGCGCCCGCGCGCAGCGTTCCAGCGCGATCGACCCACGCGGGCTGGCGCCCCAGGCGATGCGCTGGGCGAGCGCGGGGTCGTAGCGGCGGGCATCGCGCGAGGCGAGTACCAGCTCGATCAGATAGCGCTCCAGTGTGGGAGCGACGTGCAGGTCGAGCACGGCGCGGCGGGCGGCCATCACCGTCTCCACCGACAAGCGCTCGGGCACCGCATCCGGGGTGGCCAGCGCGTCGCGCGCGGATTCGCGCGCCAGGCGCAGGATCTCCGCTTCGGCCTCGGCCTGCGGATACCCGATGCGCACATGCATCAGGAAGCGGTCCAGCTGGGCCTCGGGCAACGGGAAGGTGCCTTCCTGTTCGATCGGGTTCTGCGTGGCCATCACCAGGAACAGCGAGGGCAATGCATAGGTGTGGCGCCCGACCGTGACCTGGCGCTCGCCCATCGCTTCCAGCAGGGCCGACTGCACCTTGGCCGGGGCGCGATTGATCTCGTCGGCCAGCAGGATGGGATGGAAGATGGGACCGGGCACGAACTCGAAGCGGCCTTCCTGCGGGCGCCAGATTTCGGTGCCGGTGAGATCGGCCGGCAGCAGGTCGGGGGTGAACTGGACGCGGGCGAAATCCGTCTCCAGCCGCGCGGCCAGGGCGCGGATGGCCGTGGTCTTGGCCAGGCCCGGCGCGCCCTCGACCAGCAGGTGGCCATCGGCCAGCAGCGCGATCAGCAGGCGCTCGACCAGGTGCGCCTGGCCGACGATACGCGCGGACAAGGCATCACGCAGGCCGATGAAGGCGCCATGCAGGGTGGAAGTGTCGGCGGTGTCGCCGGGGGTCTCGTGCGGCAGGGGCGGTGCGTTCATAGGTCGAGTTTGACCTATCGGGCGTCGATTGGTTCATCGCCCGCCCCCTTCGCTGGCCCGCGCGGGCGGGCACGGTCATCCGCCGGCCAGGCTGCAGGGCGCTTCACGCATGAAGAAAGGCCGCCCTGAGGCGGCCTTTCGCTATCCATCACGACATGAGGCGAGTGCGATCAGGACGCCTTGGCCACGCGCAGCACCTTCGGGGTGACGAAGATCAGCAGCTCGGCCTTGTCCTTGCTGCGGCCCCGCTTCTTGAACAGGTTGCCCAGGAAGGGGATGTCGCCCAGGAACGGGACCTTGCTGACGCTGGAGCGGTCGGTGAATTCGTACACGCCACCGATCACCACCGTCTGGCCATCGTCCACCAGCACCGCGGTGTTGATCTCGCGGCGGTTGATGCTCGGCACGGTGCCGTAGCCTTCCAGTTCGATCAGCTGGTCCACCTCGTCCTTCTTCACGTTCATGTTGAGGAAGACGCGGTTGTCGTTGGTGATGGTCGGGGTGACCTTCAGCTCGAGCAGCACTTCCTTGAACTGGACGTTCGGCGTGGCGGCGGTACCGGAGGTGCCACCGGTGATGGTCACGTAGCCGATTTCCTTACCCTGCTTGATCACGCCTTCGCGCTGGTTGGCGGTGACGATGCGCGGATTGGAGATCACCTCGCCACGGCCTTCTTCCTGCAGGGCCGACAGCTCCAGGTCCAGGTTGAAGTTGGCGCCCAGCAGCGTGTAGGCGATGGTCGACGGCGTGCCGTTGGTGAAGGAGCCCGCCGGCAGGTTCACGTTCAAGCCACGGTTCGCGCTGGTGTTGGCGCCACCGGTGGTGGTGTTGCCGATGGTGGCGGTGTTGCCGCCGTACTGGCGCGTGCCGCCGATGCCGAACTTCGCACCCAGGTCGCGGGCGAAGGTGTCGGTGGCGATGACGATGCGGCCTTCGATCAGCACCTGGTCGACCGGGCGGTCGATGTGGTCGATCAGCTCGCGCATCTGCGACACCTTCTTGGGGATGTCGCTGATCATCAACGTGTTGGTGCGCTCGTCGGCGACGACGCGGCCGCGCGGCGAGAGGAAGCCGTTCTCCTGGTTCTGGCCCTGGCCGCCGCCGTTGCTGCCGCCGATGCCCTTGGCCTCGGTCAGCGCCTTGAAGATCGCGGTCGCCGAGTGGTAGTTGATCTGGATGTAGTCCGTGATCAGGTCTTCGCGGTTCTCGATGGCGATGCGCGCGTCTTCCTTGTCCTGCTCGAACTTGGCCAGCTCGGCCTGCGGGGCCACCCAGATCACGCCGCCGTCGCGGCGCTTGTCCAGGCCCTTGGCGCGCAGGACGATGTCCAGCGCCTGGTCCCACGGCACGTTGACCAGGCGCAGGGTGACGTTGCCCTGCACGGTGTCGGAGGCGACCACGTTGAGGTTGGACTCCTCGGCGATCAGCTGCAGCACCGTGCGCACCGGCACGTCCTGGAAGTTGAAGGTGACCGGGCGGCCGCTGTAGCCACGCTTGGCGACCGCGGCGGCAGCCTGGGTCACGCTGGCGGCGGTCGGGGCGCCCATGGCGGCGGTGCCCTTGCGCGGGCTGATCTCCACCACGTACTCGTTGCCGGTCTGGTAGGCCAGCGACTCGAACGCACCGGTGGTGCTCAGCACCAGCTGCGCGCCGCCGCCGGACGGCTTGGCGTCGATGCGCTGCACCGGGGTGGCGAAATCGACGACGTTGAGCGGGCGCTGCAGCTCGGCCGGCAGGCTGGCGTTGCCGACATCCACCAGCACCGTGTTGCCCTGCGTGCGCAGGTCCGGGCTGGCGCCCTGGCCGCTGAACTGCAGGATCAGCCGACCCGCGCCGTCTTCGCCGCGCTTGAAGTCGATCTTGGAGACCGCCACCGTCGCCGGCACGGTCTTGGCCGGGTCATGGGCGTTGAGGTCCGCGGCGCCCAACGGAGCCGCGAAGGAAGAGCCGCTAGCCAGTGCGAGCGCGAACCCCATCGCGCACGCCCGGATCGCTTGGCGCCGGATGGGACGCAGGCTCAGGGCTTTGGAAAAAGTCATCGTGCTATCCCCTAATCAATCATTGATCGTCAAGTGCGATGGAGGCCGGACGTTCCAGCCAACCACCGGCACCATCCGGCACCAGTTCAATCAAATCGATGCGATCCTCGGACACTCCCGTTACCCGACCATCGCTCTGTCCCAGGTACACGCCCGGGCGCACCCGGTACGTCACCTTGTCCGGCGCCATCACCAGCGCGACCAGGCCGGGGCCCTTGCCGATGCTCCCGAGCATGTCGAGGCTGTCGAGCGGGAAGGCTTCCAGCGGTTCCTTGCGGCGGTTCGGGTCCGGACGCAGGCCATTGCCGCCTTCCGGGTTGGTCCAAGCATCGGAGAACGGATCGCGCATGCCCTGCGCGGCGTACTCGAACGTCTCGAACTGCTGCATCACCGGCAGGGGCTCGAGCGGCGGGGCCGGCCGGGCGCGCACTTCGGCGACAAAGCTCTTCAGGTTGGGTGCGTCGCCGGGCGTGCTGGTGATGCCGCGGCCGCAGCCGGCCAGCAGCACCACCCAGGCCAGGCACGACAGACGCTTGCAGGTCGTCATGTTCATTCTTTGGCCTCGCCCGTCTTCTTGCCCTTCTTGTTCTTCTTGTCCTTCTTGGCGGCCTCGGCGGCGGCCTTCTCCTGCGCGGCCATTTCCTCGTCGTCGAGGTAACGGTAGGTCTTCACCGTACCGGCCAGCTCCAGGGCGCCGCGCTGCGTGATGCCGGTCTTCGGATCCTTGGGCTTGAGGTTGATGTCGTGCATGGTGAGGATCACCACGCGCGGCAACGACGCCACGCCACTGACGAAGGCACCGAACTGGTGGTAGCTGCCCACCATGCGCAGGGCGATCGGCTTTTCGGCGTAGAACTCGCGCGGCGTCTCGGCGCCCGGCTGGAACAGCTCGTTGTTCAGGCCGCTGGACAGCGCGGTCTGCGAGATGTCGATGATCAGGTCGGGCATTTCGGTCTTGCTGGGCAGCTGGCGCAGCATCTGCTGCAGCACCTGCTCCATCTGCGCGAGCTGCTGCTTGAGCGGCTCCAGGTTGACCGCGCGGCCCTGCTCCTTCTCGAACTCCTGGCGCAGACTGACTTCCTTCGCCTCCAAGCGCTGCAGTTCCTCGCGCTTGCCGCTGATCAGGGCGAAATACGCCACCAGCAGGATGACCAGCGCCAGGATCACGCAGAACACCACCTTGGCCTGCTGCGGCCAGGCGCCCATGTTGCGGAAATCAAGGTCGTTGATGCTGAATTTCTTGCTCATGACGCCGCTCCCGCCTGCGGTTTGGCCGCCGGCGCCGTGGCCGGCGCCGTGTTGTTGGCCGGCTTGTCGGCCGCACCCTTCGCATCGGCGGGAGCCGCCGGCGTGGAGGCTGCCTGGTCGGCCGCCGCGCTACCCGGGCCTTGCTCGGCCGGGGTGCCGGTGCCGTCCTTGTTCGGCTCGTTGGGATTGGCCAGCTTGACCTTCAGCGTGAACACGTACGGCAGCGCCTTGCTGTCGACGTTCGGCACGACCTTCTGGTTCTTCT
Organism: Stenotrophomonas sp. HITSZ_GD; assembly: GCF_029543105.1. Classification (GTDB taxonomy): domain Bacteria; phylum Pseudomonadota; class Gammaproteobacteria; order Xanthomonadales; family Xanthomonadaceae; genus Stenotrophomonas_A. The sequence goes on from NZ_JARQXB010000021.1 coordinate 12,372, forward strand.
CCTGCGCCTTGGCCTCGATGATCGACAGGTCCGGGCTGGTCATCCAGCCGGAGCCTTCCAGGTTGCGCATGTAGGTACTGACGCGCGCGTTGGACTGCGAGCGGCCTTCCAGCGTGAGCACCTCGCCTTCCTGCTTGAGCGAGGTCAGCACCACGCCGTCGGGGATGGTGCGCACCAGCGAATCGAACAGGTGCACCATCTGCGAGCGGTTGGCCTGCAGCTCCTCGATCACGCGCTTGCGCGCGAGCAGGCGCTCCTTCTTCTTGTCCAGCTCCTCGATCTCGCGGTTCTGCGCCTTGACCTTGTCGATCTCGGCGGTGAGGAACTTGTTGCGCTCCTCCTGGCCGCTGACCTGGCGGTCGAAGTAGAACCAGATCAGCAGCGAGAGCAGCACGCCGGCCACGGCGGCGAAGCCGAGCATGCCGTAGAACTCGCGCTCGCGCTGCTTGCGGCGCTCGGCGCGCCAGGGCAATAGGTTGATTCTGGCCATCAGTCGAAGCTCCTCAGGGCCAGGCCGGTGGCGATCATCAGCGCGGGGGCGTCTTGCTGCAGCGCCTGCGCCTGCACCTTGGGTCCGAGGGTCATCTGCGAGAGCGGGTTGGCGACCACGGTGGTCACGCCCAGCTGCTCTTCGACCATTTCCGGCAGCCCGGCCAGCGCCGCGCAGCCACCGGCCAGGACGACGCAGTCGACCCGGTTGAATTCACTGCCCGCGTAGAAGAACTGCAGCAGGCGGCTGATCTGCTGGACGGTCGCTTCCTTGAAGGGTTCCAGCACCTCGACCTCGTAGCTCTCCGGCAGCCCGCCCTGGCGCTTGGCCATGCCGGCTTCCTCGTAGGTCAGGCCGTAGCGGCGCATGACCTCGTCGGTGAGCTGCTTGCCGCCGAACACCTGCTCGCGGCTGTAGAGGCTGCGGCCACCGCGGATCACGTTGAGCGTGGTCATGGTGGCGCCGATGTCGACCAGGGCGACCAGGCCGTCGTGCGGGATCGGCAGCTCGCTGGCCAGCAGGGCGAACGCGTTCTCGACCGCGAAGGCCTCCACGTCCATCACCTTGGCGGTCAGGCCGCCGAGCTCCAGCGCCGACTGGCGCAGCTCGACGTTCTCCGAGCGCGAGGCGGCCAGCAGCACCTGGACCATTTCCGGGTTGTTCGGAATCGGCCCGAGCACCTCGAAATCGAGGTTCACTTCCTCGATCGGGTACGGAATGTAGTTGGTGGCCTCCAGTTCGACCTGGGCCTCCATGTCGTTCTCGTCCAGCTCGGCCGGCATCGGGATCAGCTTGGTGATCACCGCCGAACCGGCCACGGCGGCCGCGGCGTTCTTGGCCTTGCTGCCGGAGCGGTTCATGGCGCGGCGAATGGCTTCGCCCACCGCCTCGACCTCGACGATGTTCTTCTCCACCACCGCATTGGGCGGAAGAGGCTCGACCGCGTAGTGCTCCACGCGGAAACGGTTGCCGCTACGGGAAAGCTGCAAAAGCTTTACCGCAGTCGAACTGATGTCGACGCCAATGAGCGGCGACTGACTCTTGGGAATAAGCCCCACGGAAACTCCCCTGCCGACGGGCACTTGGACGCGCTTTGTGCGCCCGCGCATTAATAATTAGTTTTTTGCAATTGGCAACCACCCCGCGCGAAAGCCGAGAAGCCCGTCACGCCTGCCCCGTGCCTACCCCATGCCTGCCCGGCGAGGGGGTTCCCCAATTGCGTTCCCCGAGTCCGGCCCCAGCCAGACCCGCGTAATCTATACTCTGCGGCCAAGAAATCTGCAATCGGAATCTGCTTGATGCCCCGTTTCCGTCGTTGGCTCGGCTGGGTCCTGGCCGCGTTTGTCGTGCTCGCCCTGCTTGGCCTGGTGGCCGCCGGCGGGGTGTACTACACCCTGTCCTCGCGCCTGCCGGACGTGCAGTCCCTGCGCCAGGTGGAGATGCAGGAGCCCATGTACGTCTATGCCAGCGACGGCCGGCTGATGGCGGTCTACGGGCAGGCGCGGCGCTACCCGATCCAGATGAAGGACGTGCCGGAAAGGCTCAAGCAGGCCTTCCTCGCCACCGAGGACGCCCGCTTCTACGAGCACGGCGGCGTGGACTACAAGGGCATCGCGCGCGCGGTGTGGCTGCTGGCCACCACCGACGACAAGCGCGTGCCGGGCGGCTCGACCATCACCCAGCAGGTGGCCCGCCAGTTCTTCCTCAGCTCCGAATACAGCTATACCCGCAAGCTCAACGAGATCCTGCTGGCGCGCAAGATCGAGAGCGAGCTGAGCAAGGACGAGATCTTCGAGCTGTACCTCAACAAGAGCTTCTTCGGTAACCGCGCCTATGGCGTGGGCGCCGCGGCCGAGTATTACTACGGCAAGAAGCTCAATGAGCTGAGCCTGGACGAGATGGCCTCGCTGGCCGGCATCCCCAAGTTCCCCTCCAGCGGCAACCCGATCAGCAACCCCGAGCGCGCCCGCGAGCGCCGCGACTACTACGTGCTGCAGCGCATGGCCGAGCTGGGCTTCATCACCCAGGCCGAGGCCGACGCGGCCAAGGCGGTGCCGATGCACGCCAAGCCGCACGAGCCGCCGGTGGAGGTCTACGCGCCCTACGTGGCCGAACTGGTGCGCCAGGAGATGATCGCCCGCTACGGCGGCGAGGTGCTGGACAAGGGCTACCGCGTCACCACCACCATCGACGCCAATCTGCAGCAGGCCGCCGACGTGGCCGTGCGCGATGGCTTGATCCTCTACGACCACCGCCACGGCTGGCACGGCGTGGAGCAGCACATCGACGTGGCCGCCGACGCCGACGCCACCGCGCTGGCGGGGCACCTGGCGGGGATCGTGGCGCAATCGGGCCTGCGCCCGGCCATCGTGGCGGCCACCCTGCCCGACGGCGGGGTCAAGGTGGTCCTGCCCGACCGCAGCGAGCTGAGCCTGCCGGCGGCGGCCACCCGCTGGGCCGGCAAGAGCCCGGCCGCCCTGCTCAAGCGCGGCGACGTGGTGCGCGTGCGCGCCGGCGAGAAGGACGGCGAGTGGATCATCGACCAGATCCCGCGTGGCCAAGCCGCGCTGGTGTCGCTGGATGCCAACAACGGCGCGCTGCGCGCGATGGTCGGCGGCTTCAGCTTCGCCGGCAATAAGTTCAACCGCGCCACCCAGGCGCGCCGCCAGCCCGGTTCGAGCTTCAAGCCGTTCGTCTACGCGGCGGCCTTCGAGAAGGGCTTCAACCCGGCCTCCATCGTGCTCGATGCGCCGGTGGTGTTCCGCGACCGCCGCGGCAAGACGTGGTCGCCGCAGAACGACGGCGGCGGCTTCAAGGGGCCGATGCGCCTGCGCGAGGCGCTGGTGCAGTCGCGCAACCTGGTGTCGGTGCGGCTGCTCGACGCCATCGGCGTGGACTTCGCCCGCCAGTACATCGCCCAGTTCGGCTTCGAGCCGGCCGAGTTGCCGCCCAACCTGTCGATGTCGCTGGGCACCGCCTCGCTGACCCCGCTGTCGGTGGCGCGCGGCTATGCGGTGTTCGCCAACGGCGGCTCGCGCGTGGACCCGTGGATCATCGACGAGGTCCGCGACCGCGACGGCACCGTGCTGTTCAAGGAGAACCCGGCCGTGGCCTGCCGCACCTGCGCCACCAGCGGCGGCAACGCCGCGCCGGTGAGCCAGGTGGTGGACGGCTTCAATTTCGGCGCGAGCGCGCCGCCGCCGCCGCCCAAGCCGGCCGCCAGCGCGGAGAAATCGCCGGCCGAGGTCACGCCCGCCCCCACCGCCAGCGACGCCAAGATCGCCCCGCGCGCGATCGACGAACGCACGGCCTACCAGCTGGTCTCGATGATGCGCGACGTGGTCCAGCGCGGCACCGGCACGGCGGCCAAGGTACTCGGCCGCGAGGACGTGGGCGGCAAGACCGGCTCGACCAACGACCACCGCGACGCCTGGTTCTCCGGCTTCGGCGGTGCGCTGGTGACCACCGTGTGGGTGGGCCGCGACGACTTCAAATCGCTGGGCTATCGCGAGTACGGCGGCAAGGCGGCGTTGCCGATCTGGATCGACTACATGCGCGTGGCGCTGAAGGACGCGCCGATCACCGCCAACGATCCGCCGGACGGCATGACCCAGGCCACGCTCAACGGCGCGGTGGAGTGGGTGAAGAATGAGGACATGGATCGCCTGCAGGACTACGACTACGGCCTGCAGGACCAGCAGGCGGACGACAAGGCATTCGACATCTTCTGATCGCCCGGCGATGCGCGGACCACGAAGGGGCGCCCCAGGGCGCCCCTTCGCTTTGGCGGCGCCTTGCGCCTTGCGCCTTGCCCTTTCCATCGCCCCACAATCTTCACGCCGATGCGCTACATTCGATCCCGGTTCCAGTCACGGGGGAAACGGCCATGCATCACGCCCGCCAACACGCCGAGACGCGCACCCGCGAACGCCGCCATCGCCTCGCCCACGAAGCCGCGCGGCTGATGGCCGAGGGCGGCATCCGCGACTTCCACCAGGCCAAGCTCAAGGCCGCCAACCGGCTCGGCATCCACGACGACGCCTCGTTGCCGCGCAACCGCGAGATCGAGGAGGCGCTGCGCGAGTACCAGCGCTTGTTCGCGGGCCCCCAGCACGCCGAAGGCCTGCGCCAGCGCCGCGAGGCCGCGCTGCGCGCGCTGGAGTTCCTCAAGCCCTTCTCCCCTCGCCTGGCCGGCCCGGTACTGGACGGTACCGCGGACGCCAATGCGCCGGTGCAGCTGCAATTGCATAGCGACGACCCGGAAGCGGTGGCGCGGTTCCTCGAAGAGCACCGCATCCCCGCCGAGATACGCACGCGCCGCCTGCGCCTGGACCGCGAGCGCGCGGACGATTTCCCGGTCTGGCTGTTCAGTGCCGAGGAGCTGACCTTCGACCTGGTCGTGCTGCCCTACGATGCGCTGCGGCAGGCGCCGCTGTCGCAGGTGGACGAGAAGCCGATGCCGCGCGCTTCGGCCGCGCAGCTGCGCGAGCTGCTGGCGCAGGAGGAGATCCTTGGCTACACCGGTTGAGGAAGGCACGCCGCGCCGCCGCGTGGTGTTGATCTGGTGCTGCCTGCTGGTCCTGGTCGCGGTGGTGATCCAGGCCGCGCGGGTCGGCGCCCAGCGCGAGCGCCGCGACGGCCCGGACCGCCCGTGGATCGGCCTGCCCTCCAACGGCACCGACATCACCGGCTGGGACGCGCGCCGCGCGGTGGAAGAGCGGCTGCATGCCGATGCACCTGCCGGTTCGCTGGCCGCGCACTGCGGCGGCGATGCCGCGTTGCCGGCCGAGCGCTATGTGGGACGGATCGCGCCGGGCCAAGGGCTGCCGCCGCTGCAGGTGGTGATCGACGTGGCGGGTGACCAGGTCACCCTCTCGCCACCGTCCGGTACGCGCTGGCCTGAGCGTGCGGCGCAGGCGCCGCAGCGCTTCCAGCGCGGCGAGCTCAAGGGTATCCGCGAAGCCTGGACGACCGCGCTGCTCTGGGGCCAGGCGATGCCCGAACCGGTCGCGAGCATTGACCCGAACGGCGCCAGCTCGCGCCTGGAAGCCTGCGTGGCCGGCAACTACGCGCTGCGCACCGGCACCTATGCGCCGGACGTCAAGGCGCTGTACGCGGCCCTGGCCCAGGCCATCGCCCGCCACTGAGCCGCAGAAAGCGAAAGGCCCCTTGCGGGGCCTTTCTGCGGAAAGACTGCGGCAAGCGCTTAGCGCTTGTCGTTGGCCTTGTAGTCGCGCACGTCGTAGCCGGTGTAGATCTGGCGCGGACGGCCGATCTTCATTTCCGGATCGACCTGCTGCTCCAGCCAATGCGAGACCCAGCCGGAGGTACGGGCGATGGCGAACATGACGGTGAACATTTCCACCGGGATGTTGAGCGCCTTGTAGATGATGCCCGAGTAGAAGTCCACGTTCGGATACAGCTTGCGCTGCACGAAGTAGTCGTCCTTCAGCGCGGCTTCTTCCAGCTTGAGCGCCACTTCCAGCAGCGGGTCGTTCACGCCCAGCTCGCCGAGCACCTTGTGGGTCATCTCGCGGATGATCTTGGCGCGCGGGTCGAAGTTCTTGTAGACGCGGTGGCCGAAGCCCATCAGGCGGAAGCTGGAGTTCTTGTCCTTGGCCTTGGCCACGGCGGACTCGACGTTCTTCGCATCGCCGATCTCTTCCAGCATCTTCAACACGGCTTCGTTCGCGCCGCCGTGGGCCGGACCCCACAGCGCGGTGATGCCCGCGGCCACCGAGGCGTACGGGTTGGCACCGGTCGAACCCACCAGACGCACGGTCGAGGTCGAGGCGTTCTGCTCGTGGTCGGCGTGCAGGATGAACAGCAGGTCCATGGCCTTGGCCACGACCGGGTTCATTTCCAGCGGCTCGCTCGGCACTTCGAACATCATGTGCAGGAAGCGGTTGACGTACTCGAGGTTGTTGCGCGGGTAGCGGATCGGCTGGCCGACCGAGTAACGGTAGGCGGCCGCGGCCAGGGTCGGCATCTTGGCGATCAGGCGGATCGCGGCCTGGCGGCGCTGTTCCGGATCGTTGAGGTCGAGGTTGTCGTGGTAGAAGGCCGACAGCGAAGCCACCGAGGCGGCCAGCATGGCCATCGGGTGGGCGTCGTAGTGGAAGCCCTTGAGGAACGACTTCAGCGACTCATGCATCATCGTGTGATGCGTGACCTCATGCTCGAACTTGGAGAATTCCTCCTTGTTCGGCAGTTCGCCATTCATCAGCAGGTACGAGACTTCCAGGAAGTTCGAGTGCTGGGCCAGCTGCTCGATCGGGTAGCCGCGGTACAGCAGCACGCCGTTGTCGCCGTCGATGTAGGTGATGGCCGACTTGCAGCTGGCGGTGGCGGTGAAGCCCGAGTCGTAGGTGAAAAGACCCGTTTCCTTGGTCAGCTTGGAAATGTCGACGCAGTCATTGCCCAGCGTGGGCTTGAGTACCGGCAAAACTACCGACTTGTCGCCGGCGTTGAGCGTGACCTGATCAAGATCGGACACAGTGTCGCTCCTCACAGTTTGGTTCGCCTGCACGGTGGGGCCGGGCGGGCATTGATGGCTGTCCAGAGGAATATTCCCTTGGATACCCATCATTATCGCACAGCAGCATAGGGGCGGAACTCAGACTGAAGTCGAACACGGGCCGGCAACGTTGCGTTGCAGCCAGTCGCCAGAAAGCGCAAAAGCGACGGCCGCACCTGAGCGCGGCCGTCGCCTGGATCGGATTTTTACGCCCGGTGAGGGGCGCCGTCTCGACGGATCAGCGCGCGTAGCGCTTCTGGAACTTGTCGATGCGGCCGCTGGTGTCGATCACCTTGTGCTTGCCCGTGTAGAACGGGTGCGAAGCCGAGGAGATTTCCACCTTGATCAGCGGATATTCCTGGCCGTCTTCCCACTTCACGGTCTCCTTGGAGGCCATGGTGGAACGGGTCAGGATCTTGAGATCGGAAGTCACGTCGTGGAAAACGACGTCGCGGTAGTTCGGATGGATGTCGGCCTTCATGGCTCGCACCGTAGGGGGCTGCTGGACAAGAGCGGCATTATAGCCACGCCGCCCCTGCCAGGCAAGCCGCCCCTCATCCGGCCGCCAGCGCCTCCCGCACCAGGGCCTCGAAGCTGGCCTGGTCGTAGCTGATCAGCAGGGTGGCGTTGTCGGCCAGGCCCAGCTGGCGGTTCCAGTCCACCACGGTGGCGCCGCGGGTATGCACGCCGGCGAGCTCCACCTGCAGCGGCCGCCGCTCGACCCGGCCGGCACCCTCCGGCGCCAGCGCCCACGCCATCGCCAGGGCATCGGCGGCATACCAGCGCTCGCCGCGGCTGTCCTCCGACCACAGGCGGGTCTTGCGCGAGATTTCGTCGTAGAAGCGCGCGCGTGGCGAACCGGCGCCCAGCCACTGCTCCACCTCGCGGTGCGGCAGGCCGTGGGCGACCGTGGCTTCCCAATCGGCCACTTCCACATGCGGGAACGCGGAGAACACGATGTGCGCCGCTTCCGGATCGAAGGCGATGTTGAACTCGGCCTGCGGGGTGATGTTGCCGTGGCCGTTGATCGCGCCGCCCATGACGAGAAAACGCCCCACGCGCTGCGGCAGCGTGGGATCCAGCTTCAGCGCCACGGCGATGTTGGTCAGCGGGCCGAGCGCGACCAGCAGCAGCCTGCCGGCGTACTGGTGCGAAAGCCGCAGGATCGCCAGCGCCGCATGCTCGGCTTCGACGCCGCGCGTGGCCGCCGTGTAGCCGACATCGCCGAACCCGTCCACGCCGTGCACGTGCGCGGCGTCCACCGCCGGGTGCAGCAGCGGATCGGGGCAACCGGCATACACCGGGACATCGCCGCGGCCGGCGACTTCGCACAGCTTCAGCGCGTTGCGCACGGTGTGGTCCAGGCCGACGTTGCCGGCGGCGATGGTCAGGCCGACCACGTCGTGGCGCGCGTCGTTGAATGCCATCAGCAGCGCCAGCGCGTCGTCCACGCCCGGGTCGGTATCGATCAACAGCGGAATCTTCTCGCTCATCTTGTCGGTCTTCTGGGTCAGACCGGCGAGTCTGTCACCGTTGCGATGACAAACCAAGCCAAGGCGATGCCGCGCTCAGGCGAGCGCGTCGAGGGCCTGGCGCAGCGCGCGCACCTGCGCGACATCGGTCTGCAACACGGTGGGCGCGAGGCCGGCCAGGCGGGCGGGTGCCTGGGTGGGACGCACGGCCCGCGCGGAGGCATGCACTTCGCGCACGCCGCTGCGTCGCACGAGATCGGCGGCGTTGGCGGCCGTGACGCCGGCGCCGGCCATCACCGCGATGCGCCCGCGTGCCTGCGCCACGAGCGCGCCGATAGTACCCGCGCCTGCGAGCGCATCGGGCTGCGCGCCGGAGGTGAGCACACGCTCGCAGCCGAGCGCGATGGCTGCCTCCAGCGCGCGCGCGGCATCGGCGGCCACGTCGATGGCGCGGTGGAACGTGACCCCCAGCGGTCCCGCTGCCGCGCGCAGCGCCGCGCATGTCGGCACGTCCACTTCGCCGTGCGCGTCCAGCGCGCCGATCACCACGCCATCGCAGCCCAGGCGCACGCAATGCTCGACATCGCGCAGCATGACCTCGCGTTCGCCATCGTCGTACACGAAATCGCCGCCGCGCGGCCGCACCAGCACGTACAACGGAATGCGCAGGCGATCGCGCGCGACGCAGAGCGTGCCGTGCGAAGGCGTGCAACCGCCCTCGCCCAGGTTCTCGCACAGCTCGACGCGGTCGGCGCCGCCTTCCTGCGCGGCCAGCGCCGACGCCAGCGAACCGGCAGCGATCTCCAGCCGCGGCGCGCCGCTCACGCCTGCTCCGTCGTGTAGATCGAGCCGGCGTCGTGCAGTACGTCGTGCGGGCCGGCACCGTTGTCCTGCAGCGCATACACGAAGCCGCGATGCAGCGCGAACGCGCCCACGCGCCCGTCGCGGCCGAGCGCGAGGAAGCACACCTGCAAACGCTTGCTCTCCTGCGGGCGCTTGCGCACGACGCGGTCGATCGCTTCGCGGCAGGCATCGGCGGGCGAATGGCCCTGCCGCATCAGTTCGACGACGAGGAAGCTGGCGGCGTTGCGAATCATCTCCTCGCCCACGCCGGAGGCGGTGGCCGCGCCGGCTTCCTGGTCCACGTACAAGCCCGCGCCGATGATCGGGCTGTCGCCGACGCGGCCGTGCAGCTTCCACGCCATGCCGCTGGTGGTGCAGGCGCCGGCCAGGCGCCCCTGCGCATCCAGCGCGAGGATCCCCAGCGTGTCGTGGTTGTGGTGGTCACCGGGGCGCCCCGCGCGTTCGGCGTTGATCTGCGGTGCGTACTGCGAGGTCTTGAGCCATTCCCGCCATGCTTGCCGCGCGGTGTCGGTCAGCAGCGGCGTCTTCTGGAAACCGTTGGCCAGCGCGAACTGCTGCGCGCCCTCGCCCACCAGCATCACGTGCGGCGATTTTTCCATCACCGCGCGCGCCACCGACACCGGGTGGTCGATGTCTTCCAGCGCGGCCACCGCACCGCAGCGGCCGTCGCCGGCCATGAGGCTGGCATCGAGCGTCAGCACGCCATCGCGGTCCGGGTTGCCGCATCGTCCGACGGTGGGGTTGCACAGCTCGCTCTCGGCCCAGCGCGCGCCGGCCTCGACGGCATCAAGCGCGCTCCCGCCGCCGCCGAGCACTTTCCAGGCGGCGGCGTTGGCGCCGACACCGAAGTCCCACGTGGAGACGACGCGCGGGCCGTTGGTGGCCGGCGCGTTGGCCCCGGCGGGCAGGGCCAGCGCGGCGCCGGCCGCCAGCGAGGATTGCAGGAAGCGACGTCGGGTAGCCATGCGGTGCCTCGGGTCGGGGCGCGTCAGTACGCGCCGTGGGAATGACGATGACGCTGCTGGTACCACGCGGCCGCGCCCACCAGGCCAAGTTGGCCGTGGTCGACCAGCCACACCGGCACCTGCGCCAGCACCTGGGCGAGCACGCCCTTGTTGACGAAGCGCGCGGCGAACACGCCATCGAGCAGTTGCGGGCGAATCTGCGCCGGGATGCCGCCGGCCAGATACACCGCGCTGGCGCCGAACGTCAGCGCCAGGTCGCCGGCGAGGCTGCCGAGCAAGCCGCAGAAGATCCGCAGGGTTTCGGCGGCTTGCGGGTCGGCGTCCTCGGCCAACGCGGCGCCGGAGATCTGCGCCGGCCCGTGCAGCGTGGGCGGCACGCCGTCCAGCTCGCACAGCGCCTGGTACGTGTTGACCAGCCCGGGGCCGGAGAGGATGCGTTCGTTGTCCACGTGCGGCCAGCGCCGCAGCAGCCGTTCGAGCACGGCCAGCTCGCGCGCGTTGCCGACGGCCAACGCCGCGTGCCCGGCTTCGCTCGCCAGCACCTGGGCCGGCGGCCCCGGCAGGCGCAGCGCGGCGCCCAGGCCCGTGCCCGGGCCCAGCACCACCGCCGCGCCCGGCGCGGCGCGTTCCGGGCCGCACACGCGGGTCATGGTGTGCGGCTCGATGTAGGGCATCGCGCAGGCCACGGCCTCGAAGTCGTTCATCAGCGCCAGTTCGCCCAGGCCGGCCTCGCGGCGCGTATGCGCCACCGATACCGGCCATGGCAGGTTGGCGTTGACCAGTTCGTCTCCCTCCAGGCGGCCGGCGATGGCGACCACCGCATGGCCCGCCGGGGCGCCGCTGCGCGCGATGAAGTCGCGCAGGATCGCCGCCAGGCTCGCGTAGCCGGCGCAGGCGTACTGATGGAACTCATCCACCACCACGCGCCCTTCGGCGGTCATGCGCACCACGCCCACGCGCGCATGCGTGCCGCCGACGTCGGCGGCGATGAAGCGCTGCCCCGCACGCAACGCACCGGGCCCGTCGCACGGCGCGTCCTCGGCAGGGCGCGCGGGAGAGGCGGGTCGGTCGGTGGGAACGGCGTCGTGCATCGGGCAACGGGACGGGAGGGACAGCGGATTATCGGCCAGCGGCGGTGTCGGCGTCGCCCGCTTCACGCCGCGGCGTAGCGCACGGCGCTGCCGATCCAGCGCGAGACCACCTGGTCGGCCACCGCCGGCGACTGCGCCAGCAGCGTTTCGGCCAGTCGTTGCACGCGCGGCAACAGGGCGGCGTCGCGGGCCAGGTCGGCGACACGGAAACTGGCCAGGCCGGTCTGGCGGGTGCCGAGCAGTTCGCCCGGGCCGCGCAGCTCCAGGTCCTTCTCGGCGATGACGAAGCCATCGCTGGTCTGGCGCATGGTCTCCAGCCGCTGGCGCGCCATCTGCGAGAGCGGGCCCTGGTACATCAGCACGCAGCTGGAGGCCGCCGAGCCGCGCCCCACCCGCCCGCGCAGCTGGTGGAGCTGCGCCAGGCCCAGGCGCTCGGCATTCTCGATGATCATCAGCGAGGCGTTGGGCACATCCACGCCGACCTCGATGACGGTGGTGGCGACCAGCAGGTCGGTTTCGCCCTGCTTGAAGGCGCGCATCGCCGCCTGCTTCTCGGCCGCCTTCATGCGCCCATGCACGAGCCCGACACGCAGCCCCGGCAACTGCGCCGACAGCGCCTCGTACGTGGCCTGGGCGGCGGTGGCCACGACCTCGTCGCTTTCGTCGATCAACGTGCACACCCAGTACGCTTGGCGCCCTTCGGCGCACGCCACGCGGATGCGCTCGACCAGATCGGGCCTGCGCTCGGCGCTGATCACGATGGTCTGCACCGGCGTGCGGCCCGGCGGCAGCTCGTCGATGGCCGAGACGTCCAGGTCCGCGTAGGCGGCCATCGCCAGCGTGCGCGGGATGGGCGTGGCGGTCATCACCAGTTGATGCGGCACGCTGCCGGCCGCCGCGCCCTTGTCGCGCAGCGCCAGGCGCTGGTGGACGCCGAAGCGGTGCTGCTCATCGACGATCGCCAGCGCCAGGTCGTGGAACACCACGGCCTCCTGCATCAGCGCATGCGTGCCGACGACCACCTGCGCCTGCCCCGAAGCGACCTCGGCCAGTACGCGCTCGCGCGCCTTGCCGGTGACCTTGCCGGCCAGCCACGCGATGCGGATGCCCAGCGGCTCCAGCCAGCCACGCAGGTTGTTCAGATGCTGCTCGGCGAGCAACTCGGTCGGCGCGGCCAGTGCCGCCTGCTTGCCCTGCTCCACCGCCAGCATCGCGGCAAGCGCGGCCACCACCGTCTTGCCGCTGCCCACATCGCCCTGCACCAGCCGCAGCATCGGCGAGGGCTGCGCCAGGTCCTGGCGCACCTGCGCGAACACACGTTGCTGCGCGCCCGTCAGCGCGAACGGCAGCGCGGCGAGCAAGCGCTTGACCTGCACGCCCTGCCCCGCGAGCGCCGGCGCCCGATGCCGCTGCAAGGCGATGCGTTGGCGGCGCAGGCTCAGGTGATGGGCCAGCAGTTCTTCCATCGCCAGGCGCTGCTGCGCCGGATGGCGGCCGGCCGCGAGCGCGGCCAGGTCGCTCTGCGGTGTGGGGCGGTGCATGTCGAGCAGCGCCTGCCGCAGCGAAGGCAATTGCTGGCCTTCGAGCCAGTCGGCGGGCAGCAGCTCCAGTTCCGCCTCGGCGGGCAGCCGGTCCAGCGCCTGGCCGATGAGCCGGCGCAACGACACCGGGCCGATGCCATCCACGGCGGGATACACCGGGTCCAGCGCATCGCCCAGCACGCCGGCCTCGTGTTCGGCGATGACGCGGTAACTGGGGTGCACCATCTCCCAGCCATGCTGGCCGGGCTTGGCGGTGCCAAACGCGCGCACCAGGGTGCCGACCGCGAACTGCGCGACCTGGGCGGCGCGAAAATGGAAGAAGCGCAGCACCACGCTCCCGCCCGATGCATCGCTGATCGCCACCCGCAACATCGGCCGGTAGCGAAAACCCCGCTCCACCGCTTCCACGCGGCCTTCCACCTGCGCGGGCACGCCGTTCTGCAGCTGGGCGATGTCGGTCAGGCGGGTGCGGTCCTCGTAGCGCAGCGGCAGCAGCAGCCACAGGTCCTGCAAGGTGAGGATGCCGCGCGCAGCCAGCTTGGCCGCGACCGCCTGCCCGACACCGGACAGGCTGGTCAGCGGCGCATCGCCGGCCCGGGTCAGGCTCGGCGCGGGCGGGCGCGCGCGCGGCACGGAACGGTCAGTCGAGCACCATCACCGCGTCGACCTCGAAGCCGGCGCCCTTCGGCAGGCCGGAGACCTCGATGGTGGAACGTGCCGGGAACGGCGCCTGGAAGTATTCCTGCATCACCGCGTTGACGGCGGCGAACTGGCCCAGGTCGGTGAGGTACAGGCCGAGGCGCACGATCTGGTCGAGCGAGCCACCGGCCGCTTCGGCCACGGCCTTGAGGTTGTCGAAGGCGCGGCGCGCCTGCGCGCCGATGTCGCCGCCGCCGACGATTTCGCCGGTGGCCGGGTCCAGCGGAATCTGGCCGGAGAAATAGACGGTATGGCCGGCGCGCACGGCCTGCGAGTACGGGCCGATGGCAGCCGGCGCCTTGTCGGTCTGGATGATCTGACGGGTCATGGAGTCACCGCGTTGGGAATGACGGGTGATTTTAGCCGGTGGAACCGCGGTGCGGGGCACCGCGGGTGCTACTGCCGGCGCACGCTCTGCACGACGTGCAACCGCCGCAGCCGGCGCATCACCTCGGCCAGGTGGCGGCGGTCGCGTACCTGGATGTTGAACCGCAGCACCGCCGCGTTGAAATCGCGGTCCAGGTAATCCACCCGCTCGATGTTCGACTCGCTCTGCGCGATCGCCGCGGCCAGCTGCGCCAGCACGCCGGTACGGTTTTCCACTTCCACCACCAGCGCGGTGTCGTAATCGCCGCTGACATTGGAATCCCAGTCGATCGGTACCCAGCGCTCGGGCGACTTGCGCAGCTCGGCCAGGTTCGGGCAGTCGAGCCGGTGCACCACGATGCCCTTGCCGGCGGTGTGGTAACCCATGATCTCGTCGCCGGGGATCGGCTGGCAGCAGTTGGCGAAGCTCACCACGCCGCGCTCGCTGCCGTTGATGAGGATTTTTTCCTGCGAATGCTTCGAAAGCCCGGCACCCCGCAGTTCGGCATAGGCCATCAGCGCCTGCGCGGCCTGCGTGGGCATCCAGTTGCCCAGCGCGACATCGGCCAGCAGCGCTTCCAGGCGCGGGTAGCGGTGTTCATTGAGGAAGGCGTCCAGGCGCCCCTTCGGCAGGCGTTCGAGCGAGGAATCCATCGCTTCCAGCGCGCGGTCGAGCATGCGATGGCCCAGCTGCACGGCATCTTCATGTTCCAGCTGCTTGAGCTGGTGGCGGATGGCCGTGCGCGCCTTGCTGCTGACCACGAATTCCAGCCACTGCGGCTTGGGCGTGGCCGAGCGCGCGGTGATGATCTCCACCGTCTGCCCGCTGACCAGCTTGGTGCGCAGCGGCACGAGCTTCTTGTCCACGCGTGAGGCCACCGCCTGGTTGCCCACGTCGGTGTGCACGGCGTAGGCGAAGTCCAGCGCGGTGGAATTGCGCGGCAGCGCCAGGATCTTGCCCTTGGGCGTGAACAGGTAGACCTCGTCGGGGAACAGGTCGACCTTGACGTTGTCCAGGAACTCCAGCGACGAACCAGCCGCGCGTTGCGACTCGATCAACTCCACGATCCACGCATGCGCGCGGCTCTGCGCGCTGTTGGGCGAATCGCTGCCGAACTTGTACGTCCAGTGCGCGGCCACGCCGCGCTCGGCGATCAGGTCCATCTCCTCGGTGCGGATCTGCACTTCGATCGGCGAGCCATACGGGCCGAACAGCACGGTGTGCAGCGACTGGTAGCCGTTGGCCTTGGGAATGGCGATGAAATCGCGGAAGCGTCCGTCCAGCGGCTTGAACGTGGCGTGCACCGCGCCCAGCGCGTGGTAGCAATCCGGCACGGTGCGCACGACCAGGCGGAACCCGAACACGTCCATCACCTGGTCGAAGGATTTGTTCTCGTCGCGCATCTTGTTGTAGATGCTCCACGGGGTCTTGATGCGGCTGACCAGCCGGTGTTCCAGGCCTTCCTTCGCCAGCCGCTGAGAGAGCTGCACCTCCACTTGCGCCAGCGACTCGCGCCGCACCACCGGCTGGCTGCGGATGTGCTTTTCGATGATCGCGTGGCGCCAGGGGTACAGCGCCTTGAAGCCGAGGTTCTGCAGCTCGGACTTGATCAGGCTCATGCCCAGGCGCTGAGCGATCGGCGCGTAGATCTCCAGGGTCTCGCGCGCGATGCGGCCGCGCGCCTCGGTGCTCTGCGCGCCCAGCGTGCGCATGTTGTGCAGGCGGTCGGCGAGCTTGATCATGATCACGCGCAGGTCGCGCGACATCGCCAGCAGCATTTTGCGGAAGCTCTCGGCGGCCGCTTCCTGGCGGTCGCGGAACTTCAGCTTGTCCAGCTTGGTGACGCCATCCACCAGTTCGGCCACGGCCTCGCCGAACTCGGCGGCCAGTTCCTCGCGGGTGAGCGGGGTGTCCTCGATGGTGTCGTGAAGGATCGCGGCGATCAGCGACTCCACGTCCATGCCCAGCTCGGCCAGCACGCCGGCCACGGCCACCGGATGGGTGATGTACGGCTCGCCCGACTTGCGGGTCTGCCCGGCATGCGCGGCGGCGCCCACTTCCCACGCGCGGCGCAGCAGCGGGCGCTGCTCGGCCGGCAAGTAGGCGGCGGCGCGCTCCAGTTCCAGGACGTAATCGGGTACCTCGCCGGTCGGCGACGACGGCGCGGCAAGTGCAGCCTGGGCGGAAGGGCCTGGGTTCATGCGGGAAGACTATGCCAGCGCAACGGGTACGGCAAACGCCGAAAAGCAGAACAGCCCGCGGCAGGCGGGCTGTTCTGCGGATCGATCCAGGGGCGCACGGGCGCCGGCGGATCAGTCGTCGTTCTTGGACATGTCCTCGTCGGCGACGACCTCGGCGGCGGCCCACTCCAGGGCTTCACGCTCGGCGCGCTCGCGCTCGGCCTTCTCGACTTCCTCGATCAGCGCGTTGTCGATCTTGCGCGCGGCGATCTCGCGCAGCGCCAGCACGGTCGGCTTGTCGGCCGATTCGCTGTTGTCCAGGGTGGCCTGCACGCCGTTGGCCAGCTGGCGGGCGCGCTTGGACGCCATCATGACCAGCTCGAAACGGTTGTTCACGACTTCCAGGCAATCTTCTACGGTAATGCGGGCCATGCGGGCTCCCGGCGACCGGCTCGGTCGCGCCTTCGAATGAGGGAAAGGGCGGCGATTGTAGGCGCCCCACCGGCCCGGGCGCAAGCCAAGACCGTTCAGTTTCCTTTGGAATCAGCCAGTTGCGCCCGCCTCGTCGGCCAGCAACGCGCCGATCAGCCCGGCGTGGCGCTGCCGCTGGGCGGGCGTGCGCAGGCGGCTGGCGGTGAAGATCGCGCACATCTCGCCGACGGCGGTGTCGAAATCCTCGTTGATGATGACGTAGTCGAACTCGCCGAAGTGCGACATCTCCTCGCGCGCGGCGGCCAGCCGGCGGGCGATGACGTCCTCGCTGTCCTGCCCGCGCTTGCGCATGCGCTCCTCCAGCGCGGCGCGCGAGGGCGGCAGGATGAAGACGCTGACCGCGTCGGGCACCTTCTCGCGCACCTGGCGCGCGCCCTGCCAATCGATCTCCAGCAGCACGTCGCGCCCGGCGGCCAGCTGCGGCTCCACCGACTGCCGCGCGGTGCCCTTCCAGTCGCCATGCACACTGGCGTATTCGAAGAAGTCGCCGGCGGCGATCATCTCCTGGAACGTCTCGGCCGAAACGAAGTGGTAGTGCTCGGCATGCCGTTCGCCCGGGCGCGGCGCGCGCGAGGTGAAGGAGATCGACAGGGCGATCTGCGGATCGCGCGCCAGCGTCGCGTTGACGATGCTGCTCTTGCCGGCGCCGGAGGGCGCCGCGACGATGTACAGGGTGCCGCGCATGGGAGTGAGGTTCGGCATTCGAGGAAGGGGACGGCATGCCGGCCCGATGAAAGCGGGCGGCCATCTTACACGCCGGCGCCGCCCCTCCAGGCCGGAGGCGCCCGGCTACTCGATGTTCTGCACCTGCTCGCGGATCTGGTCGATCAGCACCTTCAGGTCCACCGCCGCGTTGGAGGTGCGGCTGTCCACCGACTTGGAGCCCAGCGTGTTCGCCTCGCGGTTGAACTCCTGCAGCAGGAAATCCAGGCGCCGGCCGACCGGCTCGCGCTGCTTGAGCACGCGGCGGATCTCGCCGATGTGGCTGGCCAGCCGGTCCAGCTCCTCGTCCACGTCCAGCTTCTGCAGCCACAGCACCAGTTCCTGCTCGGCGCGGCCCGGGTCCACCGGGTGTGGCAGGTCCGCCAGGCGGGTGGCCAGCTTGGCGCGCTGGCCGTCGCGGATCGCCGGGATCAGCGTGCGCACCTCGGCGGCGATGCGCTCGATGGCATCCACCCGCTCGCTGATCGCCGCGGCCAGCTTGGCGCCCTCGCGCTCGCGCGCCACCACGAACTCCTCCACCACCTTGTCCAGCAGGGCCAGCGCCTCGGCCTGCAGCACGGCCGGATCGGCGGCCTCGCTCTTCAGCACGCCGGGCAGCTGCAACAGGTCGGAGAACTCCACCCGCAGGTTCGGGAACTCGCGATCCAGCCGCCGCGCCAGCGTGCCGAGCTGCTCGACCAGCATCTCGTTCAGTGCCAGGGTGGCGCCGCCTTCCGGCGAGCGCAGGCGCACGACCAGATCGAGCTTGCCGCGGCTGATCCGCGCCGACACCCGCTCGCGCAACTGCGGCTCCAGGGCGCGCAGTTCGTCCGGCAGGCGCACGCCCACCTCCAGGAAACGGTGGTTGACCGAGCGCAGCTCGCACCCCAGCGTGCCCCAGGGCGTGACGTGCTCTGCACCCGCGAAGGCGGTCATGCTTCGGATCATGGCGTTCGGTGTCCGGCAAAGCGCGAATGGTACCCTAGCGCACTACGCACGCCGCCTCTCGGCGGCACCGATGCGCCCGCCTTTCGAACCCGGATCCTCCATGACCTTCTCCCGTCCCAGCGGCCGCACGGCCGACCAGCTGCGCCCGGTGCGCATCGAACGCGCCTTCACCCGCCACGCCGAGGGATCGGTGCTGGTGAGCTTCGGCGATACGCGCGTGCTGTGCACCGCCAGCGTGGACAACAAGGTGCCGCCGTTCCTGCGCGGCAAGGGCGAGGGCTGGGTCACCGCCGAATACGGCATGCTGCCGCGCTCCACGCACACCCGCTCCGACCGCGAAGCCGCGCGCGGCAAGCAGGGCGGCCGCACGCTGGAGATCCAGCGCCTGATCGGTCGCGCGCTGCGCGCCTGCGTGGACCGTAACGCGCTGGGCGAGCGCACCATCACCCTGGACTGCGACGTGCTGCAGGCCGACGGCGGCACCCGCACCGCGGCGATCACCGGCGCCTATGTCGCGCTGGCCGACGCCGTGTCCTGGCTGCAGAAGCGCGGGGAGATCAAGCGCCATCCGCTGGTGGGCGCGGTGGCCGCGGTCTCGGTGGGCGTGTACCGCGGCGTGCCGGTGCTGGACCTGGACTACGCCGAGGACAGCGACTGCGACACCGACATGAACGTGGTGATGAACGACGGCGGCGGCTTCATCGAGCTGCAGGGCACCGCCGAGGGCCACGCCTTCCGCCGCGACGAACTGGACGCCCTGCTGGCGCTGGCCGAGAAGGGCGTGGGCGAACTGCTCGCCCTGCAACGCGAGGCCCTGCAGGGATGAGCCAGCGCCTGGCCCTGGCCACCCTGGTCGTGCGCGACTACGACGAGGCGCTGGCGTGGTATCGCGACGTGCTCGGCTTCCGCGTGCTCACCGACCAGCCGCTGGGCGAAGGCAAGCGCTGGATCGTGGTGGCCCCGCGCAGCGAAGACCCCACCGGCCTGCTGCTCGCCCGCGCAGGCGACGAACACCAGGCCAGCCGCATCGGCGACCAGACCGGCGGGCGCGTCGGCTTCTTCCTGCATACCGACGACTTCTGGTACGACTACAAGGCCATGCGCGAGCGCGGCGTGGAATTCCTCGAAACCCCGCGCGAGGAGCCCTACGCCATCGTCGCGGTGTTCCGCGACCTGTACGGCAACACGTGGGACCTGCTGGAGCCCAAGCCATGAGCCCTCCCGATACCCTCGTGCTGGCCAGTGGCAACACCGGCAAGCTGGAAGAACTGCGCGCCATGCTGGCCGGCCTGCCGCTGCGCATCGTGGCGCAGGGCGAGCTGGGGGTGGAGGACGTGCCCGAAACCGGCCTGACGTTCGTCGAGAACGCGCTGATCAAGGCCCGCCACGCCAGCGCGGTCACCGGCCTGCCGGCGCTGGCCGACGATTCGGGCCTGATCGTGGACGCACTCGGCGGCGCCCCCGGCCTGTACAGCGCGCGCTACGCCGGCAGCCCGACCAACGCGGCCGCCAACAACGCCAAGCTGCTGGAAGCGATGCGCGAGGTGCCCGCCGGGCGTCGCGGCGCGCGCTTCTACGCGGTGATCGTGCTGCTGCGCCACCCCGAGGACCCGCAGCCGCTGATCGCCGAAGGCAGTTGGGAAGGCGAAATCACCTTCGCCCCGCGCGGCGATGGCGGCTTCGGCTACAACCCGGTGTTCTTCGACCCGATGCACGGCCAGACCGCGGCGGAGATGGATGCCGCCACCAAGAACCGGCTCAGCCACCGCGCCCGCGCCCTGGAGACGCTGCGCGAGCGGCTGTTGCAGCTCACCGCCTGAATCCCGCGGCGCGGCGGCCTTGCGTCCCGCGCCGGCGCCCGCATCCTGTTCTCCCGTCCGACGCCACGCGCGCGCGGCCTCACATCGTGACCATGCTCATTCCCCCGCCCCTGTCGCTGTACGTCCACCTGCCCTGGTGCGTGCGCAAATGCCCGTACTGCGACTTCAACTCGCATGCGGCCAAGGGCGCGTTGCCGTTCGAGGAATACGTGGACGCGCTGATCCGCGACCTCGACCACGACCTGCCGCTGGTGTGGGGGCGGGTGGTGAATTCGGTGTTCTTCGGCGGCGGCACGCCCAGCTTGTTCCCGCCGGAAGCCATCGACCGCTTCCTGCAGGCCGCCGGCGCGCGGCTGCGTTTCGCGCCGGGGCTGGAGATCACGCTGGAGACCAATCCCGGCACCGCCGAACACGGCCGCTTCGACCGCTACCTGGCCGCGGGCGTGAACCGGCTGAGCTTCGGCATCCAGAGCTTCGATGACGCCGCGCTGCAGCGGCTGGGCCGCATCCACGACAGCGCCGAGGCCGAGCGCGCGGTGAAGCTGGCGCAGGATGCCGGCTACGACAACATCAACCTGGACCTGATGTACGCGCTGCCCGAGCAGACGCTGGCGCAGGCCGAGCACGACCTGCTGCGCGCCTTCGCGCTGCAGCCGACGCACGTGAGCCATTACCAGCTCACCCTGGAGCCCAACACGGTGTTCCATGCGCGCCCGCCGCAGGGCATTCCCGACGACGACAGCGCCTGGGACATGCAGGAGCACTGCCAGCGGCTGCTCGCCGAGGCCGGCTACGCGCACTACGAGGTGAGCGCCTATGCGCGCGCGGATCGCCAGTGCGCGCACAACCTCAACTACTGGCGCTTCGGCGATTACCTGGGCATCGGCGCCGGCGCGCACGGCAAGATCACCTCCGGCGCCGAGCAGCACGTGCTGCGCCGCTGGAAGCACAAGCATCCGCAGACCTACCTGGCGCAGGCCGGCGGCGCGGCGGCGATCGGCGGCGACGAGGTCGTGCCGCGCGAGCGCCTGCCGTTCGAGTACATGCTCAACCTGCTGCGCCTGCACGAAGGTTTTGCCGTCGCCGATTTCACCGCGCGCACCGGCCTGGCCGGAGAGGTGCTCGCCACGCCACTGGCGCAGGCGCGTGAACGCGGCTGGCTGGAGGAGACGGCCGCCGGCCGCTGGCGGCCGACCGAGCTGGGCCGCCGCTTCACCAACGACGTGATCGAACTGTTCCTCGACTGAGGCCTGCCGTCCGTCGGCCAGGCGGGCGCTTTCCATGGCCGCCCCGGCAAAAACGTGATACATAGCGCGTTCTCGGGGGGAGAACAGCGCTGCTACGGATGGTTACGTCCGCTTCTTCGTCGTCCACGCATGTCCACGGCCCGCTGGCCCAGGCGCCGGTGTCGGCGCGCGCGCGCCGCCTGCTGGAGGCGCTCTACACGCAGTACGCGCAGGGGCTGGCCGACCCGCTCAAGCTGACGCTGGTCACGCTCGAACGTGAGCTGTTCAGCCACGCCGAGCGCGCGCGCAACAGCCAGATCCAAGCCGATCTGTACGCGGAAATGCAACGCCTGCGCGAACGCGGCGAGCGTTTCGCGCCGCGCTTTCTCGAAGCGCTGCAGCAGGAGCTGGCCTCGCTGTGCGAACCGCGCCGCAGCAGCGCGCCTTCGCAAGATACCGGCAACAGCCAGGCCTTCCATGCGCTGACGCTGGTCGAGGACACCGAGATCGACCGCGACATCGTGCTCAACGAGATCGCCCGGCGCGAAGCCTCGCGCTGCAACACCCAGCTGCAACTGCTCGGCCAGCGCTTCGGCGTGCTGGCCGCCGCGCCCGCGTTCGAACCCGAACACGTGCCGCTGGGCCCGCATGCGGCCTGCCGCGTGCTGCGCGAGGCGGGCGACGTGCTCGGCCTGGCGCTGGATACCCAGCTCATGCTGTACCGCGTGTTCGAACGCCAGGGGCTGGAGCGCTACCTGGAGCTGATCGAGCGCGCCAATATCCTGCTGGCGCACGAAGGCGTGCTGCCCGGCCTGGTCTATCTGCCCTACCTCGCCAAGCCCAATGCGCCGCGACGTGGCGCACGACCGCCCGGCCAGGAACGCGGCGCCGACACCGCGGCGGCGCCAGCGCAGGCCGCCCAGGCCGGCACGCCCGGCCGCGGCGGCCAGGCACACGCGCAGCGCCCGCTCACCAGTTGGAGCGGCCAGGCGCCGCAGGCGGCCTGGGGCTCGGCGATGCTCGGCGACGGCCGTGCCGACGTGCTGCCGGCGGCCGGGGGCCACCTCGCCGATCCCGGCCAGGGCAGCGCCAACGACGACCGCTTCGCACCCGCGCTGACCGCGCTGCACGACATGCTCGGCAGCGCGCGCCAGCAGCCCGGTTTCACGCAGGCCGGCAGCAAGCCCGGCGTCGCGCGCCCGAGCAGCGCCGGCGTGCCGGTGCAGGCCCAGGCACTGCACCAGACCCTCGGCACGTTGCAGTCGCGCACCCCCGTGGGCGAAGGCGCCGCGCACGGCCCGCGCAGCATCGCCGACGTGCAGCAGGAGCTGTTGCGCATGCTGCGCGCCGAGCACGGGCCGCAGGCGGGCCTCTCGGCGCAGGACACCGACACCTTCGACCTGCTCGGCCTGCTCTACAACGAGATCGACCGCGAGGTCCGCGGCGGCACCTCCGCCGCCGAGCTGCTGGTCCGCCTGCAGGTGCCGGTGGTGCGTGCCGCGCTGCAGGACCGCGCGTTCTTCGTGCGCGACCAGCATCCCGCGCGCGAGTTGCTCAACGCGGTGGCCGAATCCGGCGCCACCTGGCTGGCCGAAGACGACACCGACCCGCAGCTGCTGCTCAAGCTCGGCAGCGCGGTGGACAAGGTCGTCACCGAATACCAGGGCGACGAGGCGGTGTTTGAGGCCGCCAACCAGGAAATCCAGACCCATTACCGCGCCCAGGCGCGCAAGGCCGAAGTGGCCGAGCGCCGCCATGTGGAGGCCGCGCGCGGCAAGGAACGCCTGGAGATGGCCAAGCGCCTGGCCGGCGACAGCATCGAGCACGTGTGCGCCGAACGCGCGCCGCCCAAGTTCGTGCAGACGCTGCTCAAACAGGCGTGGAGCGACGTGCTCACGCTGACCCTGCTGCGCCAGGGCGAGCAATCGGAGGAATGGGCCGAGCGCCAGCAGGCGACCGACCGCATCGCCGAAGTCACCTGCCAGCCCGCCGGCGGGCCGCCGGATATCGCCCTGGGCGGCGAGGTCGAGAGCGCGCTGCTGCAGGTGGGCTACCACCGCGACGAGGCCGGGGCGATCGCGCGCCGGCTGTCCACGCCCGGCGGCGAGGACGATGTCACCTCGCGTACCGAGCTGACCGCCAAGCTGAAGGCGCGCAGCCGCCTGGGCGAAGGCGAAGGCGAGGCCGCCCGCAAGCCGGCGCCGCCGACGCGTTCGGCGAGCGAGGAAAGCCATTACCGCGCGCTGCGCACGCTGCCGTTCGGCACGTGGTTCGAGTTCGTCACCAACCAGCAGGGCGACGTGCGCCGCCAGCGCCTGTCCTGGTACAGCCTGATCACCGACAACGCGCTGTTCGTCAACCCGCGCGGGCAGAAGATCGGCGAGCAATCGCTGGATTCGCTGGCCCGGCTGATGGCGTCCGGACAGGCACGTATCGTCACCGAGGAAAAGGGGCGGCTGATCGACCGCGCGTGGCAGGCCACCGTGCGCGCGCTGCGCTCGCTGACCGGCGGCGGCCGCGCCGCGCAGGAGCAACCGGCATGATCCACGAAGCCCGCCGCAGTCCGCGCCGCCAGCCGACGGCCAGCATCACCGTCACCGACCACATGGCCGAAGGCAGCATCGGCCGCCTGGGCAACGTGTCCGAAAGCGGCATGCTGCTGCTCGCCTCGGCACCGCTGACCGAGGACGCGCTCTACCAGCTGGGCTTCACCCTGCCCGACCGGCAGGGTCGCGAACACCCCATCGACGTGGGCGTGCACCTGCTGTGGCTGGAGCAGGCCCACGCCCCGGGACAGCACTGGGCCGGCTTCCGCTTCCTGACCATCAGCGACGAGCATCGCGAACGCCTGCGCGACTGGGTGGCCGAAGCGCAAGTCTGAGCGGGCGACCGCGGCTGCGGAGGTTTTGCGGCAAAATCGCGCCTTGCACTCCGCAATGCCGATCGAGCCACCGCCATGCCCCTGCAGGATCCCGCTTCCCTCTACGCCACCCACCTGGCCGTACTCAAGCAGCGCGCCGACGAAGCGCTGGCGCGCGGCGGTTTCGACCACTTGGTGATCCCCAGCGGCACCCTGCACTACCAACTGTTCGACGACCGCGACTACCCCTACGCGGTCAACCCGCAGTTCAAGGCGTGGCTGCCGCTGACCCAGGTGCCCAACAGCTGGCTGGTCTACACGCCGGGCCGGCGCCCGCAGGTGATCTTCCACCAGCCGTTCGACTACTGGCACGTGGTACCGGCCGCGCCCAGCGGCTGGTGGGTGGAACACTGCGACATCCACATCATCCGCCAGCCGCAGGAGGCGCTGGCGCTGCTGCCCAAGCCGGCCGCGCGCTGCGCCATCCTCGGCGAAACGCAAAGCACGCTGGGCGAGTACGCGCCCAACAATCCGCCGGCCGTGGTCGACTACCTGGAATACCACCGCGCCTACAAGACGCCCTACGAACTGGCGCTGATGCGCCAGGCGCAGCACCTGGCGGTGCGCGGCCACCGCGCCGCCGAAGCGGCTTTCCGCGAGGGCCGCGACGAATTCGCCATACACATGGCCTATTGCAGCGCGGTGGGCCAGGACGCCAACGACCTGCCCTACGGCAACATCGTGGCCGTCAACGAACACGGCGCGGTGCTGCACTACACGCAGCTGGACCGTGCCCCGGCCGATGCCCCGCGCAGCTTCCTGATCGACGCGGGCGCGTCGGCGGCGGGCTATGCCAGCGACATCACCCGCAGCTACGCGGCCGATCCCGGCAGCGAGTTCCAGGCGATGATCGAGGCGGTGGACCGCGCGCAGGTCGCGATGGGCCAGGGCGTGCGCAACGGCGTGGACTACAAGCAGCTGCACGTGGACGCGCATCTGTCGCTGATGGGCATCCTCAAGGACTTCGGCGTGCTGAAGGTGTCGCCGGAAGCGGCGCTGGCCACCGGCGTGAGCGCGGCATTCTTCCCGCACGGCCTGGGCCATCTGATCGGCCTGCAGGTGCACGACGTGGCCGGCTTCGCCGCCAGCGACCGCGGCGGTCGCATCGAGCGCCCCGCCGGCCACCCCTACCTGCGCATGACCCGCGTGCTGGCGCCGGGCATGGTGGTGACCATCGAGCCGGGCGTGTACTTCATCGACATGCTGCTGGACGACGTGAAGAAGAACGGCCACGCCGACAGCGTGGACTGGGACCGCGTGGCACAGTTCCGCCCGTACGGCGGCATCCGCATCGAGGACGAGGTGGTGTGCACCGAGGGCGAGCCGGAGAACCTGACGCGCCCGGTGTTCGCGGCGGCGGAAGAAGAAGCGCGCGACCTGAAGTTCGTGGCGCACTAGCCCGCTTGCGGAGTGCGCCGGAAGCGAAGCCGCTTCGCGGCTTCGCTCCCGAAGTTTGCTGCGAAAACCTTGGGGCCCATCCGCCCGCCTTGCCGGTCCCCGCGGCGATCGCCGCGCCCCCTCACGAAGAGGCTTTGCGCTATCAGATGAGCGGGGGGCTGGTGGGGTCTTGTTTCGCGGTGGCCATGAAGGCTTCGATTTCGTCGGCGCTGCGTTCCAGTTCGCCCGTCAGTACCTGATGGCCTTCGGCGGTGATCAGCACATCGTCCTCGGTGCGGATGCCGATGCCGCGCCACTTCGCCTCCACCGTGTCGTCGTCCGGGGCGACATACAGGCCCGGCTCCAGGGTGAACACCATGCCGGGTTCGAGCAGTCGCGATTCGCCGCCCAGGCGATATTCGCCCACGTCATGCACGTCCAGGCCGAGCCAGTGGCCGGTCTTGTGCCGGTAGAAACGCCGGTACAGGCCTTCGTCGATGTTGGTCTGCAACTTGCCCTTCAACAGGCCGAGCCGCAGCAAGCCTTCGGTCAGCACTTCCACCGCCGCCAGGTGCCCGGCTTCGTAGGCCACCCCGGGGCGCGCCTGCGCCAGCGCGGCGGCCTGCGCATGCCCGACCAGGTCGTGCAGCGCGCGCTGCTCGCGGGTGAAGCGCCCGTTGACCGGGAAGGTGCGGGTGATGTCGCTGGCATAGCCGCGGTACTCGGCGCCGGCATCGATCAACACCAGGTCGCCGTCGCGGCTGCGCGCGCTGTTGTCGCGGTAATGCAGCACGCAGGCGTTCGCGCCGGCGCCCACGATGGTGCCGTACGCCGGCCAGGCATCGCCGGCGCGGAACTCGCGTTCGACATCCGCCTGCAGTTCGTACTCGTGGATGCCGGGCCGCGCGGCGCGCATCGCGGCACGGTGGGCACGCACGCTCAGGTCGGCCGCGCGCTGCATCAGCGCGATCTCGTCGCGCGACTTGAACAGGCGCTGCTCATGCAGCAGGTGGCCCAGCTCCAGGAACTCGTGCGGCGGCTGCGCGCCGTAGCGCACCTGCGAACGCACGCGGTTCACCCAGCCGATCAGCTTGAGGTCGAAATCGGCGTCGCGCCCGAAGTGGTAGTACACGCGCGAGCGGCCTTCGAGCAGGCCGGGCAGGATGTCATCGAGGTCTTCGATCGGGTACGCATCGTCCATGCCGTAGTCGTCCACGGCGCCTTCCTGCCCGGCACGGGGACCATCCCAGGCTTCGCGCTCGGCGTCGCGCTCGCGGCAGAACAGGATCACCTCGCCATGGCGGCGGCCGGGAATCAGCACCAGCACCGCGTCGGGCTCGGGAAAACCGCACAGGTACCAGAAATCCGAATCCTGCCGGTACGGGTAGTGCGTATCGTGGCTGCGCACGCGCTCGGGCGCGGCCGGCAGCACGAGGATCGCCTGGTCGCCGGCCATCTGCATCAGCTGGCGGCGGCGGCGCGCGTACTCGGCGGCGCTGATCCCGGTCAGGCGCTTCATGCGGCGCCCTTCAGTTCAGGCGTTGGCGGTAGCGCGGCCCGAGCACGCAATCGCCATGCAGCAGCAAGGCCGCCACGCGCACGAATTCCTCGATCTCCGCCAGCGCGCTTTCATCCTCGTCGGCGCTGTCGAAGTCGCTGCTGGAGGCCTGCGCCAGGCGCGCCAGGTCCTGTAGCGCCTCCTCGCCTTCTTCCGACAACTGCGGGCGGGTGCGTGCCGCCAGCCCGAATCCGCCCAGGAAGGCACGGCACCATTCGAACAGCGCATCGGCGCGCGCGGCCAGCGGCGCGCCGTCCTCGGCCAGCAGCAACTCGAAGGCGAAGTCGCGATCGCCCAGCTCGCGCGCGCTCACCGTGCGCAGCTGGTCCAGCGCGCCGCCGGGTGCCGGCGCGGGCAGGCTGTCGTCGGCCAGCACGCGGGCCGGCCAGGCGGGCACGTCCTCGCCCCCGGCGGCCAGCCAGCCGCACAGGCCACCGTGCAGCTCGGCCGCACTGGCGGCCAGGCCCAGTCGCTGGCTCTCTTCCTGGACCGCCAGGACGTCCGGCAATTCGCTCATCTGTTTCGGTTTCCGCACACGTGGGGCATGCCGAGGCCGCGCAGCATGCGACATCGGGTGTCCAAGTGTAGCAATCCGGTGGGATTGTCTTGTCGGTTCGCGCCGCGCGGGCGACACTCGCGCATCACCCGTCGCACTGCCTTCCATGCCGCTCGCCAGTTCCGCCGCCCTGCTGCTCCAACGTCCCTTCGCGGTCATTGCCGCAGGCCTGGCCTCGGCGGCCACCGCCGCCGCGTTCTGGCGTACCCGCCTGGCGCACCGCGACCAGCGCCTGGACGGCGCCGCGCCGCAGGCGCTGCGGATGATCGAGGAAGCGGTCCTGCTGCTGGACGAGCACGATTGCGTGCTGGACGCCAACCCGGCCTTCCTGCGCCTGGGCGGCTGGCACGAGGAAGCCGAACTGCGCCGGCGCACCTTCTCCGGCCTGCAGGCGGGCAGCGAGGAGGCCCCCGAGCCGGTAGGCGAGGACGAAATCTGGCTGCGCCGCGCCGATGGCCGGCTCGTCCCGTGCCGGGTAACCCGCCAGGCACTCTCGGCCCCCGGGCCGGCGCGTAGCCTGCTGTGCCTGCGCGATATCGGCGAATCGCGCCGCGCCGAGCGCGAGCTGCGCTACCTGGCCAACTACGACACCCTCACCGGGCTGCCGCTGCGCGCCCGCCTGGCCGAACACCTGGCGCACGCGCTGGTGGAGGCGCGCCGCGAAAGCCGCACCGTCGCCCTGCTGGCCATGGACATCGACCACCTGGGGCATATCAACGACTGGCTCGGCCACCGCGCCGGCGACCAAGCGCTGCGCGCCACCGCCGAGCGGCTGGCGGCGATCATCGGCCAGCGCGGCGTGCTGGCCCGCCTGGGCGGCGACGAGTTCGCCGTGGTGATCAACGCCGCCGACGCCACGCGCCAGGCCGAGCAGCTGGCCGAGGACATCCTGCGCGCCTTTGCCGAGCCGCTGCTGCTGGGCGATGACCACACCACCATCGTCTCGCTGTCGATGGGCATCGCCGAGGCGCCGGCGCACGGCCGGCTGCCCAGCGAATTGCTGGCCCACGCCGAGAGCGCGACCCGCCGCGCCAAGGCTGCCGGCCGCCGCACGTGGCGCGCATATTCGGCCATGCTCGACCGCGCCAGCCACCGCCGCGCGCGCATCGCCAACGCGCTGCGTTCCACCGAAATGGACCGCTGCTTCCACCTGGTGTTCCAGCCGCGGCTATCGCTGCGCAGCGGGCGCATGGCGGCGGTCGAGGCGTTGCTGCGCTGGCACGACGATGGGTTCGGCAACGTGTCGCCGGAGGAATTCATCCCCATCGCCGAGCAGATCGGCGTGATGCCGGAGATCGGCAGTTGGGTGCTGCGCCAGGCCTGCGCCACGCTGGCACAGTGGCGCGAGGAAGGCATCACCGAGCTGCGCATGTCGGTCAACGTGTCGGCCTGGCAGTTGCGCCAGCCCATCTTCGCGCTGGAGGTGGCCGACCTGCTGACCGCGCACGACCTGCCGGCGGGCTGCCTGGAACTGGAACTCACCGAGACGGCGATGCTGGCCGAAGGCGAGCGCGGCATCGCCCTGCTGCGCGAACTGCGCGAGCTGGGCGTGGGCATCGCCATCGACGACTTCGGCACCGGCTATTCCTCGCTGGCCTACCTGCGCCAGCTACCGGTGACCACGCTGAAGATCGGCCAGCCGTTCGTCACCGACCTGGCCCAGGGGGGCGGGCCGATCGTGGCGGCGATCATCGCGATGGGCCACGCGCTGGGCCTGCTGGTGGTGGCCGAAGGGGTGGAGTACACCCGCCAGCGCGATTTCCTGCAGGCCCACCATTGCGACGAGATCCAGGGCTACCTGGTGGCGCCGGGCCGCGACGCGGCGGCCTGCCGCGCCCTGCTGCAGCCGCAGGCCGGGGTGCGTACCCCGCTGCTGGCCGTG
Source organism: Stenotrophomonas sp. HITSZ_GD (assembly GCF_029543105.1). GTDB lineage: Bacteria > Pseudomonadota > Gammaproteobacteria > Xanthomonadales > Xanthomonadaceae > Stenotrophomonas_A. Next base: position 42,039 of record NZ_JARQXB010000021.1, read on the forward strand.
CCTTGACCGCCGCGCGAGCCGCCCCCTAGTCTTGGCCGATGGAACCGACCGATCCCCTCGCCGAATTGCGCGCGCTCGCCGCCCGGGTCGAGGGGCTGGTCGAACGCGCACAGCGCCTGGCCGATGAGAACCGCAGCCTGCGCCACCAGCAGGAGCAGCTGATCGCCGAGCGCGCGCAGCTGCTGACCAAGAACGAGCAGGCACGTTCGCGCGTGGAAGCGATGATCGCCCGCCTCAAGTCGCTGGAGCAGCACACGTGAGCCAAGGCACCGAACCGGTCAGCGTCCGCATCCTGGACCGCGAGTACACCGTGGGCGTCACCGCCGAGGAGCGCGACAGCCTCGCCGCCGCCGCCCGCCTGCTCGACGCGCGCATGCGCGAAATCCGCGGCAGCAACCGCATGGTCGCGCTGGACCGGCTGGCCGTGCTGTCGGCCTTGAACCTGGCGCACGAGCTGCAGCAGCTGCGCGAGGAACAGGCACGCCAGCAACGCGAGCTGGCGCGCACGCTCGGCGAGCTCAACCGCCGCCTGGACGGCGTGTCCGATACACCGCGTTGAAGCGGAATACGCATTCCCATCGCAACAATGAATCCCCGGGCAACCGTTTGCGCGCCGATGGACTGGCGGGGCGCGCGGCGCTGGCTATAATGGCGCTGCGTTCTCTGCTGTGAACGACGGCGTGTGCAAACATTCGCCTTGTCCCTTAATAACGACACCGGGGGCGCGACGACGCCGGGTGTGCATGTCCGCCTCGTAGCGGAAAGCCCGATGGTTTCCCAGCGTTCCCACTTGAACCTCGGGTTCAAGGTCGTTTCGCATGCATCGTCACCGCGGAGAATGCAATATTCCGCAGGAGCGGCTCCCGCAAGGGCGCCGCTCCTGTTTTTTGCGGCGTTGCCCGCGCGCCCCGCCGCGCCTTCCCTGCCCCGACTGGACCCGCATGACGGACGACCGCGACGCCCTGCGCCGTGAACTGCGCGACCGCCGCCGCGCACTGCCCGCGGCCACCCGCATCGCCGCCGCCGACGCGCTCGCCGAGCGCCTGCTCGCGCTGCCCTTCGCCCCGCGCAGCGGCTTCGTCGCCGGCTACTGGGCGATGGATGGCGAGATCGGCCTGCATCGCTGGCAGTTGAGCCTGCCGCCGCAGGTGCGCTATTGCCTGCCCGTACTGCACGGCCAGGTACTGCGCTTCGCGCCCTGGCGCGCCGGCGAGCCGCTCAAGCAGAACCGCTACGGCATCCCCGAGCCGGACATCGACCCGGCACAGGCGCTGCCGGCCGAGGCAATCGACCTGGTCGTCGCGCCGCTGGTCGGCTTCGACGCGCGCGGCGGCCGGCTGGGCATGGGAGGCGGCTGGTATGATCGCAGCTTCGCTTTCCGTCAGCGCCAGGCGGCACCGCCCTGGCTGGTCGGTGTCGGCTTCGGGGTGCAGGAAGTGGCCGCGCTGGCGGTCGCCGACTGGGACGTCCCGCTCGACGCGATCTGCACCGAACTCGCCACCCACCTGATCCAGACCGTTCCCGCATGACCGCACGCAAGCGCTACTGGCTGATGAAGTCCGAACCGGACGCCTTCTCCATCGACGACCTGCAGCGCGTCGGCACCGAGCCGTGGAACGGGGTGCGCAACTACCAGGCGCGCAACTTCATGCGCGACGGGATGAAGGTGGGCGACGGGGTGCTGTTCTACCACTCCAACACCCAGGTGCCGGGCATCGTCGGCTTGGCCACGGTGGCCAGCGAGGCCTACCCGGACGCGACCCAGTTCGACCCGAAATCCGACTACTACGACCCCAAGGCCACGCGCGAGGAACCGCGCTGGCTGCTGGTGGACGTGGCATTCGAGCGCAAGCTCAAGCGCACGATCCCGCTGGAGGAGATCAAGCAGCACGCCGAGGAACTCGGCGAAGGCTTCGCGCTGATCGCGCGCGGCAACCGGCTGTCGATCCTGCCGGTCACCGCGGCGCAGTGGAAGTTCCTGCTGTCGCTGGAGTAAGGCGCGCCCTCCCGATTCCCCGTTGCAGATCCCCAACATGTCCGAAGCAAAGCGGCTGGCCGCCGAAAAGGCCATCGAGTACGTCCAGGACGGCATGATCGTCGGCGTGGGCACCGGTTCGACGGTGGCCTACTTCATCGACGCCCTGGGCCGGATCGGCCACCGCATCAAGGGCGCGGTCTCCAGCTCCGAGCAGAGCACGCAGCGCCTGCGCGCGCACGGCATCGAGGTGCTGGACCTCAACCACACCGGCACCTTGTCGCTGTACGTGGACGGCGCCGACGAGTGCGACCCCTCGCGCTGCCTGATCAAGGGCGGCGGAGCGGCGTTGACGCGCGAGAAGATCATCGCCGAGGCCAGCGAGCGCTTCGTGTGCATCATCGACCCGAGCAAGCAGGTGCCGGTGCTGGGCAAGTTCCCGCTGCCGATCGAGGTCATCCCGATGGCGCGCAGCCTGGTCGCCCGGCAGATCCTGGAGCGCACGGGCGGGCAGCCGGCCTGGCGCGAAGGCGTGGTGACCGACAACGGCAACGTGGTGCTGGACATCCACCACCTGCGCATCACCGACCCGGTGGCGCTGGAGCGCGAGCTCAACCAGATTCCCGGCGTGGTGTGCGTGGGGTTGTTCGCGCGGCGGCGGGCGGATGTGGTGATCGTGGGTGGGGAGCCGCCGGTCGTTCTCTGAGTTCTTGCGTTTTTCGGCGGTCTTTTCTGGGGCGCGGGGCGCCCGGGGGCGCTGCCCTGCAGGGGACGCCGAAAACGGCGCTCCATGGCCCCGCGCTCGTGAGGCGACCTCCTGTCGCCTCACGCCCCCCGCAGGGCAGCGCCCCCGGGCACCCTCGCGCATCAGGACGACCGGAACGGAAGCGGCTTTACCAAGACCTTGACGACGCATCGACCATGGCCGATGGTGCGCCGTCCCTTCCTACTCCCTCGCCTGCCATGAACCTGTTCCGCTTGCTCGCCCTCGCCTCGATCTTCGCCCTGGCCGGCTGTGCCAGCGCCGGCTCGCACTGGGTCGAGCTCGGGGGCCAGCGCTACCAGGTCGAGCTGGCGCAGGACGAAGCCTCGCGCGCGCGCGGCCTGATGTTCCGCGACGAGATGCCGGCCGACCACGGCATGCTGTTCATCCACGAGCGCGAGGAGCCGCAGGCGTACTGGATGAAGAACACCAAGATCGCGCTGGACATCCTGTATTTCGACAACCAGCGCCGCCTGGTCTCGCAGCAGCGCGACGTGCCGCCCTGCACGCTGGGCGATGGCTGCCCGCCCTACCCGAGCCAGGGTGCGGCGCGCTACGTGCTCGAACTCAACGCCGGCCAGGCCAACCGCCTGCAGCTGAAGGACGGCGCGGAACTCACCTTCGGCCCGGGTATCCCGACCGCGCCCTGAATCCGCTTCGCCCGACGCCGATGTCGGGACCTGCCGGACTTGAACCCCCGCGCTTTTGGCCGCAACCTTTGGCGCATGGGGGATAGACTGACATTGCCAAGCTGGACGACCCTGGCGAAGGTGGACGACGACGCACTGCCGCTGCTGTCCACCGCGCTGCTGATCGCGCGCGACGAATACCCGGGCCTGGATGCGGACCTGTACGACACGCTCGTGCAGAGCCATGTCGAGCACCTGCGCACGGAAGTGGACGCCATCGCGCTGTGGCCGCTGAAGATGGCCGCGGTCAACCGGCACCTGTTCGACGAGCTCGGCTACGCCGGCAACCACGACGAATATTACGATCCGCGCAACAGCTATCTGAACGAAGTCTTCGAGCGTCGCCTCGGCAACCCGATCTCGCTGGCGATGGTGCAGATGGAAGTGGCGCGGCGGCTGGGCATCCCGCTGGACGGCGTGTCCTTCCCGGGGCATTTCCTGGTGCGCCTGCCGGTCGACGACGGGCTGCTGGTGATGGACCCGTTCAACGGCGGTCGCCCGTTGGGCGTGGACGAACTGCGCGAACGCGCGCGCCCGCACCTGGGCGGCGAATTGCCCGACGACCGCGCGCTGTTGCAGATCCTCGACCCGGCCCCGCACCGCGCGATCCTCGTGCGCATGCTGCGCAACCTGCACGGCGTGTACGCCGAGGACGACCAATGGGATCGCGCCGCGCGCAGCGCCGACCGCATCCTCAAGCTGATGCCGGACCAGCCCGAAGCGCTGCGCGACCGCGGCATGGCGTATCTGCAACTCGAACACCGGCACGGTGCGCGGCAGGACCTCTCGCGCTACCTCCAGCTCAACCCGCAGGCGCGCGATGCGGCGTCCATCCGCGAGCGGCTGGTGGAACTGAGCCCGGATCGCACGCGGATGCACTGAACCACGGGCTTGGGCGGTCGCGCGGACCGGTTCACGCGCCTACAGCGGGTGCCATCCGCGACTGGCGATCACCGGCACCGCGGCACCCCGCGGCTTGCCGTCAGTCCATCTCCATCATTTCGAAATCGTCCTTGGTCACGCCGCAGTCTGGGCAGGTCCAGGTGTCGGGAATGTCTTCCCAGCGCGTGCCCGGGGCGATGCCCTCTTCCGGCAGGCCGTCGGCTTCGCGGTAGATGAAGCCGCAGACGACGCACATCCAGTTCCGGTAGGTGGTCGCGGTTGCATCGCTCATCGGATAATCACGCTGGCCAATCGGGGGAAACGGCATTGTCCCACCCCGCCCGCCCCATCGGAAGCCGCTCCATGAATCCACGCCTTGCCCGCCGCGGCCTGTACCTCATCACCCCCGACGAGACCGACACTCATCGGCTGCTGGCCCGCACCACGCCGCTGCTGCCGGGCATCGCCTGGCTGCAGTACCGCAACAAGGCCGTCGATGCCGACACCCGCCAGGCCCAGGCCGGCGCGCTGGCGCAGCTGTGCCGCGAACACGGCGTGCCGTTCATCGTCAACGACGATGCGAAGCTGGCCGAGGTGGTGGAAGCCGATGGCGTGCACCTGGGCGAGGACGATGGCGACATCGCCGCCGCGCGCGCGCTGCTGGGACGCGACGCCATCGTCGGCGCTTCCTGTTACGACGATCCCGCGCTCGCCCGGCGCGCGGTGGCCGCCGGCGCCAGCTATGTGGCCTTTGGCGCGTTCTTTCCCAGCGCCAGCAAGCAGAACACGCGCCAGGCACGTCCGGCGCTGCTGAGCGAGGCCGCAACGCTGGGGGTGCCGCGGGTGGCGATCGGCGGCATCACCCCGGACAATGGCGCGGCGCTGGTGGCGGCCGGGGCCGACCTGCTGGCGGTGATCAGCGGTATCTACGCCGCGCCGGCCCCGCTCGATGCGCTGCGCGCCTACCGCGCGTGCTTCTCCGCCTGACCTTCCTGTTTCCCGCACGGACATCCCGATGAACCACGAACGCTCGCACGCCCTGTTCTCCCGCGCCCAGCAGCTGATTCCCGGCGGGGTGAATTCGCCGGTGCGCGCGTTCCGCTCGGTCGGCGGCGAGCCCTTCTTCGTACAGCGTGCCGATGGCGCCTACCTGTTCGACGTGGACGGCAACCGCTACATCGACTACGTGGGTTCCTGGGGCCCGATGATCGCCGGCCACAACCACCCCGCGGTGCGCGAAGCGGTGGAGCGCGCGATCCGCGACGGCCTTTCCTACGGCGCGCCGTGCGCGGCGGAGGTGACGATGGCCGAAACGATCACCCGCCTGGTGCCTTCGTGCGAGATGGTGCGCATGGTCAACTCGGGCACCGAGGCCACCTTGTCGGCGATCCGCCTGGCGCGCGGCGCCACCGGGCGCAGCCGCATCGTCAAGTTCGAAGGCTGCTACCACGGCCACGGCGACTCGTTCCTGGTGAAGGCCGGCAGCGGCATGCTCACCCTGGGCGTGCCCACCTCGCCGGGGGTGCCGGCAGGCCTGAGCGAGCTCACCGCCACGCTGAGCTACAACGATTTCGACGGCGCGACCGCGCTGTTCGACGAGATCGGCGGGGAGATCGCCGCGGTGATCATCGAGCCGGTGGTCGGCAACGCCAACTGCATCCCGCCGCTGCCGGGCTACCTGGAGCATCTGCGCGCGCTGTGCACGCGCCACGGCGCGGTGCTGATCTTCGACGAGGTGATGACCGGCTTCCGCGTCGCCCTGGGCGGGGCGCAAGCGCATTACGGCATCACCCCGGACCTGACCACGTTCGGCAAGATCATCGGCGGCGGCATGCCCGTGGGCGCCTATGGCGGCCGGCGCGAGCTGATGTCGCAGATCGCGCCGGCCGGCCCGATCTACCAGGCCGGCACGCTGAGCGGCAACCCGGTGGCGATGGCCGCCGGCCTGGCGATGCTGGAACTGGTGCAGGCCCCGGATTTCCACCGCGACCTGACCACCGCCACCGCCCGCCTGTGCGAAGGCCTGGAAGCGGCCGCGGGCGAAGCCGGCGTGCCGGTGACCACCAACCAAGTGGGTGCGATGTTCGGCCTGTTCTTCACCGCGCAGAAGGTGACGACCTACGCGCAGGCCACCGCCTGCGACATCCCCGCGTTCAACCGCTTCTTCCACGCCATGCTCGAACGCGGCGTGTTCCTGGCGCCTTCGGCCTACGAGGCCGGCTTCGTGTCCAGCGCGCACGATTCGGCGGTGCTGGATGCCACGCTGAAGGCCGCGCGCGAAGCCTTCCAGGTGGTGGCCGCCGGCTGAGCCGCCGGCGCTGCGGCGTGCTCAGCCGAAGCTGAGCGTGCCGCGCATCAGCGCGAAATGGCCCGGGAACGAGCAGAAGAAGCTGTAAGCGCCGCCTTTCTGCAAAAGCCGGGTCGAGAAACGCACGGTTGCCACCTGGCCGCCGCCGATGACTTTCGTATGCGCGATGACGCGCGGGTCGTTTGGCGGCACGTAATCGTCCTCCAGGCGCGCGCGCATGCCGGCCATCGCCACCGCCTGCATGTCGGCCGAACGCGTGAGCACCCAGTTATGGCCCATTGCCCGGGCCGCCAGCGTGCCGGTATGGCGCAGCGTCAGCACGACCTCGGTGCAGTCCGCCGCCACCTTCAATGCCGCGGTGTCAAAGCGCATCTGGTCGTTGCTGTTGACCGTGAACGCGCAGCTGCGCGCCGAGGCCTGCGACGCGGCGCCCAGGCCAGCGAGGCACAGGACGAGGGCGAGAGGGAATTTCATGCAACGTGCTCCGGAACCGATGGCGCCATTCTAGAAAGCGCGTTCCCGCCGCGGGCGCGACCGGATGTCGCAGCACCCGGCGAGGCGATGACATCCGTCGCAAGCGTAGGCGGCCGGCCAACGCGCGAGCGCGTGCTCGCCCCCTTATGATCGGCCGATGATGCCCCACCCACCACTGCGCACCTTGCTGCTCGATTTCGATGGCGTGGTGGCGCACTACAGCCGCGCCATTCGTTTGCGCCACCTGGCCGAGCATGCCGGCTGCCCGGCGACCCATGTCCACGACGTGCTGTTCGTCTCGGGCCTGGAGACCGCCTATGACGGCGGGGAACTCGGCACGGCGGAGTATCTGGCGCGGCTTGGCACGGGCCTCGGCCGGCCGGTGGACGAGGCCACGTGGATCGACGCGCGCGTGGCGGCATGCCGGCCGTTCGCCGAGGTGGCCGAGACCGCGCACCGGCTCTCGGCGCGGATGCAGGTGGCGGTGCTGACCAACAACGGGCCGCTGATGGCGCAGGCGATCACGCGGATCGTGCCGGGCTTGTCGGTGCCGGTGTTCTGCAGCGGCCAGTTGGGCGGGCGCAAACCGCAGCGCGAAGTGTACGAGCGCGCGTTGGCAGCGCTGGACGCGCAGGCACGCCGAACGCTGTTCGTGGACGACCTGTTCGTGAATGTCCGTGGCGCGCGCGCGGCGGGATTGTGGGCGGAAACCTCGCGCGACCCGCGCGGATTCCGGCGGGTGCTGTCGCGGCATGGGCTGGCCTAGGGCGCGCAACGAAGGGACGCCCATCCGCTGGAACAACAATCTCGATCCCCATCCACCAGCCACCGCGAGGGCGGCGAAAAGAAGCGACGTGCTTTGCCCTTTCGTCCGCCGCAGAAATTTATCGGGCCTGCGGGGGCTGGGCCCTTTCGGGACCGTAGGCGACATGGATGTCGCCTACGAGCCCCCATGGATGGGTTC
>NZ_JARQXB010000022.1 GCF_029543105.1 Stenotrophomonas sp. HITSZ_GD
GGGCGTCAGCGGGCCATGGATGGCCCGCGGCGGCGAATCGGACATGGATGTCTGCTGAGCCGTGACGACCATACCCGGCAGACCGGTGCCCGCACCGTAAGTCAACCCAAACATCCGCCACACAACAAACAGCGCGCCTACGAAAAAACCCTCCCCACCCGCGCACCGAGAAACACCAGCACCAACCCCGCCACCAGCGTGATCGCGAGATACACCCCCACCATCATCGAGCGATCCGTGCGCGCGAACACCAGGCATTCCATCATCAGCGAGGAGAAGGTGGTCAACCCACCCATCAAGCCGACGATCAGCAGCGCCCGCCAAGCCCAGGCCGCCGACCCGCGCCCCTCCAGCCACACCATCAGAAACCCGGCGACAAACGACCCCAGAAGGTTCACCGTCAACGTCCCCCACGGGAACCCCGCGCCGAAGCGCTGCAGCAAGCTCGCACCAATGGCAAAGCGCAGGCCCGAACCTAGCGCGCCCCCGGCCATGGCCAGCAGCAACGAGGGCCAGAACAGAGAAGGATTCATGGACGCCTCCGCGGTGGAAGCGGCATCTGCACGACACGCAACGGCAACAGCATCGGGTTCTCCCTTCGGGTCGATGCCGGGACGCACACCTGCCGCCCCGGCGGGGGCCTGGCAGGCATCATCAGCCCACGCATGCGGGCGGTTCGAGGAGGAATGCCATCTCCTGTGCGCCGATTATGGCTTCGCGCGGCCGCCCTTGTCAGCCCGCGCCGCCGCCCTCGCCTCGCGCAAGCGGTCCAGCTTGTCCTTGAGCTTGATCTCCAGCCCGCGCGGCACCGGTTCGTAGTACACCCGCTCGCCCATGGCGTCGGGAAAGCCGGTCTGGTCCAGCGCGATGCCGCCTTCGGCGTCGTGGTCGTACTGGTACTCGGCGCCATAGCCGAGCGACTTCATCAGCTTGGTCGGCGCGTTGCGCAGGTGCAGCGGCACTTCCTGCGTACCGGTCGCGCGCACGTCGGCCTTGGCCTGGTTGAAGGCGGCATAGCCAGCGTTCGACTTAGCCGTGCTGGCCATGTACAGCACGACCTGCGCGAACGCCAGCTCGCCCTCGGGGCTGCCGAGGCGGTCGTAGATTTCCCACGCCTCCAGCGCCATCTGCTGCGCGCGCGGGTCGGCCAGACCGATGTCCTCGATCGCCATGCGCGTCAGCCGCCGGGCGAGATAGGCCGGATCGCAGCCGCCGTCGAGCATGCGCGTCAGCCAGTACAGCGCGGCGTCCGGGTTGGAGCTGCGCACCGACTTGTGCAGCGCCGAGATCTGGTCGTAGAACTGCTCGCCGCCCTTGTCGAAGCGACGGGTGCGGTCCGCCAGCACCTGTGCGAGCGTGCCGGGCGTGATTTCACCCCCCTCGTCCTGCGCCAGTTCGGCGGCGATCTCCAGCAGCGTGAGCGCGCGGCGCACGTCGCCGTCGGCAGCGGTGGCGATCTCCAGCAGCAATTCGTCGCTGATGCGCGGCGGGTCCTCGCCCAGGCCGCGCACGGGGTCCTGCAGCGCGCGTCGCAGCGCTTCGCGGATGTCCGCCGGGGAGACGGCTTCCATCACGTGCACGCGGCAACGCGAAAGCAGCGCGGAGTTCAGTTCGAACGAGGGGTTCTCGGTGGTGGCGCCCACGAAGATGATCGTGCCGCGCTCGATATGCGGCAGGAAGGCATCCTGCTGGGTCTTGTTGAAGCGGTGCACCTCGTCGACGAACAGCACGGTTCGGCGGCCGCCGGCAAAGCGCTGGGCGGCCTCGGCCAACACCTGGCGCACCTCCGGCAAGCCGGACAGCACGGCGGAGATGGCGCGGAACTCGGCATCGGCGTACTGGGCCAGCAGCAGCGCCAGCGTGGTCTTGCCGCAACCCGGCGGCCCCCACAGGATCATCGAGTGCACCTTGCCCGACTCCACTGCCCGGCGCAGTGCGCTGCCCGGCGCCAGCAGCCGGCGCTGGCCGACCATCTCGTCCAGGCTCTGCGGGCGCATGCGCTCGGCCAGCGGACGCAGGTGGTCCTGGTCGACGCTCAGCAGGTCGGGCGCGGGTTCGGTCGGGGTTCTGGTACGGGCCACGCCTTCATTCTACTCGTGGGCGCGGGCCGCGACCCGAAGTTCACGGCGCGCGGGGCCACCGCGCCCGCCGGCGCGGCAGCGCTGCCCTGCCGGCTTACTCGCCGACGACGTCCACGCCCTTGGCCGGCGTGAACTGGAACGTGCCGGGCGCGAAGGCCGGATTGCGCTTCCAGCCTTCGAAGCGGATCGCGGTGCGCTGGCCGATCGCATCGGTCACTTCCATGCGCGCCAGGCCATTGGGGCCGAAGCCCAGCGCGGCGATCTGGAAGGTGGCATCGGCGCCCACCTTCGGCGTGAGCGAGAGCCACTGCAGGCCGTCACGCGGCGCGGCTTCCTCGCTGATGTCGAATTGCTTGGCCAGACGCGAGGGATCGATCAGCGCGCTCAGCGGGCTGTTGCGTTCTTCCTCGCCCTGCGGGCGCACGGTGGCCTGCTGCAGGTCGGGGTCGTAGATCCACACCTTCTTGCCGTCGGCCACGATCAGCTGCTGGTACGGCTTGGTGTACTCCCAGCGGAACTGGCGCGGCGCCGACAGCGCGACGCGGCCGCTGGTGGTTTCCTTGACCTTGCCGGCCGGGTCGAACACCTGCTGCGAGAACTGCCCGTCCAGGCCCTTCAGGCCGCGGGTGAAGTTGTCCAGTTCGGCACGGGCACCGGCGAAGGCGGTGCCGGCCAGCAGGCCGGTGGCGAGGACGGCATAACGCAGCGTGCGCAGCATCGGGAGTCGATCCGTGGAAGTGAGGGCGTCATTCTGCCGCCAAGCGGATGAACGGGCGAGCGCGCCGGCGGCGCCCGTTCAGTTCGCGGCCTGCCCCGTCTGCACGCTGCGCAGGTCGCCGTACACCACCTGCCCGCGGAAGCCGCGCCGCACCTGCTGGAACAGCTCGCGGAAGGCGGCGTAGTCCTGCGGCTGGCACAGCGCCTGCGGGCCGTGGATGGCGTGGCGCACCAGCCGGTGCGTGGCGGTCACGGTCTGCCCGTCGCGGCGCCAGTCCACGCTGTATTCGCCGGCGTGGTTGCGGAAGGTAGCGCTGCGCGGCAGCGCGGCGATCGGCACGTCCGGCGGGAACACCATCACGTAGGTCTCCTCGCGCACGCTGTCGTTGCAGTAGAACGGCACCTCGTTGGTTTCCGCCGAGGCGGTGGCGTACAGATCGCGCGCCGATTCGGCGCCGGGCATGTCCGGCAGGCGCATGCCCCCGACCTGGTTGAAATCCACGTAATCGTTGGCCTGGAACCGGTAGCGGTAGGCAAACGGTGCGGAGAGGTCGAGCGGGTCGCCTTGCAGCTCCAGCTCGCCGCGGCCATCGAACCCGGCCTGGGCGATGATCGACTCCTCGATGCGCCGGCGGTTCTGCGCGTTGAGCTGGGTGAACATCGCGCGCATGCCGACCTCGCCGGTCTGCCCGCTGTCCAGCGTGGTCTGGCCTTCCAGCCCGCCATCGGCGTGGAAGTCGTACTCGCTGCGCGCGACGTAGCGGTTGCGGCTGCGGTCGTTGGGCGGCGTGCGCGCCACCCGGCCGTCGGCGCTGTGTACCACCGGCGCGCCGAGGTCGGAGGCCGGCAACTGGCCGAAGCGTGCGTAGGGATTGGTGGAATCGACGTAGAGGTCGAACTCCGGCAGGTAGGTGATGGCGTGGTTGAAGCGGCCCAGTACCGGGATGCGCGGCAAGGTCGGCCCGCCGTCGGCGCCGATCAGCACCGGCGTGCTGGCGATGCCCTTGGCTGCCAGCAGCGCTTCGAGGATGACGGTGTGGTCCTTGCAGTCGCCGTACTGGCTGTCGGCGATGTGTTCGGCCGGGTTCGGCTCCAGCCCGCCGTTGCCGAGGTACACGGCGACATAGCGGATGTTGCGCGCCACCCAGTCGTACAGCGCGGCCGCCTGCGCACGGCGGTCGGTGATGCCGCTGGTGACGCGGTCGGCCAGGAACTGGATCTTCGGCGTCACCGCCGCCGCCTCGCCGGCCTTGGCGTGGTACGCCAGGCCCATTTGCGCCCAGTCCTGGTAGGTGCTGGCCATGATGGTGGGGCTGAACTCCCACGCCGCCGCGCTCCAGTTCTGCGCCTTCAGCGGCTGCGGGCGGCTGTAGCGCCATTCCCATCGCGCCTGGCCCTTGCCGGCCTTGCCGCGCACCGGCTGCACGTCGCGCGACCACACCTTCATCGGCATGCGTTCGGGCGCGGTGAGCGTCACCACCGCGTCGTCGTACTGGGAAAACACGCTGAAGGTTTCCCAAAGGCTGAAGTAGCCGGGGAAGTACGGGGTGTTCTGGGTACGCCGCACCACGTAGGTGATGCGCGCGCCGGGGGCGAGGTTCGGGAACACGATCACCCGCACCTTGCGGTCGGCGTACATCGCCGCCGCGGCGCTGGAGTAGCTTTCCTGGGTGTAGATGCGGTCGGCCGGCACGTCCTGCCGTTCGCCCTCGGCGGTGGTGGTGTAGGCCTCCAGCACCTCCAGGGTCTGCATCTTCTCGCTGTAGCTCAGCCGCACCTGGCTGAAATGCTCCACCGCCGATTTGGTCTTGAGCAGGATGTCGTAGGTGTCGGTCTCGACGCTGCTGAAGTCCTCGCGCACTTCGTAGTCGGCGCGATAGCGCAGGAAGCTGAAGTTGTTTTCGGCCTGCGCCTGGCCGGCGGGCACGGAGGGCGCGGTGGAGGCCGCGCGCGGAGCGGACTGGGCGAAGGCGCGCGGGGCGCACAGCAGGCTCAGGCACAACAGACACAGGACCAGACGCGACACCCACACCTCCGCAGGGCGGCCCGGGCCGCCGGCCAGGCCGCGCCGTGGGGGCGCGGCGACGGTGCCAGCTTACTTCGGCGGCGGCGGCGCCAGGACGCTGCGATCCCCGTTGTGTTCAGGCGCGCTGACCACGCCGGCCGCTTCCATCGCCTCGATCAGGCGCGCGGCACGGTTGTAGCCGATCTTCAGGCGGCGCTGCACACCGGAGATCGAGGCGCGGCGCGTCTCGGTGACGATGCGCAGGGCCTCGTCGTACAGCGGGTCGGATTCGTCGCCCGCCCCGCCGCTGCTCTCCGGCAGGCCGGTCGCGCCGACCACCACGCCATCGCCCATCGTCTGCACCTCGTCGAGCACGCCGTCGATATAGGACGGCGGGCTGCTCGCCTTGAGGTGTTCGACCACGCGATGCACTTCCTCGTCGCTGACGAAGGCGCCGTGCACGCGGTCGGGCATCGCGGTACCGGGCGGCAGGTAGAGCATGTCGCCGTGGCCGAGCAGGGTCTCGGCACCGGACTGGTCCAGGATGGTGCGCGAATCGATCTTCGAGCTGACCTGGAAGGCGATGCGGGTCGGGATGTTGGCCTTGATCAGGCCGGTGATCACGTCCACCGAGGGGCGCTGCGTGGCCAGGATCAGGTGGATGCCGGCCGCGCGCGCCTTCTGCGCCAACCGTGCGATCAGCTCTTCGACCTTCTTGCCGACGATCATCATCATGTCGGCGAATTCGTCGATGAAGATGACGATGAACGGCAGCGTCTCCAGCGGGCGCGGCGCCTCGCCCAGCTCCGGGTTCGGCTTGAACAGCGGGTCCATCAGCGGCTGCCCGGCGTCGATGGCGTCCTTGACCTTCTTGTTGAAGCCGGCCAGGTTGCGCACGCCCACCGCGCTCATCAGCTTGTAGCGGCGTTCCATCTCCGCCACGCACCAGCGCAGGCCGTTGGCGGCCTCCTTCATGTCGGTCACGACCGGGGCCAGCAGGTGCGGGATGCCCTGGTAGACGCTCAGTTCGAGCATCTTCGGGTCGATCATCAACATCCGCAGGTCCTTGTGCGAGGCCTTGTACAGCAGGCTCAGCACCATCGCGTTGACCGCCACCGACTTGCCCGAGCCGGTGGTGCCGGCCACCAGCAGGTGCGGCATGCGCGCCAGGTCCGCCACCGTCGGGCGGCCGGCGATGTCCTTGCCCAGCGCCAGCGTGAGCGGACTGGCGGACTTGTCGTATTCCTTCGAGCGCAACAGTTCGGAGAGGAAGATCATCTCGCGGCTGACGTTCGGGATCTCCAGGCCGACCACCGACTTGCCCGGGATCACGTCCACCACGCGCACCGACTTCACCGACAGCCCGCGCGCGATGTCCTTGTCCAGCGAGCTGATCTGGCTGACCTTCACGCCCGGCGCCGGTTCGATCTCGAAGCGGGTGATCACCGGGCCCGGATAGGCGCCCACCACCTGCGCATCGATGCGGAAATCCTTGAGCTTGAATTCGATCTGCCGCGAAAGCGTCTCCAGCGTTTCTTCGGAGTAGCCCTTGGCCTGCGGCTTGGGATCGTCCAGCAGCGCCAGCGGCGGCAGGTCCGAGCCATCGCCGTTGACGCCATGGAACATCGGAATCTGCTGCTCGCGCTTGGCGCGCTCGCTCTTCTCCACCACGGGGGCCGGCGGCGGCTCGATCTTCACCGGCTCGCGCTTGGCCTGCTTCACCGCCTCGACCTTGCGCACTTCCTCGCGTTCCTCGCGCATGGCGCGGGTCTGCTGCCACTCGTTGGCCTGCTTGCCGCTCTTGCGCAGCAGCGGCGGCAAGGCCAGCACCCACTTGCCGATGCGCTCCATCACCGCGAACCAGGACAGCCCGGTGGCCAGGGTGATGGAGATCAGCAGCAGCACCACCACGAACAGGTTGCTGCCCAGCGGGCCGAAGCCGGCGCGCAGCGAATTGGCGACCAGCTTGCCCAGGATGCCGCCCGCCTGGGCCACGTCGCCGGAGAACAGGCGCAGGTGCAGGAAGCCGGTGGAGGCGATCAGGAAGCCGACCATGCCCACCAGGCGCAGCGCCGGGCCGAGTTCCGGCTCGCCCTGCCCTTCCTTCTCCATGCCGAACAGCGCGATCCACGCCACCGCGCCGAGGATCAACGGCAGCAGGAAGGCGACGTAGCCGAACAGCTGCAGCAGCACGTCGGCAATCCACGCGCCGGCCTTGCCGCCCATGTTGTGGATCGGCGCCACCACGCTACCGGTCTGCGACCAACCCGGATCACCGGCCGAATAGGTGAAAAGACTCGCCAGCAGGTACAGCAGCAGCGGCGCGATGGCGATCAGCGCCAGGTCGCGCCACAGGCGCTGCCGGCGTGCGTTGTCCGTGGGCACGGGCTTGCGCGCCGCCTTGGTGTCGGCGGCCGCGCCACGTTCGGGAACCTGTTTTGCCACCTGACTCCAGACCTTAGGAAGGTAACCTTAGTACTTGATAATAAACGAGCCGGCGCCAGGAATCAGCCTGCGGCCGGCGGTGCGGGCCTGCGCCCGCGCACAGGACGCCCCGGCACGCGGCCGCACGGGCCGCCGCGCTCGCCCGCCCTGCCCGCGCGCGCGCCGTGGGCCACGCAGTTCCACCGGTTCGCCTTGATTCGAGGGTGGCGCATCGCCACTCTATGCCCCCTGCGGAACGAACGTCACCAGCGACGATCGTGCCGGCATATCTTTCCGATCGCGAGTATATATGAGCGTTTCTCCGAGCAGTTCCGCCAAGCATTCCCGCCTCCTGATCCTCGGCTCCGGCCCCGCTGGCTGGACCGCCGCGGTGTATGCCGCGCGCGCCAACCTCAAGCCCGTCGTCGTCACCGGCCTGCAGCAGGGCGGCCAGCTGATGACCACCACCGAGGTGGACAACTGGCCGGGCGATGCCCACGGCCTGATGGGCCCGGACCTGATGGCGCGCATGCAGGCGCATGCCGAGCGCTTCGAGACCGAGGTCATCTTCGACCACATCCATACCGCGGACCTGTCCAAGCGCCCCTTCACGCTGACCGGCGACAGCGCCACCTACACCTGTGACGCGCTGATCATCGCCACCGGCGCCACCGCCAAGTACCTGGGCATCCCGTCGGAGGAGACCTTCAAGGGCCGCGGCGTGTCCGCCTGCGCCACCTGCGATGGCTTCTTCTACCGCGACCAGGACGTGGCGGTCATCGGCGGCGGCAACACCGCCGTGGAAGAGGCGCTGTACCTGTCCAACATCGCCCGCAAGGTCTACCTGATCCACCGCCGCGACACGCTGCGTGCGGAAAAGATCATGCAGGACAAGCTGTTCGAGAAGGTCAAGGCCGGCAAGATCGAGCCGGTGTGGCACCACACCGTGGACGAGGTGCTGGGCAACGACGCCGGCGTGACCGGCGTGCGCGTGAAGTCCGTGCAGGACGGCAGCACCCGCGACATCCCCGTGCACGGCTTCTTCGTGGCGATCGGCCACCACCCCAACACGCAGTTGTTCGATGGCCAGCTGGCGATGAACAACGGCTACCTGGAGATCCGCTCGGGCCTGGGCGGCAACGCCACCGAGACCTCCGTGGAGGGCGTGTTCGCGGCCGGCGACGTGGCCGACCAGCACTACCGCCAGGCGATCACCTCGGCCGGTTTCGGCTGCATGGCCGCGCTCGACGCCGAGCGCTTCCTCGACCACGCCGACTGAGCCGGCGATGGCCGCCGAGGTGCGTGGCTACCGCCGGCTGGAAGATCTGCCGGCGGCTGCCTGGGACGCGCTGCACGACGGACGCAATCCGTTCGTCCGCCACGCCTTCCTCAGCGGCCTGGAAACCGAGGGCTGCCTGCGTCCGGAATGGGGCTGGAGCCCGCTGCACCTGACCGTGTGGGACGGCGCCGAACTCATCGCCGCCGCCCCGGGCTACCTGAAGAACAACTCGCACGGCGAGTTCGTGTTCGACCATGCCTGGGCGCACGCCTACGCGCGCTATGGGCAGGAGTATTTCCCCAAGTGGCTGGGCGCCGTGCCCTACTCGCCGGTGACCGGCCCGCGCCTGCTGGCGCGCGACGCGCACGCCGCGCGCCAGTTGCTCGACGGCATGGTCGCCCTGGTGGAGGACAACGGCCTGTCCTCGGCCCACGTCAATTTCCACGAAGCGGCCGAGGAAGCGCTGTTCGAGGCGCACGAGGCCGCGTGGCTGCTGCGCCATGACGTGCAGTACCACTGGCAGCGGCAGCCGGAATGGCACGACTTCGACGCCTTCCTCGCGGCGATGGACCACAAGCACCGCAAGAACATCCGCCAGGAGCGCAACAAGGTGCGCCAGGCCGGCATCACGCTGCGCACCGTGCACGGCGACGAGGCCAGCGCGGTCGACCTGGCGGCCATGCACCGCTTCTACCTCAAGACCTTCCACGAATACGGCAACTCGCCGGCGCTCACGCTCGAATTCCTCCAGCACCTGGCGCGCGCGATGCCGCGCGCGCTGGTGATCTTCCTGGCCGAACGCGACGGCGTGCCGCTGGCCGGCGCGCTGTGCCTGCGCGGCACCGACACGCTCTATGGCCGCTACTGGGGCGGCGAAGCCCTGCCCGGCCTGCATTTCGAGGCCTGCTACTACCAAGGCATCGAATACTGCCTGCGCGAGGGGCTGCAGCGCTTCGAACCGGGTGCGCAAGGCGAGCACAAGATCGCCCGCGGATTCCTGCCCACGCAGGTCCGCAGCCGGCACTGGATCGCCGACCCCGGCTTTCGCGAGCCACTGGCCCAGTGGTGCGCGGAGGAGCGCGCCTCGGTGCGACGCTACATGCACGAGTTGCGCGCCCACTCGCCCTTCCGCGACCCGGCGTGAGCGGCGTGCCGCGACACCCCGCCCTGCTCGATGCCGACCCGCGGGCACCCTTCCCGCCGGTCGAGCAGGCCCTGCGCGATCCCGACGGCCTGCTCGCGGTGGGCGGCGACCTCAGCCCGGCGCGGCTGCTCAACGCCTACGCGCACGGCATCTTCCCGTGGTTCTCGCGCGGGCAGCCGATCCTGTGGTGGTCGCCCGACCCGCGGATGACCTTCGACACCGCGACCTTCCGCCTGTCCTCGCGCCTGCGCCGCGAGCTGCGGCGCAGCGCGTGGGTGATCCGCGCCGACACCGCCTTCGACGCCGTGGTGGCGGCCTGCGCCACCGCCCCGCGTCCCGGGCAGGACGGTACCTGGATCGTCCCGCAGATGCGCCAGGCCTACGCCGCGCTGCACCGGCTCGGCCACGCGCATTCGGTCGAGGTGTGGGAGGACGACACGCTCGCCGGCGGCCTCTACGGCGTGGCGATCGGGCGCATGTTCTTCGGCGAGAGCATGTTCAGCGCGCGCAGCGGCGGCTCGAAGGTGGCACTGGCCGCCTTGACGGGCTTCCTGCACGAACAGGGCTGCCCGCTGATCGACGCGCAGGTCGAAAACCCCCACCTGCTGAGCCTGGGCGCCACGCATCTGCCGCGGCAGGCGTTCATGGCGCAGGTGCGCGCGCTGGTGGCGCAACCGGGGCTGGAGGGTGAATGGACGACGCGGTTCGGCGAGCGGCCGGCGGCGGCGCTGGCGGCCGGCGCCAGCTGAGTGGCCGGCCGTTGCGGCCCGCCCGAAGCGGCGATGGGCGCCGCACGGCGGATCACCCCGGCCCCTGTGCACGCGAATGTTTAACGCAAACTTTGCACCCGTGGGCCGAGGAGCGTAAAATCCTCGCCCTTAGGGTCCTCGAAGGGCCATCCCCGAACCGCAGGATTACATGTCGAAAGACGATTCCATCGAATTCGAAGGCACTGTCAGCGAGACGCTGCCGAACACCACTTTCCGGGTCAAGCTGGAGAACGGGCACGAGATCATCGCGCACATCTCCGGCCGCATGCGCAAGAACTACATCCGCATCCTGACGGGCGACCGGGTCAAGGTTGAGATGACCCCGTACGACCTGACCAAGGGCCGCATCACCTACCGCATGAAGTGACGGCACCGCCTTCACCCGGCCCGTAGGCGCGGCCTTCGCCGCGACGCGACCAAGACAAAGGGCGACCCATGGCCGCCCTTCGTGGTGAAACCCTCGAACCGGCGAAGTGCCCCACACTCCGCCGGTTTTGTCGTGCCCGTTATTCCACCGTGGCCGGGAGCAGGCGCTCCGGCTCGGCCTGCGTTTCCACGACCAGTTCGCCGTCCTTGACGTCGATGCTGACCTTGCCGCCGTTGACCAGCTTGCCGAACAGCAGCTCGTCGGCCAGCGGACGCTTGATCTTGTCCTGGATGACCCGCGACATCGGCCGCGCACCCATCAGCGGGTCGAAGCCATGCTGGGCCAGCCAGTCGCGCGCGGTCGGCGTGGTCGCCAGGCTGACGTGCTTCTCCTGCAGCAGCGCTTCCAGCTCGATCAGGAACTTGTCCACCACGCGCAGGATGTGGTCGAAGCCCAGCGGCTGGAACTGCACCACCGCATCGAGGCGGTTGCGGAATTCCGGCGTGAAGCTGCGGCGGATCGTCTCCATCGCGTCGGTGGAGTGATCCTGCTTGGTGAAGCCGATCGTGCGCCGCGAGGCCTGCGCCGCGCCGGCATTGGTCGTCATCACCAGGATCACGTTCTTGAAGTTGGCCTCGCGACCGTTGGTGTCGGTCAGGATGCCGCGGTCCATGACCTGCAGCAGGATGTTGAAGATGTCCGGGTGGGCCTTCTCCACCTCGTCCAGCAGCAGCACGCAGTGCGGGGTCTTGACGATCTTCTCGGTCAGCAGGCCGCCCTGGTCGAAGCCCACGTAGCCCGGAGGCGCGCCGATCAGGCGGCTCACCGAATGCGGCTCCATGTACTCGCTCATGTCAAAGCGCACCAGCTCGATGCCCAGCTGCAGCGCGAGCTGGCGGGTCACCTCGGTCTTGCCCACGCCGGTGGGGCCGGCGAAGAGGAAGTTGCCGATCGGCTTTTCCGGATTGCCCAGGCCCGAGCGCGAGAGCTTGATGGCCGAGGCCAGCGTCTCGATGGCCGGGTCCTGGCCGAAGATCACCATCTTCAGGTTGCGCTCCAGGTGCTGCAGCACGTCCTTGTCGGTCGCGCTCACCTGCTTGGCGGGGATGCGGGCCATCTTGGCGACGATGGTCTCGATCTCCTCGATGTCGATCAGCTCCTTGCGCTCGCCTTCCGGCAGCAGGCGCTGGCGGGCGCCGGCCTCGTCGATGACGTCGATGGCCTTGTCAGGCAGCAGGCGGTCGCCGATGTGCTTGACCGACAGGTCCACCGCCGCCTGCAGCGCGTCGTCGGCGTAGGTCACGCCGTGGTGCGCCTCGTAGCGGGGCTTGAGGCCCTGCAGGATCTGGAAGGCCTCGCCCACGGTCGGCTCGACGATGTCGATCTTCTGGAAGCGCCGCGCCAGCGCGCGGTCCTTTTCGAAGATGCCGCGGTATTCCTGGAACGTGGTCGAGCCGATGCAGCGCAGCTCGCCCGACGCCAGTGCCGGCTTGATGAGGTTGGAGGCATCCATGGTGCCACCGGACGCCGAGCCGGCGCCGATGATGGTGTGGATCTCGTCGATGAACAGCACCGCGTTGGGCACCTTCTTCAGCGCGGTCAGCACGCTCTTCAGGCGCTTCTCGAAATCACCGCGGTACTTGGTGCCAGCGACCAGGGCGCCGAGGTCGAGCGAGTAGATCACCGCGTCGGCCAGCACCTCGGGCACCGCGCCTTCGACGATGCGCTTGGCCAGGCCCTCGGCGATGGCGGTCTTGCCCACGCCGGCCTCGCCCACGTAGAGCGGGTTGTTCTTGCGGCGGCGGCACAGCACCTGGATGGTGCGCTCGATCTCGTCGGCGCGGCCCACCAGCGGGTCGATGCGGCCGGCACGGGCCGCCTCGTTGAGGTTGCTGGCGAACTCGGTCAGGGCGTCGCCCTTGCCCTCGCCCTCCCCGGCCTCGCCCTTGCCCTCGGCTTCGCCGGAGGCCTGGCCCTCGCCCTCCTCGCCCATCTTGGCGATGCCGTGCGAGAGGTAGTTGACGATGTCCAGCCGGGTGATGTCCTGCTGGTTGAGGAAGTAGACCGCGTGGGAATCCTTCTCGCCGAAGATGGCGACCAGCACGTTGGCGCCGGTGACCTCCTTCTTGCCGGAGGACTGCACGTGGTACACGGCGCGCTGCAGCACGCGCTGGAAGCCCAGGGTGGGCTGGGTGTCGCGCCCGTCGTCCTCGGCCAGGCGCGAGACCGAAGCCTCGATCGCCTGCTCCAGGTCGCCGCGCAGGCGGCCGACATCGGCGCCGCAGGCCTTCAGGACGGCCTGGGCGGACGGGTTATCCAGCAGCGCCAACAGCAGGTGCTCGACGGTCATGAACTCATGACGCGCTTCGCGGGCCCGCTTGTAGCACTGGCCGATGGTTTGCTCGAGGTCTTTGCTGAACATGGGGAAGCTCCGACGGCTGATGCCAACAATATGCGGCTTCGGGCTGGATTTTCCACAACCCTATCGGAGGGCCATGTTCACGCGGCGTTAGTACGGGAACGAGGCCACAGCGTTGCAGCCATGGGACGCCCGCGCCGGGCTCAGGTCTGCTCCATCGTGCACAGCAGCGGATGCTGGTTCATGCGCGAGAATTCGTTGACCTGGGCGACCTTGGATTCGGCCACCTCGCGGGTATAGACGCCGCACACGCCACGGCCACGCGTATGCACGTGCAGCATCACCTGGGTGGCTTTTTCCAGGTCCATCGAGAAGAACTGCTGCAGGACGGTCACCACGAAATCCATCGGGGTGTAGTCGTCGTTGAGCAGCAGGACCTGGTAGCGCGGCGGCGGGGCGACTTCGGGGCGGCCGGTCTCGACCAGTACGCCGTGGTCGTGTTCTTGTGAGGGCTTGCGGGGCATCGCGACATTATAGGTGCGGGGGCGGATGGAATGGACGATTCACGTCCCGCCCCGCACAATTCGGGCCTTCCCCCGGAATTCAAGCCCGATGAAGCGCCTGCCGGCCGCCGCAGCATTGCTGGCGGCATCGATCTGCCCGCCGCTGTTCGCCGCCCCGCCCGCCGACACGCACGCCGCCGCGCCCGCCAGTGTCCAGGCCAGCGGTGCCGATGCCGCGCTCGGCCAGCGGCTGCGCGCGCTCGGGCTCGAACCGCAGGTCGACGCCGACGGCGACTACCGCCTGCTGTTCGCGCTGGACGGCGGCCGCCAGCAGGTGACCTACGTGCGCTCGCACACCGAACGCTTCGGCCAGCTGGAGATCCGCGAGATCTGGTCCCCGGCCTACCAGGCCAAGGGCGACAGCCTGCCGGGCGAGATCGCCAACCGGCTGCTGCAGGACGGGCAGGAAAACATCCTCGGTGCCTGGGTGCGCCAGGACGGCACGGCGATCTACGTCACCCGCGTGCCGGCGGACCTGGCCGGCGCCTCGCTGTCGGACGCCATCGAGGCGACCACGCGCGCGGCCGATGCGATGGAAGCCCAACTCACCCCGGGCCAGGACCGCTTCTGATGGCCAGCGCCCGCCCGCCCGCCCCGCACGTCACCGTGGCCACCGTCGTGGTGCGCGATGGCCGCCTGCTGCAGGTGGTCGAGCGCATCGCCGGCCGCGAGGTGATCAACCAGCCCGCCGGCCACCTCGAACCGGGCGAGACGCTGCAGGAGGCCGCCGTGCGCGAGACGCGCGAGGAAACCGGCTGGGACGTGCGCCTGACCGCCTTCATCGGCTGCTACCAGTGGACCGCCCCGGACGGCGAGCCCTACCTGCGCTTCGCCTTCGCCGCCGAGCCGGTGGCGCACGATCCTTCCCGCCCGCTGGACGAGGGCATCCTCGCCGCGCCGTGGATGACGCCGGAGGAACTACGCGCCGACCCCGCGCGCCTGCGCAGCCCGCTGGTGTGGCAAGTGGTCGCCGACTACCTCGGCGGGCAGCGCCATCCGCTGTCGCTGGTGCGGGCGCTGTGAGCGGCGGCCCGCGCATCGTCGTCGGCGTGTCCGGCGGCGTGGATTCCTCCGTCGCCGCGTGGCGCCTGGTGCAGCAGGGCGAAGCGGTGGCCGGGCTGTTCATGCAGAACTGGGCCGACGACGGCAGCGGCGACTGCCGCGCCGAGGACGACCGCCGCGACGCGGTATCGGTCTGCGGCCGGCTCGGCATCCCGTTCCACTTCCGCGATTTCTCCAGCGAATACTGGCAGGGCGTGTTCGCGCACTTCCTGGCCGAGTACGCCGCCGGCCGCACCCCCAACCCGGACGTGCTGTGCAACCGCGAAGTGAAGTTCAAGCATTTCCTGGACGCGGCGCGCGAGCTGGGCGCCGAGCGCATCGCCACCGGCCACTACGCCCGGGTGGCCCACGAGGGCGGGCGTTGGCGCCTGTTGCGCGGCGTGGACACCGGCAAGGACCAGAGCTACTTCCTGCACCAGCTCGGGCAGGCGCAGCTGGCCGCCACGCTGTTCCCGATCGGCGAGCTGCACAAGCCCGAGCTGCGCCGCCTCGCCCGCGAGGCCGGCCTGCCCACGCACGCCAAGAAGGACTCCACCGGCATCTGCTTCATCGGCGAGCGCGACTTCCGCGAGTTCCTCGGCCGCTACCTGCCGGCCAAGGCCGGCGAGATCCGCGACCCGCACGGCGTGCGCATCGCCGAGCACCCGGGCGTGTTCTATTTCACCCTGGGCCAGCGCGAGGGCCTGAACATCGGCGGCGTGCGCGGGCGTGCCGCCGCGCCGTGGTACGTGGTCGGCAAGAACGTGGCGAACAACGTGTTGTACGTGGACCAGGACCGCGAGAGCCCTTGGCTGATGTCCACCACGTTGCGCTCGGAAACCGCGCACTGGATCGCCGGCGCCCCGCCGGCCCGTCGTTTCGACTGCACTGCGCAAACCCGCTACCGCCAGCCCGACGAACCGTGCACGGTAGAGGTCCGCGAGGACGGCTGCGTGGACGTGCGCTTCGCACGCCCGCAGCGCGCGGTCACCCCCGGGCAATCGCTGGTGCTGTATGACGGCGACGAATGCTTGGGCGGCGCAGTGATCGCCTCCACGGACGCGCCACAGGCGCAGGCTTCTTCTTTCCACGCAACAGAGGTATCGGCTCGATGACCGCCCCGATGGACAACCGCGTGCTGGCCCTGGCCGGCCTGGCCCAGGCCCTGCAGCAGGTGCGGCGCATCGCCGAAACCGGCCACTCCGAAGCGGCCAGCGTGCGCACCGCGATGGACAGCGTGTTCCGCATCGATGCCGACTCGCCGGAGGCGGTGTACGGCAACCGCCACCAGGTCGCCCCGGGCCTGCGCCTGCTGCACAACTATTTCCGCAACCAGGGCCAGGACGACGTGCTTCCCCGCCTGGCGCTAGCCGTGCTGCAGCTGGAACGCCGCTTCGTGCGCGACGCCGCCACCGTGGCCGCCGTCTCCACGGGCATCGCCCGGGCCGAGCAGCAAGCGCGCGGGCTGGGCGACAGCGGCCACCCGGACGTGCTGGCGGCCATCGGCGGCCTGTACGCCGACACCATCAGCCACCTCAAGCCGCGCGTGATGGTGCAAGGCAATCCGCATTACCTGGGCCAGGCGAGCGTGGTGGCCGAGATCCGCGCGCTGCTGCTGGCCGCCGTGCGCTCGGCCGTGTTGTGGCGGCAGATGGGCGGCAGCCTGTGGGACTTCGTATTCGGCAAGCGCGCGATGATCGAGGCGGTGGACAGAAGCCTGCGCTGATCCCTGCCGGGCAAATCCGCACATACGGAAGCCGTGGCACGCCACGGCTTTTGCTTTTTCCGGGGTCGTTCGGGGCTATCGCGCGGCGGGCGGGGGCCAGTCCCGCTCGGGGGACGCCAACAACCGCATCCCTGCGGGGCTCGTCGGGCGACGTCCATGTCGCCCGACGCCCCCGAGCGGGACTGGCCCCCGCCCGCCGCGCGATAGCCCCGAACATCCACACGCCGCCCGCGCGCTTACGCCGGCGAAACCGGTGGTTTCGTGAATGCGTACACGAGCGTGGTCAGTGCTTGCCGAGCAAGCACAGCTAAAGACCCGGGGGGTACGGCCGATACAGCAATCGTGATTCTGCCGAGAACGCCCATGTATTCACGCCCCCTTATCCGTATGGCCGCACCGCTGGCCCTGACCCTGCTGTTCCCGCTCGCCGTGGCGCTGGACTGGCCCGGCTTCGTGCGCTGGGCCATCCTGGTCACGCTCACCCTGAGCTGGCTGGGCTTTGCCGCCTGGAACGTGTGGTCGCAGGCGCGGCGCC
Organism: Stenotrophomonas sp. HITSZ_GD; assembly: GCF_029543105.1. GTDB lineage: Bacteria > Pseudomonadota > Gammaproteobacteria > Xanthomonadales > Xanthomonadaceae > Stenotrophomonas_A. Next base: position 17,012 of record NZ_JARQXB010000022.1, read on the forward strand.
ATCCCGACCAGTCGCGCGTGCTGCGCGAACAGGACCAGCTGCTCACCGAACTGCGCAGCTTCGTCAGCAACGAAGTGGAGGGCTCGCGCGCCGAAGTGGAGCGTGCCCGCGAACTGATCCGCCAGGCCGTCTCCGGCCTGGGCAGCAGCTTCGAGGCCATGAACCGCAAGTCGCGCCAGCAGAGCCTGGCCCTGGCCCGGATCGTCGACCGCGCCGGTGAAGACGGCGGCGCCGGCGTGGACGTGGCCCGCTTCGCCCAGCACGCCAGCTCGCGCATGGAACAGCTGGTCGAAGCCCTGGAGCAGGTCAGCGGCCAGAGCAACACCACCGTGCACCACATCGACGAGATGGCCCAGCACCTGGACGGCATCTTCGCCCTGCTGGAGGACGTCAAGTCCATCGCCGACCAGACCAACCTGCTCGCGCTCAACGCCGCCATCGAAGCGGCCCGCGCCGGCGAGGCCGGCCGCGGCTTCGCGGTGGTCGCCGACGAGGTGCGCAACCTCTCCGAGCGCTCCACCACCTTCAACGAGCAGATCCGCAAGCTGGCGCACAGCTCCAAGGACGCCATCGCCAAGGTGCGCGAGACCGTCTCGCACATGGCCTCGCGCCACCAGGACCGCTCGCGCGAAGCCCGCCACGAATCGGCCGCCATGCTGGAGAACGTCGCCGCCATCAACGCGTCGCTGGGCGAAGGCATGCGCGAGATTTCCGAGTGTGCCCGCGCCATCGACGGCAGCGTCGCCGAGGCCGTGCGCGCCCTGCAGTTCGAGGACATCGCCACCCAGACCCTCAGCGGCGTGCACACCCACCTGGACCGCCTGACCGCCATCAACCGCGAAGCCGTCGCCCTGCAGGAACTCCTGCACCGCAACGGCGGCGTGCTCGACGGCGACCTGATCCAGGCCCTGCAGCGCGTGGGCAGCCGCCTGCGCGAGATGCGCAGCGAGTGGGAGCGCCCGCCGCACAAGCCGGTGTCGCAGCAGAGCATGGGCGCCGGCACGGTCGAGTTGTTCTGATTCGTCCCGCGTCCTCGCACAACCCCGGCTCCGGCCGGGGTTTCGCGTTCCAGCCCCATCGCCCTCGCCCGCTCGCCTTGCCATGACCGACCCCAGCCGCCCCTCGCCCTCTCCCGGCACGACCCACGCGGCCTTCGCGCAGCTGGAATCCGCCGCGCGCCGCGAACTGGTGCGGCTGGCGCAGGCGCTCCCCACGCAGGCACCGGAACACGATCCGCTGTTGGCGCATCTCGCGTGGGATCTCGGATTGACCGGGGACGACCTGCTGCCGGGTTGAGGGCATCCCAGCCTGCGCCGGCGTGGCGCCGCACCCCCGCCACGCGGATATGATGGGCCGGGATGCAGGGGCCGCAGGGGGCATCGTTGACAGGCTTTCTATTTCTTGCATTGATCGCCGTCGCCGGCGGGTATTTCCGGCGGTTCAGAAAAAAGCGCATCGAGCAGGAACTGCGCCAGAGCATCGCGCGCCAGATGTTCCAGACAGAACTTGGCCCCATCAGTGGCGCCGCACTGAAGGTAGTGAAGATCTACCAAGCACCCTCCAGCGTGCGCCGTTGGGATCCAGTATGGGAGCTTGCCTTCCGCGACGACCCGTATGGCGGCGACGCGTTCTGGTATTGCGTCGGACCGGGGCCCAGCTACTTCCTTGCGATCGCCATGCTGCAGGCCGGCAGCGGAAAGGTCGACGCGACGTGGATCATCCGCCCGCTGACCGAAGCCCGCATGCGCGGCGCGTTGATCGGCGACCGCAAGGCCACCGCCCTGGCGTTCGGCAGCGCGATCGAAGGCTGAGCGCCCACCGAAAGCGCGCTCAGCCCTGCCCCTGTCCCTGCTCCGGCAATAGCACCAGCAGGTCTGTTACCCCGACATCCACGCCCGCCTGCGAGAGTAGCGTCGTCACCTGCCCGCGATGATGGGTCTGGTGGTTGAAGAAGTGCGCCAGCAGGCCGAAGAAGTTCTTGTCGGCCTCCACGCCACGCGAGTTCGCGTAGTGCAGCACCACGTCCAGATCCGGTTCGCCGATGGAAGCGGCCCACGCGACGATCAATCCATCCAGCCAGCGGCGATGCGCCGCCAGCGTCGGTAAGTCGGCGAAGCGATCCAGATCGGAGAAATCCGGCGCGGGCATGGCGCGCACCGGGTCGAGCGCGGCATGCGCGGCCGGATGCCGCGCGAAGCGCTGCAGCCAGATCGTGTCGGCGATGACCAGATGGTGGAGGGTGCGCAGGATCGAGCCGAAGAACGCCCGCCGGTCGGCGACCAGCGCCGCCGGATCGAGCCGGGCGGCGGCCAGCAGCAGCTTGTCGTTCATCCACTGGTTGTAGGCCGCCATCTGGCGGACGAGATCGGTACGGTGCATGGCCGTCATTGTCGCGCCGGATACCGCGCAAAAAGAAATCCCCTCCGAAGAGGGGGTTTCATCTCGTCGCATGCGCGCCCCAGCCTCAGCCCGTGGCCAGCGTCAACCGCTGCCCCAACCGGCCGCCCACTTCGGCCTCGCGCAGCCACTGCGCCAGGTCGCGCGGCGCCAGGGGCCGCGAGTAGAAGTAGCCCTGGATCTCGTCGCAACCCTGCTGGCGCAGCAGCGCGTCCTCCTGCACGGTCTCCACGCCTTCGGCCACCACCTGCATGCCCAGCGCGTGGCCCAGGTGCACGATGGCCTGGGTCACCTCGGCGGTGTTGGCGTCGGCCAGCATGCCCTGCACGAAGCTGCGGTCGATCTTCAATCGCTGCACCGGGAAGCGGTTGAGGTAGTGCAGGTTCGAGAAGCCGGTGCCGAAGTCGTCCACCGCCAGCAGCACGCCGTTCTGCTCGAACAGGTCGAAGCAGCGGCGCAGCGCCTCGCTGTCGCGGATCAGCGCCGACTCGGTCAGCTCCAGCTCCAGCCGTTGCGGCAACCAGCCGTTGGCGCGGCATATCTCCAGCACGCGTTCGGCAAAGCCGCGGTCGCGCAGCTGCACGGCCGAGACGTTCACCGCGATGCGGCTGAACTGCAGGCCCATCTCGTCCCACAGCACCGCCTGGCGGCAGGCCTCGCCCAGCACCCAGTCGCCCAGGCGCACGATCTCGCCGCATTCCTCGGCGATGGGAATGAACTCGGCCGGGCTGCAGAAGCCGTGCCCCGGGCGGTGCCAGCGCAGCAGCGCCTCGATCGCCGGGGCGCTCTCGCCCGCCGTGGGCACCAGCGGCTGGTACACCAGCGAGAATTCCTCGCGGTCCAGCGCGCCGTGCAGCGCGTGTTCCAGCTCCAGGCGGCGCTGCGCACGCAGCAGCACGTCCTGGCTGTAGTAATGGAAGGTGTTGCGCCCGGATTCCTTGGCCGCGTACATCGCCGCATCGGAGGCGCGCAGCAGGTTATCGAAATCCTCCAGGTCCGGCGCCTGCAGGGCAATGCCGATGCTGGCGCTGACCTTGAGCGTGATGTGGTCCTTGCGCAGCGGCTCGGTCAGCGCGCCCAGCAGCTTGCGCGCCACGTGGCCGGCGTCCTCCGGCTCGGCCAGGTCGCGCAGCACCACCACGAACTCGTCGTCGCTGAAGCGGCCGAACAGGTCGCTGTTGCGCAGCTGCTGGTGCAGCCGCGTGGAGGCCAGCTTGAGCAGCGTGTCGCCGGTGGCATGGCCGAAGGAATCGTTGATGCTCTTGAAGCCGTCCAGGTCGATGAGCAGCATCGCCAGGGTCTGGCCGCGCTCGCGTGCCTCGGCCATGGCCTCCTCGGCGCGCTCGCGCAACAGGAAGCGGTTGGGCAGGCCGGTGAGCCGGTCGTAATGGGCCAGCAGCTCGATGCGCTCGTTGGCCTCGCGCTCGCGGCTGATGTCGCGGAACAGGACCACGAAGCGCGGCGGCAGGCCTTCGCGGCGGTCCAGCTCGATCAGCACCTGCACCCAGACGCGCTGGCCGGAGTTGCGGTAGAAGCAAAGCTCCAGCTGCTCGGGCAGCCCGCCATCGGCGATGCGCAGCAGCGCGGCCTCGAAGGTGTCGCGCGAATCCTGGGTGTACAGCGAGAGCGCCTGCTCCAGGGTGATCGGCTCCTTGCGCAGGCCGTGGATGCGGTAGCACTCCTCGGTCCATTGCATGCGCCGGGTATCGACCTCGATCTCGCAGCCGCCGATGCGGCCCAGCGCCGAGACGCGGTTGAGCAGTTCGGTGCGCCAGCGGATCAGCGCGTCGGTCTGGCGCTGCTCGGTGACGTTCTGCACCTGGCCGACCAGCCGCTGCAGGATGCCGTCGCCGTCGAACACCGGCTGCGCCCACACGCGCAGGTGCTGCGGCGGTTGCCCGGCCACGCCCAGTTCCAATTCGAAATGCAGCGGCTCGCCGAACTTGCGCAGGCGGCGCCAGGCGGTGCGCAGGGTCGCGCGGGCCTCGGCGCCGAGCTGGCGCAGCACGCCGCGCGCGCGGCGCGGCGGCGGTTCGGGCAACGCCAGCTGCCCGGCGAAATCCTCCGACAGCCACAGCCGGTCGCGCCGGCAATCCCAGCTCCAGCTGCCCATGCTGGCGATGCGCTGCGCCTCTTCCAGCTGCGCCTGTTGCTCGCGCAGCTGCTGTTCGAGCAACTTGTGCTCGTGGATGTCGGTATGCGTGCCGAGCATGCGCAACGGCCGGCCGTCGGCCGAGCGCGAGACCACGCGGCCGCGGTCGAGAATCCAGCGCCATTCGCCATCGCGCTGGCGCAGGCGGAACTCGGCGGTGTAGCTCTCCGTCTCGCCGGCCAGGTGCGCGTGCACGGCGGCACTGACACGCGGGTGGTCTTCCGGGTGCATCAGCTCCGACAGCGCGGCCAGGTTGGCCGGCAGGGTCTGCTCGTCGTAGCCGAGCATGCGTTTCCAGCGCTCGGAGCGGTACACGATGTCGGCGGCGATGTCCCAGTCCCACAGCCCGTGCTCGGCGCTGTCCAGGCCGATCTCCCAGCGGCTGGCCACCGCGCCGGCCGGTTCGGGAATGCTCAGGGTGAAGGCGATCAGCTCGCCGTGTTCGTCGCGCACGCCGCGCAGCCAGCCATCCCACTGGCCGCTGCCGCTGGGCAGCACGCAGGCAACCATGCCGCCTTCGCGGCGCAGGCGCTCGCGGTTGTCGGCCAGTTGCTCCACGTACAAGGCCAGCGTCGCCGGCAAGCCGAGCGATTGCGCGGCCGCATTCGCCGCCAGCGGACGCCCATGCGGATCGAGCACCACCACCGCGGAGGTGAGTGGATGCTGCAGCAAGCTTGCGATGACGCCTGGATCCACGCTGGGAAGCTCCGCTTCTCTGGCCCCCGGGGGACGGGGGGGACGTGATGGTTAACGGCCGTCCCGGGAAATAGTTGAGGCGGGCGCCCGCCGGCCGCGGGCCAGCCGCCCGCAAACCGTGACGGACGCACTAAGATGGGGCGATGCCCGCTGGCGCCCTCGCCCCCATGCCCGACGATCGCAGCCAACCCGCACCGCCCCCGTCGCTATCCGGCCAACGGCTGGCGCGGCGCCTGCGCACCGGCATCTGGGCGCTGACCGGCGCCTACCTCGCCCTCGGCCTGACCTGGCTGCTGGCCGGCGACACCCTGATCCGCCTGGCGCGCCCCGATGCGGCGCAGTTCCACCGCCTGCTCGGCCTGGACGGCGCGGTGCTGGTGGTCGTCTCGGCCCTGCTGCTGCACTACGGCCTGCGCCGGCTGGCCAACGCGCTGTGCAGCGAGCACGACACCCTCACCCACGCCATCGCCGCGCTGCACGAGAAATTCCATGCTCTGCCCGTGCCGGTGTGGGCGTATGACCTGCAGACCCTGCGCATCCTCGACGCCAACCCCGCCGCGCTGAGCTTCTTCGGCCACACCCGCGAGCAATTCCTCGCCCTGCGCCTGGACGCGGTATGGCCGGCCAGCGAGCAGGCCCGCTTCCACGAGGTGATCGAACACCTGCGCGCGCTGCCCGAGGAGAACTGCGTGCTCACCGAGCCGCTGGTGACCCGCGAGGGCCTGCGCGACGTCGAAGTGCGCAGCAGCCCGCTGGCCGTGCCCGGCGGCCAGGCGCGGCTGGTGGTGGCGATCGACCGCAGCGCCGAACGCCGCGCCGAGCGCCAGCGCGCCGAGCTGCTGCAACTGCTGGAAGAAGCGCAGAGCGTGGCCCGGCTGGGCTCGTGGGAGCTGGACCCGACCACCGGCATGGGCCGCTTCTCGCCGGAGGTCTACCGCATCCTCGCCCGTCCGCGGCCCGAGGCCCAGCGCTGGCACCGCTTCGAGGAACTGCTGATCGGCGTGGACCTGGTCACCCAGGTGCGCATCGACCGCCTGATCGATGACATGTGCGGCACCGGCACGGTGCAGATCGACGTGCTGCTGCCGCTGATCGCCGGCGATGGCCAGGCGCGCATGGCGCACCTGCGCGCCGAGAGCGGCACCGCGCCGGATGGCCGCCGCCGGGTGCACGGCACCTTGCAGGACGTGACCGAGCGCGAACAATCCCGCCGCCTGCTGCGCGAGCGTGAGGAGCAATTCCGCGAGCTGGTGCGGGTGCTGCCCGATGGCGTGATGATCCTCTCCGAGGAGCGCGTGATGTACGCCAACCCCGCCTGCGCGGGGCAGTTCGGCTATGCCGGCGAATCGCTGCTGGGCGAACCGCTCTCGGCCTTGGTGGCTGACGCCGACCTGCCGCTGGTGCGCGACCAGCTCGCCGCCGACATCCCGTGCGCCGAATTCTCGCCGGCCCGGCGCATGCGCCGGCGCGACCAGAGCCAGTTCCAGGCCGGGTTGTCGATCGGCGCGGTGCGCTACGGCGGCCGCGACTGCCAGCTGATGGTGGTACGCGACCTCAGCGACCCCGAGCGCATGCGCGACGCCCTGGCCGCCAGCAACCACGAGCTGCAGGCGATGGCCAAGCGCCTGTTCTCGCTGCAGGAGGACGAGCGCCGCGCCATCTCGCGCGACCTGCACGACGACATCGGCCAGGCCATCACCGCGATGAAGCTCTCGGCCCACGCGGCGATGGAAGAGGACGAGGCGGAGGCGAGGCGCGACAACCTGCAGGAGATCGTCGACCTGGCCGACACCACCGTGACCAAGCTGCGCAACCTCTCCATGCTGCTGCGCCCCCCACAACTGGATGCCCTCGGCCTGGAGGCCGCGCTGCGCTGGCAGGCCTCCACGCTGTTCCGCGGCAAGCCGCAGCGGCTGGAGATGGACATCCACGCGCTGCGCCAGCGCCCGAGCAACGAGATCGAGCAGGCGTGCTTCCGCATCGCCCAGGAAAGCCTGACCAACGTGCTGCGCCACGCCAGCGCCGGCGAGGTCAACCTGCTGCTGCGTGACCACGAACGCGGCGGGTTGTACCTGGAGGTCCACGACGACGGCGACGGCTTCGAGCCCGAAGCCCCGCGCGGCCTGGGGCTGGTGGTGATGCGCGAACGCGCCCAGACCGCCGGCGGCACGCTGACGATAGAATCGGCACCAGGCGCGGGCACCCGCGTGCGCCTGCACCTGCCCTACCAGGCCGCCGGCGAACCGGCCGCCCGCGACAACGGACGTTGAACCCGATGTGGAATCCCGCACTGCCGCCCGGACTGGATGCCAACAAACCGCAACGCCTGGGCGCGGGCAATCCCGAACTGCTGAGGCTGGTGGACGCCGCCGCTTCCGGCGGCACGCCGCTGATGCTGCTGCACGTGGACATCGACCACTTCGCCTCGATCAACGAGAACATGAGCGCGGAGGTCGGCGACCAGGCCCTGGCCCTGCTCGCCCAGCGCCTGCAGGCGCACCTGGGCACGCGCGGCCGGCTGTGGCGCCACGGCAGCGACGAGATGGTGATCGTGGCCCCGCGCAACGACGCCAACCTGTTGCCGGAGGATTTCGCCGAGGACATCCGCCAGCAGATCGAGCTGCCGCTCTCGGTGCTGCCGTATACGTTGTTCATGACCGGCACGGTCGGCATCAGCCTGTGCCCGGAACACGGCACGCAGCTGTCGACCCTGCTGGACCATGCCGAGGAAGCCAACTACCAGGCCGGCCGCGAAGGCGGCAACACCGTGCGCCTGTACGCGCGCAACTCGCCGGCCAGCGCGCACAGCGAGAGCATCATCGCCCGGCAGATCGTCGATGCGATTCCCCACGGCGAGCTGCGCCTGCGCTACCAGCCGCTGGTGAGCGCGCGCGACGGCCGCATCGTCGGCATGGAGGCGTTGCTGCGCTGGCAATCGCCCACGCTGGGCATGCTGGTGCCGGAGCGCTTCATGCGCACCGCCGAGCGCCTGGGCGTGATCGTGCAGATCGGCGAATGGGTGCTGCAGAACGCGATCAAGCAGGCGCGCCAGTGGCGCGACCAGGGCTTTGACGACTTCAACATTGCCGTCAACGTTTCCACCCTGCAGCTGCTGCGCCCCAGCTTCTTCAACGAAGTGCTGGCCAACCTGCAATCCAGCGGCGTGCCGGCCAGCGCGCTCACCCTGGAGATCAACGAAAGCGCGTTGACCAACAACGTCAACTTCGTCCACGAGACGATGGCCAACCTGCGCAACGAAGGCATCAGCCTGAGCCTGGACAACTTCGGCACCGGCGATTCCAGCCTGAGCGCGCTGGTGCGCTACCCGGTGGACCGGCTGAAGATCGACCGCAGCTTCATCAAGAGCGCCCCGGCCGGCAGCCGCGAGGCGGCCATCGCCCGCGCCATCATCGCCATGGGCCACCAGCTGGGCATGACGGTGATCGCCAACGGCGTCGAATCGCAGGCCCAGCTCGGCTTCCTTCGCCGCAACGACTGCGACATCTTCCAGGGCTACATGTTCGGCGAACCGATGTCGGCCGAATCGGCCGGCATGGCACTGCGCCGCCGCTACCTGCGCCCGGAATCCTTCGCCGAGACCCGCCCGGACCGCACGCTGTTGCTGCTGGACGACGAGGAGAACGTGCTGCGCTCGCTGGTGCGCCTGTTCCGCCGCGACGGCTACCGCATCCTCGCCGCCGGCAACGTGCGCGACGCCTTCGACCTGCTCGCCACCAACGACGTGCAGGTGATCCTTTCCGACCAGCGGATGTCGGACATGAGCGGCACCGAGTTCCTGGGCCGGGTGAAGATGCTCTACCCGGACACCGTGCGCCTGGTGCTGTCCGGCTATACGGACCTGGCGACCGTGACCGAGGCGATCAACCGCGGCGCGATCTACCGCTTCCTCACCAAGCCTTGGAATGACGACGAACTGCGCGAACACATCCGCCAGGCCTTCCGCACGCACGACGAACTGCGCAAGGGGCGCGACGGCGTCGGCGCCATGGGGCGCGATGGCGTGTTCGGGGATGAAGGCTGAGGCATTGCGTCAGCGACGCGTGCGCCCGACGGGCAGACACGGCCGCAGCTGAGGCCGCCCCAATCCTCGAATTCCTGGCATCCGCCGAGGCGATGTATCGGGTGACCGGGGGCAGGCCCTTTCCGGGACCGTAGGCGACATGGATGTCGCCTACGAGCCTCCATGGAGGGATTCACGGCGTGTCCCGGAAAGGGCCTGCCCCCGGTCGCCGTGCAGCCAAGCGAACGCCCTGCGCGAAATACCCAAAGCGCCGAATCAGGACTTAGGCTGCCGCACCGGCAAAGTGATCCGGAAAGCCGCCCCCTGCCCGGGCGCGCTCTCCACATCGATCCGCCCATGGTGCTTGTTGATGATGCCGTAGGAGATCGACAACCCTAGCCCCGTGCCACTGCCCACCGGCTTGGTGGTGAAGAACGGATCGAAGATCCGCTGCTGGATGTCGGCGGGAATCCCCGGCCCGGTATCGCGGAACTCGATCCACACCTGGTCGCCTTCCAACCCCGTGCTGACCGTGATCGTCCCGCGCTCGGTGATCGCCTGCCCCGCGTTGAGCAGCAGGTTCATGTACACCTGGTTGAGCTCGGAAGGCAGCGCCTCCACCAGCGGCAGCTCCGCGTACTGGCGTTCCAGCGTCACCTTGTACTTGAGCTCGTTCCAGATGATGTTGATCGTCGATTCCAGGCCCGCGTGCAGGTCCACCAGCTTCCACGACTCGGACCGGTCCGAATAGGAGAAGTCTTTCAGGTCGCGCACGATCCGCGTCACCCGCTCGATGCCCTCGCGCGACTCGGCCATCAACTGCGGCAGGTCGCCCGCGATGAAATCGATGTCCGCCCGGCGCCGGATGTCGTCGATCTCCGGGATCAGCGCCTTCGGGTCCGGCGCCCGCAGCGCCCGCTCGTAGGCCTCGATCAGCGTGAACAGGCTGCGCAGGTATTCCTGCAGGCTGCCCAGGTTGGAATGCACGTAGCCGATCGGATTGTTGATCTCGTGCGCCACGCCCGCCGCCAGCTGGCCGATGGAGGCCATCTTTTCCGATTGCAGCAGCTTGTCCTGCGCCCCGTTCAAGCGCATGTACGCCTGGCGCAGCTCGGCATGGCGCTGCTCCAGCTCGCGCTCGTAGTCTTCTTGCCCCTCGATGTTGTGGAACAGCGCCAGGAAGAACTCCTGGCCGATGGCCCCGTAGTGGTACAGGTGCGCGATCACGATGCGCTCGCCGATCGGCAGGCTGCCCGACCAGCTGCCGCTGGTGCGCGCCTGGTTGAGGGCGCCGCCCGGCAGCACCTGCGCGATGCGCTCGGCGAAGGTGCTGCCGTCCTGCGGATCGCGGCACAGGCTGGCGCGCGAGATCGCGTTGGCGAAGATCAGCTTGCCATCGCCGCGGAACAACAGCAGACCTTCCTGCATGCGTTCGCTGAAGGCGCGCAGGATGTCCTGCGACGGCAGCAAGGCGGGTTCGAAATACATGCGGTCGGGCACGGCGCTTCGCATCTGCTACGGCAGCCCAATATACGACGAAGGCCCACGGGCCGGGGGCCAGGGCCCCTGGCGGCGGGCCAGGCGATGGATCGGCGCGCCGCGGCGCGCGCGTGCGGCGGCCTTCAGGCCACCGCGATGGCGCGGCTGGCGGTGAGCGTGTCGCTCTGCCCGCGCGCGTCGTAGGCCGGCGCGCTCTCGGTCCGGCCGAGGTGGCGCAACGCCCAGTTGACCTCGCGGCGGCGGCGCGCCAACAACGCCCCGTTGGCGCGGTTGGCCTCGGCCAGCTCGCGCAGGCGCGCCTCGGCGCCCTCGGGCACCTCGCGCTCGAGCACGCGCAGCGCCTCGATCTTGTCCTGGGTGGCGCGGATCAACCCCTCGGCATCGTGGTCGATCAGGGCCTGGCGCTCACCCGCCAGGGCGTCGCCCAGGCGCTGCAGTGCATCGCTCATCGGGCTCATCCGCCGAGCTGCTGGTCCAGGTCGATCATGCGGCTGGCGATCGCGTCCGGGTTGATCTGGTAGGTGCCGCTCTGCAGCGCATCGCGCACCGCCTGCACCCGGCCCTGGTCGATCGCCGGGGCGGCCGACAGTTCCTTCTGCAGGCTCTGCAGGCCGGTGGCCTCGCCGGTCAGGCGCAGGCTGTCGCTGGCTTCGGTCGCGGCGACCGGGCCGGAGCGATCGCCGCCGGCCTGGGAAATCTTGCCGGCCACGGTGGCTGTCCGCAGGGTCGCGGCGGCGGGCAGGCTACCTTCGATCTTCTGGGTCATGGTGGTATTCCTCTACGGTTCGCAGGGGATAACGACCGCCTGCGGGGAAACTTTAGAAATAAATCGGGAAATTCCTGACGCCCCGGTCTCAGCGAGAGACCACGACCGCGCCGCTGTCGTCCACCACGCCCTGCACCACCTTGCGCGAGGAGCTGTTCTCCACCGAGACCCGCTCGTTCTGGCCGGCATCGCCCAGCGCCCGGCCGCTCATGCGCACCTCCAGGCCGTCGCGCCGGGAGACCAGCGCCACCGTGTCGCCCCGCCGCACGAGGCGCTGGGCGACCAGGTCGCTCGCCGCCAGCACGGTACCGGCCGGCAACACGCGTCGGGCGCTGCGCCCCAGCGCATCGGCCGGATCGGCCAGCACCGCGCCGACGATCCGCGCCGCGTCGCGCCGTTCGACCGTGATATCGGCCAGGTCCAGCGTTTCTCCAGCGGCGATGCCGCGGGTCAAGACCAATACGTCCTGCGTGCGGCGCACCTTGACCGGCACGAACAGGCGCCAGCCGGCGGCCTGCGGGCAGGCCACCTCCACGGTGTTGCCGTTGCCCGGCTGGGCCGACAGCGGTACCGGGCAGGCCGGCATGCGCAGGCCGGGGTCCAGCGTGGTCTGCGCGTCGGCCGCGTCCACGCCGAGCGCGGCGATGGCGGCGGCGCGGATGCTTTCCACCGGCTGGAAGCCATCGGCGAACGCCGCGGCCGGCGCGAGGGCCATCAGGATAAGGATCAAGCGAATGTGGCGGCGCATCGGCGCGCTCCAGGCGGAATGACGCGGGCGACGATGCAAGACCCGTGCCGCGCGCCGCGCGCCCTCGGTCGGTCCGCCTGCGTGGGAATGATGCCGTCGCCACGGCCGGAACGAACGACACGCCACGACCGAGCCGCCAGCGAATCGCCGAAGCCCCCAAGACCACCCCTCAAGTTCCCCACCGCCACAACCGATAACGCCTACATGTCACATGACCTGCTCAACCGCATCGACCAACGCACCCGCCTGGCCGGCCACAACCGGCTGGCGCTGCTGCTGTTCCGCCTGGGCGGCCGTCAGCTTTTTGGCGTGAACGTCTTCAAGGTGCAGGAAGTGCTGCGCCGCCCGGACCTGTTCCAGGTGCCCGGGCTGCCGAACGAGTTCGCCGGCGTGGCCGACGTGCGCGGGCGCTCGGTGCCAGTGCTGGACCTGGGCGTGGCCATCGGCCACCCCGAGCGCGCGCCCGGCAGCGAGGGCGCCCCGGCCTACCTGGTGGTGGCCGAGTTCAACCGCTCGGTGCAGGGCTTCCTGGTCAGCGGCGTGGAGCGCATCGTCAACATCGCGGTGGAAGACATCCACCCGCCGCCGGAACTGGGCGCCGAGGCCACCTACCTCACCGCGGTGACGCGCTTCCAGGGCGAGCTGATCCAGGTCATCGACGTGGAAAGCGTGCTGGCCGACATCGCGCAGATCGAGACCGACATCCAGATCGACCCCGCCCTGGCGCTGGAAACCGACCGCCCGCTGCAGGTGCTGGTGGTGGACGACTCGCGCGTGGCACGCCAGCAGATCCGCAGCGTGCTGGACCAGCTCGGCGTCGGCGCCACCCTGCTCTCGGACGGCCGCCAGGCACTGGACCACCTCTTGCAGGTACTGGCCGCCGGCGAGGACCCGGCCGAACGCTACGCCATGGTCATCTCCGACATCGAGATGCCGGCGATGGACGGCTACACCCTGACGACGGAAATCCGGCGTCACCCGGGCCTGTCGGGCCTGTACGTGCTGCTGCACACCTCCTTGTCGGGCGTGTTCAACAACGCCATGGTCGAGCAGGTCGGCGCGAACGCCTTCGTCGCCAAGTACAGCGCCCACGAGCTGGCCGAGTACGTGCTCGAACGCCTGCGCGAGGTCGCCGAGGCCTGATCCCGCGTTCCGGGAGACAGGCGCAGGGCCCGGACACCGGGTCTACGCCTGGCCCTCCCGCCCTCCCCGGCCACGCGCGGTGGCCGCCGGGCCGCTTTCTGGCACAGCTCTTGCCTGTGCTTCGGCAACGATTTGCCGGAGCCAGGCCGTGTCCAATCCGATCGCTTCCTATCTGGGCGTGCATGCCGACGCGCTACCGTTGCGCGAGCAGCGCATGCAGCTCATCGCCAGCAACCTCAGCAATGTCGACACCCCCGGGTACAAGGCCCAGGACCTGGACTTCAACACCGCGCTGAAGGCCGCCGGCGCCGCGCGCGAGGCCGCCAGCGGCGACGGCCTGGCCACCACGAGCGAAGGCCACATCCGCAGCGGCGAGATCGCCGGGCTCAACCCGTTCCAGATCACCCGCCAGGCCGACCAGCCGAGCCTGGACGGCAACACCGTCGACCCGGATGCCGAACGCGCCGCCTATGGCCGCGCCGCGCTGGAATACCGCGCCTCGCTCAGCTTCCTGGAGTCGAAGGTCAAGAACATGCTCACCGCGATCACCGGGTCCTAAGCCATGAGCAACCTGCCCATCTTCGATGTCGCCGGTTCCGCGCTGCAGGCGCAGTCCGTGCGCATGAGCACCATCGCCTCCAACCTGGCCAACGCCGATTCGGTGGCCGGCTCGGCCGAGGCGGCCTACAAGCCGCTCGAGCCGATCTTCCAGGCCACGCCCAACGCGCAGGACCCGAGCCTGACGGGGGTGAAGGTCAAGGAAGTCACCACCACCGGCGCGCCGCCGATCAAGCGCTACGAGCCCAGCCACCCGCTGGCCGATGCCGACGGCTACGTGTACTCGCCCGACGTGGACCCGGTCGCGCAGATGGTCAACCTGATTTCGGCCTCGCGTAACTACCAGGCCGGCGTGGAAGTCCTCAACACCGCCAAGGAACTGGCGCTGGCCACCCTGACGATGGGTCGATAGACCCTCCCCACCGCGCTAGACCGCACCGGAATCCACCATGAGCACGATCGCCTCGGACCTCTATTCCTCGCTGGGCCTGACCTCCAGCAGCAGCACCACCAAGAAGGAAGAGTCGCTCGGCCAGGCCGACTTCCTGCGCCTGATGACCGAGCAGCTGCAGCACCAGGACCCGCTCAAGCCGATGGAGAACAGCGAGTTCCTCGGCCAGCTGGCGCAGTTCTCCACGGTGCAGGGCATCAGCGACCTCAACACCACGGTCAACAGCTTCTCCAGCTCGCTCAGCAGCGACCAGGTGTTGCGCGGCGCGCAGCTGGTCGGGCACGAAGTGCTGGTGCCCTCGGCCAAGATGGCCCTGGGCGAGACCGGCGCGGTCACCGGCGTGGTCGCCGCGCCCAGCGCCGGCATCGTCAACTTCGACGTCACCGACGCCAACGGCACCAAGATCAAGACGATCAGCGTGAAGGCCGACAAGGCCGGCGAAGTCAATTTCCAGTGGGACGGCACCGACGACTACGGCAACCGCATGGCGGCCGGCACGTACTCGATCTCCGCCACCCACACCGACAGCAGTGGCACCGACAGCAAGATCTCCACCTACATCCAGGCCCCGGTCGAAAGCGTCACCGTCGGCTCCGATGGCCTGTACCTCAACCTCAAGGGGCTGGGCACCGCCCCGATCAGTTACGTGCTCCGCGTCAGCTGAGCCGGCACCCGCGCAACCAGGAGTTCCCATGGGCTTCAATACTTCGCTGTCCGGCATCAACGCCGCCAACGCCGACCTCAACGTCACTTCCAACAACATCGCCAACGTCAACACGACCGGCTTCAAGGAGTCGCGCGCCGAGTTCGCCGACATGTTCCAGAGCACCGCCTATGGCCTGTCGCGCAACGCGGTCGGCTCGGGCGTGCGGGTGAGCAACGTGGCCCAGCAGTTCTCGCAGGGCAACATCGACCCGACCGGGCGCAGCCTGGACCTGGCGATCTCCGGCGAAGGCTTCTTCACCATGTCGCAGAACGGCGAGCGCCTGTACACGCGCGCCGGCAACTTCCAGACCGACGCCAACGGCTACGTGGTCAACCCGGAAGGCGCGCGCCTGCAGGTGTACGCGCCCAACACCAACGGCAACGGCTTCGACGTGGGCCGGCTGACCGACCTGCAGCTGCTCACCACCGATGCGCCGCCCAAGCAGACCACCACGGTCAACCTGGGCTTCACCCTGCCCGGCAACGCGTCCCAGCCGACCGTGGCGACGTTCGACCCGGCCGATTCCAACAGCTACAACTACTCCACCGGCGGCATCAACGTGTACGACTCGCTGGGCGTGAGCCACACCCAGACCTCGTACTTCGTGAAGACCGCCAACGCCAACGAGTGGCAGGTCTACAACTACGTGGACGGCGCCTCGGTGGGCACGCCGACCACGCTGCAGTTCTCCGACAGCGGCGCGCTGACCAGCCCGGCCGACGGCATGATCGCGCTGGACCCGTATACCCCGAGCACCGGCGCGGGCGTGCTGAGCATGTCGCTCAACCTGAGCGGCGCCACCCAGTACGGCGAATCGTTCGCGCTGCGCGACACCCGCCAGGACGGCTACGCGAGCGGCAAGCTCAACGAGATCAGCATCGACGCCACCGGCGTGGTGTTCGCGCGCTACTCCAACGGCGCCGACAAGCCGCTGGGCCAGGTCGCGCTGACCACCTTCACCAACCCGCAGGGCCTGTCCCAGCAGGGCAGCACGATGTGGGCCGAGAGCTACGCCTCCGGTTCGCCGCGCACCGGCGCGCCGGGCAGCTCGGATTTCGGCCAGATCGAATCGGGCTCGCTGGAATCCTCCACGGTGGACCTCACCGAGCAGCTGGTGAACATGATCGTGGCGCAGCGCAACTTCCAGGCCAACGCGCAGATGATCTCCACCCAGGACCAGGTCACCCAGACCGTCATCAACATCCGCTGATCGTGAATGCCGCGCGCTGATCCGCCCGTGCGGATCGGCGCGACGGCCGGCCGGAGACCGCCATGGACAAAGCCCTCTACGTCGCGATGACCGGCGCCCGCGCCTCGCTGCAGGCCCAGGGCACGGTGTCGCAGAACCTCGCCAACGCCGACACCAACGGCTTCAAGGCCGCGCTGGCCAACACGCAGGCGATGCCGATCCGCGGCGACGGCTTTCCCTCCCGCGTGAACGCCATGCACATCGACCAGGGCTTCGATGCGAGCCTGGGCGCGCAGAAGGTCACCGGCAACGCGCTGGATATCTCGCTGCAGCCTGACACCTGGCTGGCCGTGCAATCGCAGGACGGCAGCGAGGCCTATACGCGCGGCGGCCAACTCTCGCTCACCCCCAACGGACAGCTGGTCACCGCCAGCGGCCGCGCGGTGCTGGACGAGAACGGTAACCCGATGGTGATCCCGCCGCACCAGGCGCTGGAGATCGGCAGCGATGGCACCGTGTCGATCACCCCGCTCGGCGAAAGCGCGGCCACGCAGGCCAACGTCGGCCGGCTGCGCGTGGTCAACGCCTCCTCCGACCGCCTCGCGCGCGGGCTGGACGGGTTGATGCGCAACACCAACCCGCAGCAGGCCTTCGTGCAGGCCGAAGGCAAGTCGGTCAACAGCGGCTCGCTGGAAGGCAGCAATGTCGATGCGGCCGGCGCGCTGGTGCAGATGATCCAGTTGCAGCGGCAGTTCGAGATGCAGGTGAAGGTGATCAAGCACGGCGACGAGAACGCGCAGTCGGCCAATACCCTGCTGAAGCTGAGCGGCTGACGCGCCGCGCGCCGGCTTTCCGGCGCGGTTCTGGCACGCGGCATGCATCACCCCCGGCGTGGACGGCCAGCGGGCCGGCGCCAAACGAGGAATCGCCCAATGAATCAGGCTTTGTGGGTCGCCAAGACCGGACTGGATGCGCAGCAGACGCGCATGTCGGTCATCTCCAACAACCTGGCCAACACCAACACCACCGGCTTCAAGCGCGACCGCGCCAGCTTCGAGGACCTGCTGTACCAACAGGTCCGTGCGCCCGGTGGCGCGACCTCGGCCCAGACCAACCTGCCCTCCGGCCTGCAGCTGGGCACCGGCGTGCGCGTGGTTTCCACTTCCAAGTCCTTCGAACAGGGCAGCCAGCAGCAGACCGACCGCGCGCTGGACGTGATGGTCAACGGCCGCGGCTTCTTCGAGGTGCAGATGCCCGACGGCACCTCCGCCTACACGCGCGACGGCAACTTCCAGATCAACGACCAGGGCCAGCTGGTGACCAACAGCGGCTACCCGATCCAGCCGGGCATCCAGGTGCCGGAAGGCACCGAGTCGATCACCATCGGCAGCGACGGCACCGTGACCGCGCAGGTGGCCGGCCAGACCGGCGCGCTGGAGATCGGCTCGCTCACGCTCACCGACTTCATCAACCCGGCCGGCCTGCAGTCCAAGGGCGAGAACCTCTACGTCGAGACCACCGCCTCGGGCCCGGCGCAGAACGGCACGCCCGGCCTCAACGGCCTGGGCACCACCGTGCAGGGCGCGCTGGAAGGCAGCAACGTCAACGTGGTGGAAGAGCTGGTGAGCATGATCGAAACCCAGCGCGCCTACGAGATGAACGCCAAGGCCATCTCCACCACCGACTCGATGCTCGGCTACCTCAACACCAACGTCTGATCCTCGCGGTGACCGTGATGAACACCCTGCCCTCCCTCGCCCGCCTGGCCCTCGCCGCCGCGACCTGCGCGCTGCTCGGCGGTTGCGTGATCGCCGGCGACGTGCGCCCGTTCCCGGCGATGGCGCCGGTGCAGCCGATCATGCCGCCGCAGGCCGCGCCCAGCGCCGGCGCGATCTACGCCGCCGGCCCGGGCCTGCAGCTGTACGGCGACCGCCGCGCGCGCGATGTCGGCGACCTGCTGACCATCACCCTGGTTGAAAGCACCACCGCCACCACCAGTGCCACCACGGGCATCAGCAAGAACAGCGACATCGAGATGGGCTCGCCCACCGTGCTCGGCCTGCCGGTCACCTACCACGGGCAGGAACTGTTGAAGAACACCGCCAAGGGCGAGCGCAGCTTCGATGGCAAGGGCCAGAGCGCGCAGAGCAACAAGCTGCAGGGCAGCGTCACGGTGACGGTGATCCAGCGCCTGCCCAACGGCAACCTCGTGGTGCAGGGGCAGAAGCAGTTGCGCCTGAACCAGGGCGACGAACTGGTGCAGATCCAGGGCATCGTGCGCGCCGCCGACATCGCCACCGACAACAGCATCCCGTCGAGCAAGGTCGCCGATGCGCGCATCGCCTATGGCGGCCGTGGCGCGGTGGCGCAGTCCAACGCGATGGGCTGGTTCGGCCGCTTCTTCAATTCGGCGCTGTCGCCGTACTGAGTCATTACAAGGCATCGCCATGAACCTCGCCTCCGCCACCTTGCGTGCTTCCGCCATCCTGCTGCTGGCGCTGGGCGCCTGCGCGCCGGCCGCCGCCGAGCGCATCAAGGATCTTGCCCAGGTCGGTGGCGTGCGCGGCAACGCGCTGGTCGGCTACGGCCTGGTGGTCGGCCTGGACAACACCGGCGACCGCACCAGCCAGGCCCCCTTCACCGTGCAGAGCCTGAAGAACATGCTCGGCGAGCTGGGCGTCAACGTGCCGGCCAACGTCAACCCGCAGCTGAAGAACGTGGCCGCCGTGGCGATCCACGCCGAGTTGCCGCCGTTCGCCAAGCCGGGGCAGCCGATCGACGTGACCGTCTCCTCGCTGGGCAATGCGATCTCGCTGCGCGGCGGTTCGCTGCTGATGGCCCCGCTGAAGGGCGCCGACGGCCAGGTGTATGCCATCGCCCAGGGCAACCTGGTGGTGGGTGGCTTCGGCGCGCAGGGCAAGGATGGCTCGAAGGTGTCGGTGAACGTGCCCAGCGTGGGCCGCATCCCCAACGGCGCCACCGTGGAGCGCGCACTGCCGGACGTGTTCGACAACAGCGGCGAGATCACGCTGAACCTGCACCAGAACGATTTCACCACGGTCTCGCGCATGGTCGCGGCGATCGACAACACCTTCGGCACCGGCACCGCACGCGCGGTGGATGGCGTCACCGTGGCGGTACGCGCGCCGACCGACCCGGGCGCGCGCATCGGCCTGCTGGCGCGCATCGAGAACGTGGAGCTTTCGCCTGGCGAGGCGGCGGCCAAGGTCATCGTCAACGCGCGCACCGGCACGGTGGTGATCGGCTCGCAGGTGCGGGTGATGCCGGCGGCCATCGCGCACGGCTCGCTCACCGTGACCATCAGCGAGAACAGCAACGTCAGCCAGCCCGGTGCGTTCGCCAACGGCCAGACCACCGTGACCCAGCAGTCCACCATCAGCGCCAGCGCCGAGGGCAGCCGCATGTTCAAGTTCGCCGGCGGCACCACGCTGGACCAGATCGTGCGCGCGGTGAACGAAGTCGGCGCCGCGCCGGGCGACCTGGTGGCGATCCTGGAAGCCCTCAAGCAGGCCGGCGCGCTGACGGCGGAGCTGGAGGTGATCTGATGCAGATCACCCGCTCACCGCTGGAACTGGCGCCCAAGACGCAGAACGATCCGCAGAAGATCGACACCGTCTCGCGCCAGCTCGAAGGCCAGTTCGCGCAGATGCTGGTGAAGAGCATGCGCGAGGCCAGCTTCGGCGACTCGCTGTTTCCCGGCGAGAACCAGACCTTCCGCGACATGTACGACCAGCAGATGTCCAAGGCGCTGACCGAGGGCAAGGGGCTGGGCCTGTCGGCGATGATCGCCCGCCAGCTCGGCGGCGGCAGCCAGGACGCGGCCGGCACCGGCCAGGTCAACACTTCGCTGGACGCCGGCGCTGCTTCGCAGGCCTACCCGCTGGCGCAGGCCAAGGCGGCCAAGGCGTATTCGCTCATCGCCCGCGCCCGCGAGGCGGGCGTTTCGGGCGCACAGGGCGTGGCGGGCAGCGGCGACGCCGCACTGGCGCAATCGCGCGAGGCCGTCACCGCGCAAACCCTGGACCTGATCGCCGGCCGCGACAGCAGCACCGCCATTGGCACCGGCAGCCGCACCGATGCCAGCGCCACCGCCGAGGACTGGAGTTCGCTGGACGACCGCTGGCTGGGCACCGGCGGCGTGGCGGTGGACGACAGTGCCGCGGCCAGCGCCGGCAGCGCGGCGGCCAGCGCGCTGGGCGAACGCACGCCGGAAGGTTTCGTCGCCAAGATCTGGCACCACGCGCAGAAGGCGGCGCAGGAACTGGGCGTGGACCCGCGCGCGCTCGTCGCGCAGGCCGCGCTGGAAACCGGCTGGGGCAAGCGCGGCATCAGCCGCGGCAACGGCAGCGACTCGCACAACCTGTTCGGCATCAAGGCCACCGGCTGGAAGGGCGATGCGGTGAGCGCCGGCACGCACGAGTACGTCAACGGCGTGAAGACCTCCGAGACGGCCAGCTTCCGCGCCTATTCCTCGGCCGCCGACAGCTTCGCCGACTACGTGCGCCTGCTGAAGAACAACGGCCGCTACCAGCAGGCGCTCAGCGCCGGCACTGACATCAAGGGCTTCGCCCGCGGCCTGCAGAAGGCCGGCTATGCCACCGACCCCGGCTATGCGGCGAAGATCGCCGCCATCGCGCATGGGCCCACCATCGATCGTGCCGTGGCGGCGATCAGCCAGTACGCCGGGCAGGCGACGGGCGCGGACCTTTCGCGCACCTTCGCCAGCAGCGCCGGCGTGGGCAACCTGAGGTAACGACGCATGTCCAACGTCCTGTCCACCGGTACCGGCGCCCTCATCGCCTTCCAGCGCGCCCTGGCCACGGTCAGCCACAACGTGGCCAACATCAATACCGAGGGCTACAGCCGGCAGAAGGTCAGCTTCGCCACCCGCAACCCCACCGATTACGGCTACGGCTACGTGGGCAGCGGCACGCAGATCAGCGACATCAGCCGCGTCGCCGACCAGCTGGCGATCTCGCGCCTGCTCGACAGCAACGGCGAACTGGCGAGGCTGAACCAGCTGTCCTCGCTTTCGGACCGCGTGGACAGCCTGTTCTCGGATACCGCCACCAGCGTCTCGGGGCTGTGGTCGAACTTCTTCGACGCGGCCAGCGCGCTGTCCTCCGACGCCTCCTCCACCGCCAACCGGCAGAGCCTGCTCGATGGCGGCAACGCGCTGACCACCCGCTTCAAGCAGCTCAGCGGCCAGCTCGACAGCCTCAACACCGAGGTCAACAACGGCCTGCTTTCGGCGACCAGCGAAGTCAACCGGCTCACGCAGCAGATCGCACAGATCAACGGCCAGATCGGCACGTCGGCCGCGAGCGCCGCGCCGGACCTGCTCGACCAGCGCGACCAGCTGATCAAGGAACTGGTCGGCTACACCGGCGGCACCGCCGTGCAGCAGGACGGCGGCTTCGTCAACGTATACACCTCCGGCGGCCAGGCACTGGTGGTCGGCACCACCGCCTCCCAGCTCACCACCACGCCGGACCCGTACCAGCCCGGCAAGCTGCAGCTTGCGCTGCAGACCCAGGGCATGAACGTGTCGCTGGATTCGCGCGCGCTCGGGGGGCAGATGGGCGGGCTGCTGGAATTCCGCAGCAATGTGCTCGAACCCACGCAGGCCGAGCTGGGCCGCATCGCGGTGGGCCTGGCCAGCAGCTTCAACGACGCGCACGCGCAGGGCATGGACCTGTACGGCGCGATGGGCGGCGACTTCTTCAGCTACGCCACGCCGAGCGTGTCCAGCCACCCCGCCAACACCGGCACGGCCAGCCTCACCGCCTCGTTCGGCGACATCAGCCAGCTCGACGGGCAGAACCTGTTGCTGAAGTTCGACGGCACCCAATGGACCGCCACGCGCTCGGACACCGGCGCGTCGGTCGCACTGACCGGCACCGGCACCGCCGCCGACCCGCTGGTGCTCAATGGCGTGCAGGTGGTGGTGGGGGGCGCGGCGGCGGCCGGCGACCGTTTCCTGCTGCAGCCCACCGCCAACGTGGCCGGCAGCCTGTCGGTGGCGATCACCGATCCCTCGCGCATTGCCGCGGCCACCCCGGTCAAGGGCAGCGCCACGCTGTCCAACCTGGGCACCGGCAAGCTGAGCAACGTGCAGGTCACCGATTCGACCAACGCCAACCTGCTCGCCGGCTCGACGATCGCCTTCACCGACGCCACCCACTACACCATCGACGGCGCCGGCCCGTATGCGTACACCGCCGGGCAGACCATCGCCGCGAACGGCTGGAGCTTCACCCTCGACGGCGCGCCCGTCACCGGCGACAGCTTCACCATCGGCAGCACCGGCGCCGGCTCGGCCGACAACGGCAACGCCAAGCGGCTGGCCGCGGTGGAGGACCTGAAGGCCTTCAACGGCGGCACCATGAGCCTCAACGGCGCGGTGGCCGGCCTGACCACCTCGGTGGGTTCGGCGGCACGCTCGGCCGACTATGCCGCGCAGGCGCAGCAGGTGATCAACGACCAGGCGCAGGCGGCGCGCGATTCGGTCTCCGGCGTCAACCTCGACGAAGAGGCCTCGGACATGCTCCGCCTGCAGCAGGCCTACCAGGCCGCCTCGCAGATCATCTCCACGGCCGACACTATGTTCCAGAGCATCCTGGGTGCGATCCGCTGATGAGCAACCGCATCTCCACCGGCATGATGTACAGCCAGTCCGTCGTGACGATGCTGGCCAAGCAATCCAAGCTGGCGCACCTGCAGCAGCAGCTCTCCAGCGGCCAGCGGCTGGTCACCGCCAAGGACGACCCGGTCGCCGCGGGCACCGCCGTGGGGCTGGACCGCGCCGTGGCGCAGCTGGCGCAGTTCGGCAGCAACGCCAACAACGTGCAGAACCGCCTGGGCCTGCAGGAAAACGCGCTGGCGCAGGCCGGCGACCTGATGACCCGCGTCACCGAGCTGACCATCGAGGCCAACAATGCCTCGCTGACCACCGACGACCGCAAGGCCATCGCCTCGGAGTTGCAAGCGATCCACGACCAGATGCTGAGCATGGCCAACAGCACCGACGGCAACGGCCGCTACCTGTTCGGCGGCACGGTGGACGGCACCGCGCCGTTCTCCAAGAGCGGCGCCGGCGTGGTGTACAACGGCGACCAGACCCAGCGCCAGGTCGAAGTGGCAGCCGACACCTACGTGCTGGACGCGCTGCCCGGCAGCGAGATCTTCATGCGCATCCGCACCGGCGACGGCACGATGGACGCGCACGCCGGCACCGGCAATACCGGCACCGCCCTGCTGCTGGACTTCGGCCGCGACCCGGCCTCGGGCACCTACGCCGGCGAAAGCTACACCGTGCAATTCACCGCCGCCGACACCTACGACGTGCTCGACGCCAACGGCAATGTGCTCAGCAGCGGCACGTACAAGGCGGGCGACGACATCCGTTTCAACGGCGTGCGCCTGCGCGTGGACGGCGCGCCGGTGGCCGGCGACACACTGCAGGTGGGCCCTTCGCAGAACAAGGACGTGTTCTCCACGTTGACCGACCTGATCGGCGCGCTGAACACCGACCCGGCCAACGACGCCGACCGCGCGCAATTGCAGAACGCCTTGCAGACCTCGATGCGCGACGTGAAGCAGGCCTCGGCGAAGATGATCGACGCGCGGGCCTCCGGCGGCGCGCAGCTCTCGGCGATCGACAACGCCGCCGAATTGCGGGCGTCCAACGAGGTGACGCTGAAGACCACGCTGTCCTCGATCCGCGACCTGGATTACGCCGAGGCGATCGGCCAGTACCAGCTGGAGACGGCCGCCCTGCAGGCCGCCCAGACGGTGTTCAAGCAGATGCAGTCGATGTCCTTGTTCCAGATGATGGGGTGATCGGGCCACGCCGCGGCAACGGGCCCGGCCTGATCGGCAAGGCCGCCCCCCCGTGATGGGAGGCGGCCTCTTTTTTTACTTCCGTATTACCAGCGGTAATTCACCCCGACCTGCCCGCCGATGTCGCGGAAGCCATCGCTGCCCGTCTGCCATGCCGCATGGCCCCAGCCCGTCCAGCCGCCGCCGAGCTGCAGCTGCGCGCCGAGCTTGGCCTCGTAGCGGTCGCGCGGCCAGCCCAAGGCGATGGAGGTGCCGTCCATGGCGATCTCGTTGCGCTTGTCGCCCCGCCACCAGTTGAGCAGCAGGAATGGCTGCACCCGGTTGTACGCGGTGTCGCCCGCGTGGCCGAACACCCGCACGCCCACGCGCGTGGTCCAGGCGCCGGCCAACGAGGTGCCGACCCAGGTACCGTTCGCTTCGATGTGCTCGTCGGCGTCGTAGTCGGTGTAGATCGCCTGGGCCTGTGGCTCGATGAACCACGCATAGGATTCCCCCGCGGGCATCGCGAACGTATAGCCGCCTTCCAGCGAGGCCGACCAACTGCGGGCGTCGTAGCTTTCCTGCGGCAGGAAGTCGCCGCTGACGCGGTTGTCGTAGCGGCCGTACTGCAGCCAGGCGTCGGCGTAGGCACCGCCCTGCTCGGCCGCGCTCTGGAACCAGGTGGCGTACACGCCGGCGCTGTAGCCCTTCACCTTGCCCTTGGCGTGGTAGCCACTCAGGCGCGAGCCGACGTGGTTGTCGCTGCGGCCGGCACCGGCCATGGCGCCGGCATGCCAGCGGCCGTCGCCCACCATGCCGCCGGCCAGTTCGCCGCCGACCTGCAGCAGCGAGGTGTCGCTGGAGACGTCGAGCTGGTCGACCGCGCCGCGGCCATCCTGCTGGCGGCGCAGCACGCGCGTCCACACCGCAGGCGCACGCTCGGCGGCACCGGCGAAGTCCGGCTCGCCCATGCGGTCGTGCATCTGGTGCTGGAACAGGCCGATGCCGGCAGCCTGGTTGGCGAGGTAGGCGCCGGCTTCCGGGCGATACAACGGGCGCGGCGGGGTCACCGGCGGGGTCGGTGCCGGCTTGCCGCCGGTGCCGGGTGACGGCGCGGGCGTCGGCGTCGGCGCGGGGAACGGATTGGCCGGGTTCGGGTTCGGCGTCGGCGTGGGTTCGGGCGCCGGCTGTGGCGTGGGTTCCGGGGTCGGTTCCGGCATCGGCGTTGGCGGTGGCGTGGTGTCCTGCGAGCGCAGGTACCACCCGCCATCGCCCGGTGTCGCCACGCCGCCCTTGAACAGCTGGTACTCGTACACGCCGGCCACCGCGCGGCCTTCCAGGGCGAACACGCCGTCGGAGGCGCCATCGACCTGCACGAGCTGGATGCCGTTGACGGTCTGCGCGCCGGCGCCGCCGACATTGTTCACGCTCAGGCGCGTGTTGCCGCGCGTGGCGCCGTGCACGACGAGGCGATCGGTCTGCGCGGCGTCGTCGGCCAGCACGGTGTTCATCGACAGCGTGCCGTTGTCGCTGGTGTAGTCGCCGTGGACGGTGAGCGTCTTGAAACCGCCCTGCGCCGGCGCGGCGAAGGCGATCGCCCCGCCGTTGCGCAGTGCGCCGACCTCCGAGCTGTCCGCCACGTCCCAGCGGCTGGCCGCATCGAGCAGCACGGCGCCGCCGCCCTGGATGGCGCCGTCCAGGCGGCTGTTGGCCAGGCTCAGGTCGAGCAGCGTGCCGGTCGCGGCCGCGAGGCGGCCCTTCAACGCCACCTGGTCGGCGAACACGCGCAGCTCGGCCGGGCGGCTGCCGTCGCCGGTCACCTCGATGAGGCGGTTGTCCGCGCCTTGCAGGGCGACGCCTTGGCGCAGGTTGAGCTGGCCGATGGCCCCCGCCCCGCCTTCGCCGGTGAGGCGCACCGCCGGGCCGCCGGTGGCCACGACGCTGCCGCCGGCCAGGGTGGCGGTGGCGGTCTGGCCCGCCGCGGACGGGTCGAAGCCGAAGCGCACGCCTTCGCCGCTGGCCTGCACGGTGCTATCGGTCAGTTCGGCCACGCCGCCGGGCGAGAGCGACACGCCGGCGCCGCGCACCTGGGTATCGCCGCTGGCCGGCGTGCCGGTCGCCTCGATGCGCGCCTGCGTCGCGACCACGCGCCCGCCGGCGGCGGACACGCCGTTGCTGCCGGTCACGGCGGTCTGCGCGTTGAGCAGCGCGGTGCCGCCGGCCATCGCGACGACGCCGTACGCGGGGCCCTCGGGCGCATCGCCGGCGCCGGTGGCGGCGATGCGGGTGGCGGTGGCCTCGAAGGTGCCGCCGGAGGCCGCCAGCGCGCCCTGCACGAGGCCGGTGAGCTGGCCGCCCTGCAGGCGGATGCTGGCGTTGTCGCGCACTTCGGCGGCGGCGCCGCGCGCGGCGGTGATCGTGGCGTCCTTGCCGGTGAGGGTGCTGCCGGCGTCATAGGCGGCCACGCCAAAGCCGGCGCTGTCGAGCACGCTGCCGGCCTGCAGGTCGAGCGTGCCGGCCGCCAACGCGATGGCCGCGCTGGACTCGCTGTCCGTGGCCTTGCCCTGGAACGCGGCACTGGTGGTGATCTTGCTGTTGGTGCCTTCGGCGCGCAGCAGCGGCACGGCGGCGGCGGAGGTGAGCGCACCGCCGACCAGGCGAACCTCGCCGCCGGCCAGCGCGCCCACCGCGGCGGCGGCGGCGTCGGCGCCCTGCGTGGCCTGAACGCTGGTGGCGGTGAGGTTGCTGCGGGCACCCTGCGCCAGCAGCACCGCGCCCTGGGCGCTGGACAGCGTGGTGCCGGTGACGTTGGCGCGGCCGTGGCCATCGGCGGTGGTCATCGCCACCACGGCATGCGCGTCGGCGCCCTGCGTGGAGACGCTGCCGCCGCCCAGGGTGACGCGGCCCACGCCGGCAGCCAGCGCGCCGTGGCTGCGCGCGCCCTTCGTGGTGATGCGCGGCGCGTTGTCCAGCGTGATGGTGCCGGTGGTGTTGGCGTAGGCGCCGTGTGCGTCGTCGCCGCCGGTGGTGACGACGACCGGATCGGCGCCGGGCAGGATGTCGCCGCCCTCCTCGGCGATCAGCGCGGTGCCGGCGCGCCCGTTGGCCAGCGCCGTATCGTAGGTGCCGCTCGCGTTGCCCGAGGTGTTGTTGACGATCAGCTGTTGCGCCCACGCGGCCGAGGGCAGCACGCACAAGGCGAGCTGCAGCGAGACGACGAGGGGATGCTTCTTGGGAATGTGTGGAGACATGGAACGTCCTTGAATGCGTCGGGCGCATCCAGGCGGAAGCGCCACGGCCGGGTGCGACCGCGTGCGAATTCTCGATAGCGCATTCAGTGACGAGAATTGGATTTTTCGCCTATCGCGTGGATGTCCTACACGCTTGCAAGCAAGTCACTCGTGGATTGACGCCTGCGGAAAAATCCTTCTTGCGTGCGCGCGCGTTCTTTCCTCCGCGATGCACGACGCGCCGTGCGTGCGCGCTGCATGCGCGTGGCGCGCGTACGAATCTTCGTTTGCCACGCGCGAGCTCGCGCTTCGCATGGGATACCCGCGCAAGCCAGCCACGCGCGGATGCACCCACCGTACTGCGATGCGATACACGATTCCGCACTTATGGCGGGGCGCTGCCGCGCACCCCGTCGCGGTTTTCCGGGGTGGCCCACCCCGCCCCCTAAAGTTCCGCCGGATACGGCCGAAACCCTTCAACCGGCGGGTTTTACGCCCTGGCGCAAGCGAAAAAATTGCAGCGAAGCGCTAAAGGTTGTTGACAGCACGCCGTTATTCATTTCAGCAGCGGCAACGGCCAAATGATGGCCCCCCTGCGAAAGGCCCAGAGACCCGCAGGGTCACCGGAAAAATCGCTTAGAGGAGATATCAAATGGCACAGGTCATCAATACCAACGTTATGTCGCTGAACGCTCAGCGCAACCTCAACACCTCCAGCTCGAGCATGGCGACGACCATCCAGCGCCTGTCGTCGGGCCTGCGCATCAACAGCGCGAAGGACGACGCCGCCGGCCTGGCGATCTCCGAGCGCTTCACCACGCAGATCCGCGGCCTGGACGTGGCTTCGCGCAACGCCAACGACGGCATCTCGCTGGCCCAGACCGCCGAAGGCGCGATGGTCGAGATCGGCAACAACCTGCAGCGTATCCGCGAGCTGTCGGTGCAGTCGGCCAACGCCACCAACTCCGATTCGGACCGTGACGCGCTGAACTCGGAAGTCACCCAGCTGCTGTCGGAAATCGACCGCGTCGCCAACCAGACCTCGTTCAACGGCACCAAGCTGCTGGACGGTTCGTTCTCCGGCGCGCTGTTCCAGGTCGGCGCCGACACCGGCCAGACCATCGGCATCAACAGCATCGTCGACGCCAACATCGACACCCTGGGCAAGGCCGGCTTCGCCGCCTCGACCTCCTCGGCCGGCGTCACCGGCACGGCGACCGCCTCGGGCACCATCTCGGGCATGAAGATCAGCTTCAAGACCGCGGCCGGCAAGGCCACCACGGTCAACCTGGCTGACGTGAAGATCGCTTCGGGCGACACTGCGGCCGACGTGAACAAGAAGGTGGCGGCGGCGATCAACGACAAGCTGGACCAGACCGGCATGTACGCCTCGATCGACAGCAGCGGCCAGGTCAAGCTGGAATCGCTGAAGGCCGGCCAGGACTTCACCTCGTTCACCGCGGGCACCATCGCGGGCGGCACGGGCATCGCGGCGGGCTTCGCCGGTTTCGCGGCCTCCACCGCGGCGGCCGGCACCAGCAACACGCTGGAGGACCTGGACATCTCGACCTTCGAGGGCGCGCAGAAGGCGCTGGAAATCGTCGACAAGGCCCTGACCGCGGTGAACTCCTCGCGCGCCGACATGGGTGCGGTGCAGAACCGCTTCACCTCGACGATCGCCAACCTGAGCTCGACCTCGGAGAACCTGTCGGCTTCGCGTAGCCGCATCCAGGACACCGACTATGCAAAGGAAACCGCCGAGCTGACCCGCACGCAGATCCTGCAGCAGGCCGGCACCGCGATGCTGGCGCAGGCCAAGTCGGTCCCGCAGAACGTGCTCAGCCTGCTGCAGTAATTCCCTGCGGGCTGCTGTACTGGCCGTACCGATTGGAGACCCCCTTCGAGAGAAGGGGGTTTTTTTTGTTGGGCGGCCGTTGGCCGCCCTTTTTGTTTTCTGCGCTGGGTGTTTGGGTTGTTGGCCTTCGATGTGGGTCGGCTGTTCTGTGATCGTGCACGGCCTGCGGGGGCTGGGCCCTTTCGGGACACGCCGTGAACCCATCCATGGGGGCTCGTAGGCGACA
>NZ_JARQXB010000023.1 GCF_029543105.1 Stenotrophomonas sp. HITSZ_GD
TTTCCGGGACCGTAGGCGACATGGATGTCGCCTACGAGCCTCCATGGATGGATTCACGGCGTGTCCCGGAAAGGGCCCGCCCCCGGGCGCCGCGCGATAGCCCCCTGGGCCGCGCATCAGCAAGAGCGAAAGCCCATCAACCAAGCAGAAGCCGCCCCTACCACCCTCACACCCGAACCAACCGCCCTTCGACTACCCGCAACGAAGCACCCCGCCCCGTCCTCAGTTCGACGGAGACGACCTGCTCCCCGTAGACCAACTCGTACCGCCCACCGGAATCGCTGCGTAACACCGCCTCGACCAACGCCCCCTCGGCCCAACGCAGATCCACCGACGCCGCCCCCCGCACCCGCAGCCCCTTCACCTCGCCCGCCGGCCAGGCCTTCGGCAAGGCAGGCAGCAGGAACACGCTCCCGCCCCAGCTCTGCAGCAGCATCTCGGTGATCCCCGCGGTGCCGCCAAAGTTGCCGTCGATCTGGAACGGCGGATGCGCATCGAACAGGTTCGGATAGCTGCGCTCCGGCGCCAGCAGCAGTTGCAGGATCTGGTAGGCATGCTCGCCATCGCGCAAACGCGCCCACAGGTTCAAGCGCCAGCCGATTCCCCAACCGGTGGCATTGTCCCCGCGGATCTCCAGCGAACGCCGCGCCGCCGCCGCCAGCGCCGGCGTATCGCGCACGTTGATCTGGCTGGAAGGATGCAGCGCGTACAGATGCGATACGTGCCGATGATGGATCTCCGGCGCGTCCATGTCCCAATCCTGCTGCCACTCCTGCAGCTGGCCCGCCTTGCCGATGCGGTTCGGCGGCAGCTGCTCGCGCAGCGCCACCAGCTTCTCCCCGAAGTCCGCATCCACCCCCAACATCTTGCCCATCGCCACGCACTGCGCGAACAGGTCGCGCAGGATCTGCGCATCCATCGTCGGCCCCGCGCACAGCGCCGCACCGAACGGATGCTGGTTCTCCGGCGAGATCGACGGATTGGTCACCATCGCCCCGGTATTCGGATCGCGCACTAGCGTAGCCACGAAAAATTCCGCCGCGCCCTTGAACAGCGGATAGATCTTTTCCAGGTATGCCCGGTCGCGCCCGTAATCCCAGCGGTCCCACAACTGCTGCAGCAACCACGCGCCTCCGGTTGGCCACAAGCTCCACTTCGCCCCGTCGATGGGGCCGGCCGAACGCCACAGGTCGGTGTTGTTGTGCACCACCCAGCCCGGCGCGTCGTACATCGCCTTCGCCGTATGCGCGCCAGTCTGCGAAAGCTCGAACAGCATGCGTTCCAGCGGTTCCACGCACTCGTGCAGCGCGTTGGCCTCCGCCGGCCAGTAGTTCATCTCGGTGTTGATGTTGACCGTGTACTTGCTCTCCCACGGCGGGGACATCAGCTCGTTCCAGATACCCTGCAGGTTCGCCGGCTGGCTGCCCGCGCGCGAACTGCAAATCAGCAGGTAACGACCGTATTGGTGGTACAGCGCCGCCAGCTGCGGATCGCCGCCGGCGGCGAAATCGCGCACGCGCTCGTGCGTGGGCCGCTGCATGGCCTCGCTGCGGCCCAGGTCGATCGCCACGCGCCGGAACAGCGTGCGATGCGCGGCCAGGTGGTCTTCGCGCAACTTCGCATACGGAACCGCCCGCGCCGCGGCTAGCTGCGCGGCGGTGATCGCCAGCGGGTCGCCGCTGACGTCGTCGAATCGTTTGTAGCTGGTCGCCGCGGTGAGCAGCAGCACCAGTTCGTCCGCGCCCTCGACGCGGATGCGGTCGCGCCGCAGCATCACCTTGCCGCCTTGGGCCAGCGGCAACACGCGCAGCGCGAACGACAGCTGGCCCTGTATGCCCTCGCGGCCCTGGTTGCGGCCGGCGAACAGCAGGCCCTCGCCATCGACCGTGATCTCCCCGTCCTGCGGGCTGTCGATGCCCACGCGCAGCGAGATGCCGCCGGGCTGGTCGGTACTCAGCCGCACCACGATGCATTGCGCATCGGGCGAGACGAACACTTCGCGCAGGTGGTTGCGCCCTTCCGAACGGAAGCGCGTGGTCGCCGTGGCGCTGTCCAGGTCCAGTTCGCGGCGATACCCGGCCGCGCCATCGGCGCGGTCGAAATCCAGCAGCAGGTCGGCCAGCGGCTGGTACGGCATCTGCTTCAGCGGGCGCGACAACATCCCGGCATCGGCCAGCGCCTCGGCCTCGGCGTAGCGGCCGGCGAACACCCGCTCACGCACCTTCGGCAACGTCTCCAACGCCTTCGGGTTGGTGGCGTCGTAAGGACCGCCGGCGTAGAGCGTGTCCTCGTTGAGCTGCAGGCGCTCGTGCGCCAACCCGCCCCACACCATCGCGCCGAGGCGGCCGTTGCCGACCGGCAGCGCCTCCACCCACTCGGTGGCCGGGCGCGGATACCACAACACCAGTTCGCCGGGTGGCGCCACCGGCGGCGGCACCGGCGGCGGCACCGTCGGGAGGGGACGGCGCGCCGCCAGTGCGCCAGGGGCCGCCGCCAGCGCGGCAGCCCCCAGGCCCACGGCCTTGCACAGTTCGCGACGACTCAGTTCCAAGGCCAAGGGATCGCTCCGCTTACTTGCGCTTCACGACGACCGCCTTGCCGGCGTACTGCACCTGAGCGTCGGCCTTCGGCTCCAGCTGGCCGGCGTCCTCGCGCGGGCCGCTGACGAAGCGCACCTTGAACGTGCGCTTGGCCTGCATGCCCGGCCATTGGCCTTCGCGCGCGCCGATGCGCAACTCGCCCTTGGCCTCGTCCCACGCCAGCGGGATACGGCTGAACTCGCCCTTCTCGTAGCCGTAGCCCAGGCCATCGTCCTCGTACAGCGAGAACGTGCCATCCGCACCGGTGTACACCACGATCGTCACCGGCGCGTCGGCCTGCTGGTCGACGTACTGCTGCACCGGGCCGGTCGGCACGATGGCGCCGGCACGCACGAACAGCGGCATGCGCTCGATCGGCGCGGCGGCGGTGATCGACTGGCCGCCCTCGTAACGCTGGCCGGTGTAGAAGTCCAGCCACGAGGTGCCGGCCGGCAGGTACACCGGGCGCGAGGTGGCCCCGAACTCGCTCACCGGCGCGACCAGGAACGCCGGGCCGAACAGGTATTCGTCGTTGAGGTCGGCGACCTTGGCGTCGTTCGGGAAGTCCATCACCAGCCCGCGCATGATCACGCCGTCGCGGTGGTAGGTGTCGCCGGCCAGCGTGTAGATGTACGGCATCAGCGTGTAGCGCAGGCGGTCGTAGTAGGCCATCGAGGCGTAGTGCGGCGTGCCTTCCGGCGCGATGTTCCAAATCTCGCGGTACGGGAACTGGCCGTGCGAGCGGAACAGCGGCACGAATGCGCCGAACTGGAACCAGCGCGTCTGCAGCTCGCGCCATTCCGGCAGGTGCGCCGGGTCCTGGTCCTCGTAGCGCTTCTCCACCGAGAAGCCGCCGATGTCGAAGGTCCAGTTCGGCAGGCCCGACATCGAGGTGTTCACGCCGGCGGAGATCTGCTCCTTCATGTTGTCCCAGCGCGAGACGATATCCCCGCTCCATACCGCCACTGCATTGCGCTGCGTGCCGGCATAGCCCTTGCGCGAGAGGATGAACACGCGCTTGTTGTCGGCCTCTCGGTCGCCCTCGTACACGCCGTGGGTGTGCGGCAGCGGATAGGCGTTGAAGTACTCGGTCGAGGAACCCAGCGCGTTGGGCGTCAGGCGTTCCTTGCGGGTGTCGATGTCCAGGTTGGAATGGATGTCCGGCTCGTCGGCGTCCATCCACCAGGCGTCGATGCCCTTGCTGTTGAGCTTCTCGTTGATCTGGCGCCAGTAGATCTTCTGCGCCTCCACGGCGAAGGGATCGTAGAACGCGTTGAGGTAGCCCTTGCCGATCCAGTCCAGCTCGCCGGCCTCCACGTTCTTGGTGAACATGTAGCCCTTGGACGCCAGCTCCTTGTAGTTCTCCGTGTTCGGGTAGAACTTCGGCCAGATGGAGATCATCAGGTGGGTGTTGTGGTCATGGAAATACTTGACCATCGCATCCGGGTCGGGCCAGAACTGCTTGTCGAAATCGTGCGAGCCCCACGCATCCACCGGCCAGTACGACCAGTCGAGCACGATGTTGTCCAGCGGCAGGTCGCGGCGGCGGTATTCGGCCACCACGTCCTCCATCTCCTTCTGGTTCTTGTAGCGCTCGCGGCTCTGCCAGAAGCCGTAGGCCCACTTGGGCAGCAGCACGGCCTTGCCGGTGAGTTCGCGATAGCCGCCAATGACCTGGTCGGCATTGGCGCCGGCCACGAAGTAGTAGTCGATGATCTGGCCGGCTTCCGACCACAGCGACAGGTCCTTGGCCTCGGCCGCCGGCAACGGGTCGCGATGCAGCAGCGCGATGTAGCTCGGGTCGATCAGGTCCCACTCCACCTTGACGTGGTGGCGCTTGCCCGGGGCCAGTTCCAGGGTGAACTCGTGGTGCCACGGGTTCCAGTTCTGGCGCCAGCGGTCCAGAACCAGCTTGCCGTCCACCCACAGCTTGGCGTATTCGCTCGAATACAGCGAGAAGCTGTGCTCGCCGCCGCTGAGCGCCTCGATGTCGCCTTCCCAGCTGACCGTCGCACGCCCTTCCTTGGCCGGCTTGCCCTTGGCGGGGAACTTCACCAGGTCCTTGATGTACTGGTAGTTGACCTCGCTTTCGCGGCGCTCCACCACCTGCTTGCCGTTGACCGCGTAGCGCGCGGTGAGCGCGCCGGGCTTGCCCTTGGCGTCATACAGCTTGAGGGACTTGTTCAACGGCTGCAGGCCGCGCGGGTCGCCCAGGCGGGTGATCGAATTGTTGTCCCACAGGATGCCGTAGTTGCGGCTGGAGACGAGGAACGGCACGGCCAGGTCGATATTGCTCTGCAGCAGCTCGACGTTGCGGCCCTTCTGGTCCATCCAGCCCTGCTGGTGCTGGCCGAAGCCGTACAGGCCCTCGCCGTCGGGCGAGCTGAAGCGCTGGCGCGTGCTCAGCAGGCCGTCCTTGCCGTCGACTTGGATCGGGGTGAACGTGCGGCCGCCGGCCACTTCGGAAAGGATTTCCTTGCCGTTGGCATCGGTGAAGCTGACATGGCCATCGGCGGTGGAGACATGCGCGGTGACCTGGGCGGTCTTCAGCTGCACTTCTCCCGCCTGCTCGGCCACCTGGAAGGCAGGCACCGGCTTGCCGGCCGGCACGCGCATCAGGCTCTCCGAGCGCTTGAACTCGCCCTTCGGATCGGCGCTGACACGGATGATGCCCTCATCGACCACCTGCAGCCGCACCGCGGCCGCGCCGGCCTGCGCCGGCTTGACCACCACGCCTTCGGCGTTGCGCTGCACTTCCTGCGCGCCTGCGGTGCCGGCCAGCGCCAAGCCCGCCAGCGCGATCGCCAGCCCCTGCGCCAGCGTGCGCCGCTGGATACCCTGATTGCCGTGTCGCATGTTCTCTCCCTATCGGTAATGCGTGAGCGGCGCGTCGATGCTTGCCGGCGCGCCTTTTGGATTTACTTCCAGGTCGCCAGCTTGATCTTCAGCAGCGTGTCGGCACTGGAGAAATTGACGCCGTAATCGGTCTGGTCGCCGTTCCAGTTGCGCTGGAACACCCACTGGCCCTGCGCGTCGTAATACCCTTCCTCGACGCGGTCGTAGACCATGTTGGCGGTGGCCTCGCTGGCCGGGTGCAGGGTCACGCGCGCGTGGTAGGCGGTGACCAGGAATTCGTCCGGGCCCAGCTCGGCGATCAGCGCCGCGCCCACCGGCTCGGGATTGCCCGGCGGCTCGCCCTGGAACCAGAACTGCGGCACGCCGTACGTGACCGTCGCCGACCAGCGCGCATTGAGCGCGATTTCCTGCACCGCCTGGCCCGGCTGCTCGGCCACGCCGTGCAGCTTGCCTTCGCGGGAGGCCTGCGCGAACGCCGGCAAGCCCCGCTTCACCAGCCGATAGCCGAGCGCGAACGGCGCCAGCGCGTCCTTGTCCACGTGCTTGGCGCCCAGCGGATAGTTGCTGTAGCGCGTGTAGTCGATGCCGAACGCCGACCAGCCGATGCCGTCGTGGCCCAGCGTCGGGAACAGGTATCGCGCGTACTCGGCCCGGTTGCCGGTCTCGGCCACGAACAACGGGTTGTCCGGCCGTGCGTAACGCTCCAGCACCGTGGTGTACATCAGGTATTCGGGCATGTAGATGTCCGGCGCCAGCAGGTCGATGTGCGGGCCGGCGGCCTTCCATACGTCGAGCACGTTGTCGGTCGGGCCGCCGCTGGCGTACTTGCCCGGCTGGCCGGGGTTGAACGGGCCGCGCAGCGCGCCGTTGACGTACATCGGCAGCGGGTATTCGGCCTTGCCGGCCTCGGCCACCTGGTCGATGAAGCGCGCGATGTGCCAGGCGTGGAAGAACTCGTCCGCATCGCCACCGAACACCTGCGACCAGGTGCCAGGCTGCTTGCCGAGCTTCTTCAGCAGGGCGTCCGGCACCGGGCCGTTGAAGGCCTCCTGCGCCATGGGCGAGAAGTCGCGCACGCTGCCGTAGGTGCCCGGCTCGTTCTCCGGCTGCACCATGATGACGGTGCGCTGCGGGTCGGCCTGCTTGAGGTGCTTCATCAGCGCGACGAACGCCTTGCGGTCGGCGTCCAGCGTTTCCTTGCCCAGCGGCGAGAGCGAGCCGATGCTGCGGCCGTCGGCGGTGACCACGCGCGGGAAGCGCTGGTTGTCGGTCTTCACCCAGTGCGGCGTGTAGGCCGGGCCGTTGTTCTTCCAGGTGCCGAACCACAGCAGCACCAGGCGCACGTCATGTTCGCGCGCCTGCTTCAGCAAGGTATCGACGAAGGAGAAATCGAACTTGCCCTCTTCCGCTTCGACCTGTTCCCAGGCAATCGGCACCTGCACCGTGTTGGCGCCGATGTCGGCGACCGCCGGCCACACCTGCTCCAGGGCTGCGGGATAGTTGGACGAATTGTTCACCTGCGCGCCCAAGATGAGGTACGGCTTGCCGTCCACGAGCAGCGCGTGCTTGCCGTCCTCGCTGACCAACTGCGGGATCGGCGCCTCCTGGCCCTGCGGCTGCTGGGCGGCGGCCGGCGCATCGGCGCTGGCCGGCGCCGCCTGTTCGGCGCGCTGGCAGGCCGACAGCGCCAGCAGCAGCATCGCCGGCAGGGCCAGGCGGCGCAGGGCGCGGGGGGAGCGGGAGGAAGTGGGCATCATGCGGAAGGTCTCCGTTTACCAGCTGTCGGATCGGAACGGCGAAGCAGGCAGCTGCTCGCGGTTGACGAGATTGGCGCTCGGGCTGCCCTGCCAGGCATAGCGCACGGCGACCGGCGTGGGCACCGCGTCGCTGCGCACGACCACGCGTTCGCCTTCGATGCGTGCCTGCGCGGGATGGAACTTGCGGTCGGCCCCGGCCACGGCGAAGCCTTCCAGCGCGCCGCCGCCACGCACGGCCAGCGCGCTGCCCTGCAGGTCGAAGCCCAGCGTGGCCGCGCCGTCGGCGAACTGCGCGCTGGTGAACACCGGGCCGCTGTAGACCAGCGTTTCGCCATAGGCGACGTGGCGGGCCGCCAGCGCCAGGCGGTGGCCAACCTCGCGCTTGTTGGTGGGGTGGATGTCGTCGCGATTGCCGATGTCGAGGGTCACCGCCTGGCCGGTGGCCGGCAGCGACAGCGTCCTGGATTGCGATTCGCGCAGGATCGACCACGGGCTGATGTCGCCGTTGTCGGATTTGTCATCGAAGTTCGCCAGCTGCACCCACAGGAACGGCAGCTGCGGCGCGTGGCGGTCCGCGCGCCAGCTGCGGATCATCGTGGGGAATTGCTCGCGATAGCGCAGCGCCGCGTTGCCGGCGAGCTTGGCGTTGCTCTCGCCCTGGTACCAGATGACGCCGCGCACCGGGAAGCGCTGTAGCGGGTGGATCATCACGTTGTAGAGCAGCGTGGGCTGCTGGTTCTTGTCGTCGATCATGCCGACCGTGCCCTGCGCGGGGCGGAACTTCCAGGCACCGTCGAACGGGCGGCGCTGGCCGCCGGCCGGCTGCACGTACAGCTCGTCGGCTTCGCCGTGGATGCCGCCACCGCCGCCGGTGTCCACCACCTGCACGGCCAGTACGTTGCGGCCGGCGCGCAGCGCGCTCGGCGGCACGGCATAGGCGCGCAGCGTGTCGTAACTGTTTTCGATGTGCCCCACGCGCTGGCCGTTGACGTAGGTGGTATCGGTATCGTCCACGCGCGCCACGCCCACGGTCACGCCGCGGCGCGCTTCTTCCGCGCTCAGGGTGAAGGACGTGCGGTACCATGCCACGCCATCCATGCCGGCATAGCCGGCGGCTTCCCAGTTCGCCGGCACGCGGATGCTGTCCCAGCCGCTGTCGTCGTACTGCGGTTCACGCCAGCCCTCGCTGCTCTGCCCTTCCGGCAGGGCGTAGCGCGCCAGCTTCTCGCGCGTGGCCACCAGCGCGGCTTCGTCGCGTTGGCGCATCTGCTCGCCCTGCCGCGCCAGCGCCGCCGCGTCGATACCCTGCGACGCGGCGTCCATCCACGCCTCGATGGCGCTGCCGCCCCAGGTGCTGTCGATGATGCCGATCGGCACGCCGGTGCTGCGCCGCAGGTCCTGCGCGAAGTAATAGCCCACCGCGGAGAATTCGGCCGCGTTGGCGGGACTGGCGGCCTGCCAGCTGCCGCCGGCCAGTTCGTCCTCCGGCTTGGCCGACCACGACTTGGGCACCTTGAAATGGCGGATCTTCGCGTCGGCCGCCGAGGCCACCGCGGCCGGACCGCCGTCGGACTTCACCAGCGGGAATTCCATGTTCGACTGCCCGCTCGCCAGCCACACATCGCCGAGGAGGATGTCATCCACCTTCAGCGTGCCGCCGTCGCCCTGCACCTGCAGCACGTAGGGGCCACCGGCGCGGTGCGCCGGCAAGGTGGCCTGCCATTGGCCGCGCGCATCGGCCTTCGCCGTGGCCTGCTGGCCATCCAGGCGCACGGTGAGCGTGGCGCCGGGCGTGGCCCAGCCCCACACCGGGATAGGCTGGTCGCGCTGCAGCACGGCGCCTTCGCCGAACAGCAGCGGCAGGCGCGGCGCGGCGGCGGCCGGCAAGGCCGCGCAGCAGGCGGCGGCCAGGAGGACACGGCGGAACGGGAACGTCATCGGGGATCTCCATAGAAAATGCCACGGCCACCGGTCGCGAAATACACCCGCCCGGGCAGGCGCGGGTCGCCGGTGATGGCGTAGGGGCGGCCGAACCGGTGCGCGTCGTCGTCGATGCGCTGCCAGTGTGCCCCCTCGTCGGTCGAGCGGAACACCCCGCTCAATCCGTCGATGCGGCCGGCCAGGTACAACACCGGCGGTGCGCCCGCCGCCAGCGGCGCGCCCAGGCCGAGCGCGCGCGCCTCTTCCATCGTCGCCAGCGTGCGCAGCTGGCCGTCCTGCCAGCGCTGCACGCCGGCCTGCGGGCTGGCGAGATACACCACGCCCGCGCGCCAGGGATCGGGCCGCAGCTGCGGGCGCGTGCGCTCCACGCGCGATGGCGTGCCGACCTGCAGGCCGGTATCGGTGAAGGAAGCGCCGCCGTCGGTGCTGGTGAAGAAATCGCCGGTCGCGGCATCCACGCCGTACCAGCGCCGCGGATCGACGCGGTCGGCCTCGATGAGGATCGTCGCCGGCACGCCGCGCACGGCCTGCCAATGCGCGCCGAAGTCGTCGGTGGCCCACGCGCCTTGTGCGTTGACCGGCGCCCAGATCACGCGCCGGCCGTCGGCGGCGATCGCCAGGTGGCCGGCGCCCTCGCCTTGCGGCGGTTCGCTGGCGAACGCCTGCCAGTGCGCGCCGCCGTCGCGCGAGAACTGCGCGCGGATTTCGTTGTGGCGCCGGTTGCGCACGGTGCCGCTGCGTACCACCACCTGCGGCTGCTGGCCGGCGGCATCGATGCTCTCGCCGTTGGTCAGGCGCGGGCCGTCGTACTGCATCTGCGCGCGGTCGAGGTCGTCGTGGCGGAAGCCGTCGATGTCGCCCAGCGCGCTGAGCAGGTGCGCGCCGGCCATCGGGCTGTGCAGGTCGAGGGGAACCGTCTCTTCCAGGCCGGCGTCCTGGAACCACCATTGCAGGGGGGTGTGGCCGTCGTCGGCGGCGCCCAGGTTGCGCGAGGCCCAGATGCCGTAGCCGGTGACGAACAGCGCGTGGTCGCTGTCGTGGGGATCGATGACCACCGAGGCCATCCAGTGGGGCGTGGCCTGTACCGTCCACGGTGCAAGGGAATGATCGAATTCGGATTGGTCGAACAGCGGCCGCCAGGTGCTGCCACCGTCCAGGCTGCGGAACAGGTCGTCGCGCGGCGAATAGCGGCGGAAGGTGCTGGCGAGCAGCACGCGCGGGTCGTGCGGGTCCACCGCGACGGCGCCCCACCCGAAGCCGGGGCCCTGCGCCGGCTGCGGCGCGGGGCTGATATCGGTCCAGCGGCCGCTGCGCGGCTGGTATTTCCACAGCGCGCCGTTGGCCATCAGGTCCGGGCCGGGTTCGTCGCCGTAGGTGAGGTACCAGCTGCCGTCGCCGCCGGGCACCATGTGGCTGGGGCGGAACCGCGTCGGCTGGCCGGGGACCGGCTGCCAGTGCGCGCCGCCGTCTTCGGAGACGAACACGCTTTGCCCGGTCGTGGAGACGCCGGCATACAGGCGGGGCGTCGCGCGGCCGGGTTGGCCGCTGGCCGCATCGAAGGCGATGAACACGATGCCGATCTTCTGCTCGTGGCCGACATGGTTGCGCGCCCGCGAACCCGGCGCGGTGGCCGCTTCGGGGAACGCGGCCACGCGCTGCCAGCTTTCACCGCGGTCGGTACTGCGCCACAGGCCGGAATCGCGCGAGCCCAGGAACAGGATGCGCCCGTCGTGCGGATCGACCGCGATGCGCTCGCCGTTGCCGCGCCCCAGTTCGTTGCCGCCGAGCTTGAACGGCAGGTCGGTGCGCGCGAACGTGCGGCCGCGGTCGTGCGAACGCAGGATCGCCGCGTTGCCGGCGCGTTCGTGCATGTAGGTGCCGGCGGCCAGGTAAAGCGCGTCCGGGTCGTTCGGATCGACGGCCATGCCGTCGATGCCCATGAGGTTCTCGTCCTCGGCGCCGATCCAGTCGGTCAGCGCGATCCAGCGCTGCTGGGCGTCGTCCCAGCGATAGGCGCCGCCGACATCGGTGCGCGCATACAGCAGCCCCGGTTCGGTGGGGTGGAACAGCAGGCCGCTGACGAACCCGCCGCCACCGATGGCCACGCTGCGCCATTGATACGGCACCGCATCCACCGCCCAGGCGGGCACGGCGCACAGCCACAACAGCCCGAGCCACGCGAGGCTTCGGCACGCGTCGGCAAAAGTCTGGCAGGCACGGGGCATGGACTTGCCCATCGGTCGTCAGGCTCCCCTAGCTGGCCGATGGCGGGGCCATCGGAGGGTAAAACACCGATCCGGCGGCGCGAGGCACGCCGGATCGGAGACGCACTTCCTACGGCGCGTTCAGTAGCTGGCCCGCACGGTGAAGCCGTAGCGACGGTCGTTGATCACGAAGTCGCGGTAACGGGATTCGAAGCCCGTGTAGCTTTCGTTGCGGGTATCCAGCAGGTTGGTGCCGTCCAGCGAGACCGACCACACATCGTTGATGTTGTAGCGGATCGAGGCATCCAGCTGGCCGAAGCCCTTGTTGTAGACCGGCAGGTTGCCGGTGCCGTTGCCGGCGGTGGTCACCAGCCAGTCGCTGCGCCAGTTGTAGGCCACGCGGGCCTGGAACTTCGGCAGCTCGTAGCTGAGGATCACGTTGTAGCTGTTCTTCGACAGGCCTTCCAGCGGCACAACCAACTGGTTGCCGTTGGTATCGGTCGCGTTCGGGCTCGGGGCTTCCGAATCGACGTAGGTGTAGTTGGTCTGCAGGCCGAAGCCGCTCAGCCAACCCGGCAGGAAATCGAAGAACTGGGTGTAGCCGATTTCGGCGCCCTTGATGGTGCCTTCGTCGCCGTTGACCGGGCGGCTGATTTCCCACAGCTGGCCGTCGTAGACCTCTTCGAACACCGCGTTGGCGATGAAGCCCTTGACCTTCTTGTAGAACACCGTGCCGTACACCATCGAGCCCTTGCCGAAGTACCACTCCAGCGCGGTGTCGAACTGGTCGGCGGTCATCGGGTCGAGGTCGGGGTTACCCGCTGAACCGGTGCGCAGCGTGCCGGTGCCGGTATCGGTCGTGCTCAGGCTGAGGTTCGG
The DNA here is from genome assembly GCF_029543105.1 of Stenotrophomonas sp. HITSZ_GD. GTDB lineage: Bacteria > Pseudomonadota > Gammaproteobacteria > Xanthomonadales > Xanthomonadaceae > Stenotrophomonas_A. Next base: position 12,217 of record NZ_JARQXB010000023.1, read on the forward strand.
GTTCATCTTGTCGAACGTGGGGCGCGAGATGCCGCGCGAGGCGGCGAAGCGCCACTGCAGGTTGTCCTTGAGGAACCAGCGCAGGTTCAGGCTCGGCAGCACTTCGGTGTAGGTCTTGTCGACCGAGATCGGCAGCAGGCCGCCACCCTCGGCGTCGGTCGCGGTGCGCACGCCGTTGGAGCTGACCTCGGTGCGCACGATGCGCACGCCGATGTTGCCGTCGAACGGCACCGAGGCGTCGTCCACGCCGAAGCGCAGCAGGCCGTACGCGGTGTAGGTCTTCTCGCCCTGGGTGTTGATGTTGTTGGGGCCGAACACCAGCGGGTCGGCGCCGAACGCCTTCAGGGTCTGCTCGTAGTTCTCCACCGCCGAGTCGGCCGCGGTGTAGGTCGGCCCGAACAGGAAGCTGTCGCCGCGGAAGAAGTCGTTGATCGGGTTCTGCACCAGCTGCACGCTGGGGTAGTCGGAGAACGCGGCGCCGGCACAGCCGTTGAGGCACATGAAGCGCCATACGTTGCCCTTGTTGGTCGCGTCGCGGTCGGTGTAGCGCACGCCGGCCTTGAAGCTGCGGGCGAAGCCGTCGTCGAACGCCAGGTCCATGTCGGTGCGCCAGGCGAACTGCTTGGCCTTGTTGTCGTCCTTGTTGTCCAGGTGCCACTTCCAGCCGACGTAGTTGGCCGGGTTGCCCAGGTAGTTGGCACTGCCATCCTTGCCGGTGAAGACCAGGCTGGGCAGGTCGCCGCTCAGGTCCATGGTGTACAGGGCGTTGCCTGCGGCCACTTCATCCAGGCCGGTGGCCACGATGTAGCGGGTGCCCTTGGTGGTGGCATCGACGTACTGGAAGTCGGTGCTCAGGTTCAGGCGGTCGTTGACGCGCCAGGTCGCACCGGCCGAGTAATCGGTGGTGATCGAGTGGCGGGTGGTGAGGCTGGTGTTCGAGTCGACCGGGGTGTTCTGGAAGGTGCCCTTGACGAACTCGTTGCGGTCGTTGACCACGAAGTCGTTGGCGCCGGCGGCCGGGATCATGTCCGCGCCGCTGCTGTAGCCGAAGATCGAGTAGTCATGCCACTGGAAGTCGTAGTCCGAGCGCATCACCTGCGCGTAGACCTCCACGTCGTCGTTCGGGCGCCACTGCAGGGCGGCCGCGCCGGTCTTGCGCTTGCGGTCGCCTTCGGTGGTATTGATGCCGGCGCCGTGCGGAACGTAGACCTCCTGGCCTTCGTAGCCGGGAATGTTGGTCTGGGTGTACCACGGTTCGATGGAGATGGTGTCCTGGCGGAACGAGCCATCCTGCTGGGAGAGGTTCACCAGCAGGCCGATCTCGCCGATGCCGGTCTGCCAGCGGTCGGAGAACAGGCCGGAGAACGCGGTCTCGCCCTTGTCGGCCAGGTCGTAGTAGTTGTACTGGGCGCTGCCGGCGATCTTCATGCCGTCGTAGTCGAACGGCAGGCGGGTGCGCAGGTCGACGGTGCCGCCCAGGCCGCCTTCGATCATGTCGGCCGAGGGGTTCTTGTAGACGTTGACGCCGGCGAGCAGTTCGGCCGAGACGTCTTCCAGGCTCAGGCCGCGGCCGTCGTTGGCGGTGAAGATGTCGCGGCCGTTGAGCTCGGTGCGGACCTGGGTGAGGCCGCGGATGGCGATGGTGCTGCCTTCGCCGTAGCTGCGGGCGATCTGGATGCCGGAGATGCGCTGCAGGGCTTCGGCGACGTTATTGTCGGGGAGCTTGCCGATATCCTCGGCGACGATGGAGTCGACGATCTGCTCGGCGTTCTGCTTGACGAGCTGGGCCTTGGTGACCGAGCTGCGGGTGCCGGTGACCTGGACGGTATCGAGCTGGGTGGCGGCGGTATCGGCCGGCTTGTCTTCCTGGGTGGCGTCCTGGGCGTAGGCCTGCGCGCTCAGCAGCGCGGCGACGCTGACAGCCATGACCGAACGACGGAAGTTGCGGATCGAACGCGAACCCACGACCGAGCCTGCCGGAACGTGGCGGTATTGCACTGACATGGTGCTCCCTCCCAGGACGCATGTACTGAATTTTTTGGCGGTGGTCACACGGGATGCGTGCCCTGCCCTCGATTTTTGTCTGCGGCTGGTCCGGCCCAGGCTCTAATGGCGTCGGTATCGGCGCGGGTTCGGGACGGATGGTCCCCTACCCATGTTCAGCTGCGGCGGCAGGATAGGCTCGGCCTCCCATGCCATACCAATGAAATATTGGGCGCGAAGTATAAACATTTCGTATACAGCGGTTGGATGGCTGTCCTGGCGATGGCTGCGCGGATGTCCTGCCGTTGCCGTATCGGTCAGGCGTGGCAATGGGTCGCGGATGTGGTGGCTTTGGCGGCTGGTGCGCCGGCTTGCTGAGACACGGCCCTGCGGGGGCGTCGCGCGGCATCCGGTGGCGCCCCCGGTTCGGGACACGCCGTGAACCCATCCATGGGGGCTCGTAGGCGACATCCATGTCGCCTACGGTCCCGAACCGGGGGCGCCACCGAATGCCCGATCCCTCCACACCACGGACCGAACTTCAAAAACAACCACCCTCAGACCACTTCTCGTTCATGCGGATAAGCCATGCGTCGCGGTAACACCCGCGGGCACTCATCGAAGCGGCCGTGTTTTTGATCTTCGATCGGTCTCGGTGGACGATCGGGCGTCCGGTGGCGGACCCTTGCCGGGACCGTAGGCGACATGGATGTCGCCTACGAGCCTCCATGGATGGATTCACGGCGTGTCCCGGCAAGGGTCCGCCACCGGGCGCCGTGCAAGATGTGCGAGCTGTTCAAGCCGCGCAAGCCATGCAAGCCATGCATCGCGAATCCAGACATAAAAAGGGGCCGCGAAGCGGCCCCACCCAAACCCCCACCTACCAACTAGCCCGCAGCACCAACGAATACCGCCGGTCGTTGACGAACCATCCGCGCGTGTACAACCGCGTATCCACCTCCCCATCCGCGTAGGACGTCGGCCCCATCAGCACCTTGGTCGTCGAATCGGTGAGGTTGTTGGCCTGGATGCCCAACTGCCAGTGGTCGTCGAAGCGATAGAACGCAGAGCCGTCGAGCTGGCCGTAGTCGTCCGCCCAGGTCGGCAGATGCGTGGCCGCATCGCTCGTCGTCAGCAGGTAGCGCGAACGCCAGTTGTAGGCCAGCCGGATCGACCAGGGCCCCTTCTCGTAGATGCCCGCAACGTTGTAGCTGCGCCGCGACAAGCCCTCCAGCGGCAGCTTCACCCCCGTCACCGTCGTGTTGCTGTACGGATCGGTGGCCGTGTTCACCCCGCCCGAGCTGTCCACGAAGGTGAAGTTGCCGGTCACGCCAAAGCCGCTCAGCCAGCCCGGCAGCGAATCGAAGAACTGCGTGTAGCCCAGCTCGAAGCCCTGGATGCGGCCCTTGTCCATGTTGTACGGGCGCGTCACCAGCCAATCCTGGCCGCCGTAGGTTTCCGTGCGCGTCTGCGTGGAGAAATAGTTCTTCACGTCCTTGTAGAACAGCGTCGCATACAGCAGGTCGCTGTTGTCGAAGTACCACTCCAGCGCCGTGTCGAACTGGTTGGCCGTCATCGGCTTCAGGTCCGGGTTGCCGGCGGTGCCCGTCCACTCTGAGACCGTGCCATCGTCCTCGGTCGTCGCCGCCAGTTGCAGGTAGGCCTGCAGCTGCGTGAAATCCGGCCGCGCCATCGCGCGCGAGGCGGCGATGCGCCATTGCAGGTCCTCGCGCAGCTTGAAGCGCACGTTGAGGCTGGGCAGTACGTCGGTGTACTGGCCGCGCGAGTTGGCGCTGAAGTATTGCCCGTGGTACAGCGCCTTCAGCGCGTCCGAGGCCGCCGTCGCCGACAGGTCCGGATAGAGGCCATAGCCATCGGCCTGGGTCTTGGTCTGCACGACGCGTACGCCGACGTTGCCGTCCACCGGAACGCCCAGCGCCTCGTCGTTGCCGAAGTACACCGCTGCATAGGCCGCCTCGGTGCGCTCGAACTGGCGGTTGGTGTCCTGCAGGTTGTATTGGTCCGGGGCCCAGCCCCACCCGCGCAGGTCGTAGAACTGCTGGAGCATCTGCGAGGTCGCCGTGTAGTGCCTGGGCAGCGAATCGAGCGGGAACTGCAGGTTGCCCGGCAGGTTCACCTTGCCGCGGAAGAAATTCGGGAACGTGTACAGGTGCGCCGAGCCGTCCAGGTACGCATCCAGCGTGGCCAGGCCGCTCGCCGTCGTCGGGAGGGTGGCCCAGTTGTCGCTCAGCACGCCCCAGTTGTAGCCGGAATTCTTGTTGGTCTGCGTGCGGTCGGTGGCGCGCAGGCCGAAGCGCGCAAAGCGCAGCCAGCTGCTGTCCTGGAAGGTGTATTCCAGGTCCACGCGGGTGGACAACTGCCGGCCCCGATTCTGCGCCAGGTGGTCCATCGCCGCGGCCCAGAAATAGTTGGCCGGGTCGGCCGCGTAAGCGGGATCGTCGATCGCCACGCTCGGGTAGCGGCCGGAAAGGTCGTAGCGCAGGCCCGGCAGGTAGGTGGCGGTGAAGACGGTGAAGTCCAGGTTGTCGCTCTTGGACTGCACCAGCTGCATGTCGCCCTTCAGCACCAGGTTGTCGTTGAGGTAATGGCTGAAGCCGGCCGACAGATCCGAAGTCGTCGTCTTCTGCTGCGCATAGCGGTTGTCGGTGTTGAAGCGCACGCCATCGGTGGTGAGGTTGCCGCGCCAGGAACTGGACACCGGCGAGCCACTGACGAACACGCCGCGGTCGTCGTACTCGAACGTGGTGCCGGCCGCCGGTACGATGGCATCGCTGGTGTCGTTGAAGAACGCGGCGCGCTCCTGCCAGTTCATGTCGTACTTCGAACGCAGGTATTGCACGTAGACCTCGGTGGCATCGCTCGGGCGCCACTGGAACGCCGCGCCCACGCCGTCGCGCTTGCGGTTGAAATCCAGCTCGCGCCAGTTGATGCCGCCGGGCACGTAGACCTGGTCGAAATCGGTGCCGGCGCGCACCGCGTCATCGGTGCGGCGCACGAATGGCTCCACCTGGATGCCGTCCGAACGCGTGGCCAGTTCCGAATGCGCCACGTCCACCAGCAACCCCATCTCGCCGATGCCGGTCTGCCAGCGATTGGAGTACAGGAACGAGGCCGAGGGCTTGTATTCCTTGCTGAAGTCGCCGTAGTTGACGTCGGCGGTGCCGCCGATCAACGCGCCTTCCTGGTCGAACGGCTTGCGCGTGCGCAGGTTCACCGTGCCGCCCAGGCCGCCCTCGATGATCTCCGCCGACGGGTTCTTGTACACGTCCACGCCGGCCATCAGCTCGGCTGGCACGTCCTCGAAGCTCAGCCCGCGCCCGCTGGCGGCGCTGAAGATATCGCGCCCGTTGAGTTCGCCGCGCACCTGGGTCAGGCCGCGGATCATCACGCCCGAACCTTCGGCGGAGAAATGGTCCGGGTCGTTGCGCGCCATGAAATGGTCGATGGTCACGCCCGAGACGCGCTGCAACGTCTCGGTGACGCTGCGGTCGGGCAGCGCGCCGATGTCCTCGGCGCTCACCGAATCGACGATCTGCTCCGAGTCGCGCTTGATCACCTGCGAGGCGATCAGGCTGGCTTTCACGCCGCGCACCTCCACCGTGTCCAGGTCCACCGCCTCGCGCTTGCCGCCCTGGCCGGTGGAAGTGCGGGGCTTGGCGTTGTCGGCCGCGGTGTCCTGCACGCCGGCATCCTGCGCCCAGGCAGGCGCGGCCAGTTGCAGCGCGATGGCCGCGGCGAGCACGCCGCGCGAACAACGAACCAGGTGATTACGACGCACGCGCGGCCCTGCCGGCATACGGCTCAATACGATCGACATCGCGGTTCCCTCCCAGGACGAACGATGAATGGCGTTGTGATGTGCGCGGAAGGCCGTCGCGCCGCCTCGCCATGCCGACGCGCTCGCGTGGCATGCCCCCTGTGGCGGCGGATCGGTGTGCCCGACTTGGACGTCGCTTCGGCCGCCTTCCGCAGCCGACGTATACGCAGGGCCACACGACGCGCACCAATGAAAAAATTGGCGCGCGCTATGCCGTCCTGGAATGGCTGCGCGTCATGCGCGGGGGAAAACGGTTACCGGTTTACGCGCGCGTATCCGGGTAAAGGCGCCGCGCGGTGCTGCGCAATGCCTGCAGGATGCGGTCGGCGCCAGGCGGCAACACGTAGTCCCGGCGCAGGATGATGCCGAACGACTCCATCCGCACGCCCAGCTCGATCGGCAGCACGGTCAGCAGCTTGGCCTGGATCAGCGGCGCCACCGAGTCCACCGGCAGCGCGGTGAGCAGGTCGCTGCCGCGCAGCAGGTTGGTGGTCACCGGCAGCGAGGCGGTCTCGATCACGTTCATCGGCGCCTGCACGCCGTGCTCCAGGAACATCGAATCCAGGCGCGAACGCAACACGCTGTCGGCCGGCGGCAGGACCCAGCCGTAGCGCACCAGGTCGGCATGCTGCAGCGTGCCGCGGTTGGCCAGCGGGTGGCCCGCCCGGGCGATGACCGAATGCGGCTCGTCGGCCAGCGGCTCGAAGTCCAGTTCGCCCGCGCCTTCCGGGCCCATGATGCGGCCGATCACGATGTCCAGCTGGCCGTCCAGCAGCTTGGCCACCAGGTGCCGGCTGTAATCCATCTCCACGCGGATCAGGATGTCGGGGAATTCGCGCTTCACCTCGGCAATGGCCTGCGGCACCAGCGTGGTACCCGGGTTGACCACCGTGCCGATCGAGGCCTGGCCCATGCGCCCGCTGCGCAGCGCGGCGATCTCCTCCTGCGCGCGGCCGATCTCCGACATCGCCGCGCGGGCCCGGCGCACCAGCACCTGGCCGTACCAGGTCGGCTCCACGCCGCGCGCATGGCGCTCGAACAGCTTGACCCCCAGCAGGTCCTCCATTTCCGCCAGCAGCTTGGAGGCCGCCGGCTGGGTCATGCTGGCCGCCTCGGCCGCGCGCAGTACCGAACGCTGTTCGTACAGGTGCAGCAGCAGGAGCAGTTGGCGGGTCTTGAGGCGCGATGCGTTGAACCAGGGGGTGCTGGGAGATGCCATGAAAGGATTCTTTATAGGACAGCCGTATTCGCCAGGGGAATAGAATATGCCGAAAATTTCATTTGCCGCACATATCTCGCCCGCGCGAGGCTATCGGACGCTGAATCAGGAGACCCCCACCTCCGGATCGGCGGCCATAACAGGCGCGACCCACCCCTCCCCCACGCCGGGGTGGCAACGCGCCGACGCCAGGAAAGTCAGGAGGAACCAGATGGGGATCCACCCCTTGCCGCGTCGCGGCCGTCACCCGGGCCCGCCGGAGGCTTGCGCATGAGCGCCGCCCGCCTGCAGGGCAAGTCCGTCATCGTCACCGGCGCCGCCAGCGGCATCGGCGCGGCCACCGCCCGGCTGTTCGCCGAGCATGGCGCGCAGGTGGCCGGCTTCGACCGCAATGCGCCGGCCCAGGCCGATGCGCGCGTGGCCTACCACCAGGTCGACATCACCGACGTGGCCGGCATCGAAGCGGCCGTTGCCGCGGTGCGCGAGCGCACCGGCCGCATCGACGCGCTGGTCAACAATGCCGGCGCCGACGTGTTCTCCGACCCGCTCGAACTGCCCGACAGCGAGTGGCAGCGCTGCCTGGACCTCAACCTCAAGGGGGCCTGGAACCTGTGCCGCGCCGTGCTGCCGGCGATGGTCGAGCAGCAGGCGGGCAGCATCGTCAACATCGCCTCGGTGCACGGCCACAAGATCATCCCGCATGCGTTTCCCTACCCGGTCGCCAAGCATGGGCTGATCGGCCTGACGCGCGCGCTGGGCATCGAGTACGCCGCGCGCGGCATCCGCGTGAATTCCATTTCGCCGGGGCTGATCCTGGTGCCGCGCATCGAGGCCTGGTTCGCCAGCAGCCCCGACCCGGAGGCCAAGCGCCAGGAGCAGGCCAACCTGCTGCCGCCCAAGCGCATCGGCACGCCGGAGGAAGTGGCCTACACCGCCCTGTTCCTGGCCAGCGACGAAGCGCGCTTCATCAACGCCACCGACATCCTCGTCGATGGCGGCCGCTCCCAGCTCTATCACGAGTAAGCCCATGACCCCGCCGAACGTTCCGCACACCAGCCCGTTCAAGCTGCCGCTGGTCGCCATCCTGCGCGGCATCACGCCGGAAGAAACGCCGGCGCACGTGGGCGCGCTGATCGAGGCGGGTTTCGACGCCATCGAGATTCCGCTCAATTCGCCGCGCTGGGCCGAGAGCATCGCGCTGGCGCAGCGCCAGTTTGGCGAGCGCGCCTGGATCGGCGCCGGCACCGTGCTGCGCAACGAAGACGTCGATACGCTGGCCGGCCTCGGCGCGCGCTTCATCGTCACGCCCAATACGCGGCCGTCGCTGATCCGCCATGCGGTCGAGCGCGGGCTGCTGGTGGTGGCCGGCTTTGCCACCGCCAGCGAGGCGTTCGACGCCATCGACGCCGGCGCCCAGATCCTCAAGCTGTTCCCCGCCGCCACCTACGGCAGCGGGCATGTCCGCGCACTGCGTTCGGTGTTGCCGCCGCACGTGCCGGTGTACGTCGTCGGCGGCGTCAGCCCGGCCAGCCTGGCCGGATTCCTCTCCCATGGCGCCGCCGGCGCCGGCATCGGTGGCGAGCTGTACCGCCCCGGGCAACCCCTCGACACCACCCAGACCCAGGCCGCCGCGTTCGTGCGTGCCTTCCAGGAAACCCAGGGATGAAGATCACCCGCCTCACCACCTACCACGCCGCGCCGCGCTGGCTGTTCCTCAAGGTCGAGACCGACGAGGGCATCACCGGCTGGGGCGAACCGGTCATCGAGGGCCGCGCGCGCAGCGTGGAGGCCGCCGTGCACGAGCTGGCCGGCTATGTGGTCGGCAAGGACCCGGCGCGCATCAACGACCTGTGGCAGACGCTGTACCGCGCAGGCTTCTACCGTGGCGGCGCGATCCTGATGAGCGCCATCGCCGGTATCGACCAGGCCCTGTGGGACATCAAGGGCAAGGCGCTCGGCAAGCCGGTGTACGAGTTGCTCGGCGGCCTGGTGCGCGACACCATGAAGACCTACCGCTGGGTGGGCGGCGACCGGCCGGCGGACATCATCGCGCAGATGCGCGGCTACCGCGAACTGGGCTTTGACACGTTCAAGTTCAACGGCACCGAGGAAATGAAGCTGATCGACAGCCCGCGCGCGGTCGATGCGGCGGTGGCCAAGGTGGCCGAGATCCGCGCCGCGTTCGGCTACGAGATCGACTTCGGCATCGACTTCCACGGCCGCGTCGGCGCGCCGATGGCCAAGGTGCTGCTGCGCGAACTGGAGCCGTTCAAGCCGCTGTTCGTCGAGGAGCCGGTGCTGCCGGAACTGGCCGAATACTACCCGCGCCTGGCTGCGGCCAGCCCGATCCCGCTGGCGGCCGGCGAGCGCATGTACTCGCGCTTCGAGTTCAAGCACGTGCTGGCGGCCGGCGGGCTGTCGATGCTGCAGCCGGACCTCTCCCACGCCGGCGGCATCACCGAGTGCGTGAAGATCGCCGCGATGGCCGAAGCCTACGACGTGGCGCTGGCGCCGCACTGCCCGCTCGGCCCGGTGGCGCTGGCGGCCTGCCTGCAGCTGGACTTCGTCGCACACAACGCCGTGTTGCAGGAGCAGAGCATCGGCATCCACTACAACGAAGGCGCCGACCTGCTCGACTACGTCGTCAACAAGGACGATTTCCGCTGCATCGGTGGCAGTATTGCCGCATTGCCCAAGCCCGGCCTGGGCGTGGAGATCGACGAGGAGATGCTTGTGCGCGCGAACCAGAATCCGCCGGACTGGCGCAACCCGGTGTGGCGCCACGCCGACGGCAGCATCGCCGAATGGTGAGCGCCGCCCCGCTGCAGGCCACGCTCGCGGTGGACAGCCGCTGCGAGCACGGCGAAGGCGTGATCTGGGACGAACGCCGCCAGGCGCTGTTCTGGATCGACATCAGCCGCCGCCGGCTGTGGGCGCACGTGCCGGACAGCGGCGTGACCCGCGACTGGGCCCTGCCCGACCGTCCCGGTTGCCTGGGCCTGGTCGAAGACGGCCGCCTGCTGGTGGTGCTGGCCAAGTCCATTGGCGTGGTGACGCCGGACCTGGAAGCCGACGCGCTGCCGTTCACCCTGCTGGCCGAGGTGGAAACCGACCAGCCGCACACGCGCAGCAACGACGGCCGCGTGGACCGCGATGGCTGCCTCGTGTTCGGCACCATGGACGAGCACGAACACAAGGCCGCGCGCGGTAGCTTCTACCAGTACTCGCTGCGCCATGGCCTGCGCCGGCTGCCGCTGCCGGGCGTGTCGATCCCCAATTCGATCTGCTTCAGCCACGATGGCCGCACCATGTACTGGTGCGACTCGGTCAGCCCGCGCATCCTGTGCTGCGATTACGACGCCGCCACCGCGCAAGCCGCCAACGTGCGCGAGTTCGCGCGCCTGGACCGCACCGACGCCGAGCCCGACGGGTCGGGCATCGATGCCGAAGGCCTGCTGTGGAACGCGCAATGGCGCGCCTGGCGCGTGCAGCGCTACCGCGCCGATGGCACGCTGGAGCGCAGCGTGGCGGTGCCGGTGAAGAACCCGACCTGCGTGGCCTTCGGCGGCCCCGCGCTGGACCAGCTCTACATCATCAGCTCGCGCCTGGACCACACCGAAGACGAACTGCGGAACACCCCGCAGGCCGGCGGCCTGTTCGTATGCGCGCCGGGCGTGGCTGGCTTGCCGGAAGGCCGCGTGGCCTCGGCATGATCGCGGTCGACTGGGGAACCAGCAGCCTGCGCGCCTACCGGCTCGCGGAGGACGGCAGCATCCTGGAACAGCGCCGCGATCCGCGCGGCATCCTCGCCTGCGACGGGAGCTTTGCCGACGTGCTGGCCGAACTGGTCGGCGAATGGCCGGGCGAGATCGTGCTGTGCGGCATGATCGGCAGCCGCAACGGCTGGATCGAACTGCCCTACCTGCCCTGCCCGGCCGATGCCGGCGCGCTGGCCGCGGCGATGCACGCGCACACCGATGCGCGGTTGCCCGGCCGCACGCTGTGGTTCGTGCCAGGCGTGGCGTGCCATGCCGGCGCCGGCGTGCCCGACGTGATGCGCGGCGAGGAAACCCAGTTGGTCGGCCTGGCGGCCGCGCTGGGCGGCGGCCGCCACCTGGTCTGCCTGCCGGGCACGCACAGCAAATGGGCGTGGCTGGAAGACGGACGCATCGTCGAGTTCGCCACCGTGATGACCGGCGAGCTGTACGCGGTGCTGCGCCAGCACAGCCTGCTCGGCCGCCTGATGACCGACGACGGCCACGCCTTCGACGAGGCGGCGTTCGCGCAAGGCGTGGCGCGCAGCGGCGAGGACGGCGGGCTGAGCCACCACCTGTTCGGCACCCGCACGCTGGCGCTGTTCGAGCGGCTGCCGGGCGACGCACTGGCCTCGTACCTGTCGGGCCTGCTGATCGGGCACGAAATCCGCCACCGCACGCCGGCGCCACGCGACGTGCACCTGGTCGGCAGCGCGGGGTTGGGCGCGCGCTATGCGCACGCGCTGGCGCTGCTGGACATCGGCGCGCACGCGCACGGCGAGGACCTGGCCGCGCGCGGCCTGCATGCGATGGCGTCCGCGCGCGGCATCGCCCCGGCTTGATCTCGCCGGGGCCGGCGGGGCGTGCCCTCACCCGTCCCCGGCCCGACTGTTCTAGAATTGCGCGGCTTATCGCCGGATTCCAACATGCCTTTCGTCGTCACCGAAAACTGCATCAAGTGCAAATACACCGACTGCGTGGAAGTCTGCCCGGTCGATTGCTTCCATGAAGGCCCGAACTTCCTGGTGATCGATCCGGACGAATGCATCGACTGCACGCTGTGCGAGCCGGAGTGCCCGGCCAACGCGATCTACCCCGAGGACGACGTGCCCGCCGGGCAGGAGCAGTTCGTCGCGCTCAATGCCGAGCTGGCCAAGGCCTGGCCGGTGCTCACCGTGCGCAAGGAGCCGGCCGCCGACGCCGCCGAATGGGATGGCAAGCCGGACAAGCTGCCGCTGCTGCAGCGCTGAGCCGCGCGGCGGGCTGCAACGAAAACGGGCGCCTTTCGGCGCCCGTTCGCGTTTGCGGCCAGTTGTTGCTCAGCCGCCCAGCTTGGTCTTCAGCGTGGCGATCAGCTTGACCGGGGCCTCGGCCACGGCCGGCAGGCCGCGCGGGTCGACCGCCGACACGTAGCTGCCGCCATCGGTCTGGACCACGCGCACCAGGAAGTTGTTGCCTTCGTAGCTGACATCGTAGGAACCCAGCAGCTGCGCGCGGCTGGCGATGGTCAGGCCCGGGATGTCGGCCAGCGCGTCGCCCACGGCCGAGAACACCGCGTCGCGATCGCCCTTGACGACGAAGCCGCTCTTGGTGGCCGCCTGCTGCGAAGCGGCGGACGGCGCGTTGGCCGGCTGCGTGGCCGAGGCCAGGGTCGGCACCTTCATCGCGCCGGAGGTGTCGGGCAGGTTCAGGTCCGGCGGCACTTCCAGCGGACGGCTCTCCGCCGGCAGCGCGTAGTCGCCGCGGGCATCCTTGTGGAACCAGCTGCAACCGCTGGCAGCGACCACCAGCGCGATCAACGGCAGCACGCGGGCGGAACGAACGGGATGACGCATCGGTAAATCTCCTGGGTCAGGCCGCGATTGCTTCGCGGCTGGAAAGTGCTTCCAACGCGGATGCGTCGGCGGCAAGGCGGTCGGCCTCGGCATGATGGGGTGCCGACAGCGTCGTCAACGGCAGGCGCAGGCCATGCCCCAGGCCCTGGCGCTGCAGCAGCGCCTTGACCGGGATCGGGTTGGATTCCACGCCGCAGAAGGCATGGTAGGGCGCCAGGCGCGCATCCCAGGCGGTGGCCGCGTCCTGCTGGCCGCCGCGGGCCAGGTCGCACAGGCGGCGGTAGCCGGCGGGCAGCACGTTGGAACCGACGGAGATCACGCCGTCGGCGCCGGCCAGCATGGCGCGCGCGGCGGTGCCGTCGTCGCCGCTGAGTACGGCAAAGCCGGCGCCACGCAGCGGCAACAGGGCCGCCATGCGCTCCGGTTCGCTGCGCGCTTCCTTGATGCCCACGATGTTCGGGTGGCTCGCCAGCGCGGCCACGGTGTCCGGTAGCAGGTCGCAGCCGGTGCGGCCGGGCACGTTGTACAGCACCACCGGCAGGCCACCCTCCTCGGCCACGGCCAGGAAGTGCGCCTTCAGGCCTTCCTGGGTCGGGCGCACGTAGGGCGGCGTGACGACCAGCGCGTACTGCGCGCCGTTGGCCGCGGCGCGGCGCGTCTGCGCCACGGTGCGCGCGGTGCCGGACAGGCCGGTACCGGCCAGCACCGGCACGCGGCCGCCGATGCGGGCGACGGCGCGGCGCAGCAGTTCGTCGTATTCCTCGTCGGCCAGCGTCGAGGCCTCGCCGGTCGAACCGGCCACGACCACGCCCTGGATGCCGCCTTCGATCTGTTTGTCCAGCAGGCGCTGCCAGGCGTCGAGGTCGAGATCGCCATTGGCGGCGAAAGGGGTGGCCAGGGCGGTGATGATGCCGGAGAGGGACAAGGCGGCGTTGACTCTTGCGGGAGAGGGAAGAAGGGCGGGCCCTGGGCGTTCCGCCAGCCGGCGGACGCAAGGGCATCCCGAATGTTACTTGCGGCGCGAAAGCACGGGCAAGTATGCTGCGCGCTGCGTCGCGGCCCGTCCCGACGCCATTCAGCCTGTTCGCAATGCCGGAACCCCCTTTGACCGATACCGCGCCCCGGCCTTCGCCGACCGAAAACCACCTCCTGATCAACGCCTACACGACGCATCCGGAGTCCCCGCTGCTGCCCGTGACCCGTCGCATCGCCGATAGCGGCTGCAACCTGGTCGATGCTCGCCTGTCCACGGTGGGCCGGGACGTGTCGGTGACCGCGCTGGCGACCGGCTCCTGGGACTCGGTGGCCAAGCTGGAAGCCATGCTTGGCCGGCTCGAGCGCGAGGAAGGCCTGAAGCTGGTGTGGTACCGCACCGGGCCGAAGCAGGCGCAGTCCAACCTGCTGCCTTACATCGTGGAAGTGATCGCCGCCGACAAGCCGGGCATCCTGTTCCAGCTGGCCGACTTCTTCGACCGCCAGGGCATCACCATCGAGAACCTGCAGAGCACGCGCTACCGCGCCATGCAGACCGGGGCGGAGATGTTCTCCGCGCAGGTCACCATCGGCGTGCCGGCGAACATGCACATCGCCGCCCTGCGCGACGATTTCCTCGAGTTCTGCGACCACCTGAACCTGGACGCGATCATGGACCCGATGAAGTTCTGATCGCCGCCGCCCCGGATGGGGTGGCCACGGACACGGTTCGCGGTATATGTAGGGCCATGCCACATCGCCCTACCCGCAGGACCCGTTCCCGATGACCGAAAGCACCCAGATCGACCGCACCACCCTCACCCTGCCGCTAGCCCTGTCCGGCGGCGCGCACGCCACCCTCGCCGACTACGCCGGCCGCTGGCTGGTGCTGTACTTCTACCCCAAGGACAGCACGCCGGGCTGCACCACCGAAGGCCTGGACTTCAACGCCTTGCTGCCCGAATTCGCCGCCGAAGGCGCCGCGGTGCTGGGCGTTTCGCGCGACTCGGTGCGCTCGCACGACAATTTCTGTGCCAAGCAGGGTTTCGCCTTCCCGCTGGTGAGCGACGGCGACGAGGCCCTGTGCAAGGCCTTCGACGTGATCCGCATGAAGAACATGTATGGGCGACAGGTGCTGGGGGTGGAACGCAGCACCTTCCTCATTTCGCCGGATAGTCGTATCGTGCAGGCGTGGCGCAAGGTCAAGGTGGCCGGCCACGCGGAAGCGGTTCTCCAGGCCCTGAAGGCGCACAAGCAGAAGTGACACCCCTCGCGACCCGAACTTGCCATCACCCTGCCCCGCAGGCCGTGATGGCTCGCCCCTGTCCTTTTTCCAGGAACACATGATGACCCGAGGCAAGCGCATCTACGTGCTGGACACCAATGTGCTGATGCACGACCCCACCGCGCTGTTCAAGTTCGAGGAGCACGACGTCTTCCTGCCGATGCAGGTGATCGAGGAGCTGGACAATGCCAAGAAGGGCATGTCCGAAGTCAGCCGCAACGCGCGCCAGGTCAGCCGCTTCCTCGACGAACTGCTGGACGGCGCCAGCGCCGAGCAGATTCAGTCCGGCATCACGCTCACCCATCCGCAGGGTATCCAGCTCAAGCGCCAGGGCCAGATCGGCAAGCTGCATTTCCAGACCACGCCCACCGCGCCGGGCCGCAGCTTCGGCGAGGTCGTGCCGGACAACAAGATCCTGGCCGCGGTGCTGCAACTGCGCGAGGAGCACCCGGACGTGCCGGTGGTGCTGGTGTCCAAGGACATCAACCTGCGCATCAAGGCCTCCATCAGCGGCCTGGTGGCCGAGGACTACGAGAACGACCGCGCACTGGATGATTTCAGCCTGCTGTTCACCGGCGCGGTCGAACTGCCGGAGAACTTCTGGCAGAAGCACAACCAGGACCTGCGCAGCTGGTCGGACAAGGGCCGCACGCATTACGAAGTGGTGCTGGCCGACGACGAGGACTGGCACCCGAACCAGTACCTGTACCTGCCCGGCGAAGACGAGGTGGAACTGCGCGTGGCGCGTGTGGGCGGCGACGGCAAGGCGACGCTCTCGCTGGTGGACGACTACCGCGGTGGCCAGCATGCGGTGTGGGGCATCACCGCGCGCAACCGCGAGCAGAACTTCGCGCTCAACGCGCTGATGGACCCGGAAATCGACTTCGTCACCCTGCTCGGCACCGCCGGCACCGGCAAGACGCTGCTGGCGCTCGCCGCCGGCCTGGCGCAGACGATGGACCAGCAGCGCTACCGCGAGATCATCATGACCCGCGCGACGGTGAGCGTGGGCGAGGACATCGGCTTCCTGCCCGGCACCGAAGAGGAAAAGATGACGCCGTGGATGGGCGCGCTGACCGACAACCTGGAAGTGCTCACCCACAACCAGGAAGGCGGCGCCTGGGGCCGCGCGGCCACCAACGACCTGCTTGCCAGCCGCATCAAGATCCGCTCGATGAACTTCATGCGCGGGCGCACCTTCCTCTCGCGCTACCTCATCCTGGACGAGGCACAGAACCTCACGCCCAAGCAGATGAAGACGCTGATCACCCGCGCCGGCCCGGGCACCAAGATCGTGTGCCTGGGCAACGTGGAGCAGATCGACACGCCCTACCTGACCGAAACGACCTCCGGCCTCACCTATGCGGTGGACCGTTTCAAGAACTGGCCGCACAGTGCGCATGTCACCCTGCGCCGGGGCGAGCGTTCGCGCCTGGCCGACTATGCCTCGGAGGTCCTGTGAAACTGCTTCGCCTGCCGCCGCTGCTGCTGGCGGCCACCCTCGCCGCCGGCTGCGCCACCACCGGCGGCGTACCGGGCAGCACCGTGCCGACCACGGTGCGCGCCGGCCAATCGTGGGTCATCACCCGCCCGGTCATCGCCGCGCAGGTGCTCGATACCTGCTCGCGCGACAGCCCGGCGCGCCATCCCGGCGAGGTCACCGGCTACTGGGCGCCGAGCCGGCAGCAGGTGGACCAGTTGGAAGCGGCACTGGCGCAGCTGCAGCCGCAGATTCCCAACCCCGGTGACTTCGACCGCCAGTACGTGGGCATCGAAACCGGCGACAAGCGCCTGATCTACATCAATGCCTTCCACCTGCCGGAAGACAGCGAGCTGGACCCGGCGCGCACGGCGATCCGCGTGTGCGATGGCGGCGCGCAGTTCTGGGGCGCGATCTTCGACCCGCAGACCGGCACCTTCTCGGCGGTCGAACGCAACGGCCCACCCTGAGCGAACGCATGCGCAGGATGCGACACGCAGGCCGGGGCGGACGCCGATGAAGGCCCTGCCCGCCTGGGTGTGGGTCGGCGCGGTGACGTTGTCGGCCGTGGCCGGCATGGTCAACGTCATCGGCTACCTCGGCTTCGCGCACCAGGTGGTGAGCCACCTCACCGGCACCACCAGCCTGCTCGGCGTGGCGCTGGCGCAGGGCGACTGGCCCGGCGTGGGTTTCCTGTGGGGCGTGCTGATCGCCTTCAGCCTGGGCGCGATGTGCAGCGGCCTCATCATCCAGGACAGCACGCTGCGGCTGGGACGACGCTACGGCGTGGCGCTGCTGCTGGAATCGGCGCTGCTGCTGGCGGCGGTGCCGCTGTTCGAACGCCACGGCATGGGCGGCGCATGGCTGGCGGCGATGGCCTGCGGCGTGCAGAACGCGCTGGCCACCACCTACAGCGGCGCGCTGATCCGCACCACGCACCTCAGCGGCATGTTCACCGACCTGGGCATCGGCCTGGGCCACCTGCTGCGCGGCCTGCCGTTGCCGATGCGCCGGCTCACGCTGAGCGGGCTGATCATCAGCGGCTTCCTGGGCGGCAGCCTCGTCGGCGCCTGGCTGTTCGCCGCATGGCACTACCGCGCGTTGTACGTGCCGGCAGCCATCACCGGCATCGCCGGCGGCGGCTACGTGGCGTGGCGGCAATGGACACTGGCACGCGCGCGCCGAGCGGCGTGATGCGCCCTGCCGCCGCCGGGTGCACAATCGCCGCATGAGTGCCCAAGTCCTTTCCGCCCTGACCATCGCGGGCTCCGATTCCGGCGGCGGCGCCGGCATCCAGGCCGACCTGAAGACCTTCGCCGCGCATCGCGTGCACGGCCTGTCCGCGCTCGCCGCGCTGACCGCGCAGCACACCCGCGGGGTCACTGCGGTGCACGTGCCGCCCATCGAGTTCCTGCGCGCGCAGATCGACGCCTGCTTCGAGGACTTCGAGATCCAGGCGGTGAAGCTGGGCATGCTCGCCAACGCCGAGGTGATCGATGCGGTGGCCGACGCGCTCCAACGCCACCGCCCGCCCTTCATCGTGCTCGACCCGGTGATGGTGGCCACCAGTGGCGCCAAGCTGCTCGCCGACGACGCGCTCGACGCGCTGCGCCAGCGCCTGCTGCCGATGGCCACGCTGATCACGCCGAACATTCCCGAGGCCGAACTGCTGCTGGGCCACCGCATCGCCGATGCCGGCGCCGCCGAGCGCGCCTGCGCCGAACTGCTCGACCTCGGCGCCACGGCAGTGCTGCTCAAGGGCGGGCACCTGTTCGAAGGCCAGCGCGTGATCGACCGCTTCGACGACGGCGTGACGCAGCACGAATACATCCATGCGCGCCTGCCGATCGACGCGCACGGCACCGGCTGCACGCTGGCTTCGGCGATCGCCGCGCAGCTGTGCAACGGGCTGTCGCTGGCTAACGCCTGCGAGGCGGCGATCGACTACGTCGCCCGTGCGTTGCAGGGCGGTTATCGCCCCGGTCGCGGCGAAGTGCTCGTGCTCGACCACTTCGGCGCGGCCCGCCACGAATGACGGCGGCCCCGCGGGAGATCGAAGCCGCTGGCCACGACGGCCATCGCTGGAAACTCATCGCGCGCGTGCCGGCGTCGCCGCGCGCGGCGCTGCTGTGGTTGCCGGCGCTGGGCGTGGCCGCGCGCCACTACGAAGCCTTCGCCGATGCACTCGCCGCGCACGGCATCGCGGTGGTGCTGCACGAGTGGCGCGGCAATGGCAGGAGCAGCTTGCGGCCTTCGCGTGCGTGCGATTGGGGCTACCGGGAGATCCTCACCATCGACCTGCCGGCCAGCCAGCAGGTGCTGTGCGACATCGCGCCCGGCATTCCCTCGCTGATCGGTGGCCACAGCCTGGGCGGACAGCTCGCGTGCTGCCACGCCGCGTTGCATCCGCATGCTTTCGCACGCGTGTGGTTGGTTGCCAGCGGCATGCCGTGGTGGCGCAGCTTTCCCGCGCCGCTGCGCTATGCGTTGCCGCTGGTCTACCGCTTCCTGCCGTGGCTGGCGCGCCGCCACGGCGTGCTGCCCGGCCGTCGCGTGGGCTTCGGCGGCACCGAGGCACGCGGGTTGATCGCCGACTGGGCACGCGTGGGTTTGAGCAACCGCTACGCGGCCAAGGGCCTGGACGCGGACCTGGAAGCGGGATTGGCGCAGCTGTCGATTCCGGTCGACAGCGTGGTGCTGGCGAACGACTGGATGGCGCCGGCCAGTTCGATGCGCGCGCTCACTGCGAAGATGGCCGGCGAAACACGGTTGGACGTGCTGTCGGCCGCGGCGTTGGGCGCCCGCGCGGACCATTTTTCATGGATGAAAACACCCGCCGCGGTAGCCGCCCGGCTGGTCCGGGACACCGCGTGAAAATTTTTTGTTACGGACCGTTGACGACCACCGCATAGTCCCGCATAATTCTCCTCCTGACGACGCGCCCGTAGCTCAGTTGGATAGAGTACCTGGCTACGAACCAGGCGGTCGGGAGTTCGAATCTCTCCGGGCGCGCCATTTAGTCAAGAAAGACGACGAGTTTACCTCGTCGTCTTTTTTTTTGCGCTTGCGAATTGAAGCGAACGCGGTGCGTGCGTCAGGTCATCAATGCCGGCGGCGGCAATGCATCGTCGGCGACCACCGGGGCGAGCGCGAGGGTTTCATAGCCGGCCGCGCGCCACGCATCCAGGCCGCCGAGCAACGGGCGCACATCCTGGTAGCGATGTTCGCGCAGCCGTGCCGCCAGCCACGCGGCCGACACTTCGTTCGGGCACGCGCAGAAAATCACCACCCCGCGCTCGCGCGGCACGCGCGCGAGGATGTCGGCGAGCTGGCGCTCGTCGGCGAACTGCGCGCCGGGAATCGTGTACGGCTCCAGGTCGCGATAACCCGGCGCGCGGATGTCCAGCACCGTCGGCGCATGCTGCGGGTCCTGCATCAATGCATAAAGCTCATCCACGCTGATGCGCGCCGCTTCCAGCGAACGCATCAGCTGGTGGCGACGCCATCCGCGCCACGCCACGTACAGCGCCAGCGCGATGCCGACCACGCCGAACGCGCGCGTGCCCAGATCGGAGAGGAGGTCGAGCACGTAGTCGACCTGCCCGGCGAATACCACGCCCAGCCCCAGCCCGACGGCGGCCCACAGCGCCGCGCCCAGCGTGTCGTAGCCCAGGAACGGACGCATCCGCACCTGCATCGCGCCGGCCAGCGGCACCGACACCAGCGAAAGGCCGGGCACGAACTTGGCGAACGCCAGCACGCGGATACCCAGCCGGCCGTAGAAGCGCTCGGTCTTTTTCATGCAGGTGTCGCGAGAGAGCGACAGCCGGCACAGCGATTGCAGCGTGCGGTTGCCATAGCGGCGGCCGGCGAGGAACCACGCGGTGTCGCCAATGAGGCTGGCGCTGATGGACAACAGCCAGGCCGCGAGCAGGGCCGCCCAGGCAGCCGGCCCGCCCTGAAGCGTGTAGGTGGCGCCGACCAGTACCAGCGTCGGCATCGCCGGCACGGGCAAGCCCAGCGCGAGCGCGAGCACATTGACGAAGACCAGCGTCAAACCGAACTGCTCGACCAGGGCGTGCATGGGAATTTCCAGTAGGGACTGCCGCAGCGTGGGGGCATTATCGCGCCGGGCCAGCCGGCGTGGCGGGATGATCCGTTCCGGCGAGGCGGCCCAGCCACGCCTCGAAAAGCCCCGGCGCGCGCAGGCGGCGCAGCCACCACGCCAGCGCCTCGCCCTGCTCGCCGGTGCGCCAGGCCAGGTAGAAGGTCTCGTCCGGCTTGGGTTGCTCGACCTCCACCGCGACCAGCGTACCGGCCGCCAGCGCGGCCCGCGCGCAGGGCTCGGGCAGGAAGCCGCAGCCGAGCCCGGCCTGTTGCAGCACGTACTTGGCCTGCATGTCCGGCACGCTGAGCACGTCCTGCGCCGATTGCAGGCCCACGGTGCGCGGCAGCAGCCGCCGCGCCGAGTCGGCCACGGCCACCGCGCGGTGCAGGGCCAGCTCGGCGGCGTCGACGTGCGCCCGCCCGGCCAGGGGATGCGTGGGCGCCACCGCGAAGACGAAGCGCACCGTGCCCAGCGGCTCCACCACGTAGCCGCCACCACTGGGCCCCTCGCCCGCCGCCACGACCAGGTCGGCGCGGCGGTCCAGCAGCGCCTCCCAGGTGCCCGACAGCGACTCGCCCACCAGCCGCAGGCGCGTGCTGTCGGCCACGCCGTAGAAGGCGGCGATGTCCTCGGCCAGCAGGGCCGGCGGGAACAGCGAATCCAGGCCCAGCGCGAATTCCGATTCCCAGCCCGAGGCGACCCGGCGCACGCGCACCTCCAGCTCCTCGGCGGCGCGCAACAGGTGCCGGCCCTCCTTGAGCAACTCCCGCCCGGCCTCGGTCGGCGTGGCCTTGGGGCCGAGCCGCTCGAACAGCTGCACGCCCAGGTCTTCCTCCAGCTTGGCCACGGTGTAGGAGATCGTGGAGGGCACCTTGTAGAGCACCTTGGCCGCCCCGGCGAACGAGCCGCGGCGGTCGATGGCGTCGAGGATCTGCAAGGCTTCCAGGCTCAGCTTCATGTTCGAATCCATCGATGATGGCGCTCGAATCTACTCGCTTTTTCTTTCCTCATGAAGCGCACAGACTTATCGCCAAGGAGGAAACGCCTCCGATCGACACCATCGAACATCAAGGAGAACGATCATGCTGCAGATCCGCAAGAGCGATGCCCGGGGCCGCGCCGAACATGGCTGGCTGTCCTCGCGCCACACCTTCTCCTTCGCCCACTACCACGACCCCCGCTACATGGGCTTCGGGCCGCTGCGGGTGATCAACGAAGACCGGGTGAAGCCGGCCGAAGGCTTCGGCACCCACGGCCATCGCGACATGGAGATCATCTCCTACGTGCTGGATGGCGCGCTGGAGCACAAGGACAGCATGGGCACCGGCTCGGTGCTGCACTACGGCGATGTCCAGCGCATGAGCGCCGGCAGCGGCGTGACCCACAGTGAGTTCAACGGCTCGCAGCGCGAGGCGGTGCACTTCCTGCAGATCTGGGTGATCCCCGAGCGCAACGGCATCACCCCGAGCTACGAGGAGAAGCACTTCAGCCCCGAGGACAAGCGCGGCCGGCTGCGGTTGATTGCCTCGCCCGACGCCGCCGAGGGGGCGCTGAAGATCCACCAGGACGCGCGCCTGTATGCGTCGATCCTCGATGGCGCGGACCGCGTGGAGTACGCGCTGGAGAACGGTCGCGGCGCCTACGTGCAGGTGGCGCGCGGCACACTGGAGGTCAACGGCGTGGCGCTGGCCGCCGGCGATGCGGTGCAGGTGAGCGACGAGTCGCTGCTGGTGTTCGCCAACGCGAACGACGCTGAGTTCCTGCTGTTCGACCTGCCGCTGCAGGGCTGGCACTAAGCCGGCTGCGCAGAGGGCGCCGCGACGCGGCGCCTTCTGCGCGTGGTACGCGAAGGCTTTACTTCGCCCGCTCGACTTGCTTCCATGCCGGTCTCTTCCACCTGGAGCCGCCATGCTCACGCATCACGATGTTGCCTTCTCCCAGCTGATCGATCGCGTCGCCCGCTACGGCGCCGCCACCTGCGCCTGGGACGACCTGTACGCCTGGTTCGGTGCCGAGGAGATCGACGCGACGGTCTGGCGCGCGGTCTACGCCCGTTTCCGCGAGATCTGCACCCACTACGGTTTCGAGGAAGTGCCGCAGTTGCAGGTCTACCGCTTCGACGCTTTCTTTACCCTGATCCGCGAAGGCGCCGATGATGAAGGCGTGGCGATCATTGGCGCCGAAGGCGAGCTGGAAGAAGAGGATGACGAGGAGGATGGCGAGGACGCCTGAGCGCGTGTTCGCCTGCACTGGAAAGCCGCCTTCGGGCGGCTTTTTTCATGCGCCTCGGCCGGCGCGGCGCGCTCCGCCGGAGGACCCGGCGCCGTGGCGCGGGCATGAAAAAAGCCGCTGCAGGCAGCGGCTTTCATCGTGGCGGAGTGAGAGGGATTCGAACCCTCGATAGAGCTTTTGACCCTATACTCCCTTAGCAGGGGAGCCCCTTCGGCCTCTCGGGCATCACTCCGGGTTTTTGCGTCCTGTCAGCGGTGTTACGCGACAGGCCGCGAAGAATACCGGGAAGAGGGGGTCGAGGTAAACCCTTTATCGCGCATCAGGTGCCGGATTCGTCGTGACCGCCCGCACCCGACGCTACCGGCTCGTCGCCTCGCTGGATGCGCTGATAGATTTCTTCGCGATGCACCGCCACGTCCTTCGGCGCGGTGATGCCGATGCGC
This sequence comes from Stenotrophomonas sp. HITSZ_GD, assembly GCF_029543105.1. Classification (GTDB taxonomy): domain Bacteria; phylum Pseudomonadota; class Gammaproteobacteria; order Xanthomonadales; family Xanthomonadaceae; genus Stenotrophomonas_A. The sequence continues at coordinate 35,367 of NZ_JARQXB010000023.1, forward strand.
ACCTGATTGCCCTTCACGCCCAGCACTGTGACCGTGACCGAGTCACCGATCATCAGGGTTTCGCCAACGCGGCGAGTAAGGATCAACATGTCCAGAATCTCCAAGGGCCGGCGGTGCCGCCAGCACGCGACTCCCGAAGGCGTCGCGGATAAAGGGAATAAAGAGCAGGAATGTTAACTACGCCCCTGCCCCCCATCAAGGTTCGCGGGCGCAGCGTTCAGGCCAAGTGAGGATTGACCCAGGCGAGCACGCCCTGCAGGGCGGGCGCAAGGGCGGGCCCGTCCTCGCCACCACCCTGGGCGAGATCCGGGCGGCCGCCGCCCTTGCCACCGATCTGACTGGCGACATGGGACAGGAGTTCCCCCGCCTTGACCTTGCCCGTTGCGGCGCCATTCACACCAGCGACCAAGGCGACCTTGCCGTCCTGCACGCCGGCCAGCAGGATCACCGCATCGCCGAGCTGCTGCTTCAAGCGATCCATCGCATCGCGCAACGCCTTGGCATCGAAACCTTCCAGGCGCACGGCGAGCACCTTGATGCCGCCCACGTCCACCGCCTGGCTGCCGAGATCGGCCGTGGCCCCGGAGGCCACCTTGGCCTTCAATGCCTCCAGTTCGCGTTCCAGGCGCTTCTGGCGCTCGCCGAGCTGGCGGATCTTGTCCACCACGTCCTGCGCGCTGCCACCGACCAGTTCGGCTGCCTCGTGCAGGCGGCGCTCCTCGTCGCTGACGTAATCCAGCGCGCCCTGCCCGGTCACCGCCTCGATGCGGCGCACGCCCGCGGACACACCGCCTTCGCTGGTGATCTTGAACAGGCCGATGTCACCCGTGCGCGACACGTGCGTGCCGCCACACAGTTCGGTTGAATAATCGCCCATCTTCAGCACGCGCACGCGTTCGCCGTACTTCTCGCCGAACAACGCCATCGCGCCGAAATCCAGCGCTTCCTGCATGCCCATGTCGTGCACTTCGGCGGCGCTGTTCGCACGCACCTGCGCATTGACCTTGCGCTCGATCACCGCCAGTTCGTCGGCGGTCAGCGGCTGGAAATGCGAGAAGTCGAAGCGCAGGCGATCGGGCGCCACCAGCGAGCCCTTCTGCTGCACATGGGTGCCCAGCACCTCGCGCAGCGCGGCGTGCAACAGGTGGGTGGCGGAGTGGTTGAGGATGGTGGCACCGCGGCGCGCGCCATCGACGCTGCCCGACAGCACGTCGCCCACGCGCAGCGAGCCGGTCACCAAGCGACCGACGTGGCCGTGGAACTGGCCGGCGAACTTGTGGGTGTCCTCGACGGCGAAGTCGATGCCGGCGCCGGACAGGCGGCCGGTATCGCCGACCTGGCCGCCGGATTCGGCGTAGAACGGCGTGCGGTCGGTCAGCACGATGGCCTCGTCGCCCGCGCCGATGGTCTCCACCGGGCGGCCGCCCTTGAGCAACGCCACGACCTTCAGCTCGCCGGCCTCCAGCTGGTCGTAGCCGAGGAAGCGCGTGGGGCTGAGCTGGGCGACCAGCTCGGCCGGCAACGCGGTGCCACCGCCGAACTTGCCGGCCGCGCGCGCGGTCTCGCGCTGCTGCTCCATCGAGGTCTCGAAGCCAGCCATGTCGACCTCCAGCCCGCGCTCACGCGCGATGTCCGCGGTCAGGTCAACCGGGAAGCCATAGGTGTCGTAGAGCCGGAACGCGTCGGCGCCGGCGATGGTGAGGCCGGAGCGCGAGGCGATCTCGTCGAAGATCTTCATGCCGGCATCGAGCGTTTCGGCGAAGCGCTCCTCTTCCGCCTTGAGCGCACGCTCCACGGTGTCGCGTGCGGCGGGCAGTTCCGGGTAAGCCTCGCCCATCAGGTCCGACAGGGTGCCGACCATCTTGTGGAAGAACGGCTGGCGCACGCCCAGCATCCAGCCATGGCGCAGGGCGCGGCGGATGATGCGGCGCAGGACGTAGCCGCGGCCTTCGTTGGACGGCAACACGCCATCGACGATGAGGAACGAGCACGCGCGGATGTGATCGGCGATCACGCGCAGCGACTTGTTCTCCAGGTCCGCAGTGCCCGTCAGCTCGGAGGCGTGGCGGATCAGCGTCTGGAACAGGTCGATCTCATAGTTGCTGTGCACGTGCTGCAGGATCGCCGCCAGGCGTTCCAGGCCCATGCCGGTGTCCACGCACGGCGCCGGCAGCGGCATCAGCGTGCCGTCGGGCTGGCGGTCGAACTGCATGAACACCAGGTTCCAGATCTCGATGAAACGATCGCCATCCTCGTCCGGCGAGCCGGGGGGGCCGCCGGCGATATGCGCGCCGTGGTCGTAGAAGATTTCCGTGCATGGGCCGCAGGGGCCGGTATCGGCCATCTGCCAGAAGTTGTCCGAAGCGTAGGGCGCACCCTTGTTGTCGCCGATGCGCACGATGCGGTTTTCCGGCACGCCGACCATGTCGCGCCACAGCGCATAGGCCTCGTCGTCGGTGTGGTAGACCGTCACCAGCAGGCGCTCGGCCGGCAGCTTGAACACCTGGGTCAGCAACTCCCAGGCCCAGGCGATGGCGTCCTTCTTGAAGTAGTCGCCGAACGACCAGTTGCCGAGCATCTCGAAGAAGGTGTGGTGGCGCGCGGTGTAGCCCACCGAGTCGAGATCGTTGTGCTTGCCGCCGGCGCGCAGGCAGCGCTGCACGTCCGCCGCGCGCACGTAGCTGCGCTTCTCGGCCCCGAGGAACACGTCCTTGAACTGCACCATGCCGGAATTGGTGAACAGCAGCGTCGGGTCGTTGCCCGGCACCAGCGGCGCAGACGGCACGATGGTGTGGCCTTTCCCCTTGAAGAACTCGAGGAAGTCGGCGCGGATCTGGGAGGTGGTGAATTTGGCAGGTGCGTTCATGAGGCTGGCAGTCAGGCGGGCGGCGGTGGCCGGTGTCCTCCCTCCCATATGGGGTGGCGGAACGTACCGTACAACCTAAACCGCCAAGGTTATCAGGCCTGGGCCGCTCAGTCGTCAGGATCGAAACGGCTCGCCGCGCGGATGGTGTCCGCATCGAAGCCCCGGCGCGCCAGCAGGTCGGCGGCCTTGCGCCGCTGCGCCAGGTCCTGGGGCCCGGCCTCGCCAAAGCGGCGGCGGACCAGGTCGCGGGCATTCTCGCGCCAATCGCCTTCGTAGGTCTCCATGGCCGCGGCCACCGCGTCCCGGTCCAGGCCATGCGTGCCGAGCTCGGCGCGCACGTGCAGCGGCCCATATCCACTGGCGGCGCGGGCACGCACCAGGGATTCGGCGAAACGGGTGTCGTCTTGCCAGCCCTCGCCCGCCAGCCGTGCAACGGCGGCGTCCGCGTCCTCCGCCTCCACGCCGCGAACGCGAAGCTTGCGCACCAGTTCCTGCCGCGAATGCTCGCGCCGCACCAGCAGGCCGAGCGCCCGCTGCACGGGCGTGGGTTCTGGTCGTGGCCGACGACCGCGACGACGGCCAGACGCCTCGTCGTTCATGAATGCCCCCACCGTGATCCAAAGACATCGCGCCCTCCGTGGCGCCTGCCCTCCTGGCTTGCATAAAAGCTACCGCGGGAACGACGGCACTGACTCCGCCGCCCCGCGATAGGTGAAAACTTACTCGTCGTCGCCGTCGCCTTCTCCGCGCGCCGCCTCGGCCGGCTGGAACTTCTCGCGCAGCTCGGCTTCGAGCTTGGCCGCCACCTGCGGGTTGTCGCGCAGATAGCCGCGGGCGTTGTCCTTGCCCTGGCCAATCCGCTCGTCACCGTAGCTGTACCAGGCACCCGCCTTCTCGACGAGCTTGGCATCCACGCCCATGTCGATCAGCTCGCCTTCGCGGCTGATGCCCTCGCCGTAGAGGATTTCGGTGACCACCTGCTTGAAGGGAGGCGCCAGCTTGTTCTTGACCACCTTGATCTTGGTCTGGTTGCCGATGATCTCGTCGCCCTTCTTGATCGCACCGATGCGGCGGATATCCAGGCGCACCGAGGCGTAGAACTTCAGCGCGTTGCCGCCGGTGGTGGTTTCCGGGCTCTGGCCCGGCATCATCACGCCGATCTTCATGCGCAGCTGGTTGATGAAGATCACCAGCGTGTTGGAGCGCTTGATGTTGCCGGTCAGCTTGCGCAGCGCCTGGCTCATCAGGCGGGCCTGCAGGCCCGGCAGCTGGTCGCCCATCTCGCCTTCGATTTCCGCCTTCGGCGTCAACGCGGCGACGGAGTCGATGACCAGGATGTCCACCGAACCCGAACGCACCAGCATGTCGGCAATTTCCAGCGCCTGCTCACCGGTATCGGGCTGGGACAGCAACAGGTCGTCGACGTTGACGCCCAGCTTGGCGGCGTAGATCGGATCCAGCGCGTGCTCGGCGTCGATGAAGGCCGCGGTGCCGCCCATCTTCTGGCACTCGGCGATGGCCTGCAGGGTCAGGGTGGTCTTGCCCGAGGACTCCGGCCCATAGATTTCGACCACGCGGCCCTTCGGCAGGCCGCCGATGCCCAGGGCGATATCCAGCATCAGCGAGCCGGTCGGAATAGCCTCCACGGGCTCGACGACCCGATCGCCCATGCGCATCACCGAGCCCTTGCCGAACTGCTTTTCGATCTGGCTCAGGGCGGCGGAAAGGGCGCGCTTCTTGTTCTCGTCCATCTGGGTGGTCCTCGTCAGTGATTTCGGTATGGCGTCAATCTACGGGTCGCGTATCGCAAAGGCTGAGATTGCCGGCGACGCATTCAATTTATTTTTCTAGGGTGGCCCGCGGTAGCGGCCTGGGCCTTGGCCTGCCGTCGGAAAAAGACGGCCCGGCGACTGGGACGCCGGCTCAACGATTGGGCCTGAGCAATCCGCAGTACAGGCCTTCGATGGCGAAGTCCTGGTCCGGCAGCACTTCGATCGGTGCGTAGTCCGGGTTGCGGGGCAGCAGGCGGATGCGGTCCTTGCCGATCTTCAGCAGCTTGACGGTGATCTCCTCATCGATGCGCGCCACCACGATCTGGCCGGAGCGGGCATCGCGGGTGCGGTGCACGCCGATGAGGTCGCCGTCGAAGATGCCCTCGTCGATCATCGAATCGCCCTGCACCTTCAGCAGGTAATCCGGCGCGGGGGAGAAGAACACGCGATCGAGCACCACGAAATCTTCCGAGCCGATATCCGCGCCGATCGGCAGGCCGGCCGCGACCCGGCCCAGCACCGGCAGCCGCAGCACGTCGTCGGCGCGCAGGGTCTCGTCGTTGGCGGCGGAAGGTGGCGCGGCGGCCTCGGCGGCCGGCGCCACCAGGCGAATGCCGCGCGCCTGGCCGGGCACCCGGCGGATGACGCCGGCCTGCTCCAACGCCTCCAGGTGGTACTGCGCGGCACGCACGCCCTTGAAACCGAAGGCACGGGCGATCTCGGTCTGGGACGGGGGGACGCCCTCGCCTTCGATGCGCTCGGCGATCATCGCCAGGATGGCTTGCTGGGTTTCGGTCAGGTCCATGGTTAGTAGTATTACTACTAACAGTGGTTGGGTGCAAGAGGATGGTGAGGCGCGTAAGGGATGCATGGCGGAATGCGGTGGCAGGTGCGGCTCGCGGTGCGGGCCCCGGCGTGGCGTAGAGGGGCGTCACGGCTCAGCAGACGTCCTGTCCGATTCGCCGCCGCGGGCCATCCATGGCCCGCTGACGCCCCTCTACGCCACGCCGGCGCCGGGCGCCTCCGTTTCCCCACTTCGGTGGCACGCGCCGGGGTCGGATAGGGAAAAAGCCACAGCCCCGGCCGGTGGTCTGTCGGGTTGCCGCAGACGGCGCTGGCTCTTCTCGATGGCGCGCGAGGCGGACGAACGAGGCCCGGCAGGATGCCTGCAGCCGCGACGTGGCTTATGCCATCCGGTCGCGCGGGAATGTGGGGCCTGCGGGGCCTGGGCCCTTTCGGGACCGTAGGCGACATGGATGTCGCCTACGAGCCTCCATGGATGGATTCACGGCGTGTCCCGAAA
>NZ_JARQXB010000024.1 GCF_029543105.1 Stenotrophomonas sp. HITSZ_GD
GACCGTAGGCGACATGGATGTCGCCTACGAGCCTCCATGGATGGATTCACGGCGTGTCCCGAAAGGGCCCCGCCCCCACGGCCCGCGCGCGGAACACGGGCAGCCGATCCACGCAGCAAGTCGCAAACCGGCCATCCCCGGCAAAACCCAAGCCAAAAACAAAAAGGGCGGCCAACCCTGGCCGCCCTTTTCAAACAAAACCTACCCGCAGGAAAAAAATCAATCCGCCCGACCGCCAAACTCCCCGGTGGTCGTATTGACGAGGATGCGCTCCCCGTTGGTGATGTACTCCGGCACCATGATCTCGATGCCCGTATTGAGCTTGGCCGGCTTCGGCCGCTTGGTCGCCGTGCCGCCCTTCAGTTCCGGCGGCGTATCGACCACTTCCAGCGTCACGTGTTGCGGCATCTGCACCGCCACCGGCTGATCGTCGATCACCTGCACGTACAGCCCGCTCAGCCCCTCGGTGATGTAGCCCGCGTCCTCGCCGACCACGTCCGCGTCCAGCGTGTAGGGCGTGTAATCCTCATCGTCCAGGAACACGAAGGCCTCCCCGTCCTTGTAGGAGAACGTCGCCTGCCGGCGCAGCAGCTCCACCTCGGTCAGGTTGTCGTCCGCATCGAAGCTCGCGTCCAGCTTGGTGCCGCCCGGCACGCTGTACATGATGAAACGGAAGCGCACGTTGCCCCCGCGCCCCTGCGGCGAGCTGCGCTCGATGTCGCGGATCTGGTACACGCCGTTGTTGTATTCGACGACGTTGCCTTTCTTGATGTCGTTGGCTTTCATGTCTGGAATCGTGGCAAAGGTGACAGGGAATTATTTGGCCGCCAGCCGCACCGCCCCGTCCAGGCGGATCGTCTCGCCGTTGAGGTAGCGGTTGCGCAGAATGAAGGCCACGGTGTCGGCGAACTCGTCCGGCTGGCCCAGACGCGAAGGGAAGGGGATCGAGGCCGACAGCGACTGCTGCACCGCCTCCGGCATCCCGTCCACCATCGGCGTCCAGAAGATGCCCGGCGCGATCGTCATCACCCGGATGCCGAAGCGCGACAGCTCGCGCGCCATCGGCAGCGTCATGCCCACCACGCCCCCCTTGGACGCCGAATACGCCGCCTGGCCGACTTGGCCCTCGAACGCCGCCACCGAGGCGGTATTGACGATCACCCCGCGCTCGCCGTCTTCACCGGCCACGTTGTGCTGCATCACGTCCGCCGCGGCCTTGGCGACATTGAAACTGCCGACCAGGTTGACCAGCACGGTGTTGCGGAAGGTCGCCAGCGGCATCGGCGCTTCCTTGCCGAGTACGCGGCCCGCGCCGAGGATGCCCGCGCAGTTGACCAACGTGTTGAGGCCGCCGAGGAAGGCGGCCGCGTCGGCCACGTTCGCGGCGACCTGCGCCTCGTCGGTGACATCGGTGCGGAAGTAGCGGGCGTTGGCTTCGCCGAGCTGCGCCACGGCCGCGGCCGCCTTGTCGTCGTTGACGTCGAACAGCGCCACGCGGCCGCCATCGGCGACCAGGCGCGCGGCCACCGACAGGCCCAGGCCGGAGACGCCGCCGGTGACGATCGCGCGTACGGATTCAGGCTGCATGAGGGGATGAAAGTCCGGGAACAAAGAAGCGAGATTCTAGCCCAAGCCCCGCCGGCGCCGTGCTGCGCGGCATCAAGGCGTGAGCTGGGGCAACTGCAGTTCTTCCAGCCGCCGCGCGAATTCGTCCGGCGGCAGGCCGGGCGCGAACAGGAACCCCTGGCCCACCGGCACCCCGAGCTTGAGCAAGAATTGCCGCTGCGCCTCGGACTCCACGCCCTCGGCCACCAGCCCCAGCCCCAGGCTGCGCGCGATGCCGCACACCGCCTCGCACACCGCCACGTCCGAGCGGTTGCCCGGCACGCCTTCCACGAACAGCTGGCTCAGCTTGAGGCCGTGGATCGGCAGCCGCCGCAGGTAGTTCAGCGCGCTGTAGCCCTCGCCGAAATCGTCGATGGTCAGCACCACGCCCATGTCGCGCAGGTCGGCGAAGGTCTGCAGGGTCGAGGGCGCGTCCTCGATCAGCACCCGTTCGGTGAACTCCAGCTCCAGCGCCGAGCCCGGCAGCCCGAACTCGGCCAAGGCTTCGCGCACCTGCTCGGCCAGATCCTCGCCGACGAACTGGCGGTAGGACACGTTGATCGCCACCCGCACCACGCCCAGGCCCTGGTCCATCCACTCGCGCACCTGGCGGCAGGCCTCGTGCAGCACCCAACGGCCGATGCGCACGATGTCGCCGGTGCTTTCGGCGTGGCTGATGAACAGGTCCGGGCGCAGCTCGCCAAGCTGGTGGTTCTGCCAGCGGATCAGCGCCTCGGCGGCCACCACGCGGCCGTGCCGCAGGTCGACCTGCGGCTGGTAGACCAGCCGGAATTCCTCTTCGTCGGTGGCGCGGCGCAGCTGCGACTCGATCTGCAGCCGGTCCTGCTGGGCCCGTGCCAGTTCCGCGCTGAAGCTCTGCCAGCCGTTGCGGGTGCGGCGCTTGCAGTCGTACATCGCCATGTCCGCGTTCTGGATCAACTGCTGCGGGCGCGTGCCGTCCTGCGGCGCGCGCGCGATGCCGATGCTGGCGGTGACGGAGAACTCGTCCTTGCCGAAGCGGAACGGGGACGCGAACTGCTCGGTGATCGCCTGCGCCAACCGCTCCGGCTGGTCGGGCAGGTCGCGCGTATCGCACACCACCAGGAATTCGTCGCCGCCGAAGCGCGCGATCAACCCTTCGGTGCCCACCGCGCGCGAGATGCGCTGGGTCGCTTCGATCAGCAATTCGTCGCCGGCGTTGTGGCCGAGCACGTCGTTGATGGTCTTGAAGCGGTCCAGGTCGATGTACAGCACCGCCACCCGGGCATGCGTCGGGTTGGACAGCCGCGCGGCCAGGTCGCACAGCGCCGCGTCGCGGTTCATGATGCCGGTGAGCGGATCGGTACGCGCCTGGATGCGCAGCGTCTCCTCGGTCTGCTTGCGCTCGGTGATGTCCTGCAGCGTGCCGGCGATGCGCGTGGAGGCCAGGTCGCCGCTCTCCACCTCGCCGATCATGCGAACCCAGAACGAATGCCCGTCGCCGCGCTGGCCCTGCAGTTCCAGCTCGAAGCCCGATTGCCGCGCCACCGCGTCGATCAGCGCCGCCTCCAGCCGCGCCTGGCCGTCGCCGCGCAGGCAGGCCAGCAACTGGGTCATGGTCTGCGGCGGGTCGGGCTGGCCGAGGATGCGCAGCGATTCCTCGGTGAGGTACAGCCGCTGCTGGCTGCGGTTCCATTCCCAGCCGCCGATGTGCGCCAGCGATTGCGCGCGGTCGAAGATCGCGCTGTCGCGCTTGAGCTCGGTGATGTCGGAGAACAGGGCGAAGGCGTGGTCGGGCTGGTCGCGGCCGGTGGAGAACACCGGCACCGAGGTGACCGAGATCCAGATCATCCGTCCCTTCGGGCGGTGGTACAGGCCCATCGTGGTGCTGGCGATGATCTGCCCCTCGGCGAACGCGCGGCTCATCGGCCACTGTTCGCGCGGCAGGTGGCGGCCGTGCTGGTCCACGACCACCCAGTCGTCGGGCTGCAACAGGTCGCCCAATGCTTCGTTGGCGGCCACGCCGAGGATGCGGTGCGCGGCCGGGTTGGCCGAGACCACGCGGCGGTCGTGGTCGAACAGCACCACGCCCTTGTCGATGGATTCCATCAGCAGGCGGTAGCGCGATTCGGCCTGCCAGCGCCCGCTGAGGTCGCGCGCCACGGCCACGATGCACGGCTTGCCGTCGAGCTGGAACCCGGCCGAATGCACCTCCACCGGGAAGCGGCTGCCGTCGCCGCGCATGTTGGTGACTTCGATGACGTAGGTCTCGCCGCGCTTGAGCGTTTCCCACACCGGGTCCAGGTGGTCGCGCGGCAGATCCGGGTTGAGCAGCTCGATCGGCTGGCCGACGATGGCCTCGCGCGGGCGCTGGTAGGCGGCGATGCCGGCCTTGTTGAGGTCCAGCACGATGCCGGTCTCGCTGAGGATGCTCACCGGGTCGGGCACCGCGTCGAACAGCGCCTCGTAGCGCGTGTGCGAGGAATGCAGCGCTTCGGCGCAGCGCGCCAGCAGCGGGGCGGCGGGGTCGTCGGGATGGACGGCCAGGAAGCGCTCGATCTCGGCCAGCGTATCCGCCGGCGCGATGTCTGCACCGGGGGCGGCGGAACCGGAACGGGCGCCGGCGTTCATGTCGCCGCCAACGCGCGGCCGGCCTTGCTGCCGGTCTCGCGGCCGAGCAAGGCCGCCAGCCAGCGGCCGGTGGCCGCCAGCGCCTGCAGGTCGATGCCGGTGTCGATGCCCATGCCGTGCAGCATATACACCACGTCCTCGCTGGCGACATTGCCGCTGGCGCCGCGGGCGTAAGGGCAGCCGCCGGCGCCGGACACCGCGCTGTCCACCACGCGCACGCCTTCTTCCAGGCAGGCGGCGATATTGGCCAGCGCCTGGCCGTAGGTGTCGTGGAAATGCACCGCCAGCGCGGCCATCGGCACCTCGGCCGCGACCGCGGCGAGCATCCGGCGCGCCTTCAGCGGCGTGCCCACGCCGATGGTGTCGCCCAGCGAGATCTCGTAGCAGCCCAGTGCGTGCAGGCGGCGCGCCACGTCCACCACGGCCTGCACCGCCACCTCGCCCTGGTACGGGCAACCGAGCACGGTGGAGACGTAGCCACGCACCTTCACCCCCTCGGCGCGCGCCCGCGCCAGGATCGGGCGGAAGCGCTCGATCGACTCGTCGATGCCGGCATTGGTGTTGGCGCGGTTGAAGGCTTCCGACGCGGCGGTGAACACCGCCACTTCCGCCACGCCGGCAGCGCGCGCGCGGTCGTAGCCCTGTTCGTTGGGCACCAGCACGGGGTAGGCGATGCCGGGGCGGCGGTCGATGCCGGCGTACACCTCGGCGGCGTCGGCCAGCTGCGGCACCCAGCGCGGGCTGACGAAGCTGGTCGCCTCGATGGTGCGCAGGCCGGTGGCGGACAGGCGGTCGACCAGCGCGATCTTGTCGGCCGTGGCGACGGCGACTTTCTCGTTCTGCAGGCCATCGCGCGGGCCGACCTCGACCACGCGCACGAAATCGCTCATTGCAGGGCTCCTGTCCTTGGCGCCGGGCCGGTCACGGGCGGTGGCAGACCGCCTCGATGTTGTTCCCGTCCGGGTCCAGCACGAAGGCGCCATAGTAGTTCGGGTGGTAGTGCGGGCGCAGCCCGGGCGTGCCGTTGTCGCGGCCGCCGGCGGCCAGCGCCGCGCGGTGGAAGGCATCGACCTGCGCGCGGCTGTCGGCCGCGAAGGCGACGTGGGTGCCGCCGGCCGCCGCGGCCTGGGTGCGGATCCAGAACAACGGCTTGTCGCGGCCGAAGCCGGCGTGGTCGCCGGCGCCGGTCTGCTCGGCGGTGACCGACATCACCACCGTCAGCTGCAGCGGCGCCAGCGCGGCGCGGTAGAAAGCCAGGCTGGTGGCGAAATCGCGGCAGCCGATACCGATGTGGTCGAGCATGTCAGTCCTCCTGGGGCACCCAGGCCGCGGGGCGCTTGTCGAGGAAGGCCGACAGGCCTTCCTGGCCTTCCGCGGACACCCGCAGGCGGGCGATCAACGCGGCGTTGTCATGGTCCAGCCGGTCGCGGTCGCGGCCGGCGGCGACCTCGCGCACCAGCGTCTTGGCCGCGCCGACGGCGTGCGGCCCGGCCGCCATCAGCAGCCGGACCTGGCGCGCCACGGCCGCGTCCAGCTCCTGCGCCGGCACCACTTGGTGCAGCAGGCCGATCGCCTGCGCGGTGGCCGCATCGAAGGTTTCGGCGCTGGCGAACCAGCGCCGCGCCTGGCGCGGGCCGATGGCCGCGATCACGTAAGGCGAAATCACCGCCGGCAGCAGGCCCAGGCGGCTCTCGGTCAGGCCGAAGCGGGCCTGCTCGGTGCCGATGGCGATGTCGCAGCAGGCGACCAGCCCGACCCCGCCGCCGTAGGCCGCGCCGTGGACGCGGGCGAGGGTGGGGCGCGGCAATTCGTCCAGCGTGCGCATCAGTCGCGCCAGCGCCTCGGCGTCGCGGCGGTTTTCCGCTTCGCTGGCCGCGGCCATGCCGCGCATCCATTGCAGGTCGGCGCCGGCCGAGAAGGACGCACCGGCACCGGCCAGCACCACCACGCGTACGGACGCATCGGCGCCCGCCGCTTCCAGCGCGGCGGTGAGCTCGGCGATCAGGCGGGCATCGAAGGCGTTGTGCAAGGCGGGGCGCTGCAGGCGCAGCGTGCGCACCCCCGCCGCGTCTTCGATCGACAGTACCGCCTCGTGCATGGCATCCCGCTCCTGGAACGATGCATCCATGATAACCAGCGGGGTGGGAGTGGCCATGACGCGGCGCGGCGCGTGGTACAGTTGAGAACCATTCCTATCCTCACAGGGCGTTCTGTGACGCTGTCCGATATGCCGCTGCACCAGCCCGCCCTCGTCGAATCCGTGCACGACCGCCACGCCAACGACGCCATCGCGCGTCGCCTGCGCGAGCTGGGCTTCGTGGCGGGCGAGGAGGTGAAGGTCGTGGCGGTCGGCCCGGTGGGGCGCGAGCCGCTGCTGGTGCAGGTCGGCTACACGCGCTTTGCCCTGCGCCGCAGCGAGGCGGCGCGGGTGCAGGTGCGCCAGGCCGGAGAAGCGGCATGAACGCCGCCGCGACGCCGCTGCGCCTGGCCCTGGTGGGCAATCCGAACTGCGGCAAGACTGCGCTGTTCAACCAGTTGACCGGCAGCCGGCAGAAGGTCGCCAACTACACCGGCGTGACCGTCGAGCGAAAGGAGGGCCACCTGCGTGCGCCGTCCGGGCGCGAATTCGCCGTGCTCGACCTGCCCGGCGCCTACAGCCTCAACCCGGCCAGCCTGGACGAGGCGATCACCCGCGACCTGTGCCGCGGCTTCTACCCGGGCGAGGCCGCCCCGGACGTGTTGGTCTGCGTGATGGACGCCACCAACCTGCGCCTGCACCTGCGCTTCGCGCTGGAGCTGCGCGAGCTGGGCCGGCCGATGATCGTGGCGCTGAACATGGTCGATGCCGCGCAGCGCCGCGGCATCGTGATCGACCGCCAGGCGCTGGAGCAGGCGCTCGGCGTGCCGGTGGTGGAGACGGTGGCGGTGCGCCGCCATGGCGCGCAGGCCCTGGTGGAGAAGATCGACGCCCTGGCCCCGCACCTGGCCGCGCCGACCGCCGCGCCGCCGGAGGATGGCAACTATCACGCGCTGGTGCGGCAGATCCTGGCCGCCGCGGTACAGATGCCCGAGCGCACCAGCCGTATCGACGACGCGCTCGACCGTTGGCTGCTGCACCCGGTGTTCGGGCTGGCGACGTTCATCGTGCTGATGTTCCTGATCTTCCAGTCGGTCTACGCCTGGGCCACCCCGGTGATGGACCTGATCGACGCAGGTACCAGCGCGCTGGGCGCCTGGGTCGGCTCGGTGTTGCCGGAGGGGCCGCTGACGAGCCTGTTGACCGACGGCATCATCGCCGGCGTCGGCGGCGTGATCGTGTTCCTGCCGCAGATCCTGATCCTGTTCGCCTTCATCCTGGCGCTGGAGGAATCGGGTTACCTGCCGCGCGCGGCATTCCTGCTGGACCGGCTGATGTCGGCCGCCGGGCTGTCGGGTCGCTCGTTCATCCCGCTGCTGTCCAGTTTCGCCTGCGCGGTGCCGGGCATCATGTCCACGCGCAGCATCCAGGACCCGCGCGACCGCCTGGCCACCATCCTGGTCGCGCCGCTGATGACCTGCTCGGCGCGCCTGCCGGTGTATGCGCTGCTCATCGGCGCCTTCATCCCGCAGAAAACGGTCTGGGGCATCTTCAACCAGCAGGGCCTGGTGCTGTTCGGGCTGTACGCGGCGGCGATCGCCAGCGCGCTCATCGTCTCGTGGGTGATGAAGAAGTGGCGCCGCGACAAGAGCGAGCACCCGCTGCTGCTGGAGCTGCCGTCCTACCGCATCCCGCATCCGCGCGACCTGGCGCTGGGGCTGTGGGAGCGCGGCATGATCTTCCTCAAGCGCGTGGGCGGCATCATCCTGGCGCTGACCATCCTGCTGTGGGTGCTGCTGTCCTTCCCGGGCGCGCCGGCCGACGCCACGCTGCCGGCCATCGACTACAGCTTCGCCGGGCGCATCGGCCACGCGATGACGGCGATCTTCGCGCCGCTGGGCTTCAACTGGCAGATCTGCATCGCGCTGATCCCCGGCCTGGCCGCGCGCGAGGTGGCGGTGTCCTCGCTGGCGACGGTGTACGCGCTCTCGGCGGCCGACGACGATGCCGCCGCGCAGGCGCTGTCGCCGCTGATCCATGACGGCTGGTCGCTGGCGACCGCGCTGTCGCTGCTGGTCTGGTACATCTACGCGCCGATGTGCCTGTCCACGCTGGCCACGATCAAGCGCGAGACCAACTCGTGGAAGCAGATGGCCTGGGCGGCCACCTACCTGTTCGCGCTGGCCTACGTGGCCGCGCTGATCACCTACCAGCTGGCCAAGGCGATGGGAGCGGGCTGACCATGGGCCTGTGGCTGCAATATCTCGTCATCGCGCTGGCCGCCGTGGTCAGCGCGGGCGTCGTGTGGAAGAAGCAGTTCCCGAACAGCTGGCGGCGCACCCGCTCGGCACTGGCATTGGCGTTGCTGCGGCGTTCCTCTGCGCGGGCGCAGCGATGGGGGCGCCGGCTGGCGCCGCCGGCCAGCGGCAACGCAGGCGCCTGCGGCGGCTGCGACAGCTGCGGCCCCACGCCGCCCAAGCCCTGACTCCGGCGGCGGCACGCGGCACGCGGCGCGCATCGCCGCCGGCCGCTCGTCAATCGCGCACCAGGCCGCCGTCCACCACCAGGTTCTGCCCGGTCACCGCGCGCGACCATGGCGAGGCGAAGAACAGCACCGCATCGGCGAATTCCGCCGGGGTGGTGACGCTGCGCAGCGGCGTGGCCGCGGCGATGTAGTCGAACACCGCCTCGGGCGTGGCCGCGCTCGCATCGGTGGTGCGCAGCAGGCCGCCGGAGACCATGTTCACAGTGATGCCGTCCGGCCCGAGGTCGCCGGCCAGCGTGCGCGTCAGCGACAGCAGGGCGGCCTTGGCGGCGGTGTAGTCGTGGTAGGGCACCACGGGGTTCTGGAAGAGATTGGTGCCCACGTTCACCACGCGGCCGAAATGCCGCTCGCGCATGCCGGCCAGCGTGGCCTGCACGGTGTTGAGCGCGCCGCGCACGCTGCCCTCGAACTGCGCGGCGAAATCCGCCCAGCCGATGCTGTCCGGCCGCGCGCGTGCGTCGCCATTGAAGGAGAAATCGGCCAGCGCGTTGTTGACCACCGTACTCACCGGTTGGCCGAAGTGCGCCTGCGCGCGGGCGACCAGCGCCTGGACCGCGGCCGGGTCGGTGACATCGGCGGCCAGCGCCAGGGCGTGGTCGCCCAGATCAGCGGCGAGCGCTTCGGCGGCCTCGCGGCTGCGGTGGTAATTGATCACGACCCGCGCGCCCTGGGCGGCGAAGGCGCGCGCGATGGCCTGGCCCAGGCCGCGCCCGGCACCGGTGACGAGAACGAGCTGCTGGTTGAGCTGCATGGAAGCATTCCAAGGGGGATGCGACAGCTTAAGGGCTTTTCCGGGACTCATCCGGGCACCGCAGGATGCGGCGCACGCGGGTGGGGCGTCGGTGATGCTGGCGTGCTTCAGGTGGATTGCCGGCATGGGCAGCGGGGCGGGAGTTCGCACGCACGGAGGCGGTCACGCAGCGCGTCTGCTGCACAGGCGCTGGCGGATGCGGGTCGGCGTGCCGTGCTCGGCCCAACGCCGAGCCGCAATCACGATGCACGCTGGCCAGGCGCGCGTCGGCCCGGCGGTCGCATAATCGGCTGTCAGCGTGGAGGAATGCGATGGACGTGCGAATCGAACAGGTGCGGGTGGGCAAGGTCGTGGACTTCACCCGGCCTGGCAGCCGCAGCGCGATCGACAAGCGCCGGGTGGACGGGCCGGTGGCGGTGGGCGAGCTGGGCCTGGCCGGCGACGAACAGGGCGACCGGCGCGTGCATGGCGGCCCGGACAAGGCCATCCACCATTACCCGCATGATCACTACGCGGCCTGGCGCGCGGCGCTGGGCGATCATCCGCTGCTCGCCGCCGGCGGCGCGTTCGGCGAGAACCTCTCCAGTAGCGGCCTGACCGAGGCCGACGTCTGCCTGGGCGATCGCTTCGCCCTGGGAACGGCGGTGGTGGAGGTCTCGCAACTGCGCCAGCCGTGCTGGAAGCTGTCCGATCGCTTCGGCGTGGCCGACATGGCGCGGCGCGTGCAGGACACCGGGCGCACCGGCTGGTACTACCGGGTGCTGGCGCCGGGGCACGTGGCGGCAGGCGATGTCCTGGTGCTGAAGGCGCGGCCGCATCCGCATTGGCCGTTGGCCCGGTTGGCGGAGCTGCTGTACCGGCGCGGGGTCGAACCGGCCTTGCTGGAGGAGGTGTTGCGCCTGCCGCTGGTGCCCTCGTGGCGTACGCTCTTCGAGCGCCGCCTGGCACAGGGGCAGGTGGAGAGCTGGGACAAGCGCCTGCATGGCGCGACGCCGGGCTGACGCATGCACGCCGCAGGGCTTCCCAGTGTCTCTCCCAGCCGCTAGCCTGCGCCCATGAATACGCCGACCGCCCCCCTCAAATTGCTGATCCACGGCGCCTCCGGGCGCATGGGCCAGGCCCTGTTGCGTCTGGCCGCCGAGGATCCCGCGCTGGCGGTCGTCGCTGCGGTGGTCGGGCGTGCGCCGTCGCAGCGGGTTGTCGACGGCGTGCCGCATTTCGCCGCCAGCGAGCTGGCGGGCGCGCCGCCCTTCGATGTCGCGGTGGACTTCAGCCTGCCGCAGGGCTTCTCGCCATTGCTGGCGCTGTGCGTGCAGCGGGGCGTGGCGCTGGTCTCCGGCACCACCGGGCTGGCGCCGGAGCAGCGCGAGGCGCTGGCCCAGGCCGCCGCGCAGATTCCGCTGGTGTGGGCATCCAACTTCAGCCTCGGCGTCGCCGTGCTGGCCGACCTGGTCGAGCGTGCCGCCGGCACGTTGCCGGGTTGGGATTGCGACATCGTCGAATCGCACCACATCCACAAGCAGGACGCCCCTTCGGGCACGGCGCTCACGTTGGGGGAGGCGGCCACCGGCAGCGGTGCGCAACCGCGTTTCGCCAGCCTGCGCGCCGGCGATATCGTCGGCGAGCACCTGGTGCAGTTCACCGGCCTGGGCGAGCGCATCGAGCTGGTGCACCGTGCCACCAACCGCGACATCTTCGCGCGCGGCGCGCTGCATGCGGCCAAGCGGCTGCACGGCCGCGCGCCGGGGCTGTATCGCGTGCGCGATCTGCTTGGCTGAACGCGGCGCACGCCACGCCGCGATGGAATAGCGGCATTCCGTATTCACACTGGCAGTGCCGGGCGCTTGCCGCTACAATTCCCGCTTGCCCGAACCTAGCGTCGGACCGGTCCCCAGCACCGCGTCCGCGCTTTGCTGCAACCGGATTTTGGCCGGTGCATCTCGGAGTCCCCCGCAGCCACAGCGAGATTCCCGTGACCCAACCCGCAATCCTTGTCCTCGAAGACGGCACCGTGTTCGAGGGTGAATCCGTAGGCGCCTCCGGGCTGTCGGTCGGCGAAGTGGTGTTCAACACCGCCATGACCGGCTACCAGGAAGTCGTCACCGACCCGTCCTACGCCCGCCAGCTGGTCACGCTGACCTACCCGCACATCGGCAACACCGGTTTCACCGACCAGGACGACGAGGCCCGCAAGGTCTGGTCGGCCGGCCTGATCGTGCGCGACGTGCCGCGCCGCCCGAGCAACTGGCGCAGCCAGGCCTCGTTGCCGCAATGGCTGCAGGCGCGCGGCGTGGTCGCCATCTCCGGCATCGACACCCGCAAGCTCACCCGCATCCTGCGCGAGAAGGGCGCCCAGAACGGCGCGCTGATGGCCGGCGACGACATCGACGTCGACAAGGCGCTGGAAGCGGCGCGCAAGTTCCCGGGCCTGAAGGGCATGGACCTGGCCAAGGTGGTCAGCACCGACAAGGCCTACCCGTGGACCGAGGGCCAGCTGGACCTGGACCGCAATGAATTCGTCAACGCCGCGCCGAAGTACAAGGTCGTCGCCTACGACTACGGCGTGAAGCTCAACATCCTGCGCATGCTGGCCGAGCGCGGCTGCGAGGTCACCGTGGTGCCGGCGCAGACCCCGGCGGCCGAGGTGCTGGCGCTCAAGCCCGATGGCGTGTTCCTCAGCAACGGCCCCGGCGACCCGGAACCGTGCGATTACGCCATCGCCGCGATCAAGGAATTCGTCGCGCGCAAGGTCCCGACCTTCGGCATCTGCCTGGGCCACCAGCTGCTGGCGCTGGCCGCCGGCGCGAAGACCGTGAAGATGGGCCACGGCCACCACGGCGCCAACCACCCGGTGCAGGACCTGGACGATGGCCGGGTGATGATCACCTCGCAGAACCACGGTTTCGCGGTGGACGAGGCGACCTTGCCGGCCAACGTGCGGGTGACGCACCGTTCGCTGTTCGACGGCACCAACCAGGGCATCGCGCTGACCGACGCGCCGGCCTTCAGCTTCCAGGGCCACCCGGAAGCTTCGCCGGGCCCGCGCGACGTGGCGCCGCTGTTCGACCGCTTCATCGCGCTGATCGGCGAGCACAAGGCGTGAGCGGCGGCCGGCGCGCGCCTGGCGCCCGCCGGCCCCCATCCCCCGTGCACCGTCCGCTGCTCCCCACCGATCCATCCTGACAGGCGGCCGCCGCCCCGCGACCGCCCAGATCTCGAGAAGAAAATGCCCAAGCGCTCAGACATCCAGACCATCCTCATCATCGGCGCCGGCCCGATCGTCATCGGCCAGGCCTGCGAGTTCGACTACTCCGGCGCGCAGGCGTGCAAGGCGCTGCGTGACGAGGGCTACCGCGTGGTGCTGGTCAACAGCAACCCGGCCACGATCATGACCGACCCGAACATGGCCGACGCCGTGTACATCGAGCCGATCAACTGGCAGACGGTCGAGAAGATCATCGCCAAGGAGAAGCCCGACGCGCTGCTGCCGACCATGGGCGGCCAGACCGCGCTGAACTGCGCGCTGGACCTGGCCGACCACGGCGTGCTGGAGAAGTACAACGTCGAGCTGATCGGCGCCAAGCGCGAAGCGATCCGCATGGCCGAGGACCGCGAGCTGTTCCGCGTGGCCATGGGCGAGATCGGCCTGGAGTGCCCGAAGGCGGCCGTGGCGCACACGCTGGAAGAAGCGCTGGAGATCCAGACCCGCGTCGGCTACCCGACCATCATCCGCCCCAGCTTCACCTTGGGCGGCAGCGGCGGCGGCATCGCCTACAACCGCGAAGAGCTGATCGAGATCGTCAACCGCGGCCTGGAACTGTCGCCGACCACCGAGGTGCTGGTGGAGGAATCGGTGCTGGGCTGGAAGGAATTCGAGATGGAAGTGGTCCGCGACACCGCGGACAACTGCATCATCGTCTGCTCGATCGAGAACCTCGACCCGATGGGCGTGCACACCGGCGACTCGATCACCGTCGCTCCGGCGCAGACGCTTACCGACAAGGAATACCAGCGCCTGCGCGATGCCTCCATCGCGGTGCTGCGCAAGATCGGCGTGGACACCGGCGGTTCCAACGTGCAGTTCGGCATCAACCCGAACACCGGCCGCGTGGTGGTGATCGAGATGAACCCGCGCGTGTCGCGTTCCTCGGCGCTGGCCTCCAAGGCCACGGGCTTCCCGATCGCCAAGGTCGCGGCCAAGCTCGCCGTCGGCTACACGCTGGACGAGCTGAAGAACGAGATCACCGGCGGCCTCACGCCGGCTTCGTTCGAGCCGTCGATCGACTACGTCGTCACCAAGATTCCGCGCTTCGCCTTCGAGAAGTTTCCGCAGGCCGATGCGCGCCTGACCACCCAGATGAAGTCGGTGGGCGAGGTGATGGCGATGGGCCGCACCTTCCAGGAGTCGATGCAGAAGGCCCTGCGCGGCCTGGAAACCGGCAAGATCGGCCTGGACCCGACCGGCCTGAACCTCGCCGATGCCGACGACCTGACCACGCTGCGCCGCGAACTCAAGGCGCCGGGTCCGGAGCGCCTGTTCTACGTCGGTGATGCCTTCCGTGCCGGCATGAGCGTGGAAGAGGTCTACAACCTCTCCTACATCGACCCGTGGTTCCTCGACCAGATCGAGGAGATCATCGCCACCGAGCAGCAGGTCGCCGCGGACGGCCTGGGCGCCCTCGACGCCGCACGCCTGCGCAAGCTCAAGCGCGCCGGCTTCTCCGATGCGCGCCTGGCCCAGCTGACCGGGACCAACGAGGCCGGCGTGCGCGCGCTGCGCCGCGCGCACAAGGTGCGCCCGGTGTACAAGCGCGTGGACTCGTGCGCCGCCGAGTTCGCCACCAGCACCGCCTACCTGTACTCGACCTACGAGGACGAGTGCGAGGCGGCGCCGAGCAACCGCGACAAGATCATGATCCTCGGCGGCGGCCCCAACCGCATCGGCCAGGGCATCGAGTTCGACTACTGCTGCGTGCACGCCGCGCTGGCACTGCGCGAGGACGGGTTCGAGACCATCATGGTCAACTGCAACCCGGAAACCGTCTCCACCGACTACGACACCTCCGACCGCCTGTACTTCGAGCCGCTGACGCTGGAAGACGTGCTGGAAATCGTCGAGCTGGAACAGCCCAAGGGCGTGATCGTGCAGTACGGCGGCCAGACCCCGCTCAAGCTCGCCAAGGCGCTGGAAGCCAACGGCGTGCCGGTGATCGGCACCTCGCCCGATTCGATCGACCTGGCCGAGGATCGCGAGCGCTTCCAGCAGCTGGTGGACAAGCTCGCGCTCAAGCAGCCGCCGAACCGCATCGCGCGCAACGCCGACGAGGCGCTGCTGCTCTCGCGCGAGATCGGCTACCCGCTGGTCGTGCGCCCGAGCTACGTGCTGGGCGGCCGCGCGATGGAAATCGTCTATGGCGAATCCGACCTGGCGCGCTACGTGCGCGACGCGGTGAAGGTCTCCAACGACTCGCCAGTGCTGCTGGACCGCTTCCTCGACAACGCCGTCGAGGTGGACGTGGACATCATCGCCGACAAGGACGGCAACGTGCTGATCGGCGGCGTGATGGAGCACATCGAGGAAGCCGGCGTGCACTCGGGCGACTCCTCCTGCTCGCTGCCGCCGTACTCGCTGTCGGCCGCCACCCAGGACGAGCTGCGCCGCCAGGTCGTCGAGCTGGCCAAGGCGCTGAACGTGGTCGGCCTGATGAACACCCAGTTCGCCATCCAGACCAACGAGGACGGCACGGACACCGTGTTCCTGCTGGAAGTCAATCCGCGCGCCTCGCGCACCGTGCCGTTCGTATCCAAGGCCATCGGCGTGCCGCTGGCCAAGATCGCCGCGCGCTGCATGGCCGGCAAGACGCTGGCCGAGCAGGGCGCGACCAAGGAGATCGTGCCGGACTACTACTCGGTGAAGGAAGCGATCTTCCCGTTCGCCAAGTTCCAGGGCGTGGACCCGATCCTCGGGCCGGAAATGCGTTCCACCGGCGAGGTGATGGGCGTGGGCCGCAGCTTCGGTGCGGCGCTGGCGCGCGCGCAGGAAGCCGGCGGCATCAAGGCGCCGCAGCCGGGCAAGGCGTTCGTCTCGGTGCGTGACCCGGACAAGAAGCGCGTGCTGCCGGTGGCCCAGGCGCTGGTCGAACGCGGCTTCAGCCTGGTCGCCACCCGCGGCACCGGCGCGTGGCTGCAGCAGCACGGCCTGGAATGCGAGATCGTCAACAAGGTGGTGGAAGGACGTCCGCACATCGTCGATGCGATCAAGAACGGCGAAATCGTGTATATCGTCAACACCACCGAAGGCCGCGCGGCGATCGCCGATTCCTTCTCGATCCGTCGGGAAGCGCTGCAGCAGCGCGTGACCTATTCGACCACCATCGCCGGCGCCCGCGCGCTGGTGAATTCACTCGAGTTCCGCGGAACCGGCCCGGTGTGGTCGCTGCAGGAACTGCACAAGGAGCTGGAAGCATGAGAGCCCCCATCACTGCCAAGGGCGCGCAGCGTCTGCGCGAGGAGCTCGATCACCTGAAGTCGGTCAAGCGCCCGAAGGTGATCACCGCGATCGCCGAGGCCCGCGAGCATGGCGACCTCAAGGAAAACGCCGAGTACCACGCCGCGCGCGAGGAACAGGGCTTCATCGAAGGCCGCATCAAGCAGCTGGAAGGCGAGCTGTCCCACGCCGAGGTGATCGACGTGACCAAGCTCGGCGCCGGCAGCAAGATCGTGTTCGGCGCCACCGTCACCCTGGCCGACGTGGAGACCGACGAGGAAAAGCGCTACCAGATCGTGGGTGACCTGGAAGCGGACATCAAGCAAGGGCTGATCGCGATCTCCTCGCCGCTGGCGCGGGCGCTGATCGGCAAGCTGGAAGGCGACAGCGTCACCATCGACGCACCCGCCGGCCAGCGCGAGTACGAAGTGGTCAGCGTCGCCTACCTCGACTGACCGATGGCCACGGCGACCCTGCTGTTGCCGGCCCGCGGCCGCCTGCCGGGCAAGCTGGCGGCCGATTCCGTCGCCCGGGCGTTGGCCCGGGCCGACCATCGCGCCGCCGACAGCGGCGAGCGCGCCCAGTTGTTGCGTCACTTCTCGATCACCCCGGCCACCTGGCCGGTGGCGGCGCTCACGCGCCAGCGCGATGCCGGCGATGCGGCCGGCGCCACCTGGCTGCGCGCCGATCCGGCCTACGTGGTGCCGGACATGCACGGTGCGCGGATGATGGCGCACGGGGAGGCGATGGGCCTGGAGGCGGCCGACGCGGCCGCGCTGCTGCCCGACCTGCGCCCGCTGTTCGCCGATGCCGGCTTCGTGCTCGACGCGCCGGACCCCTCGCGCTGGTACCTGCGCTTGTCCCCGCAGGCCGAGCTGCCGGATTTCGCCGAACCCGACGACGCGCTCGGCGACGACCTGTTCGCGCACCTGCCGCAAGGCGAGGCCGGCCGCCGCTGGCGTGCGCTGCTGACCGAATCGCAGGTGCTGCTGCACCAGCACGCCTGGAACCGCCAGCGCATCGCGCGTGGCAAGCCGGCGATCAACTCGCTGTGGTTCTGGGGCGGTAGCCGTTTGCCGGACGCCGTGAGCGCGCCTTACGGCCAGGTGCGCAGCCGCGAGCCGCTGTTGCGCGCGCTCGCGCAAGCTGCTGGCGTGGCGACCGATGCCGAAGGTGAAGTGGATGCGCTGGTGGACCTGCGCCATCTGCGCTCGCTGCAGCAGTTCAGCGACGACGTGGTGCAGCCGCTGATGCAGGCCATGCGTCGCGGCGAACTCGGTCGCCTCACGCTGGACTTCCAGGACGGCGAAGTGCTCTCGCTGTCGGCGCCCCAGCGCTGGCGCTTCTGGCGCCGCCCGTGGACCGGCCTGGCCGGATGAAGGCAACGGCAAGGATCGTCCGCCGCGCGGCGGGCGTGGAAGGCGAGTGGCCCGACGATACGCTGCCGTTGCTGCGACGCCTGTACGCGGCACGTGGCGCGCGCGACATGCATGCCGCGCAGCCGAAGCTGGCCGGGCTGCTGCCGCCGTCGGCGCTGAGCAACATCGCACATGCCACCGCGTTGCTGGCCGATGCCATCGCCGCGCACCAGCGCATCCTCGTCGTCGGCGATTTCGATTGCGACGGCGCCACCGCCTGCGCGGTCGGCGTGCGCGGGCTGCGCATGCTCGGCGCCACCGACGTCCACCACGCGGTGCCCAATCGCATGGTGCACGGCTACGGCCTGTCGCCGGCGCTGGTCGAAGAGCTGGCCCCGCTGCGCCCCGACGTGCTGGTGACGGTTGACCACGGCATCGCCTGCCATGCCGGCATCGCCGCCGCGCGTGCGCGCGGCTGGACGGTGCTGGTCACCGACCACCACCTGCCGGGCGAACAGCTGCCGCCCGCGCATGCCATCGTCGATCCGAACCTCGCCGGCGATGGTTTCCCGAGCAAGGCGTTGGCCGGCGTCGGCGTGATCTTCTACGTGCTGCTTGCGCTGCGTGCCGAACTGCGCGGCCGTGGCGCCTTTGCCGATGCCGGGCCGGACCTGGGCGAGCTGCTCGACCTGGTGGCCGTCGGTACGGTGGCCGACCTCGTGCCGCTGGACGTGAACAACCGTGCGCTGGTGCTGGCCGGGCTGCGACGCCTGCGCCAGGGCAAAGGCTGCATCGGCCTGCGCGCCTTGATCGAAGCCAGCGGGCGCGATGCCGCGCGGCTTACGGCCAGCGACATCGGCTACGCGCTGGCGCCGCGGCTCAACGCCGCCGGCCGCCTGGAGGACATGGCGCTGGGCATCGAGTTGCTGCTGTGCGAGCAACCGCAGCGGGCGCGGGAGATAGCCGCGCTGCTGGAGGAGATCAACGCCGAGCGCCGCGCGGTGCAGCAGGCGATGACCGACGAGGCCGAGACGGCAGTGGCGCGCGCCCTGTTGCAGGCCGAGGGGCAGGCGCCGCTCGCCGCGTGCCTGTTCGATGCGCAATGGCATCCGGGCGTGATCGGCCTGGTGGCCTCGCGGATGAAGGACCGGCTGCATCGCCCGGTGGTGGCGTTCGCACCGGCCGAACCAGGCGCCGAACTGCTGCGCGGCTCGGCGCGCTCGATCGCCGGCCTGCACATGCGCGACGTGCTGGCGGCCATCGATGCGCGGCATCCCGGCCTCATCGAGCGCTTCGGCGGGCACGCGATGGCGGCCGGCCTGAGCCTGCCGCGCGCCGCGCTGCCCGCGTTCGGCGAGGCGCTGCTGGCGCAGGTGGAGCGGCTGGTCGATCCGTCCACGCTGCACGCCGAACTGCTCAGCGATGGCGAACTGGCGCCGCACGAGTTCGACTGGCGCCACGCCGAGGCTTTGCAGATGGCTGGCCCATGGGGGCAGGCGTTCCCCGAGCCCTTGTTCGACGGCGTGTTCGACGTGGTGCAGTGGCGGCCGTTGAAGGAGCGCCATGTGCGCTACACCTTGCGCCTGGCGGGGTTGCCGGCGCCCGTCAACGCGATCCACTTCGGCGGCTGGCGCGGCCAGCCGCCACCGCCACGCATGCATCTGGCCTACCGCCTGGTGCGCGACGACTACCGTGGCGGCGAGGCGATCCAGCTCATCGTCGAGCATGGCGAACCCGCCGGCGCGTAGGCGCTTTCGGCGTGGCAGGGGTGCGAAGCGTCCAATATCCGGCGCGGTGAGGCCTCACTAGATTGCCCGTTCCTTCAAAACCACGGGTAGTTCGATGCTTCGCAAGTGTGTTCCCGCCGCGCTCGCCGCGGCCATGGTCGTTTCCTTTCCGGCGCTGGCGCAGGACGCGCCGGCCAGTGCGGCGGGCTGGACCGGCAGCGGCGAACTGGGCCTGACCAGCGCCAGCGGCAATACGCGCGCGCAAAACATCAACGCCGCGTTGTCCGCCGGCCTCGACGACGGGCGCTGGCACCACGATGCCTCGGTGTTCTGGCTGCGCAACCGCGGCGAGGTGGAGGTCGACCGCAACCTGGACGGCGTGCCGGAATCAGAGATGGAGGACACCGCCAACCGCTACGGCCTGGCGTTCTCCTCGGCCTTCGACCTGGACAAGCGCAGCTATCTCGTCGGCTCGCTGCGCTATGACCATGACAACTTCGCCAGCTACCTCTGGCACGGCGTGGCGGCGGCCAGCTATGGCTACCGCTGGCTGGACGACGACCGCCTGCGCCTGGTCACCGAGATCGGCCCTGGCTTCCGCCGCAGCCACGATGCTTCCAGCGGCGCGGTGGAGAACGAAGGCATCGTGCGCGGACTGGCCGATTTCGGCTGGCAGCTCAACGACAGCACGCGCCTGCTGGACACCTTCCTGGTGGAATCCGGCCGCCTGAACACCTTCGTGCAGAACGACCTGGGCCTGCAGGTCTCGATGACCCAGGCGCTGGCGCTCAAGGTGGGTTACCAGGTCCGCTACAACAGCGATGTCGATCCGGGCTTCAAGAAGACCGATACGGTGACCATGTTGAACCTGGTCTACTCGGTGAAGTGAAGCCAGCGGGGCCGGCTCAGTCCCAGGGCTCGGCCGGCTCCGGCGGTGGGCTTTCCTGTCCATCGAGATCGTCCAGCCAGCGCGTCATGACTGCATGGCAGGCGTGGCGCATGCGCTGCAGCTGCTCGGTGGCCTGGGCGTGTAGCGCGTCGCGCGCTATCCCCGCCACGGTCAGGGCGGTCTGCAATGCCTGCAGTTGGGTGTGGAGGTAGTCATGGTCCGCCTCCATGTGGAATTGCAGGCCGAGCGTGGCCCGCCCATGACGGTAGGCCTGCGTCGCGCACGCGGGCGTCGTGGCCAGCGTCTCGAACCCCGGCGGCAACGCGGCCTCATGGCCATGCCAATGCACGACCGGCGTGGTGTGCCCGAGGGGCGCCAGGCAGGAGCGCTTGCCCGCTTCGGTCAGCCGCACGGGCGCCACGCAGATCTCCGGCCGGGGCAGGGCCCGGATATCGCCGCCCAGCGCGTGCGCGATGAGCTGCGCCCCGAAGTCGATGCCGAGCAACGGCAGGCCGTAGTGCGCACGCGCGCGGATCAGGTCGATGACCTCGCGCGGCAGGCGCGTCTGCGCGAGATCCGCGCGCAGCGGCAGGTGGCCGATGACCACCAGGATGTCCACCTCCAGCGGGTCGATGGACCGTACCCGTTCGGCCGAGAGCGGGGCGTAGCGCGTGCGATAGCCGCGGCTTTCGAGGATGGGACGCAACGACCCCATGCTGTCGTCCGAAACGCGGCGCAATGCGACGGCGGTCCGAGAGGCGCGCGGCTTCATGCGCGCTCCGCCGGCTCATGCACCGTGCGGGCGCGAGCGTTTGGGCATGCGGGCGGGAGAGGGACGATCGCGCTCACATCGGGGCGTCAGGCCGGCCGCACCCTGGGGCGCTTGGCACGCGGCGGAAGGAGCGTGGCGTGCGCGCGTTGATGCGGGGAGGCGGGGGGCAGGTCGGGCGTCGCATCGGCCTGTGCCTGGCGGCTGGAGAGCGACTCCCAATGCGTCTGCAAGCGCAGGTAGGCGGCATGCACCGCCTGCCGCGCCTCGTGCCACTCCACGCGCGAGCGGCGGCGGACACGGGCGTAGCGCAGGGCCATCATCCGCTCGTTCAACGCTTCCAGCAGGCAGTCGTGGCATTGCAGGAACAACCCGATGCCCAGGGTGAACGCAGGCACGTACTCGTTGAAGGGCAGCACGTCGCGATGCCACGCGGCGGTGCGCTGGTAGTGCCCGCGCCAGAAGGACAATTCGCGCTCCAGGTCCACGACGCTGGGAGAAAGTTGCGAGGCGCCCAGGGCCACGAAACTGTGTTCGACCAGTTCGCGGCACAGCCAATGCCGCCGCACCGTGGACGACCTGCGGGAATCTCCCTCGCCGATGGTGGCCGAGGCGTGCAGTGCGGAGCTGTTGGGAAGCATGGATCGAACCGGGTGCCGCGAAGAACATCGATACACGTCACGCTAACAACGCAACTGCGGCGGGGGTATTCGAATTATCGAAGAGGCAGGCGCCCCATCGTCCCGGTACGGCGCGTCACGCGTCCGGGTGGCGCAGTGACGCCAGTTCCTCGCATACCGCGTCGAGTTGCTGCAGGAACTGTTCGCAGGCCTCGCGCTGGTCGGCCAGCGACGTGCTTTCCAGCGCATGGCTCAGGTCGCGCCCGGCCACTGCCAGTTCGGTATAGCCGAAGTAGCCCAGGGCACCGCTGATGCGATGGATGCGCTGCGCGGTGGCCGGGCGATCGTCGCGCGCCAACGCGTCCTGCACCGCATGCCGGTCCTGCGTGGTGGTCTCCAGGAACGTGTCGAGCAGCAGCGGCAGGTGTTCGCCGTGCCGCGCGCGCAGCGCGCCTGCCCGGTCTACCGGCGGCCCGGGTGTCGCGGGGGTCGCGGCCGGAAGCCAGCGCGACAAGGCCGCGGCCAGCTGTGCCAGGTCGACCGGCTTGTGCAGGTAGGCGTCCAGATCCGCCGAGGGCGTGTCCTCCAGCACGTTCGCGGTCATGGCGAGGATCGGCACGCGCATGTCGCCGGCTTGCCGCGCGCGGATCTCGCGCGCCAGCGCGTGGCCGTCCATGCCCGGCATGCTGATGTCGGTCAGCACGAGGGAAGGTGCCTGCAAGGCCAGCCTGGCCAACGCGGCGTGCCCATCGCCGACGATGACGTGCGGATAGCCCAGTTCTTCTAACTGCAGGCCGATGAGCATCTGGTTGGTCGGGTGGTCTTCGACTACCAGCAGGGGGGCGATGTCGTGGCGCGGGGCGGGCCGCGGCGTCGCCTCCGCCGGCGGTGGCCGCAGGATCGCCAGCAGGGCGCGGTGCAGGTGCGACGGCAGCAGCGGGTCGCTCTCCAGCTGCAGGAGCGGGCCGAGATCCTGATCGTGCGGGCGCAGCACGATGCTGCGCGCCGCCAGCTCGGGCGGCGGCGGGGTATCGCCGATCCAGGCATCGCACGCCGCCGCGGTGTCGGCCGGCACCAGGCCCCAGCCCCGCAGCAGGCCGGACACGGCCTCGCGTAGTGCCACCTCGCGGATGTCCACGCGCACGCGGTGGCCCGCCAGGTCGGAATCGCGCAAGGACGCCCGCCGCACCGGCAGCGTCAGGGCCAACGTGAGCCGGGTACCGATGCCCGGCGTGCTCTCCAACTGGAGCGTCCCGCCCATCAGCGCGGCGAGCTGGCGGCTGATCGACAGGCCCAGCCCGGTGCCGCCGTGGTACCGCGTGGTCGTCGCATCGGCCTGCACGAACGGTCGGAACAGCCTGGCCTGCTGTGTCGGATCGATGCCCACGCCGGTATCGCGCACTTCGATGCGAACGCGTTGCTGCGCGTCCTCGCGCGGGGGCAGGGCGTCTTCCACCTCGATCGACAGCGATACGCGGCCGCGCGCGGTGAACTTCACCGCGTTGCCGATCAGGTTGAGCAGGATCTGGCGCAGCCGGTACGGATCGCCCAGATGCCGCGCGGCCAGCAGGTTCGAGATCGACAGGTCCAGCGCCAGCCCCTTGCCGCGTGCCTGCGGTGCGGACACCTCCATCACGCTGCTGGCGATGCCGCGCAGGTCCACCTCGATCGCCTCCAACTGCATCTGGCCCGCCTCGGCCTTGGAGAAATCCAGCACGTCATCGAGGATCTGCCGCAGCGCGGCGGCCGATTCGGCGCTCGTGGCAAGCAATTGCCGCTGCGCCGGCGACAACGGCGTGCGGCCCAGCAGCTCCAGCAGCCCGGCCAGCCCCGCCATCGGCGTGCGGATTTCGTGGCTCATCACGGCCAGGAAGTGCGCCTTGGCGGCCGCCGCGTCCACGGCGGTGGCGCGTGCGCGCTCCAGCGCCTCGTTCTGCGCATGCAGGTCGGTGGAGTCGTCCCAGTAGCCGGACCAATGCACCGCGTCCGCATCCACGCGACGCGGTACGGCGGTGAGCGATATCCAGCGCGCCCCCTCCGCGCCGGTGGCGCGGAAATCGCAGGCGACCGGCCGCAGGCTGCGGGCCGAGGACTCGAAGGCTTCGTGCAACACAACCTGGTCCTCCGCGCGGATGCGCCCGAAGACCGTGCCGGCGTCGGCCATGATCTGCTCGGCGTCCAGCCCGAACAGGGGCCTGGGGTTGCCGGTGACGTACACGAAGCGATAGTCGCCCTCGCGCGAGCGGCGCAACTTGAACACGACCGCCGGCAGGTTGCGCGAGATTTCGCGCAACCGGTCGTCGGCTTCGCGCCGGCGCGCGATCTCCGCGCGCAGGCGCAGGTAGGCGGCCACGAGCAGGCCGATGATCAGCAAGGCCAGCGCGCTGCTCCACAGCACCACCGGCCGGGCCACACCGTAGTCGTAATCCACCTTGAGCCAGCGCTTGCGGATGTCTTGGCGGGCAGCCTCGCCCATGTCGGCGGCCACGCGGTCCAGCAGCGGTACCAGCGGCGCGTAGGGCGCTCGCACGGCCAGGCCCATGTGGTCGGAGAATCCCGCCGGCGCAGCGACGTGCAGGTCGCCGAAATCGTGGTCGCGCAGTTGGTTGTCGACCGCGGCGAGGTTGCCGACATACGCATCGGCCGCGCGGGTCACCACCTGGCGCAGGCCTTCGCGGTCGCTGGCCACCTCCACCGGGATCATGCCGGGCAGGCTGCGCGCCAACCGCGATGCCACGTCCGGATCGCTGACGGCGATGCGCTTGCCGGCAAGATCGTCCAGCCCGCCCACGGTGTCGCTGTGGCGGCGGGTGACGATCACGCAGGGAAAGCTGACCAACGGACGGGTCAGTCGCCATGCCGGTCCATAGCCGGCGTCGTCGCTGGCCGGCGCGATGTCCGCCTTGCCCGCCGCGATGAGCGCGCGCGCCTCGCGCCAGTTGCGCGCCGGTACGGCCTGCAGGCGCAAACCCAGGCGGCTCTGCATCTGCTGCAGGTAGTCGCCGAGGATGCCGGACATCGCGCCATCGCTGCCACGCACCGTCAGCGGCACCCAATCGGGATCGTAGGCCACCCGCAGCACCGGCAGCGTGGACAGCCATTGCCGTTCGCGCGTGGAAAGCAACGGCGGCTCGCTCGCCCAGGCCAGGCGGGTATCGAGCCAGCGCCGGTCGATGGCCGCGCGCTCGGCCGGCGAAACGGTCTGCAGCGCCTGGTCGATCGCCATGGCCAGCGGGCCGCGGTCGTTGGGGGTAGCGAAATGCAAGGTGACCGGCGGCAGCCGCGCCGGCCCCAGCACCGCCAACGCGGGATGCGGCATGCGCTGCAGGGCCAGCGCGACGACGTGCGGATTGCCGATGTAAGCATCCGCCCGGCCATCGGCCACGGCCTCCAGCGCGGCCTGCAGGTCGGGCACCGTCAGCACGCGTGCATCCGGGTAGGCCTCGGGCAGGGACTCGCCCAGCACGTAGCCCGCTTCGATGGCGATGCGCAGGTTCGGCGCGGGGGCGAGCAGGCGCGCCGCGTCCTCGCGCCGGCCGACGACGGCGGGCCGCACGCTGTGATAAGGCCGGGTATAGGAGAGGCATCGCGTGCGCGACGCGGTGATCGACACGCTCATCACCACATCCACTTCGCCCTTGCACGCCGCTGCCAGCAGATGCGGCCAATCGGCATACACCTGGGGCCGCAGCGAGACGCCCAGGTGCGTGGCGATCGCGCGCAGGTAATCGGGGGAAAGGCCCTGCAAGCGCTCGCCGGGGCGGGCTTCGTAGGGTGGCCAGCCGTCGGCGACGGTGCCCACCGTCAGCACCGGATGCTGCCGCAGCCAGGCCTGCGCGGCCTGGCCGGGGTCAGGGGCGGGTGCGGTGGCGGGAGAGGCTGCCGCGCGCGCGGCCAGGCAGGCGACCAACGCGAGCCACGCCGCCCACCGCCGGAACTGAGGCACAGCGCCCATGCCGGCTCACCCCAGCCAGCCCTGCGCCCGCACGTATTCGAACAACGCCGCATCGGTGGATACCCCGAGCTTGCGCATCGCGTCCTTCTTCTGCTTGCTCACCGTCTTGGTGCCGCTGCCCAGCCGGTCGGCCACTTCGCTGGGCGTGGCGCCCAACGCCAGCATGCGCACCACCTCGGTCTCGCGCGGCGACAGCCGCGGCGGCGGCGACGCATCGCCGCCGGGCGTATGCAGCAACGCCAGCTTGTGGCGGAACGTGGCGCTGATGAAGCGGCGGCGCCGCGACGCCGAGAGGATCGCCGTCGGCAGTTCGTCCATCGACGAGCTCTTATCCACCACGGCCAGCACGCCGTGCGCCAGCAGGATCTGGATCATGCCGGGGTTGCCCATCATGGTGAGCACCACGATCGGCAGCAGCGGATAGCGCCGGCGCACCTCGCCGATCAACGACAGGCCATCGGCCTCGCCGGTATCGGGCATCGAATAGTCGGTGACCAGCACATCGCAGGCGGTATCGGCCAGGCGCGCGTAGGTTTCCTGCACCGAATGCGCTTCGGCCGCCACGTGCAGCTGCGGCGCGTTCTTGAGGATCGCACGAACCCCGGCCAACACCACCGGGTGATCGTCCGCGACGACAACGTTGAGGGCCTGCGTTTCCATGGGGCACCTTGGTTCGACTCAGCCGGGCAAGACGGCGCGGTAGGGGGAGCGGCCAGCGCCTACTTGCGGCGAACCGCGTAAACACCGCGTGAGGGCAAGACCGATGGCGCGCAGTGTGGCGGAGCACGGCTGAAAACAGCGGTGCAGACATCTCCATGAATGCGATGGATCGCATGGGCACCCACATTTCATAGCGCTATGAGGCGAGCGAACTGCGTCACACCGAGCGTGGCAGGGCCGCAGCGCGATCGCGGTCACGGCGCGCGCACCTTCTTGGATTCGTCGCATGGAGCTGGGTGCGGCCACTTCGTTCAATAGCCCGACCATCGCGGGCCGACAGCGCGACTTGCGCCGCGGCATCTGAGCGATGCCTCCATTCAACGGTGTCATATGCAGAGTTTGATCAAGAAGTGCGTGGCGGAATCCCTCGGAACTTTCTGGCTGGTGCTGGGCGGTTGCGGCAGCGCGGTATTGGCCGCGCAGGCCGGCGGCGATTTCAACCCGCTGGGCCTGGGCTACCTGGGCGTATCGCTGGCCTTCGGCGTGGCGGTGGCGACGGCCGCTTTCGCGTTCGGCGCGGTGTCCGGCGGTCACTTCAATCCTGCCGTGAGCTTCGGTTTGTGGGTGGCGGGCCGCTTCCAGGGCCGTCACCTGCCGGCCTACGTGGTGGCCCAGGTCGCCGGTGGCCTGCTGGCCGGGGCGCTGATGTGGGTGCTGGTCACCTCCAATCCGGATTTCCTGCCGTTCGCCGGCGCGGGCACGTTCGCCACCAACGGCTTCGGCGCGTTCTCGCCGGGCGGTTATCCGATGGCAGCCGCGTTCCTCGCCGAGGCCGTGCTGACCGGCGTGTTCCTGTACGTGATCCTGGCGGTGACGCGTCCCGGCGCGGCAGCCGGCTGGGCACCGCTGGCCATCGGCGCGACGCTGGCCCTGATCCACATGATCGCCATTCCGCTCACCAACACCTCGGTGAACCCGGCGCGCTCGACCGCGGTGGCGGCGTTCGTGGGCGAGAGCGCTGGCTACATGCCGTTGCACCAGCTCTGGTTGTTCTGGCTGGCGCCTTGCCTGGGCGCGCTGGCCGGCGCGCTGGTGTACCGCTGCGTCAACGTCGAGCGGGCCGAAGCGTGAGCATGCGGCACGCTTTCCCGGCTTTCCGGTGCGGCGCATGAAAGCGCCGCGCTGGACCACCCTTCTCGTCGCGATGGTGCTGGGCATCGGCGGCATCGCGGCGAAGCTGGGCTACCTGACATGGCTGGCACCCGTTTCCTTCGGGCTGCTCGCCTGCGGTTTCCTCGTGCTCGTGCTGGGTGTGCTGATACCCCGGCTCTAGCCGCTTCTGCTGGATGCAGTCATGCGTATTCTCGTCATTGAATCCCGCCGGGATGTCGCGGTCCCACTCGTCAACCACCTCGAAGACCTGCGCCACTGCGTGGACTTCGCCGCCGACGAAACGCTGGCGGTCCATCTGATCAACAACAATCGGTTCGATGCCATCGTGCTGGCCGAGCGCCTGGCCGAGCGTTGCGGCTTTCAGGCGCTGCGCCACCTGCGAAGCCTGATGCGCAAGCCGCTGCCGGTACTGATGCTGGGTGCCCCGGGCGCCGCCGCGCCCGCGCTGGGCGATGGCCACGGCCCGGACGACTATCTCGCGCCGCCTTATTCGCTGGATGCGATCACCGGGCGCCTGGGCATCCTGCGCCGGCGCAAGGGCAAGAGCGGGGCGCGCCTGCAGGTCGGCGAACTGGTGTTCGACCTGGGCGTGCAGGACGTGCGCCGGCAGGGGCGCGTGCTGCGCGTGGACGCGGCGCTGCTGCCGATGCTGCAGGCGCTGATGGAAGCATCGCCCAAGCGCGTGTCGTTCCGGGAACTGGGCAGCTGCCTGCTCGACGAACCGGCACCGGTGGCCGACGCGCGCGTGCGCGTCCGCATGCGGGCCTTGCGCGAGGCGTTGGATCATCCATTTCCGTTGCCGATGATCCGCAATCGCCGCGATGGTTTCTGCATCCTGCCCCCGGATACGACGATGCCGGAGGACCGCACGCCGTCCACGCGTCGCCAGGCCACACGCCGCGCGGCTGTCGGGTTGCACGCGCCCTGAGGGCGCCGGCGTCACCCGAAGCCAGCGAAATTTCCAATGGAGCGGAACGTGGCGGGCAGGGAAGAATGGCGCCCGGCAAAGGCACGCGATCGGGCACGCACCGGAGTCCGACCACCGCGTCTGCTGCCCGGTGCCTGCCGGTTCACGTTCCGCCGGCAGGCGCCGTTTTTACTGTCGCCCGGCCAGGGGGCGTGGAACGGGAATTTCGGGGGCTCGCGCGGGGCGAGGGCGTCAACAGTTTCCGAAGGCCGGAAAAGCTCGGATTTGTTAGAATCCCGTTTTCCTTGATCGAATCACCACGGACATGATCGAACTCAATCCCGTCCGCCAGCGCATCGCCGACCTGAAGGGTCGGCTGGATGCGCTCAGGGGGTATCTTTGACTACGACAGCAAGGTCGAACGTCTCGAAGAAGTAAACCGGGAGCTGGAAAGCCCCGATGTCTGGAACAACGCCGAACGCGCTCAGGCGCTGGGCCGCGAGCGCAGCGCGCTCGAGAAGGTGGTCGTCGGCATCAGCACGCTGACCGAAGGCCTCACCGGGGGCGAAGAGCTGCTCGAACTGGCCGAGATGGAAGGCGATGAATCCACCGCCGAAGCCGTCGTGGCCGATGTGGAGCGCTATGCCCGCGAAGTGGAGAAGCTGGAATTCCAGCGCATGTTCTCCGGGCAGATGGACGGCGCCAGCGCCTTCGTCGACATCCAGGCCGGTGCCGGCGGCACCGAGGCCCAGGACTGGGCGGAAATCCTGCTGCGCATGTACCTGCGCTGGGCCGAATCGCGGGGCTGGAAGACCGAACTGTTGGAAGTGTCCGGCGGCGAAGTGGCGGGCATCAAGTCGGCGACCTTCCGCGTGGAAGGCGACTTCGCCTATGGCTGGCTGAAGACCGAAACCGGCGTGCACCGCCTGGTGCGCAAGTCGCCGTTCGATTCGGACAACCGCCGCCATACCAGCTTCACCTCCGTGTTCGTCTCGCCGGAAGTCGACGACAAGATCGACATCCAGATCAACCCGGCCGACCTGAAGACCGACGTCTACCGTTCCTCGGGCGCCGGCGGCCAGCACGTCAACAAGACCGAATCGGCGGTGCGCATCACCCACGTGCCGACCGGCATCGTGGTGGCCTGCCAGACCGAGCGCAGCCAGCACGCCAACCGCGACCGCGCCATGAAGATGCTCGCGGCCAAGCTGTACGAGCTGGAGATGATGAAGCGCAACGCGGAGAAGGACGCCGTGGAAGCGACCAAGTCGGACATCGGCTGGGGCAGCCAGATCCGCAACTACGTGCTGGACCAGAGCCGCATCAAGGACCTGCGTACCGGCATCGAGCGCAGCGATACCCAGAAGGTGCTCGACGGCGACCTGGACGAGTTCGTCGAGGCCAGCCTGAAGTCCGGCCTGGAAGTCGGCGCCAAACGCATCGACGCCTGACCCGCCGGGGCGCCGCTGGCGCCCCGTGTCCGCCGGTGGCCGTGGCGCCGCCGGCCCGTTACCCTCCCTCACGAACTGATTCCCAAGCCATCGCCATGACCGAGCAGACCCCCGCGCCGCAGACCCCCGCCGACGAGAACAGCCTCATCGCCGAGCGTCGCGGCAAACTCGGTGCGCTGCGCGAGAAGGGCATCGCCTACCCGAACGACTTCCGCCGCGAACACTACGCCGGCGACCTGCAGGCCGAGTTCGCCGATGCCGAGCGCTGGACGGCCGAGGCCCTGGAAGCCGAGCCGCGCACCGTGCGGCTGGCCGGCCGGCTGATGGCCAAGCGCGTGATGGGCAAGGCCAGCTTTGCCCAGATCCAGGACGAGTCCGAGCGCATCCAGCTCTTCCTGCAGGCCAACGCGCTGGGCGAGGCCTACGATGCGTTCAAGGGGTGGGACGTGGGCGACATTGTGGGCGTGGAAGGCCAGCTCACCCGCACCCGCACCGGCGAGCTCTCGGTGAAGGCCACCTCGCTGCGCCTGCTGACCAAGTCGCTGCGCCCGCTGCCGGACAAGTGGCATGGCCTGTCGGACGTGGAGCAGCGCTACCGCCAGCGCTACGTGGACCTGATCGTGACGCCCGAGGCGCGCGAGGTCTTCATCAAGCGCTCCAAGATCATCCGTGCGATTCGTTCGTGGCTGGACGCGCGGCGCTTCCTGGAAGTGGAGACGCCGATGATGCATTACATCCCCGGCGGCGCCACGGCCAAGCCGTTCACCACCCACCACAACGCGCTGGACCTGCAGCTGTACCTGCGCGTGGCGCCGGAGTTGTACCTCAAGCGGCTGGTGGTCGGCGGGCTGGAGCGCGTGTACGAGATCAACCGCAATTTCCGCAACGAGGGCGTGTCCACCCGGCACAACCCCGAGTTCACCATGCTCGAGCTCTACGAGGCGTATGCCACGTACCACGAGATCATGGACCTGACCGAGAACGTCATCCGCGATACCGCGCAGTCGGTGCTGGGCACCACGCAGGTGGAATGGGACGGCGCGCAGATCGACCTCGGCCCGAAGTTCCGCCGCTGGCGCATGGACGAGGCGGTGCGGCACCACAACCCGCAGATCAGCGTGGCCGACTGCACCGACCGCGACGCGCTGCGCGCCCACTGCGAGCGCCTGAAGATCAAGTTCAAGCCGTCCTACGGCTGGGGCAAGCTGTTGCTGGAGATCTTCGAGGCCACCGTCGAGCACACCCTGGTGCAGCCGACCTTCATCACCGACCATCCGGTCGAGGTCTCGCCGCTGGCCCGCGCCAGCGACACCGAGCCGGGTTACACGGACCGCTTCGAGCTGTTCGTCAACGGCAAGGAGCTGGCCAACGGCTTCTCCGAGCTCAACGACCCCGAGGACCAGGCCGCGCGCTTCCGCGCCCAGGTCGAGGCGAAGGAGGGGGGCGACGACGAGGCCATGCACTTCGACGCGGACTACATCCGTGCGCTGGAGTACGGCCTGGCGCCCACCGGCGGCCTGGGCATCGGCATCGACCGGCTGGTGATGCTGCTGACCGGCAGCACCTCGATCCGCGACGTGCTGCTGTTCCCCTACATGCGCCCGGAGCAGTAAGCCGAGCGACGCGCCCGGCGGGCGTCTTCACGCGCGCCGCCCCGTGAAGGGCCCCGGGCTGGTGCGCATGGCATGTTTCGTGCATATCCTTGGCGGACAGGGGAGGCGGTTCCCGCCTTTCCGGGGCGGTTCGCCGAGCGGGGCGGACCTGGCCGGGGGCAGCGCCGGAAAACCGGCGTTCCCGCGTTCCCATCAGCAGGAGGATCGCGCATGCAGGATGTCGCGGGTTACCAGCGTTCGGGCGTATCGTTGCCCGTCAGCCAGGTCGGCTGGACGGAACGGACGGATACGGGCTTGAACATCGTCATCGTGGATGACCAGACCTCGGCGCGGACCATGCTCAGGCATGTGATCGAAGACATCGCCCCGGAGCTGAAGGTCCACGATTTCGGCGACCCGCTCGCCGCGCTGGCGTGGTGCGAGGCCGGCCATGTGGACCTGTTGCTGCTCGACTACCGCATGCCCGGCATGGATGGGCTGGAATTCGCCCGCCGCCTGCGCCGGCTGCCGAGCCACCGCGACATTCCGATCATCCTGATCACGGTGGTCGGCGACGAGCCGATCCGCCAGGCCGCGCTGGAAGCGGGCGTCATTGATTTCCTGGTCAAGCCGATCCGCCCGCGCGAACTGCGCGCGCGCTGCAGCAACCTGCTCCAGCTGCGCCAGCAGAGCGAAAACGTGAAGCAGCGGGCGCTGTCGCTGGAGCAGCGGCTGCTGGCCACCATGCACGAGGTCGAGGAGCGCGAACGCGAAACGCTCTCCCGCTTGGCGCGCGCCATCGAGTACCGCGATGCCGGCACCAGCGCTTACCTCGAACGCATGTCGCACGTCGCCGGGCTGATCGCCGAGCAGCTCGGCCTGTCCGAGGACGAGGTGAAGATCATCGAGGCCGCCGCGCCGCTGCACGACATGGGCAAGATCGCCATTCCCGACTCCGTGCTGCTGAAGGAAGGCAAGCTCGACGAGGCGGAGCTGGCGATCATGCGCCGCCATCCGCGCATCGGCTACGAGCTGCTGAGCGGCAGCCAGAACCGCTTCATCCAGGTCGGCGCGTTGATCGCGCTGCGCCACCACGAGCGCTATGACGGCAGCGGCTATCCGGACGGCCTCGTCGGCGAGGCCATCCCGTTGGAGGCGCGCATCGTCGCGGTGGCCGACGTGTTCGACGCGCTGGTCTCCCCGCGCCCGTACAAGGAAGCCTGGACGATCGAGGCAACCCTGGCCTACCTGTATGCGCAACGCGGCCGGCTGTTCGACCCGCGCTGCGTGGACGCGCTGATCCGCGGCCGCGAGGCCCTGCAGCACATCTGCGACCGCTTCTCCACCGCGTCGGCCAGGCCGGGCCTGTGAA
Organism: Stenotrophomonas sp. HITSZ_GD; assembly: GCF_029543105.1. GTDB lineage: Bacteria > Pseudomonadota > Gammaproteobacteria > Xanthomonadales > Xanthomonadaceae > Stenotrophomonas_A. Next base: position 32,549 of record NZ_JARQXB010000024.1, read on the forward strand.
AAGCTGGCCGGCCGTCGCGTGGGTGAAGCAGCGCCTGGCCCGGCGGCCGGACAGCGAGCACGCGCAGAACCTGATCCGCATCGTCATCACCGCCCTGTTCATGGGCTACCTCGGCTGGCGCTGGGCCCACCACGACCACGGCGACACGCTTCCGCTGACCTGGCTGATCCTGCTGTTCGAGCTCACCGTCGCGGTCGGCCTGATGACGGCGATCCTGATCCGCCCGCAGGTATCGCACGTGCGCCGCTGCATCGGCATGTTCACCGACTACGTGTGCATGGGCGCGATCATGGCGATCCAGGGCGAGCCGGCCGCGCCGCTGTACGCCGTATGCATGTGGGTGACGATCGGCAACGGCATGCGCTACGGCAGCACCTACCTGCGCGTGGCCACCGCGATGGGCGGCCTGTGTTTCCTGTCGGCGATCATCTTCTCGCCGTACTGGCAGGGCAACGCATACCTCTCCTGGGGCCTGCTGCTCGGGCTGATCGCCATCCCGCTGTACTTCGATTCGCTGCTGCACGCGCTGACCCGCGCGGTCAGCGAGGCGCGCCACGCCAACGAGGCCAAGAGCCGCTTCCTGGCCAACATGAGCCACGAGTTCCGCACGCCGCTCAATGGCCTGTCGGGCATGACCGAGGTGCTGGCCACCACCCAGCTCGACAGCGAGCAGCGCGAGTGCCTGGGCACCATCCAGGCCTCGGCGCGCAGCCTGCTCTCGCTGGTGGAGGAAGTGCTGGACATCTCGGCCATCGAGGCCGGCAAGGTGCGCATCGACCGCGAGGACTTCTCGCTGCGCGAACTGGTCTCGGCGATCGGCCTGATCCTGCTGCCGCAGGCACGCGGCAAGGGGCTGGATTACCGCGTGGACATCGCCGCCGATGTCCCGGACTGGGTGAGTGCCGATCCGGGCCACCTGCGCCAGGTGCTGCTCAACCTGGCCGGCAACGCGGTGAAGTTCACCGACGAAGGCTTCGTGCTGCTGCGCGTGCGCAACCTCGGCGAGTCCGGCGTGGTGCGCGGGCGCACGCGCCTGCGTTTCGAGATCGTCGATACCGGCATCGGCGTGCCGGCCGCGATGCGCGACCGCCTGTTCGATGCGTTCGAGCAGGCCGATGTGGGCCTGGCGCGCCGCTATGAAGGCACCGGCCTGGGCACGACGATCGCCAAGGGCCTGGTCGAAGCGATGGGCGGTGAGATCGGCCACCAGGACCACGCCCCGCGCGGCAGCCTGTTCTGGTTCGAAGTGCCGATCGATGCCGCCGCGCCGGCCGCCGACACCACGGCCGAGGCGGCCCGCGAGGCGGGCGAGGGCGCCGAGGCAGAGGGCGATTCCAACGTCATCGCCTTCACCAACCCGTTCCTGCGCCACCGCGCGCGCGTGCGCAGCATGCGCATCCTGGTCGCCGACGACCACGAAGCCAACCGCATGGTGCTGCAGCGCCTGCTGGAAAAGGCCGGCCATCGGGTGGTGTGCGTCAACGGCGCCGAGCAGGTGCTCGACCTGCTCTCGGACGCGGATTTCGACGCGGTCATCGTCGACCTGCACATGCCGGGCATGAGCGGCCTGGACATGCTCAAGCAACTGCGCGTGATGCAGGCCAGCGGCCTGCCGTACACCCCGGTGATGGTGCTCAGCGCCGATGTCACCCCCGATTCCATCCGCCGCTGCCAGCAAGCCGGCGCTTACGCGTTCCTGGCCAAGCCGGTGATGGCGGTGAAGCTGCTCGATACCCTGGCCGAAATCGCCGCCAACGGCCGCATGGCACCGGCCGGCGGCAACGTGCTGGTCCACGATGCGGCGCAGTCCAGCGATACGGTGCTCGACCCGGGCGTGCTCGACGAACTCGCCGCGCTGGGCATGGGCGATGGCTTCGAGAAGCAGTTTGTCGCCCAGTGCCTGAGCGATGCGCAAGATTGCATGAGCGCGATCAACGAGGCCGGCGAAGCGGGCCAGTGGGAACGCCTGCGCGAACACGCGCACGCCCTGCGTGGCGTGGCCAGCAACCTGGGCCTGGTGGCCGTGGCCACCGGCGGTGGCGAACTCATGCGCATGCCCGACTGGCAGGTGCAAGGCGAATGGCGCCAGCGCACCGCGCGCCTGCGCGAGCAGATCGGGCAAGGGCGGGCCGCGCTCGACGCGCGGACCCAGGCGAACCGGGTCCGCGGCGAGGAGCGCTCACCTCGTCCTTGAGCGGGTGGCTCAGGCCAGCGCTGGCTCGGCGCGGCGGCTCTGGGCACGGACCAGGCGGTCCATCGTGCGCAGGGACTTCTCGCCGAGCGTCATCGCCGTATCCACCCAGATCTCGGTGATGCGCATCATCTCCTCCAGCGGCACCGAGGTCGCCAGCTCGCGGACCTTGTGCATGGCCGCGCGCGCATGCGGGATGCGCTTGCTGTCGCGGATGACCTGCTCCACGGCCGCCACGCCTTCGCCGGTCGGCACGACCACATCGACCAGGCCCATCTCCTGCAGCTCGCGGGCGCTGTAGAGGTTGCCTTCCAGCATCAGCTTCTCGGCCAGGCGCGGGGCGATGCGCTGGCACATGAAGGAATAGGCGCCCATGCCGGGGAACAGGTCGAACAGCACCTCCGGCAGGCCCATCATCACGTGCTCCTCGGCCACGATGGTGTGGCAGCTCAGCGCCGCCTCGAAGCCGCCGCCGAGCGCGTTGCCCTGCACGAGGGCGATGCTGTGCGCCTGCACGCCGAGCCCGTCGTGGAAGGCATGCACGCCGGTGACGCAGCGGCGCGCGTAGTCGAGCAGGGTGGCACGGTCCTGCTCGCGGATGAGCCGGCAGAACAGTTCCAGGTCGCCGCCCAGGTTGAAGACGTCGCTGTCCGAGGCCAGCACCACGTGCGGGGTCAGGGCACCCTTGAGCGTGAGGCGGCGGCCCAGCTGGCGCTGGTAGTCGACGATCTCGTCGACCAGGCGGGTGGAGAAGCAGGCGCGGCCCGGCTGGGTGACCAGGTTGGCGTGCATGTTGATCCAGTACACGTCGCGTTCGGTCTCTTCGACGACGCGCAGGGTGCGGGTGGAAACGTGCTGGGGAAACGGGTGGACGACAGACATGTGGATTCTCCGTGAAGACCGTCCGGTCGGCCGCCTTGCGGACGGAGAAGTGAGGGGGATATTGGGAGGGGAGCTTGCGCCGACGCCCGATTCTATGCGCCCAAAGTGAAACGCCCGCAAGCTGGGGGCTTGCGGGCGCTTGACGTGCGGCGGGGACGGGCGGGCAATCCCGCGTGGCTCACGCCGCAGGCGTTGCGTCGCGCAGTTCGCGGCGCAGGATCTTGCCGACGTTGGTCTTGGGCAGTTCCTTGCGGAACTCGACGATGCGCGGGTGCTTGTAGCCGGTGAGGTTGGCGCGCGCGTGCTCCTTGACCTGCTCGGCGGTCAGGTTCGGGTCCTTCTTGACGATCACCACCTTCACCACCTCGCCGGAGCGCTCGTCCGGCACGCCGACCGCCGCCACTTCGGCCACGCCCGGCATCATCGCGATCACGTCCTCGATCTCGTTCGGGTACACGTTGAAGCCGGACACCAGGATCATGTCCTTCTTGCGGTCGACGATGTAGAAGAAACCCTGCTCATCCATGCGCGCGATGTCGCCGGTGTGCATCCAGCCTTCGGCGTCGATCGCCTTGGCGGTCTCGTCCGGGCGCTGCCAATAGCCCTTCATCACCTGCGGCCCCTTGATGCACAGCTCGCCGATCTCGCCTTGCGGCAGGCTGTTGCCGGCATCGTCCTTCACGCAGGCATCGGTGGAGGGAATCGGCAGGCCGATGGCGCCGTTGTACTCGGCCAGGTCCAGCGGGTTGATGCAGGCCGCCGGCGAGGTCTCGGTCAGGCCGTAGGCCTCCACCAGGGTCACGCCGGTGACCTTCTTCCAGCGCTCGGCCACCGAGCGCTGCACGGCCATGCCGCCGCCGAGGGTCATCTTCAGCGTGGAGAAATCGATCTGGTCGAAGCCGGGCGTGTTGAGCAGCCCGTTGAACAGCGTGTTGACGCCGGTGATGGCGGTGAAACGCGTGCCCTTGAGCTCCTTGACGAAGCCGGGCATGTCGCGCGGATTGCTGATCAAGTGGTTGCAGCCGCCCAGCTTCATGAAGACCAGGCCGTTCGCCGTCAACGCGAAGATGTGGTACAGCGGCAGCGCGGTGATCACCACCTCGTGGCCTTCCTCCAGCTTGCCGGTGGCCGCGATCCACGCATGCGCCTGCTGCATGTTCGCCACCAGGTTGCGATGGGTGAGCATCGCGCCCTTGGCCACGCCGGTGGTGCCGCCGGTGTACTGCAGGAAAGCGATGTCGTCGCCCTCGATGTCCAGCGCCGGCACCTCGTGGCGGCGGCCGAGCTTGAGCGTCTCGCGGAAGCGGATCGCGCCGTGCACCCGGTACTCGGGCACCAGCTTCTTGATGTACTTGACGACGAAATTGACGATCGGTCCCTTCGGGAAGCCGAGCATGTCGCCCAGGCCGGTGGTGATGACCTGGCGTACCGGCGTCTGCGCGATGACCTGCTCGACGGTGTTGCCGAAGTTGTCGATGGCCACCAGCACGCTGGCGCCGGCATCCACGAGCTGGTGCTTCAGCTCGCGGGCGGTATACAGCGGGTTGACGTTCACCACCGTCAGCCCGGCGCGCAGGATGCCGAAGGTGGCGATGGGATACTGCAGGCAGTTGGGCATCATCAGGGCGACGCGGTCGCCCTTCTTCAGCTGCAGCTCGCCGAGCAGGTAGCCGGCGAAATCGCGCGAGAGCGCGTCGACCTGCGCGTAGGTCAGCGTCTTGCCGAAGCTGGAGTAGGCGGGGCGGTCACCGAACTTCTTGACCGAGGTCTGGAACACGTCGGCAATGGTGTGGAACTCGTCCGCGTCGATCTCGGCCGGAACGCCGTGCGGATAACTTTGCAACCAAGGACGCGCCTGACTCATTCTTCCCCCCTCCAGGGTATTGGGTGATCGACCGCGGGGTGCAGCGCACCCGGGTCGCATGTGAGGATACCGTCCCGAATGGAAAAGGCGAAGAGCAGGTGAAGACGGCGTCCCGGATCGGCTGGTCGTGGCTTGCGTGGCTGATGGCGCTGGCGGTGCTCGCCGGTTGCCGGCACGAGCCGCCGGAGCAGCGGCTGCGCGGGGAGATTGCGCGGATGCAGGCGGCCCTGGAGGCGCGGCAGCCGGACGCGGTGATGGAAGGCGTCGCCGACGACTTCCGCGGCGAGGGCGGTTGGGATCGCGACATGCTGCGTCGCACCATGCAATTGCAGCTGCTGGCGCGCGGGCAGGTCGGGGTCACGCTGGGCCGGCTCCGGGTGGACATGGCACCGGGGCACGCCACGGTGCGCTTCGATGCGCTGCTCACCGGCGGCGACGGGCGCTGGCTGCCCGACGAGGCACGTGCCTACGAGGTCGAAACCGGCTGGCGCGAAGAAGGCGGCGATTGGCGCCTGGTCAGCGCCGAATGGACGCCGGTGGGCGAGGGCTGAACGTCGCCCTCCCGCCACGCGGGAGGGAGGGCGCGCGGTGCGATCAGGCCGCCTTGCGCGAGGCCAGCTGGCGCAACACGTACTGCAGCAGGCCGCCGTGCTTGAAGTACTCCACTTCCTTGGGCGTGAGCAGCATCACTGCGACCTCGAACTGCTTGACGCTGCCATCGGCCTTGCGCGCGGCGACGGTGGCGCGCTTGCTCGCCCCGTCCTCCAGCCCGGTGACGTCGAACACTTCCGAACCGTCCAGGCCCAGCGTCTGCGCGTTCTCGCCGCCGAGGAACTGCAGCGGCAGCACGCCCATGCCCACCAGGTTGGAGCGGTGGATGCGCTCGAAGCTCTCGGCGATCACCGCCTTCACCCCGAGCAGGTTGGTGCCCTTGGCCGCCCAGTCGCGCGAGGAGCCGGTGCCGTATTCCTTGCCCGCCACCACCACCAGCGGCACGCCGTCGGCCTTGTACTTCACGGCCGCGTCGTAGATGGCCAGCTTCTCCGGGCTGCCGCCGCCCGGCGGGTAGTACAGCGTGTTGCCGCCTTCCTCGCCGCCGAACATCAGGTTCTTGATGCGGATATTGGCGAAGGTGCCGCGCACCATCACATCGTCGTTGCCGCGGCGGCTGCCGTAGCTGTTGAAGTCCGCCGGCTGCACGCCGCGCGACTGCAGGAAGCGTCCGGCCGGCGAGTCCTTCTTGATGTTGCCGGCCGGGGAAATGTGGTCGGTGGTGATCGAGTCGCCGAACAGACCCAGCACGCGCGCGCCATGCACGTCCTCGATGCGCCCGGTCTGCATCGTCATGCCCTCGAAATAGGGCGGGTTCTTGATGTAGGTCGAGCCGGCATCCCATTCGTACAGGTCGCCATCGGGCGAGGCGATGGTGTTCCAGCGGGTGTCGCCCTTGAACACGTCGGCGTAGTTCTGCTTGAACATCTCCGGCCCCAGGGTGGCGGCGATGACATCGCCGATTTCCTTGTTGCTGGGCCAGATGTCGCGCAGGTACACCGGCTGGCCGTCGCTGCCGGTGCCCAGCGGCTCGGTGGTCAGGTCGATGTCGGTGGTGCCGGCGATGGCGTAGGCCACCACCAGCGGGGGCGAGGCCAGGTAGTTCATCTTGACCTCGGGGTGCACGCGGCCCTCGAAGTTGCGGTTGCCCGACAGCACCGAGGTCACCACCAGGTCGCCGGCGGCGATGCCCGCGCTGACTTCGGTGGGCAGCGGGCCGGAGTTGCCGATGCACGTGGTGCAGCCGTAGCCGACGACGTAGAAGCCCAGCTTCTCCAGTTCCTTGAGCACGCCGGCCTTTTCGAGATAGTCGGTGACCACGCGCGAGCCCGGGCCGAGCGAGGTCTTCACCCACGGCTTGCGATCCAGGCCCTTGGCGGCGGCGTTGCGCGCGACCAGGCCGGCGCCGATCATCACCGCCGGGTTGGAGGTGTTGGTGCAGGAGGTGATGGCGGCGATGACCACCGCGCCGTCCTTCAGGCGCACCTTGGCGTGGTCGATCTCGATATCGGCGTAGCCCTTGGCGAGTTGCTCGTTGCCGACCGCCGCGCCGCCGCCCTCGTTGACGAAGTTGGCCACGTCGGTGCTGCGCTTGTCGCGGCCGGCGGTGAGGCCGACCAGGCTCTCGCGGTAGTTCTTCTGCACGTCTTCCAGCAGCACGCGGTCCTGCGGGCGCTTGGGGCCGGCGAGCGAGGGCTTCACTTCGCCCATGTCCAGTTCCAGCGTGGCGCTGTAGGTGGCGTGCGCGCTGCCGGGTTCGTGCCACAGGCCCTGGGCCTTGGCGTAGGCCTCGACCAGGGCGATCTGTTCCTCGCTGCGGCCGGACAGGCGCAGGTAGTTCAGCGATTCGGCATCGATGGGGAAGATGCCGCAGGTGGCGCCGTATTCGGGCGCCATGTTGCCGATGGTGGCGCGGTCGGCCAGCGGCAGGTGCTGCAGGCCATCGCCGTAGAACTCGACGAACTTGCCGACCACGCCGAGCTTGCGCAGCATCTGGGTGACGGTGAGCACCAGGTCGGTGGCGGTGGCGCCCTCGGGCAGCTTGCCGGTGAGCTTGAAGCCGACGACCTGCGGGATGAGCATCGAGGAGGGCTGGCCGAGCATGGCCGCCTCGGCCTCGATGCCGCCCACGCCCCAGCCGAGCACGCCGATGCCGTTGATCATGGTGGTGTGGCTATCGGTGCCGAACACGGTGTCCGGGTAGGCGACGGCCTTGCCGTCCTTCTCGCCGGTCATGACGACGCGGGCGAGATTCTCCAGGTTCACCTGGTGGACGATGCCGGTATTGGGCGGGACGACCTTGAAATCGTTGAAGGCCTTCTGGCCCCAGCGCAGGAAGCCGTAGCGTTCCTTGTTGCGCTGGAATTCGATCTGCCCGTTGAGGTCCAGCGCATCGGGCCGGCCGAACACGTCGACCTGGACGGAGTGGTCGATGACCAGTTCGGAGGGAATTTGCGGGTTGATCTGTTCGGGCCGGCCGCCGAGCTTGACGACGGCATCGCGCATGGCGGCCAGGTCGACGACGCAGGGCACGCCGGTGAAGTCCTGCAGCACCACGCGCGCGGGCATGAAGGCGATTTCGGTATCCGGTTCGGCCTTCGGGTCCCACTTGGCGACCGCCTCGATGTGTTCCTTGCCGACGGTGACGCCGCCGTCCTCGTGCCGGAGCAGGTTCTCCAGCAGGATCTTCATCGAGTAGGGGAGGTGGGCGAGGTCGAAATGCTTGCCCAGCGCGGGGAGGCTGAAATAGTCGTATTGCTGGCCGTTGACCTCGAGCGAGGCGCGGGTGGAGAAGGAATCTGGCATGCGGGGTTCTCCTCTGAAACTCCATGCGGGCGGCCGAGCGGTGGTTCGGCGGCTGGCGGCGGCGCGGGTCACGGCGCCTGGGTTGTGCGCTCTACAGCTTACTCAGGAATGTGTAGGGGGAGTGTCATCTTGGTGCTGGGTTGGGGTGGGATGGTAGGTTTCGGTTTTCGAGGGGGTGGGGTGTTGGGGGCGGCCGGAGGCCGCTTTTTTTGGGGTCTTGGGGTGGTGTTGGGGTTGTTGGCCTTCGATGTTGATCGGCTGTTCTGGGATCGTGCACGGCCTGCGGGGGCTGGGCCCTTTCGGGACACGCCGTGAACCCATCCATGGGGGCTCGTAGGCGACAT
>NZ_JARQXB010000025.1 GCF_029543105.1 Stenotrophomonas sp. HITSZ_GD
GTAGGCGACATGGATGTCGCCTACGAGCCCCCATGGATGGGTTCACGGCGTGTCCCGAAAGGGCCCCGCCCCCGCAGGCCGTGCACGATCACAGAACAGCCGATCAACATCGAAGGCCGGCCCCCCCCCAGAAAAAACCAACAGACCAGAAAAAGGGCGGCCATCGGCCGCCCCACAGAAAAACCCCTTCAATCCCTCAACTCACTCACCGCACTACGTTCCCGTATCCGCTGCACAATCCCCACAGAAGCCTGCTGCGTGCTCAAAGGCGCCACGCCGTGCGCCACCAGGTCCGCGGTAAAGGCCCTCGCATCGAGCGCATCGCTGACGCTTTGCTCCACGCACTGCGCCTCCTGCTCCAACCCCAGCGAATGGCGCAGCAGCAGCGCCGTGCTCAGGATCGTCGCGTAGGGATTGGCAATGCCCTTGTCGGCGATGTCCGGCGCCGAGCCATGGATCGGCTCGTACAGCCCCACCTTGCCCTCGCCCAGCGAAGCCGACGGCAGCAGCCCGAGCGAACCGGCCAGCATCGAGGCCTCGTCGGTGAGGATGTCGCCGAACATGTTCTCGGTCACCACCACGTCGTAGTCGCGCGGGCGCGAAAGCAGGTGCATCGCCATCGAATCGACCAACTGGTGCTCCAGTCGCACGTCCGGGAACTCCTCGCGGCCGATCCGCGCCGCCACGTCGCGCCACAGCCGCGAGGTCTCCAGCACGTTCGCCTTGTCCACGGAGGTGACATGGCCGCGGCGACGCTGCGCCAGGCGGAACGCCGTGCGCATCACCCGCTCGATCTCCACCACGCTGTAACGGCACAGGTCGCTCGCATCGGCGGCCGTGCGCGTCTTGTCGCCGAAGTAGATGCCGCCGGTCAGCTCGCGTACCACGATCATGTCCACGCCCGTCAGCAGGTGCGGCTTGATCGGCGCGGCGTCCAGGGCCGCCGCATGCGGCTTCACCGGGCGCAGGTTCGCGTACAGGCCCAGCGCCTTGCGGATCGCGAGCAGGCCTTGCTCGGGGCGCACCTTCGCGTTCGGGTCGGACCACTTCGGCCCGCCCACCGCGCCCAGCAGCACCGCGTCGGCCTGGCGGCAGGCCGCCAGCGTGGCCGCCGGCAGTGGCTCGCCATGTCGGTCGATGGCGATGCCGCCGATGTCGTGCTCGTGGAAGGTGAACTGGTGGCCGTGGCGTTCGGCGACCGCCTGGAGAACGGCCACCGCGCCGGCCACTACTTCCGGGCCGATGCCGTCGCCGGGCAGCAGGACGATGTCAGCGTGCATGGGTTACCTCGTACTGGGAAATTTCGGTGCCGCGGGCCAGCAGGTAGCCCATCTCGTCCACGCCCTCGATCAGGCAGGTCTGCGCGAACGCATCCAGCGGGAACGCATAGATGCGGCCATCGGGCGTGCGCAGCTCGCGCGCGGCCACATCGACGGTGAGTTCGTCGTCGGGCCGCGCCATGAGCGCCTGCACGTCCTCTTCGGCCAACACGATCGGCACCAAGCCGTTCTTGAGCGAGTTGTTGCGGAAGATGTCGGCGATCTCGCTGGAGACGATCGCGCGCAGGCCCAGGTCCGTCAGCGCCCACGGCGCGTGCTCGCGCGAGGAGCCGCAGCCGAAGTTGCGCCCGGCCAGCAGGATGCCGCGGCCCTGGTTCACCGGCTGGTTGAAGGGGAAATCCGGGTTGGCGCTGCCATCGGCGCGCCAGCGCCAGTCGTTGAACGCGTGCTTGCCCAGCCCGACGCGCTCGGTGGTGGAGAGAAACCGCGCCGGGATGATCTGGTCGGTGTCGATGTTCGTCTGGCGCAGCACGACGCTGCGCGAGCTCAGGGTGGTGAAGCCCGCCATCAGCGGTTCTCCTGGCGATGGGAGGAAGAGGCACGGCGAGCTGCGGCGCGACGACGCGGCAAGGCCATGACGACGACGGCCGACACGACCAGCGCGGCAAGGAATTGCGCGGCCATCACGCCACCTCCCGCGTGTCGGCATACAGCTCGCGCGGATCGGCCACGCGGCCGTTCACCGCCGCCCACGCGGCGCTGGCCGGCGAGGCCAGCAGCGTGCGCGCGCCCGGGCCCTGGCGGCCTTCGAAATTGCGGTTGCTGGTGCTCACGGCCAACTGGCCCGGCGCCACCAGGTCGCCGTTCATCGCGATGCACATCGAGCAGCCCGGCTCGCGCCACTCCGCGCCCGCCTGCCGCACGATGGCGTCGATCCCCTCGGCCTCGGCCTGGCGCTTGACGATCTCCGAGCCCGGCACCACCAGCATGCGCACGCCGCCGGCTACCTGCCGGCCGCGCAGCACCTCGGCCACCTGGCGCATGTCGCTCAGCCGCCCGTTGGTGCACGAGCCGACGAAGACCACGTCCACCGGCGTGCCGGCCAGCGCGTGGCCCGGCTGGAAATGCATGTAGTCCAGGCCCTTCTGCGCGGCCGCGTCGGCCGCGGCCGGGATCGGCGCGTCCACGGCGATGGCCGTGCCCGGATGCGTGCCCCAGGTCAGGGTGGGGCGGATGTCGGCGGCGTCGATGTGCACTTCGACATCGAAGCGCGCGCCGTCGTCGCTGCGCAACGTCTGCCAATAAGCGACCGCCTGCTCGAAATCGGCGCCCTTCGGCCCGCGCGGCGTGGCCGCGACCCAGTCGAACGTGGTCTGGTCCGGCGCGACCAGCCCGGCGCGCGCGCCCGCCTCGATGGACATGTTGCACAGGGTCATGCGCTGTTCCATGTCCATCGCGCGGATGGTGGAGCCGCGGTATTCCAGCACGTGGCCGGTGCCGCCGTTGACGCCGATCACGCCGATGATGTGCAGGATCACGTCCTTCGCGCCCACGCCCGGCGCCAGCGCTCCTTCCACGGTGATGGACATCGTCCTGGCCTTGCGCTGCAGCAGGCACTGCGTGGCCAGCACGTGGCCCACCTCGCTGGTGCCGATGCCGAACGCCAGCGACCCGAACGCGCCATGCGTGGAGGTGTGGCTATCGCCGCAGACGATCGTCATGCCCGGCTGGGTGAAGCCTTGCTCGGGTGCGATGACGTGCACGATGCCGCGGTTGGCCGAAGCCATGTCGAACAGTTCGATGCCGAACTCGGCGCAGTTGCGCGCCAGCGTCTCCACCTGGGTGCGCGCGGCGGCATTGGCGTAGGGCAGCTCGCCGTCCGGGCCGGGCGGCAGGGTCGGCGTGGAGTGGTCCATCGTGGCCTTGGTGCGGTCCGGCCGGCGCGGCGCGATGCCGCGCGCGCGCAGCTCGGCAAAGGCCTGCGGCGAGGTGACCTCGTGGATCAGGTGCAGGTCGATGTAGAGCACGGCCGGCGCGGTCTCGCTCTCGGGGACGACGACGTGCGCGTCCCACAGTTTGTCGTACAGGGTGCGTGGCGCTGGGGTCATGGGAATGGAATGCCTTGCGGAAGGAGATGCGGGAGAAGTCGGGTCAGATCGCGGTGGCGTGGAAGCGGAGCCGGACATAGTCGCCGGTCCATGCGCCGTTTTCATCGGCCAGCGCGGGGGCCATCAGCGCGATGGCGGTGTCGAGGATCGCCGCGTGGCGCTCGGCCGCGATGCCGGCCAGCCACGGATCGGCGAAGGTGCGCAGCCAGCCGGCCATGCCGGTAGGCAGTGGCGTGGGCCGCGGCACCAGGGCGATCGAGTCCACGCGGAAGCCGTGGCGCCGCAGCAGCGTCGCGTAGGCCTCGGCGGTGGGGAAATACCAGGAGAAAGCAGGAGCGTCCTCGCCGTGCAGATGGATTGCCGCGCGCAGCGCCGTGGTGATGGTGGCCACGTTGCCGTGCCGCCCATCTCGGCGACGAAGCGGCCACCGGGGCGCAAGGCCCGGCGCACGCCGCGCAGCACGTCTTCGGGCCGGCGCATCCAGTGCAGTGCCGCGTTGCTGAAGACCGCGTCGAAGGCGTTGTCGTAGGCCAGCGCGTGGCCATCCATCACTTCGGCCTCGACACCGCGCGCCCGCGCGGCCGCCACCAGCTCCGGCGATGCATCCGCGCCGGTGACCCGCGCGCCGCTTTCGGCCAGCCGCGCGGTCAAGGCGCCATCGCCACAGCCCAGGTCCAGGATGCGCTCACCCGCCCGCGCGTCCAGCAGCGCGGCCACGTGCTCGCCCAACAGCGGCACGAAGCCGGCGTTGGCGGCGTAGCGCGCGGCATCCCAGTGCTGGCTGGCAGCGGGCAGGGGACGGGCCGCGGCGTTCATCGCAGGGCAGGCTCGGCCGCGTGGCTGGCGTTCGACGATGCCGGCGCATCGGCCCCGGCCGCGCGCTGCCGCAGCAGGCGGTTGGCCACATCCAGCCAGGCCAGCGCGCTGGCCTCGATGATGTCCTTGCTGGTACCGCTACCTTCGTATTCGACCCCTTCGTGGCGCACGCTCAAGCTGGCCTCGCCGCGCGCGTCCGCGCCGATGCCAACGCTGTGGACCTGGTAACTGTCCAGTTGCAGGCGCACGCCGGTGGCCGCGGACAGCGCGCCAAACAGCGCATCGACCGGCCCGTTGCCCTGCGCGGTTTCGGCCACGCGCTTGCCGTCCGGATCGGACAGCTCGACCAACGCATTGGCCCGGCTGCCGACATCGCTGATGGTCATCGAGGCCAGGCGGTAGCCATCGCTATTGGGGGCGTCCTGCATCAACGCGCGCAGGTCCGCATCGTTGACCACGCGCTGCTGCTCGCACAGTGCCTTGAACTGCTCGAACACCAGCTTCAGCTGCTCTTCTTCCAGCCAATAGCCCAATGCCCGCAGGCGCTGCTCGACGGCGGCGCGGCCGCTGTGGCGGCCCAGCACCATCTGCGAGGACGGCCAGCCCACGTCTTCCGGGCGCATGATTTCGTAGGTGCCGCGGTGGCGCAGCATGCCGTGCTGGTGGATGCCCGACTCGTGCGCGAACGCATTGGTGCCCACCACCGCCTTGTTGCGCTGGACCGGCATGCCGACCAGCCGCTGCAGCAGCTGCGAGGTCGGCACGATGCGCGGGGTGTGGATGGCGCTGTCGATCTCGTAGAACGCGTTGCGCACCTTCAGCGTCATCGCGATTTCTTCCAGCGCGCAGTTGCCCGCGCGCTCGCCGATGCCGTTGATGGTGCACTCCACCTGGCGCGCGCCGCCTTCCACCGCCGCCAGCGAGTTGGCCACCGCCAGGCCCAGGTCGTTGTGGCAGTGCGCGCTGAAGATCACCCCGGCCGGATGGCCCGCCCCGGCGATCACCCGCGAGAACATGCCGCGGATTTCCTCCGGCGTGGTGAAGCCCACCGTGTCGGGCAGGTTGATGGTGGTGGCGCCGGCGGCGATGGCCTCGCGCACGACTTCGATCAGGAAATCCTCTTCGGTGCGCGTGGCGTCCTCGGCGGAAAATTCCACGTCGTCGATATAGCTGCGCGCCAGCGAGACGTGCTTGCGCACCGACTCCAGCACCTGCTCGCGGCTCATGCGCAGCTTGTGCTCGCGATGCAGCGGGCTGGTGGACAGGAACACGTGCAGGCGCGGCTTGGCCGCCGCCTCCAGCGCCTTGGCCGAGGTCTCGATGTCGGCCGGCAGGCAGCGCGAAAGCACGGCCAGGGTGGGCGTGCGGACCTCGCGGCCGATCAGCGCCATCGCCTCGCGGTCGGATTGCGAGCTGGCCGGAAAGCCGGTCTCGATGATGTCCACGCCCAGCTCGGCCAGGGCGCGTGCCATCACCAGCTTCTGCGGCGGGGTCATGCTGCAGCCGGGGGATTGCTCGCCATCGCGCAGGGTGGTGTCGAAAATTCGGATTCGGGGCGGGGCTACGGCGGATTCGGTGTTCACCAGGGGGACTCCTCTGCGGCGATGGCGTGGGCGATGGCGGGTTTGCGGGCGGTGGCGGGCGCGGGTGCGACATCCGGGGTCGCGCGCGCCTGCCTAAGTCGCTCGCTGTTGCGCCGCCGCGGCTTGCGCGGCGGCCGCGGCCGCACTTCTGACAATAGGGTGGACAACACACCGGCGTCGATATTGCCGCCGGACACGACCGCGCACTTGCGCTTGCCGGCCACGCGGCGGCCGGCGGCCAGGGCCAGGGCGCCGGCGCCCTCGGCGATGATGTGTTCTTCCAGCGCCAGGCGGACCAGCGTCTCGCGCAGTTCGGCCTCGCGCACGGTGACGATGTCGTCCAGCAGGCTGGCGCACAGCCGGCGGGTGATGAAGCCGGGAATCTTGACCTTCACGCCGTCGGCCAGCGTGGGCACGGGGTCGATCTCGCGCGCGTCGCCGCGCACGGCGCGCAGCATCGAATCCACGCCTTCGACCTGCGCGCCGACCACGCGCACGCCCTGCGACTTGAGCGCCAGCGCCACGCCGGAAGCCAGGCCGCCGCCGCCGATCGGCACGATGACCACGTCCGGCGCGCTTTCGGCGATCTCGATGCCCACCGTGCCCTGGCCGGCGATCACATCAGGATCGTCGAAGGCGGACAGGAACCGGTAGCCGTTCTGCGCGGCCAGCTCGCGCGCGAAGCCGTAGGCCTCGTCGTAGCTGTGGCCGTGCTGGCGCACGGTGGCGCCCCAGTGGGCCACGCCGGCGATCTTGGTGGCCGGCGCGCCATGCGGCATCACGGTGATGGCTTGCAGGCCCAGCCGGTAGGCCGACCACGCCACGCCCTGGGCGTGGTTGCCGGCCGAGGCGCAGATCACCGGGCGGTCGTCGCCGCGTTCCAGGCCGGCCAGCATCGCGTTCAACGCGCCGCGCACCTTGTAGGAGCCGGTGCGCTGCAGGTTCTCCAGCTTCAACCACACGCCGAAGCGTTCTGCGTAATGCAGCGGCGTGGGGCCCAGGTAGCGGCGCAGCCGGGCCTGCGCGGCCAGGACATCGGCCACGCTGACCCGCGCCGCGGCGCCGGCTACGTCGGGTTCCACGCTGGCGCGGCCGGTATCAGGCATGGCGGCACGCGAACGGCGGGCGCGGAAGAAGACACCTCCGCACCCACTGCTCCGGAGGACGGGCCATGGCGCTCATGCCGCGGCCTCCAGCGGCAACACGGTGGCCTGCACGGATTCGCAGTCGTACACCTTCTCCAGCTGGCGGCACAGCGTCTCGGCCGGGCGGCTGCCCTCGACCTCCAGCTGCAGGTGCCAGCGGCCCTGGTCGTCGGCGTCCGGTGCGCCATGGATGGCGCACGGGCTGAAGCCGCGGCGTTCGGCCATGCCGATCACGCGCAGCAGCGCGCCTTCGGCCGGACGCAGCACCAGGTCAAGCCGGTATCGCATGGCTGGCCTCCCGTGCGGCGTGGGCGGGATTGCTTTCCAGCATCGTGCTGTTGGCAGTGTTGGGCGGCACCAGCGGCCACACGTTGGCGCGTGCGTCGATGGCCACGTGCAGCAGCGCCGGGCCGGGCTGGGCCAGCATCGCGGCCAGTGCGTCGTCCACCTGGTCGCGCGCGGTGATGCGCGTGGCCGGAATGCCGAACACCTGCGCCAGCGCGGCGAAGTCCGGGTTGTCGGACAGGTCGATCTCGCTGTAGCGCTCGGCGAAGAACAGCTCCTGCCATTGCCGCACCATGCCCAGCGAACTGTTGTCCAGCAGCACGATCTTCACCGGCAGCCGGCAGCGGGCGATGGTCGCCAGCTCCTGCACGTTCATCATGAAGCTGCCGTCGCCGGAAACCAGCACCACGGTGCGGTCCGGGCAGGCGAACTGAGCGCCCATCGCCGCCGGCAGGCCGAAGCCCATCGTGCCCAGCGCGCCGCTGGTCAGGTGGTTGCGCGGATGCTGGAAACGGCAATGCTGCGCCACCCACATCTGATGCTGGCCCACATCGCAGGCGATGATGGTGTCGGCCGGCGCGACCTCGCTCAGCCGCTTCAGCAGCGCGGGGGCGTAGATGTCGCTGCCTGGCGCGTCGTAGCGGGCGCCGAAGCGCTCGCGATGCGCGGCGCAGCGCTTGCGCCAGGCCTCGCAGGTCGAGCGGGCCGCGGCCAGTGCCTTCAGGCCGGTGGCGACATCGCCGGGAATGGCGATGTCGGCGGTGCGCAGCTTGGAGATCTCGTAGGCGTCGGCGTCCAGGTGGATGACCCGGGCGAACGGCGCGAACTCGTTCAACTTGCCGGTGGCGCGGTCATCGAAACGGGCGCCGACCACCACCAGCAGGTCGCTTTCCTGCACCGCCATGTTCGCCGCGCGGGTGCCGTGCATGCCCAGCATGCCCAGGCTCTGCGGGTGATGCGGCGGCAGCGCGCCCAGGCCGCGCAGCGTCATCACGGTCGGCAGGCCGGCCGCTTCGACGAAGTGGCGGAACGCGTCCACCGCATCGGCCAGCGCGATGCCGCCGCCAGCGTAGACCACCGGGCGCTCGGCACCGGCGATCGCCGCCAGCGCCTCGGCCAGGCGCGCCTGTTCCGGTGCCGCGGGTGCGGGCACTTCGGCCGGCACATGCGCCGGCAGCGACGAGGCGTCGGCCAGCTGCACGTCTTTCGGCAGGTCGATCAGCACCGGGCCCGGACGGCCCTCGCGGGCGATGCGGAAGGCATCGCGCACGACCTGCGGCAGGTCCTCGACCCGGCGCACCAGGAAGCTGTGCTTGACGATCGGCAGGGTCAGGCCGAACACGTCCAGTTCCTGGAACGCATCGGTGCCCAGCAGCGGCGTGGCGACCTGCCCGGTCAGGCAGACCATCGGCACCGAATCGAGCATCGCATCGGCGATGCCGGTGACCAGGTTGGAGGCGCCGGGGCCGGACGTGGCCACGCACACGCCGACCCGGCCGCTGGCGCGCGCATAGCCGTTGGCGGCCAGCGCCGCGCCCTGCTCGTGCCGTACCAGGATGTGTTTGAGCGAGGAATCTACCAGGGCATCGTAGAACGGCATGATCGTGCCACCCGGATAACCGAACAGCGTATCCACGCCTTCGGCTTCCAGGGCCTGCGTCAGCCAGCGCGCGCCATTGGGCGGCGTGGCTTGTGCGGTGGTGTCCATGCAGGGGCGTCCTTTGCGGAGCGACTGGGGGAGGAGCGCGGCTTACGCCGCGCGTTGGCTGCCGGCCGGTTGCGCGGCCGCGGCCTGGCCGTTGAGCCACACCATCTTGGCGCGCAGCTGCTTGCCGACCTGCTCGATCGGGTGGTCCAGGTCGGCCTGCTTGTACTTCTTGTAGTTCGGCAGGCCCGCTTCGTACTCGGCCACCCAGTTCTTGGTGAAGGTGCCGTCCTGGATATCCTTGAGCACTTCCTTCATGCGCGCCTTGGTGCCGGCGTCGATCACGCGCGGGCCGCTGACGTAGTCGCCGTACTGCGCGGTCTCGGAGATGAACTCCAGCATGCGGGTGATGCCGCCTTCGTAGAACAGGTCCACGATCAGCTTCAGTTCGTGCAGCACTTCGTAGTAGGCGATCTCCGGCTGGTAACCGGCTTCCACCAGCGTCTCGAAGCCGGCCTGCACCAGCGCGCTGGCGCCGCCGCACAGCACGGCCTGCTCGCCGAACAGGTCGGTCTCGGTCTCTTCCTTGAAGGTGGTCTTGATCAGGTTGGCGCGCGCGCCGCCCAGGCCGCCGGCGTAGGTCAGCGCCAGTTGCTCGGCGTGGCCGCTCTTGTCCTGGTAGACCGCCCAGATGCACGGCACGCCGCGGCCGATCTCGTACTCGCGGCGCACCAGCGCGCCCGGGCCCTTCGGCGCGACCAGCACCACGTCGAGGTCTTCGCGCGGCGCAATCATGTTGAAGTGCACGTTGAGGCCGTGCGCGAACAGCAGGCACGCGCCTTTCTTCATGTTCGGGGCGAGCACTTCGTCGTAGAGCTTCTTCTGCACCATGTCCGGGGTGAGCACGGCGACCAGGTCGGCGTCACGCACCGCTTCGGCCGGCGGGCGCACCTCGAAGCCGTCGGCCTTGGCCTGGACCTCGGTCGGGCCGCCCGGGCGCAGGCCCACGGTCACGTCGAAACCGGAGTCGCGCAGGTTCATGGCATGGGCGCGGCCCTGGCTGCCGTAGCCGACGACGGTGATGCGCGGATGGGTCTGTTCGTTGCTGCTCATCGTGCGTTTTCCTCGAGGTGAAAAAAAATCAGCCGGCGCGCGCGTGGGCGGGCCGGCTGCGGGGGAGGGCGGCGGTGGCGCGCGCACAGGCACACGCGCCGGCCGGGCCGGGGCGGGTAGCGCTGCGAGGGGTGCGTGCCGGGTGGGTCATCTGCCTGCCGTATCTGCTTCTGGTTGCCTATAAAAGAAAAACCCCGCGCCGTTGCCGGTGCGGGGTTTCGTCGAATCGTGGCGTTTGTTGCTTACGCGCCGGTCCGTCCCGCACTGGTGGGCGAGGTAATAAGTACAAGGACGAGGAGCGAAGCGCCGACGCGCGCCGGCTCGGGCGCTGCGATCAGTTCTGCGTTCGCGGTGGTGTGGCGCTGCAACATGCGGTCGAGAAAAACATGCGCCCGGAGGTGTGTCAAGCGAATGGCGCGAAAAATTTAGGTCGCGCCTGCAACGGTTGCAGTGGCAACAAAAACGCCGGCATCGCGCGATGAGGTGAACCGCCATTCGGTGCTTGCCGCGGCGCGCGCACGCGATGGTGCGCAGGCTGCCGCAGCCGTTGCGGTTCAAGCGTTTCGCCCACTCGCTGCCACACCCGCGCGCGGATGGCGCACGCTGTGCGGGGCGCGGCGCCGGCAGCGCGCGATGGCCGCGCGCGCGGCAAGGATTGAACCGGGATTCCGCGTATCGACGCATCACGCGGTGTTCCGGATCGGCGCGTTTGCGCAAATCCGACGCCCATCACGCCGCCGTGCCCACAAAAGGACTTCCGGCAGGCGGAGCCGGCTGGCGCGGATGCTACGGTCGCCGCTTCACCGACAGGAGACCCCGGCCGATGCCTGCCCGCCTTGCTTCCCGCCCGCGCCGCCGCGCCCCCCGCCTGGCCGTGCTGGCCTGTTGCCTGCTGCCGCTGGCGGCCTGGGCGGGCGACCGCATCACCGGGCCGGGCTTCGCCACCCGCTCGGAGGTGATCGCCCCGCATGCCATGGCCGCCACCTCGCAGCCGCTGGCCACCCAGATCGCGCTGGACGTGATGAAGCAGGGCGGCTCGGCGATGGACGCGGCCATCGCCGCCAACGCAGCCCTGGGCCTGATGGAGCCCACCGGCAACGGCGTGGGTGGCGACCTGTTCGCCATCGTGTGGGACCCGAAGACGAAGCAGCTCTACGGCTACAACGGCTCGGGGCGCTCGCCGAAGTCGCTCACCCTGGCCGAATTCCAGCGCCGCGGGCTGAAGGACATCCCGCCCACCGGTCCCTTGCCGGTCTCCGTCCCGGGGGCGGTCGATGCCTGGTTCGCCCTGCACGAGCGCTTCGGCCGCAAGCCGATGGCCGAGAACCTGGCGCCCGCCATCCGCTACGCGCGCGAGGGCCACCCGGTGGCCGAGACCATCGCCTACTACTGGGACCGCTCGGTGCCGCGCCTGTCGCAGTACCCCGGCTTCAAGGAACAGTTCACCCTCGACGGCCACGCACCGCGCAAGGGCGAGCTGTGGAAGAACCCGAACCTGGCCAACACCCTGCAGAAGATCGCCGATGGCGGGCGCGACGCGTTCTACAAGGGCGAGATCGCCCGCACCATCGACGCATACTTCAAGGCCAACGGCGGCTTCCTGAGCTACGACGACCTGGCCAGCCACCATGGCGAATGGGTGCAGCCGGTGAGCAGCAACTATCGCGGCTATGACGTCTGGGAGCTGCCGCCCAACAGCCAGGGCATCGCCGCGCTGCAGATCCTCAACATCCTGGAAGGCTACGACTTCTCGAAGATCGCCTTCGGCTCGCCCGAGCACATCCACCTCTACGTGGAGGCGAAGAAGCTGGCCTTCGCCGACCGCGCGCGTTTCTACGCCGACCCGGCGTTCCAGAAGGCGCCGATCGACAAGCTCATCTCCAAGGAATACGCCGCCGAGCGGCGCAAGCTGATCTCGCCGGACAAGGCGCTCAAGGAAGTGCAGCCCGGTACGCCCAAGCAGCTGGAGGAGGGCGACACGATCTACATGACCGTGGCCGACGCCGACGGCATGATGGTGTCGCTCATCCAGTCCAACTACCGCGGCATGGGCAGCGGCATGGCGCCGCCGGGCCTGGGCTTCATCCTGCAGGACCGCGGCGAGATGTTCGTGTTGAAGAAGGACCATCCCAATGGCTACGCGCCGGGCAAGCGTCCGTTCCAGACGATCATCCCGGGCTTCGTCACCAAGGACGGCAAGCCGTACATGAGCTTTGGCGTGATGGGCGGCGCAATGCAGCCGCAGGGCCATGCGCAGATCGTGATGAACCTGGTCGACTTCCACATGAACCTGCAGGAAGCCGGCGACGCGCCGCGCATCCAGCACGAAGGCTCGACCGAACCGACCGGCCAGGCCACCGCGATGACCGATGGCGGCGAGGTCAACCTGGAGAGCGGCTTCGCCTACGAGACGATTCGCGAGCTGATGCGCAAGGGGCACCGCATCGTCTTCGCCGACGGCCCGTACGGCGGCTACCAGGCGATCCTGCGCGATCCGGATACCGGCGTGTACTACGGCGCTTCGGAAAGCCGCAAGGACGGGCAGGCGGCGGGGTACTGAGGCCAGTCAGGCTCTCGAGCTGGAGAAGCCTGCACCAGGCGATGGCGGATGTCGCCTCACGGTGCGGGCCCCGACCCCGCGGGGGTAAGCGCGTCGCTTTCGGCGTACGTCCTTTACTCAATCAGCGAACGCAGCCCATCCATGGCCTGCTCGCGCCGACCCCGGCGGGGACGGCGCAAAGCGCATCTTTCGTCCAACTTCGATCAAGCCGCGCGTTGCACGCTGGGCGTGTGCTTTGGATCTTCGATCCGTGGTCATTGATCTATCGGGTGGCCGGGGGCGGCGCCGGGGCGGGGGCGTGTGGCGACAGGATGTCGCCTCACGAGCCCGAGGCCATGGATGGACGTTTTCGGCGTCCCCCGCCCCGGCGCCGCCCCCGGCCGCCGCGCGACCAACCCCACCGCCCAAGCACGCGACAACCAAAAAAAACGAGCAAGCAAAAAAATGCCGCCGGGAGTACCGGCGGCCATGGAGAGAGAGATGGATTCTTGTAGTGCGTCCAGCATGCACGGCATGCGTGGCGCGGCGATGTCTGCGGTTTGACCATCCAGCCACCGTCAGCCGTCACTTTGTCATTGCGGCAATGAAGCGGATGCATACAAAACCGTAAAGAATTCGTTTGTCGTCAGGTCTCGTTTTGGTTTCGTCGGTGACTAATGCCGCCGCGCCCACCGCACAGCGGCCCCGATCACCGGGGCCGCTGCGTTGCATGCACTTGGAACCTTCGCCGATCAGAAGCGCTGCGTGTACTGCATGTACGTGTAGCGGCCCGGGATCGAGTAAGCCGGATCGAACGAATTGGCGAACGCGCCCATCACCACCGGCGGGTCCTTGTCGAACAGGTTGCTCGCACCCAGGCGCACCGTCGCATTCCACGGCAACTGGTAAGCCAGCTGCAGGTCGTGGAAGGCCGTGGCGGCGATGTGGTTGTAGCTCCCGTCGTCGTTCTGGCCCCACTCGTAGTCCTGCATGCCCGAGTAGTAACGCAGGCTCCAGTTCGCGCTGAAGTTGCCGTAGCTCCAGTCCAGGCCGAGCGTGCCGCGCAGACGCCAGTTCGGATCGGTCTGCCAGTAGATGCCGTTGGTCGACTCCCAATCCGAATCGTCGTCCACCTTGCTCTCGTTGCGGCTCACGTAGGTCGAATCGAGCGTGACGGTGAACTGGCCATAGGCCGTCTCCGGCAGGCGGTAGTGCGCGCTGAAGTCGTAGCCCTCCATGTGGCGCTGGCCCACGTTGAGCGGCTTGATCACCAGGTTGGTGATCGTGCCCTCGGCGTCGCGAGTGACCAGGTCGCAATACGCACTGACGCCCTTGTCATAGCATTGGTCGAGGATGTAGGTCGCACTGAATTCGGAAATCGCGTCCTCGATCCTGATCTTCCACCAGTCCAGCGACACATCCAGCCCCGGCGCCCACGACGGGCTGTAGACAAAGCCGAAGGTCGTGTTCTTCGAGGTTTCCGGCTTCAGGTCCGGATTGCTGGTGTAGGTGAACGGATAGATGGTCTGGCCGGAGTTGGAGCCCGTGCTGCTGTTGTACTCGGCCACGTAGCCGTCCGGCACGCCGGCCGCCGCGCACGCCGCCGCCACCGCGCTGGTGTAGGTGCTGCTGTTGGTCGAGCACGGATCGGAGTACGAGTCGTAGCTGTCGGAGGCGCCCAGGTACAGGTCCTCGATCGACGGCGCGCGGAAGCCCGTGGCGTAGTTGCCGCGCACCAGCAGGTCATCGAACGGACGCCAGGTCAGGCCGATCTTGTAGTTCGTCGTGCTGCCGAAGGTGTTGTAGTCCGAATAGCGGCCGGCCAGGCTCAGGTCGAGCGCCTTGGCACCCGGCAGGTCTTTCAGCAGCGGGATCGCCAACTCGGCGTAGTAGTCGTTGAGGGTGTAACCGCCCGAGGTGGGCGTGAACGAATTGCCCGATGTGTAGCCGCTGGCAATCAGCGCGTCCGGCGAGGAGTAGCCGCTTTCCTCGCGGTGCTCGAAGCCCGCCGCCACGCTCATCCAGCCAGCCGGCAACTCCAGCAGTTCGCCGCTCAGGTTGCCGGTGATGCTGTTGTTCTTGTACTGGTAGGTGTTGTGGGCGGTGAACAGGATGTAGTCCAGCTGCTCCTGCGTCACTGCGCCGGCGGGCGACAGCGGGTTGAACGGCACGCAGCCGGTGATCACCGCGCCGCCGCTGTCCAGGCACGACAGCACGCCATCCACGATGGCCGACGCACCCAGTGCGTTCTGCAGGTTCAGCAGGTTGACGTCGCCGTACTGGGTCTCGGTCTGGTCGGTCTTGTTGGTGGAGAAGCCCGCATCCCAGTTGAACTGCCGCCCGGCGAATTCGAAGTCGCCCTCCAGGCCGCCATAGAAGTGCGAGGTCTTGACGTCCTGCTTGTACAGGCGCGGGTACTCGGTGAGGCGGTGCGACCACTGCGCGTCGCTGCCGTCGCCGCCGTAGGCGGTGTTGAACGGGTTGTAGTAGCTCTCCCCGCTCATCAGGATGCCCGTGCCCGCCGAAGACAGCGGGTAGCCGGCCAGGCGCTGCGAGGACTGGCGCTGGTTGTACAGCGCGTCCATCTTGAAGCGCACGCTGTCGGTGAGGTCGTAGCTGCCCTGCACGTAGAGCGAGTCGCGCTTCTGCGGGGTGACCAGGTAGTTGTCCTTGGCGTAGTTGTAGCCGTATTCGCTGGTGGTGTACGGCACGTACTGGTCCAACGCGTAGTACGGGTTGCTCGCGCTGCCGCTGCCGGTGGCGCCGTCGGGCAGCACCATCCAGCTGCCGTTGACGCGCAGCTTGCCGCTGGCCGAATAGCTGCTGTAGGCGGAGGAGCCGTAGCCGTAGTAAGGCTCGGCCGAGAGCGTGCGGTCCCCGGCCATCACGGCGTCTTCCGTCACGCTGGACAGGCCGATCACCAGGTTGCCGCGCTCGCCGTTCAAGCCGAGCGTGGCGTCGAACGAGGTGCGCTGGCCATCGCCCTGGCCGTATTGGCCGACGTAGGCATTGACCTCGGCGCCGTCGAAGTTGCTGCGGGTGATGATGTTGACCACGCCGGCGATGGCGTCGGAACCGTAGATCGACGAGGCGCCGTCCTTCAGGATCTCGATGCGTTCGATCACCGCGGTGGGGATGGTGTTGAGGTCCACCGAGCCGGTGAGGCCGGAGACCCAGCGGCGGCCGTTGACCAGCACGAGGGTGCGGTCCGAGCCGAGGTTGCGCAGGTTGACCGTGGCCGAGCCGTCACCGCCGTTGTTGATGGTGGTGTTCATCGTGGCGCCGTTGACCGAGATGCGCTTGAGCACGTCGGCCACCGAGGTCAGTCCCTGCTTCTCGATGTCCTGGCGGGTAATCACCATGACCGGCTGCGAGGTCTCGACATCGACCGAGCGGATGCGCGAGCCGGTGACTTCGACGCGGTCCAGGCTCGTGGGGGCTTCGGCGGTGTCCTTGTCCTGGGCGAAGGCCGGCGTGGCCAGGCTCAGCGTGACGGCGGCGGCGAGGGGAATCCGGCGCAGCGCAGGGTGGAGCGGATGCGTGTTCATGGGATGGGACGATTCCTGTAGGGCGGGAGGCGGGGCGAACCCCGGCATGCGGTGTGGGCCGCCGTTCGTGTAACGAAACCGAAACGAAGGCTTGGCGCGAATCTAACGAGCGGTTTTCGCGCGGATTTCTCCTCACTTGGCATGCTTTTCCGCATCGGACTTCGCCTTCGCCCGGTAGGCACGCGAGGTCGCCGGATGGCGCGCGGTGACACGCCCAGGCCGCGCGTGGCATCGCCGGCCTTGCCGTGGCGCCTGCCGGCACCGGCGTCGATGTGGTTCAATACGCCCTGAAGCGGGGGTACCCATGCCGAGAGGCACGCGGTTGAGACACACCCTTCGAACCTGATCCGGTTGATACCGGCGTAGGGAAGCTTCGCAAGATGCGATGGGAGAGGGCGCGCGACATTCGCGCCGGGGCACGCTTCCGTGCCACCACCGCATCGAGCGCCGCCGCTTCGTCCCGCCCATTGCCAGGACGAACGTCATGAATGCCCAACCGCAATCGCTGCTGCAGCAGACCGAGCAGCTTTCCGAATCCGTGACCCGGCCGATCCCCGGCTCGCGCAAGATCCATGTCGAGGGATCGCGCGCCGACATCCGGGTGCCGATGCGCGAGATTTGCCTGACCCGCACGCCCACGTTGTTTGGCGGCGAGGAGAACCCGCCGGTCACGGTCTACGACACCTCCGGTCCCTACACCGACCCGGACGCCCGCATCGACCTGTCCACCGGCCTGCCGGCGCTGCGCGCAGGCTGGATCGCCGAGCGCGGCGACACCGAGCAGCTCTCCGCGCTGAGTTCGGAATTCGGCCGCGGGCGCGAGACCAATGCGCGCCTTGATGCGGTGCGCTTCCCGGGCCGCGCATTGCCGCGCCGCGCCATCGCCGGCGCCAACGTCACCCAGATGCATTACGCGCGCCGCGGCATCGTCACCCCGGAGATGGAATACGTCGCCATCCGCGAGAACCAGCGGCTGGAGGCAGTGCGCGAGGCGCTGCTGTTGGCCCAGCACCCGGGCGAGAGCTTCGGGGCGAACATACAGAAGGTGATCACCCCCGAGTTCGTGCGCGAGGAAATCGCCCGCGGGCGCGCGATCCTGCCCAACAACATCAACCACCCGGAAAGCGAGCCGATGATCATCGGCCGCAACTTCCTCACCAAGATCAACGCCAACATTGGCAACAGCGCCGTCTCTTCGGGCATCGCGGAGGAGGTGGAGAAGCTGGTGTGGTCGATCCGCTGGGGCGGCGATACCGTGATGGACCTGTCCACCGGCAAGCACATCCACGAGACGCGCGAGTGGATCATCCGCAACTCGCCGGTGCCGATCGGCACGGTGCCGATCTACCAGGCCCTGGAAAAGGTGGATGGGCGCGCGGAGGAACTCACCTGGGAAATCTTCCGCGACACGCTGATCGAGCAAGCCGAGCAGGGCGTGGATTACTTCACCATCCACGCCGGCGTGCTGCTGCGCTACGTGCCGCTGACCGCCAAGCGGGTGACCGGCATCGTCTCGCGCGGTGGCTCGATCCTGGCCAAGTGGTGCCTGGCGCACCACAAGGAGAATTTCCTCTACACCCATTTCGAGGACATCTGCGAAATCATGAAGGCCTACGACGTGGCCTTCTCGCTGGGCGACGGGCTGCGCCCGGGCTGCATCGCCGACGCCAACGACGCGGCGCAGTTCGGCGAACTGGAGACGCTGGGCGAGCTGACCAAGATCGCCTGGAAGCACGACGTGCAGACCATGATCGAAGGCCCCGGCCACGTGCCGATGCAGCTGATCAAGGAGAACATGGACAAGCAGCTGCGCGAGTGCGGCGAGGCGCCGTTCTATACCCTGGGCCCGCTGACCACGGACATCGCGCCGGGCTACGACCACATCACCAGCGCGATCGGCGCAGCGATGATCGGCTGGTACGGCACGGCGATGCTCTGCTACGTGACGCCGAAGGAACACCTCGGCCTGCCGAACCGGCAGGATGTGCGCGACGGCATCATGGCCTACAAGATCGCCGCCCACGCCGCCGACCTCGCCAAGGGCCACCCGGGTGCGCAGGTACGTGACAACGCGCTGAGCAAGGCGCGCTTCGAGTTCCGCTGGGAGGACCAGTTCCACCTGGGCCTGGACCCGGAGAAGGCCAAGGAATTCCACGACGAGACGCTGCCCAAGGACGCGCACAAGCTCGCGCATTTCTGCTCGATGTGCGGCCCGCATTTCTGTTCGATGAAGATCACCCAGGACGTGCGCGACTACGCGGCAGAGCACGGCGTGGATGAAACGCAGGCGCTGCAGGAAGGCATGGCGGAGAAGTCGGCGCAGTTCCTCGCGCAGGGCGCACAGGTCTATCGGCAGTCCTGACGGGCGGCACGGCGCGCCACGTCGGTGGCGCGCCGCTTAGACGCGATTCACTTTCGAACAGCCAGATCGAAGCGTGGCAGTCAACGCAGGATCAACAGCGCCGCGCATGGCGTCGCGTGACCAGATTCGGCAAAGCCTGACGCGACAGCGTTGCACGTCGTCACGTTAATGAACCGCAGATAAAAAAATCGCGCCAGAGGCGCGAGTGTTGAAACAGTTATGTGGATTCGTCGGCGAGAGAGAGAGCCTGATGCGTGACTTTCCGCCTGGGCGGTAAGTTGCAGGGGCTAGGTTAGAATCCTTGGACTGCCGTCGCCTGACTGATTTGGCTGCTCCGCTTTGCGGAATGTGGCGAAACCTGCGGGCGTCCGATCTCGTTCGAGAAACTGCCCGCCTCCACGCATGCCTCCTTCCACGTCCAAATCGGCGCCGCCGGACAGGTTGCGGGTAGGCGAGTGCGTCGTCGATATCGCGTCGCGCGAGGTCATGGCGCCGGGCGCGCGGCGCCCTTCGCGGCTGACGCCCAAGGCCATCGCCGTGTTGCGCGTGCTGGCCGAACAACCCGGGCAGGTCGTATCGCGCGAACAACTGCTGGCCGAAGTGTGGCCCGACACGTTGCCCACCAACGATGTGGTGACGCAGGCGATCACCCAGTTGCGCAAGGCGCTGCAGTACGCGGGCGACGAAGCGGGGCGCGCCGGCGGCATCGAAACCATCGCCAAGACCGGTTACCGGCTGCTCGCGCCGGTGCAGTGGGAGCACGCCGCACCGGCCGTGGTGCCGGTGGCACCTGTCGCGGTGCCGCTCGCGCCGGAGGCCCGCGTCGCCCCCGCGGTGGAGGCGGCGCCCGCGCCGGTCCTGGCGGCATTGCCCGCGCCGTCGCGGCCGCGCCGGCCGTGGCGCGCGTTGAGCATCCTCGTATTCGCCGTGCTGGTCGCGGTGTTGCTGGCCTTCTGGTGGCGCCAGCACCGCGCCGCGCCGGGCGCGCTCGCAGAAGAGGGCGGCGACGAACGGGTGGTGGGCATGCCGCGCCTGCCGTATCGCCTGATCACCTCCGGCGGTGGCTTCGATCTCACGCCCACCTTGTCTCCCGATGGGTCGATGGTCGCGTACGCCTCCATTTCCGAAAGCCGCCCGGGAACCTCCATCCGCATCCAGACCACGAGCAACTCGCCGTCGCGCGAGCTGGTCGCGCCGGGCGCCGGCGAATCGGATCGCCTGCCCGCGTGGTCGCTGGATGGGCGCCAGCTCGCCTTCGCCCGACAAGGCGAGGACGGCAGCTGCCGGGTGATGGTGGCTGCCGCGAACGGCGCGGCGAGCGAACGCGAGGTCGCGCGCTGCGACCACACCGAATTGCTGAGTTTCAGCTGGGTCCCGGGGCGCAACGCGTTGATGTTCGGCTCGATGACCGGCGGCAATGCCAGTGGCGGCATCCGCGAACTCGACCTGGAGACGGGCGCCTGGCGCGACCTGCGCTATGGCAGCCGCGCGCGCGACTTCGACTACGCGCCCAAGTATTCGCCTGACGGCCGCTGGATCGCCTTCGTTCGCAATCCGCAACTCGGCGGCGTGTGGGTGATGCCGGCGCAGGGCGGCGAAGCCCGCCGCCTGACGCGCGAACGCGCGGAGATCCGCGGTTTCGATTGGCTGCCCGACAGCAGCGGCATCGTGTTCGGGCGACGCGTGGACAGCCAGTCGCGCTTGTATCGACTGGACCTGGAAACCCGGCGCCTGCGCGACCTCGGCTTGAACGACGCCGAGTCGCCTTCCATCTCGCCGGACAACGGGCAGCTGGCCTTCGTGCAGCGGCGGCCCCAGTTCGCGCTGTTCCGCCTGCAGCGCAGCAATGCGCATGGCGGCTACGAGCGCGAACACCTGTTCGCCTCCAATGGGCGCGATGCGCAGCCGATGATCTCGCCGGACGGGCGCCACCTGGCTTTCACCTCCGACAGGTCCGGCGAATACGCGCTGTGGTGGGCGGACCTGGCCCGGCCGGATTCGCTGCATCCCATCCCGGGCCTGCTGCCCGAAACGCGCCAGCCGGTGGATTGGTCGGCCGATTCGCGCACGCTGCTGGCGATCGGCCGGGATGCGGAGGGGCGGGCGCAGTTGTACGAAGTCACGCCGGCGGAAAGCCGCGTCAACCAGTTGCCGGTGCCCGCGCCGCGGCCGCTGCAGGGGCTGCATGTCGGCCCGGGCACGCGCCTGATGGTGTTGTCGGCCGAGCCGGGGGGCGATGCGACGCTGATCCTCTACGATCGCTCGCGCAAGCCCTGGCAGGAGCTCGCGCGGCTGGAGGATGTCTCGCAGGCGCGGTACGACAGCAGCACCGGCCAGGTGTTCTTCACGCGTTTCTCCAGCAGCGGCCTATGGCGTATCGGCGCCGATCTGGCGCCCAACGGCCTGGCCTTGGTCGATGCGGACGCGCCGGCGCGCTGGCGCTACCGCAGCTGGGCACTGGCCGGCAACGGCCGCGCTTACTATTTGTCCTCCACAGCCGAATGCTCGGCGACCGGTAGCTGGCTCGGCGCCGCATCGGCGTCGGCGGGCGATACCTGCCTGGCGGCCAACGAGTTCAGCACCATCAACGGCTTCAGCATCGATCAGCAGGATGGCGCGCTCTACATGGCCATCGCCGAGACCGATGGCGCCGGAATCGGCTTCATGACGCTTCCGAAGCAGGAGGCACCGGCTTTCGGCGTGGTGTCCAAGTTGTTGTCAGACTTGGGAAAACCCCCTTCGTAATTTCTTCGGTGCCGGGTTCGTGGCGATTTCGCCACGAATTCGCCGAAATGTCCTGATTGCCGCCTCATTCGGCAAAACAATCCTCACCCTTTGGCAAACAGGGGTGTGCGATGAACCCGATGATCACGGCCGACCGCGGCCTGTCGCTGGCACTGGAAGCGGACGCGCAAGCCGGCGCGCCGATATGTTCGGCCGTGGCCCGCCTGGGGAGCGTGCGTGCCGCCGCCGGCATGTTCACCTTGTGGGTGCAGCTGCGCGGCCGTTCCTGGATCGAATCCAAGGAAGGCAAGTTCCGCCTGCGCGCGGGCGACTGGATCGCCTTCGACCGCGACTCGCGGCCCACCGTGCAGGCCGATCGCAACGGCCTGTGCATCGGCGTCGGACTGGATGGGGCCGGCCTGCAGGCCCTGGCCGAGCTGACCGACAGCGTGCTGTATCCGGGCCGCAGCCAGCTCGGCCACGCCGATCTGCTGATCGCCCTGCGCCTGTGGCGCAATGCCGCCCGCGCTGGCGATGCCGCCGGCGCCCGCCCGATGCTGCTGCACCTGGCCGCGATGCAGCGCGAGTTCGCCCAGCAGGAACAGCGCTGCCCGGGCCGCTCGCGTAGCCGCCGGCGCCAGGTGTTCGGGCGCATGCAGCGCGCGCGCCTGTATCTGGAAGGCAACAGCGACCGCGTGGTGCGCGTGGCCGAGCTTGCGCAGCTGACCAACTTCTCCAGCTGGTATGTCTCCAAGACCTTCCAGAGCCTGTACGAGGAAAGCCCGCAGGCGCTGTCGGCGCGGCTGCGCCTGGAGCGCGCGGCCGATCTGCTGCGCGACACCTCGATGATGATCGGCGAGGTGGCGG
This sequence comes from Stenotrophomonas sp. HITSZ_GD, assembly GCF_029543105.1. GTDB lineage: Bacteria > Pseudomonadota > Gammaproteobacteria > Xanthomonadales > Xanthomonadaceae > Stenotrophomonas_A. The sequence continues at coordinate 22,016 of NZ_JARQXB010000025.1, forward strand.
CGGCCAGCGGTTTCGACAATTGCTGCAGCTTTGCACGCGCGTTCCGCTCGCGATTCGGCGTGTCCGCATCCCACTATCGCGAGCAGGCGGCCCTGTCGCCAGATTCGGCAAAGTCAGGCGGCATGCCGCGCAAAGCGGTTGCCTTCACGCGGTCGTAATTTGCAGGGGGCGCTTAACGCGCCACTAACGACCTTTGGAGAGATTGATGAACCTTCGCACTCCCGCCCTGCGGGTGGGCCTGCTGCCCGCCGGCATCGCGATCGCCCTGACGCCGGCTTTCGCCAGCGCTCAAGAGCAGTCGGCCGACCAGAACACCACCACCCTCGACCGCATCGAGATCACCGGTTCGCGCATCCGCGGCGCTGACGTCGAAACCCAGCAGCCGATCATCACCCTGGATCGCCAGGCGCTGGAGAAGCAGGGCTACACCTCGGTGGCCGACGTCCTGCAGAACCTGACCTCGGCCGGTTCGCCGGCGATCTCGCGCGCCGACGCCCTGGCCTCGGGCGAGGACGTGGGTGGCTACTACATCGATATCCGCAACCTGGGCGCGCAGCGCACCCTGGTGCTGATGAACGGCAAGCGCCTGGGCGCGAGCACCTCGGGCCTGCAGGACCTGAGCCAGATCCCGTTCTCGGCGATCGAGCGCATCGAGATCCTGAAGGACGGCGCTTCGTCCATCTACGGTTCGGACGCCATCGCCGGCGTCGTCAACATCATCACCCGCAAGCGTTTCGACGGTGCCGAAGCCAGCGTCGAGTACGGCCAGTTCAGCAACGGCGACGGTGACACCAACCAGTACTCGCTGACCATCGGCTCGCAGGGCGAGCGTGGCGGCGTCACGCTGTCGGCCGAATACAACAAGCAGGACCCGGTCTTCGCGAAGGATCGTTGGTTCAGCAAGGGCGGCTCGCTGGGTCCGAACACGACCCCGTCGAGCTGGAGCCCGGTCAGCCAGAACGGCTCGTGGTTCGGCCCGTGCGGCGCCGGTGGCGCGGACGCGTGGTGCACCCTGAACCAGGGCGGCAACCCGAACAACGTCGGCGATTACCACGCCATCACCCCGTCCGAGTACGCGAACTCGAACCAGCAGATGATGCTGCAGACCGGCATCGAGCGTAAGTCGGTCTATGTCAACGCGAACTACGACCTGACCGACGCGATCACCTTCAACGCGGACGTGCTCTACAACGAGCGCAGCACCGACCAGCAGATCGCCGGCTACCCGTACCAGTCCGCAGCGTTCGACACCCCGCTGTCGGCCGACTCGGCGTTCAACCCGACCGGCGAAGATGTCGATTTCCGTCGCCGCCTGTGGGAAGTGCCGCGCACCACCGAGAGCCAGCTGAAGACCCTGCGCTTTGCGCCGACCGTCAGCGGCTTCTTCCAGGTGGGCGACCACACCTGGGATTGGGACGTGGGCGCGCTGTGGAACCGCAATGACGTGACCAAGACCGGCCATGGCGACATGAGCCTGATCGCCGCGCGCCAGGCGCTGGGTGCTTCGTTCATCAACGCCGATGGCGTGGCCCAGTGCGGCACCGCGGCCAACCCGGTCGGCCTGGACGCTTGCCGTCCGTGGAACCCGCTCCTGCCGTACGGCGTGGCTGGCGCCGGCTCGCTGGCTGATCCGGCGACCCAGACCTACCTGTTCCCGTACTACACCGATACCGGCCGTACCAAGACCACCAGCTACACCGCCAACCTGTCGGGCACCATCGCGACCCTGCCGGCCGGCGACCTGGGCGTGGCCGTGGGCTACGAGCACCGTGAGGAGCAGGGCCGCTTCGTGCCGGACGCGTTCGCGCAGTCGGGCGAGAGCACCGGCCTGGCCGCGACCACGACCGAAGGCAAGTACGAGCTGGACGAGTTCTACATCGAGCTGAACGTGCCGCTGCTGTCGGACCTGCCGTTCGCCAAGGAACTGACCCTGAATGTCGCGACCCGTTACTCGGATTACGACAACTTCGGTGACACCACCAACTCGAAGTTCGGCTTCACCTGGCGTCCGATCGACGAACTGCTGGTCCGCGGCACCTACGCCGAGGGCTTCCGCGCGCCGTCGATCAACGACCTGTACGGCGGCATCGGTTCCTCGTTCGAGTCGTACATCGACCCGTGCGGCGTGAACGCCCCGGGCAGCGTGAACGGCAATGCCGCCTGTAACGCCGCCGGCGTGCCGGCTGGCTACGTGCAGCTCGGCCAGGGCCTGGTGCCTTGCTCGGCCTACCCGTGCCAGACCCCGGACCAGTTCATCAGCGGCTCGAACCCGAACCTGCTGCCGGAAACCTCCAAGAGCAAGACCGCCGGTATCGTGTGGAGCCCGCGTTGGGTCGAGGGCCTGGACATCTCGCTCGACTGGTACAACTACAAGATCGAGAACATGATCATCGCCGACAGCGTTGATCGCATCCTGCGTGATTGCTACGTGCTGGGCGACGCCACCCGCTGCGACGGCATCACCCGCGCCGCCGATGGCCACATCAGCTCGATGTTCTACGGCCTGGCCAACCTCGGCCAGATGGAGACCGAAGGCTACGACCTGGGCATCAAGTACCGCCTGCCGGAACTGGGCATCGGTCAGTTCGCCATCGACTGGCAGACCAGCTACGTCAGCAAGTACGACGAAGCAGGCCAGAACTCGGCGGGTGAGAACATCACCATCGGCCGCGTGGGCGAGCCGGGCATCTTCCGCGTGCGTTCGAACCTGGGCGTGAACTGGGAGTACGGCGACTTCGCCGCGGCGTACAACCTGCGCTACTACTCGGGCATGAAGGAAAGCTGCATCACCCTGGCCGACGGCTGGTGCGATGCGCCGGACCACATCGCCAACGGTGAGTCCGATCCGCTGCGCCACACCGGCTCGAACACCTTCCACGACCTGCAGGTCAGCTGGAAGGCGCCGTGGAACGCGACGATCGCGCTGGGCGCGAACAACGTGTTCGACCACCGCGGCCCGCTGATGTACTCGGCTCCGAACAGCGACTTCGCCTACTACGGCGGTTTCGACATCGGCCGCTTCATCTACGCCAAGTACACCCAGCGCTTCTGATCCATCGAAGCAAGGGTTGCAACAGGGAGGCGGGCCGCAAGGCCCGCCTCTTTTTTTGGGGGCGCCGCCCGGTGCGGCGGCAGGCAATAAAAAAGCCCGCGTTCGCGGGCCTCTCTTTCGGTGCGGTGGCCGAAGCCTCAGGCCTCGGCCACCTGCCCGGTCAGCGTCTCGGCCTGTTCGCGCCACGTCGGCAGGCGCGACAACACCCCCACCTTCTGCAGATACGCCTCGTCGATCGACGCGCCCGCGGCCAGCGCCGTAGCCACGTGCACCGCGCCGGTCACCCAGAAGCTGCGCGTGCTCGAACGCTGCGGCTGGCGCTGGAACGCGACCGCCTCGATGATCGGCATCGGCAGGCCCCACAGGCCCAGCAGGTAGGCGCCGGCCTCGGTGTGGCCCGGACGCTCGTCCACCACGCTGTCCGGATCGTATTCGTTGCGCACGCCCGGCAGCAGTAGGCCGATATCCGACAGCAGGGCGGCAGTGGCGCCCAGTTCGGCGCTGGCATGCGGCAGGAACTTGGCCGCCAGCCGCGAGGACAGCAGCGCCCGGCGCTGCATGGCGTTGCGTTCGGCCACCGACAGGCTGGGGATGGAGAACACCTCGCTGGCCAGCACCAGGTCGCGCAAGGTGGATACGCCCAGGCGGGTCACCGCCGCGCGCAGGTCCGTGATGGTGCGCCCGCCGGAAAAGAACGCCGAGTTGCACAGCTGCAGCACCTTGGCGGCGATGGCCGGGTCGGCGGCCACGAGCTTGGCGATGTCCGCCGCGTCGGTGTCCTCGTCCTCCTCCAGCGCGTGCATCAGGCTCAGGTACAGGTGCGGCGGCGAGGGCAGCTTCTCGATGCGGCCAATCGCCGAACGCAGGCGCGGGTTATCCAGCAGCTCGCGCAGTTCTTCCAGGCTGGTGATGGCTTCCAGCAGCACTTCCGGCTGCAGCGGCAGCGGCAGGAAGCGGTGCGCCACGCCGATGATGCGCGTGGGCGGCGTGCGCTGGCTGTCGTCGGCCGCCAGCAGGGCGATACGGATGGTTTCCGGGCGCAGGGTGCGGATCTGGCCGAGCAGGGTGGCCGCGGTGAGGTCCGGCAGCACGGGGGCCACGATCACCACGTCGATGGGGTATTGCGCCGCGCTGGCAATGGCCGAGTTACCGTCATGCACCTGCTGGACGTGGAATTCGTCCCCCAGGTCGCTGAGGTAATCGACCAGCTCCGGCGGCAGGCTGGCTTCGTCGCCGACAAACAGAATACGCAAGGCACTTCCCCAAAGACGGGGGCCGCGAATCGCGCGACCCCAGAGCTTGCAATGTACTGCAACCGCCTGTCCGGGTCATCGGGATCACCCCTGAAGCGTGATCCGTATCTCCCCTACAAGGGGCGGCCGGAGCCGCCCGCCGGCGGGTCAGGCGTTGTCTTCGTTATAGCGGGTCACGGCGTCGGTCAGGATCTTCTTGGCCTCGGCGGCGCCGCCCCAGCCATCCAGCTTGACCCACTTGCCCTTCTCCAGATCCTTGTAGTGCTCGAAGAAGTGGCCGATGCGCTCCAGCCAGTGGCTGGACACCTGCTGGATGTCCTCGATGTGGGCGTAGCCGGAGAAGATCTTGGCGACCGGCACGGCCAGGATCTTCTCGTCGCTGCCGGCCTCGTCGCTCATCTTCAGCACGCCGACCGGGCGGCAGCGCACCACCGAGCCCGGCACCAGCGGCAGCGGCAGCACGACCAGCACGTCGGCCGGGTCGCCATCGCCGCACAGGGTGTTGGGGACGTAGCCGTAGTTGCAGGGGTAGCGCATCGGGGTGGACAGGATGCGGTCGACGAAGATCGCGCCGCTGGCCTTGTCCACTTCGTACTTGACCGGCTCGGAATCCTTCGGGATCTCGATGACGACGTTGATTTCTTCCGGCAGGTTCTTGCCGGCGGTGACCAGTTCCAGGCCCATGGGTGCTCCGAGGCGGTTATGCGGGTGATGAACCGGCGATTCTACGCGCTCGGCTGTTGCGCTGCAGCGTGGCGCGCCGGAGTGGGCCGACAGCACGGCGAGGGGAAACCTCGCTGGGCGAGGTCGGAAATCTGATGCCCCCGCCCCGCGGCGACCGTCAGCATGACGGTGTCGAAACCAGCAGGGCGGAGCGTTATGCAGTCAACGAGGTCAAGGCAGGCGCCGGTGCAGCAGGGTCGGTGCCGGCGGCGCGACATGGCGCCTTCGCCGCGCCCGCGCGGTGCGCCGGCAGGCAGGCGGTCGCTTGCGCGCCGGGCGGCTCTCGCCTGGCGGTTATGCCTGGCATGGCTGGTGCTGATGGCGTGCCCGCTCCTCGTGGGGGCGGTTTCCCCGGCGAGCGACGCGACAGCGGCTGCCGGTGCCGCGTCCATGCCCTCGGCCGCGCCTGATATCCCCGCCGGTCTCCCCGCGCCAGGGCGGCGCTGGGCCGCGCATCGTTCCAGCCTGCGGCGCCTGGTGCGCTGGCCGGCCTGCGCACCCGATGCGCCGCCGGGCCGCTGCGCCCGGGCACGCTGCACGGGCGTGGCGCGGGCACTGTCCTCGGATTGCATGCGATCGGGTCCGGCCCGCGGCGCATCGCCGGCACGCCTGGAGGCGGATCCCATGCCCCTGCGCCCCGGCACCGAGCGTGCACGGGTGCGTACGCAATGAGCAGGGCGTGCCGGGCGCGGTGGGCGGCCTCGCGCCGCCGCGCCCGGCGGCGCTTCAGAGCAGCGGCACCAGCAGCAGGGCCACGATGTTGATGATCTTGATCAGCGGGTTGATGGCCGGTCCCGCCGTGTCCTTGTAGGGGTCGCCTACCGTGTCGCCGGTCACCGCGGCCTTGTGCGCCTCGCTGCCCTTGCCGCCGAAGTGGCCGTCCTCGATGTACTTCTTGGCGTTGTCCCAGGCCCCGCCGCCGGTGGTCATCGAGATTGCGACGAACAGCCCGGTGACGATGGTGCCGATCAGCAGGCCGCCCAGCGCACGCGGCCCCAGCACGAGGCCGACGACGATCGGCACCACGACCGGCAGCAGCGAGGGCACGATCATTTCCTTGATCGCCGAGCGCGTCAGCATGTCCACCGCGCGGTCGTACTGCGGCTTGCCCGTGCCCTGCATGATGCCGGCGATCTCGCGGAACTGCCGCCGCACTTCCTCCACCACCGCACCGGCGGCGCGTCCCACCGCCTCCATGGCCATCGCGCCGAACAGGTAGGGGATGAGGCCACCAATCAGGAGCCCGATGATCACGTAGTGGTCGGACAGGTCGAAGGTGAACACCTCGGTGGGGTGGGCGACCTGCAGGTTGTGCGTGTAGTCGGCGAACAGCACCAACGCCGCCAGCGCGGCCGAGCCGATCGCATAGCCCTTGGTGACGGCCTTGGTGGTGTTGCCCACCGCGTCGAGCGGGTCGGTCACCGCGCGCACTTCCGGCGGCAGCTCCGCCATTTCGGCGATGCCGCCCGCGTTGTCGGTGATGGGGCCATAGGCATCCAGCGCGACCACCATCCCGGCCATCGACAGCATTGCCGTCGCCGCGATGGCGATGCCGTACAGGCCACCGAAGTGGAACGCGCCCCAGATCGCCGCGCATACCGCGATCACCGGCAATGCGGTCGATTTCATCGATACGCCCAGCCCGGCGATGATGTTGGTGCCATGTCCGGTGGTGCTGGCCGAGGCCACATGCTGCACCGGCTTGTAGTCGGTGCCGGTGTAGTACTCGGTGATCCACACGATCAGGCCCGTGAGCACCAGGCCGATCAACGCGCACACATAGATGGCGTTGGCGCCGTGCTGGTTGTCGCCCATCAGCGCCCGGGTGATCGGCCAATAGGCAATGGCGGCCAGCACGCCCGACACGATCACGCCCTTGTACAGCGCGCCCATGATCGAGCCGCCGGCCTTGGCCTTGACGAAGGTCGCGCCGATGATCGAAGCGATGATCGACGCCCCGCCCAGCACCAGCGGATACAGCACCGAGTGCACGCCGGTCTCGGCCGCCATCAGGCCGCCCAGCAGCATCGTGGCGATCACCGTCACCGCGTAGGTTTCGAACAGGTCCGCGGCCATGCCGGCGCAGTCGCCCACGTTGTCGCCCACGTTGTCGGCGATCACCGCCGGGTTGCGCGGATCATCCTCGGGAATGCCGGCCTCCACCTTGCCCACCAGGTCCGCGCCCACGTCGGCGCCCTTGGTGAAGATGCCGCCGCCCAGGCGCGCGAAGATCGAAATCAGCGATGAACCGAACGCCAGGCCGACCAGCGCGTGCAGGTTCTGCTCCAGCGGCAGGCCCAGGTGTTGCAGGACGCCGTAGTAGCCCGCCACGCCCAGCAGGCCCAGGCCTACCACCAGCATGCCGGTGATCGCGCCACCGCGGAATGCGACGTCCATCGCCTTGCCCAGGCCATGCCGTGCGGCTTCGGCGGTACGCACGTTCGCGCGCACCGACACGTTCATGCCGATGTAGCCGGCCAGTCCGGACAGCACCGCGCCGATGGCGAAGCCCGCCGCCGTATACCAGCTGAGAAACACGCCCACGAGCAGGAACAACACGACGCCGGCGATGCCGATGGTGAGGTACTGGCGGTTGAGGTAGGCGCGGGCGCCTTCCTGGATCGCCGCGGCGATCTCCTGCATGCGTTCGTTGCCCGCCGGCTGTTTGAGGATCCATCGCGCGGAGACGATCCCGTAAAGGATCGCCAGTACCGCACAGCCCAACGCAAGCAGCAAACCGTATTGTTCCAGCATGGCCCCTCCCAGAGATGATGGATGTCGCCCGGTGCGAGGACGAACAGGGAGGCGCGCGGAGCGTGCTGCGGGGCGGATTACGGGAACGTTGTGCCAGCCGCCAGGCTGCAAGCGCACGTCACGATGTTCGAACTGCCCTGGATCGCGGTCGAGTATGCCCGCCGGGTGCGTGCGCTGCCACTGCCAGCGCGTCGCAGGGGTGTGCAGGGACGTCAATGCGGACGCACGCGCGGTGCTTGTGCTCTTGGCATGGTGTTCAGATGCCGCGTGACAGGCTGCGCGCCACACGATCAAGGACGCCTGCCATGACCTTCAAGCCCTGGTTCTTCGGTGCCGTGCTGCTGTGCAGCGCGAGTGCCTTCGCCGCCGATCAAGCCCCGGAACTGCAACGCGCGGTCGGCGCGCCGCAGGCGGTGGGCGCGGTACACACCTTGCGCCAGATTCCCGAGGCCTGCGCACGGCTGGAAGGCGTGTTCACTGGGCAGGCCAGTGAGCCCTACCGTTTCAACGTCGCGCGCAGCAGTCCGAACTGCCAGCCGCGGGCGCGCTTCGTCGATTACCTGCAGGCACAGCCGGACATCGCCAAGGGCTGGAAGCTCAACGACGTGATCCGCGTGCCGAACGCCGGCTGCCCCGCGCAGCAGGCCGTCGTGCGCGTATGGCGCCTGCCGGCCGACAACCAGCCGCCGAAGCTCGATGGCCAGGGCCAGGCGCGCATCTACCTGGAAGAGGCCAAGCAGCAGGCCGCCAGCGGCAAGGTGCCGCAGGTGTCGACCTACACCGCGCAGATGCAATTGGAGGGCAAGGCCTGTTCCTGACAGGCCTTGCCTGCGCGCATCGCCCGGTAGCGGGCGATGACAGCGCCGTCGTTCACCCTTCCCAGGCCGGGAGCTTGCGGGCGACCGGCACGTTCTTGAGCGTCACGTACTTGGGCAGTCCATCGCGGCCGTAGGGCAGGGGGGCTTCCCCCTGGATGAGCGGTTGCAGGTAATGCCGCGCGCGATCGGTGATGCCGAACCCGTCCTTGCGGATGAAGCCGGCGGGCATCTTCTTTTCCTGGTTGGCGATCTTGGCCAACGGCGCCGGCTCGATGCGCCAGCGATACGGCGCATCGCTGCCGCGCACGATCACCGGCATCACCGCGTTGCGGCCCTCCAGTGCATAGCGCACGGCTGCCTTGCCCACGGCTTGCGCCTGTGCCCAGTCGGTATAGGACGCCAGGTGGCGGGCCGAACGTTGCAGGTAATCCGGCAGCGTCCAGTGCACCTTGTAGCCCAGCGCGTCCTTGACCCGCCCGGCCAGGTGGGAGGCCACGCCGCCCAACTGCGTATGGCCGAACGAATCCTTAGTGCCGCCGGCGTCGGCCACGAAACGGCCCTGCGCATCCTGGATGCCTTCGCTGGCCACCACCACGCACCAACCCACGCGCTCGACCACCTTGCGCACCTGCGCCAGGAAGGCCGCCTCGTCGTAGGCGCGCTCCGGCAGCAGGATGATCTGCGGCGCGTCGTCGGGCGATTGCGCCGCCAGCCCCGCCGCCGCGGCCAGCCAGCCGGCATGGCGTCCCATCGCCTCGTAGATGAAGACCTTGGTCGAGGTGTCGGCCATCGCGGCCACGTCCAGCGCCGCCTCGCGCACTGACACCGCGGTGTACTTGGCCGCCGAGCCGAAGCCCGGGCAGGTATCGGTCACCGCCAGGTCGTTGTCGATGGTCTTGGGCACGCCGATGCAGTGCAGCGGGTAGCCGAACGCCTCGGCCAGCTGCGATACCTTCCACGCCGTGTCGGCCGAATCGTTGCCGCCGTTGTAGAGAAACCAGCGCACGTCGTGCGCGCGCAGCACCTCGAGCAGGCGCTCGTAGCGGGCGCTGTCGTCCTCCAGCGACTTGAGCTTGTAGCGGCACGAGCCGAATGCGCCGCCCGGCGTATGCGCCAGGGCGCGGATGGCGGCGGCCGACTCCTTGCCCGTATCGATCAGGTCCTCGCGCAGGGCGCCCAGGATGCCGTTGCGGGCGGCCAGCACCTTCACCTTGTGCACGCGGGCTTCGGCGATGACCGCCGAGGCGGTGGCGTTGATGACGGCGGTGACACCGCCGGATTGCGCGTAGAGCAGGGTGCCTTGGGCCATGGGGTGCGTCTCCAGGTAGCGGGTGGACATTGCCGGGACATTACCCGGATGCGGTAAAGTGGGTGTATTGCGGTGCAGCGCGACTTCTGGCGCGTTGGCTACACACTGCCCCTGTTTTCTCTCTCTGGAGCGACATGATGCGACTGGTTCTGTTGGGACCGCCCGGTTCGGGCAAGGGCACCCAGGCGGCCCGACTGAAGGAAACGCTGAACATCCCGCATATTTCCACCGGCGACCTGCTGCGCGCCGAAGTCGCCGCCGGTACCCCGCTGGGCCTGCAGGCCAAGGAAGTCATGGCGCGCGGCGACCTGGTCTCCGACGAAATCCTGCTGGGCATGCTCGAATCGCGCCTGGGCCAGCCCGATGTCGCCAACGGTTTCATCCTCGATGGCTATCCGCGCAACCTCGCCCAGGCCGCGGCGCTGGACGGCCTGCTGACCAAGATCGGCCAGCCGCTGGACGCCGTGGTGCAGCTGGACGTGGGTACCGACCTGCTGGTCGAGCGCATCGCCGGCCGCGCCAAGGCCGAGGGCCGCGAGGACGACAACCCCGAATCGGTGCGCAAGCGCCTGCAGGTCTACAACGACTCGACCGCCCCGGTGATCGGTTACTTCGCCGACCGCGGCACGCTGACCCGCGTCGACGGCGTCGGCAGCCTGGACGAAGTCCTGGCCCGTATCACCGAAGCCCTCGCCCGATAACCGGCGCCCTGGCGGGCTGCGGGAAGGCCCCCTTTCCTGTGAAGGCGAGGGGCGCCGAAGGCGAAGCAGAAGCGGCAAGAAAGAAGTCCGGGCCGGCCCTGTGCCGCGCCCGCTTCGGCGGTGAAGCCCGCGCCGCAGCCTTGGCCACGAAAAAGCCCCGGCACCGCAACGCGGTGCCGGGGTCTGATTTCAAATAAGCGCCAGCGGTCAGGCTTGCTCAGAGCCCCGCAACACGAGCTCCCTGGGGATTGGCCTCTTGGGGAGTAGGACCAGATGGGATGCTGCGGCTGGCGTTCAGTATTGTGACTGAGCGACCCCTCGCCTGATATCGGGGAGTTCCTGACATCCCTGACAGCTTTTCCCTGACACCCCGATTGAGTCGACCCCGCGACAAGCGGCGGTTTCCGGCAACGCGGGCGATCGGAGACAATCGCCGGATGAGCAAACTCCACATCCTCGGCATCGCCGGGACCTTCATGGGCGGCGTCGCCGCCCTGGCACGCGAACTGGGGCATGTCGTCGAAGGCAGCGACCAGGCGATCTACCCGCCGATGTCCACCCAGCTGGAGCAGCTCGGCATTTCCCTGGCGCAGGGCTACGACCCCGCCAATATCAGCCCCGACTGCGACGAGATCGTCATCGGCAATGCGCTCTCGCGCGGCAACCTGGCCGTGGAGGCGGTGCTCGACCAGGGCCGCCGCTATACCTCCGGCGCGCAGTGGCTGGCCGAGCGCGTCCTGCCGGGCAGGCTGACCCTCGCGGTGGCCGGCACCCATGGCAAGACCACCACCACCACGGTGCTGTCCTGGCTGCTGGAAGCGGCGGGTCGGCAGCCCGGATTCCTGATCGGCGGCGTCGCCGAGGATTTCGGCGTCTCCGCCCGTGTCGGCGGCGGGCGCGAATTCGTCGTCGAGGCGGACGAATACGACACCGCCTTCTTCGACAAGCGCAGCAAGTTCGTCCACTACCGCCCGACGGTGGCGATCCTCAACAACCTCGAATACGACCACGCCGATATCTTTCCCGATGTCGCCGCGATCCAGCGCCAGTTCCACCACCTCGTGCGTACCGTCCCCGGCCACGGCCGGCTGATCGTCAACGGCGAGGACGCGCGCCTGGCCGAGGTGCTGGAGATGGGCTGCTGGACGCCGGTGGAGCGCTTCGGCTTCGATCCGTCGTGGGAATGGAGCGCGCGGCTGATCGCCGCCGACGGCAGCCACTTCGCGGTCCTGCATCGTGGCCGCGAAATCGCCACCGTGCAGTGGCCGCTGTTGGGGCGCCACAACGTACTCAACGGTTTGGCCGCGCTGGCGGCGGTACACGCCGTCGGCGTCGATCCGGCCCGCGTGGTCGGCGCGCTGGCACAGTTCCGCAGCGTCAAGCGCCGCCTGGAAGTGCTGGGCGAGCGGCAGGGCATCACCGTCTACGACGATTTCGCCCATCACCCCACCGCCATCGCCACCACGCTCGAAGGCCTGCGCGCGCGCGTGGGTGATGCACGCATCGTGGTAGCGATGGAGCCGCGCAGCAATTCGATGCGCCTGGGCGCGCATGCCGAGGCACTGGCGCCGTCGCTGGATGCCGCCGACGCCGTGGTGTTCCTGCACCGCCCGGAACTGCGCTGGGATTCGGCGCCGATCCTGGCACGCGTGCGCGGGCAGTCGCAGGTGGTGGGCGATGCCGATGCGCTGCAACACGCGTTGGCCGCGTTGGCGAAGCCCGGCGACCATGTGGTGTTCATGTCCAACGGCGGCTTCGATGGTGCGCCGCGCCGTTTCCTGCAAGGGCTGGCGGGCTGAGCATGGCGATCCCGGCGGAAGAATCCGGCACGCTGCCGCTGTTCCCGCTGCATGCGGTGCTGTTGCCGGGCGCGGGCATCGCGCTGCGCGTGTTCGAGCGGCGTTACCTCGACCTGGTGCGCGACTGCGGCCGCCAGAGCGCGGGGTTCGGCGTGTGCCTGATCCTCGAAGGCCAGGAAGTCGGCAAGCCCGCCACGCCGGCGGCGTTCGGCACCGAGGCGCGCATCGAGGATTTCGATCTCGGCGCCGACGGCGTGCTGGTGCTGCGCCTGCGCGGCGCGCGCCGCTTCCACGTCGAGCGTACGCGCGTGCGCGACAACGGGCTGGTGGTCGGCGATGTACGTTGGTGCGAGCCGGACAGCGACGACGAGCTGCGCCCGGAACATTCGCTGCTGGCCACGCTGCTGGAGCGCCTCGTCGAACAGGCCGGCCCGCAGTACGCCGCCACCACGCCGGCCCAGCTGGACCAGGCCGCGTGGGTCGGCTGGCGCCTGGCCGAGCTGTTGCCGCTCACCGAAACCCAGCGCCTGTCCTTGCTGCAGCAGGACGATCCACACAAGCGGCTGGACCTGCTGCTGTCCTGGATGCCCTGAACCCGCCGCGACGCGCGCGGGCGGCCGCGAGGCCAGCCCCCGCGCGTCGCGGCGGGTTCAGGGCTTCGGCGGCGCCTGGGGAGTGGTATCGATCAGCACCACCGGCATGCCGCTGCGCGGCCGGTATTCCATCCGCCACGTCATGCCCTCCAGCGAAGCCTGCAGCGCATCCAGCGCGGGGTCCACGCCGCGCAGCGGGCGCCACAGCCCCACCAGTCCGAAGTGCCGGTCGAAGTGCAGCGTCTGCGTGCTGCCGATCCACACCGGCTGCGCGCCGGGCGCCACCTGGGCCGAGGCCGGCCACAGCCGCAGCACGTGCAGCTCGTCCGGCCGCGCGCCCGGCCGCATCAGCAGCAGCGCTTCCACCTGCGTGTCCAGCGTGGCCGGCAGCACCGGCACTTCGCCCGGTTCGGCCTTGCTGTCGAGCAGCAGCAGCGCCTGCTGCCAGCCGGCCTGCGGCTGCACGTGCCAGCCCTGCGCCTGGAGCTGCTCGCGCAGCGGCGCCAGCGGGCCGGCGACCTGCACATCCAGTGGCCAGCGCTGGTCGTCGTCGAATTCGTTGCGGCGCGCCGGCAGCGCCCGCCATTGCGAGGCCCACCACGCGCGCTGGTCCAGCTGCAGGCGCACCGGATGCGGTGGCTCGAACTTGACCAGCTTTTCCTCCAGGTGGCGGGGCGCCAGCCACACCGCCGCGGCGGCGAACGTGCCGTAGAACAGCCACGCCACGGGCTTGACCCAGAACGAGCGGTTGAAGCGCCGCCGGTAGGCGATACCGAGCACCAGCAGCCAGAAGGTGCCGAACAACATGCCGCCGACGACATCGCTGAGCCAGTGCGCGCCCAGGTACAGGCGTGCGAAGCCGATGATCGACACCACCGCGCCGCAGACCAGATACGGCCACACGCGGCTGCGGCCCGGCAGTTCGCGGGCGATCAGCACGGCGAAGAAGCCGAAGGTGATGGTCGCCATCGTCACCGCCACCGACGGGAAACCGAAGCCGCTGCTCGCCGCCGGCGGCCGCACCACGTGGACCGTGGCGCCGAGCAATTTGGTCAGCGCCAGGCCGAACGCCAGCGCCATCAGCCAATGCGCCACGGACATCCAGCGCCGCCGCCACAGCAGGTAGCCCATCGCCACGGCGATCGCCGGCAGCAGGATCTGCCAGTCGCCCAGCGAGGCCAGCGCCGCCATCGGGTAATCGGCCAGCGGGTTGCGCAGCGCCAGCATCAGGTCGTGCACGGCCAGGTCGATGCCCAGCGGTTCGCCGTGCGCCAGCACCACCATCAGCAGCACGAACCAGCCCCAGCCGAGCAGCAGCAGCATCAGCGCCAGCACGGCCAGCGGCACCGATTCGCGGCGCCGCGGGTCGAACACGCCGATCGACCAGTGGCCCAGCACCGGATGCCGGTGCGACCAGTCCAGCAGGCGTGCCAGCAGCGAATCCAGGTGTGCCGCCGACCAGCGATAGCCATACAGCACCACGGCCCACACGCCGCCCAGCACCACGGCCAGCAGCGCCACCACCATGAACAGGCGCCCGGCCACCGCGGCCACGGCGTCGTAGGCGCTGCCCAGCAGCCAGCCGGGCAGCAGGAACAGCAGCGCCCATGAGAGCGCCGCCAGGCCGCTGGCGAAGGCATAGCGACGCAGCGGCATGTGCGACATGCCCGCGATGGCCGGCACGAACGGGCGGATGGCGCCGACATAGCGCGCCACCAGGATGCTCTTGAAGGCGTTGCGCCGGAACAGCACTTCGCCGCGGTCGAGCAACTGCGGGTAGCGCCTGAAAGGCCAGAAGCTGCGCAGCTGGTGACCCCAGCGATGGCCCACCCAATAGCTCAGCGCATCGCCGACGAACGCGCCGGCGGCCGCGCAGGCCACCGCGTAGGGGCCGGATATCTGGCCCAGCCCGATCAGCACGCCAATGGCGAACAGCAGCGGCAAGGCGGGAACGATGGCGCCCAGCACGATGACCGCATCGCAGAACGCGATGGCGAAGATGACCGCGCCCGCCAGGGTGGGGTGGGTGCCGATCCACTCCAGCGTGGCGTCGATCCATGGAGAGTTCATGCCCCGATTATAGGAAACCGATCCTGTCCCGATACCCTGGGCCGCACGCCTACAATGGCGGCATGTCCTTGCCTGATGCCGCGCACGCCCTCAAGGCCGATACCTTCGGCCGCATCCTGCTGGTCCGCGAGGCGGACCGCGTGTTCGTGCGCCGCGACCTCACCGCCTCGCCGTGGTGGCTGCGCGTGCCGGCCTGGTACCTAGCCCGGCGCGAGGCGCGCGCGCTGCGCCAGCTCGATGGCATGCCGGCCACGCCGCGCCTGCTCGGATGGAACGGCACCTACCTGGACCGCAGCTTTCTCGATGGCGAGGCGATGTACCTGCGCCCGCCGCGCGGCGACGTGGCCTATTTCCGCGCGGCGCGCCGGCTGCTGCAGCAGCTGCACCGGCGCGGCGTGGCGCACAACGACCTGGCCAAGGAGGCGAACTGGATCGTGCGCGAAGATGGTTCGCCGGCGTTGATCGACTTCCAGCTGGCGGTGTGCGGGCACCCGCGCGCGCGCTGGATGCGGCTGCTGGCGCGCGAGGACCTGCGCCACCTGCTCAAGCACAAGCGCATGTACTGCGGGCACGCGCTGACGCCGGTGGAGCGGCGCGTACTCAAGCGGCACTCGTGGGTACGCGACCTCTGGTTCCGCACCGGCAAGCCGGTCTACCGCTTCGTGACGCGGCGCGTGTTGCATTGGGAAGACAACGAGGGGCAGGGACCCAAGCCGTAGGACGGCCGGTTCGCGTCGCGGCTGAAGCCGCTCCTACAATGGGGCTCCTTTAATGCGGGCCGCTGGCATGAGCTCACTTGCGGGCAAGACCCTCTTCATCACCGGCGCCTCGCGCGGGATCGGCCTGGCCATCGCCCTGCGCGCGGCGCGCGATGGCGCCAACGTGGCGATCGCGGCCAAATCCTCGGTGCCCAATCCCAAGCTGCCCGGCACCATCCACAGCGCGGCCGAGGCGGTGAACGCCGCCGGCGGGCAGGGGCTGGCGCTCAAGTGCGACATCCGCGAGGAGGACCAGGTGCAGGCCGCGGTGGCCGCCACGGTGGACACCTTCGGCGGCATCGACATCCTGGTCAACAACGCCAGCGCGATCTGGCTGCGCGGTGCGCTCGACACGCCGATGAAGCGCTTCGACCTGATGCAGCAAGTCAACGCGCGTGGCAGCTTCCTGTGCGCGCAGGCCTGCCTGCCGCACCTGCTGCAGGCGCCGAACCCGCACATCCTCACGCTGGCGCCGCCGCCCTCGCTGGATCCCAAGTGGTGGGCGCCGCACACCGGCTACACGCTGGCGAAGATGGGCATGAGCTTGGTCACCCTCGGCCTGGCCGGTGAGTTCGGCCCGCGGGGCGTGGCGGTCAATGCGCTGTGGCCGCGCACGCTGATCGCCACCGATGCGCTGAACATGATTCCCGGCGTGGACCTGCGCAACGCCCGGCGCCCGGAGATCATCGCCGATGCGGCGCACGCGGTGCTCACGCGGCCGGCCGCCGGCTTCAGCGGCCAGTTCCTGATCGACGACGAAGTGCTGGCCCAGGCCGGCATCACCGACCTGTCGGGCTATGCGGTGGACCCGGCCGCGCCGCTGCTGCCGGACCTATTCCTCGATTAGCCCACCGGTGGCAACGGATTGAGCGGCGCGGGCAACTGCGTACCGCAGCGGCGGCAGAACAGCGCATCGCGGTCGTGGCCTTCCAGGCCGCATTCGGGGCAGCCCCGGTTGTCGTGGCGATGCGCATCCTCGGCCTCGCGCAGGCTGCTGGCCAGTTCGGCGGTGTAGATGCCCGTGGGCACGGCGATGATGCTGTAGCCGATCAGGATCAGCGCCGAGGTCACGAAGCGGCCCAAAGTGGTCTGCGGCACCACGTCGCCGAAACCGACGGTGGCCATGGTCACGATGGCCCAGTACATGCTGGTGGGAATGCTGGTGAAGCCGTTCTTCGGCCCTTCGATCACGTACATCAGCGCGCCAGCGATCACCGTGATGGTGAGTACCGTGAACAGGAACACCAGCACCTTGCGGCGGCTGCGCCACAGCGACTGCATGAGGATGCCGCTTTCCTCCACGTAGCGGGTGAGCTTGAGGATGCGGAACAGGCGCAGGATGCGCAGCACGCGCACCACCAGCAGGCTCTGCGCGCCGGGGATGAAGAACGACAGGTAGGTGGGCAAGATCGAGGCCAGGTCGATGATGCCCCAGATGCTCACCGCGTAGCGCAGCGGCCGTTTCACCACCGCCAGGCGCAACACGTATTCGGCGGTGAAGGCGATGGTGAAGATCCATTCGACCACGTAGAACCAGTTGGCCCAGCGGTTGTGGATCCACTGCACGCTGTCGATCATCACCACCAGGATGCTGGCGAGGATGGCGTAGATCAGCAGCAGGTCGAAATTGCGTTCCGGCGCGCTGTCGTGGCGGTAGATGATGTCGAACCAGCGTCGCCGCCAGCCGGTGTCGGTGGCCGGGTTGAGCTGCGGGTCGGAGAACGGTCGCATGGCGGGCATTGTGCCTGACCGGCGATCCCCCGCGCCCGCCCCGAATGCGCGAGAATGCGCCACTTTCCCGTGACCTTCCGCCGCCATGACCGAGCACACCGACCAGCTGCTGAACCTCTCCCACTACTACCTGCCGGTGTACCGCCCGCGCCAGGTGGTGCTGGAGCGCGGCCAGGGCGTGCGGCTGTGGGACAGCGAAGGCCGCCAGTACCTGGACCTGGCCGCGGGCATCGCGGTGTGCGGGCTGGGCCACAACGATCCGGACCTGCATGCGGCGCTGGTGGAACAGGCCGGCAAGCTCTGGCACACGAGCAACGTGTTCTACAGCGAGCCGCCGCTGCGGCTGGCCGAGGAACTGGTGGCCGCCTCGCGCTTTGCCGAGCGGGTGTTCCTGTGCAATTCGGGCGCGGAGGCCAACGAGTGCGCGATCAAGCTGGTGCGCAAGTGGGCCAGCGGCCAGGGCCGCCCGCCGCAGCAGCGCGTGATCGTGACCTTCCGCGGCAGTTTCCACGGCCGCACGCTGGCGGCGGTGACGGCGGGCGCGCAGCCGAAGTACCAGGAAGGCTACGAGCCGCTGCCCGGCGGTTTCCGCTACTGCGATTTCAACGACGAGACGCAGCTGGAAGCGGCGATGGCCGCCGGCGACGTGGCGGCGGTGATGCTGGAGCCGGTGCAGGGCGAGGGCGGGGTGATGCCGGCCAAGCCGGGTTTCCTGCGCCGCGTGCGCGAGCTGTGCGACCACCATGGCGCGCTGATGGTGCTGGACGAGATCCAGGCGGGCATGGGGCGCACGGGCACGTTGTTCGCGTTCTGGCAGGACGAGGCGACGCCGGACATCGTCACCCTGGCCAAGGCGCTGGGGGGCGGTTTCCCGATCGGCGCGTGCCTGGCGGGGCCGAAGGTGGCCGAGACGATGCAGTTCGGGGCGCACGGCACGACGTTCGGCGGCAATCCGCTGGCGGCGGCGGTGGCGCGGGTGGCGTTGCGCAAGCTGGGTTCGCCGCAGATCGCAGGCAATGTGTCGCGGCAGTCGGCGGCGTTGCGCGCGGGGCTGGAGAAGCTGGGCGCGGAGACGGGGGTGTTTTCGCAGGTGCGCGGGCGCGGGCTGATGCTCGGCGCGGTGCTGGCGCCCGCCTATGCGGGGCAGGCCGGGGCCATCCTGGATGCCGCGGCCGCGGAAGGGTTGCTGGCGCTGCAGGCCGGGCCGGATGTGCTGCGCTTCGTGCCGGCGCTGAACATCACCGATGCCGAGGTGGCGGAGGGGCTCGAGTTGCTGGGGCGGGCTGTGGCGCGTTGGCGGAAGGGTTGAAGGTTTAGGGTGTTTTTTTGTGGGGCGGCCGTTGGCCGCCCTTTTTGTTTGCTCGTGCGCCTTTTTGGGATGGTTGGCCTTCGATGTGGGTCGGCTTGCAGGTATTTGTGCACGGCCTGCGGGGGCTGGGCCCTTTCGGGACACGCCGTGAACCCATCCATGGGGGCTCGTAGGCGACA
>NZ_JARQXB010000026.1 GCF_029543105.1 Stenotrophomonas sp. HITSZ_GD
CCGCGGCGGCGAATCGGACATGGATGTCTGCTGAGCCGTGACGACCATACCCGCCAGACCGGTGCCCGCACCGTAAGCCGTACAGCCGCCCGCACAGCCGCCCCGCACAACCACACAAGCGCGCCCTCAAAAACCCCCACCCAGGTAAAATCCCCCCATCCCCGCCCCGCCAGAGCGCTCCATGACCTGCCGCACCCGCTTCGCCCCCAGTCCCACCGGCTACCTGCACATCGGCGGCGCGCGCACCGCGCTGTACTGCTGGCTGGAGGCGCGCCACCGCGGGGGCGAATTCGTGCTGCGCATCGAGGACACCGACCGCGAACGCAGCACCCAGGCGGCCATCGATGCCATCCTCGAGGCGATGGAGTGGCTCGGCCTGGACTACGACGAAGGCCCGATCTACCAGACCCACCGCGTCGAGCGCTACAAGGCCGTGGCCGAACAGCTGATCGCCGAGGGCAAGGCCTACTACGCCTACGAGACCCGCGAGGAACTCGACGCCATGCGCGAGGCCGCCATGGCCAAGCAGGAAAAGCCCCGCTACAACGGCGCCGCGCGCGAGCAGAACCTGCCCTTCCGCGATGACCCCAACCGCGTCATCCGCTTCAAGAACCCGCTCGACGGCGTGGTCGCCTTCGACGACCTCATCAAGGGCCGCATCGAGATCGCCAACAGCGAGCTCGACGACATGGTGATCTTCCGCCCGGACGGCTACCCGACGTACAACTTCGCCGTCGTGGTCGACGATTGGGACATGGGCATCACCGAGGTCATCCGCGGCGATGACCACATCAACAACACCCCGCGCCAGATCAACATCTACGAAGCGCTGGGCGCGCCGGTGCCGAAGTTCGCCCACATGCCGATGATCCTCGACGAGCAGGGCGCCAAGCTGTCCAAGCGCACCGGCGCCGCCGACGTGATGCAGTACAAGGATGCCGGCTACCTGCCGCACGCGCTGATCAATTACCTGGCCCGCCTGGGCTGGTCGCATGGCGACCAGGAGCTGTTCTCGCGCCAGGAACTGGTCGAGCTGTTCGACGTCAAGGACGTCAATTCCAAGGCCGCGCGCCTGGACATGGCCAAGCTTGGCTGGGTCAACCAGCACTACCTGAAGACCGACGACCCGGCGACGATCGCGCCGCAGCTGGAATACCAGCTGCGCAAGCTCGACCTGCCGCTGGGCCGCGGCCCAGCCGCCGCCGACGTGGTGGTGGCGCTGCGCGACCGCGTACAGACGTTGAAGGAAATGGCCGAGCGCGCGGCGGTGTGGTACCAGCCGCTGGAGCACTACGACGGCGACGCGGTGGCCAAGCATCTCAAGCCCGCCGCGGAAGCCCCGCTGGTCAAGGCCCGCGAATTGCTGGCCGACGTGGGCAGCTGGACCGTGGAGAACGTCTCCCAGGCGCTGCACGACGCCGCGGCGGCGCTGGAGCTCGGCATGGGCAAGGTGGCCCAGCCGCTGCGCGTGGCCATCACCGGCACCCAGGTGAGCCCGGATATTTCCCATACGGTGTACCTGGCCGGGCACGACGAGGCCTTGAAACGCATCGATGCGGCGCTTATCAAGGTACGTACGGCCGTTTGAGCCGCGCCCGCCCCGATCCGAGGTCGCCATGCCCGCTACCAAGCACGCCTGCACCGATCCGCACCACCACGTCCACAGCGCCGATGCGTTCGTGGCCGCGGTGGAGCGTGCGTGCGCCGAGCGCGGGCTGCGCCTGACGCCGATCCGCGGCAACGTGCTGCGGCTGATCGCCGATGCCGGCAAGCCGGTGAAGGCCTACGAATTGCTGGAATGGGTGCGCGAGGGCAAGAGCGTCGGCGCCGACGCCCCGCCCACGGTGTATCGCGCGCTGGATTTCCTGATGGCCAATGGGTTCGTGCACAAGCTCGAATCGGTCAATGCGTTCGTGGCCTGCCACCACCCCAACAGCAGCCAGCACTCGGTACCGTTCCTGATCTGCGATCGCTGCCATAGCGCGGTGGAGCTGGAGGACCGCGAGGTGGTCGCCCAGCTCGATGCCCGCGCCAAGGCGCTGGGCTTCCAGCCGCAGGCGCAGACGCTGGAAGTGCATGGCTTGTGTGCGAAGTGCGCGGCGGCGGCGTAGAAGGCGACCCGTAGCGTCCCGGTAGCCGGCCTGTCCGGCAGCCTGCCTTCTGGGGCGGGCACGTTCTTCGCTATTCTCCGCGGAAAGGCGTTCGGGCCCGGGAGGGGGAATGGACCGCAGGGTGATATCGGTGCTGGTGGGCTTGGGCGTGCTGGTGGCCCTGGTGGTTCTTGCCGCGCGAACCCCGGCCCGCACAAGCGAACGTGCGATTCCGCCCGCCGCCTGGATCACGCTGCCGCAAACGCTCATGGACGCGCGTGATCCCGAGTCGCGCCGGTTGCTCGCTGGCGCGCTGACCTACGATGACGCCGATGGACAGCCACACGGCGATGTCTATGGAACCCTGGCTTTTCGATGCGGGAGGGAAGATCGCCAGGAGGACCGCCGGCAGCCGCGAGAGGTCTACATCGCGCGCATGACGGAGTCCTCATTGTCGCTGCGCCCGCCGCCTTGGCGTATCGAACTGATTCCCGGAGGTGACACCGTGCGGGTGAGGGTGGTGGAGGCGCCGTTCATCGCCCCCTCCTTGCCGCCGGCTTCGCCGCCTAAGCGAAGCGAGGCGCGGATCTCCAAGGCTTCCCTGGAAGGGATTCGACAGGCGCTGTCCGCGCCGGAATTGTGGGGGCCGCTGCCCGTGGATGAGCGCATATGCCGCGATGGCCCCTTCACGCTATTGGAGGCGTGCGTGGACGGTCGCTACTTCGTCAGCCAACGTTCCTGCGGTTACGGCGCGGAACAGGCGGCCCGCGTGCTGTCCCTGTTCCGTCACCAATTGCCGTCACCGCGCTAGGAGACATCGTGGGAACGCGAGACGCCGCACCGAACAACCGCGGGATTGGCATCGCGTGGATCGCGTTCTTTGCAGGCGTCCTTGCGTTGGCCGCGCTGCTTGCGTTGTGGCTGGCATCGCGATCGCCCCCGGCTCCGATGGCACCACGCTGGCTGGTGCTGCCCCAGAACAACTGGGATGTCGGTGCCCCCCCAGGCGCGGCAATTGTTTCACTGGGCGGAGACGATGCACGACGCGCAGGGCGTGCTGCGCACGGGCTATGCGGGGTCGCTGCAGTCCACCTGTGGCGGCCCGGATCAGCCGGAAGAACATTACGTGGCGCTCATCGACACGGTCGGGCAGCGCATCCCCTGGAAGCTCTACCGGCTCGACTTCGTGCCGCGGCCGCACGAGACCGTCGACGTCACGGTCGTCGAGCTCGCGCCGGCAGAACACCCCGCGACGCCGCGCGTACAGC
This sequence comes from Stenotrophomonas sp. HITSZ_GD, assembly GCF_029543105.1. GTDB lineage: Bacteria > Pseudomonadota > Gammaproteobacteria > Xanthomonadales > Xanthomonadaceae > Stenotrophomonas_A. Next base: position 3,359 of record NZ_JARQXB010000026.1, read on the forward strand.
ACTTGTCGATGGCGCGCGCGGGATTGGCGCAGATACAACACGCCTGGTCGGGCGAAGCCATCTGGGGCGAGCAGCCGGGTTCGCTGGCATGCGCGGACACCGGCGAGGCGTATTTCGAAGCTTGCGTGGATGGCCGCTTCCATGTCAGCTCGCGCCAGTGCGGCGGTGAAGCCAGGCAGACCTTGTTGAAAGCATTTCGGGCCAGCTTGCCGCTTCGTTGAGGAACGCGACGGGTGTTGGCCCGCCGCGTCCCGTGCCACTAAGCCACCTGCCGCGATTCCCCTCGCAGCCGCAGCGCCGCATGCACCATCGCGCGCAAGGCGACATCCACCTCTGCCCAGCCGCGCGTCTTCAGGCCGCAATCCGGATTGACCCACAGCTGTTCCGGCGCGAGCACATCGCGTGCGCGCTGCAGCAGTCCCAGGATGTCAGCCACCGAGGGCACCCGCGGCGAATGGATGTCATACACGCCCGGCCCGATGGCGTTCGGGTAGCGGAAACGCACGAAGGCATCCAGCAGCTCCATCCGCGAGCGCGAGGTCTCGATCGAGATCACGTCCGCATCCAGCGCCGCCACCGCCTCGATGATGTCGTTGAACTCGGCGTAGCACATGTGCGTGTGGATCTGCGTCTCGTCGCGCACGCCGCTGGCGGCGATGCGGAAGCTTTCCACTGCCCAGTCGAGATACGCCTGCCATTCGCCCCGCCGCAGCGGCAAGCCTTCGCGCAAGGCCGGCTCGTCGATCTGGATCACGCCGATGCCTGCCGCTTCCAGGTCGCGCACCTCCTCGCGCAGCGCCAGCGCGATCTGCCGGCAAGTACGCGCGCGTTCCTGGTCGTCGCGTACGAACGACCACTGCAGCACCGTCACCGGTCCGGTCAGCATGCCTTTCATCGGTCGCGTGGTGAGCGATTGTGCGTACTGCGACCAGCGCACCGTCATCGGCGCCGGGCGCGCCACGTCGCCGTAGATGATCGGCGGCTTCACGCAGCGCGAGCCATAGCTTTGCACCCAACCGTGGCGGGTGAAGGCGAAGCCGTCCAGCCGCTCGCCGAAGTACTCCACCATGTCGTTGCGTTCGAACTCGCCATGCACCAGGACGTCCAGGCCGATCTTCTCCTGGAAGCGCACGCAGTGCTCGATCTGCGCGGCGATGAAGGCGTCGTAGCGGGCTTCGTCCAGCTTGCCCGACAGGAAGCGGGCGCGCGCCTGCCGCACCTCGGCGGTCTGCGGGAACGAGCCGATGGTGGTGGTGGGATAGCGCGGCAGGTTCAGCACGCCTTGCTGCAGTAGCGCGCGCTCGGCGAAAGGCTTCGAGCGCCGGGTTGCCGCCTCGTCCAGCGCGGCTTCGCGCCGGGCGACCTCGGCGCGGTGCACGCGCGGCGAGCGCCGGCGCGCATCTTGCGCGGCACGCGAGCCGTGCAGCGCGCCGTCGGCATCGCGGCGGCCATCGAGCACATCGGCCAGCGTGCGCAGCTCCTCAAGTTTCTGCACGGCGAAGGCCAGCCAGCCGCGCAGTTCGGCGTCGAGCGTTTTTTCCTGCGCCAGGTCCACCGGCACGTGCAGCAGCGAACACGAGGCCGACAGCCAGAGCCGGTCGGCGCCGCGATGGCCCCGCGCGTAGCGGGCCAGGGTCAGCGCTTCGTCCAGGCGCGCGCGCCAGATGTTGCGGCCGTCCACCAGGCCGGCCGAGAGCACGCGCTCGGCGGGCAGCGCACGCAAGACCGCATCGAGCTGCGCGCGGCCACGCACGAGGTCGATATGCAGGCCATCGACCGGCAACGCCGTGGCCAGCGCCAGGTTGTCGTCGAGCGCGCCGAAGTAGGTGGCCAGCAGCACCTGCGGCCGTGCGACATCGGCGAGGTAGGTGTAGGCGCGGGTGAAGGCCGCGCGCGCGGCCTCGTCCAGGTCGAGCACCAGCGCCGGCTCGTCCAGCTGCACCCAGGCCGCGCCGGCGGCCCGCAATTCGCCCAGCAGTTGGGCGTAGGCCGGCAGCAAGGCATCGAGCAGGGCCCAGCGGTCGCTGCCGTCGATGGTCTTGGAGAGCAGCAGGAAGGTGACCGGGCCCAGCAGCACCGGCCGCGTCTCGATGCCGATCCCGCGGGCTTCGCGATACTCCTCCACCGCCTTGCGCGAACGCAGGCGGAACGCCTGCCCGGCATGCAGCTCCGGCACCAGGTAGTGGTAATTGGTGTCGAACCACTTGGTCATTTCCAGCGCGTGCACGTCGATGCCGCAGGCCTGGTGGCCGCGCGCCATCGCGAAGTACGCCGCGAGCGGCTCGGGTTCGAGCAACGGGCGGTAGCGCTCGGGAATCGCGTCGAAGGCGAAGGCGGTGTCGAGCACGTGGTCGTAGAGGCTGAAGTCGTTGCTCGGTGGCACGTCCACGCCGGCGGCGCGTTGCATCCGCCAGTGCCGCGCGCGCAGCTGGCGTGCCTGCTCGCGCAGCACTTCCGGCCCGGTCTCGCCGCGCCAGTGGCTTTCCAGGGCTTGTTTCAGCTCGCGCCGCGCACCGATGCGCGGGAAGCCGAGGTGGGTCACGATCGTCATTGAAAGATCCTCATTGCATGGGCAGTGAGGAACGAAGGAACCGCGGTGCGCGCCCACTTTCGCGTGCGACGCCCCGCCAGCGACCTCCGCCCCCGCGGGCGAACCGGCAACACGCGGGCAGGACGGAAGGCCGCGTCCGGATCGGCCGGCCACGGGCTCCCGCCACCCCCCGCGGGGCGCCAGGTCGAAACGACGGCACGCGGCCGCCGGCCCAGGCCGGTATTCGGGCTGATGGACAGTCCATGCCGTGGCATGGGGGCCTACTGCCCGCCGCTTCCCAGGCGCCAGGCCCAGTGCATATGGCGGGGGTCGTTTCCATTCACCGCTGCGGGGCAGCTCCGGAATGGGCTGGAACACCAGCCTTCACCGGATTCCCGATTAAATCCATCGCTTCATTGGGATGAAGCGATGGATACCTGCGCGAAGTGGACGTTAGGCGCTGGCGGGCGATCCGTCAATGGCGCGCGCGCGGCGCCTTGACCCGATATGCAACCGGCCTCTGGTATCAGAGAGGTCCCGTGACCTGCGAGCATCGCCATGGAAACCCAGCACCTGCACCGCGGCCGCCTGTTCGACCATGTACACCTCATCGTGCGCGACCTGCCCGCCAGCCGCCGCTTCTACGGGGCCGTGCTGGAGGCGGTGGGCGTGCCGATCGGCGGGGAGGGCGAGGGCTATTTCTGGGCCGACGAGCTGTTCGTCTCCAGCAGGGATTCGGACGCCGGGCTCGGCGAGCTGACCGGCCGGCACCACCTTGCCTTCCAGGCGAAGGACGAGGCCATGGTGCAGGCCTTCCACCGCGCGGCGCTGGCCGCGGGCGGCACCGACAACGGCGCGCCGGGCGAACGCCCGTATCACCCGGGCTACTACGCCGCGTTCGCGATCGACCCGGACGGCAACAACATCGAGGCGGTGTACCACGGGCCGGCGCGGCGCAGCGCCGCGTCGGTGGAAGTGACGTTCTAGATCCCCAGGAACCGGAACGGCTCGGCGGGCACGAAGCGATCCAGCGTTTCGCCGGCAAACACGTTGCGCTGGTTCGGCCCCAGGTCCAGCTTGAGCACCTTGCCGGTTTCCCGCGAGAAGTCCACGCGCTTGAGGTCGACCCAGAACGTGTTGGGCGTCAGCGCCGATTCGAAGAAGTACAGCATGCGCTTGTGGTCCACCACGGTGCGCCAGCGGGTGGAGGAAATATTGGGTTCCTCCTCGGTATTCAGGCCGTAGGGCACCGAGGCGTTGCGGATCACGCTGAACACGCTCGCCAGCGCCACCACCGGGTCCTCGCTCTTGGGAATGGCATTGATGTAGAACGAGGCGCGCGCGAAGCGGTCGGCCGAACGGTTGGTGCCGGGCAGCATCGTGGTGCCGCCGATGGCCTTCCAGTACGCGTTGAGCGCGAGTTGTTCGTCGAACGTGGGCGAATTGGTCATCACCTGGTACTGGCGGCCGTGGTGGATCACCTGCCGGCCGCCGATGTACTCGATGATGGCGCTGTCTCCGCTGGCATCGGACATCGACAGGTGCAACGTGGTCAGCCGCTGCTCGCCGGGCACGTTGTCGGTGACGATGAAGAACGGCTCCTTGCGCAATGCCTCCACCGCTTCGGCCACGGTGGCGTACTGGTCCAGTACGTACTGCGCCCACAGCGCGATCGACAGCGCCGGCTTGTCCTTGCGGTAAGCCGGATACTGCGATTCCACCAGCCACAGCAATTGCGCGGACAGGCCCTTCTCGTTGACGCCGTCGGTGGTGGAGACGTCGTAGCCGGTGGTGACGATGCTGCCGTACCGCGACGTCCACTTCGGCGTGTTCGGGCCGCCTTCCCCGGTGCGCGCCATGCCGCGCGGGAAGATCCACAGGTTGCTGGCGACGTCGTTCTTCCAGTCCATCGAGCGGGCGGTGACCACGTCGCCGTCGGCGCCCAGGTACACCGCGCGGGTGCAGGCGTGGGCATTGGGCGTGGCGAGCGCGGCGGCCACGGTGGCGAGCAGCGCGGCGCAGGGGGCAAGGGCGAGGCGGCGGATCCGGTGCGTCATGGCAGGTTCCTTCTGGCAGGCTCGCGCCGCAGTAGAAACGCACCACCGCGACGGCGGGATGAAGAATCCGTGAGGGTGGCCGGCGCGTTCGGCCTCAGTGGCACTCGGCCATGGCGCGCGGCACGGGGCGTTCGCGGATCGGCAGGTTGACCAGCGCCGCGGCGGCGGCCAGCGCCATGTCGGCGTACCACATCCACGTGTAGTTGCCGAAGTGCTCCAGTGCCACGCCGCCTAGCCAGGCGCCGAAGAAGCCGCCGATCTGGTGCGAGAGCAGGGTCAGCCCGAACAGCGTGCCGAGGTAGCGCGGGCCGAACAGCTTGCCGATCAGCCCGGCGGTGGGCGGCACCGTCGCCAGCCAGGTAAAGCCCAGCGCGGCGGCGAACAGGTAGAACGTCCACGGCGTGGGCGGCGCCATCAGGTACAGCGCGATCAGCACCGCGCGGCTGGCGTACATCGCGAACAGCAGCCACTTCATGCGGAAGCGCTCGCCCAACTTGCCGGCGACCAGGCTGCCGGCCACGTTGAACAGGCCGATCAGCGCGATGGATGCCGCCGAGACGCTCGCCGGCAGGCCGCACAACGCCACTTCGCCCGGCAAGTGCGTGACCAGGAAGGCGATGTGCAGCCCGCAGGTGAAAAAGCCCAGGTGCAGGCACCAGTAGCTGCGGTCGCGCATCGCCACGCGCAATTGCGCGCGCAGGCCGGCGTCGGCCGCGGCCTGCGGGTCGTGCGCCGGCGGGCGCCCGCGCAGCGGCCACGCCAGCGGCAAGGTGAGCAGGGAAAGCATCGCCAGCGCGGTCATTGCCATCGCCCAGCCGGCGGCGCCGATCATCCACTGCACCAGCGGCGCGAAGGCGAACTGGCCCAGCGAGCCGCCGGCGTTGATCAGGCCGGCGGCGAAAGAGCGGCGCGGCGCGGGCAGGCGGTGGGCCGTGGCGCCGATCAGCACTGAGAAGCTGCCCGCGCCGGCGCCCGCCGCGGCGAGCAGGCCCAGGCCGAACACCAGCCCCCACGGGCTGGCGATCCACGGCGTGACGCCCAGGCCGATCGCCAGCAGCACGCCGCCGCCGGCCACCACGGGCAGCGGGCCACGCTGGTCGGCCAGCGCGCCGAACAGCGGCTGCACCGCGCCCCAGACGACCTGGCCCACCGCCAGCGCGAAGCTGATCGCCGCGATGCCGATGCCGGTATCGCGATGAATCGGCGCCACGAACAGGCCGGTGGTCTGGCGCACGCCCATGGTGAGCATCAGTACCGCCGAGGCGGTGACGAGCAGCCCCCAGTGGACCCGGGGCGTGGCGTGGGGCGGGGAGGCGAGGGCGTCCATGCCGGCACGATAGAGCGTGCCGGCGGCCGCGCAAACCCGTATCGGGCGCGCCACAGCGTGCCGGCTCCGGGACGATGCGGGCCGGTTCCGCACCCGCTTTGCCCGGTTTCGTCGCGTGGCCGTTGTCCGCGGCGGCGGGATTGGCCAGATTTCGCCCCGATCTTCGGATGGAGTCGCGCCATGAAGCACGGACTTGCCCTGTTCGCCGCCGGCCTGGTGTTGCTGGTGGGTGCGCTGTTGGTGGCGCGCCCGCCCGCCACGCTGGCCGCCGGCGCGGAAAGCTGCCTGTTGCGCGCGGCCAACGGCGCACCGCGTTACGAGGGCTGCACCCTGGCCGAAGGAGAGGGCCTGGGGGCGCCGGGCATCGCGCTGATCTTCTTCATCGGCGGGCTGGCTGCGCTGGGCAGCGGCATCGTCGCGCTGCGCGTGGCCTGCCCGCCGACCCACGCGCGGCGTCGCGTGGGGCTGCACCTGCGCTGAGGCCGACGCAAAACGGCCGCCCCGAAGGGCGGCCGTCCGACGCGCGGAGAGAGGGACGCGTCAGAAGAACAGGCGCACGCCGAAGCTCGCGTTGCGGCCCGGCAGCATCACGTCGTCCTTGAGGAAGGAGGTGTGCACGCGCGCATCCTGGTTGGTGAGGTTGTTGCCGTCCAGGAACACTTCCCACGCGGTCGCGCCGCTGTCCACGTGGTAGGCGACGTGGGCATCCACCATCGTGTAGCCATCGGTCGGCGTCTCGCCTTCGGCCACCTTGTCCTGCTTGGCGTAGCGGGTGGCGCCCAGCGAGGCGCGCCAGCGCTCGGCCTCCCAGCGGAACTGCGCGCCGAAGCGCGAAGGCGCGATGCGCGGCAGGTTGCCGCCTTCGTCCAGGCGCGCACGCACGGTGTCGCCGAACACGCGCAGGTCCCAGGCGCCGGTCTCGTTGTTGGCGAGGTGGAACGTGGCCTCGCCCTCGAAGCCGTGGAAGATCGCATCGGCCTGCGACCACTGGCGGATCGGCAGGTACTCGTCCTCTTCGTCGAAGTACCACTGGCCGCCGGTGTCGGCGAGATAGATGAAATCGTTGTAGCGGTTGTAGTACGCCGACACCTTCGCATCGACCCAGTCGCTCTGGTAGTTCAGGCCGAGCTCGAGCTGGTTGGCCGCTTCCTTCTTCAGGTCCGGGTTGCCGACCTCGTAGGAGAGCGTGGCGATGTGCGGGCCGTCGGCGAACAGTTCCTCCTCGGCCGGCGCGCGTTCGGCGTGGTCGAGGTTGGCGGTCAGGCGCCACTGCTCGTTGAGGCGGAGGCCACCGCTGAGCGAGATGCTGCCTGGGTGGAAATCGCGCGACAGGCCGGTCTCGGTCTCGTACTTGACCTGGTCCACGCGCGCGCCCAGGTCGGCCTGGAAGCGGCCCCACGTGTTGCGCGCCACGCCGAACACACCGATCGCGCGGGTGTCGGTCTTCGGCACGAACGCTTCCTCGCCGACGGCGGCGAAGGTGGAGTCGCTGCCCTGCACGCCGAAGGCGGTCTTCCAGCCGCCGCCGAACGCGAACGAGGCTTCCACGCGGCCTTCGTTGGCGCGCTTGCTGAAGGTGGTGCCGGGCTCGTCGCCTTCCCACTCGGTGTGTTCGTAGTCGGTGTGGCCGAAGCTGTAGCGCAGGCCGCTGCCTTCGCCGAACGGATCGTTGAGGCCGCCCTTCAGTTCGTAGCGGTCCTGCTTCATGTCCAGCCACACGCCGCGCTCGCCGGCGGCCAGGTCGCCCGGCTCGCCGGGATTGCCGTAGGTGTCGCGGAAGCGCGAGACCGACGCACCCACGAAGCCCCAGTCGCCGGACATCGAGGCGCCGATCGCGCCGGACTTGCCGTCGACGAAGCTGTTGGCCTGGCGGCCCTTGGGCGTGTCGTAGTCGTTGAGGTTGCGGTACACGCCATCGGCGTGGATCGACAGGCCCGAGCCGTTGCCGGCATCGAGGCGAAACATGTCGGTATTGCCGTCCTTGTCGCCGGCGTCGAAGCGCACTTCGGCGCGGCCGCTCAGGCCGTCCACCGGCGTCTCGGCGATGCGCCCATCCACCACGTTGACCACGCCCCCGATGGCGCCGGAGCCGTAGAGCAGCGTCGAGGGGCCCTTGAGCACTTCGATCTGGTCGGCCAGGAAAGGCTCGATGGCGGGCGAATGGTCCTGGCTCACGGTGGAGACGTCCTGCGTGGCCAGGCCGCCGCTGACGATGGCCACGCGCGGGCCGTCCATGCCGCGGATGATCGGGCGGCCCACGCCGGGCCCGAAGTTGGAGGTCTGCACGCCCGGCAGCCCGGCGACGGTCTCGCCCAGGCTGGCGCCGCGCGCTTCGTCCAGCCGCTCGCCGGCCAGCACTTCGACCGGGCGGCTCAGTTCGGCGGCGGTGCCGCCCAGCGGGTTGGCGGTGACGGTGACGCCATCCAGGTCCTTCACGTGGCGGCCGGCGGCGGCGTCGCCGTCGTGGCGCGAATCGCTGGTCGGCGGGTCGGAGGCGGCGGGCGTGTCGTCGGCCAGCGCGAGCGTGGGAGCGAACAGCAGCGCGGCAAGCGCGAGGCACAGCGGCGTACGGCGGGCGGGGAGGGCGTTCTGGGACATGGGGGTCTTCTTGTTATGTTGTATCAATGGACGGGCACGGCGATGCTTGGAACGTGGGCCGGGGCGAAAGTTCTGGGAATGACGGCGGGCGGGGAGGAGCGGCTCGCGGAAATGTTATATTATTCCAGTCCCCGCTGCGTACCCTGCTGGAAGTCATGGCGCGACCCTCTTCCCTGCGAGCTTTCCTCGACCGCTTCGGTGCCAGCGGCTCGCTGCTGTGCGCGGTGCATTGCGCGGTGTTGCCGATGGTGCTGGCGCTGGCGCCCTCGCTCGGCCTGTCGGTATGGATGGGCGATGGGGTGGAGCGTGCCGTGGTGGTGTTCGTGACCCTGCTCGGCCTGTTCAGCCTGGTGCTGGGCTACCGCCGCCACCGCGCCTGGCGCGCGCTGGGCCTGCTGCTGCCGGGCCTGACCCTGCTGTGGACCGGCCTGCTGTACGCCCCGCTGCACCATTCGGTGGTGCCGCACGCGGTGGTGATGACCCTCGGCGGCACGCTGGTCGGCATTGCCCACCTGGTGAACCTGCGCCTGACCCACGGCCATGTTCACGATGCGAGCTGCGCGCACTGAGGGGCGTCGTGGTAGGCTTGCCGCCCTCGCGCGAAGGCCGCTGGGCGGTGCCGCGCCGGATCCGTGCCTGACGCACGGGCATCACGCAATCACATTCAGGAGTTGACGATCATGGGTAAGGGTGACCGCAAGACCGCCAAGGGCAAGCGCTACAACGCCAGCTACGGCAATTCGCGCCGTCATGGCGTGACCAAGGTGGCTGTGGGCGCTGCCGCGCCGGTCGCCAAGAAGACCGCCACCAAGGCGCCGGCCAAGAAGGCCGTGGCCAAGAAGACGGTTGCCAAGGCCGGTTGATCCGCTGCCACAGGCGATGAAGAACGCGGCGCTTGCGCCGCGTTTTTTTATGCGCGCTCGCCGGCCGGGCGCACCAGCAGGTCGGCCAGGCCGCGGTAGATCGGCACGCGGCACACCAGCCCGGACATCGCCCGCGCGAACAGCACCGTGGCCAGGATCGGCAGCAGCAGGTCGCCGCTGTCGGTGAGTTCCAGCGAAATCACCGCCGAGGTGAGCGGTGCCTGGGTGACGCCGGTGAGATAGGCGCACATGCCCAGCAACACGAAGGTGCGCGGGTCCACGCCGGGCATCAGCGCGGCGAGGTTGTGCCCGATGCCGGCGCCCACGGCCAGCGCCGGCGAGAACAGGCCGCCCGGAATGCCCGCCACGTAGGACACCAGGTTGGCGAACAGCTTCATCAGCCCGAACTCGTGCCCCACGCCGGGGTGGCCCTGCACCAGCCCGCGCGCCTGCTCGTAGCCGGTGCCGAACGCACCGGCGCCAAACACACTGGCCAGCGCCACCAGCGCCAGCCCGCACAGCACCGCCAGCCAGATCGGATGCCGCTGGCGCAGCTGGCCGAGCCAGCGCGGACGCCCCGCGGCGGTGGCCAGCACCATGCGGCTGAAGACGCCACCGGCCAAACCACCGACCACCGCGCACAGCGGGATCGCCAGCCACGCCTGTCCCAGCGGCAGGCCTGCCGGCACCTTGCCGAAATACGTGTAGTTGCCGAGCAGGCCGAGCGAGACCACGCCACCAACGATCACCGCGGTCAGCAACGTGCCGGAGAAGCGATGCTCGAAGCGCCCGCTGAGCTCCTCGATGGCGAACACCACGCCCGCCAGTGGCGTGTTGAACGCGGCCGCGATACCCGCCGCGCCGCCGGCCAGCAGGAAGTGGCCGAGTTCGCGCGGGTCATGGAAACCGAAGCGGCGCCCGATCACGTACATCAGGCTGGCACCCACATGCACGGTGGGGCCCTCGCGGCCCACCGAGGCGCCGCCGAGCAGCGACAGCGTGGTCAGCAGCAGCTTGCCGGCCGACACGCGCAGCGACAGGTTGCGCTGGCGAAACGCGTCGTCGGGCGTATCCAGCGCGGCGATCACCTGCGGAATGCCGCTGCCGCGCGTGGGCCGCAGCACGCCATGCGTCGCCCAGGCCAGCAGGCCGAACACGCCAGGGGTGAGCAGCCATACCGACCACGGCGCGATCGCCGCGCAGCGCTGGAACAGCGCGAAGGCCGCGTCGCTGGCCTTGGCGAACACGATGGCCACCAGCGCGACCGCCACGGCGCCGCCCCACAGCGCCAGCCGGCGTCGCCAGCCTTCGCCCGAGAGCAGGGGGTGATTCGAATCGCTCATCGCCACTATGGTGCCACGCCGCCGCCGCGTCGCCTTTCACTGCTCAAGGCGTGGCCACCGGCGCGCGCAGCGCCGGGCGCAGCGTGCCGGCATCGCCGTCGTTCGGCGCGGCAGGGATGCCAAGCAGGCCGGCGAGCAGCGGATAGACATCCACGTTGTCGAACGGCGGCAACGTCTTGCCGGTGGCGAAGCGGGGCCCGCGCGCGATGAACACCGCACGCATCGACGGCAGCGCCGGGTCGTAGCCGTGCGAGCCGCGCACGTGCCCGGCGTGGCGCGCAGCGACCTCGTCGGCCGGCAGCGCGTCCCAGCCTTCGTGCATCTGGCAGATGATCGGCGGCACCCGCGGATGCGTGCCGTAATGCCAGCGCGCCGGCAACTCGCCGCGGCGCCAGCAGTCGTACTGCGCGTGCGCGCCGAGCAGGCGCCGCTCGGCCGCCTGCTCCTGGCCCGGCCGCGGCGCGATGCCGACCGATTGCCCGATCGACACCACCTTCGCTTCCTCCATCGGCACCATGTCCTCCACCGCCAGCACCTGCCGCGGCGGCACGGTGGCCATGCCGTGGTCGGAGACGACGACGATGTCCACCTGGTCCAGCCGATGGTCGCGCCGCAGCCGCGCGACGAGCCCGCCGATCGCGCGGTCCACGTCGACGATGGCCCGGCGGTACTCGGGCGATTGCGGGCCGTGGTCGTGGCCCGCCTTGTCGACCTGGTCGAAGTACAGCGTGACCAGCGACAGCGGCACGCGGCGGTCCTCCAGCCAATCGCCGACCTGCCGCGCGCGCTGCTCGGGCGATACGTGCGCGTCGTACCTGATCCAGTGCGTGGGGCGCACGCCGTCGATCGCCGCTTCGCTGCCCGGCCACGACCACGTGGCCGCATGCAGGCCGGCTTTCTCCGCGCCCACCCAGATCGGCTCGCCGCCCCACCAGCGGCTGTCGCCGACCGCATCGGCCTGGCTCACCTTGAACCCGCCCAGGTCGGCGTCGTCCATGCTGTTGTGCACGATGCCGTGGTGGTCCGGCCGCAGGCCGGTGACCAGCGTGTAGTGGTTCGGGAACGTCAACGCCGGGTAGGAGGGGTTCATCCACTGCGCGCGCACGCCCTGCGCGGCCAGTTGCGACAAATGCGGAGTGATACCCCAGTCGAGCGCGTCGGCGCGCAGGCCGTCGATGGAGATCAGCAGCAGTTGCGGCCGGCCGGCGTTCGCCGGGGCCGGCGGCGCGGGGGCGGTGGAGCAAGCGGCGAGCAATAGCGCCAGCAGCGCCGTGGGCACGAAGGCAAGACGGGTCATCGCGTCATTCTAGGCCGTGACGATGACCCGTCGGAGACACAATGTGGCGGTTGGTCGCTCAGGCGGCAAACAGATCCGCGTCGCGCAAGCGGGCCACCGCCGGCGCGCCTTCCAGGCGCAGCAGCGCCAGCTTGGTGGGCAGGCCGCCGCCGAAGCCGGTAAGCGAGCCGTCCGCGCCGATCACCCGGTGGCACGGCAGCACGATCGGCAACGGATTGCGCCCGTTCGCCGCGCCCACCGCGCGCATGGCGGTGGGCTTGCCCACGCGCGCGGCGAGCTGCGCATAGGTCCAGGTGTCGCCGAAGGGAATGTGCGCCAACGTTTGCCACACCTCGCACTGGAAAGAGGTGCCTTGCGGTGCCAGCGGCAGCTCGAACGCCGTGCGCCGGCCGGCCAGGTAGTCCAGCAGCTGCGCGCGCGCTTCGCGCAGCAATGCGTCGTCCGGCGCGTGCTGCCAATGTTCGCGGCCGCGCGCGTCGTGGCGGTTCTCGGCGAACAGGATGTGGCGCACGGCCCGCGCATCCACGGCGACGGTGAGTGGGCCGATCGGGCTGTCGAAGCGGTCGTACTTGAGCGGTGTCATGCGGCTTGCTCCTTCTTCATGTCGTCGGCCAGGTGCCACAGCTGCAGCACCGCGTAGCTGCGCCAGGGGCGCCACGCCTGCGCGCGGGCTTCGGTCTGGCGTTCGGTGAGGCGCGTGGGCGCGCCGAGCACCTGTTGCAGGATCAGGTCGCCGGCCGGGAACGCATCGGGCATGGCGAGCGCGCGCATCGCGATGTAGTGCGCGGTCCAACGGCCGATGCCGGGCAAGGCGGTGCACTGGGCGATGAACTCGTCCAGGCGCTGGCCGGCGCCGAAATGCAGGCGGCCATCCAGCGTGGCGGCGGCGAGCGCGCGCAGCGTGGCGGCACGGCTGCGCGGCAGGCCGAGCGTTTCCAGCGGCGCGTCGTAGAGCTGCCGCGGGGTGGGGAACACGCGGTCCAGCCCGGCGGGCATGCCGTCGCGCCGGCCACCGTGGCGTTCGACCAGCCGCGCCGCCAGCGTCGTCGCGCCGGCCACGCTGACCTGCTGGCCCAGGATGGCGCGCACCGCCGTTTCGAAGCCGTCCCAGCCGCCGGGCACGCGCAGGCCGGGGCGGCGCGCGATCGCGGTGGCCAGCAGCGGCTCCCGCGCCAGCGTGGCATGCACGGCCTGCAGGTCGGCATCCAGGTCGAACAGCCGGCGCACGCGGCGCACGATGTCGGGAATCGCGCGTGGGTCCGTATGGCCGATGCGCAGCAGCAGCTCCGGGCGTTGCGGCGACGCCTGTACGTGGACGCGCGTCGAAGCGTCCGGTGGGCCCACTACGCGCGTATAGCCATGCGCGTCGATGTGCTCCAGCCCGGGAATCGCACGCCGTTGCAGGAACCCGAGCATGGCGGCGAAATCCAGCGGCGGCCGGTAGCCCAGGCGCAGCACCAGTTCACCGCCGGCCACTTCCTCGCGCTGCCGCCGCAGCGCGGTGGGCGGCATGCCGCAGCCTTCCAGGAAGGCTGCGTTGAAGCGGCGCAGGCTGTTGAAGCCGGCGGCCAACGCCACCTGGGTGACCGGCAGCGCGGTTTCGGTGAGCAGTTGCTTGGCCAGCAGCAGGCGCCGCGTGGCGTGTACCTGCGCCGGGGTGGCGCCGAGCTGCTGCAGGAAACGCCGCTGCAGTTGGCGCGCCCCCAGCCCGACCCGCGCGGCGAGCGCGTCCACGCTGCCCTCCTGCAACATGCCTTCGCCGATCAGCGCGAGCGCGCGCTGCACGGCTTCATCGCCGGCCGGGCGCTGTGCCTGCGGCGACAACTCCGGCCGGCAGCGCAGGCACGGCCGGTAGCCGGCCGCGCTCGCCGCCGCCGCGCTGGCGTAGTAGGTCACGTTGCGCGGCTTGGGCGCCGGCGCGGGGCAGACCGGCCGGCAATAGATGCCGGTGCTGCGCACCGCGGTGAAGAACACTCCGTCGAAGCGCGCGTCGCGGGCAAGCCGCGCACGTTCGCAGGCTTCGACGTCTGGCAGGGGCGGGTGCGAGGACATGGGGCGCAGTCTAGTCCTCCGGCGCGGGCAGGACTGGCCGTTTTCGGACAGGTATGCGCAGCGCGCCGGACCGGCCATTCCTGCGGCGCGTTGGGGCCGGTTCATGCCCACGGTCGGCACGCGCGCGCGTTCGGCCTAGACTGAATGCCTTCCCACGTCGCACCCCGACTCGCCATGCCCAAGCTGTCCTGGTTGTTCGCCTGCTGCCTGTTGTTGTCCGCCTGCGGTGGGCAGCCGGCCGGTACGACCAGCGGCGAAGCCGGCGGCATGCAACGCTCGGCCAACGATGGCGACCACCTGGTGTCCATCGACAGCGCCGAAGCGCCGGTGCTTGCGCCGATGCCCGCCAAGCCCGTGCGCGAGGACCCCAACGCGCCATGGCCGGACGCGCAGCTCGGCCTGGGCCAGGCCTTCATCAGTTGCGCGACCGACTACACCGACCAGGACGGCGACGGCCCCGCGCTGCCCGCGCTCGACCGCGACAGCGTGCGCACCGCGCTGTGGCCCTGCCGCGACACCGGCCTGTTGCGCGTGCGCTACCAGGGCAAGATCGACGCCGGCTTCGCCGAGCTGGCCTGGCGGCTGGCCGCCGTGGCCGACGAACTGGACCTGCACCGGCGCATCCTCGATCTGGATTCCAGCGGCGGGCAGGTGGAGGCGGCCATCCGCGCGGGCGATGCCATCGGCGAGGCGAACTGGACCATCTGGGTGCGCGAGGGCTCGATCTGCCACAGCGCGTGCGTGTTCGTGCTCGCCGCCGGCGACAACCGGCTGATCGCCGGCAAGGTCGGCATCCACCGCATGATGCGGATCAGCTCCAAGGCCACCTCGCGCGCCGAACTCAACCGCGAACTGCACGAGGTCTACGGCAACGTGAAGGATTACCTGGAGCGCAACGGCGTGGCCGTGGCCGCGGCCGACCTGATGATGACCGTGCCCAATCGCAGCCTGCGCCTGCTCACGCCCGGGGAGCTGAAGGAATACGGGCTGGACGGCACCAACGCCGTGCAGGACGACCTGGAGCGCATCCGCCAGATGCGCAAGTGCGGCGACGATTTCGTGCGCCGCAAGGACGCCTTCCTGATCGCC
This sequence comes from Stenotrophomonas sp. HITSZ_GD, assembly GCF_029543105.1. GTDB lineage: Bacteria > Pseudomonadota > Gammaproteobacteria > Xanthomonadales > Xanthomonadaceae > Stenotrophomonas_A. Next base: position 18,515 of record NZ_JARQXB010000026.1, read on the forward strand.
TTCGACCAATCGTGCAAGCCGGTGGGCGCCGACCTGGAAGCGGTCAACGCCTGCGGCCAGTCGCTCAAGCAGCGCTACGGTTTTCCGGATGCGCGCTGCCCGGAGGAGAGCCCGCTGGCCGAGAACGACGCCACCGCGCTGGAGCTGCCGGCACCACGCCCAGAGGCCACCGCGCGCCTGTGAGCGGCTTCACGCCGGCCGCACCGGCCGCACCGGATAGTCCCGGCACGACGAGGAGGGCGTCATGCTGGGAAAAAACCGCGGCATCATCCGGGCCTACCTGCCGCCGGTGCTCTGGGTGATCGGCGGCTTCGTGCTCGCCGAACTCCTGCGCTGGGCCGCGGTAGGCACGCGCTGGTACTGGCTGGCGACGCTGGCCACCTGGCTGAGCCTGGCCGTGCTGCTGGCCGCCACCGCGCGTGCGTTCTGGGTGAGCTGGCGGCTGTGGCGCAACCGCGTCGTGCCCTCGGTGGCCGGTGAATGAGCGTGCACGCCGGGGCGACTTCGCTGTCGTAGACTCCTTCGCGCCAATCGCGGCGACCTCAGGGAACGATCCGCCATGCGTCATGCCCCCGTTGTGATGTGCCTGCTGCTGGCCGCCGCGCCGCTCTCGGCGCTGGCCCAGCAACCTGCCGCCCCGCGCCCGGCGACGCCGGCCCCCGCCGCGCCGCGTCCGGCGCCGGCCGCCCAGCCCGGCCAGCCCGCGCTGACGCCCGCCCAGCAGGCCGAACTGGCCAAGCAGAACGCGGAAATGATCCAGGCCGCGCAGAAGGTGCTGCAGATGGTCGATGCCGGCCAGCTGCCGCAGCTGTGGGATGGCGCCTCGGTGGTGGCCAAGCGCGCGGTCACCCGCGAGGCCTTCGCCACCCAGGTCGGCGCGCAGCGCAAGCGCCTGGGCGCGGTGGCCGGGCGCGGACAGGCCGCGGTGACGCGCGTGCGCTACAACCCCGGCGCGGCCGTGCCCGAGGGCCTGTACGTCAACGTCAGCTTCCCCACGCGCTTCGCCAACGCACCGCAGCCGGTGCGCGAGCTGGTGTCCTTCCGCCTCGACGAGGACAAGGTCTGGCGCCTGGCCGGCTACAGCTTGCCGGATGCGAAGTAAGCGGGAGGGCGCGCGATGACCATCGAGATCCGCATGCTGGCCTGGGCCGTGGTGCTGGGCATCGTGCAGTTGCTGCTGGCTTCGACCACGATGACCGCGCAGCGCGGCTCGAAGTGGAATGCCAGTGCCCGCGACGGCACGCCCGCGCCGCTCACCGGCGTGGCCGCGCGGCTGGAACGCGCGTTCCACAACTTCCTGGAAACGTTCGCCTTCTTCGCCGCCGCAGTACTCGCGGTGACGTGGACCCAGCGCGCCGACGCGCACACCGCGCTCGGCGCGCAGCTCTACTTCTGGGCGCGCGTGGTCTATATCCCGCTGTATGCGGCCGGCATTCCCTACGTGCGCAGCCTGGTGTGGCTGGTGTCGATGGCCGGCATCGCGATGGTGCTGTGGCCGTTGCTCGCCGGTTGATCCGGATCAACCGGGCGGCGAACGCGCGCGACTAGACTGCGGCCATTCCATGAGACGGAGTGGCCATGCAGCAGGTGGATATCGCCATTGTCGGCGCCGGCCCGGCGGGGCTGTCGTTCGCGCGTTCGCTCGCCGATAGCGGCCTGTCGCTGGCGCTGATCGAGAAGCAACCACGGCAGGCGCTCGCCGAGCCGGCCTTCGACGGGCGCGAGATCGCGCTCACCCATGCCTCGCGCCAGCTGATGGAGCAACTCGGGCTGTGGGCGCGCCTGGCGCCGGAAGACATCGCGCCGCTGCGGCAGGCCAAGGTGATGAACGGCGGCTCGCCGTTCGCGCTCGATTTCGCCCCGCCGCGCGAGGGCGGCGAGCTGGGCTGGCTGGTGCCGAACCAGCGCATCCGCGAGGCCGCCTGGGATGCGGTGGCCGGCCAGGCCGGGCTGCGCCTGATCGATGGTGCGACCGTCACCGGCCTGCATCGCGACGGAGCGGTCACCCACCTGGCGCTGGGCGGCGGCGAACCCTCGATCGCCGCGCGGCTGGTGGTCGCCGCCGACAGCCGCTTCTCGGTGGTGCGGCGGTTGCTCGGCATCGGCGCGCGCACTCGCGATTTCGGCAAGACCATGCTGGTGTGCCGCATGGCGCACGAGGTGCCGCACGAAGGTACGGCATGGGAATGGTTCGGGCACGGCCGCACGATGGCGCTGCTACCGCTGCATGGCCATCGCGCCGGCGCGGTGCTGACGCTGGCGCCTGCGCGCGTGGCCGAGCTGCTGGCGATGGAGGAAGCCGAATTCGGTGCGGCGGTGAGCGAATGCTTCGAATACCGCCTGGGCCACATGCGCCAGGAAGGTAGCCGGCACGCGTATCCCCTGGTGGGCGTGTACGCCGACCGCTTCTGCGCGCCGGGCGCGGCGCTGATCGGCGATGCCGCGGTGGGCATGCACCCGGTGACCGCGCATGGCTTCAATTTCGGCCTGCAAGGGCAGGCGCGGCTGGCGCGCGGCATCCTGGCGGCGGTGTCGGCCGGGCGGGACTACGCCGCCGCGCCAGTACTGGCCGCCTACGACCGCGCCCATCGGCGCGCGACGCGGCCGCTGTACGAGGCCACCCAAGCCATCGCGGGGCTGTATACCGACGACCGCCTGCCGGCCCGGCTGCTGCGCGATGCCGCGTTGCGCGCGGCGGCGAAGGTGGCGCCGTTCCGCCAGGCGATCGCCGCGCACCTGACCCAGCGCGAGCGGGGGCCCAGCGGGTTCTCGCGATTCCTGCCGCGCTAGGCGGCGCTCGAACAAGCCGCGACGTGCCGAGGCGCGGTCCCGGCCGAGCCGTGCCTGCCGTGGGTGCGGGCCGCTACTGCGCCACCACGCGGATCTCCACGTCCTCGATCCGCACGACCTGGCCGGCGCGGATCTTGGCGGTCTTGCGCAGCTCCACCGCGCCGTCCACCGTCACCGCGCCGCTGGCGACGATGGCCTTGCCCATGCCGCCGCTATCGGCCAGCCCGGCCAGCTTCAGCAGCTGGTTGAGTTCGACGTGTTCGCGGTCGAGTTCGAATTCGAGGATCTGCATGGGTCACCGCCGGGAAGTCAGCTGCGGATTCTATGCGTCCTCGAACGCCTTCAGTTCGTCGAGCAGTCCCTGCGCCTTGCGTAGCCCCGTCCCGGTGATGCTCGCCTCCATGCGCCGCGCCAGGTCCGGGCGCACCGGGTTGCGCGCCCAACGATAGAACAGCCACGTCGCCGCCAGGCCGGCCACGCCGATCCCCAGGCTGGCCCACACCCAGGCGGGCGTCACCGCCGCGCCGGCGTGGCGCGGGTCCAGCCCGGCCACGGCGATCACCACCGGCAGCCACATCACCCACCACGGCCAGCCCACCGCAATGCCGGCGGCCACGTAAAAGCGGCGCGTCACGCCCAGCCGCTTCTGGATCGCCAACACCGGCGCGGACCAGTCCAGGCTGCCGATCAGGCCGCTCATGATGCCGCCGGCGGCCGCGGTGGCCGCGCCGAACGCATGCACCAGCACGCCAGCGAGGAAGTAACCGCCCGGCGCGGGGTTGCGCGTCCAGCACGCCACGCCGAGCAGGATCAGCGCGATGCCCAGCGCCACCTGCAGCATCTGCCCCCAGAACAGCGGGCGCAGGCTCGAGCGCATGCGGTCGCGCTTGCGTTCGCGCAACAGCTCCAGCTGCAGCGACTGCTGTTTTTCCATGCGCTGGCCCAACTGCTGCCAGGCGAGCTTGAGTTCGTCGAGTTCCATGGTCGTGTCCTTCACAGTTCCTGGCGGATGCGCTGCTTGAGCCGGCTGATCTTGGTGGCCGCGTTGGCTTCGCTGATGCCCAGTACCTCGCCGATCTCGCGATGGCTGTGGTCTTCCAGGTAGAGCAGCATGAGCGCGCGGTCCAGCGGCGGCAGTGCGTGGATGAAGCGGTAGAGCAGTTCGACCTGCTGGCCGGCCTCCGGGTCGTGCGCGAGCGGGTCGGCGATGTCGTGGCGTTCCTCGTCCCAGGGCTCCTGGTGGCGCAGCGCGCGGCTGTGGCCGCGCACCCAGGTGATCGCCACGTTCAACGCGATGCGATACATCCAGGTGCTCACCGGCCGCGCGGGGTCGTAGGCGGGCCATGCGCGCCACAGCTGCGCGGCGATTTCCTGGGCCAGGTCCTCGCGGTCCTGCGCCTGCCAGGCGTAGGTGCCGACGACCTTGAGCAGCAATCCGCGGTGGCGCTGCAGCAGCGCGGCGAACGCCTCGCGCGCGGCGTCGGGGCGTGAAGAAACGTGCGCGGGGGCGCGGGCGTCGGCCATGGCGGGCGTGGTCCTGGTCATGTCACCGGATGATTCGCCGGCAGCGGCGAATCCTTACACCTGAACGGGAGCCGGGGCGACTTTTCGACAGCGAGCCCGCCAGGGCGCACAATATGCCCCCTTTGCGCCCGCCCGTTCGCGGCGGTGCCGCCCTCGGAGTCCCCCATGTCAGAAGAATCCCCCGCGCCGCTGCTGTTCGCAGATCTCGGCCTCTCCAGCGCCGTGATGCAGGCAGTGGCCGAGGTCGGCTACGAGTCGCCTTCGCCGATCCAGGCCGCCACCATCCCGGCGATGCTGGCTGGCCGCGACGTGCTCGGCCAGGCCCAGACCGGCACCGGCAAGACCGCCGCGTTCGCGCTGCCGGTGCTGTCCAATGCCGATCTGGCGCAGAACAAGCCGCAGGCCCTGGTGCTGGCGCCGACCCGCGAGCTGGCCATCCAGGTCGCCGAGGCGTTCCAGCGCTATGCCGCCGCCATCCCCGGCTTCCGCGTGCTGCCGGTCTACGGCGGCCAGCCCTACGGCCAGCAGCTGTCGGCGCTCAAGCGCGGCGTGCACGTGGTGGTTGGCACCCCGGGCCGCGTCATCGACCACCTGGACCGCGGCACGCTCGACCTGTCCGAGCTCAAGACGCTGGTGCTGGACGAAGCCGACGAAATGCTGCGCATGGGCTTCATCGACGACGTCGAAGCCGTGCTCAAGAAGCTGCCCGAGCAGCGCCAGGTGGCGCTGTTCTCGGCGACCATGCCGCCGCAGATTCGCCGCATCGCGCAGACCTACCTGAAGGACCCGGCCGAAGTCACCATCGCGGCCAAGACCACCACCTCGGCCAACATCCGCCAGCGCTACTGGTGGGTGAGCGGCCTGCACAAGCTCGACGCGCTGACCCGCATCCTGGAGGTCGAGCCGTTCGACGGCATGATCATCTTCGCGCGCACCAAGGCCGGCACCGAGGAACTGGCGCAGAAGCTGCAGGCGCGCGGCCTGGCCGCCGCCGCCATCAACGGCGACATGCAGCAGGCCCAGCGCGAGCGCACCATCGGCCAGCTCAAGGACGGCAAGCTGGACATCCTGGTGGCCACCGACGTGGCCGCGCGCGGCCTGGACGTGGAGCGCATCAGCCACGTGCTGAACTACGACATCCCGTACGACACCGAGAGCTACGTGCACCGCATCGGCCGCACCGGCCGTGCCGGCCGCAGCGGCGAGGCGATCCTGTTCGTCACCCCGCGCGAGAAGGGCATGCTGCGCGCGATCGAGCGCGCCACGCGCCAGCCGATCGAAGAGATGCAGCTGCCCAGCGTGCAGGCCGTCAACGACACCCGCGTGGCCAAGTTCCTCGGCCGCATCGGCGATGCGCTGGGCGAGGGCGACATCGAGTTCTACCGCGAACTGCTGCAGCGCTACGAAGGCGAGCAGAACGTGCCGGCGATCGACATCGCCGCCGCGCTGGCCAAGCTGCTGCAGGGCGACAGCCCGTTCCTGCTGGCGCCGTCGGCGCGCCCGGAACGCGCCGCCCCGCGCGAAGGCAATGGCCGTTTCGAGCGCAGCGAGCGCCCGGAACGCGGCGAGCGTCCGCGCTTCGAGCCGCGCTTCGAGCGGGCCCCGCGCCAGGAAGACGGCGAGCGCCTGGCGCGCGCGGCGCGCTTCAACGACGCCGAGGAAAGCATCGCCCGCGGCCCGCGCGCCCACGAGGGCGAGGAGCGCCCGCGCCGCAAGGACATCGCCCCGCGCGGCGAGCCGGAGTTCGGCATGGAGACCTACCGCATCGAGGTCGGCCACCAGCACGGCGTGAAGCCGGCCAACATCGTCGGCGCCATCGCCAACGAGGCCGGGCTGGAGAGCCGTTACATCGGCCGCATCGACATCCATGACGACTACTCGGTGCTGGACCTGCCGGCCGATATGCCGCGCGAACTGCTGCAGCACCTGAAGAAGGTGTGGGTGTCCGGCCAGCAGCTGCAGATGCGCAAGGTCGAAGGCGACGAGGCCTCCGCGCCGCGCGCGTTCAAGCCGAAGTTCGCGCGCAAGGACGGCCCGGCCGGCCCGCGCAAGAACGGCCCGAACCGCAGCTTCGACAAGCCGCACGGCAAGCCGCCGCACAAGCCGAAGGGCCCGCGCAGCTTCTGATCCCGTTCCCCGAACCCCGGCCCCGGCCGGGGTTCCGCCATCCACGCCCGCCATGACCGACGCGCCCGAGACCACCCGCCTCAACAAGCACATCGCCGAGACCGGCTTCTGCTCCCGCCGCGAGGCCGACCGCCTGATCGGCGAACGCCGCGTCACCGTCAACGGGGTCGTGGCCGGCACCGGCGCGGTGGTGGGCGAGGGCGACACGGTGCTGGTCGACGGCCAGCCCCTGCGCACGCGCAGCGCGAAGAAGCCCGGCGCGCGCCGCCATGTGTACATCGCGCTCAACAAGCCGGTGGGCATCACCTGCACCACCGAAAGCTCGGTCAAGGGCAACATCGTGGACTTCGTCGGCCACGAGCAGCGCATCTTCCCGATCGGCCGCCTGGACAAGGATTCCGAAGGCCTGATCCTGCTCACCAGCAATGGCGACATCGTCAACGAGATCCTGCGCGCGGAGAACCGCCACCAGAAGGAATACCTGGTGGCCGTGAACCAGCCGGTCACCGACGAGTTCCTGCGCGGCATGGCCCGCGGCGTGCGCATCCACGGCGAGCAGACCCTGCCGTGCAAGACCTCGCGCATTGCCAAGTTCGGCTTCCGCATCACCCTCGAGCAGGGCTTGAACCGGCAGATCCGCCTGATGGCCGCGGCCTTCGGCTACCGGGTCACGCAGCTGCGCCGCGTACGCATCGACAACATCAAGCTCGGGGCCCTCAAGCCGGGCCAATGGCGCAACCTCACCGACCAGGAGCTGCGCGGCCTGCTGCCGCAGCGCAGCGACTTCTGACCGGCGTCGCGGTTCGATCTCCATACGCTGACGTGTGTGGGGATCGTTGTGCATACTCCCCGCACCGAAGAGGGGAATGGGTCGGCGAATGATCAAACCGGAGAAGCCCAAGGACGAAGGCGCGCGCCTGGAAGCGCTGAGGCGTTACCACATCCTGGACACGCCTCCGGAACAAGCCTTTGACGATCTCGTGCAGATCGCCACCACGATCTGCGGCACGCAGATGGGGGCGGTGACACTGGTCGACCAGGACCGCCAATGGTTCAAGGCCCGCAAGGGCGTGGGCGCGACGGAAACGCCGCGCGACTTCGCCTTCTGCGCCCACGCCATCCTCAGCCCGCACCAGCTGTTCACGGTGGAGAACGCCGAGGCCGATGCACGCTTCATCGGCAACCCGCTCGTCACCGGCAGCCCGCACGTGCGCTTCTACGCCGGCGCGCCGCTGCTGGGCAGCGAGGGCCAGGCACTGGGCACGCTGTGCGTGTTCGACGACACCCCGGCCACGCTCAACGAGGAGCAGCGCCAGGCGCTGGAGGCGTTGTCGCGCCAGGCCTCGCACCTGATGGAGCTGCGCCGCGTGGCGCACGCGCTGGACAACCAGCTGCGCGAGCGCGATTGGTACGAGCAGCAGCTGGCGCAGTATTCCGAATCGCTGGAAACGCTCAACGCCGACCTCACCGAGCAAACCCGCACCGACGTGCTGACCGGCCTGCCGAACCGCCGCGCCTTCGCCGCCGCGCTGACCGGCGAGCTGGAGCGCGAGGAAGGCGCCGCGCTGCCGCTGTCGGTGGCGATCATCGACATCGACCATTTCAAGACCATCAACGACCTGCACGGCCACGACCAGGGTGACGAGGTGCTGGTGGCGTTGGCCGGGTTGCTGCGTGCGCACATCGCCGGGCGCGGCATGATCGCCCGCCTCGGCGGCGAGGAATTCGTGATGCTGCTGCCGGGCGCGGCCGCCGAGCCGGCCCGCCTGCAGTGCGAGTTCCTGCGCCAGGAAATCGCCTTGCTGCCGATCAACCTGCCGGTGACGGTGAGCATCGGCGTGGCCGAGCTGCAGGCCGGGGAAGCCCCGGACCAGTGCCTCAAGCGCGCCGACCTGGCGCTTTACCAGGCCAAACGCGAAGGCCGCGACCGGGTGGTGGTGTCCGAGATCGCCAAGGCGCACGCCTGAGCGGGCTTGCCGCTCAGTCCACCACCGATTTTTCCTCGGCCGTGCCGAGCAGCTCCGGGTGCCGTACCGGCCCGCGCCGGCGCTGCAGCAGGGGATGGGCGAACACCGCGCCCAGGATGATCGCCACGCCCAGGTAGAACTGCGGGCTGAGCTCGCGCTGTTCGCCCAGCAGCAGCGCGGCCAGCACGATGGCGTACACCGGCTCCAGGTTGGTGATCAGCTGCACGGTGTAGGCGCTGAGTTCGCGCAGCGCCACCAGCGCCAGCGCGAACGGCAGCAGCGTGCAGGCCAGCGAGAGGAGCAGCAGCAGGCCGGCGTCGTGCAGGTTCGGCACGACCCAGTCGGTCGCCCCGAGCACGGGCAGCACGAGGGGCAGCAGCGGCGCCAACGCGGTGAGCAGCACGGTGCCGGCGCCCAGTTCCAGCGCGGTGACGGTGAGCGGATCGGCATGGCTCACCAGGCGCTTGTTGAGCGAGCCGAATAGCGCCACCAGCAGCGCCGACACCGCGCCCACCACCACGCCGGCGCGCATGCCGTCGGGCACGCCGCCGGCCACCAGCGCCACGCCGGGCAGCACCGCCAGCCCGAACAGCAGCTCACGCCACTGGAACGGCCGCCGCGCCACCCACGGTTCGACCACCGCGGTGAACGCGGGCGCCAGCGCGATGCAGGTGGCGGCCACCGAGGCGTTGGCGAGCTTGATCGCGCCGTAGAAGGTGAGCCAATGCAGCGCGACCAGCGCGCCGACGCCGGCGTAGGCCAGCGCCAGCCGCGGCGTGAGCGCGCGCAGCCCGCGCCACACCCGCGGCAGCAGCGCCAGCGCGACCACCACGATGAGCATGCGCCACCACACCAGCGGCAGCGCGGGCAGCGAGATCAGCTTGCCCAGGATGGCGGTGACGCCCCACAGCAGGACGCAGAAATGGATTTGCAGCAGCGCCTTGGGCATGGGATCGGGACGTGGGGCGGGGGCGCTATTGTCGGTGGTTTCACCGCATTTGTAGGCGCGGCTTCAGCCGGCCGCTGGTTGTTGCGCCGGGGCGCGGCAGACGCCGCTCCTGCGCGGCAGCAGGAGCGTGGGGCGGCCCGATGGCCGCCTTATTCCGCCAGCGCCCGCATCAATCCCATCGCCGCGGCCGGGTTGCGCTCCTTCGCCGCGCTGATGAAGAACACGTACACCTCGCGCGGCTTGCCCTTCGGCAGCGGGTCGGCCACGTGCGGCAGTTCGGCCACGTCTTCGCCGCGACGCCAGGCGTGCACGCGCTGCGCCCATTGCGCCAGCGCCGGCGCGGTGTAGCCGTGGGTGAGGCGCGCCTGGCTGCGCATCAGACGGGCGTAGACGAAATCCGCGCCGAGGTCGGCGAAGGAGGGGTAGTCGTCCGAGTCGGCGAACACCGTGGCCACGCCATGCTGGCGCACCAGCGCCAACAGCTCGGCGTCGACGAAGGCCGGGTCGCGGATCTCCACCACGTGCCTGAGCTTGCGGCCTTGCGCCTGCTTGGGCAGCAGATCGAGGAAGGCGGCGAAATCGTCGCGGTCCATCTTCTTGCCGTCGGCGAACTGCCACAGCAGCGGGCCCAGGGCCCGGCCCAGTTCCACGATGCCGCCGACGAAGCCCTCCACCTGCGCGCGCGTACCGGCCAGCTTGCGCGATTGGGTGATGCGCTTGGGCGCCTTGGCCGAAAACACGAAGCCCTCCGGCACCTCGTCGCGCCACTTGGCGTAGATAGCCGGCTTCTGCTCGCCGTAATAGGTGCCGTTGATCTCGATGGCGCCCAGCTGGCGGCTCGCGTATTCCAGCTCGCGGCGCTGCACCAGGCCTTCGGGGTAGAACATGCCGCCGCGCCAGGGTGCGAACACCCAGCCGCCGATACCGACATGGATGCCTTCGAGCGCGGGTGCGGAGGGGGCGAACAGGTCGGTCATGGCGCGGGCCGGTGGGAACGGGGGCCCAGTGTGCCAGCGCCCGCGCGCGCGGGCACGCCATCGTCGGTCATGGCTGCCGCCACGGGTCGTAGTCGCCGAACCACCACAGGTGGCCTTCGAGATCGCGGCAGGCGTAGCCGCGGCCGCCATACCCCTGGTCGGCGAGCGGGATGACGACTTCCGCGCCCGCGGCCACCGCCCGCGCGTGATGCGCGTCGGCATCGGCGACCACCACGCACGCGCTCTGCGTCTCGCGCCCGCCGATCTCGCCGGGCTGGACGATGAGCTTGCCCCAGTCGCTGATGCCATCCGCCGAGCCGAGCATGACCATGCCGTTGCCATAGCTGAGCTGCGCATGCAGCACCAGCGCGTCGCGCGCATACACCGCGTGGCGCTGGAAGCCGAAGGCCCGGCACAGCCAGTCGATGGCGGCGTGCGCGTCGCGGTAGCGCAGGCAGGGGATGATGGTGGCGCGGGTATCGGCGGGGGCGGACATGGCCAGCTCTCGAAGCCCAGGGGACGGGGCGAGACTGGGCGGGGGCGCGTTACCATCGCGCGAAACCGGCGCGCTGGCCGGCCCCCGGCCGCGTGCCTCGAACGAAGCGAAGGGAGAAGGCGTTTGAACAAGTGGGTCTGGGGAGGAACGATGTTGCTGGCAGCGGTGGGTTCACAGGCGCGGGCACAGGCGTTGCCGGCGCAGTTGCAGGATTTCGATGCCCGGGTGGAGCGGGTGCGCGCGCAGTTCGACGTGCCCGGCATCGCGGTGGCGATCGTGAAGGACGGGCAGGTGGTGCTGGCGCGCGGCTATGGCGTGCGCGAGCAGGGCAAGCCCGCTCCGGTGGATGCGCGCACGCAATTCGCGATCGCCTCCAACACGAAGGCATTCACGGCCGCCTCGCTGTCGATCCTGGCCGACGAAGGCAAGCTCAAGCTCGACGACCGGGTGGTGGACCACCTGCCGTCCTTCCGCATGTCCGATCCCTTCGTGACCGGCGAGATGCGCATCCGTGACCTGCTGGCGCATCGCAGTGGCCTGACGCTCGGCGCGGGCGACCTGCTGTACTGGCCGGCGACGACCTACAGCACCGACGAGGTGGTGGCGCGGCTGGCGAAGGTGCCGCTCAAGGGCGGCTTCCGCGACCGCTACGCCTACGACAACATCCTCTACGCGGTGGCGCAGCAGGTGATCGAGAAGGTGTCGGGCCAGTCGTACGCGGATTTCCTGCAGACGCGCATCTTCGCGCCGGTCGGGATGGACGGGGCGCGCTTCAACGCCGACCACCTGCGCGCGGGCGACACGCCGGCCACGGGCCATGCGAAGTACGACTTCACCCAACTGCGGCCGGTGGCGCCGTTGACGTGGGCCAACAATTCCGGCGCCGGCGGCATCTATGCCAGCGTGCAGGACATGGCGAAGTGGATGAACGTGCAACTGGCCGGAGGGCGGTTGGCGGACGGCAAGCCGCTCTTCAGCGAAGCGCGCCAGCAGGAGATGTGGTCGGTGATCACGCCGGTACCGATCGCCGAACCGGCGGTACCCGAGCTGGCCGCCGCGCGCCCGGATTTCGCCGGCTACGGCGAGGGTTGGAGCATCAGTTCCTACCGTGGGCAGCGGCTGGTGTGGCACACCGGCGGCTGGCCGGGCATGGTCTCGCGGCTGACGCTGCTGCCGGCGCAGAAGCTCGGCGTGGTGGTGCTCACCAACCAGGAAGTCGGTGCGGCGTTCAACGCGATCACCCTGCAGGTGCTCGATGCTTACCTGCAGGCGCCGCCCACCGACTGGACGGCGGCCTACGCGGCGGCGGTGGCCAAGGCGCAGGGCAAGGCGGACGAGAGCTGGGCCCAGCATGAGGCAGCGCGCGACAAGTCTTCGCGGCCTTCGTTGGGGCTGGAAGGGTACGCCGGTACCTATGCCGATCCGTGGTACGGGGAGGTGGTGGTGTTCCAGGAAGGGCGGAAGCTGCATGTGCGGTTCTCGCGGACGCCGCAGCTGGTAGGTACGCTGTCGCCATGGCAGCACGATACGTTTCTCGTGCGGTGGGCAGATCGTTCGCTCAACGCGGATGCGTTCTTGACGTTCGCTTTGACGCCGGATGGGAAGGTGCGGGAGGCGCGGATGGAGGCGGTGTCGCCTTTGACTGACTTCAGTTTTGATTTCCAGGATCTGGTGTTGAGGCCGGTGAGGTGAGGGGAGTGGGTTGGAGTGGAGTGGATGGGGCGGCCGGTGGCCGCCCTTTTTTTGTTTGGGCGCTGTGGGTTGGGTGGGCTTTCTGGGCCTTCGAGGTTGATCGGCTCGCATTGGCTTGTGCACGGCCTGCGGGGGCGGGGCCCTTTCGGGACACGCCGTGAACCCATCCATGGGGGCTCGTAGGCGACATCCAT
>NZ_JARQXB010000027.1 GCF_029543105.1 Stenotrophomonas sp. HITSZ_GD
CTTTCGGGACCGTAGGCGACATGGATGTCGCCTACGAGCCTCCATGGATGGATTCACGGCGTGTCCCGAAAGGGCCCACCGCGCCAGCCTCACGAAGCCCGTGCAGCCAAGCCCGCAACCCGGTCCACATCCGAAGCGACCCACCCGAAAAAAAACACAAAAAAAACACCTTCAAAAGCCACCAGCAAACATCACCCCGCATCGAACCCCTCGCGATCCCGCCTGCGCCGCGTCGTGCGCTGGAAGAACAAGCTGTTGGGAATCTGCAGCACGCTGCCTTCCTCGGCCTCCTGCAGCGTGGTGTAGATCAGGTTGATGTCCACCACCTTGCCCTTGAGCCCCGGCTTCTCCCCGTTCTCCAGCAGCTCGATATGGTCGTGCAGCCGGAACGGCCGCGTGGTCACGATGAGGAACGTGCAGAAGATGTTGGACAACACGCTCCACGCCGCGAAGAACGCCACCGCGCCTACTGCCGCGAAACCGGTGAAGGCCGTCCACAGCACCGCCGGCGTCACGCCTAGCGCGTAGAGGATCGCCAGCAGCGCCGCCACGCTGATCAGCACGCTACCGGTGCGCCGCACGCCGATGTCGATTTCCGGCGGCAGCGCGTACTTGCGCTCCAGCCGGCGGATCAGCTGGCGCAGGATCGCCCGCGCCAGCAGCGCCAGTCCCACGATCAGCACGATCACCAGCGCCGTTTCCAACGCAGCGGCCAGGCGGCCTTCCATGCGCGGAAACACGCTGCGGATCAGGGCGAACGAAAACATGCGCGGCACACCTTGAAAGGGCTTGCATTCTAGCCCCTCGCGCGCGACAGCCGCTCGGCCATCTCCTCGCGCATCAGGTACTTCTGCGCCTTGCCCGTGATCGTCATCGGGAAGGTATCGACGAATTCCACGTAGCGCGGCACCTTGTAGTAGGCGATGCGATCGCGGCAATACGCGCGCACCGCCTCGGCCTCGAGTTGCGCGCCCTCGCGGCGGCGTATCCATGCGCAGACTTCCTCGCCGAACTTCTCGTCCGGCACCCCGAACACCTGCACCTCGGCGATGTCCGGATGCCCGTAGAGGAACTCCTCGATCTCGCGCGGATAGATGTTCTCCCCGCCGCGGATCAGCATGTCCTTGAGCCGGCCGACGATGCGGCAATAGCCTTCCTCGTCCAGCGTGGCCAGGTCGCCGGTGTGCATCCAGCCCTCGGCATCCAGCGCCTCGGCCGTGCGCGCCGGGTCGTGCCAGTAGCCGCGCATCACCGAATAGCCGCGCGTCTGCAACTCGCCGGTTTCACCGCGCGCCACCACGCGGCCTTCCTCGTCGACGATGCGCACCTCCACGTGCGGATGCACGCGGCCCACCGAATCCACCCGCCGTTCCAGCGGGTCGTCCGGGTGGGTCTGGAAGCTCACCGGGCTGGTCTCGGTCATGCCGTAGGCGATCGTCACCTCGTCCATGTGCATGCGCGAGACCACCTGCCGCATCACCTCCACCGGGCAAGGCGAACCGGCCATGATGCCGGTGCGCAGCGTGGACAGGTCGAACTCATCGAAGCGCGGATGCTCCAGCATCGCGATGAACATCGTCGGCACGCCGTGCAGCGCCGTGCAGCGCTCCTGCGCCACGGTGCGCAGCGTGGCCAGCGCGTCGAAGCCTTCGCCCGGCACCACCATGCAGGCCGCGTGCGTCACGCAGGCCAGGTTGCCCAGCACCATGCCGAAGCAGTGGTAGAAAGGCACCGGGATGCAGAGCCGGTCCTGCGGGCCCAAGCGCATCTGCTCGCCGATGAAATAGCCGTTGTTGACGATGTTGCGGTGGCTCAGCGTCGCCCCCTTGGGCGAGCCGGTGGTACCGGAGGTGAACTGAATGTTGATCGCCTCGTCCGCATGCAGCGTGGGCTGCAGCGCACGCACGTGCGCCAGTGCCGCCTCGTCGCGGCACAGCGCCACGTCGTTGAAGCGCCACATGCCGGGCAGGGCGGGCTCGTCGCCCAGCAGCAGCACGTGGCGCAGGGCCGGCAACGCGGCGGCATGCAGCGCGCCCGGGGCGGCGTGGGCCAGCTCCGGTGCGAGTTGCGCGAGCGTGGCGACGTAGTCGGACGTCTTGAACTGCCGCGCCATCACCAGCGCGCGGCAGCCGGACAGGTTGAGCGCGTATTCCAGCTCGTGGCTGCGATAGGCGGGATTGATGTTGACCAGGATCAACCCGGCGCGCGCGCTGGCGAACTGCATCAGTACCCATTCGGCGCGGTTGAGCGACCAGATGCCTATACGGTCGCCCGCTTCCAGCCCCAGCTCCAGCAAGCCGGCGGCCAGCCGCGTCACCGCCGCATCGAGGGTGGAGTAGTCGATGCGCACGCCTTGCGCGGGGGCCACGAGCGCGGGACGGCCCGGCCATTGCCGCGCCACGCGCGCGAGCAGGCCGCCGACGGTCTCGTCCAGCAGCGGCGGGTGCTGGCTGCCGATGACGTGGCTGGGGCGGGTGTCGGGCATCGAGGACATGGCGGGTGCGAGCAGGGGAGAGCAGCCCGACCATAGAACGCGCGCGCGTTCCTGCCAACTTCCCGCGCGCCCCTCAGGCGGCCTGCGGCGGGCCGTTCTCCAGCGGCGCGCCGGCCTGCAGCCGGCGCAGCGCCGCGTGCAGGCGCTCGCGCATCCACAGCGGCCACTCGTCTTCGCACAGTCGCCAGGGCGAGGTGGCGTCCACGCGCACGCACCACTGCCACTGCGTCGCCTCGGCGTGCACCTCCAGCGCCCCGCCGGGCAGCGGCACCTCGCAGTGGTGGGGGCATACCAGCATCAGCATGCCAAGCAGGGGCAGGGCCATGGTCGATCCTTCGGGGCCGCGGCGGGGGCCACGTCGTCGCCAGCTTGGATGCCGCCGGTGTCCGGAAGGTTTAAACGCCTTCTTGCGATACGGGCTTTAAACCTTTCCGCGCCCCGGCACATCCAAGGGATATGCTCGACGCCACCGTGCCCTCTTCCGCCGCCGCCACTGCCATCGGCCCCGATGACGACAGCCTCGCCCGCGCCGCCGCGGGCGGGGACCGGCAGGCCTACGAGTGCATCTACCGCCGCCATTCGCCGCGGTTGTACGCGGTGGTGTGGCGCCTGTGTGGCGGCCAGGCGGCGCGCGCCGACGACGTGCTGCAGGACACCTTCATCCAGGCCTGGCGCGCGCTGCCGCAGTTCCGCTTCGAAAGCGCGCTGTCCACCTGGCTGCACCGCCTGGCGGTGAACACCGCGCTGATGGAACTGCGCGCGCGCAAGGCCGAGGGCGAGCCGACCGACGAGGCCGTGCTGGCCGACCTGCCCGCACGCGAGGCCTGCCCGACGCAGCGCATCGACCTGGAGCGCGCGCTGCACACCCTGCCGCCGCGCGCGCGGGCGGTGCTGGTGCTGCACGACGTCGAGGGCTGGAAACATCACGAGATCGCCGAGGCGCTGGACATGGCCGTCGGCAGTTCGAAGGCACAATTGCATCGCGCACGCGGACTGCTCCGCGCACGCATGGGAGAAGCGGCATGAACCATCCCTTCCACGACGAAGACCACGACCTGCAGGCGCGCCTGCGCGCGCTGCCCGACCAGCGCATGCCGCCGCCCGCGGTGTGGGACGGCATCCGGGCGGCGATCGGCGAGGCGCCCGCGCCGGCCGCGCGGCCGGCGCTCGCGATCGCGCCGGTCGCTCGCCGGCCGGCCACCCGGCGGCGCTGGCGCCTGCCGGCCAGCCTGGCCGCCGCCGCCTCGCTGGCCGCGCTCGCCGTGCTGCTGTGGCCTTCGCGCATGTCGATGCCGCAGGCCCCCGCGCCGGCGCAGGTCGCGCAGGCACCGCAGGACACGCCGCTGCTGGCGCAAGCCGACGCCTTGTCCCTGGAGTACCAGCGGGCGATGGCCACGCTGCCGCGCGTGCCCACGCCGGCGGAGCTGCAGCCGGCGTTGCACACGCTGGACCAGAGCGAAGCGCAGATCCGCGATGCCCTGCGCCAGCAGCCCGATGCCGGCTACCTGCTCGGCCAGCTGCGCCGTACCTACGACAAACGCCTCGAACTGACCCGCATGGCGGCGCTCGCCTTGCCGGCCAGCGCGACCTGATTCCGACGCATACCGCAACACGATGGAGCCCATCCGATGAAAGCCTTGCCGGTTACCGCCTTCCTGATCGCCGCCGCCATCGTGGCCGGCCCCGTCGCCGCGCAGACCGCGGTCAACCAGAGCCACCCGCTGTCCTCGGGCGGGCGCGTGGAGATCGACAACGTCGCCGGCGAGGTGCGCGTGCGCGGCTGGGACCGCAACGAGGTCAGCCTCACCGGCGAACTCGGCCCGGGCCAGCGCCTGGAAGTGCAGAGCAGCGCCAACCGCGTGCAGCTGCGGGTGGTCTACCCGCAGAACCGCAGCTCGGACGGCGCGCAGCTGGAACTGCGGGTGCCGCGCGGCGTGGACCTGCAGGCGCAGACGGTGAGCGCCACGTTGGACATGTCGGACGTGGACGTGAAGCGCCTGCAGGCGCAGACGGTATCCGGCAGCCTCACTGCGCAGGGCAAGGCGCGCGAATCGCAGCTGTCCACGGTCAGCGGTTCGCTGACGTCGCGCGTGGCCACCGAGCGCCTGCGCGCCAATACCGTCAGCGGGCGGTTGCGCGCAGAGGGCGGGCCTAGCGGCGACGTATCAGTGCAGACGGTGAGCGGCAGCATCGGGCTGCAGGCTGGCCAGGTCTCGCGGCTGCGCGCGGAGACCGTCTCCGGCAGCATGGACCTGGGCGTGGCGCGTTTCGCGCCCGGCGGGAGCATCGACCTGCAGACGGTGAGCGGGCGCATCGACCTGGGCCTGCCCAAGGACGTGTCAGCCCAGCTGCGCGTGGAAACCTTCAGTGGCGACATCCAGAGCGATGCCGGCGAAGTGCAGCGCCCGGAATACGGGCCGGGCCGTCACCTGGACGTGCGCCTGGGCGGCGGCAACGGCGATATCGACATCAATTCGCACTCGGGATCGGTGCGGGTGCGGCGCGGCGGCTGAGCGCCGCCGCCGCAGGGGAACCGTGGCGCCGGCTCAGTCGGCGTCGTGGTCGTTGGCCGGGCGGCCGGGACGGAAGAAGGTGGGCAGCACCTCGATGCGGCCACCGGACTTGCGGAACGCGGCCAGGTCGGCGGCGATACGCTCGCGGTTGAGCGGCTGGGCCTTGCCATCGCCGCGCGACACGGTGGGCTGGACCTTCTGCTTGCTGGAACGTGGCATGGAACGTTTCTCCTGTGGGGCAGGGACGCCGGCGAAACAGGCCGGCAGGAGCGGGGCCGGGCCTTGGGGTGAAGCCGGGCCGCCGGCGAAGGCCGGCAGCGGGCGCAAGGCGGGGTCACGCTGAGGGGACGCCGTGGCGTCGGCGGCGCACGCAGGCGCCGTGGGCCATAGCCTACGCCGATGGGTGTAGAGGTTCGTTAATCACCACCTGAATGGGCCACTGGCGCGGGCGTGCGCGCCGGTTCAGGCGCCAGGCGCGGCCGAAACCTGGCCGATGCGGCCGAGGTAATCCAGCTTGCCGATCGACACGCCCTGGTGGCGCAGGATCGCGTAGGCGGTGGTGATGTGGAAGAAGAAATTGGGGAGCGCGAACTCGGTGAGGTAGCCGCCGTTGTCGAAGCGCGCCTGGAACTGGCCGAACTTCAGCACGATCTCGCGCTCGGTGGCGAACGCCTCGGCGGGGACCGATTCCAGGTAGGCCAGGGTCGCATCGATGCGCTGGTGCAGTTCGGCGAAGGTGCGCTCGTTGTCCTCCATCCGCGGCGCGTCCACGCCGGACAGGCGCTGCACGGTGAGCTTGGCGGTGTCGCAGGCGCGCTGCACCTGCGCCGAGAGCGGGTACATGTCATCGGCCAGGCGCGCGTCGATCAGCGTGGCCGGGTCGCGCCCGTGCGAGGAAACGTGCGCCTTGCCCTTGTCGAGCAGGTGGGACAGCTGGCGCAGGCCGTGCGCGAGCACGGGCACGGAGGCCTGGTAGTAGGACAGCGACATGGCGGGCGACCCGGGACGGAAGGAAGGCCGCAGCATAGCCGGGCTACCGCCGGGTGGCGGCGCCACCGGCCGGATGCTGTGTCGCGTCGATCAGGCGGCCGCCAGCGCCAGCCCCCGCACCACGCCGAACGAGGGATCGCCCAGCACCGCCTGCGCCCCGGGGAAGCAGTCCATCACCCGCTGGCGCACGTAGCCGGCCCGCGACATGCCGCCGGTGAGGAACACCACGCCCGGCACGTGGCCGATGTCGGCCACGACCTGGCGCAGCAGCGCTTCCAGCTCGTCCAGGTAGGGCCCGGCCGCGGCCACCAGCGCGCGGTCGGCGATATCGGTGCCCAGCCCAGCCTCGATGAAATCCAGCGATTCGGCGTGGCGCGCCGCATCGCTCAGGGCGATCTTGCTGCGCTCCACCGCGCGGTACAGCCGCGCCGTGTTGCCGGCCTCCTGCAACGCGCGCAGGCGCGCCTCGAACGGGTCCGGCACGCCCTCGTAGCGATGCTGGCGGAAATCGCGCTGGCGCGGCAGGTCCTGCACCATGGCCGCTTCCACGTAATGGTGCGCCGGCACGCGGGTCAGGCCGCGCCCGAACAGCGGCATGAAGCCGGCCAGGCTCAGTGCCAGGTCGATGTCGGTGCCGCCGCGCGCGATACCCCAGGCGCGATGCACTTGCGGCGCGCTGTCGCCCCCCACGCTGGCGTGGGCGATATCGGTGGTGCCGCCGCCGATGTCGACGATCACCGCCTCGTGGCGCTGCGTGCTGCCAGCGTGGTGGTGCA
The DNA here is from genome assembly GCF_029543105.1 of Stenotrophomonas sp. HITSZ_GD. Classification (GTDB taxonomy): domain Bacteria; phylum Pseudomonadota; class Gammaproteobacteria; order Xanthomonadales; family Xanthomonadaceae; genus Stenotrophomonas_A. The sequence continues at coordinate 6,774 of NZ_JARQXB010000027.1, forward strand.
TCGCCGCCGCGGCTGGTTCCTCCAGGAACTGGATGTCGTCGAAGCCGGCATCGCGCGCGGCGGCATGGAGGATTTCCAGCGCCTGCGCGTTGCCGGCCTCGCCGATGGAACTGCGGAAGCGCACCGGCCGGCCGATCAGCGCGCGGCGGATGTTGTGGTCGAACTGGCGCGAGGCGGTGAGGCGGATGTGTTCGAGGATGTGGCTGGCGATGCCGGTGATGGTCTGGCGCGCGCGCGGATGCAGGCTGTAGCCGAGCATCGACTTGGGGCTCTGCACCAGGTTGCCTTCGTTCTCCAGGAAATAGGCTTCCAGCGCCTCCTCGCCATACACCGCGTTCTGCAGCAGCGCCGCCGAGCTGGCCGGCTCGCGTACCGAGTGCTCCATCCAGTCGCGGCGCACCACGCGCACGGCGTCACGGCGCAGCGCGGCGTCCTCGCGCGGGCGGCCGGCGGCGAGCGCATCGCGGCGCCCGGCGTCCACCAGCCGCTCGACCTCGTGTTCCATGGCCGGGGTCAGGGCGAAGTCGTTGGGGTCGCGCATCACTTCGGGGAAATACACCGTGGTGCGGAACTGCAGCGCTTCGCCGTGCGCGGCGGGAAAGCGCACCGGTGCGACCTCGCCGCCGATCACCGCGGCGGCGGCGGAGTTGCTGGTGCCGAAGTCGATGCCCAGGCGCATGGGAAATCCGGAGAAACTGCACGGCCACGCCGCGGGCCGCGCATTCTACCGGCATGCGCGGCGCGGTGCGCCGGCGTGCTCAGGGCCTGGCCGCTTCAGTTCTCCTGCGCGGCGCGCTCCATTGCCTCGCGTCGCGCGCGCCATACTTCCGGCGTCTGCGGCTTGATGAACAACGCCACCAGTTCCGGATGCGTCTGGCGCGCGGCAGCTTCGATGCGCCCGATGCACGCCTCGATCTGCGGCGTGGTGCGGCTGTCCTCGAATTCCGCGCTGAGCGTGGCCACCACCTGGTTGGGCCCCATCTGCATGGTCAGCACCCCGTTGGCGGCGCGCACGTCCGGGTCGCGCGCGGCGATGGACAACAGCGATTCGGCCACGCGCGGGTGCGCCGGTTCGCCGATCAGCAGGCCCTTGGTCTCGCGCGCCAGCAGGAAGGCGGTGAACGCCAACACGGCGGCGATGCCGATCGAGGCCACGCCGTCGAGCTGCGGCATGTCCAGCCACTGCGCGCCGAGCAGCCCGGCGAAGGCGAACAGCAGGCCGAGCAGGGCGGCGCTGTCCTCCAGCAGCACGGTGAACGTGCTGGGGTCCTTGCTCTGGCGGAATGCTTCGAAATAGCCGAGCTTGCCCTTGCGGCGGCGGAACTCCCGCAGCGCCACCCACCAGGACGTGCCCTCGAAGACGAAGGAGATGGCCAGCACCGCGTAGGCCAAGCCGTGGCTGCGCGCCGGTTGCGGGTGGCGCAGGTGCTGCACGCCTTCGTACAGCGATACGCCCGCGCCCATGGAAAACACCAGCAGGGCGACGATGAAGCTCCAGAAATACAACTCGCGCCCGTAGCCGAAAGGATGCGTCGGCGTGGGCCGGCGCGCCGCGCGGCGCAGGCCATGCAGCAGCAGGACTTCGTTGATGGTGTCCACCAGCGAATGCACGCCTTCGCTGAGCATCGCCGAACTGCCGGAAATGCCGGCGGCGATGAACTTGGCAATGGCGATGCCGAGGTTGCCGACAAGCGCGACATAGACGACGAGGCGGGAGCCGTGCGGAGCGCTCACGGGACATTCCAGGCAGGTGGGGCGTCACGATGATCCGGCGCTGCGCGTGCCGGCGATGTGTACGCCACTGCCCGTGGCGGGTGCGGTTTGCCGGGGAGTCGGTTCGACGCCGCGCCGCGCGGCCCGGCGCCTTACAATAGGCCGCTTTCCCCCGGTAATGTCGCGATGTCCAACGTCCCCGCGTGTCCGCAATGCTCGCTTGAAAACACCTACGCCGATGGCGCGCTGTTCGTGTGCGCCGATTGCGGCCACGAATGGAGCGTGGGCGACGCCGCCGCCGAGGCCGGCGTGGTGGTGCGCGATTGCAACGGCAACGTGCTGTCCGCCGGCGACACCGTCACCGTGATCAAGGACCTCAAGGTCAAGGGCGCTTCGATCCCGCTCAAGCAGGGCACGGTGATCCGCAACATCCGCCTGATCGAGGACGACGCCGAGCACATCGAAGGCCACTCGGACAAGATCAAGGACCTGGTGCTGAAGACGATTTACCTGCGCAAGGCCTGAGCCTGGCGCCGCGCCGCTCAGCGCGGCGCTTCGGGCGGATCCGAATCCAGCACCTGCACCGGTGCGCCGGTGGTTTCCGGCAGGATTGGCTGGTCGGTCGCCACCAGTACCACGCCGGGGACCAGCAGCGGCAGCACGTTGGCGAGGAATCCGTTGGGCACCTGCAGGCGGCCCACGGTGTCGGCCTCGAGCGCGGCGCCGGCGTTGGCTTCGCCGGGAATGCCGATGCGCATCCAGTTCGGCATGCGCTGCCCGGGCAGGCCGGGGAGCTCGCCCGGCAGGAAGCCCTGGCCGACGATGAAGGCCTGCGTCCCCACCGGCGTGCCCGTCGCATCCGCGCGCAGCGCGATGCGGGCCCGCCCGATCTCCACGCCGTTGCGGAACACCAGCAGTTGCTGGTCGGCGGTGCTCATCACCATCGACACCGGCCCGCTCGGCGAGAGCAGGGGCTGCCAGGTGTAGGCCTCGCCGTTGCCCAGCGGCAGCATCGCGCGCTCGGCGCCGGTGAGCGGGTCGATCGGGCTGACCGCGCGCGGATGCACCACGTCCTCGCCGCTCACGCCGGCCTCGGACACCACCACCACCATGCCCATGTTCGAGTTGTCGAACAGCAGGCGCGCGAACTCGGTGGGCAGGTGCACGCAGCCGTGGGATTCGGGATAGCCCGGCAGGCCGCCGGCATGCAGCGCCACGCCGCCCCAGGTCAGCCGCTGCTGGTAGGGCATGGGCGCGTTGTCGTACTCGTTGGAGTGGTGGTCCTTGTCTTTCTGCAGGATGGTGAACACGCCCGTCGGCGTCTCGTAGCCCTTCTTGCCGCTGCTGATCGTGCTGACCCCGATCAGGATGCCGTTGCGGTAGGCGTAGGCGCGCTGTTCGGTGAGGCTGACGATCACCGCCATCGGCCCCCAGCCCTTGCTGACACCGCCCCAGATCCATTCGCCGGGCTTGAGCGCGGCCGCCGGCGTATCGGCCGGGCTGGACTGGCGCGCGCCCCACGTCGGCACGGCCCAGGCGCAGGTGGCGGGCAAGGCGAGCGCCAGGGCGAGGGCGAGCCGGGGCAGTCGGGGCATGGCGGTTCCTTCGCGGGAGACGCGCCGATCCTAGCAAGGGCCCGCTTGCGGCGCGCGCGAGGCAGCTTATGATTCCGCTGCGCGGCCGGGGATGGCAGCGTCCAGGGGGAAAAGACAGTGGGAAACTCCGTTGTTCGCGCCGCGCGCACGTGGTGCGCGCTGCTGTGCGTATTTGCCTTCGTGGCGCCCGCGATGGCGCGCATGCAGCTGGTGAAGCCGGGCGAGATGCCGGTGCTGGCACCGGACGAAGGCATGGTGCTGATGGCCGTCGATACCAGCCAGACGCTGGAGCGGGTGACCCTCAACAAGGACGGCCAGGTATTCGGCGCCGGCGTGATGACGCAGATCCAGCCCGGCCGCAGCTACCGCCTGTACGTGGCGCCGGTAGGCGACTACGCGTGGAAGAAGATCACCGTGGCGTCGAACGCTTCGGTCTGGTTCGGCTTCAACCTGGAGGACTCGGAGGAGTTCCGCTTCCGCGTCGAGCCGGGCCGGATCACCTATCCGGGCGACCTGCTGTTCCGGCCGACCGGGGTCTGGCGGGCCGACACCGGCATGGTCAATCGCGCGCTGGCAGCCATGGACTGGCTGCAGGCGCAGCATCCGGGCCTGCAGCAGGTGCCGTTCGCCTATTCGGGGCACTATCCCGATCCCTTTCCGGCGTTCTACCGCCAGGTGCAGGCGACGCACAACGTGCCGGCCAGCGAACCGGTGCTGGCCGCGCCGCCGGCGCCGGGCAAGCTGCCGGTGGCTGCCGACGTGCTGCTGCGGCCGGGCCGGCTGCGCGCGGCCTACCTCAACCCGCGCGGCGACCTGTTGGCGATGGAAACGTGGGAAGGCAAGGACAAGTGGCAGATCGAGCTGATCGACCTGCTCGATTCCACGCGCACGGTGCTGGCCACCAGCGTGACGCCGTTCGATGACGTGCGCTGGTCGGGCAGCGATGCGCTGCTGTTTTCCGCGCGCGTGGTCGGCGGCCACCTGGAGCGCGTGCTGCGCACCACGCGCGATGCCGGCGGCAAGCGCCGCTGGTCGGTGATCCAGCTGCCCAGCGGCGGTACCGTGCTGGACGTGCTCGACGACCAACCGGACCTGGTGCTCTACGTGAGCTTCGACAGCCACGGCGATCCCCTGGTGCGCTACCTGCCCATCGGCAGCCAGGCCCTGGTGGACGCCGACCGCCCGCGCATGCGCGACCGCTTGAACGTGGGCCTCACCGACGACGTCAACTGGATGGCCGACGGGCGCGGCCAGCTGCGGCTGGCCACGGTCAAGCGCGATGACGACTACGTGCTGATGCATCGCCGCGGCGGCGAATACAGCGAGGTCATGCGCTTTGCCGACATGCAGGATTTCGAGCCGGTGGCGCTGTCCTACGAGGGCGAGGAAATCTACGCCATCACCGACAAGGATCGCGGCCAGCGCGACCTGGTCGCCTACGACATCGCCAGCCGCAAGATCACCCGCACGCTGTTCTCCAAGCCGGGGGTGGACGTGAAAGCGCCGATCTTCGGCCCGCGCCGCGAGGTGGTGGGCGTGCGCTATTACCGCGACGGCCATCTGCTGAGCGAATATTTCGGCGCCGGCGATGCGCGCCTGGCCGAGTCGTTGCGCGCCGCCATGCCCGATCGCAACGTGGTGGTGGTGGACCGCAGCCGCGACGGCCAGCAGGCGGTGGTGTGGGTGGACGCCGGCGACCAGCCCGGCCAGCTGTATCACCTGGACGTGCAGAAGCACACGATGGCGCTGCTGGCCGAGGACCGCCTGTGGCTGGAGAAGGTGCCGCTGGCGCCCACGCGCCTGGTGTCCTACCGCAGCCGCGACGGGCTGCCGTTGCAGGCCTTCCTCACGCTGCCGGCGGGGCAGGGCAAGCGGCCGCTGGTGGTGATGCCGCACGGCGGCCCGATCGGCGTGGCCGACAGCCTGGCCTTCGACGCGGAAACCCAGTTCCTCGCTTCGCTGGGCTACGCGGTGTTGCGGGTCAATTTCCGGGGTTCGGAGGGCTACGGCCGCGCGTTCCGCGAAGCGGGCAAGGCCGGCTTCGGCACGCTGATCGAGGACGACATCGACCTGGCGATCAACAAGGTGCTGGCCGAACAGCCGGTGGACGGGCAGCGCATGTGCGTGGTGGGCGGCAGCTATGGCGGCTATTCATCGCTGGTGATGGCGATGCGCTGGCCGGAGCGGTTCCGCTGCGTGGGCTCGATCGCCGGCGTGTCGGACCGCATCCTCCTCTATACCGCCAGCGACAGCGGGCGCACCGCCAAGCTGCGTGCGGAGCTGGAGCGCTACCTGGGCGATCCGCGCACCGAGGCCGCGCAGATGCAGGACACCTCGCCGCTGTACCACTACGAGCGCATCAAGACGCCGGTGCTGCTCGCGCACGGCCTGGAGGATCGCCGCGTGGACTACGAGCACATGCGGCGCATGCAGCGCCTGCTGGTGGCCGGCGGCAACACGCCGGTGGGGATGACGTTCGAGAAGGCCGGCCACGGTTTCGACGAGGACGACGAGATCCGCCTGTGGACCGGCGTGGCCGGTTTCCTGCAGGCGCACCTGGAGGCCGCGCCCGCCAAGCCGGCCAGCGGCGCGCCCTGAGGCGCGCCGCGACGGCTTACTTCCCGGCCTGGGCCAGCGTCGGGTAGTCGGTGTAGCCCTTGGCGCCGCCGCCATACAAGGTGGCGGCATCCACCTCGTTGAGCGGGGCATCCAACTGCAGGCGCTCGACCAGGTCGGGGTTGGCGATGTACGCGCGGCCGAAGGCCACCGCGTCGGCGTAGCCGGAGGCGATTGCCTGTTCGGCCATCGCCTTGTCGTAGCCGTTGTTGGCGATCCACGCGCCGCGGAACTTCGCGCGCAGCGCGGCGTAGTCGAACGGGGCCACGTCGCGCGGCCCGCCGGTGGCGCCCTCGATGACGTGCACGAACGCCAGCCCTTCGATCGCGTCCAGCCGCTCCACCGCGCGCTCGAACAGCGGCTGCGGGTTGGAATCATGCGCGTCGTTGACCGGCGTCACCGGCGACAGGCGCACGCCGGTACGGCCGGCGCCGATCTCCTCGGCGATGGCCTGCGTCACCTCGGCCAGCAGGCGCGTGCGGTTCTCGATGCTGCCACCGTAGGCGTCCTGGCGGTGGTTGCTGCCGTCGCGCAGGAACTGGTCGATCAGGTAGCCGTTGGCCGCGTGGATTTCCACGCCGTCGAAGCCGGCCTCGATGGCGTTGCGCGCGGCGCGCACGTAGTCGGCGATCAAGCCGGGGATTTCCTCCAGGGCCAGCGCGCGCGGCTCGGACACATCCTCGAAGCCCTGCGCGGTGAAGGTCTTGCCCTCCGCGCGCAGCGCGCTCGGCGCCACCGGCACTTCGCCCGGCGGCAGCAGGCTGGTGTGCGAGATGCGCCCGACATGCCACAGCTGCACGATGATGCGGCCGCGGCGTGCGTGCACCGCCTCGGTGACGCGCTTCCAGCCTTCCACCTGCGCCGGCGTGTGGATGCCGGGCGTGTCGAGATAGCCCTGGCCGAGCGGGTTGATCTGGGTGCCCTCGGCGATCAGCAGGCCGCCGCTGGCGCGCTGGGCGTAGTACTCCACGGCCAGGGGGTTGGGCACCTGGCCGGCGACGGCGCGGTCGCGCGTGAGCGGGGCCATCACGATGCGGTTGGCCAGGGGGATGTCGCCCAGCTGCGTGGGCGTGAACAACTGCTGGGAAGTGGAAGTGGAAGCGGGGGCGGTGTCTGCCATGGGAGGGGTCCGGGGGGAAACAGGCGCCCATGATGCCCACGCGCCGCGTGCGCGTCGCGTCGCAAGCGTAGGAAACTGTTTCCCGCCGCGCGCGAACCGCCGCTCAGCGCGAGGACAGCGAGCCGGCGCGTTCCAGCCGCTGCAGACCGTCGAGCTTGGCCTGGTAGCGCGTGCGGTCGTTCTCCGGGCCCAGGTCGCGCGCCCGGCGCATCTCGCGCTCGGCCAGCCGCGCATTGCCGCTCAGGAAATAGGCCCGCGCCAGGCCGAAGTGGAACTGGTGCGCGGCGGGGTGCAGCGCCACCGCGCGGCGGTAGTGCGAGATCGCCTGGGCGTAGTCGCCGCCGCTCTCCGCCTGGCGGCCCATCATGAAGTGGTAGAACGGATCGACCGCACGGATGTCCTCCAGCCGCTTCAACGTGGCATCGGCGGCCGCCGTGTTGCCCAGGCGCCGGTACAGGTTGATGGTGTTGGACAGGCTGGCCACGTGCGCCGGGTTGAGCTGCAGCGCCTGCGCGTAATCCTGGCCGGCGGCGTCCAGATGCCCTTCGCGCGCTTCCAGCACGCCCAGGTTGTTCCAGATGTTGGGCAGGGTGGCATCCATGCGCAGCGCCTGCTGGTAGTACTGCCGCGCCGGGCCGTTCTGGCCGGCGGCCATCAGTTCGCTGCCGCGGTTGTTGTAGTAGTGCGCGAACAGGCGCTGGTCGCTGATCACGCGCGGGCCGCGGCGGTCCATCAACACGCTGGCGTCCAGGTCCACGGTGCCGTTGCGGCCGTCGATGCGTACCTGCGCGTTGACATGGCCGAAGTTATAGATCGTGCGCTGGTCCTGCCACCAGCTCAGCACCTGGCCCACTTCCTGCGGGCGCGCGGTGATGCCCGCCTCGCGGGCGAGGGCGACGAAGAACAGGGTGAACGACAGGCAGTTGGCGCTGCGCAACTGGTAGGTCTCGGCCACCGAGTGGGTGGCCTCGGTGGAATAGCGCAGCGCCAGCGCGTCCTCGTCGAAGATCAGATGCACCAGCGCCTGCACGCGGTCTTCCTGCGCGCCGTAATGGGTGACCTTCTGCCGCAGCAGCTGCTTGAGCTCCGGCGGCACCGCCAGCAGCGTATCGGGCGAGGGGGGCGGCAGCACCGCGGCGTCGGCCGCGGCGGCGGGGGCATCGCCGGCGGGCAGCGTGGGCGTGGCGCCGGCCACGGACAGTTCGGCCGGCGGCGGCGCGGCCGGTGCGGTGGCGAGCGCGGCGGCCAATGCGAAGGAAAGCACGATGCCCATTGCAGTCTCCCGCGACGGTCGGGCCGTCGCCCTGGTGCTGCCGGCAGTGTATGCCTGTTTGGCAAAGGTGGCGCAGGCGCGGATGGTGCAGCGCGCAACACATGCGCTCTGCTAGTATCCGCGCCCCTCCCACGCGGCGGCGCAGTGCCGGCATGAGCCGATGAACCGGCAGTTCCTCTACCTGTCCTCGGCCGAGGCGCAGCTGTCGCTGGGCTTTGGCGAGGCGCGCGCGACCGAGCGCCTGTTCTTCGCGCTGTTGCCGCCGGCGGCGGTGGCCGAGGCCGCGCACGCGGTGGCCGCCGCGCTGCGGGTCGAGTTGCCTTCGGCGCGCCTGATCGCCCGCGAACGCCTGCACGTGACCCTGCATTACCTCGGCGAATACGCCGGCCTGCCGCCCTCGCTGCTGGCACGCGCGCAGCGCGCGGCGCAGGCGTTGCGGATGGCACCGTTCGCGCTGGCGCTGGACCGGGTGGGCAGTTTCGGCGGGCCGCGCCGCGAGCGCCCCGGCGTCGCGCTGGGCGATGCCGCCGGCACCGCGGGCGCGCACGAACTGCACCGTCGCCTGGCCTCCGCACTGGCCCACGAAGGATTGTCGGGCGATACGCGCTTCACCCCGCACATGACGCTGCTGTACGACCGCCACGGCATCGCCGAGCGCCCGCTGGCCACGCCGCTGGCCTGGGAAGCAAACGAACTGGTGCTGCTGCGCAGCGTGCGCGGCCAGGCGCACTACCGCGAGGAAGGGCGCTGGCCGCTGGCCGGCTGAGCGGCTTGGCGCGGCCTGCGCGCGGCGCTAGGCTGCGCGCATGGTGAGCGCGTCGATCCAATCCATCGTGCCGTTGCCGCTGCAGCCGGCGCAGTGGGAGGCGCTGCAAGCGGCTTACGCGCAGCCGCCGCGCGCCTATCACCACTGGGGTCATATCGAGGCTGTGCTGCAGGGCTACGCCGAGGTCGCCGCCTGCCCGGGCTGGCGGCAGCCGCGCGAGGTGGCGCTGGCACTGCTGTTCCACGACGCCATCTACGAGCCCGGCCAGCGCGACAACGAGGCGCGCTCGGCCGAACTGGCACGCACGACGATCCCGCGCTGGTGGCCCGACGCCGGCCTCGACATCGCGCGCGTGGCCGAGCTGATCCTGCTCACCGCGCGGCATGGCCAGCTCGCCCCGGCCGACGTGGATGCCGACGCGGCGCTGATGCTCGACTGCGACATGGCGATCCTCGCCGCACCGCCGGCGCAGTTCGACGCCTACGACCAGGCCATCGCCGAGGAATACCGCGGGCACGTGCCGGGCTTCCTGTATCGCATCAACCGCCGCCGCTTCCTGCGCGGCGTGCTCGAACAGCCGCGCATCTTCCTCAGCGACTGGTTCCATGCGCGCTGCGATGCGCAGGCCCGTGCCAACCTGCGCCGCGCCATCGGCTGAATGCCGGCGCGCGCCGCGGTGGCCGGTCACGGCGCGATGCGGGCGAGTGGCTAGAATGTGCGCCTGCCGTGCTTCCGCGTCGCCATGCCCGATCCCGCCGCCGTTCCCGCCGACGATCCGCGCCCGCAGGCGCCGATCGAGCCCGCGCCCAACGAATGCTGCGGCAGCGGCTGCCCGTTGTGCGTCTACGACCTCTATGCGGAGGAAGTGGCACGCTACCGCGAGAAGCTGGCGCAGTGGCGCCAGCGCCATCCCGATGCCGAATGAGCCCGCCCGTGGCGCACGGCCACGTCCATCCCCCTTCGACGACCTTCCCATGCCGCTTCGTGACCTGATCCGCGTCCTGCCCGCCGCGTTCGCGCTGGCCCTTCCCGTGGCCATGGCCGCGCCCGCCGGCACCGCCACCCCGGCGCCGGAGAAGGTGTCGCACGGCCGCTTCGAGAACGTGCCGGTGTTTCGCCCGCAGGGCGAACCGCAGCGGGTCGTGGTGTGGTTCGCCGGCGGCGCGCGCGACGCGACCGCGCGCGAGCGCCAGGCCGAGGCGCTGCGCCAGGATGGCGCGCTGGTGGTGATGGTCGACACCGCGCACCTGTACGCGGTGCTGGGCAAGGACACCGGCAAGTGCGTGTTCGGCTCCGGCGACGTGGAGAACTTCTCGCGCTATGTGCAGGCCTACCTGCACATCCCGACCTACCGCCTGCCGTTGCTGGTGGGCGATGGCGAAGGCGCGGCGCTGGCCTACGCGGTGGCCGCGCAGGCGCCGGCCAACGTACTCGCCGGCGTGCTCACCGACGACCTGTGCCCGGCGAGCGTGCCGGAACGGGCCATCTGTGGCGCCGGCGTGGCCGCCGGCGGCGCGCTGCAGCCGGTGAAGCTGCCGGTGCCGTGGCTGGCCGCCCAGGCCGCGCCGGGGGCGCGCTGCGACAAGCCGGCGGCCGAGGGCTTCGTCGCCGGCGTGGCGCAGGCGCGCGTGCTCGAACGCAACGCGCAGGGCGACCTGCTGCCGGGCCTGCGCGCGGCGGTGCGTTCGCTGGGCAGCCAGCGCGGCGTGAGCCTGCCGGCGCCGCCGGCCGACCTCAAGGGCCTGCCGATCGTCGAGGTGCCGGTGCAAGGCAGCGCACGCGGCCCGGCCGATACGTTCGCCATCTTCGTCTCCGGCGACGGCGGCTGGGCGGGGTTGGACAAGCAGGTCGCCGCCAAGCTGGCCGAGGCCGGCATCCCGGTGGTGGGCGTGGATTCGCTGCGCTATTTCTGGAGTGAGCGCACGCCGCAGGGCTTCGCCACCGACCTGGACCGCATCGCGCGCTTCTACGCGCATCGCTGGCAGCGGCCGAAGGTGGTGCTGATCGGCTTCTCGCAAGGCGCCGACGTGCTGCCAGCGGCCATTGCGCATCTGCCGGCCGCCACGCGCGACAGCGTCTCGCTCACCGCGCTGCTGTCGGTGGGCAAGCTGGCGGACTACGAATTCCACGTGAGCAACTGGCTGGGCGCGAACAACGACGGCCTGCCGATCGCGCCGGAGATCGCCAAGCTCGATCCGACGCGCACGCTGTGCATCTACGGGCAGGCCGACGCCGACACGCTGTGCCCGCATCTGCCGGAGAAAGCGACGCGGCGTTTCTCCTTGCCGGGCGACCATCACTTCAAGGGCGACTACGCCACGCTGGCGCAGACCATCCTGCGCGAACTGGGGAATACGCCGGCGCGCTGAGGGCCTCGTGCGAGGGAGGGCGGTCGCGGCCCACGCCGCGTCCACCGGGCGGTGACGGCAGGGCGGCCCGGCACGGGCCGCCGCGGCTCAATCCCGATCGCGTCGCTTGGGATCCAGCGAAATCAGCCGCGTCACGTCCAGCAACGCCGCCGGCAGGTGCATGCCGCCGGGCGCGGCCAGGTAGCGCGGCCGCCACTGCGGCATGAACTTGGATTTGAACCGGCGCAGCCCGCTGAAGCCGTAGAAGCGCTCGCCATGCCGCACCACCACGTTGGCGAAGCGGGTCCAGCGCCCGGCCAGCCGGTGCTGCGCCATCCCCGACAGCGGCGCCATGCCCAGCGAGAAGCGCTGGAAGCCGTTCGCCGCGCCCCACAGAAACAACTCGACGAACAGGTAGTCCATCGTGCCCTTGGGCGCCTCGTCGGTGTGCCGCATCAGGTCCACCGACAACTCGCCGCCGGCCGGCGCGCGCCACACGTTGGCGAAGGCGACGATGCGGCCCTCGAACTCGACCACCGCCACCGGGAAGCGCACCAGGTACGCCGGATCGAAGCTGCCCAGCGAGAAGCCCTTTTCCTCGCCGGCCTTGTCTTCCAGCCACTGCCGCGAGATTTCCTCCAGCCGCGGCAGCACCGGCGCCACCGCTTCGGGCATCAGCATGCGGAAGCTCAGGCCGCTGCGCTTGCCGCGGTTGAAGGCCTGGCGCAGTTCGGCGCGTTCCTTGCCTTCCAGCTGGAAGCCGGCGATCGGCACCACCGCTTCCTCGCCGAGCTTGACCAGGGTCAGGCCCATGTCCAGATAGGTCTGCCAATGCTGGTCGCCCACCTGGTAGAACACCGGGCGCAGGCCCAGCCGGTCGGCTTCCTCGCGGAAGCGCCAGATCAGCTCGCGCGCGACCTCCGGCGGGCCGACCGGATCGCCCATCGAGATCAGCGAGCCGCCGTAGCGCTGCATCATCACGAAGCCACGTTGCGCCTCGTCGCGCAGCAGCGCCTTGTCGCCGGTGAGCACCAGCGAGGCCTGCGTGTCCGCGCCGCCGGCCAGGATCGGCGCCAGCGCATCGAGTTCGGCGTCGGTGGCCGGCGCCAGGGGGCGCCGGGTGCTGTGCAGCAGCCGCGCCAACCCGAAGGCGATCACCGCCACCGCCACCAGCAGCAGCGCGCGCAATGCGCGCGGCGCGTTGCCGGAAATGGCGAACTGCCACCACAGTTCGCGCTGGTATTCGACGTGGCTGTAGACGAAGAACAGCAGCCAGACCGTGGCCACCAGCACCAACCCGAGGTTGCGCAGCCACGGCCAGGACCAGGCCTCGTCCAGCAGCGCGCCTTCGCGGTAGAACTCGCGGCGCGACACCCACAGCGCCAGCGCGACCAGCAACGCGCTCAGCGACACCGGCACATGGCCGCCGCGCAGCCACGCCGGCAACGGCAACGCCAGGCAGATCGCCAGCGCCAGCACCCATGCGGCGTGGCTGCGGCGCTGCAGGCCCTGGCCGATCAGCAACAACGCCACGCCGCCCAGGCTGGCGAGCAGGTGCGAGGTCTCCACCAGCGGCAGCGGCGCCACGCCTTCCCAGCGGTGCGGCATCGGCAGCGTGCCTTCGATGACCAGGGCCGCGCCCATCGCGAACACCGCGATGGCGATGATCTGCGGCAGCCAGGGGCGCAGCGTCAGCCACGCCGCGCGCGCGGCCACGGTGCCGCGCGAGACCGGCCGGCGCAGGCCGGTGGCCGCGGCCATCAGCAGCGCCAGCAGCATCGGGAACACGTAGTAGGTGATGCGATAGACCAGCGCGGCGGCCAGCAGCGCGGCCGGCGCCACGCCCGGCAGCAGCTTGAGCAGGCTCCACTCGAACACGCCCAGCCCGGCCGGCACGGTGGACAGCAGGCCGGCGACCACCGCCACCAGGTACAGGCCGACGAAGCCGATGTAGTCGGTGCCCGGAATGGGGGGCAGCAGCACGTACAGCGCCGCGCTGGCCAGGCCCAGTTCGACCACGCTCAGCACGGTGACGCCGAGCACGGTGCGGTAATCGGGCAACCACAGCGCATGCGCGCCGATGCGCAGCGTGCGGCCCTGGCGGCCCACCGCCAGCAGCATCAGCACGAAGCCGGCCAGCAGCGCGATGCCGATCGCCTGCACCGCGCCTGCGCCCACCGGCAGCGCCAGCGCCGCGGCGGCCGGCTCCAGCAGCAGCGCCAGGCCGAGCAGCACCCAGGCGCCGAACACGAAGCCCAGCGTGCTCACCAGCACCACCTGGCCGATCTCGCCCAGGTTCAGCCCCACCTGTCCATAGCCGCGCAGGCGCACCGCCCCGCCGGTGAGCGCGGCGAAGCCCAGCGTCTGCCCGACGGTGTGCGCCAGGAAGGCGGTGATGGCGATGCGCGCCGGATGCAGGTGGCGGCCGCTGCGGTGCAGGCCAATCGCGTCGAACAGCACCAGGCAGGCGTAGCTGCTCAGGCCCAGCACGAGGGTGAGCACGACCTGGCCGACGCCGATGTCGCGGAACGCATGGCGGATCGCCGCGTAGCCGTGCGTGCTGAACTCGGCCGACAGCGCGCGCAGCGCCATCGCCAGGATGACCAGGCTGATGACGACGGGCAGCGCCCGTCGCCAGCCACTTTGCGGTGCTGCCGCCGCGGCGGCTGCGGGGTCCGTCATGTGCGCGAATCTCGGCGGGGAAGGGGAGCCTGTGCCGCGGGGTGAAGCAACGGCCGGCGAGGTGGCCTCGCCTTCGACAGGCGCGCATCATAAGGCCATTGCCCGCGCCACGGACGGCCGTGATGCGGCCTTTGCCCAGGGAAGCCCCATGTCGTTGAGCCGCTTGTCAGACTCGCCCGCGCCCGCGCGCTGGATCGCGCGCAGCGGCGCGCTCGCCGCCGCCACCGGCGCCGCCTTCCTGCTGTGGGTGCTGGTGCTGCAGGGGCTGCGCGGCGACCTGTCCTGGACGCAGGCGCAGTTGAGCCTGTACCTGCATGGGCCGTATGGGCTGTCGCTGCGCGTGGCCTATTGCCTGCTGGCCCTGTCGATGTCGCTGCAGGCGCTGGCCGTGCAGGCGAGCCTGTCGCCGGGCGCGCGCAGCGGCGCGGTGCTGGGGCTGTTCTGGGCCGCGGCGGCTGGCCTGGCCGCGGTGGCCATCGGCGACAGCTACCTGCCGCAATACGCCCCGAACCTCGCGCCGGCCGTGCACCTGCTCTCGGCGCAGGCCGCGTTCCTGTGCGTGATCGCCGCCATCTGCCTGCAATCGTGGTACTTCGGCCGCGACCCGCGTTGGCGCGCGCATGCGCGGCGCGCGGGGCTGCTGGGTGCGGTCGCCTTCGCCGTGCTGTTCGCGCATGTCGTGCTGCGCTGGGGCCCGCGCGGGCTGGGGCAAAAGAGCGCGATCGTGCTGATCGTCGCCTGGCTGATCGCGGTGGGCGTGCAACTGGCGCGCGGCCCGGGGGCTGCGCACGCCGTGCGAACGCGTGCCAATGCGATGCCATCCACAAGGGAGGAATCCTGATGCAGCGATATGAAACCGGACCGCGCATGTCCGAGATGACCGTGCACCACGGCGTGTGCTATCTCGCCGGGCAGATCGCCGAGGACGCCACGCAGGACATCAAGGGCCAGACACGCCAGGTACTGGCGGAGATCGACCGTCTGCTGGCGCTCGGCGCGAGCGACAAGACCAAAATCCTGCGCGCGGAAATCTTCCTGGCCGACATCGCCGACTTCGCCGCGATGAACGAAGTGTGGGACGAATGGGTCGCCCCGGGCTTCACTCCCGCGCGCGCCACCGTCGAGGCCAAACTGGCGTGCCCGGACTGGAAGATCGAGATCGTGATCACCGCGGCGATCTGATCGACGTAGATATCCCGCGAGGCGCACGCTTTCCGATCCGCGCGCATTGAACGATCGGGCACTGAGGGCAGGCGCTTTTCCGCGACCTTAGGCGACAAGGAGGTCGCCTGTCCGCCTCGTGGCAGGGATTCGCGGCGCGTCCCGGAAAGGGCCTGCTCCCGGGGCGCCGCGCGAACAGGACAGAACGACGCGCCGCCGGGCAGCCGCGTCAAACCGCCCGCAATTCGATGCAGTCCACCGGGCACACCGGCACGCACAACTCGCATCCGGTACACAGCGGCGCGATCACCGTATGCATGAACTTGGCCCCGCCGATGATCGCGTCGACCGGGCAGGCCTGGATGCACTTCGTGCAGCCGATGCAATCGGCCTCCACGATCCACGCCACCTGCGCCGCCTTGTGCGCCCCGCGGCTGCGGTCGTAGGGCACGGCCGGCACATCGAGCACCGCCGCCAACGCCCGCGCCCCGGCATCGCCGCCGGGCGGGCAGTGATCCACCCCGGCGTCCCCGCGCGCCATCGCCTCCGCATAGGGGCGGCAGCCGTCGAACCCGCACTGGCCGCATTGGGTCTGCGGCAACAGGCGGTCGAGGCGTTCGACCAGATCGGGAAGCGGGGAAGTCATGGCGTGGCGTCAGGCTGCGCGATGGGAAGTCAGGCGATGCGACGTCCGCGATACCAGCGCTCGTGCGCCAGCGCGAGCATCGGGCGGTCCTCGCGGCTGTCGCCGTAGGCATGGATGCGTTCGTAGCGCGACAGATCGTAGCGCGCCCGGATATCGGCCGCTTTGTGGCCGCCGCGGTCACCGCCGGCATAGCGTCCGGTCAACCGTCCCTCGGCGCTTTCCAGCCGGTTGCAGATCAACCCGAGTCCGTGCCGCGCGCACCACGGGCGCAGGTAGCTGTCCAGCGAACCGGACACCAGCGCCACCTCGTGGCCTTGCGCCTGGTGCCATTCGATCCGCTGCATCATCTCCGGCCGCAGCACGCCCGGCAGCACCTCGTCGGCATAGCGGCGGCCGGCGTCGAGGATCTCGCCTTCGGCGCGATCCGTGAAAGCCATGCGCGTCGCGCGCACCCGGAGGTCACTCGGCGACACCACGCCGGTGCGATAGGCCAGCACCCACGGCCCCATCGTCCAGCGCGCCCGCGCCCGCTGCGCCGGCGTGGCGATCCGGCGCAGGAAACGCGAATAGGTGTCGCACACCGTGACGGTGTAGTCGAAATCGAACAGCGCCAGCTGCACGGCTTCAGCGCACCGGCATGCCCGGCTGGGCGGCGCTGTCGGCGTCCAGCAGCGCCAGCGCGCCACCGTCGAAGCCGGCCGAGAGGATCATGCCCTCGCTCAGGCCAAAGCGCATCTTGCGCGGGGCCAGGTTGGCGATGAACACCACGTTGCGGCCGACCAGCTTCTCTGGCTCGCCGTAACTGGCGCGGATGCCGGAGAAGATCTGCCGCTTGCCCAGCTCGCCCGCATCGAGTTCGAAACGCAGCAGCTTGTCCGAGCCTTCGACGAATTCACAAGCCAGCACCTTGCCGATGCGCAGGTCGAGCTTGGCGAAGTCTTCGATGCCGATGTGGGCGGTGTCGGCTTTCGCGGCTTCGGCTGGCTTGGGCGCGGTCGCGGCTGAAGCCGCTCCTACAGCGGCGGTTTTCGCGGCGGTCGGGCCGGTGGCCGCCGGCGCGGCTGCGGCGAGGGTGTCCTTGGAGGCTTCGGTCATGGCGTCGATCAGTTTCGGGTCGATACGGGTGAACAGGGCGGTATACGGCTGGATGACATGGCCCTCGGCCAGCGGCGCGGCGATGTCTTCCCAGCTGGTCATCGGGGCGGACAGGAACGCCTCGGCCTCGGCACTGGTGCGCGGCAGGATCGGCTTGAGCGCGGCCACCAGCACGCGGAACAGGTTCAGGCCCTGGGTGCACACCGCCTGCAGCTGCGCATCGCTGCCCTCCTGCTTGGCGATCACCCAGGGCTTGGTCTCGTCGATGTACTTGTTGGCCTCGTCGGCCAGCGCCATTGCCTGGCGGATCGCACCGGCCGGGTCGTTGCGCTCGTAGGCTTCGCGGATCGGGGCCAGCGCTTCGACGAAACGCGCGTATTGCGCCGGGTCCGGCAGCGCATCGGCGAGCTTGCCGTCGAAACGCTTGCTGATGAAGCCGGCGCAGCGACTGGCGAGGTTGACGAACTTGCCGACGAGGTCCGCGTTAACTCGTGCGATGAAGTCGCCCAGGTTGAGGTCCAGGTCGTCCACGCCGCCAGAGGACTTGGCCGCGAAGTAGTAACGCAGCGCTTCCGGTTCCAGGCCCACGTCCAGGTAGGTGCGCGCCATCACGAAAGTGCCGCGCGACTTGGACATCTTCGCGCCGTCCACGGTGAGGTAGCCGTTGACATGCAGGCGCGTGGGCGCGCGCTGGCCGGTACCGTGCAGCACCGCCGGCCAGAACAGGCCATGGAAGTTGACGATGTCCTTGCCGATGAAGTGGTGCAGCTCCGTATCGGTGCCGGCGGCGAGGTGGCGCTCGAAGTCCTCGCCGATCTCGGCGCACAGGTTCTTGAAGCTGCTCAGGTAGCCGATCGGCGCGTCCAGCCACACGTAGAAATACTTGCCGGGGTGGCCGGGAATCTGGAATCCGAAGTAGGGCGCGTCGCGTGAGATGTCCCACGCGCGCAGGCCACCGTCCGCGTCCAGCCACTCCATCAGCTTGGCTTTCACGCCGGACAGCGCGACATCGCCGGCCAGCCATTCCCGCAGGAAGGATTCGAAACGGCCGACCTCGAAGAAGAAGTGCTCCGAGTCGCGGATTTCCGGCGTCGCGCCCGAGATCACCGACTTCGGTTCCTTCAGTTCGGTCGGCGCGTAGGTCGCGCCACAGACTTCGCAGTTGTCGCCGTACTGGTCCGGCGTGCCGCAGTTCGGGCAGATGCCCTTGATGTAGCGGTCCGGCAGGAACATGCCCTTGGCCGGGTCGTAGAACTGCGCCACCCAGCGGCGGCTGATGTGCCCGGCCGCGTCCAGGCGCTGGTAGAACGCCTCGGTCAGCTCGCGGTTGGCCGGCGAGTTGGTGGAATCGTAGTGGTCGAAGGCCACGCCGAAGGCGGCGAAGTCGCGCTCGTGGCTGGCCTGGATGCTGGCGATGAACGCTTCCGGCGTCACCCCGGCCTTTTCGGCGGCGAGCATGATCGGCGTGCCGTGCGTGTCGTCGGCGCACACGAACCAGGTCTTGTCGCCGCGCAGCCGGCGCGCGCGTACCCAGATGTCGGCCTGGATATAGCCGACCAGGTGACCCAGGTGCAGCGGGCCATTGGCGTAGGGCAGGGCGGTGGTGACGAGGGCGGTGCGGGACATGGCGGGATGACAGCCTGGCGGGACGCGGGGGGACCGGGGATTATCGCATGGCGGAAACGAACGACCCGGCCGAAGCCGGGTCGCGAAGGACGCAGGTGGGTGACGCGCTTATTCGCGCACCCAGGTCTGCGCCCGGCAGATGAACATGATGCAGCCGGAGACATCCAGCTTCTGGCCACCCGGCTGCAGTTCCAGCTTGGACTTGTAGGTCTTGCCGTTGGCCGGGTCCAGGATGGTGCCGCCGGACCAGTGGCTGGCGTCGTCGGCCTTGAGGTTCCACAGGATGGTCATGCCCTTGACCGGCTTGTTCTTGCGCTCGCCGTCGCACTTGTCGCAGACCGGGTTCGGGCCGCGGTCGGACTGCAGGATCTCGACCACCTTGCCCGACAGCGTGCCGTTGGCGGCCTGGGTGATCTCGACGATGGACTTCACCTTGCCGGTCTTGTCGTCGATGGTCTTCCAGCGGCCGGCGGCCGAATCGGCCGCACTGGCGGCCAGGCTCAGGCCGAGCAGCGGCAGCGCGAGCAGCAGGGCGTGACGGAGTTTGCGCATAGGTCCCCTCCCAGGGCATTCGAGGTTCCCGGCGACGCGCCGGGTGGTGCGCCGACTGTATACCCATCCGGGTGGGTACGGAAACCTCGGCGCGAAGGGGTCAGCCCTGCTCGTACAGCTCCAGCGGCAGGTCGTCGGGATCGGCGAAGAAGGTGAAGCGGCGGCCGGTGTACTCGTCCACGCGGATCGGCTCGCAGGCCACCCCGGCAGCGGTGAGGCGGGCGACCGCCGCGTCGAGGTCGTCCACCCGGAAGGCCAGGTGGCGCAGGCCCTGCGCCTCGGGGCGGCTCGGCCGCGGCGGCGGGGCGGGGAAGGAGAACAGTTCGAGCTGGCTGCCATCGGGCAGGGCCAGGTCGAGTTTCCAGGAATCGCGCGCCTCGCGGTAGACCTCGTGCACCACGCGCAGGCCGAGCACGTCGGTGTAGAAGCGACGCGAGCGGGCGTAGTCGGAGGCGATGAGGGCGACGTGGTGGAGGCCTTGCAGCATGGTGGCGTCCGTCAGCGGGGGAGCGGGGATGATCGCACGCGCCCGGCGGCCACTCGCGCGCTCAGCGATCGCCGTACAGGTAGCGGTGGGCGATCTTCAACGCGAGTGGATAAGGCGCCGGCTCGTCGCGGTTGGTGAGCACGATCACGGTGAAGTGGCGCGCGGGATAGCGCACGATCACGTTGCGGAAGCCGATGCTCTCGCCGCTGTGCCACAAGGTCTCGCCGTTGATGCGCCAGCCGAAGCCATAGAACGGCACGTCCGGTTCGGGCGTGGCGGTGGCCGGGTGGAAGGCCTGCTGGAGCGAGGACGCCTTGAGCAGCCGTTCGTCATACAGCGCCGCGTCCCAGCGCGCGAGGTCGTCAAGCGAGCTGTAGATGCCGCCATCGCCGAGCACCGCGCTGGTGAGGCTCTGGTCGGTGCGCTGCCAATGGCCGTCGATGCGGCTGTAGCCGTAGGCGCGGTTCGGCACGTCGTCCACGCCGTCCTGGTGGGCGAAGGTGTCGCGCATGCCCAGCGGCAGGAAGATGCGCGTGCGCAGGAAACTGGCGAAATCCTGCCCCGACGCGCGGCCGACGACCAGCGCGAGCAGCGCATATCCGCCATTGCTGTAGCGATAACCCTGGCCGGGCGTGAAGTAGGTGCGGTCCGATTTTTCCAGCAGGTGCAGCACGTCGATGTCGTGCAGCGCTGTGGCCTGCGTGGGCGGCATCAGGACTTCGTAGTCGATCAGCCCGCCGGTGTGCGAGAGCAGCTGGCGCAGGGTGACCGCATCGGCGGCGGGCGGCAGCGTCGGCAGCCAGCGCTTGACCGGGTCGTCGAGCGAGAGCTTGCCGTCCTCGGCGAGCAGCAGGATCGCCGCGGCGGTGAACTGCTTGCTGATCGAGGCAAGGCGGAAGTTGGTGTGCGGCGTGACGCCGGTAGCGTCCTCCACCACCGCCAGCCCGTAGCCGCGCCGGAACACCGGCTCGCCGTCGCGCAGCACCAGCACTGCCGCGCCGGGCTGCATGCCGTCGTAGTCGCGCATCAGCGCGTCGATGCCCGCATCCGGCGGCGCGATCACCGGTGCCGCCGCCGCGCCGGTGTTCCCGACCAGCAGGCACAGCCACAGGCAGGCACGACGCATGCGGCGATTCCTCAGGGCGGGGTGGACGTGGCCGGCGCGGCGGCGGACGGGCCCTTCTGCGCCTGGATCCAGCGTTCGATCTTCTGCTGCAGGATATCCAGCGGCACCGAGCCATCCTTGAGCACTTCGGCGTGGAAGGCGCGGATGTCGAAGCGCGGGCCGAGCGCGGCCTGTGCCTGCTGGCGCAACTGCATGATCTTCAGTTCGCCCACCTTGTAGGCCAGCGCCTGGCCGGGGATGGCCATGTAGCGCTCGGCCTCGGCGATGGCGTCGGTCTGGCTGGAGGCGGAGTTCTCCAGCATGTAGTCGATCACCTGCTGGCGGCTCCAGCCCTTGGCGTGCAGGCCCGTGTCGACGACCAGGCGGATCGCGCGCCACAGCTCGTTCTGCAGGTAGCCGAAGTAGTTGTACGGATCCTGGTACAGGCCCAGCTCCTTGCCCAGCGATTCGGCGTACAGGCCCCAGCCCTCGATGAAGGCCGTCTCGCCGCCGAAGCGGCGGAAATCGGGCAGTTCGCCCAATTCCTGCTGCAGGCCCAGCTGGTAGTGGTGGCCGGGAATGGCTTCGTGCAGGTAGAGGTCTTCCGCGTCCCAGGTCTTGCGCGAGGGCAGGTCGTAGGTGTTGACGTAGAAGATGCCCGGGCGCGTGCCGCCGGGGCGCATGTAGGAGCCGCCGGCCGCCGATTGCGCGCGGTACGGCTCCACCGGGCGGATCTCGAACTTCGCCTTGGGCTTGAGCGAGAACAGCCGCGGCACGCCGGCATCGACCTTGGCTTCCAGCCCGCGGTAGTAGGCCAGCAGCGCGTCCTCGCTCTGGAAGGTGAAGCGCTTGTCGGTCTGCATGTACTTGAAGAACTTCTGCATCGACCCGCGGAACTTCACCTGCTTCATCACCGCCTGGATCTGCTCGTGGATGCGCGCCACTTCGTCCAGGCCGATCTGGTGGATCTGCTCGGGCGTCAGGTCCGAGGTGGTGCTCTGGCGCACGTTGTTGGCGTACCACGCCGCGCCGTTGGGCAGCGCGCCCATGCCGTCGGTGTTGCGGGTAGCGGGCAGGTATTCGGTGGCGATGAAGCCGCGCAACGCCCGATAGGCCGGCATGAGCTTGAGGTCGATCATGCGCTTGTAGTCGGCGCTGATGCGCTGCTTGTCGGCGTCGGCGAAGGTGGCCGGGAAATTGCGCACCGGTGCCCAGAACAGCGTTTCCTCGGCGGTGGGGCGGATGATCGCATCGAGCTGCGGGATCACTTTTTCCATCAATGCGCGCGGCTGCACCACACCGGCCTTCATGCCTTCGCGCATGTTGGCGATGGCCTGGTCGAACAGTGCCGGCAGCTGGTCGGCGCGGCGTGCCCAGTTGTCGTAGTCCTGCACGGTTTCGAACGGCTGCGCGCCGGTGCCCGAGCCGAGCATGGCCGCGATGCTGGCGACGTTGTAGAACTGGTTGACTGGCTGCATCCAACTGGGGAACTGTTCGGCGGCCAGCGCGCTGCGCGCATCGCGCACGAAGATTTCGTAGCTGAGCAGGTCCTGGCCGCTGAGGCCATCGGGGCCGATGGCTTCCGCCTTGGCGAGCCACTGCGTGGTGAAGTCGTGGCTTTGCTGGCGGAACGCCGGCGAAAGGAAGTTGGGCAGCTGGTCGTCGTAGCGGTGGTCGCCCTGGAAGGTGGCTTGCAGCGGGTTGAGCTTGAGCGAGGCCTGCCAGTAGTCGGCGTAGAGGCGTTCGAGCTGCTGCGCCTTGGTCAGCGCCTTGGCGGGCGCCGCGGCGCGCGGCTTGGCGGTGGTCTTCTTGGCCTTGCTCTTGCCCTTGCTGGTGGACTTGGCCGGGGTCTTGGCCTTGGCCTTCTGCGACTGGCTGGTGGATGCCTTCTTCTTCTGCGTCGCCGCTTCGCTGTGGGGCGCCATGGCCAAGGTAACGGTGGTGGCCAGGAACAGTGCGATCAGGCGGGCGAGGCGGGACGGCATCAACGGGCTCCTACGACAGCGTGGGTTTGGCAGATTGCCGTATCTGGGCCGTTTGGGCCAGTCGGGTGGTTTTTTGCGGCGCGGTCGTCGTAGTTTGTGCGGTTGGGTTCGTCTTCTTACGGTGCGGGCACCGGCCTGGCGGGCATGGGCGTCACGGCTCAGCAGACGTCCTGTCCGATTCGCCGCCGCGGGCCATCCATGGCCCGCTGACGCCCATACCCGCCAG
>NZ_JARQXB010000028.1 GCF_029543105.1 Stenotrophomonas sp. HITSZ_GD
CCGGCCACGTGAACGGTTCCGTTATCATGAAAGCGTTTTCCCCCACCGTGTGCCTGCTGGCCGCCTGATCGAGAGTCGACCATGTCCCGCCGTGTCCTGCTGACCGCCGCCGTCCTGTTTTCCTGCTCCAGCGCCGCTTTCGCGCAGACCGTCACCCCGGCGGTATCCAATGGCCCCACCGACCCCGCCCTGGCGGTGATTCCCTCGCCGTGGAGCGGCTCCAGCGGCGAGCTGGGTTTTGCCTCCGCGCACGGCAACAGCTCCACGGAGAGCTTCAACGGCCGCCTCAAGGGGCGCTATACCGACGGTGACTGGATCCATTCGCTGGACCTGTTCGGCATGCGTTCCAGCGCCGAATACACCGTGACCGCCGACGACGGCAGCACCACGCGCGAGCGCCAGACCACCGCCGAGCGCTACACCGCCGCGGCGGGCAGCGCGCTGCAGCTGGGCGAGCACCGCCAGCTGACGGCCACCGGCCGCTACGAAACCGACGATTTCGCCACCTACGATCGCCTGGCCACCTTCGGCATCGGCTACGGCACGCGCCTGCTGGACTGGCAGAACTTCTACCTCGACGCGCAGATCGGCCCCGGCGTGCGCCGTGCGCACGATGCGGTGGAGGATCGCGAGGAAACCGGGCTGATCGGCCGCGGCCTGTTTGACCTGAAGTACACCATCACCCCGAACACCGACCTGGTGAACACGCTGCTGATCGAGTCGGGCAGCTACAACACCTATGCGCAGAACGATTTCGGCGTGCAGGTGGCGATGAACCAGCGCTTCGCGCTGAAGGCCGCGTGGCAGATGCGCCACAACAGCGATGTCAGCGACGACAGCAAGAAGACCGACACGCTGACCACGGTCAACCTGGTCTACACCTTCAAGTAATCGCCCCGCGCGTGCCCGCCGCGCGGGATCGCACGACCCCGCGTCAGGCCGAATCGCGCGCGTATGGCCCGAGCAGCAGGTCCGCGCCGGCGGTCATCAGGCCGCGCGCCACTTCCTGGCCCAGCGCCTCGCGCCCGGCCACCGCGCCGACGGCCTCGGCGCGCACCAGCCGCCCGTCGGCCGCATCGCCCACCAGCCCCTGCAGGTGCAGCGCGTCGCCGCGGTGGGTAGCGAACGCGGCGACCGGCACGTGGCAGCTGCCGTGCAACGCGCGGTTCATCGCCCGCTCGGCCTCCACGCATTCGCGCGTGGCGAGGTGGTCCAGCGCCTGGAGCACTTCCATCACCTGCGGGTCGTCGCCGCGGCACTCCACCGCGATGGCGCCTTGCGCCGGCGCCGGCAGCCACTGCGGCGGCGCCAGCCGCGCGGCGATGCGATGGCCCAGCCCGAGCCGCTGCAAGCCCGCGCAGGCGAGCACGATGGCGTCGTAGTCGCCCTGGTCGAGCTTGGCCAGGCGCGTGTTGACGTTGCCGCGCAGGTCGCTCAGTTGCAGGTCCGGACGCAGCGCCCGCAGCTGGGCCTGCCGGCGCAACGAGGAAGTGCCCACGCGCGCGCCTTGCGGCAGGTCGGCCAGCGCGGTGTAGCGGCCGACCAACGCGTCGGCCGCGTCGGCGCGCTCCAGCACGGCCGGCAGCACGAACGGCGCGTCGAGGTCCATCGGCACATCCTTCATCGAATGCACCGCGCAATCGGCTTCGCCGCGCAGCATCGCCAGCTCCAGCTCCTTCAGGAACAGGCCCTTGCCGCCGATGGCGGCCAGCGAGCGATCCAGCACCTCGTCGCCGCGCGTGCTCAGCGGTACCAGCAGCACGTCCAGGTGCGGGTGGCATTGGTGCAGGCGGGCGGCGACGTGTTCGCTCTGCCACAGGGCAAGCGGGCTTTTGCGGGTGGCGATGCGCAGGGTCTTCATGCGCCGATTATCGCCCGTCCGTGCCGGGCGCGGGTTGCGTGCGATCAACCGCCCTGGCGCAGTTCGCCGCGCAGGTTGGCCACGCAGCGCCGGCTCACCTCCAGCGGCTGGGCGACGTCGCGCAACACGGCGTGCACCTGGCCGTCGCCGCTGCGCCGCAGTTCGGCCAACTGGCCGCGGGCGACCAGGCAGTTGCGATGGATGCGCACGAGCCGCTCGGCGAATTCCTCCTCCAGCGACTTGAGCGATTCCTCGATGAGGTCCTCGCCGCGCGCGTGGTGGACGATCACGTACTTCTCCTCGGCCTGGAGATAGTGGATCTCCTCCACCGGGATCAGCCGCAGGCTGCCGCGCAGGCGCGCGCACAGGTGGGTGCGGCGCCGGCCGGGTTCCTCGGCCGGAACCGCCGGCACGCGGCCGGCGATGAACGTGGCCGCGCGTTCCAGTGCGGCGGCCAGGCGCTCCGGGCGCACCGGCTTCATCAGGTAGTCGATGGCCGCCGCGTCGAAGGCGGACAGCGCGTGCTCGTCGTAGGCGGTGCAGAACACCACCGCCGGACGCGGGGCGAAGTCGCGCAGGTGGCGCGCCGCCTCCAGGCCATCGACGCCGGGCATGGCGATGTCCAGCAGGACCAGGTCCGGTTGCCGCGCCGCAGCCAGCTGCAAGGCCTGCTCGCCGTTCTCGGCCTCGCCCACCAGTTCCACGCGCGCGTGGGCGGCGAGCAGCGAGCGCAGGCGTTCGCGCGCCAGCGGCTCGTCGTCGGCGATCAACACTTTCACGGCAGCCGCTCCCCGGCCGGTGGCAACGCGCACATGCAGCGATTTCCCCAGTTCCCCCGCCCGGCTAACTCAGCGGCAGGGCGATCTCGCAGGCATAGTAGCCTCCGCTCCAGCCGGCCGTCACCCGCGCGCCTGGCCCGAAGCGGTAGGCCAGCCGATGCGCGATGCTGGCCTGGGCGTGGCCGGCGCCGCGCCCGAGCGGGTCGCCGGCGGCCGCCGCGGCCGGGTCCGGCGCCGGGTTGAGGATGCCGATCCGCAGCCACGCGCCCTCGCGACGCAGCGACAGGGTGATCACCCCACCCTCGGGCAGGCGCGAGATGCCGTGCAGCACGGCGTTCTCCACCAGGGGTTGCAGCACCAGGCGAGGCATCGGCAGGTCCCAGGGCAGGTCTTCGCCGCGCGCCCACTGCACGGCCAGCCGCTCGCCCAGGCGCAGCGATTCGATCGACAGGTAGCGTTCGGCCAGCTCGCATTCGTTGCGCAGGGTGGAATCGCCTTCGCCGGCCCCCAGCGCGGCGCGGAACAGGTCCGACAGGTCCAGCACGGCCTGCTCGGCCACCAGCGGGTCGCGGCGCAACAGGCTGGCGATGAGGTTCATGCTGTTGAACAGGAAATGCGGGCGAATGCGCGCCTGCAGCGCATCGGCCTCGGCGCGCGCGTTGGCCTGGGTCTGCGCGGCCCAGCGGTCGCTCACGTAGAAATAGCGCAACGCCAGCGCGCTGATCAGCGCCACGGTGGTGGCGCAGCCCAGGCTGAAGCGCCAGAAGCCGATGCCCTGGCCCAGCGGCCCGCTGCCGGTCACCGCGAACAACGCATGCACCACGCCGCTGCCGATCAATGCCGCCAGCCAGGCCAAGCCCAACGCGAGCCATGCGCCTTCGCGCGGCCGGAAACGCGCCAGCGGCTCGCGCAACACGCACAGCAGCGCCGTGACGCCCAGCGCCAGCCACAGCGCCAGGCCGGAGGCGGAAAGAAAGCGCCCCAGCGTCACCGGCGTGGCGGCATCGGGCACCAGCATCACGATCACCACCACCAGCTCGGCCAGGCCGACCATCGCACCCACGCGCGGCAGCCGGCACAGTTCGGGCATCCACGGCTGGGCGGCGCGGGGATCGCTCACGGGCGTATCAGGCGGCCGCGGCGAAACGCTGGTCCAGCCACGCCGCCAGCGCGTCGATCTCCTCGGCGCAGACCTGGTGGGCCATCGGATAGGCGTGCCACTGCACGTCGAAGCCCAGCGCCTGCAAGGCCTGCGCGCTCTGTTGCGCGTGCACGATCGGGATCACCGGATCGCTCTGGCCATGTGCCATGAAGATCGGCTGGCGTTGTGCGCCCGCGACGAGGTGCTCGGCGGCATGCGCGGCGTCGGGCAGGTAGGTGGACAGGCCGACCAGGCCGGCCAGCGGCACCTGCCGGCGCAGGCCCGCGGCCAGCGTGACCGCGCCGCCCTGCGAGAAACCGGCCAGCACGATGCGCTCGGGCGCAATGCCACGCGCCTGTTCGCGCGTGATCAGCGCCTCGACCTGCGCCACCGATTCCAGCACGCCCTGGCGGTCGGCGCGGTCGGCGAAATCGAAGCTGGCGATGTCGTACCAGCCGCGCATGCGCACGCCATTGTTGATGGTGATCGCGCGCACCGGCGCATGCGGGAACACGAAACGCAGCGCGGGCCAGTGCGGGCGCACCAGCTCGGGCACGATGGGCGCGAAATCGTGGCCGTCGGCGCCCAGGCCGTGCAACCAGATCACGCTCCACTGCGGCGAGGGCCGGGTTTCGAGTTCGAGTGCGTCCAGCGTGGCGGACATCGTGCGGCTTCCTTCGGGCGAAAGCCGCATTATGCCTGCAGGCCGGCGGCGCTCATTCGGCGGCGGCGGCCCGCGCGGCGGCGCGGCGCAGTTCGGCGGCGCGCACCATCACCGCCGGCGGCGCGACTTCCTCGGGAATGGCGAAGATGCCCAGGCGTTGCAAGGCCTGCCCGGCGCGACGCAGCGAGGTCAGCGCGACCACCGGAATCGCCAGCACCATGCCGATCACCACCGGGGCCATCCACGCCGCCAGCGACGGGGAGACCATGTACGCCATCAGCCCGGCCAGCAGGCCGAACAGGCTCAGGCCGCCGTAGCCCTTGATCAGCGCGATCCAGGAAATCTTGCCGTCGTCGCGCTGCTGCGCGTCCCAGCCCGAGTCCTTGCCGGCCAGCACTTCGGCCACGCCGCGCGATTGCAGGTACATCACCACCGGGGCCATCAGCGCGGCCAGCACCGTCTCCAACAGGATGCTCAGCAGCGCGCGCACCGCGCCGCCGCAGGCGCGCCGTTCGGCCGGGTTCAACAGCAGCGCCAGGTAGCCGAGCACCTTGGGCGCCAGCAGCACGCCCATGGTCAGCGCGAACACCCACAGCACCCCGTTGTCGCCCTGCGCGTGCCAGTAGCGCGCCGGCGAGAACGGCAGTTCGGCGGCCAGGTCGATATCGTTGCCGGCCAGCGGGATGCCGATGCCGATCAGCATCAGCATCGCCCACATCGGCGCGGTGAAGTAATGGCCGATGCCGATCATCATGTGCAGCCGGCTGACCCAGTGCAGGCCCTTGGCGGTGACGACCTTGGCGTGCTGCAGGTTGCCCTGGCACCAGCGGCGGTCGCGGATGAGCAGGTCGGTCAGCGTCGGCGGGCCTTCCTCGTAGCTGCCTTGCAGGTAAGGCACCATGTGGGTGGCCCAGCCGGCGCGGCGCATCAGCGCGGCCTCGACGAAATCGTGGCTGAGCACGTGGCCGCCGAACGGCTTGCGCCCGGGCAGCGCCGGCAGGCCGGCGTGCGCGGCGAACGCGCGCGTGCGGATCACCGCGTTGTGGCCCCAGTAGTTGCTTTCCGCGCCATGCCACCAGGCCACGCCGTAGGCGACGATCGGGCCGTACACGCGGCCGCCGAACTGCTGCATGCGCGCGAACAGCGTGTGGCCGTTGACCACCGCCGGCAGGCTCTGGATCAGGCCCACGTCCGGGTTGGCCTCCATGCCGGCGACCAGGCGCACGATGGTGTCCCCGCTCATCAGGCTGTCGGCGTCGAGGATGAGCATCTGCGGGTAGTCGCCACCGAAGCGCTGCACCCAGTCGGCGATGTTGCCGGCCTTGCGCCCGGCGTTGTCGGCGCGGCGACGGTAGTAGATGCGCCCGGCGCCGCCGGTGCGTTCGCACAGCGCCGCGTACTCGCGCTCCTCGGCCAGGCCGATGGCCGGGCGCGTGGTGTCGCTGAGGATGAAGAAGTCGAAGCGTTCCAGCTGGCCGGTGGCGGCGACCGACTCGTAGATCGCCTGCAGGCCGGCGAGCAGGCGCCGCGGGTCCTCGTTGTAGGTGGGCATCAGCAGCGCCGTGCGGCTGTGCAGGGTCGGCAGCGGGGCGTCCGGGTCGATGCCGAGCTTGCGCCCGCGCCCGAACACGACGCTGATGAAGCCGGCCACGGCGCTGGCGAAGGACATCGCCACCCAGGCGAACAGCAGCACGAACAGCACCAGCAGGCAGGCTTCGAGCACGCTGATGCCGTCGGCCCACATCACCGAGGCCATCATCCAGGTGGCCGCCAGGGTCATCGCCGCGGTGCCGCCGATCAGGTAGAAGCGGCGCAGGCCGATGCCGCGCGGGGAGGTGCGCTGGCGCGGCACCTGCAGGTGGCCGGCGCGCAGGGACTGCTCGGGCATGTCCAGGGGGGATTCGGCCGGCAGCACGGCCAGGCCGGCGTCGCGGACGGGCGCGACGTCTTCGATCACGGTGGCGCTCATGTCAGGCAGCCTGCCCCGGGCGGGCGCACAAGACGCGGCCGGCGCGGCGTGTCCGGCGGACGCCACGCATCGCTTTCCCAACCACTAAGAACACAATTACTCCTCGGCCGCGACGGAAAATCGCCGCCCATGTTAGGTCATCACGCGTGGGGAACCCGTGCCCTCCCCGTCAGGCGGTTTCCCCGGGCGGCAGACTACGCCGGTTTTGCCCAACCGTCGCCCAACGTGAATAGGCAGCCCCCGCCCGGCCTCGGAAGCCCGGGCGGGGCCGTTCCGGCGCGCCGCCGGGCGCTACAGGGACTGGCCCAGTTCGATGAAAACCACCCGGTGCCCCCCTTCGCGCAGGCCCATGCCGAAGATCAGCGGGCCGATCCACGAATCGAAGCCGATGAAGAGGCTGCCGTTGACGATGCCGTCGGCCAGGCTCATGTCGCTGCGCCGCTGCCACGCATTGCCGTACTCCAGCGTGCCGCCGACCTGCGCCGAGCGGCCGAGTACCCTCCCCAGTTCGTAGGTGTAGCCGACGAAGCCCAGCGCGTAGTCCTGGCCGGTCAGCTCGTTGCTCTGGAAGCCGGCCAGCCGCCAGCGCCCGCCCAGCCGGTACAGGCTTTCCGGCGGGGCCTGGCCGGAGACGGTGGCGTGGTAGCGCAAGCCCAGTTGCCACGCGTGCGGGCCGAGGCTGCGCGCACCGACGAGGTCGAAGTCCAGCTGGTCGAAGCGCGCGTCGGCGCCCAGCCAGGGCTGCGAGCTGCGCAGGCCCAGGCGGCCGAGCACGCCGTCGCGCGGGAAGAACACACTGTCGATGTCGTCCCAGTCGAACTGCGCGGTCAGGGCCGCCTGCTGGAAATAGCGCTTGGACTGGGGCGGCGCGCCGATGATGGCGCGTACATCGCCGGCGTAGCGCTCCACGCCGAGCCCGAGGCTGGCGACCTCGCCGAAGTTGCGCGCGATGCCCGCCGCGGCGCCGTAGCGCTGCACGCGGTCGCGCTCGATGCGCACGCCGTTCGCGTCGAAGATATTGAAGCTGCGCGTCTGGAATCCGCCGAAGGCATCGAATGCGTAGCGGTTGGCGGGGTCCAGCGGCGCGTAGTACTCGCCGGTGAGGCCCGGCTCGCTGCCGATCTGCGCGGTGACGCGCGCCTCGGCGCCGTTGGGCGAAATCGGCGAGAAGCGCAGGCCCGCGCGCAGGTTCGCTTCGTGGTTGCCTTCCAGGTCGTTGCTGAGCGTCATGCCGGCCTCGACATAGGCCGGGCCGTTGGGCTTGGGATGCGCGGTCACCACCACGCCGGTGCCGGCCGGCTCGCGCACCACCTCGTAGGTGATGCTCGACAGCGTGCCCAGCCCATACGCACGCAGGATGCCCGCCTGCACCGCCGGCGCATCCAGCGGCGCGCCAACCCGGAGCGGCAGGTAGCCCATCAGCACGTCGTCCGAATAACCCGTGTCGTTGACCAGCCGCACGAACTGCACGGTGGGCGGCGCCGGCAGCGCGGTGCGCTGGTGCTGCCGGAACGCGGCGTAGGTGGCCTCGTCCACGCTGTAGCGGCGCAGCGCCGGCGCGGCCGCATCGGCCGCGGCCTGGCCGATCTCCAGCGCCAGCGGCGCCTTGTCGAACTCGCCGGTGGCGACCCGGCCGCTGAGGTCGGGGCGGACCACCAGGTCCTGCGGCCCGAGCGTGGCCAGCTGGCGTTGCGCGCTGCCGACGGTGAGGAACCCGCTCATCTGGTCCACCACGTCGAGCACGCTCGCATCGCTGCCCAGCACGCGCAGCGGCGTGCCGACATCCACCGCGATGATGCGCTCGGCCCCCATGGCGCGCACCACGTCGATGGGAATCTGGTTGGCGATGCCGCCATCGAGCAGCACGCGCCCGTCGAGGTTGACCGGGTGCATGATGCCCGGCAGCGACATGCTCGCGCGCATCGCCATCGCCAGGCTGCCCTGCCCCAGCGCCACCGCCTGGCCGGTGTTGATGTCGGTGGCCACGGCGCGGAAAGGAATCGGCAACTGGTTGAAGTCGCCGGCCACGCGGCCACCGCCGGTGGCGTTCTCGAACACGGCGATCAGCCGCTGGCCCTGGCTGAGGCCGGCGGCCAGGCGCACGCTGCCGCTGTCGCCGCCGATGCCCACGCCGATCGGCGCCAGGCGCGTGTAGTCGTCGGCCTTGCGACGCAGGCTGCGATCACGGCGCGGCAAGGTATCGGTGAAGGTCGCCTTCCAGTCCGTGGACAGCACGACGTCCTCGATCTGCTGCGGGCTGCGCCCGGCCGCGTACAGCGCGCCCACCAGTGCGCCGGCGCTGGTACCGGCGATGCAATCCACCGGGATATGCAGTTCTTCCAGCTTCCGGAGCACGCGCACATGCGCGATGCCGCGCGCGCCGCCACCGCCCAGCGCCAAGCCGATGCGCGGACGCGTGTCGCCGGGCGCGCGTTCGCCGCACTGGTGGCCGTCCAGGCCGGCGAAGGCGTCCGGCGCCGGCGTGGCCGGCTGCGCACAGGCCGGCCAGGCCAGGCACAAGAGCAGGCCCAACCACGCCTGCGGGATTGCGGTCACCGGCCACGTGCGCATCGGGAATCTCCGCGGGTTAACGCCAGGCGCTACCCATCTGGATATAGAACGTGTGGTCGTCCGGCCCCCACGCATAATCGAGCCCGCCATACAGGCCCAGCTTGCGGGCGAGCAGGTAGCGGAAGCCGGCGCCCTTGGCCACCGCCGTGGTGGCGTCGCCGAAGTCTTCCTTGCGCCCCCACGCACGACCGGCACCGACAAAGCCCAGCACCGCCCAGCGCGGCGTCAGGTTCCAGCGCCATTCGCTCTCGGCCATCGCCGCGCGCCGGTCCTGGTAACGGCCCGCGGCGATGCCGCGCATGTCCACGTAGGGCAACCGATAGAACGGCACGTCGCCTCCAACGGCGCGCAGGTCCAAGCGCGCGCCCACGACGAACCGCTGGTTCGACAACGGCCAGTACGCGAATGCGTGCGCGCGGTAGCTGTCGAAATCGACGTCGCCGCCAAAGCCCTCGCGGTAGAAGTTGGCGTCCAGCACCGCCGTCCAGCCGCGGGAAGGCGTAAAGGGGTTGTCGCGCGTGTCGTATTCGAACATCAGCCCCAGCCCGGAGCTCTTCTGCGCCAGCTCCCGGTCGCTGAAGAACTGGCGGTCGCCGGCGCTGTCGAAGGTCACATCGAGGTCCATGTAGATCCACGACACGCCCACAAACACATCTTCATCGCCCAGGCGCCGCGCCACCTGCTGGAACGAGGCCAGGCCATCGACGTTGTAGCCGACCTCCCGCGCGGGAAGGAGGCGGCCCTGGGTATAGAAATCCAGGTTGAACGAGGCCTTGCCCACGCCGCCCTTGTAACGCCAGCGATCCTCGTCGAAATGCAGGACCGCGCCGCCGCCGTAGGCATGGCTGCCGTTCTCGGTCTTCATGCCCATCGCGCCGTAGAGGTTGGGCGCGATGAAGCGCGTCTGCCCGCTCGCCGTGGTGCGCGTGGCCGCACTGCCTTCGGGGCGGTGGAAGAACGCCAGCGCCACGCCGCCGCCGTAACCCAGCGCCGGCTCGGTGATGACGATCGGCACCGGCAGCACGCCGCGGTGATTGAGCAGCCAGTCGGACAGGTCCAGCCGGCCGTCCTGCGGATCGTGCAGGCGCTGCCAGAAGCCGGGCTTGTCCGTCTCCGGCGACACCGCGGGCGGCGCGGCACCGGCGGTTTGCGCCGCCGCCCAGCAGGGCCAGGCGGCCACGCCGAGCAGGCAGCGGGCCCAGCGTCGCCTGCGGCGACACCGCTCGCGCGGCGGCCGATGGCGGGCGGCGCTGCCAGGGCTCACTTGGCCGGCGCCGCACCCGGCGGGAAGCCGGCGAACATCTTGTCCAGCCCGGCCTCGACCGCGGCGTTCACCTTCTCCGGCGAACTGGGCACGGTGCCGCTGGCGGTGCCGCGCCAGATCGCCTGCTGGGTGGCGGTGTCGAACATGTCCACCACCAGCGTGCCGACATCGTAGGTACGCACCGTGGTCTGCGCGCTGCCCATCGCCATGCCGCCGCCCCAGCCGCCTCGCCAACCCCAGCCGCCCATGCCGGTGCCGGTATAGAACGTATCGAGCGTCTGCTTCTGCGAGGTGATGATGTGGGCGGCCAGCGTGACCTGCCCGTCCGGCGCCTGCCGCCAGCCGCGGGCCTGCAGGCGCGCATCGATGCCGTCGACGATGCGCTGCTGCACCAGCGGCGAGCCGGCCTGCGGCTTCATGCCCCAGGTGTAGGTGCGGTACTTGGAAAAGTCCACGGACGGGTCGTGGTCGGTCTTCACGGTCGGGGAAGAGGCGCAGGCCGCCAATGCGAGCAGCGCGAAGGCGGCGAGGAACACGCGGGTTTTCATGGCGATCTCCTGTCATGGGAAACAGCGGGAGGCCGCCGGCCGGGCCGGCGGGGGATCAGAAGCCGAAGCTGGCCGTCACCAGCACGGGATGACCGTCGAAGCGGTTCTTGACGCTGAACTCGGAGACGTAGCGCACGCTCAAGTCCAGGTGCTCGCCGCCGGACCACTTCTTTCCGTAGGTCAGCACCGGGCCCAGGCCGAACGAGCGACCCCTGAAGCCATTGAGCTGGTCGGCCAGGGCGCCCTCGTCGTCGCCGAGCTGCTGGATCCAGCCACCGACCGCACCGAAGCCCCAGCCACTGGGCGTGCGTTTGACCAGCATCGAGTCCAGGCGCCACACCGGCGCGTTCTTGTAACCGGTGTCGTCGTTGCGGTCGTACAGGTCCACCGCGCCGAGCAGGCTGAACTCCAGCGTGCCCTGCTGGAAAAGATGGGTGTAGCCGACGCTGGGCGAGAACGTCCACACGTTCATGCCGGGATTGGCGAGCCGGTTTGGGTCGTACTTGGCCGTGGGTGCATAGATGTAGAGGCCCAGCGAGACGTGTTCCACCTGGCTGATGTGGTAGCTGGCGATCACCGGCGCGAAGTAGGCGTCGAACCAGTCCGAGGTGCTGTCGCTCACCCGGCGCTGCTGCGTGCCGGCCTGGAGCGTGGCCGTCACGTCGGGGATGACATACGGCGCGGTGGCCATCGAGGCGAAGTTCCAGCGTCCCTCGCCGGTAGGCCAGATATAGACACCGGTAGCCGACCACAGGTTCATGTTCGCACGCAGGCCCAGTGAGACCTGGCCGGCGATGGGCGCGGCGCGGCTGGCGCCGATCTCGCCGTCGTAGTGCAGGAACCCCAGCGACCACCGCATGCCCGGCTCGGGGGGCACGATGCCGGCGTAGGCCTGGATCTGCGCGCCGGTCAACGAGCGACCCAGCGCGCCCTCGGTGGCCAAGGCCGGCGCGGCGGCCAGCAGGGACAACGACGACAGCAGCGGCAGCCGCCACGCGCGAAAGGGGAGAAGGCGATGTTTCATGGTGCGGTCTCTCTGGAATCGGGAAGCGATGCGACATCCGAGGCGAGGCGGGCTTCCTCGCGCTCGCGCACTTCCTCCATGTCGCGCTCGAGGAAGTAGTTGAGGAAAGTACGGATGACGGCGATCGCACCGAGCTGCCCGATGGCTTCCCAGGTGGGCGCGATGGCCGATTCGACGATGTCGGCGGCCAGCTGGAAGGTGAGCGCGGCCACCAGCCAGCGGCCGTAGTCCATCCACAGCAGGCGCCGCGCGTGGCCCTTGATGTAGCCGCGTGCGCCGCGCGCTTCCGGATGAAACACGCCGGCGAAGAACAGCTTCAGCGCGGCCACGAAAGAGATCGCGGTCCCCATGACGATGATGAGCAACGCCATCAAGTCGATGATGACGATCACCGGTTCGCTGGCGCGGAGCAGCCATTCATTGAGCATGGTCGGGTGCCTGTCGCACGACGCAGCGGAAACCGACATGGCAGGTGGCCGTATCGATGGGCTGGGCCATGCGCGCGGCCGGCCGATAGCGGCGGCAATAGTTGGGCGCGCACACGTGCGAGCCGCCCTTCATCACCCGGCGCGGGATGCGCGGGCCCTGGGCGCGTGCATCGACGCTGTCCTCGCGGCTGCCGCCGCGCGGGTTCTCCAGCGTGCAGCAGGCCTTGCCGGGCAGGCGGTCGTGGGTCTGGTACCAGTCCGATGTCCACTCCCAGACGTTGCCGATCATGTCGTACAGGCCGTAGCCGTTCGGCGGGAAGCTCCCGACCGGTGCGGTCCAGGCATGGCCGTCGAGCACCTGGTTCTCCCAGGGAAACTCGCCCTGCCAGGTGTTGGCCATGTAGCGGCCTTGGGGCACGAGCGCATCGCCCCAGGCGAACTCGCTGCCTTCGCGCCCGCCCCAGGCGGCGTATTCCCATTCGGCCTCGGTCGGCAGGTCCTTGCCGGCCCATTGCGCGTAGGCCAGCGCATCCTCGTAACCGACCTGCACCACCGGATGATCTTCCAGCCCTTCGAGCGTGGAGCCCGGCCCGCGCGGATGTCGCCAATCGGCACCGGGCACGTAGTGCCACCAGTTGTGCAGGTTGCCCAGGTCCACGCGCCCGGCCGGCGGCACGAACACCACCGAGGCCGGCACCAGCAGCGCGGGATCGGCGCCGGGATAGTCGGCCGGATCGACCGGCCGTTCGGCCAGCGTGAGATGGCCGGTGGCCTCGACGAAGCGGGCGAACTGCCGGTTGGTCACCGCATAGCGGTCGATCGCGAAGGCGCCCACGCGCACCTTGCGCGCCGGGCGTTCTTCCGGGTAATGGTCGTTGGACCCCATCACGAAGCTGCCGCCGGGCAGCTGCACCATGTCGGCGGGCGCGTGCCCGTCACCGTCGGCCGGACTCATGCGAATACCCTCCCCCAATCGTGCTTCATGCTGACCATGTGGAAGCCGTACTCGTCGGCCTTGTCCAGTCCTTCGTCGAGCGGGCTGACCAGGAAATGCCGGTCGTAGGCGGCTTCGCGCTCGCCGTCGTCGTGATGGAGCATCAGCGCCAGGCGCTCGCCCTCGCCGGCCAGCGTGTAGCGCAGCATCGCGACATCGCCATCGGAATTGCCGAAGGCGAGGATCGGCCTGCGGCCGATATGCAGGGCGATGTTGACGGGCTTTTCCGCGCGGTCGTCGAAGCTCCCGATCTCGGGCAGCTTGCGCACCCAGGCCGAGCCCTGGCCCAGTTCCAGCGTGGCGCGGGTACTCGAGCCGATCACCCGCTCCGGGGGAACGCCGTAGAGGCGCTCGGCGACGACGCGCACGAACTCGATGCCGCCGCCGGTGACCACGAACACCTTGAACCCGTGGCGCCGCAGGTAATCCATCAACTCCAGCTGGGGCTGGTAGATGCATGCGGTGAACAGCCGCGCGTACTTGGGGTGGCGCGCCTCGGCGAGCCAGCTGCGCGCGGTGGCGCGGAATTCTTCCACCGTCATGCCGGCGTGCACCGCCAGCGCCGGCTCCAGCACTTCGCGCTTGGGCAGGCCGTGCAGGGCCTTGATGTCATGCGACAGCAGCGCGCGATAGGCAGGCTTCTCCTTCACCGCCGGCTCGGCCGCGGCCAGCCGTTCCACCTGGCTCAAGGTGAAGTAGATCTGCACGTAGAGCGGATATTCGGCCCACAGCGTGCCATCGTGGTCGAACACGGCCACGCGCTCGGCGGGCGGAACGTAGCCTTCGCCGCCTTCGGCGCTCACGCGCGCCACGAAGCCGGTGATCGCCTCGCGCTTGGCGCCGTCGTTCCAGGAGGGCAGGGGTCGGGGCATGCATCGTTCCTCGCCGAAGCGGCCGCGGGTGCCATCCCGCGGCCGCCGACGGCTTCAGTGGCTGCCGGTCGCCGCGTCCTGCAGCATCTTCAGTGCGTCGTCGATGGTGAAGCTGTTGGGGCGCTGGATGGGTGGGTAGTCCTTGAACGTCGCGGCCCACTTGTCGGCGATCGCCCAGGCGCCGTAGATGATGTACGCGTGGTACAGGAACCACTCGTAGTACGAGTTGGACGTGATGTCCGCGAACTCGTAAGGATCGGTGCGCAGGTTGAACAGCTTGGGCAGGCGCAGCCGGGTGAAAGGCTCGGCCCATAGCTGCATCGTGCCCTTCAGCCGCTGCTCCATGAACACGATCTTCCAGTTGTCGTAGCGCACGCCGAGCACGTCGCCATCGTCGCTGAGGTAGACGAACAGGTTGCGCGGGCTCTTCTCCACCTGCCCGCTGAGATAGGGCACGAGGTTGAAGCCGTCGATGTGGTTCTTGTAGGTCCGGCCGATGGCCTTGTAGCCCTTCTTGCACTTCTCCACGATGTCCGGCTCGCCGGCCATCGCCAGGAAGGTCGGGAACCAGTCGTGGTGCTGCACGATCTCGTT
Organism: Stenotrophomonas sp. HITSZ_GD; assembly: GCF_029543105.1. GTDB lineage: Bacteria > Pseudomonadota > Gammaproteobacteria > Xanthomonadales > Xanthomonadaceae > Stenotrophomonas_A. Next base: position 14,710 of record NZ_JARQXB010000028.1, read on the forward strand.
GGACACGCTTCCCGGCGCGATGTGGCCGGGCCAACGCACGAGCAGGGGGATGCGGAAGGCCCCTTCCCAGTTCGTGTTCTTCTCGCTGCGGAACGGCGTGGTGCCACCATCGGGCCAGGAATTGCGGTGCGGCCCGTTGTCCGTGGAATACATCACGAAGGTGTCCTCGTCGATGCCCAGCTCCTGGAGGAAATCGAGCATCTCGCCCACGTTGCGGTCGTGGTCGATCATCGTGTCGTGGTACGGCGACTGCCAGCGCCCGGCCTGCCCCAGGCTGTCCTTCTTGGTGTGGGTGAACATGTGCATGTGGGTGGTGTTCAACCACACGAAGAAAGGCTCGTCGTTGTCGTGGGCGCGCTGGATGAAATCCTTGGCCGCGGCGACGAATTCGTCGTCGCAGGTTTCCATCCGCTCGGTGCTCAGCGGGCCGGTGTCCTCGATCTTCTGCTTGCCCACCTTGCCCCAGCGCGGCTGCACGGTAGTGTCGTCCTTGTCGGTGGCCCAGCTGTGGATCACGCCGCGCGGCAGGATGCCCTTGCGGAACTCGGAGAACTCCTCCTCGCGGTAGTAGTCGTACATCTCCGGCTCTTCCTCGGCATTGAGGTGGTACAGGTTGCCGAAGAATTCATCGAAGCCGTGGTTGGTCGGCAGCATGTGGTTGAGATCGCCCAGGTGGTTCTTGCCGAACTGCCCGGTGGTGTAGCCCTGGTTCTTGAGCGCCGCGGCGATGGTGATCGCCTTGTCGGTCATGCCGATCGGCGCGCCGGGGATGCCCACCTTCGACAGGCCGGTGCGATACACGCTTTGCCCGGTGATGAAAGAGGAACGCCCCGCGGTGCAGGACTGCTCGCCGTAGGAATCGGTGAACAGCATGCCTTCCTTGGCGATGCGGTCGATGTTCGGCGTGCGATAACCCATCAGCCCCTGCGTGTAGCAGCTGAGGTTGCTGATGCCGATGTCGTCACCCCAGATGACCAGGATGTTGGGTTTGCGCCCGCCGGCGTCCGCTTTGCGGCCGGCGGCGGGGGCCGCCTTCGTCGCGGGGGACTTGGCGGCAGGCGATTTCTTGGCGGTGGGAGCTGGCATGACAGTCATCCTGTTGTGGGACGGAAGAGGTGCCGAGGCGTTCAGCCCGGCAGGGTGAGGTCGAAGACCATGCTCGCGATGGCGACGAGCCCGATGCCCCAGAGCAGGACCGCGGTGACCAGGCTCAAGGAGAGCGGGTAGGGACTGTCGGCATGTACCAGCCCCTCGCGCGCCATCGCTTCGCGTTCGCCGCGAAGCGCGCGCATGTAGCGGATGTGATAGACGATTCCCAGCGTGAGCAGCAGCACGCCCAGCGCCACCAGCGCCACGCCGAAGTTGCGCGGCGCATCGCCGCCGAAGCCCACGTGCAGTGCGTTCGCCACCATCTTGCTGAAGACCTGGTAGATCGTGAAGCCGAAGCCGATCAACGAGAGCGCGGTGCGGATGATCGACATCAGCGTGCGGTCCGCGCTCATGCGCGTGCGCTGGAACGACAGGCCGGTGCGGCGCATCGACATCTCGGTGCGTTCGCCCGACAGGTCCGTGCGGTACTCCGACAGCGAGGTGCGATGCTCGGACAGCTGGGTGCGGTGGTTCGACAGCCCCGTGCGGTAGTGCGAGTAAGTCACCGATGCGGCATCGGCATCGCTTGCGTCGACCTGCGGCAACGGCGGCGGCGCGGTCTCGACGAACTTGGCCGGGCGCGTGGGTTCGCCGGCGTTTGAATCCTTCGAAGCGTGGCTCATGGCAGCGTCCGGTGGGGGTCAGGGTGGCCCGCGCCGCTGCTGCCAGCGGCGCGCCAGGCGGGCGATCGGCCCGCGCAGCAACAGGTAGGGCACGAACGCCAGCACGATGGCAATCACCAGCGTTTCCAGCGGATGCGTGAAGTTGCCGAAGACCTTCAGCTGGTAGATCACGTCCATCGCCACGCCGAGCAGGAGGATGCGGGCCACGGCGGTGAAGCCTTCGCGGAAGGTCTCCACGCGGGTACCGTGGCGGCCGCCGTGCAGCAGCTTGTGGAAGTACGGCGTGCGCCCGGCCGTGGCGTCGCGGTAGCCGTCGATGGACGCGGTGATGATCGCCATCAGCGGTTGCAGCAGAAAGCGGAACGTCATCGGCCCCTCGGTGCGGGCCAACATGTCGCTCCAGAACCGGTGCAGGAAGTCGAGCAGTGAATCCACGGTTGCCTCCGGTCAGAGGCGTCCAGCTTCGGGCGTGCGGCCTGGCACGCGCAATCGGGTTCCTACGGTTTTTCCGCCAGTATTTTTACTGACGCGCGCGGCGCGATGCGTCTGGCATGTTGAGCGGCATACACGCACCCAGGGTAACGCCAGCCATGGCGGGCGACAATCTTTCGCTGATGCGCGGCGGCCCGACCCACCGCCTGCTCGACCGGCTGCGCCTGATCGGGCCAGGCACGCGTTCGGCCACCTGGCTGTGCGTGATCCTGCTGGTGTTGACCTTCGTGCCGTTGGCGATGTACTGCGCGCTGGACGGCACGCTGTGGCGCACAACACACGGCATGCCGCTGCTGCGCGACTACGCGGTGCTCTCGCGCTTCCTGCTCGCGCTGCCCGCCTTGGTGCTGATGGCGCCGCGCAGCGACGAAATCCTGCGCCAGGCGGCGCGCCAGTTCGCGTATTCCTCGCTGGTCGCGCCATCGCGCCAGGCGGCACTGCGCCACGCGCTGGGGCGCGTCAGGCAGCTTCGCGACGCGCGCGCCCCGGAGCTGATCTGCCTGCTGCTGGCCTGCCTCGCCTCGACCACCTATGGGCCCACGTTGGGCGATCGCCTGCCGGGCGTTGCGTCGTGGAGCGTGGATGCGAACGGCCGGCTCACCCAGGCCGCGCTCTGGCTGCACTACGTCTCCATGCCGCTGTTCCGGTTCGTCATGCTCGTATGGCTCTGGCGCCTGCTGCTGTGGACCTGCCTGCTCTGGCGGCTGGTGCGGCAGCGGCTGGACCTACATGCCAGCCATCCGGACGGCGCGGCCGGCCTGGGTTTCCTGGGCCTGGCGCAGGAACGCTTCGCGGTGCTGTCGCTGGCCAATGGCTTCGTGCTGTGCGGGGCCTTCGCCAACCGCATGCTGTACCTGGGTGAATCGATGTTCTCGCTGCGCTACCTGATCGCCGGCTACCTGATGGCCAGCAGCGCGCTGGTGCTGCTGCCGCTGCTGCTGCTCGCGCCGACGCTGCTGCGGGTTAAGCGGCACGCGCTGCTGCGTTACGACGCATTGGGCAACCGCGCGGCGCGCACGTTCGACCAGCGCTGGCCGCGCGGCCTTCCGGCCGGGGATACGCGCGAGCTGCTGGATTCGCCCGACGCCTCCGCGCTGTGCGATTTCACCGGCGTCTACGCGACCATCAAGAACCTGCCCGCGGTGCCGATCGGACGCTGGAGCCTGGTGCGGATCTTCCTGTATGCGGCGATGCCGCTGTCGCCGTTGCTGCTGCTGGTGTTCTCCGTCGACGAGTTGGCGACGCGGCTGTTCGGCCTGCTGGCCTGATACGGCTCACGAGGCCGCCACGGAGGCGGAGAGATAGCGCCGGCCCTGCGAGGCGGCGCGCACGGCCGGCAGCAGGTCTTCCACCGCATCGGCCTTGAGTACGTAGCCGCACGGACCCAGCGCGAGCGCATGCATCACAAGTTGCGGCTCCGCATGCACGGTGACGAACACCACGTGCGGCGCCAGGCCCTCCTCGATCAGGCTCTCCACCGCTTGCAGGCCATTGATGCCAGGCATGGAAATGTCGGTGACCACGACATCCGGGCGCATCTCGCGAGCCAGGCGCACCAGCGCCAGGCCATCGCTGACGGTGGCCAGCAGGTCGCATTCGCGCGCGAGTATCGCGCCCAGTTCGCGGGACATGGCCCAGCCATCCTCTGCCAGCAGCACGCTCACGCGTTTCATCGCCCGTTCCCGCGATGGGGAGATCCATGGTGCGCGCGACACGCGGGCGGAACCACGGAAAAACAACCGGAACGGCCCAAGTAAAACTACTGTTCCGGCCGGGCCGCCGTGTTCAGGCGTGCGGCATGATCAAGCCTTCCTGCTCGGCGCGGCGCACCAGTTCCAGCGTGCCATGCACGCCCAGCTCCTGCATGATCGCGTACTTGTGCGATTCGACCGTGCGCACCGACACGCCCAGCTCGAAGGCGATCTGCTTGGAGCGCAGGCCACGGGCGACATATTCCAGCACGCGCTGCTGCTTGTCGGTGAGGTTGCGGCGGCGGCGCTGGGCGGTGGCGATGGCGTTGGCCGCCAGCGTCGGCGTGACGTAGGTCTTGCCGTCGAGTACCTGCTGCACCGCGTAGAGCAGTTCCTCGCCGGCCGCGTTCTTGAGCACGTAGCCGCAGCCGCCGGCGCAGATGGCGCGCGAGGCCATCTCCGAGTCGGCATGCATGGTGAGGAAGATGAAAGGCACCTCGATGCCCTCGTCCTGCGCGCGCCGCATCACGTCGATGCCGGTCATGCCCGGCATGCTGATATCGGCGATGACCAGGTCCGGCGCCTGGTGCCGCACGGCATCGAGCAGAGAGTCGCCGTCGAACACCAACCCGACCACGTCGAACACCTCCAGCAGCAGGCGCTCCACGCCCTGCGCGACCAGCAGGTGATCGTCGGCCAGTACGAGGCGCCGCCGCATCGCCTGCGGCGCGCCTTCCGTCATCCCAAGAGCCATGCGCGCAATCTCCATCAGCGTGGCAGGCATGCCGAGCATTCGATGCCGCGATGCCTTGTTCCCGGGTCGCCCCCCAGGTCCGATGCGGCCAGAGCCTATGCTCGCGCCGTGAATTCCTTGTGATCCACACGTGAAGAAGTGAACCGGTGCACAGTCAGGTGCACGAGGGAAAAACGTGCATAATTTTTCCGCCCGAAATGCATTGCCACGGCGCGACCCACGGATGCGGAGGCGTTGCAGGTGAGCAGTCCAGGATCCATCGCAGGGGATGATCACGGCGCGGGACGACGCTGGACGGGGTGGCGTGCCGGTGGCTATGTGCTCCCCGCGCTCACGCTGTGCGCGTTGAGTTTTCTTGGCGAAAGGATCGCCTCGTTGCTGTGGGTGCGGCAGGACGACGTCGGGGTCTCCAGCGTGGCTTCGCCGTTGCTGCTGGCCTGGTTGTTGACCCGGCCGCATCGCCAATCGATCGCCGCGGTGGTGGGCACCATGTTCGGGCTTTGGCTAGCGATGCCGCCGATGCCCGGCGTGCCCTGGCAAGCGACGGCGCTGCTCGCGGCATGGCTGCCGCTGCCCGCGGCAGGGCTTGCCTGGCTCGCGCGTCGTGGGGGAGCGATTGAGTGGCCGCCTCGCGAAGTGGCGCCCACGCTGCGCTTGCTGCTATGCGTCGGCGTGGCGCTGCCCGCGCTGGATCTGTGCTGGATGCTGGCGTGGGCACAGGGAGCGAACCTGACGTACTCGCGGGTCGACATGCTCCACCTGCTGCTGACGCATGCCGCCGGCTACCTGCTGTTGCCGCCTATCGTGATGGCGCTGGCGTCGCCGCGCGGCGACATGCCCGCGCGCCAGTTGTCGCGTGACCTGGCCATCGCGGCCCTGCTCGCGGCGCCGCCGCTCTGGCTGTGGTCGCCCCTGTCCGACGTGGTGCTGCCCTCGGCGCTGATGACGATCTTCGCCGCGCCGTTGCTGCTGTGGGTGCTGCTGCACTTCGGCCTCGGCGGGGCATGCGTGGCGCTGTGGACGTGCGGCACGGTGGGCCTGGCGTATTCGCAACGGGGTGCCGGTCCGTTCCGCGCCTTGCCGCCGCCCTCGGCGCTGCTCGGCATGCAGGCTTGGCTGTGCGCGATCGCCGGTGCGCTGTGGCTGATCTCCATGATGGTGGAACAGCAACGCAGCGTCGCCCGGTGCCTGTGCGAGGCGTACCGCCAGCTCAGCGAGTTGGCGGGGCGGGTGCTCGTGGTGCAGGAAGAAGAGCGCACACGCATCGCGCGCGACCTGCACGACGACATCAACCAGTCACTGGCGGCGCTGTCCATCCGGCTGAGCTACCTCAAGCGGAGCGTGGACGAATCGCAGCGCGACGCGGTGGCCGAGTTGCAGCAGGAATTGATGAAGGTATCCAACGACATCCGCAGCATGTCGCATGGATTGCACCCGGCGATGCTGCGCTTTACCGGCCTCGCCAGTGCGTTGACGGCGTTCTGCCAGGGGCACGGGCAGCGCTCGACCGTGCGCGTGCATTGCGATGTGGTGCCGCCCGACGGCCTGGGGGATGCGCGCGAGCTGAGCCTGTTCCGCATCGTGCAGGAGGCACTGAACAACGTGGAGAAGCACGCGCATGCGCACGAGGCCTGGGTGCGCCTGGGCATGCAGGGCGAGGACTGCGTGCTCTCGGTGAGCGACGACGGCATCGGCCCGCCATGCCGGCGCCGGCAGGTGCCCACCGGGCTGGGCTTGATCAGCATGAGCGAGCGCGCGCGCCTGCTGGGAGGGCAGCTCACGGTGGCGGCGCGCGATGGCGGCGGCACGCAGCTGGAGGTGCGCTTCCCCTTCGCCGAAGCCGCCTCCGTGGAAATGCCGAGCTAACGTCTGCCGGTCCGCGATAGCCAGCCACTGCGGTCGCCCGTGACGATGACGTGCCTGCCCCGGCGAGGTGTCATGTCGAGACCCTCTGGCCCGCCCCCCTGGACGGCGTCTGGCACGTGGATCGCCCGGGGAACGTAGCCGCTGGACGGGACGCTTCACGGTGACCCAAGTCTTCCCCGAATAGCTCACGCCGGTAGGCTTTGCCGCTACCATCGCCGGACGATCCACCGCCCCGACGGCCGTGGTCCAGCGAAGGGGAAGGCATTGGTCACCGCCAGGAAGTCCGCGCGCCGCAAGGGCGAAGCCACCACGATCGATGAAGTCGCGCGTCTGGCCGGCGTATCGCCGATGACGGTCTCGCGGGTGGTGAACGGCAGGGTGCACGTGCGCGAAAGCACGCGCGAACGGGTAATGCGGGCGGTGAAGCAGCTCGGATACACGCCGAACCTGGCGGCCAGTTCGCTGGCGGCGGCGCAGACCACGCGCATCGCGCTGGTATACACCAACCCCAGCGAGGGTTATCTGCGCCAGCTGCTGGTGGGGGCGTTGCGCGGCAGCGCGCGGGCGGCGGTGCAGTTGGTGGTGGATGCCTGGGACGAGGTGGATCCGGCAGCAGAGCGCGAGGCGGCGCGCACGCTGGCACGCAGCGTGGCGGGGGTGATCCTGCCGCCGCCGCTGTGCGAGTCGCCGACGGTCATCGCCGAGTTGGTCGAAGCGGGCGTGCCGGTGGTGGCGATCGCGTCGGGACGGGAGGAGAGCGCCATCTCGCGCGTGCGGATCGACGATTTCCTCGCCAGCCGGGAGATCACGCGGCATCTGATCGGGCTGGGCCACCGGCGCTTTGGTTTCATCCAGGGCCATCCGAACCAGACCGCCAGCGCGCGGCGTTTCGAAGGTTTCAGCGCGGCGCTGGAAGAAGCCGGCATCGCGCTGGAGCCGACATGGGTACAGCCGGGCGAGTTCACCTATCGTTCGGGGCTGAAAGCGGCCGAGAAGCTGCTGGCGCGCAAGCAGCGGCCGAGCGCGATCTTCGCCAGCAACGACGATATGGCGGCGGCGGCGATTTCGGTGGCGCATCGACGCGGGCTGGACGTGCCGCGCGATCTGTCGGTCGTGGGATTCGACGATACGTCGGCGGCCACCAACGTGTGGCCGGAACTCACGACGGTGCGGCAGCCGATCGCGGCAATGGCCGATACGGCGGTGGACATCCTGATGCGCGGCATCCGCCGCCAGGATGCGACGCCGGTGGACAAGGTGCTGGCGCATACGCTGGTGAAGCGCGGGTCTGTGGCGAAGCCGCCCGTGCTTTGACTTTCTGCGGTGGGGGCTCGACTCGTCGGGCGCGTCGCGCGGGCGGGTGGGGGCATGCCCTGGCGGGGGACGCCGAAAACGTCCATCCATGGCCTCGGGCTCGTGAGGCGACATCCTGTCGCCACACGCCCCCGCCAGCGCCCCGCGCCCGGCCGCCCGATACATCCCCGGCGACGGAACGAAGGTCAAAAGCTTCGGCCGCCGCCTTTAGTCGCAAAAACAAACGGAGCACACAGGTGCTCCGTCGTGATGCGGGCTTCTCGTAAGCGGATCTGCCTTTGACTGTGTTGCCGGTCGAGCGGACCTGTCGGGCATCCGGGGGGCAGGCCATGTCGGGGGCGTGAGGCGACAGGATGTCGCCGACCGAGCCCCGAGGCCATGGATGGCCGCTTTCGGGCGTCCCCCGACATGGCCTGCCCCCCGGATGCCGCGCGACCGGAACCAAACAGCCGCGCTTCACCCCTCAAACATCAAACGTCAAACAGGGTCAGAACCTCACTTCCCGCCCAACCGCTCCCACAGGAAGCTGTAAGCCAGCGCAGACATATGCGCCTGCTGCGCATTGTTCGCCGCGCCACCGTGGCCGCCTTCGATGTTCTCGTAGTAGGTCACGTCCTTCTTCGCATCGATCATCTTGGCCGCCATCTTGCGCGCATGGCCCGGATGCACGCGGTCGTCGCGCGTGGAGGTCAGGAAGATCACCGGCGGATACTGCTTCTTCGCGTCGAACAGGTGGTACGGCGAGAAGGTCTGGATGAACTTCCAGTCGTCCGTGTCCGGGTTGCCGTACTCGGCCATCCACGACGCACCCGCCAGCAGGTGGTTGTAGCGCTTCATGTCCAGCAGCGGCACCTGCACCACCACCGCCCCGAACAGCTCCGGGTACTGGGTGAGCATGTTGCCCGTCATCAGGCCGCCGTTGCTGCCACCCTGCACGCCCAGGTGCCGCGGCGAGGTGATCTTGCGCGCCACCAGATCCTTGGCCACCGCCGCCATGTCCTCGTAAGCCTTGTGGCGGTTCTGCTTCAGCGCCGCCTGATGCCAGCGCGGGCCGTACTCGCCACCGCCGCGGATGTTGGCGACCACGTACACGCCACCCTTCTCCAGCCATGCGCGGCCCAGCGCGCCGGAATACGCCGGCGTCAGCGAGATCTCGAAGCCGCCATAGCCATACAGCAGCGTCGGCGCCTGGCCGTCCAGCGCCAGGTCCTTCGGGCGCACCAGGAAGTAGGGCACGCGAGTACCGTCCAGGCTGGTGGCGAAATGCTGCTCGATGGTGTCGCGGCTGGCGTCGAAGAACGCCGGCATCGTCTTCAGCATCTCCGGCTTGCGGCCCACTTCGGCCAGCGAGAGCGTCGTCGGGGTGAGGTAGTCGGTGGCGGTGAGCCACACCGCGTCACTGTCGTCGCTATCCACCGCGTCCACGCCCAGCGTGCCGAACGCCGGCGCACCGACGAACTCGCTCTTCTTCCACTGCCCGCCCTCCGGCGTCAGCACGCTCAGGCGGTTCTTCACGTCGTCGAGCACGTTGAGCACGAGGTGGTGCTTGGTCCAGGAGAAACCGGCCAGCGAGGTGGTGTCGGTGGGCGCGAACAGCACGTCGAAGTCGCGCTGGCCGGCCATGAAATCGTCGAACTTCGTCGCCAGCAACGAGCCCGCCGCGTAGGTCTTGCCGCCCACCGTCCACGGCTCGCGCAGCTCCAGCGTGAGCCATTCGCGCTTGATGCTCTTGCTCGCCGAATTGGGCGCATCGATCTTCACCAGCTTGCCGTCGGCGCCGCGCAGGTAAAGCTCGTCGTTGTAGAAGGCCAGCGTGCGGCTGACGAAGTCCCGCTCGAAGCCCGGCGTGTCGTCGTGCATCGCCGCGATGTACATGTCATCCGGCTTGCCTTCGTAGACCGTCTCGGCCTGCTCCAGCGGCTGGCCGCGCTTCCAGCGCTTGGCGATGCGCGGGTAGCCCGAGCTGGTCTGCGAACCGGCGCCGAAGTCGGTGAACACATACACGGTGTCGGCATCGATCCAGCCCAGCGCGCCCTTGGCTTCCGGGCGGAAGAAGCCGTCCTTCACGAACTGCTTGGTGCCCAGGTCGAACTCGCGGGTGACGTCGGCGTCCGAGCCGCCGCGCGAGAGCGCGATCAGGCAGCGCCGGTAGTCCGGGCGCAGGCAGTCCGCGCCGTGCCACACCCACTGTGCGTTCTCGGCCTGGTTCAACGCATCCAGGTCGAGCACGGTTTCCCACTTGGGGTTCGGCTTGCGGTACTCGGCCAGCGTGGTACGGCGCCATACGCCGCGCTCGTGCTGCCGGTCCTTCCAGAAGTTGTAATAGAAATCGCCGATCTTCTGCACGCCGGGAATCTTGGCGTCAGAGTCGAGCACCTCGCGGATGCTCGATTCCATCTGCTTGAACTGCGGCGTGCCGGCCAGGCGCGCTTCGGTCTTGGCATTCTGCGCCTTGACCCATTCCAGCGGCTTGGCGCCCTCCACGTCTTCCAGCCAGGCATACGGGTCGGCGGTCATGGCGGCCTCCTTGGCGGACGCGAGAAGGGGCGAGGCGGTGGCGAGGCCCGCCACGAGGCAGGCAACGGCGAGTTTGGACATCAATCCTCCAGGATGGACACAACCGGCCCAACCTAGCACAGCGTCCGCGGCCGCCTCCCCTGCCAGAAGGCGCGGGCGCTCAGGCCGCGCGTGCCGGAACGCCCTGCCCGGCGCGACGCGTTGCCGCACGCCGGCGCGCCTGCGGCCCGCGCCGCGCCACGCGGCCAGTGCCGGTGCGCGCGGCGCGCCATCGCGGCAGGCGGAAGCGGTACAGCGCCCACCACGCCGTCATCGGCATGCCCAGCAGCCACAACGGCCCCCAGCCCAGCCACTGGCTGTGCCCGCGCGCGGCCGGCCATACCAGCACCAGCGCCAGCCCGGCCAGGGCGACTTGGCGCACGACGCGCAGCACGCGCGGGTCCGGGGCCTGCATCTTCGAAGAAACGTGGCGCTGCATGGGTTTTCCTCAAATCCGGTCGGGAAGCGCACGTTCCCCCATCGCCATCTCACGGATTGCGACCTACCATTGACGTGAAGTTCGCCCCTGCCCGTTTACCGTGCAGGCCAGCCAAGCCAAGACGAGCCGCAATGCGACTGACCGCCACCCTAGCCCTAGCGTTCCTCATCGGCCTGGCCGCCCCCGCCGCGGCACGCGAACACCAGGCGCCGGAACGCCCCCCGCTGTCATTGCAGCGGCTGGCGGGCACCTGGTACGTGATCGCGCGCATTCCCAACCCCGTGGAGCGCGGGCACGTCGCCAGCCGCGACGAGTACACGCTGCGCGACAACGACTCCCTGGGCATCCGCTACGTCTATCGCGAGGGCTTCTCCGAGCCGGAGAAGGAAAAGACCGCCCGCGCCTCGGTCGACGAGGACAGCGGCAACTACGACTGGCGCGTGTGGTTCTACAAGATCATCCCCACCAAGCAGCGCATCCTGGAAGTGGCGCCGGACTACTCGTGGATGCTGATCTCCTGGCCGGGCCGCGACCTGGCCTGGATCTTCGCCCGCTCGCCGGACATGGACAACGAGCAGTACCGCACGCTCGTGGCCAAGCTGCGCGACGATTACGGGGTGTATACCGACAAGCTCAAGCGCGTGCCGCAGAAACCCGAGCAGGTGGACAAGCTCGGCTTCGAAGTGCCGAACAAGCGCTGAGGCGCGGGCCGGCGCCCCGCGCGGCGCCGGTTCAATCCTCGTAGTTGCTCAGGGCCAGGGCCAGCAGCGCCTTGGCCTGTTCGCGCAGCGACTTCGGCTCGATGATCTCCGCATCCGAGCCGTAATGCAGCACGTCCATCAGCAGCTCGCGCGAGACGCTGTACGGCAGCTTCAGCTCGTAGCGTCCGTCGGGCAGGAACCGGCCCTGCTGCTTGGAATGCCAATGCTCGTCGGCCACCCAGCGCGCGGCCTTGGCGCTGAACAGGATGGTCGCCCAGCCCTTGGGCGCGCCGGAGAAGATGCCGTAGGAAGCGGCGAGCTGGTCGTCCAGCTCGGCGTCGGGCACGTCGCGCGCCGGCTCGTCGAGCACGCGGGCCTGGTTGATGCGGTCCACGGCAAAACTGCGCACGCCCTCGCGCCCGTGGTCCCAGGCATCCAGGTACCAGTTGTCGCGATAGTGGGTGATGCGCTGCGGCGAGACCGTGCGCCGGGTCGATTCGTCGGTGGAGCGAGCGCGGTATTCGAAGCTGAGCTGCTTGCGCTCCAGCACCGCCGAGGCGACGCCGCGGAAGCTCGCCTCGTCCAGCTTGCGGCCGCGGTGCGGGATCACCCGCACGCGCTCCACCGGCCATTGCGAGACGCCGGCCTGCGCCGCCAGCAGGCTTTCGATGCGCTGCTGCAACGGCGCCAGCACCGAGGAGAGCACGCCGCCGCCGGTGCGCGCCAGCAATTGCTGCGAGGCCAGCAGCGCGTGCAGTTCCTCGGAGCTGAGCCACAGGCCCGGCAGCTCGAAGCGATCGCTTTCGCCGGCGAGGTAGCGGAAACCCGCCTCGCCATCGCCTTCCACCGGCGCCATGAGCGCATCGCGCAGGAACGCCAGGTCGCGGTATACGGTGGCGCGGGAACAACCCAGCTCATCCTGCAGCCGCGCCACCGTCACCGGATAGCGGGCCGCCTTGAGCAGGCGATGCAGGGCATTGATGCGTTCATAGCGGTCCATGCGCCGATTATGTCCGACTCTCGGGTGACAGCGCGCGCGCGCCCGGCCGGGCTATCGTGACGCCCCCTCCCCACCGGTGCCGGCCATGACCCCGCGTTCCCGCCCCGCCCTCGCCGCCCTGCTCGCCTTCGCCATGCTGCCGGGGTGCACGCGCTCCCCCGATGCCGCGCCCTCGGCCGCCGCCGCGCCGCGGGCCGAGACGGGCGGCCCGCATGCACCGGCGCAGCAGGTGCTCGACGCGATGAGCCGGTTCCGCGCGGCGCGCGCGTTCGAGGCGCGCATGCGGCTGGAAGGCGCGCGCCCACAGGAGAGCCGGCTGGCCTACGTCGCCCCCGACCGGTACCGGCTGCAGCTGCCCATGGGCACCCAGGTCGTGATCGGCGACACGCTGTACCTGCAGGCCGGCGATCGCAGCGAGCGGTTGCCGTTGCCGCGCGGCCTGCTGGCGCAGTGGCGCGATCCGCTGCAGTTGCAGGCCGGCGAGCAGTTGCAGGTGGAAGACCTCGGCGCCGACCCGATCGACGGCCAGCCCGCGCACCTGTACCGGGTGATCCATCCAGACCCGGCACGCCCCCCGATGCGCCTGTGGGTGGACGCCGACGGCCGGCCGCGCCGCGTCGAACAGCGCGGCCGCGATGACGGCGGGGCCGACTACCGCCTGCAGATCGACTACGGCCGCTTCGACGATCCGGCCTTGCGCATCGACGCGCCCTGAACCGGCGGTCGCCCGATGCGACGGGCGGCGCACCGCCCGCGGCGGGGGAATGGCAGAATCCGCTCGGGGATCCGCGACAACCAGATGCATCGGGGAGATGCCGTGTTCCATCGAATTCCGCGGCCTTGGCCGCTTGGGGGATACCTGTTCGCCTGCACGGGGGGTCTGCCGTGCTGAAGCCGCTTCCCGCTGGCATGGCCGCGCTGTGGGCGCGCACGCTCGGCTTGCTGGGCCTGGGCATGTTGGTCTGGGCGTGCGTGAGCACCGCGCTGCTGCAAGGCCGCGGCGATGCCTTCCTCAACCTGCGGCCGCTGCAGGACCGGACCCTGGGCGTGGGGCTGGTGCTGGCGGCGCTGTGGCTGGGGCCGCTGTGGCGCCGGCCGGACGCCGCCGAGCCACGCATCTGGCGCCCGCGCGCGCTCGCCGCGCTGGGCGTGGCGATGATCGGCGACATCGCGCTGATCGTGCTGCTGCACCTGCCCACCCATTCGCCCGGCCTGATCGCCATCGCCGGCGCCATCGCCTGCATGGGGGCGCTGGCGGCGATCTGCATGGTCACGTTGGCGCTGGAAACGCCGCGTTCGCAGTGGCTGCTGCCTGCGCAGTGCGCGTTGGCGCTGCTGGCCGGTGCGGTGTTGTTCTTCGCCTTCATGGCGTGGCTGTGGCCCGGGCAGATGGCAGCCGGCGGCGTGCCTTCGCTGGTGCTGCTGGGCGCCATTGCCGCGGCGCTGCTGCTGGCCACCTGGCTGGGCGAAGGCCGCGATGCGCTGCTGCCGCTGCCCGCGCGATGGCCGCGTTGGATGTTGCTGCTGGCCCTGCTGGCGATTCCGTTGCTACTGGTGGGCGTACTGGCGATCAAGCCCGGCCTGCAGAAGCCGGTGTGGGGGCTGGCGGTGCTGGCGATGGCCGCGGTCATCGGGCTGGATGCACGCCAGCGCATCATCGCTCCGGGCTTGGGACGCAACGGCGCATGAAGCGCGGCCGGGCGGCGGGCCCGGCCACGTGAACGGTTCCGTTATCATGAAAGCGTTTTCCCCCACCGTGTGCCTGCTGGCCGCCTGATCGAGAGTC
>NZ_JARQXB010000029.1 GCF_029543105.1 Stenotrophomonas sp. HITSZ_GD
GTGAACCCATCCATGGGGGCTCGTAGGCGACATCCATGTCGCCTACGGTCCCGAAAGGGCCCCGCCCCCGCAGACCCGACAAATCCCGGCGACCGGACACGAAAGCAACGCACGTCCCCGCTCCGCGCTCCTCTGGTCGCAGCTTCACCCACTTTCAGCACACGAGGACCCCATCGTCGGCCAATACAATTCCCCCATGAAACAATTCCGCTTCCGCATCGCTGCCCTCGCCCTCCCCCTCCTCGCCCTCCACATCCCGCAGGCCCAGGCCTGGGGCGGCCAAGGCCATCGCCTCGTGGCCCGCGTGGCCGACACCGAACTCACCCCGCAGGCAAGAAAGCAGATCGCCACCCTGCTCGCCGGCGAACCGACCCCCACCCTCGCCGGCATCGCCTCCTGGGCCGACGAACTGCGCGAACACGACCCCGACCTCGGCAAGCGAACCAGTCCCTGGCACTACGTCAACCTCGCCGAACACGATTGCGCCTACGATCCACCGGCCGATTGCCCCGACGGCAAATGCGTCATCGCGGCGCTCAACCAGCAGACCGCCCTGCTCGCCGACCGCAGCCAACCCCTCGACGTGCGCCGACAAGCGCTGAAGTTCGTCGTCCACCTCGTCGGCGATATCCACCAGCCCATGCACGCCGGCTACGCGCGCGACAAGGGCGGCAACGATTTCCAGCTGCAGTTCAACGGCAAGGGCACCAACCTGCACTCGCTGTGGGACAGCGGCATGCTCTACGACCGCCACCTGGACGATGACGCCTACCTGGCCGAGTTGCTCAAGCGGCCGCCCACCCCGGCCGCCACGCCGGTGCTGCCGCCCGATGCCGTGGGCTGGGCGCAGGCCTCGTGCCGCGTGGCCATCGCGCCGGGCGTGTACCCTGACACGCACGTGCTCCCCGCCGGCTACGTGGCGCAATATCGCCCGCTCGCCGAGGCGGCGCTGCGCCAGGCCGGCGATCGCCTGGCGGCGATCCTCAACGCGGCATTGGGCACGCCCTGATTCCGCTGCCTCCGGAGGTGTTCCCCGTGCGTCCCGACGTCCTGCCCTTCCTGCATGCGCCGAGCAACACCTTCAGCTACCTCGTCGCCGACCCGCACAGCGGGGAGGCGGCGGTGATCGACCCGGCGCTGGATTTCGACCCCGATACCGGCCACGTCGGCACGGCGCCGGCGCAGGCACTGGTCGATGCGGCGGCCGCGCGCGGCTGGCAGGTGCGCTGGCTGCTGGAAACCCACGCCCACGCCGACCACGTCTCCGCCGCGCAGTGGCTGCGCCAGGCTTGGCCGCAGGCGCGGCTGGGCATCGGCGCGGGCATCGTGGACGTGCAGCGGGCCTTCGCGCCGCGCTATCGCCTGCCTGCCGATTTCCGCGCCGATGGCTCGCAGTTCGACCGGTTGTTCGAGGACGAGGAACGCTTCGCGCTGGGTACGCTGGACGTGCGGGTCATCGCGGTGCCGGGGCACACGCCCGACAGCGTGGCCTACCTGATCGGCGATGCGCTGTTTCCCGGCGATTCGATCTTCATGCCCGATGGCGGCACCGCGCGCTGCGATTTCCCCGGCGGGGACGCGGCGCAGCTGTACCAGTCGATCCAGCGCCTGTTCGCGCTGCCCGGCGACACGCGCATGTTCGTGTGCCACGACTACGGCCCGGGCGGCCGCGCACTCGCGCACGCCACCCGCATCGCCGACCAGCAGCGCGCGAACATCCACGTGCAGCAAGGCGTGGCGCAGCACGATTTCGTCGCGCGCCGGCAGGCCCGCGATGCCACGCTCGCCGAGCCGCGGCTGATGGGCCCGGCGGTCAAGGCCAACCTGCAGGGTGGCCGCTACGACGACCTGCTCCCGCTGTAGGTCACTAGCCGCTACCGCCGCCTCGTTATGATCCCCGCATCCTTCCGCCGGAGCCGACCATGAAGATGCTGTCCCGCTTGCTGTGCACGCTGCTGGTACTGGCCCTGCCGGCCATGGCCCAGGCGCAGTCACCCGGCCAGGGAATCACCGTGTTCGCCGCGGCCAGCCTGAAGGAATCCATGGACGAAGCCGCGGCCGCCTACCAGCAGGCCACCGGCGTGGCGGTGACCACTTCGTACGCGGCCAGCTCGACGCTGGCGCGGCAGATCGAGCAGGGCGCGCCAGCGGAGGTGTTCTTCTCCGCCGACCTGGAGTGGATGGACTACCTGCAGGCGCGCCAACGCGTGCGCGCCGGCGATCGCCACAACCTGCTCGGCAACACGCTGGTGCTGGTGGCGCCGGCCACCGCGGCGACGGCGCGCATCGACCCCGCCGCACCGGGCGCGATCGCCCGCGCGCTCGGCGCCGATGGCCGCCTGGCCGTGGGCCAGACCGCCAGCGTGCCGGCCGGCAAGTACGCGCGCGCCGCGCTGGAGAAACTCGGCCAGTGGAACGCGCTCTCGCCGCGCCTGGCCGAAGCGGAAAGCGTGCGCGCCGCGCTGATGCTGGTGTCGCGCGGGGAAACGCCGCTGGGCATCGTGTACGGCTCCGACGCGCAGGCCGAGCCGAAGGTGAAAGTGGTCGGCACGTTCCCGGCCAGCAGCCACCCGCCGATCGTCTACCCGGTCGCGCCGCTGGCCCAGGCCTCGCCGCAGGCGCAGGCTTTCGTGCAGTGGCTGCAGGGCCCGGCCGCGCGCGATATCTTCCGCCGCCACGGCTTCAGCCTCGCGCCCTGATCGCGCATGCCGGCCTTCTCGCCCGCGGAAATCACCGCCATCGTGCTCAGCATCAAGGTCGCGCTGGTGGCGGCGGTGGCGAGCCTGCCGTTCGGCGTGGCCTGCGGCTGGCTGCTGGCGCGGCGCGAATTTCCGGGCAAGGCGTTGTTCGATGCGCTGTTGCTGCTGCCGCTGGTGATGCCGCCGGTGGTCACCGGCTACGTGCTGTTGATCGCCTTCGGCAACCAGGGCGTGCTGGGCGCGTGGCTACGCGAGCAGCTCGGCATCCAGCTGGCGTTCCGCTGGACCGGCGCGGCGCTGGCATGCGCGGTGATGGGTTTCCCGCTGATGGTGCGCGCGATCCGCCTGTCCATCGAGGCCACCGACCGCCGCCTGGAAGCGGCCGCCGCCACGCTCGGCGCGGCGCCGTGGCGGGTGTTCTTCACCGTCACCTTGCCGCTGGCCTGGCCGGGGCTGGTCGCCGGGGCGGTGCTGGCCTTCGCCAAGGCGCTCGGCGAGTTCGGCGCGACGATCACCTTCGTCTCCAATATTCCCGGGCAAACGCAGACGCTCTCGGCCGCCATCTACGGCCTGCTGCAGGTGCCCGGCGGCGAGGCCGGCATCTGGCGGCTCACCGCGGTGGCCTTCGTGATCTCGCTGCTGGCGCTGCTGCTCTCCGAGTGGCTGGTGCGCCGCCAGCGCGTGGCGCAGGAACGCTGATGCTGTCGGTGGATGTCGAACTGCGCCGCGGGGATTACCGGCGCCGGGTGCGGATCGAGGAAACCGCGCGCGTCGTGGCGCTGGTCGGCCCGTCGGGCGCGGGCAAGACCAGCGTGCTCAACGCCATCGCCGGGCTGCTGCGGCCGCAGGCCGGGCGCATCGCGGTGGATGGGCGCGTGCTGTTCGACCGCGCCGCGCGCATCGACGTGCCGGCGCATCGCCGCCGCATCGGCTACGTGTTCCAGGATGCGCGGCTGTTCCCGCACCTGGATGTCACGGCGAACCTGCGCTACGGCCGACATGGCGACGAGGACCGCTTCGGCTTCGACGACATCGTCGCCCTGCTCGGCATCGGCGCGCTGCTGGCGCGGCGGCCGCGCCACCTGTCCGGCGGCGAAGCGCAGCGCGTGGCGATCGGGCGGGCGCTGCTGTCGCAACCGGCATTGCTGCTGCTCGATGAGCCGTTGTCCGCCCTGGATGCGGCGCGCCGGGAGGAACTCATTCCCTACCTGCAGCGGGTACGCGACGAACTGGCGCTGCCGATGCTCTACGTGAGCCACCGCGAGGACGAGGTGCGCAGGATCGCCGAGGCGGTACACGTGCTCGACTGAGCACGCGCCGGCCCCGGCCTAGCGAACCCCGGCATTCCCGGTACCGCGTGCCGCCGCACGCGCGGCGGCCACCTCGCGCATGCGGTGCATGAAGAACGGATACAGCGCGGCACTGAACAGCATCGCCACGGTGGCGTAGGCCAGCAGCTGCGGCTCGGCGCCCAGCAGCGCGTAGAGGCAATAGAGGATCGCCCCGCCGCCGGCGAGCATCGCCAGCCACCGCGCGCCGCCGCGTTCCTCGCGCGCCAGGCTGCTCCACATCAGCGCACCGGCCGAGAACAGGTACGGGATGATGGTCAGCAGCACAGCAATGTTGGTGAGTTGGTCGAACTGGTGCGACAGCGTGGGCGAAGCGGTCACCAGCAGCAGCGCGCTCATCAGCGCGGCGACGATCATCAGCCCCGCGCCGGGCATGCCATGCCGGTTGGTGCGGCAGAACACGCGCGGGAACAGGCCATCCTCGGCTGCCGCCTTGGCCGATTGCCCGACCAGCAGCATCCAGCCGCCCAGCGCGCCGAAGGACTTGAACACCGCGCACAGCGAGATCGCCACCGCGCCCCAGGGGCCCACCATCACCTGCGCGGCTTCGGCGAACGGCGCGGAGGAATCGCGCAGCTCGCCCATCGGCAGCATGCCCATGATCACCAGCGAGCAGGCGATGTAGATGCCCGCGGCCAGGGCGAGCCCGCCCAGCGTGGCCAAGGGGATGTTGCGGCGCGGGCGCTCGATCACCTCGGCCGACACCGCCGCGCTCTCCACGCCCATGAAGGCCCATAGCGCGATCGAGGCGCTGCGCGAGATCGCCGCGCCCTCCCCCAGCCCGCTCACGTTCCAGCCCGCGCGGAACAGGCTGCCATCGAACCACCACCAGCCGGCGATGGCGATGAACAGGATGGGGATCAACGCCAGCAGCAACGTGCCGGTCTCCAGCGCGCCGATCCACCGCGCGCCGCGTGCGTTGGCCAGGCTCAGGCCCCAGATCACCAGCAGGGTGAAGGCCATGCGCGGCAGCAGCGGCGTCAGCGCCGGCACGAGATGGGCGAGGTAGCCGGTCACCACCAGCGCGATGGCGACGTTGCCGATCCAGTTGCCGAACCAGTAGGCGTAGTTGCTGACGAAGCCGATGTACGGGCCGAACGCGTCGCGCGCGTACGCATAAGGCCCACCGGGCTGCGGGTCGATTTGCCCCAGCCGCGCGAACACCAGCCCCAGCGCGACCGCGCCGGCCGTGGCGATGATCCAGCCGAAGGAGGAGATGCTGCCCACCGTCGCCAGGTTGGCCGGCAGCAGGAACACGCCGGTGCCGATCATGTTGCCGGCCACCAGCATGGTCGCCATCGGCAGGCCCATCTTCTTCGGCGCGGCGGCGCTCATGTCCAGGCCGGGTCGGAAGTGAAGTCGATGGTCAGCCAGAACTGGGCCTCGCGCGCGCCCAACTGCTCGGCAATGCCGTCGCGCAGGGCGTCGGCGTGGCCGATGGAGCCGGGGTTGTAATCCGGGCGGGTCAACACGTGGATCTCCACGAAGCGCATGCGCCCCATCTTGGCGACATGGCTGGTGAAGCCGACGAAACCGTGCTCGGCCACGAAGGCCGCCATCACCTCCTGCACGCGGCGGTCGAGGTCGTCCGGGGCCACCTGCAGCACCTCGCGCATCGCCTTCCACGCGCCCCGCAGCGGCAACGGCAGCACGGCCAGGCTGATGAGGCACAGCACGAGCGGGTCGATGTAGGGCGTCCAGTGCGCGTAGGCGCCTTCGCGCAGGGCCAGCGCGATGAGGAAAGCGAGCACCACGGCCAGGCTCATCAACCCGGTGAGCAACCACGCCCGGGCATCGAGCGCGAGCAGGCCCGATTCCAGCCGCTTCGCGTGCCGGCCGATCCACGCCGCCATGGCCAGGTCCACCACCGTGAGCAGCAACGCCCACGCCAATGCCGCGCCGTAGCGCACCTCGTGGCCGCCATCGCTGAAACCGATCACCGCGTTGGCCAGCGCGTAGATGCAGGCCAGGCTGAGGATCGCCCCGCCCAGCGCCTCCACCATCGGCTCTAGGTGCCAATAGCCGTACTGGAAGCGCGGGCTGTCCTCGCGCGCCACCAGCCGCAGCACCGAGAGCGCGACCAGGGTCAGCGCGACATCGACGAGGCTGTAGACGCCATCGAACAGGATGGCCTGCGAGCGCGCCAGCAGGCCGCCGACGAAGCCGATCGCCGCCACGCCCACGGTGGCGGCGATGGAGGCCTTGAGGACGCGCTGCTCCTGGCGGGTATCGCTCATGCGCCGGACCTGGCCCTCATGCCTTGAGCACCTCGACCTTGTACGTCGGCGGGTTCACGCCGCGGTCGATGATCAGCCCGTGCACGTCGGACTCGAAGCCGGGGAAGCGCTCGTTCTGCGCGCGCGCGATGCGCAGCGACTGGATGATCGGCTCGTCGCTGGCACCGAAGCGCTCGCCGGGCATGATGGTCGGGATGCCCGGCGGGTACGGCACCAGCATGGTGCCGGCGATGCGCCCGGAAAGCTGGTCGATATCCACCCGTTCGATGCGCCCATGCACGAGGTGGTTGTACGCGTCGGCCGGCGTCATCGCCGGCTCCGGCAGGTCCACGTACATCTCGCGCATCACCTCGGCCACCGCGAATTCCTTGTTGAAGGCGTGCAGATCGTCGCACAGGTCGCGCAGGCCCACGTCGGTGTAGGCCACCGGATAGGCCGCCACCAGCTGCGGCAATGCCTTCTGCAGGGGCGCGTTGTCGTCGTAGAGCGACTTGAACGCCATCAGCTCGGCCACCAGCGTGCTCCACTTGCCCTTGGTGATGCCCATCGAGAACAGGAACAGCACCGAATACAGGTTGGTCTTCTCCACGGTGATGCCGCGCGACCACAGGAAGTTGCTCAGCACGGCGGCGGGAATGCCGCGCTGGCCCATTTCGCCGTCCATCGACAGGCCCGGCGTCAGCAGGGTGACCTTGATCGGGTCGATCAGCACGTAGTCGTCGGCCAGCTTCTCGAAGCCATGCCAGTGGGCATCCGGGCGCAGGTACCACTCGTCGCGCTTGGCCACCATCGGGGCGGGCGTATCGCCCTTGCCCAGTGAGCGCGCCACCTCGTCCGGCTGCCAGACGCGGAACCACCAGTCGTCGCGCCCCACGTCTTCCTGCACGTGCAGCATCGCGCGGCGGAAGGCGATCGCCTCGTCGTGCATCTCCTGCACCAGCGAGCGGCCGGACTCGCCCTCCATCATCCTGGAGGCCACGTCGCACGAGGCGATGATGCCGTAGTGCGGGCTGGTGGAGGTGTGCATCATGAACGCTTCGTTGAAGCGCTCGGCATCCAGCTTGCGGTCGGCCGCATCGCGCGCGTGGATCATCGAGGCCTGCGAGAACGCGGCCAGCAGCTTGTGCGTGGACTGGGTGGTGAAGATGATCGCGTCCTGCTCGCGCGGCTTGCCCTTGGCCATGCCGTAGTGGTCTTCGTAGAACGGGTGGAAGGCCGCATAGCCGTACCACGCTTCGTCGAAGTGCAGGAACTCGACCTTGCCGCCCACCTGGCGCGCGATCTTCTCGGCGTTGTAGCACAGACCATCGTAGGTGGAATTGGTCACCACCGCGATGCGTGCCTTCGCGCCCGCCTGCCGCGCCTGGCGGGCGAGCGGGTGGCCGGCCATGCGCGCCTCCATCGCCTCCGGCGAGAACTGGTCCAGGCTGATCGGCCCGATGATGCCGTGCGCGTTGCGGCTGGGCGTGAAGTACACCGGGATGCCGCCGGTCATCATCAGCGAATGCATCAGCGATTTGTGGCAGTTGCGGTCCACGAACACCACGTCGCCGCGCCCTACCGTGCCCTGCCACACGATCTTGTTCGCGGTGGAGGTGCCGTTGGTGACGAAGAACGTGTGGTCGGCACCGAAGTTGCGCGCCGCCTCCAGCTCCGCCTCGCGGATCGGCCCGGTGTGGTCCAGCAGCGAGCCCAGCTCGGGCACGGAGATGGACAGGTCGCTGCGCAGCGTGTTCTCGCCGAAGAACTGGTGGAACGCGCGTCCCACCGGCGACTTGGTGAACGCCACGCCGCCCGCGTGCCCCGGCGTATGCCAGGAATAGTTGGATTCGGCCGCGTGGTGGATCAGCGCGCCGAAGAACGGCGGCAGCAGCTTGCCCATGTAGGCATCGGCCGCGCGCATCACCTGGCGGGCGATGAAGTTCTTGGTGTCCTCGAACAGGAAGATGAAGCCGTGCACGTACTTGAGCAGCTTGCTGGGCACCTTCTCGATGGTGCGCCGCTCGCCGTACAGGAACACCGGCAGGTCGGCGCGGCGCTGGCTCTGCTCGCGCAGGAAGCCGAGCAGGCGCTGGAACTCGCCGGCCACTTCCTCGGTGCCGTCGATGGAGATCAACACCGCCGAGGCCGCCACGTAGGTGCGCGCGCCGGCCTGCGCGTCCTCCAGGGTGAGCCCGCACAGCACGCGCTGGTCGTTGCCGCGCAGCTCTTCGACCAGTGCGCGGATGAGGATGCCGCCGATGCGCGGCGACTCGTAGTCGGCGTCGATGACGACGATGGGGTAATCCAGGGATTTGAAGTACACGAAAGCTCTCCTTGCGGATGCGATGGGGCGTGCGGCGAAGGCTCAGCTGGCGGGCGGCGGCACGATCACGGCCTGGCGGCGCTGGCGGCGCTGCTCGCTGAAGAAGGGATAGAAGACGGTGATGAACAGCACGAACAGGAAGGCGTACTTGACGATCGCCCCGGCCGAGCCGAACACCGCCCACAGGCAGTAGACGACGGTGACGCTGGTCAGCACCCAGAACGTGCCGATGTGGGCCCAGGTGTGCGAGCGCTCGACCACGAAGTAGCACGCCACGCAGGAGTAGATGTAGGGCAGCAGCGTGAGCACGACCGCGGCGGACGTGATCACGTCGAACTGGGCCGAGGCGGTGTCGGACGTGGAGGTCACCAGCACCGCCAGCGTCATCAGCACGGCGACGACGAGGATGCCCTTGACCGGCACGTCGTCGGCGTTGGCCTTGCGGAACAGCGCGGGGAACAGGCCATCGTCGGCCGCGGCCTTGGCGCTCTGCGCGGTCAGCAGGATCCAGCCACCCAGCGAACCGGCCGCGCCGATGAACGCGCACAGGCTCACCAGCGCGCCGCCCCACCCGCCCACCGCATTGGCGGCCGCCAGCGCGAACGGGGCGTCGGAGGTCTGCAACTGCGCGTTGGGCACCATGCCCATGATCACCGCCGAGCTGGAGATGTACGCCACCGCCGCCAGCGCCACGCCGGCCAGGGTGGCGCGGGCCACGTTCTTCTCCGGGTTCTCCACCACGCCGGCGGTGACCGAGGCCGACTCCACCCCGATGAAGGCCCACAGCGTGAGGGCCGCCGCGCTGGAAATGGCGCCGAAGTTGGATTGCCCGGACACGTTGTACGCGCCCTGGAACACGTCCGCCTTGAAGAAGAACCAGCCGAAGATCGCGATGCCCAGGATCGGGACCAGCGCAAAGCTGGTGGTCAGCGTCTGCACGCGGCTGACGAACTGCGGGCCGATGATGTTGGCGAAGGTCAGCAGCCACACCAGCACCAGCACCGCCACGCAGCGCACCAGCGGCTGGGAGAGCACCGGGAAGAAATAGCTGAAGTAGCCCACCGCGGCGATGGGAATGGCGACATTGCCGATCCAGTTGGCGAACCAGTAGATGGTGTTGGTCTGGAAGCCCATATAGGGCCCGAACCAATCGCGCGCGTAGGCATAGGGGCCGCCCGCCTGCGGCGAGAGCCGGCCGAGCTTGGCGAACACGAATGCGAGCAGCAACGCGCCGGCCGTGGTGATCAGCCATCCCCATATCGAGGCCGTGCCGATCTTGGCCAGGCTGGAGGGCAGCAGGAACACGCCCGAGCCCATCATGTTGCCCGCGACCAGGAAGGTCGCCCCCACCACGCCGATCTTCTTGCCCTGCGCCATGGCCATCTCCTCGTGGTGGATGCCCGCGGCGGCCATGACGGCCGCCGAGCGGCATCACTTGATGAAGTTGTATTGCAGGCTGCCTTGCAGCCGCATCGTGTCGGCGCGGCGGCCGTCCTGCTGTTCCAGTTGCCCGTAGAGCAGCTCCATGCCCATCGTCCAGGACGGTGCGGGGCTCCAGATCAGGTTCAGCGCGCCGTAGCGGCTGCGCCTGAAGGCATCGGCGGCGAGCGTGTCCTCGCCATCGAGGTAGAGCTCGCCGTAGACCAGGTTCGAGCGCCACATCTGCGTCCAGTAGTGCGTGTAGCCGACGAAACCGCCGTACAGCGGCAGCGCCTTCAGCGTGCCGTCCGCGGCGATGGCCGCGTCCAGGCCCGAGCCGGTGAGGTCGGCGGTGTAGCGGCTCATGCCCTTGCCGCCGAGCAGGCCGAACAGGATCAGGTCGCGCTCTGGCAGCGAGAACGAGCCGCTGAACGACAGGCCGCCGCCGAACGTCGTGTCCTGATGCCCCTCGGCGTCGTAGCCCAGGCTGCGCGCCACCGCGCCCAGTTGCAGGTGGCCCCAGTCGCGCTCCATGCGCGCGACCAGGCTGACATCCGGCACGCGATCGACGCTGATCGCCTCCACGCCATTGCGCGCGATTTCGGACTCCGGGTTTTCCACGCCCAGCGTGAGCGTGTTGCCCTGCCCCATCGAGAAGCTGTGGTGCATGCCCGCCACGAGCAGGTAGGCGGCGCCGCCGGGGCCGGCGAAATCCAGCGTATCCGGCAGCGAATCGGCGTCCATGAAGGTCGAGTAGCCGTAGCCGGCGTAGGTGTTGCCGAGTTGGCCGTAGGCGTGGCGCAGGCGGAACTGGTAGCTGTCGCTGCTGCCGAAGAAGTCGTTCTCCAGGTAGAAGCGCAGGTTGCCGTGGCTGGTGGGCCGGCGCGCTTCGAAGCTGAAGCGGGTCTGCTTGGCGTGGATCTCCACGTTGGAGGTGTCGCGGTTCGGACTGCCGACCGGGATGGTCGAGGTGACGAACTGCTCCTGGTCGCCGGCCGCGCGCGCATCGGCGATGGCGTCGAGCTTGGCGTAGCCGCCCAGGCGGATCAGGGTATCCGTGCCGGGAATGGCGAAGAAGCCTTTCAGTTCCGGGTCGGTGGGCGAGACGGTGTTGTCCGCGCGCGAGGCGGCGGTGGAGGGGTCGGCCACCGAATCGCGCGGCGGCAACACACTGTGGTAGCCCGGTGGCGTGGCCTGTGCTTGGGGCGCGGCCGCGGCCGGCGTGGCAGCTTGTGCGGGCGCGGGCGCTGCGGAGGGCGATGCGGCAAGCGATGCGTCGCCGGCCTGCGCGCTCGGCGGATGACCTTCCAGCGCGTCCAGGCGCGCGTTGAGCGATTGCAGTGTCCGCTGGGCCTGTGCGATCTCCGCGCGCAGGCTCTGCACCGTGTCCTGCGCACACGCCAGGCCGGACACCATCACCCACGGCAATACCGCCGCCATCGCTGTCGAACGTTCCATCGCCCTCTCCATGCGCCCAGTCCCGCGGTTGCATGCTGCGCACCGACGTGCCCGCAGGGGAGGCACGAACGCCGGCACGTCCCATGCTTCTTCCCCTGGACTAGCGAAGTACGAGACAGCCGCCATTCACCGCCCGAGGCGATGACGGCAACGTGAAAAACACGTGGCAGTCATGAGATCGACACCCCGGTTTTACGCATTCGGCGATGTGATGATGTTTTAGCCACCGCACGTATCGACATGAAACGCTATCGCCAGCATCCCTTTCCCATCGAGGACGTGCGCCGTTTCCTGGAGCCGGGTCCGGTGGTGCTGGTGAGTACCGCCTGGCGCGGCCAGCGCGATGTGATGACATTGGGCTGGCACATGGTGATGGGCTTTGCGCCCTCGCTATGGGCCTGCTACCTGTGGAACGAGAACCACAGCTTCGCGCTGGCCAGGCGTTCGCGCGAATGCGTGATCAACCTGCCGACCGCCGACATCGTCGATACCGTCGTTCGTATCGGTAACAGCACGGGTGCGCAGATCGACAAGTTCGACGCATTCGGGCTGACCACCACGCCGGGCACCGTGGTGGCCGCGCCACGCATCCGCGAATGCTGGGCGAGCTTTGAGTGCCGCTTGTACGACGGCAGCCAGATCAACAAGCACAACTTGTTCATTTGGGAAGTCGTGCGCGCGCACGTGGCGCGCACGCCGAAGACGCCGCGGACCGTGCACTACCGTGGCGATGGCCGCTTCATGGTGTCCGGGCCGGATATCTCGCGCAAGCGGATGTTCCTGCCCGAGATGCTGTAGCCCTCAGCGGCCGGCGCGCTGCACGCGCACCTGCCCGCGCGTCATCTGGAAGGTGAAGGCGTAGTTGAGCGTGACCGGCACCGGCTCGATGCGCTCGGCATCGGCACAATCGCCGGCGCGCTTCGGCGCGAGATCGCGGTAATGGCAGATGGCCGCCGGTGCGTATTGCCAGGTCAGGGCCGCGCGGTCGACGGCCTGCAGCAGGTCGGCGTTGGCGGGATCGGCGCCGGCCATGCATTCGGCGCGATCCAGCAACGGCTCGGTTCGCTGGACCGCGCCGAGCGCATCGATGATCACGCGCACGCACACCGTGGTGGGCGGCAGGTCCACCCGCGTGGTGTCGCCGGGCAGCGTGGGATCGACGTTGTCGTGCAGCAGCGGCATGCGGAACACCTGCTGCGGCTGCAGGGCGTAGCTGTCGATCTTGCCGGCATGGCCACCGCCCAGGGAAGGCGAGAGCAGCCGCTGGTCCACCGCATCGCTGCGCGTGGCCTCGTAGGTTGCCGGTGCGCTCGCACAGCCACACAGCACCAGCATCGGCGCCAGCGCGCCGGGTCGTAGGCGGCGCATCAACGCGACGCCATCGCGCTGCCGCCTGCCGGGGCGGGGTCCATCTCGAAGGTGACCGGCACGCGCACCCGGCTCGCGACGGGCTTGCCTTGCTTGAACGCCGGGCGGAAGCGCCACTTGCGCGCTGCTTCGAGCGACACCGCATCGAATACGCCCGCCGGCGTGGAAGATTCCACCACCACGTCGGACACGCTGCCGTCGGCGCGCACATCGACGCGCAGGATGACCTGGCCGCCGAGTTGCTGGTCGGCCGCTGCCTTGGGGTAGCGCGGCGGCGCCAGCGAAGGGAGCGCGGCGTCGGCCGCGGTGGCCGGCGTATGCGGCTGGGCCGCCCAGGCCACGTAGCCGCTGCCGCAGGCCAGCAAGCCGGTGCAGAGCATGGCGAGGTAACGGCGGCGGCGCGACGGTGCGGGCTGCTTGAGCATATCGATTCTCTCCTTGAGCGGATGGCGCGAAGGCCAGGGACATCCCAGCGGCGGCCATGGCGCATCCACGCCGCCGATGAGCATCGCTTCGGCATACAGGCGCCGCCGGCGCGGCCGCTGCGCGAGCACGCGCGCATCGCAGGCCATTTCCTGGTCGCGCCGGAACGCGCGCAACGCCGCGTGCGCCAGTGGGTTGAACCATTGCAGGCACAGCAGCAACGTGGCGAGCGCATTGCAGGGCACGTCGCCGCGACGCCAGTGCACCAGTTCGTGGCGCAGCAGCAAGGCGCGCTGCGCGGCGTCGTAGCGGCGGGCGAAATCCGGCGGCAGGACGATGCGCGGGCGCCACAGCCCCACCAGCGCCGGCAGGCCCGCATCGTGGGTGGCGCGGTAGACGGGCAGGCGCGGATGGCGCACGCGTTCGAGTGGCCCCATGGCACGCACGAAGCGGCGCTGGCGCCAAAGCTGGAGCCCCAGGCAGGCCAGCGCGCCGATCAGCCACGCCGCCATCACGCCGGTGCCCGCCGTGAGCGGTTCGCCTTGCGCGGCCATCGGCATCAAGGCCGGCGGCAGCACGCCGATCTCGCGCATCGGCAACGCGAGCGCCGCGGGCAGCGGCACCGCCTGCGCCAGCCACACCAGCGGCGGCAGGCTCCATAGCCCGTAGGCGGCACCCGCCCCGCCCAGCCGCCGCGCCAGCGGGCGCAGCACCCACACCAGCAGGCAGGCCGCGCTGAATACCGCGGTGAGCGACAGCAGCGCGGCCGGATCAACCTTCATCGTCCAGCTCCCGCACCAGCCGCTTCAGTTCGGCGATGTCCTGCGCGCTGAGCTTGCCACGCTCGCTGAAGTGCGCCACCAGCGGCGCGACGCGCCCGCCGAACAGGCGGTCGAGCAGCCCCTCGCTCTGCTGCGCCACCCACTGCGTGCGCTCCACGCACGGCGAATAGAGATAGCGCCGCCCCTGCTTCTGCGCGCTCACGGCTCCCTTGTTGAGCAGGCGGTTGAGCAGCGTCTTCACCGTGGGCTCGGCCCAACCGCTGCGGGCCGACAGCGCGGCGAACACCTCCTCCGCCGACAACGGATGGCGCTCCCACAGCACCTGCATCACCACCGCTTCCGCTTCGCTGATCGCCCCAGGTCCGGCCATACGATTACGCCCGTAAATTTTTCCCGATTACGCGCGTAATCCGTGCCGCTGTCAAGCGGGCGGGCCGGTGGCGCATGCGGCGCGCACCAGGGCTGGGCTACGCTCAGGCGCATGACAGAATTTCTCGACGACCTGCGCGCGGCCACCGACCTGATCCTCCAACGCATCGCCGGCCCGCTGCGCATCGGCGCGCCGCTGGGCCTGGGCAAGCCGCATCGCCTGCTCAATACGCTGTACGAACGCGTGGCCGCGGACCCATCGCGGCCCATGCAGATTTACACCGCGCTGTCGCTGGACCCGCCCGGCGCCACCGGCGGCCTGGAAGGACGCTTCCTCGGCCCGTTCGCGCAGCGCCACTTCGGCGACGACTTCCCGCGCCTGGCCTATGTCGAGGCGATGCGCCGCGATGCGCTACCCGCGCACGTGCAGGTCGAGGAGTTCTACATGCAATCCGGCGCGATGCTGTCCTCGCGCCAGGCGCAGCGCGCCTATACCAGCCTCAACTACACGATGGCCGCCGATGGCGTGGCGATGCGCGCGCCCAACGTGGTGGTGCAGAAGGTGGCGCGCGAACCGGGCGGGTCGCGCTTGTCGCTGTCGTGCAACAACGACCTGACCCAGGACCTGCTCGACGCCGTCGCCCGCCGCGGCCTGCCGCGCCCGCTGATGGTGGCCGAGGTCGATCCGCGGCTGCCGTGGATCGGCGGCAGCGCGACCGTGCCGGAGGGGTTCTTCGATATCGTCATCGACCCGCCCGGCCCCTACCCGGTGTTGTTCGCGCTGCCACGCCAGCCGGTGAGCGACAGCGACTACGCCATCGGCCTGTATGCGAGCACGCTGGTGCGCGATGGCGGCACGCTGCAGATCGGCATCGGCACGCTGGCCGACGCGCTCAGCCACGCGCTGGTGCTGCGGCATACCGACAACGCGCGCTATCGCGCGGTGCTGCGCGCGCTCGATCCGGCGCTGGAGGCGCATCCGCTCGTCCGCGACCATGGCGGCCTGGGGCCGTTCGAGCAAGGCCTGTATGGCTGCAGCGAAATGCTCAACGAAGGCTTCCGCCGGCTCGTGCAGACCGGCGTGATCCGCCGCCGCGTGCACGACGACATCGCATTGATGCAGCGCCTGCACGCGGGCCACGCCGATGCCGAGGACCATGCCCGACTGGCGCGCGAGGGCGAGTTCCTGCATGGCGCCTTCTACCTCGGCTCGGCCGAGTTCTACGACTGGCTGCGGGCGCAGGGCGACGGCGCGCACGGCATCGGCATGCGCCGCATCAGCGAGATCAACCAGCTATACGGCGGCCACGAGGCGCTGGAGCGCCTGCAGCGCCGCGATGCCCGCTTCTTCAACAGCTGCATGATCGCCACCGCCCTGGGCGCGGCCGCCTCCGATGGCCTGGAGGACGGGCGCATCGTCTCCGGCGTCGGCGGCCAGTACAACTTCGTGGCGATGGCGCATGCGCTGGAGGATGCGCGCAGCGTGCTGATGTTCCGTGCCAGCCGCGCCCGCGGCGACGGCCAGGTGGAATCAAGCGTGCGCTGGTCCTACGGCCACGCCACGATCCCGCGCCACCTGCGCGATGTCTACGTCAACCAGTACGGCATCGCCGACCTGCTCGGCGCCACCGACGAGGATTGCGCGATCGCGATGACCGCCATCGCCGAGGCGCCGTTCCAGGCCGGCCTGCTGGCCTCGGCCAAGGCGGCGCGCAAGCTGCGCGAGGACTTCGTGGCGCCCGCGCAGTGGCAGCGCAACACGCCGCAGGCGCTGGCGCGCACGCTCGCGCCGTTCCGGCGCGACGGCACCCTGCCCGACTATCCGCTGGGCAGCGATTTCACCGAGGTCGAGCAACGGCTGTTGCGCGCGCTGGCCTGGCTCAAGGAATGCAGCGCGTCGTGGCCGGGCAAGCTGCGGCTGCTCGCCGGCGCCCTCGCCGGCCCGCTGGCCGACGATGCGCAGGCCCTGCAGCGCATGGGCCTGGACGCGCCGCGCGGCGGCGGCGAGCGCGTGCAGGCGCGCCTGGTGCGGCACGCGCTGGCGCGTACCCGGCGTTGAGGGGCGCTTCAGGCGCCGCGGTGGGTTTTCACGCGTCGCGCGCAACGGGGCACGGCAAGCTGCGGCCATATTCCGCTGGAGTGTTCCGCATGCCGATGTGCACGTCGTCCTCACGTTTCCTCGCCTTGCTGCTGGGTGCCGCGCCGCTGGTGGCCGCCGCGCAGGCGCCGGCCATCACCGCGCCCGATACCGGCCCACGCTCGGACTTCGCCGCGCAGGTGTTGCTCGATCGCGCGCACTTTTCTCCCGGCGAGATCGATGCGCGGCCGGGCTCGAACCAGCGCCGCGCGGTGGCTGGCTTCCAGCGCGCGCATGACCTGAAGGCCAGTGGCGAACTCGACGAGGCGACGTGGCAAGCCCTCTCGGCCGATACCGCACCCACGCTGGTGGACTACACGCTCACCGATGCCGATGTCGCCGGCCCCTACGCGCCGACACCGAAGGAGCCGGCCGACCAGGCCAAGCTGCCGGCGCTGGGTTACCAGTCGGTGGAGGAAGCGCTCGGCGAACGCTTCCATGCCAGCCCGGCGTTGCTGCGCGCGCTCAACCCGCAGGCCGATTTCCGCCGCGCCGGTACCGTGCTGCGCGTGCCCTCGGTGGGCGGCGGCGCGCCGTTGCCGAAGGCCGCCACACTGGTGGTGGACAAGTCCGATTCCACGCTCTCCCTGCGCGACGCGCAGGGCAAGGTGTTCGCGCAGTTCCCCGCCTCCACCGGCAGCACGCACGACCCGCTGCCGATCGGGCGCTGGAAGATCCTGGGCATCTCGCGCGACCCGCCGTTCCACTACAACCCCAAGCTGTTCTGGGACGCCAGCCGCAACGACAAGAAGGCCACGCTGCCGCCGGGCCCGAACAACCCGGTCGGCCCGGTGTGGATCGACCTGTCCAAGCCGCACTACGGCATCCACGGCACGCCCGAGCCGGGGCATGTCGGCAAGACCGAATCGCACGGCTGCATTCGCCTGACCAACTGGGATGCGCTGATCGTGGCCGGTGCGGTGGATGCCTCGGTGCCGGCGATCCTGCAGGAGTGAGCCGATGAAAAGCCTTGTGCTGGTGGTGTGCGGATTGCTGGTGGGCGCGGCGGGCTACTGGTGGCTGTATGGACCGGACACGGTCTCCACCGGCACGCAGATCAACCAGGCCGTCGCGCAGGCGACCGGTGGCGCGCCGGCCACGCCGGCACCGGCCACGCCCGTGGCACCGGAGCGCGTCGCGTTGCAGTCGCCGCCGGCCGCCCAGCCGCCCACCTCCGTCGCCCCGGCGGCGGAGGCGGGCCATCTCGACGCCGGGGTGCCCCCCGCCTCGCTGGGCGCCGCAAACGCGCCGGCACCGGCCGGCGAGGCTGCCGGCGGGAACGGGCTGCTGCTGCCCGTGCAGGGCATCGCCCGCGCGGACCTGCATGACACCTTCACCGACGCGCGCAGCGAGGGCCGCGTCCACGACGCGATCGACATCATGGCCGCGGCCGGCACGCCGGTGCTGGCGGTGGCCGATGGCACGGTGGAAAAGCTGTTCGACAGCCAGCGCGGTGGCCTGACGATCTACCAGTTCGAGCCCAGCGGCCGCTATGCGTATTACTACGCGCACCTGCAGCGTTACGCCGACGGGCTGGCGGAGAAGCAGACCCTCCGCCGCGGGCAGGTGATCGGCTATGTCGGCAGTACCGGCAACGCGAGCCCGGACGCGCCGCACCTGCACTTCGCGATCTTCAAGCTGGGCCCGGAACGGCATTGGTGGGAAGGCGAAGCGCTCAATCCCTACCCAGTGCTGCACGACGGCCAGGCGCTCTGAGCGGCGCGCGCAAAAACAAAAGGCCGGCGGAATCCGCTGGCCTTTTGCGTGGGGCGAACTGAAGGCTTACAGCGCCTTCGCCGCCGCCACCACGTGGTCCACGGTGATGGCGAAGTGCTTGTACAGCACTTCGGCCGGCGCGGAAGCACCGAAGGTATCGATGCCCACCACGTCGCCGTCCAGGCCGACGTACTTGCGCCAGAAGCCGGTCACGCCCGCTTCCACCGCCACGCGCTTGCGCACGGCGTTCGGCAACACGGACTCGCGGTACTCGCTGCTCTGGCGGTCGAACACATCGGTGGACGGCATCGAGACCACGCGGGTCTTCAGGCCGGCGGCGTCGAGCTGCTGCTTGGCTTCCACCGCCAGGCCCACTTCCGAACCGGTGCCGATCAGGATCACGTCCGGCGTGCCGCCCTCGGCATCGGCCAGCACGTAGCCGCCGCGCTCGATCTGCTTGACCTGTTCGTCGCTGCGCGGCTGGTGCTGCAGGTTCTGGCGGCTGAAGACCAGGCAGCTGGGACCGTCGTTGCGGGTGATGGCGGCCTTCCAGCTCACCGCCGATTCGACCGCGTCGCACGGGCGCCACACGTCGTTGTTGGGGATGTAGCGCAATGCGGCCAGGTGTTCGACCGGCTGGTGGGTCGGGCCATCCTCGCCCAGGCCGATGGAGTCGTGGGTATAGACGTGGATGGCGTGGGCCGGGATCAGCGCGCTCATGCGCACGCCGTTGCGGGCGTAGTCGCTGAACACCAGGAAGGTGGCGTCGAACGGAATGAAGCCGCCGTGCAGGGCCAGGCCATTGGCAATCGCGGTCATGCCGAACTCGCGCACGCCGTAATAGACGTAGTTGGCGTTCGGGTCGGTGGTGGCGACCGACTTGCTGGCCTTCCACAGGGTCAGGTTCGAATGCGCCAGGTCGGCCGAGCCGCCGACGATTTCCGGCAGCAGGGGGGCGAACGCTTCGATGGTCAGCTGGGAGGCCTTGCGCGAGGCAATGGTCTGGCCATCGGCCTGGGCCTTGGCGATGAACGCATCGGCCTGGGCGAGGAAGTCCTGGGGCAGCTCGCCGCGGTAGCGGCGCATCAGCTCGGCGGCTTCGGCCGGGAAGGCCTTTTCGTAGGCTTCGAAGGCCTGCTGCCACTGCGCCTGCGCGTGCTTGCCGGCGTCGACGTGGTTCCAGCCGTCGTAGATCTCCTGCGGAATCTCGAACGGGCCATACGGCCATTCCAGCGCCTTGCGCGCGCCTTCCAGCTCTTCCTTGCCCAGCGCGGCGCCGTGCGAGGATTCCTTGCCGGCCTTGGTGGGGGCGCCGAAGCCGATGATGGTGCGGCAGCAGATCAGGGTCGGCTTGCCTTCCTCGGCCAGGGCGTGCTCGATGGCGGCCTTGATGGCGTCCGGGTGGTGGCCGTCGATATCGCGGATGACATGCCAGCCGTAGGCTTCGAAACGCTCGGGGGTGTTGTCGGTGAACCAGCCGTCGGTGTTGCCGTCGATGGAGATGTGGTTGTTGTCCCAGAAGCACACCAGCTTGCCCAGGCCCCAGGTGCCGGCGAGCGAGGCGGCTTCATGCGAGATGCCTTCCATCAGGCAGCCGTCGCCCATGAACACGAAGGTGCGGTGGTCGACGATGGCGTGGCCGTCGCGGTTGTAGCGCTGGGCCAGCAGCTTCTCGGCCAGCGCGAAGCCGACGGCGTTGGCGAAGCCCTGGCCGAGCGGGCCAGTGGTGGTCTCCACGCCGGGGGTTTCGCTGCGCTCGGGGTGGCCGGCGGTCTTGCTGTGCAGCTGGCGGAAGTGCTTGAGCTCCTCGATCGGCAGGTCGTAGCCGGTCAGGTGCAGCAGGGCGTACTGCAGCATGGAGCCGTGGCCGTTGGAGAGGATGAAGCGGTCGCGGTTGAACCAGTGGGGATCGACCGGGTTGAAGCGTAGGAAGTCATTCCACAGCACTTCGGCGATGTCGGCCATGCCCATGGGCATGCCGGGGTGGCCGGACTTGGCGGTTTCGACCGCGTCGGCGGCGAGGAAGCGGATGGCGTTGGCCAGCTGGCGGCGGGTGGGCTGGGTCATGGGGCGTCTTGGGAGCGGAAGGGGCACCGCAAGGGGCGGTATGGGTATTGTCCCACAAGGGGGTGTGGGGGTTGGGGGTGGGTTTTTTGCGGCCTGCGGCCGCTTGGGCTTGGGGTTTCGCGCAGGCTTTATGGTTTTTGGCCTTTGCGATGTGGGTCGGCTGGTTGGGTTTTGTGCACGGCCTGCGGGGGCGGGGCCCTTTCGGGACACGCCGTGAACCCATCCATGGGGGCTCGTAGGCGACATCC
>NZ_JARQXB010000002.1 GCF_029543105.1 Stenotrophomonas sp. HITSZ_GD
CTTTCGGGACCGTAGGCGACATGGATGTCGCCTACGAGCCCCCATGGATGGGTTCACGGCGTGTCCCGAAAGGGCCCAGCCCCCGCAGGCCGTGCACGATCAAAGAACAGCCGATCAACCTCGAAGGCCAACACGCCCCAAAAACAAAGCGCACAAAAGAAAAGGCGGCCCGCAGGCCGCCTCTCCAACATCCAAAATCCACTGCAAAGATCAAAGCGCCTCGATGATCCCCGCAGCGCCCATGCCGGTGCCGATGCACATCGTCACCATGCCGTACTTCTGCTGGCGACGACGCAGACCGTGCACGATCGTCGCGGTACGGATCGCACCGGTCGCACCGAGCGGGTGGCCCAGCGCGATCGCACCGCCCAGCGGATTGATCTTCGACGGGTCCAGCTGGCTGTCGCGGATCACCGCCAGCGACTGCGCCGCGAAGGCCTCGTTGAGCTCGATCCAGTCGAGCTGGTCCTTGGTCAACCCGGCCTGCTTCAGCGCCTTCGGGATCGCCGCGATCGGACCGATGCCCATCACTTCCGGCCGCACGCCCGCCACCGAGAACGACACGAAGCGCGCCAGCGGCGTCAACCCGTAGTCCTTGATCGCCTGCTCGGAAGCCAGCAGCACCGCGCCGGCGCCATCGCTCATCTGCGACGAATTGCCCGCCGTCACCGAACCGCCGAACTGGCCGTTGCGGAACACCGGACGCAGCTTGCCCAGGCCCTCCAGCGACGTGTCCGCACGCGGGCCTTCATCGGTATCCACCAGCTTCTTGCGCAGCGCGATCGCGTTGCCCGCCAGGTCCGGCACGTGCGAGACGATCTCGTACGGGCTGATCTCGTCGCGGAACTCGCCGGCCGCAATCGCCGCCAGCGCCTTCTGGTGCGACGCCAGCGCGAACGTATCCTGGTCCTCGCGCGACACCTTCCACTCCTCGGCCACCTTCTCGGCGGTGATGCCCATGCCGTAGGCGATGGCCACGTGGTCGTCCTTGAACACCGACGGCGACAGCGCCACCTTGTTGCCCATCATCGGCACCATCGACATCGACTCGGTGCCGCCGGCCAGCATCAGGTCGGCATTGCCCAGGCGGATTTCGTTGGCCGCCAGCGCCACGGCCTGCAGGCCCGAAGAGCAGAAGCGGTTGATCGTCTGCCCGGCCACCGTGTTCGGCAGGCCGGCCAGCAGCACGCCGATGCGCGCCACGTTCATGCCTTGCTCGCCCTCGGGCATCGCGCAGCCGATGATCGCATCGTCGATACGCGCCAGGTCGATGCCCGGCGCCTGCGCCACCACCGAACGCAGCACGTGCGCCAGCATGTCGTCGGGGCGGGTATTGCGGAACATGCCCTTCGGCGCCTTGCCCACCGGGGTGCGGGTGGCGGCGACGATGTAGGCGTCCTGGATCTGCTTGGTCATTTCATTACTCCGGAATTCGAAGAAGGCCTCAAGCGCTGCGCATCAATTGCGCAGCGGCTTGCCGGTCTTGAGCATGTGGGCGATGCGGGCCTGGGTCTTCTCCTGCTGGGCCAGCTCCACGAAGTGCTGGCGCTCGAGCTTGAGCAGCCATTCCTCGTCCACCAGCGCGCCACGGTCCACTTCGCCACCGCACACCACCGTGGCGATGCGGCTGGCGATCTCGTAGTCGTACTCGCTGATGAAGCGGCCTTCCAGCATGTTGACCAGCAGCATCTTGAAGGTGGCGATGCCGACATCGCCGGCGACCTGGATGCGGTTGGCGGGCAGCGGCGGGCGATAGCCGCCCTCGGCCAGCGCCAGCGCCTCGGCCTTGGCGATGTACAGCGACTCGAAGGTGTTGAACACCACCTTGTCGGTCTGGCGCAGCAGGCCCAGTTCCTTCGCGTTGACCGCCGAGTTGGACACCTTGGCCATCGCCACGGTCTCGAAGGTCTTCTTCAGCTCGGCGAACACGTCACCGCCCGGACCGGCCGCCTGCGAAGCGCGCACCGCCAGTTCCTTCAGGCCGCCACCGGCCGGCAGCAGGCCCACGCCGGCCTCGACCAGGCCGATGTAGCTCTCCAGCGCGGCCACCGTCTTGGCACTATGCATCTGGAACTCGCAGCCGCCGCCCAGCGCCAGGCCACGCACCGCGGCCACCACCGGCACCAGCGAATACTTGATGCGCTGGCTGGTGCGCTGGAAGTTGGCGACCATCGCCTCGAACTCGGCGACCTTGCCGGCCTGCAGCGCGCCCAGCGCACCGGCCAGGTCAGCGCCGGCGGAGAAGGGCTCCTTCTGCTGCCAGATCACCAGGCCCTTGAAGTCCTTCTCGGCGCGCGAGACCGCTTCCTGCAGGCCATCGAGCACTTGGTCGGAAACGGTGTTCATCTTGGTCTTGAAGCTGACCACGGCGATATCGTCGCCGTCGTGCCACATGCGCAGGCCATCGTTCTCGAACACCGTCTCGCCCGGGCTGAACTTCTCGCCCAGCAGCGGATCGGGGAAACGCTGGCGGCGGTACACCGGCAGCGAGGAACGCGGCAGCTTGGCATCGCGCGCCGGGCTGTAGCTGCCCTCGGCGGCGTGCACGCCGTCGCGTCCGTCGAACACCCAGTTCGGCAGCGGGGCGTTGCTCATGCTCTTGCCGGCGGCGATGTCGTCGGCGATCCACTGCGCGACCTGCTTCCAGCCGGCGGCCTGCCAGGTCTCGAACGGGCCCAGCGACCAGCCGTAGCCCCAGCGGATCGCCAGGTCCACGTCGCGCGCGGTGTCGGCGATGTCGGCCAGGTGGTAGGCGCTGTAGTGGAACAGGTCGCGGAACGTCGCCCACAGGAACTGTGCCTGCGGGTGCTGGCTTTCGCGCAGCTTGGCGAACTTCTCGGCCGGGTTCTTGATCTTCAGGATCTCGACCACTTCCGGCGCCGCGGCGCGGTCGGCCGGGCGGTAGTCCTGCTTGGCCACGTCGAGCACGACGATGTCCTTGCCGACCTTGCGGAAGATGCCCGCGCCGGTCTTCTGGCCCAGCGCGCCCTTGGCGATCAGCGCCTCCAGCCACTTGGGCGACTTGAAGAACGCATGCCACGGGTCATCGGGCAGGGTGTCGGCCATGGTCTTGATGACGTGCGCCATGGTGTCCAGGCCGACCACGTCGGAGGTGCGGTAGGTCGCCGACTTCGGGCGGCCCACCAGCGGGCCGGTCAGGCCGTCGACCTCGTCGAAGCCCAGGCCGAACTGCTCGGTGTGGTGGATGGTGGACAGGATCGAGAACACGCCGATGCGGTTGCCGATGAAGTTCGGCGTGTCCTTGGCGTACACCACGCCCTTGCCGAGCGTGGTGGTGAGGAAGGTCTCCAGGCCTTCGAGCACGGACTTGTCCGTGCCCTTGGCCGGGATCAGCTCGGCCAGGTGCATGTAGCGCGGCGGGTTGAAGAAGTGCACGCCGCAGAAGCGGTGGCGCAGCTGCTCGGGCAGCACCTCGGCCAGCTTGTTGATGCCCAGGCCGGAGGTGTTGGAGGCCAGCACGGCGGTGTCGGACACGAACGGCGCGATCTTCGCGTACAGGTCCTGCTTCCAGTCCATGCGTTCGGCGATGGCTTCGATGATCAGGTCACAGCCGCGCAGCTGCTCCAGGCCGGTGTCGTAGTTGGCCGGGGTGATGGCCTCGGCCAGCGACTTGGACGCCAGCGGCGCCGGGCTCAGCTTGCCCAGGTTGGCGATGGCCTTCAGCACGATGCCGTCGGCGGGGCCTTCCTTCGCGGCCAGGTCGAACAGCACGGTGTCGACACCGGCGTTGGTGAGGTGCGCGGCGATCTGGGCGCCCATGACGCCGGCGCCGAGGACGGCCGCGCGACGGACTAGCAGGGGATTGGACATATCGATAAACCCTTGATGGATAACGACTACGGTGTGAACGGCTTAGGGTTGGGGGCGGGCCAGGAAGCCGGCCTCCGCGAAACGGATGAGTTCGCGCGCCGCATGGGCGCGGTGGTCGGCCTCGCTGACGCCGGCCGGGCGCTTGATCAGGCCGAAGTCGGCCATGGCGTAGGTCAGGGCGCCGGCCAGGAAATCCAGCCGCCAGTACAGCTCCTCCTTGCTCAGGCCCGGCACGCAGGCCGCGATGGCCTTGCCGAACTCGCGCAGGACATGGCCGTAATGGTCGGAGAGGAACTTGCGCAGGTTGTCGTTCTTCTCGGCGTAGGCCCGCGCGATGACCCGCACGAAGGCGCCGCCGCTCTGGCGGTCCTGCGCCATCGCCAGCGCCGGTTCGACGAAGGCGGCCAGCACGGCGGCCAGGTCGCCCGGGCGCTCGCGGCGCGCCTGTTCCAGCTGGGCCAGGCGGGCGGCGGTCATCTCGTCCATGCGCCGGCGGAAGACCTCGTTGACCAGGTTTTCCTTCGAGCCGAAGTGGTAGTTGACCGCGGCGATGTTGACGTCCGCGTGGCTGGTGACCAGCCGCAGCGAGGTGCCGGCGAAGCCATGCTGGGCGAACAGCTCCTCCGCCGCGCCGAGGATGCGGTCCTTGGTGGAGAAGTGGGCGGGCTTGGGCATGGCGGCGAGGGCATCAATCAAACGATTGTTTGATCCTATACCCTGCCGTATGGAAGTGCATTGTGCGCCGCAGCATGACCGCCCCGGCAGCCGGCGCCCGCCCAGTATGCAAAGCCCGCGCCAAGGCGTTAGAATTGTCCATCGCAAGTTCGGCTAAGCCCGCGTTTTGACGCGGGTTTTTTTCATGTTAACCTCGGGCCAGTCAGTGGCCCGCCCTCGGGAGATTTTTCCATGGCGCTGGAGCGCACCCTGTCCATCATCAAGCCCGATGCCGTCGCCAAGAACGTCATCGGCGAAATCTACAGCCGCTTCGAGAAGGCCGGCCTGAAGGTCGTGGCCGCCAAGTACAAGCAGCTGTCGCGTCGCGAGGCCGAAGGCTTCTACGCCGTGCACCGCGAGCGCCCGTTCTTCAACGCGCTGGTCGAGTTCATGATCTCCGGCCCGGTGATGATCCAGGCGCTGGAAGGCGAGAACGCCGTGGCCGCGCACCGCGACCTGCTGGGCGCCACCAATCCGAAGGACGCCGCGCCGGGCACCATCCGCGCCGACTTCGCCGATTCGATCGATGCCAACGCCGCCCACGGTTCGGACTCGGTCGAGAACGCCGCCATCGAAGTGGCGTATTTCTTCGCCGCCACCGAAGTGGTTTCGCGCTAAGAGAGAAGTGCCGTGAACGAGGTCGTCAGCCCCACCGAGCCGCGTGAGCTTCCCGTCCTCGACGGGAAGGTTGCCAAGCAGAACCTGCTGGACCTCGATCGCGCGGGCCTGGAGCAGTTCTTCGCCGAAACCCTCGGCGAGGCGCGCTACCGTGCCCACCAGGTGATGAAGTGGATCCACCACCGCTACGTCACCGACTTCGACCAGATGACCGACCTCGGCAAGGCGCTGCGGGCCAAGCTGCACGCGCACGCCGAGGTGGTCGTCCCGAACGTGGTGTTCGACAAGCCTTCCGCCGACGGCACGCACAAGTGGCTGCTGGCGATGGGCGCCGATGGCAAGAATGCCATTGAGACGGTGTACATCCCCGACAAGACGCGCGGCACGCTGTGCGTGTCCTCGCAGGTGGGCTGCGCGCTGAACTGCACGTTCTGCTCCACCGCCACGCAGGGTTTCAACCGCAACCTGTCCACCGCCGAGATCATCGGGCAGGTGTGGGTCGCGGCGCGCCACCTCGGCAACGTCCCGCACCAGCAGCGCCGCCTCACCAACGTGGTGATGATGGGCATGGGCGAGCCGCTGATGAACTTCGACAACGTCGTGCGCGCCATGAACGTGATGCGCGACGACCTCGGCTACGGCCTGGCCAACAAGCGGGTCACGCTGTCCACCTCCGGCCTGGTGCCGATGATCGACCGCCTCTCGGTGGAGAGCGACGTCTCGCTGGCGGTGTCGCTGCATGCGCCCAACGACGTGCTGCGCGAGACGCTGGTGCCGCTCAACAAGAAGTACCCGATCGCCGAGCTGATGGCGTCGTGCGCGCGCTATCTGCGCGCGAACAAGAAGCGCGACTCGGTGACCTTCGAATACACCCTGATGAAGGGCATCAACGACCAGCCCGAGCATGCGCGCCAACTGGCCAAGCTGATGCGCCAGTTCGACAATGCCGTGCAGGCGAAGGATTCGGGCAAGGTCAACCTGATCCCGTTCAATCCCTTCCCGGGCACGCGCTACGAGCGCTCGGACGAGGGACAGATCCGCGCCTTCCAGAAAATCCTGCTCGATTCGCAGGTGCTGACGATGGTGCGCCGTACCCGCGGCGACGACATCGACGCCGCCTGCGGCCAGCTCAAGGGGCAGGTGATGGATCGCACCCGCCGCCAAGCCACGTTCCGCCGGCAACTGGAAGCCCAAGACGGCCATGACGCGGCGGCATGAGCTGACGTTGTGTTTGCTGGTCGCGACCGCGCTGCTGACCGCCGGTTGCGGCACCGGGTCGCGCAACGCGAAGGCGGGCAAGGTCAAGCGCGTGGACAATGTCGCCCCGCGTTACGACGTGCGTGACGACCCGGCCACCCGCCAGCGGCTGGCCCGGCAGGAAAAGCTCGGGCTGGCGGTCAACCGTCTCCAGGGCGGGGATATTCCCGCCGCCGACGCGCTGGTGCGCGAGGTGATCAAGCAGGACCCGCGGCTGGCCGACGCCTATACCGTCCAGGCGCTCGTGCGCGACCGCCAGGGCGATGCACGAGGCGCCGGCGAGGCCTATCGCAAGGCGGCCGAACTGGCCCCGGAGCAGGGCGACACCCTCAACAACTATGGCGCGTGGCTGTGCGCGAACGGCTTCGCCGCCGAAGCGCTGGTGTGGTTCGACCGTGCGCTGGCCGCGCCCAATTACCGCACCCCGGCCGCCGCGCTGGCCAACGCCGGGGGCTGCGCCTTGCAGTCCGGGCAGGGCGAACGGGCGGCCGCGGACCTGGAAAAGGCGCTGCAGCTCGATCCCACCAATGCCTACGCGCTGGAATCGATGGCGCGCTACCAGGTCTCCCAGCGCCGCTACTTCGAGGCGCGGGCTTTCAGCGAACGGCGTCTGGCGGCTGCACCGGCCACGGCTTCCGTGCTACAACTTGCTATTCAGATTGAACAGGGGCTTGGCGACAAGGCAGCCGCCAGCCGATATCAGCAGCGGCTGGTCGAGGAGTTTCCGCCGACCACCGCCAACCCGGGGGCCAAAGCATTGTGATCAGTGAGTCCAATCCGAACCCTTTCGAGCAGGAAAAGGGATGCGGACAGTACCTGCGTGAAGCGCGCGAGGCCGCCGGGCTGACGGTGGACCAGGTGGCGACCCAGCTGCGCATGCCGGTACAGGTGGTGCGGTCGCTGGAGCAGGAGGACTGGCAACGCCTGGGCGCCCCGGTATTCGTTCGCGGCCAGCTGCGCAGCTACGCGCGCCTGTTGAAGGTGGACCTGGCGCCGCTGTTGCAGCAGGCGCGGCTGGAGAACGTGGAGCCGGTCAAGCTGGTCAGCCATTCGCACACCCCGCGCGGCCGGCGGATGATGGAGAGCATCGCCCGCCGCGCCGTGTACGTCGTGATCACCGGCGTGCTGGTCGTGCCGGTCTGGTACGCCATCCGCAGCGTGCCGGGCGAGCAGGGCCGCAACACCGCATCGCTGGACGTGGTGCCCGGCGAGAGCGCCGCCGCCCAGGTGGCCGGCGAGCCGGCCGCCACGCCGGCCACTTCGTCCACCCCGGCCGCCGCGGCGGCCAGCGCCGATGTCCCCAAGCCCACCACGCCGACCGCGCCGTACATCGCGTCGTTGACGCCGATGCCGCGCGCGGCGAGCGCGCCTTCCGGCGCCGGCCTGTCGTTGCACTTCACCGGCGAAAGCTGGATCGAGATCGTGGCGCCGGACGGCAGCGTGGTCGAGAAGGGGCTGGTGCGCGCGGGCGAGGATCGCAGCTACGAAACCGGCCGCGTCGGCCGCGTCAAGCTGGGCAATGCGTCGGCGGTAGAGGTTCAGCAAGCCGGCAGTATCGTCGACGTGAAACCGTTCCAGCGCGCTAACGTGGCGCGTTTTGCGGTATCCTCCGACGGCTCCGTGGTGCCCGCTGCCGAGTGATGTCGCAGGCTGCAGGCACCGCGGTTTTTCGTTTCCCCTTTGATGCTCCGGATCCGACAAGGACGGGGTGAGAGTACGCATGGCGATCGACGATCTGCTGGACGAACACGAACAAGGCGAACGCGTTCGCTCGTGGTTGAGGAAGAACGGCGCCGGCCTGATCGGCGGTGTCGTGGTGGGCCTGGGCCTGATCCTGGGCTGGCAGTGGTGGCAGAAGCAGCAGCTTTCCCACGCGGCCGAAGCCGGCCGCCGCTACGACGCGGTGGTCAAGGGCGTGGAAGCCGGCAAGCTGGACGAAGCCGCCAAGGCGATGCAGGACCTGTCCGCGGCCAAGGCCGCCGGCGTCTATATCGACCTTGCGGCGCTGGACCTGGCCAAGGCGCAGGTCACCGCCGGCAAGAACGATGATGCGATCAAGACCCTGCGGGGCATCCAGGCCGACGGCGCGCTCAAGCGGGTGGTCGACCAGCGGCTGGCCAAGCTGTTGATCGACGCCAACCAGGCCGCCGAGGCGGACAAGCTGCTGGCCGGGTACGACGACGGCATCAGCCTGGAAATCCGCGGCGACGCGGCGCAGGCCCAGGGTCAGCGCGACGCGGCCCGCGACCTGTACACGAAGGCCCTGGCCCAGGTGGCGGTCGGCGCGCCGCAGCGCGCCCTGCTGGAAGTCAAGCTCACCGATGCGGGCGGCACCGTGCCCGAACCCGCGGAGCAGATCTGATGAATCACTCGAAGTTGAAGCAGTTGGCGGCCATCGTGCTGCTGGGCGCCGCGCTGAGCGGCTGCAGCACGGTCAAGGGCTGGTTCACCAGCAAGGACGCCGCCGCGAAGAAGGCACAGGAGCCGGCCGAACTGGTCGATTTCAAGCCGACCGTGGAAGTGCGCAAGCTGTGGTCCACCGGCGTGGGCAAGGGCGAAGGCCGTATCGGCGTGCGCCAGCATCCCTCGGTCGCCGACGGCAAGGTGTTTGCCGCCGCGGTGGAAGGCGGCGTCGTCGCGCTCGACCTGCAGACCGGCAAGCAGGTCTGGGAATACAAGCCCGAGAAGGTCAAGAAGAAGCCCAAGCTGCGCCTGTCCGGTGGTCCCGGCGTGGGCGAGGGGCTGGTGGTGATCGGCACGCTCGACGGCCAGGTCATCGCCCTGGACGCGGCCAACGGCAGCGAGAAGTGGCGCGCCCGCGTGCCGAACGAAGTCATCGCCGCCCCGGCCATCGCGCAGAACCTGGTGTTCGTGCGCAGCAACGACGGCCGCGTCACCGCCTTCGAGGCGGGCAACGGCCAGCGTCGCTGGTTCCATGACAAGGAGTCGCCGTCGCTGACCGTGCGCGGCAACGCCTCGGTGCTCGCCGGCCCGGGCGTGGTCTTCGTCGGCAACGACGACGGCACCGTCGACACGCTGGCCATGCAGGACGGCCGCCCGCTGTG
The DNA here is from genome assembly GCF_029543105.1 of Stenotrophomonas sp. HITSZ_GD. Lineage (GTDB taxonomy): Bacteria > Pseudomonadota > Gammaproteobacteria > Xanthomonadales > Xanthomonadaceae > Stenotrophomonas_A. Next base: position 9,486 of record NZ_JARQXB010000002.1, read on the forward strand.
GTCGCAGGCGATCGGCGTGCCGGAAGGCCGCACCGAGCTGCAGCGCATGGCCGACGTGGACGGCACCCCGGTGCTGGAAGACCGCACGCTGTATGCCACCAGCTTCAAGAACGAGACGCTGGCCATCGACGGCCCGACCGGTCGCCCGATCTGGTCGCGCGACCATGGCGGCGCCGGCGCGGTGGGCGTGTCCCCCGGCCTGGTGGTCGTGGCCGACAACGCCGGCTCGGTCTGGGGCCTGGACAAGGGCACCGGCTCGGCGATGTGGTCGCAAGCCGCGCTGGCCCGCCGCTCGCTGACCGGCGCGGCGATCCAGGGCGACTACGCCGTGGTCGGCGACTACAAGGGCTACCTGCACTGGTTGCGGCTGGACAACGGCGAACTGGCGGCGCGCGAGCGCGCCGGGCGCGACGCCCTGGTCGGCCAGCTCGTCGTCTCCGATGGCATACTGCTGGTGCAGAACACGGACGGCAAACTGACCGCCTTCCGGCTGGCCCAATAAGACAGGAGTGACGCGATGCTGCCTTTGGTCGCCCTGGTTGGACGGCCGAATGTCGGCAAGTCCACGCTGTTCAATGCGCTGACGCGCAGCCGCGACGCGCTGGTCCACGACCAGCCTGGCGTCACCCGTGACCGCCACTACGGCGTGTGCCGGCTGGAAGGGCACGAACCCTTCATCGTGGTCGATACCGGCGGCATCGCCGGCGATGAAGAAGGCCTGGCCGGCGCGACCGCGCGGCAGGCCCGCGCCGCGGCCGGCGAAGCGGACCTGGTGCTGTTCGTGGTCGATGGCCGCGAAGGCGCCTCCGCGCTCGACGACGAAATCCTGGCCTGGCTGCGCAAGCTGTCGCGGCCGACCCTGCTGGTCATCAACAAGATCGACGGCGTCAACGAAGACGCCGTGCGCTCGGACTTCGCGCGCTACGGCTTCGCCGACGTCATCACCGTCTCGGCCGCGCACCGCCAGGGCCTGGACGACCTGCTCGACGAGGTGTGCGAGCGCCTGCCCGAGGAAGGTGCCGGCGAGCTGCTGGACGAAGACCCCAAGCGCATGCGCATCGCCTTCGTCGGCCGCCCGAACGTGGGCAAGTCCACGCTGGTGAACCGCCTGCTGGGCGAGGAACGCATGATCGCCTCCGAGGTGCCGGGCACCACGCGCGATTCCATCGCCGTGGACCTGGAGCGCGATGGCCGCGAGTACCGCCTGATCGATACCGCCGGCCTGCGCCGCAAGTCGCGCGTGGAAGAAGCGGTGGAGAAGTTCAGCGCGTTCAAGACGCTGCAGGCGATCGAGCAGTGCCAGGTCGCCGTGCTGCTGCTGGACGCCACCGAGGGCGTCACCGACCAGGACGCGACCGTGCTCGGCGCCATCCTGGAGGCCGGCAAGGCGCTCGTGGTGGCGATCAACAAGTGGGACGGCCTGACCGACTACCAGCGCGAACAGGCCGAAGACCTGCTTTCGCGCAAGCTGAGCTTCGTCAACTGGGCCGAAGCGGTGCGCATCTCGGCCAAGCACGGCTCGGGCCTGCGCGAGTTGTTCCGCGCCATCCACCGCGCGCACGCCTCGGCCACCAAGGAATTCAGCACCGCCGAGGTGAACAAGACCCTGGAAGTGGCCTACGAGACCAATCCGCCGCCGAGCATCCGCGGCCACGTCTCCAAGCTGCGCTACGTGCATCCGGGCGGCAGCAACCCGCCGACCTTCATCGTCCACGGCACGCGCCTGAAGGTGCTGCCCGATTCGTACAAGCGCTACCTGGAAAACTTCTTCCGCAAGCGCTTCAAGCTGGTCGGCACGCCGGTGCGCTTCATCTTCCGCGAAGGCGCCAATCCGTACGAAGGCAAGAAGAACGAGCTGACGGACCGGCAGATCGCGCGCAAGCGACGCCTGATGCGCCACGTCAAGGGCAAGTGACCGCGGCATCGCCGATGACCGCGTTTCCCACCCGCCTGTCCGTCGATGAAGCCCTGGCGCTGCTGCGCGGGCTGGCGGCAGCGCGTCGCATGCCGGTGGAACACCTGGCCACCGCCCGCGCGGAGGGCCGCGTGCTGGCGGCCGATGTCATCGCCGAGGTCCACCTGCCGGCGTTCGACAACAGCGCGATGGACGGCTTCGCGTTCCGCCATGCCGATGCCGCCGGCCACCGCCTGCGCCTGGCCGGCGAGCAGTTCGCCGGACATGCCGACGCCGCGCCGCTGGGCGAGGGCGAATGCGTGCGCATCACCACGGGCGCCCTGTTGCCGGCGGGTGCCGACACCATTTTGATGCGCGAACTGGCGCGCGAGGAGGGGGGCTGGATCACCTTCGACGCCGCCCCCGCGCCGGGCAGCTACGTGCGCCGCGCGGGCGAGGACGTGGGCGCCGGCGATGTCGTGCTGCGGGCCGGCAGCGTGCTCACCGCCGCGCGGATCGGGCTGGCCGCCGCCGTGGGGCGCGCGCAGTTGCCGGTGCATGCGCGGCCCACCGTGGCGGTGTTCGCTACCGGCGACGAACTGGTGGAACCCGGCGTGCCGCTGGCGCCGGGGCAGATCTACAACGCCAACCGCGACCTGCTGATGGCGCGGCTGCGCGAGCTGGGCTTCACCCCGGTGGCCTGGCCCACCTTGCCCGACGACCCGGCGCGCATGGAAACGGTGCTGCGCGATGCCGCCGCCGCGTTCGACCTGATCCTGACCTGCGGCGGCGTGTCCGCCGGCGAGAAGGACCACTTGCCGGCGCTGCTGGAACGCACCGGCCGCATCCATTTCTGGAAGGTGCGCATGCGGCCGGGCATGCCATTGCTGTGTGGTGAGCTGGACCGGGCCCTGGTGCTCGGGCTGCCGGGCAACCCGGTCTCGGTGTTGGCCACGTTCACCGCGTTCGCGCAGCCCCTGCTGGACGCGCTGCAGGGGCGGTCCGAACCGGCGCTGCGCCTGTACGCGGCGCTCGATGCGCCATGGGACAAGCGCCACGAGCGGCTCGAACTGCTGCGCGGGCGGCTGCACTGCGATGCGACGGGCCAGCTGCGGGTGACGCCGAACGCGGCCGACGCATCGCATCGCCTGCGCGGCGCGGCCGACCGCGCGGTGGGGGGGGTATGGGGCGTGGGCGTCCGCGCCCGCGGCCGGGGGGGGGGGGGCGTGGGGAGCGGTTTTTGCTGGGGGGCGCGCGGCCTTCGCGGGCCGCGCGACGCAGTGATCCGCGTTGCGCGCATCGCCGGCACGCCTTTGCGCGGATAATGGCGGCATGAGCATCGAACAGATCGACCCGGCGCACGCGCGCCGCCGTGCCCTCCAGGGCGTGCGGCTGATCGACATCCGTGACGCACACGAGCGCGTGGAGGGCCAGGCCGAGGGCGCGCTGGCGCTCACCCGCGCCGAACTCGAGGCGGCGCCCGGCGACCACCTGGGCGCGGCCGACCAGCCGGTGATGCTGATCTGCCAGACCGGCAAGCGCTCGCTGGCCGCGGCCGAGGCACTGCATGCATTGGGCTGGACGCAGGTGGCCTCGGTAGCCGGCGGCACCACCCGCTGGCGCGCCGAAGGCCTGCCGCTGGTGCGCCCGCACCTGCCGGCCGACCAGCAGGATTTCCTCGAACGTTATTCGCGCCATCTGCGCCTGCCGCAGGTCGGGGTGGAGGGGCAGCGCCGCCTGCAAGCCGCGCGCGTGCTGGTGGTCGGTGCCGGCGGCCTCGGTTCCCCGGCCGCGTACTACCTGGCCGCCGCCGGCGTGGGCACGCTGCGCCTGATCGACGACGACGTGGTGGACCGCAGCAACCTGCAGCGGCAGATCCTGCACACGGACGCGCGCGTGGGCATGCCGAAGGTCGATTCGGCCACGCTCGCGCTGCAGGCGCTCAATCCCACCGTGCGCCTGGAGACCTTCGTCGAGCGCCTGCGCGCGGAGAACGTCGAGCGCATGCTGCAGGACGTCGATGTGGTCCTCGACGGCTCGGACAACTTCCCGCTGCGCTACCTGCTCAACGATGCCTGCGTGAAGCTCGGCAAGCCGCTGGTTTACGGCGCCGTGCAGCAGTTCGAGGGGCAGGTGAGCGTGTTCGATGCCGGCCGCCACCGTGGCCAGGCGCCCTGTTACCGCTGCCTGTTCCCCGAGCCGCCATCGCCCGAATTCGCGCCGAACTGCGCCGAGGCCGGCGTGTTCGGCGTGTTGCCGGGCATCGTCGGGCTGCTGCAGGCCACCGAAGTGCTCAAGCTGCTGCTGGACCTCGGTGAACCACTGCGCGGCCGGCTGCTGGGCTTCGACGCGCTGGCCATGCGCTTCCGCGAACTGCGCCTGCCGCCCGATCCCGATTGCCCGGTGTGCGCGGCGGGGCGCGCATTTCCCGGCTATATCGACTACGCCGCGTTCTGCCGCAGCGCCGATTGAGCGTCTTCACCGGCTTCCCACACCGGTGAACCGCGCGCGTATGTGAAGCGCGCGGCAAGACGCCTTCACCCGCGCGGCACCTCGTCGGTCGCACGCTGGGCGTATGCGCTTCGCGTTCGCCACTGCTGCCGCCGCCTGTGCCGGTCTCGCCTGCTGGCCGGTGCATGCTGTGGCGCAGACCGACCCCAACGACCCGGACGAGGCGCGTACCCATTACGAGGCGCCCGTGCCGGAGCGGCGCGGGCCGGCGGTGCTCGGCTGGCCACAAGCCACCGCGCGCGAACGCGCCGGGCTGGGTTTGCTGAGTGCGCTCGACCAGTACCAGGCCGATCTCTCGCGGCTGGCGCTGGACCGAGGGCTGGACCCGGATGTGCAGGCCTGGGCCGAACGCATGCTCGCCGCGCACGCCAGCGGCAAGGGCCGGCACGATCCGTGGTTGCCCGACCTGGCCCAGCCGCGCACGCAGGACCTGATCCGGCGCGGGCAGCGCGAACTGACGGCGCTGCGCGCTGCCGACGCGCAGGCCGTTTCCTCGTCCTATCTGCGGGCCATGCGCACGAGCCTGGCGCAGACCTTGGCCTTGCTCGACCACGAACTCATCCCGGCGGCCAGCACCGCGGCAGTGCGTGCACACCTGCATGCGCTGCGCGACCCGCTGGCCGGCGAACTCACCGTCGCGCGTCGCCTGCGGGCGCACGACGACGCTCACCAGGAGCCACGCCATGAAGCACGAAGCCCCCACACCGCCCACCCCGTCGGACCCGAAGCATCCCAAGGAAAAGCGCAAGGAAGAAAAGCGCCAGGACGAAGCCCTGGAGGAAACGTTCCCGGCCAGTGACCCGGTGTCGCCCTTCATCCCGGCCAAGGTCCCCGATTGATGGCGGCACGCGCGTTGAAGGTGGCGACCTACAACGTCAATGGCATTGGCGCGCGCCTGCCGCACCTGCTGGAGTGGCTGGCGCGCGAGAAGCCGGACGTGGTGGCGCTGCAGGAACTGAAGGCGGTCGACACCGCCTTTCCGCGCGCGGCGCTGGAAGAGGCGGGCTACGGCAGCCGCTGGGTCGGCCAGCAGTCCTGGAACGGCGTGGCCATCCTGGCGCGCGGGCAGGTGCCCGAAGAAGTGCGCCGTGGCCTGCCATGGGATCGCAGCGACACGCAGGCCCGTTACCTCGAAGTGGACGCGCACGGGCTGCGCGTGGCCGGGCTCTATTTGCCCAACGGCAACCCGCAGCCCGGCCCGCGCTTCGACTACAAGCTCAAGTGGTTCGCGCGGCTGATCCGCCACGCACGCACGCTGGTCGATGCGGACACGCCCGTGGTGATGCTCGGCGACTTCAACGTCGTGCCGACGGATGAAGACATCTACGACCCGAAAGGCTGGCGCAAGGACGCGCTGCTGCAACCGGAAAGCCGGGCGGCGTGGTTCAAGCTGCTCGACCTCGGCTGGACCGACGCACTGCGTGAAGTGCACGGCGATGCGCGCATCTACACGTTCTGGGATTACTTCCGCCAGCACTACGAGCGCGATCGCGGGCTGCGCATCGACCACTTGCTGCTCAATCGCGCATTGGCGCCGCGCCTGCGCGATGCCGGCGTGGACCGCTGGGTGCGCGGCCTGCCCAAGGCCAGCGACCACGCGCCGACGTGGATCAAGCTCGCCCGTTGATTCTTCACCCTTGCGCGACTTTCGGCGGCGTAGCGTCGCGTGCAACCCCTGGAGGCCAGACCATGAGCGACGACAAACAGGACCGCGGCCCGCGCGATCGCGAACGCATCAACCTCTCCGAGGACTACGAGGTCCGCTATTGGACGCAGGCGCTGGGCGTGAGCGAGCAGAAGCTGCGCGAGGCGGTGCATACCGTCGGCGCGTCCGCTGCTGCGGTACGCGAATACATCCGCAAGTAGGCGCCCGGCGTGAGCCTCACCGAGTATCGGCGCAAGCGCCGCTTCGACCAGACCCGCGAGCCCGAGCCGGGCAAGCGCCTGCCGAAGGGGCGCCGGCCGATCTTCGTGGTGCAGCTCCACCACGCCAGCCGCCGGCATTACGATTTCCGCCTGCAAGTGGGCGATGCGCTCAAGAGTTGGGCGGTCCCGAAAGGGCCCAGCTACGACCCGAAGGTCAAGCGCATGGCGGTGGAGGTGGAAGACCATCCCCTGGACTACGCCAGCTTCGAAGGCGAAATCCCCCAGGGCCACTATGGCGGCGGGCATGTGGCGCAGTTCGACCACGGCGTATGGTCAAGCGAGGGCGATGTGGAGGCGCAGCTGGCGAAGGGCCACCTGCGCTTCGAGCTGTTCGGCGAAAAACTCAAGGGCGGCTGGCACCTGGTGCGCTCCGGCAAGCCGGCGCGGCAGCCGCAGTGGCTGCTGTTCAAGGACGAGGACGCCTACGCCGGCAAGCTGGAAGCCGACGACCTGTTGGCCGATGTCACCGCGCCACCGGAAGCCGACGCCGCGCGCGCCGGCCGCGGCAAGCCGCGCAAGCTCAAGCGCGAACGCGTGGAAGTGGCCGGCCCCAAGCGCAAGCGAGACTGGGCCGCGATCGCCGCCCAGTTGCCCGGCGCGCGCAAGGCCAAGGCGCCGACCGCCGCGTTCGAGCCGCAGCTGGCGCGCCTGGACGATGCCGCGCCCGAGGGCGAGCAGTGGCTGCATGAAATCAAATGGGACGGCTACCGCATCCTCGCCACGATGGCCAAGGGAAGCGTGCAGCTGTGGTCGCGCAATGCGCTCTCCTGGACGCAGAAGCTGCCCGACGTGGCGGCGGCCATCGAAGGGCTTGGCCTGGCTTCGGTCGCGCTGGATGGCGAGCTGATCGCCGGCAAGGGCAGGAAAGAGGATTTCAACCTGTTGCAGGCCACGTTGTCCGGAGAACGCGCGGGCAAGCTCGTGCTCGCGCTGTTCGACCTGCTGCATGTCGATGGCGTGGACATCTCCGCCGCGCCGCTGCGCGAACGCAAGGCGTTGCTGCAGAAGATCCTGGACAACGCGCGCAGCCCGCACCTGGCCTTCAGTTCGCACATCGAGGCCGATGGCGCCAGCGCCTACGCGCTGGCGGGCGAGCAGCATTTCGAGGGCATCATCTCCAAGCGCGCGGACCGCGGCTACCACCCGGGACGCAGCGACGACTGGCGCAAGACCAAGCAGCTTGCCAGCGACGAATTCGCCGTCGTCGGCTATACCGCGCCGCGCGGCAGCCGCAGCGGCTTCGGCTCGCTGCTGCTGGCCAAGCCCGATCCCGAACACGGCTGGCGCTATGTCGGCCGCGTGGGGACGGGCTTCACCGACGCCATGCTCGCCGAGATCAGCCAGCGCATCGGCAAGGCTGGCGGTCCCAAGCCCACCGCGCATGTCGGCACGATGGATACCGACCTGCGGCGCGCCACCTGGTTCGCGCCGCGTTTCGTGGTGGAGGTCTTCTACCGCGGCATCGGCCGGCAGGAACTGCTGCGGCAGCCCTCGCTGAAGGCCGTGCGCGAGGACAAGCGCATCCAGGACCTGCGCGACAGCGACCGCCGCCCGGCGCCGAAGGCGGCCGGAAAAGCGGCCGCGAAGCGCTCCGCGAAGGCGTCCACGAAGGCGTCCGGCCGGGTGGGCGCGACTTCGAAGCGGGCCGCCGCCGAGCTGCCCGCGCTGAGCAGCCCGGGCAAGGTGCTGTATCCGGACGACGGCATCACCAAGCAGCAGGTGTGGGACTACTACCGCGCGGTGATGCCCTGGCTGCTGCCCGAAATCGTGGGGCGGCCGCTGTCGATCATTCGTTGTCCCGCCGGCACCGGCAGGCCGTGCTTTTTCCAGAAGCACCACACCACCGGGTTGGAACGGGTGGATGCGGTGCGGCTGAAGGAAGAGGGCGGCCATGCCGCCGAGTACCTGGTGGCGCGCGACGAGGTCGGGGTCATGGAACTGGTGCAGTTCAACGCGCTGGAATTCCATCCCTGGGGTGCGCACGCGGAGGAGCCCGATCGCGCCGACCGCGTGGTATTCGACCTCGATCCGGGGCCGGACGTGCCATTTGCCGAAGTGCGCCGCGCGGCGGTGGACATTCGCCGCCACCTGGAGGCCCTGGAGCTGGAGTCGTTCCTGCGCGTATCCGGCGGCAAGGGGTTGCACGTGGTGGTGCCGTTGAACCCGGGGTGCGACTGGGCGCTGGTGAAACGCTTCGCGCACGGCTTCGCCGATGCGCTGGCCCAATCCGAGCCCGACCGCTTCCTGGCCACCGCCACCAAGCGCCTGCGCGCCAAGCGCATCTTCGTGGACTACTTGCGCAACGGCCGCGGCGCCACGGCCGTGGCCAGCTATTCGCTGCGGGCGCGGCCGGGCGCACCGGTGGCGATGCCATTGTCGTGGGCGCAGTTGCCCAAGCTCCACCGTGCGGACAGCTTTCCGATGGCCGAGGCCCTGGCCCACCTGCGCCGCCGCCGCAAGGATCCGTGGGAGGGCATCGAACGCTTGCGCCAGAATCTTTCGCGCTGGGCGCAGTGAAAGTCAGTCCGGCGAGGCGGCGCGCGTGCAAGGTGCAAACACGTCCAGGCCCTGGCGGTAGCTACGTGTCTTGACCTGCATCAGGCCGAGCACCGAGTGGAACAGGTGGTCATGGCTGGCGGGCTGACGCGCGCGGGCGCGCAGGCAGTCGCCATCGACCCCGCGCGACTTCGAAAAGCCGGGCGACAGCCACGCCACCATCGGCACCTTCAGCTGTTCCGGCGGCGCGATGGGGTAGGGCAGGCCGTGCAGGTACACGCCGTTCTCCCCGAGCGATTCGCCATGGTCGGACACGTAGAGCAGCGCGGTATCCAGGCCGCGCTGGCGTTTCAGCAGGTTTACCGCGTTGTCCAGCAGTTCGTCGGTCGCGAGCACCGCGTTGTCGTAGGCGTTGGCGATCTCCTCGCGCGTGCAATCCCCGAGGTCGGCGCTGCGGCAATCGGGCACGAACCGGCGCAACCGGGGCGGATAGCGCCGGTAGTACGCCGGGCCGTGGTTGCCGAGTGGATGCAGTATCACCACCAGGTCGCGGCGTGCGGCGGCCAGCACGCCCTCCAGGCCTTCCAGCAGGATGCTGTCCGGGCAGCGGCCCCCGACGCACCCGCTGCCCGTGCCCTCGCGAAAGCTCTGGAACGGAAGGCCATCGCAGGTGCCCTTGCAGCCGCCCTGGTTGTCGCGCCAAAGCACGTCCACGCCCGTGCGGTCGAGCACGTGCAGCAGCGATTCGCTGCCCTCGATGCGGCGGCGGCTGTAGTCCTCCCGTCCATAGGGGGAGAGCATGCAGGGCAACGAGACCGCGGTGCTGGAGCCGCAGGCACTGACGTTGCCGAAGTTGACCACGTCCTGGCGTGCCAGCCGCGGCGTGGTCTGCCGCCAGTGGTCGTTGAGGCCCCAGTTCTGCGCACGCACCGTTTCGCCGACGACCAGCACCAGGACATGCGGCCGCGGCGCCAGGCCGTGGTCCAGCCGCGCGTCCGGGGCGACGATCGCCCGTGGCCGCGCGGCCACGTTGACCAGGTCGCGGGCCAGTACGCGGCTCGTGGAGACCAGCGCATTGGCCGGCGTCACCAGGTAGCGCAGCGACGCGTGCATGCGCATCAACGCTGAAACGTCCTGGAAGCGCAGCCATGCCCCGGCGCCCAGCAGCAATACGGTGAGCGCCATGCTGGCGGCGAAACCGCGCCACGCGCGCGCGAGGCTGCGCGGGCGCAGCCTCACCCACCACAGCAGCGCGATGGGCACGCCACCGTAGATCGACAGATGGCCGAGCAGGGCAGGCGTGAGCAGTTCTGCCGCTTCGCGTCGATCGGTGGACAGGTTGCTGCGGGCGATCGCCGTGTCGTAGTGCACGCCGTAATGCCACGCGAAGTAGGCCACTGCCGCGGCGAGCAGCAGCCAGGCGGTCAGCACGGGCTTGAGCGTTCGCTGCCACGCCAGCGGGCGCAGCAGCAGGACATGTACGCCGATGGCGAGCATCAGCAACGCGAGCGCGGTGAGGCCGCCTCCCGCCTCCGCCAGCGCGCCCGTGCCGGCGACCGCGCGCCAGAACGCCGCGCTGCTCACCGTGGCGAAATACACGGCGGCCGCCCACACCACGCCTTCGGCCGGGACCTGCGGCCGCCAGACGGCCTCAGCCACGCGGGGTTTCCTCCGTCATGCGCGGTGTGGCCTCGCGCCGGTGTACCCACTGGTAGAGCATGGGCAGCACCACCAGTGTCAGCAGCGTGGAGGACACGATGCCGCCAATCACCACCGTGGCCAGCGGCCGCTGCACCTCGGCGCCCGCGCCGGTGTTCAGCGCCATCGGCACGAAGCCCAGCGAGGCCACCAGCGCGGTCATCAGCACGGGCCGCAGGCGGGCCAGCGCGCCGCTGCGCACCGCCTCGCCCAGCGGTGTGCCGCGCTGCCGCAGTTCGCGGATGAAGCTGATCATCACCAACCCGTTGAGGACCGCCACGCCGGAAAGCGCGATGAAGCCCACGCCGGCGGAGATCGACAACGGGATGCCGCGCAGCGCCAGCGCCAGTACGCCGCCGGTCAGCGCCAGTGGCACGCCGCTGTAGACGATGGCCGCATCGCGCGCCGAGCGGAACGCCCAGAACAGCAGCACGAAGATCAGCGCGAGCGTGGCCGGCACCACTACCGACAGCCGCTTGCCGGCGGAGATCAGTTGCTCGAAGCTGCCGCCGTAGCCGATCCAATAGCCCGCCGGCAGCTTCACCTGGCGCGTCACCGCTTGCTGCAGCTCGGCCACGAAGCTGCCCAGATCGCGGTCGCGCACGTTGGCGGTCACCACGATGCGCCGCTTGCCGTTGTGCCGGTTGACCTGGTTCGGGCCTTCCATCGGCACCAGCGCCGCCACGCTGGACAACGGCACGGCCGCCGGCGCCCGCGTGCCTTCCACCGCGCCGCCGGCTTCGTCGCGCTGCCCGCTGGCCAGCGGCGCGGCCAGCGAGATCGGCAGGCCGGCCAGGGCGACGGGGTCCTGGCGCAATGCTTCGGGCAGGCGCACCACGATGTCGAAGCGGCGGTCGCCCTCGAACAACTGGCCGGCGACTTCGCCCCCCACCGCCGTGGATACGGCGCGCTGCACATCGTCGGCGTTGAGGCCGAGCCCCGCCAACGCGCGCCGGTCCGGCTGCACCTGCAGCAGCGGCAGGCCGGTGGCCTGCTCCAGGCGCACATCGGCCGCGCCGGGTACCCCGCGCGCGACCGCCTCCAGCCGCCGGCCGACGGCGAGCAGGGTGTCCAGCTCGTCGCCATACAGGTTGATCGCCACGTCGGCACGCACGCCGGAGATCAGCTCGTTCATGCGCATCTGGATCGGCTGGGTGAACTCGTAGTTGTTGCCCGGCACCTGCGCCAGCGCCTGCTCCACCTCGGCCACGAGTTGCTGCTTGGGCTTGGACGGCTGCGGCCACTGCGCGCGCGGCTTCACCATCACGAACACGTCGGCGACGGAAGGCGGCATCGGATCGGACGCCACCTCGGCGGTGCCGATGCGCGAGAACACGCGCTCGACTTCGGGAAACTGCGCGATGCGCCGCTCCACCTGCTGCTGCATGCGCACCGATTGCGTCAGGCTGGTGCCGGGTACGCGCATCGCCTGCAGGGCGAAGTCGCCTTCATCCAGGTTGGGCACGAATTCGCTGCCCAGGCGCGTGGCCAGTATCCCGCTGCCGGCCAGCAGCACCAGTGCGCCCACGGCGATCCACCGCCCGCGCCGCAGGCTCCAGTCCAGCACCGGCACGTACGCGCGCCGCATCGCGCGCATCAGTCGGTTCTCCTTTTCCTCGACCTTGCCGCCGAGCAGCATGGCAATGGCGGCCGGCACGAAGGTCAACGCCAGCACCATCGCGCCGGTGAGCGCCAGGACCACGGTAATCGCCATCGGATGGAACATCTTTCCTTCCACGCCGGTGAGCGCGAAGATCGGCAGGTACACTGCGGTGATGATGCCCAGGCCGAACAGGCTGGGCCGGATGACTTCGGCGGTGGCCTCGGCGGTGAGGGCGAATCGCTCGTCGCGGGTGAGCCATCGCCCCAGTTGCTGCTGGCGATGGCCCAGCCGGCTCAGGCAGTTCTCGATGATGATGACCGCGCCATCGACGATCAGGCCGAAGTCCAGCGCGCCCAGGCTCATCAGGTTGGCCGATACGCCGCCCTGCGCCATCCCGGTGAGCGTGAACAGCATCGCCAGCGGGATCACCGCCGCGGTGATCAGCGCGGCGCGGAAGTTGCCCAGCAACAGGAACAGCACGACGATCACCAGCAACGCACCCTCGACGAGGTTCCTGGCGACCGTGGCGATGGTGCGATCCACCAGCGCGGTGCGGTCGTACACCGGCGTGGCAGTGACCCCGGGCGGCAGGCTGCGCGCCGCCTCGGCCAGCCGTGCCGCCGCAGCCTGCGCGACATCGCGGCTGTTGGCCCCGGTCAGCATGACCACCATGCCGAGCACGACTTCCTCGCCGTTCTCGGTGGCCGCGCCGGTACGCAGCTCGGCGCCTTCGACCACCTGCGCCACATCGCGCACGCGCACGGCCACGCCGCCGCGCCGGCCCAGCACGATCTCGCCCAGTTGCGGCGGATCGGCGACCTGCCCGGGCACGCGTACCAGGAACTGCTGGCCGTTGCGCTCGATATAGCCGGCACCGACGTTCTGGTTGTTGCGCTGGATCGCCTGGACGATGTCCTCGAACGTCAGCCCCAGCGAGCGCAGGCGCTGCGGATCGGGCGTGACGTGGATCTCGCGCCGGAAGCCCCCCAGCGTGTTGACCTCGGTGATGCCGGGCACGTTGCGCAGCTGTGGCCGCAGCACCCAGTCCTGCAGCGTGCGCAGGTCGGTGGCGGTGTACGCGCTGCCGTCGGGCTTGCGCGCCTTCGGGTCGGCCTTGACGGTGTAGGAGAAGATCTCGCCCATGCCGGTGGCGATCGGGCCCAACGCCGGCTCCACGCCCTCGGGCAGCTGCGATTTGACCTGCTGCAAGCGCTCGGCCACCTGCTGGCGGGCGAAGTAGATGTCGGTGCCATCGGCGAACACCACGGTCACCTGCGACAGGCCGTAGCGCGAAATCGAGCGGAAGTAATCCATCCGCGGCAAGCCGGCCATGGCCATCTCCACCGGGAAGGTCACGCGCTGCTCGGCTTCCAGCGGGGAGTAGCCGGGCGCGGCGGTGTTGATCTGCACCTGCACGTTGGTGATGTCCGGCACGGCATCGATGGGCAGCTGGCGGAAGCTCCACACGCCGACACCGATCAACAGCAGCGTCAGGCCCATGACCAGCCAGCGATGGCCGATCGACAAAGGGATCAGTTTCTCGAGCATGGTCGTTCTCCTAGTGGGCGTGCGAAGCGCCGGCCTTTTCGATGTCGGCCTTGACCAGGTAGCTCTGCTCGACCACCACCTCCTGGCCGGCGCGCAGGCCTTCCAGAACCTCGACGTTGTGCGTGTCGCGCTCGCCCAGCCGCACCGGCTGCGCGTGGTAGCGCTCGCCCTCGCGCACCAGCACCACGTCGCGTCCGTCCATCGTCTGCAACGCGGTGAGCGGCACCTGCACGGGCACCGCGCGGTCGTCGATCCGGATGCGCGCGGTGACCGCCGCGCCGGGGCGCCACAAGCCGTCGTCGTTGTCGAGAACGGCGCGGGCGACCGCGCTCTGGCTGGCGGTATCGGCGCCGGGCAGCACGCGGTCCAGGCGCACTTCGCGCGTCACGCCGTCGTACAGGCGGGTGACCGTGACGACGGCGCCGGGCTGCAAGTGGCGCATGTCGCCGCCAAACGCATGCAGATCGACCCACACGCGCGACAGGTCGGCGATCTCGAACAGCGACTGGCCTTCAGCCACGCCCGCGCCGGCCGGCACCTGGCGGGCCAGCACCTGCCCGGACAGCGGCGCGGTCACCGCGTAGGTGGTCAGGCTGAGATTGCTTTCCACCGTCGCCAGTACCTGGCCAGCGCGCACGCGGTCGCCGACGTGGGCGCGCAATGAACGCACCTGGCCGGGAAAGCGCGCGGTGGCCGCGCCAGCGCTGCCATCCACCGGCGCGATCAACCCCTGGACTTCGAGGTCGCGGATGATGCGGCCTTCGCCGGCGGGCGCTACGCGAATGCCGCTCTCCTCGGCGATGCGCGCTGGAATGGTGGTGCTTTCCACGTCTTCGCCTTGCGTGTCGTCGGCATGCGGGCCGGGCGCTGGCTGGCCTGCGGGCGTGGTGGGCGCCGCATCGGCCGGCGCGGGCTTGCCGCCACACGCGGCAAGCGCCGGGGCGAGCAGCAGGAGTAGGGTCAGGCGAAGCAGGAACACGGGATTCATGGAGCGGTCTCCGGCAAGGAGGCGAGACCCGGCGCCACCAAGGGCTGCCCGGTCAGGCGCTGGATTTCGATGAGGGCCTGCTGCGCTTGCACCGCGACATCGAGCTGGCGCTTGCGTGCTTCCACGCGCATGGCCTGCAGCTGCGACCACTCGAGGTAGCTGATCGCACCGGCGCGCCAGGCACGATCGGCGGCCAGTTCGGCGCGGGCCAGGCGTGGCAGGACATCGGTGCCCAGCCGCGCGGCTTCCAGGCGCGCGGTGGTGTACTGCCCATGCGCGCTCGCCAGCAGGACGTACAAGCGGCTGCGCATCGCGTCGCGCTCGGCGTCGCCCAGGCGCAGCCCGGCTTCGGCGGCACGGATGCCCGGCGCGGCGCGCGACGCACTGCCCAACGGCAGGCTGAAGCCGCCCGTCAACGCCAGTGCGTCATCGCCATTGAGCCCTCGGAGGCCCGCCTGCCATTGCAGGTCCGGCTGCCGCGCGGACTGGGCCAGCCGCAGTTCCGCCTCGCGCACGCGCGCCTGCCCGGCCAGCGCGGCGAGCTCCGGCGTGCGCTCGAGCCATTCGGCCAGTTGCCGGAAATCCTCCAGCGCGGGCAGGGCCAGTGGATCACCGGCAGCCGTGCGGAATTGCCCCTCGCGGCCGTTCCATAGCGCGGCCAGGCGCAGGCGCGCGACTTCCTCGGCCTGGTAGGCGCGGTCGCGGTCGAGCTGGGCCTGCGCGAGCGCGGCTTGCGCCGTCATAAGCGCGGATTCCGGCGAAGCGCCGGCACTCAGGCGACGCTGCGCGGCGTCCACCGCGCGCTTGCGTTGCGCGATGTCCTCCAGCGCGATGTCGCGCTGGCGCTGCGCGGCGGTGACATCGAGATAGCGACGCGCGGTCTCGGCGAGCAGGTCCAGCCGCAGCACTTCGCGCTGCGGTGCAAGCGCGTCGAGCTGGGCCATGGCTACCGCGCGACGCGCTTCGAGCTTGCCACCGCGCTCCAGCACGCCGGCCAGGGTGACCGTGAGTTCGGCGCGGCCGGCGCCGGCATACGGGCCGTTGCCCGCGAAATTTTCGAGCGTGGCGCCCGCGGTCAGGGGCGGGCGCTGCGAAGCCGCATCGATGCCGGCTTCGAGCAACGGACGGCGCGCATCGGACAGGCGCAGATCGGGGTGGACACGGCCGACGCGTTCGAGCGCAGCGTCCAGCGTAAGAACATCCAGGCGCGATCGATCGTCCTGCGCATACACGCAGGGCGCGATCGCCATGGCGACACACGTCGCCCATCGCAACCACATGGCAAAACCTCCGGAAAGGGAAAGCGTTCATCCGGCGCGGACGCGCCGGCGGACTCGCTTATCCGATCGGAGGACGCAGCAGGGCCGCGGGGCGGGGCTGCAGGCGCAACGGGGCAGGGCGCGGCAGCGCCACGCGGGTGGACCACGCCGGTGAGGACAGCGCCAGCGCATGCATGTCGGCCACCACATGGGCGCAGCAATGCGCGGCGTGTTCCAGCGCGAACAGCAAGGTATCGCGCGCGGGTTCGGCGTCCTGGGTGGCCGTCTCGCCCGCGTCGTGCGCATGCAGCTGCGCACCCATCAGCGCCGAATGCGCATCACCAATGGCCATCAATGCCGGGTTGACCAGCATGGCGAACGCCAGCAGCCACAGCGCCCAAAGACGCTGTGGTCGGCGAGTTCGCATTGGACGCAGGCGGGGCCACATGGCCATGCATCCTATTCGTAGCGCGAAGGGTTAGACAATTGCGTTTCAAACCTCGCGCAGGCGCTCGAACTGCAGGCGGCTCTCCACCGGCACCGCCACCAGGTTCTGGTGCACCCAGCCCGGAAAGAGATTTTCTTCCTGGCCGTTGAAGTTGTCCGGGTTGAACAGGTACGGCAGGTGCGACCAGCAGCGATAGCCCCGTTCCTTCAGCGCGCGCACGTCCTGCACGGCCTGCTCCACGGCCGGGCCCAACCGCAGGTACAGCGTCGGGCGATGCCGGCGCAGGGTTTCGTCGGCACCGGCCAGCACGGAAGTCAGGCTGCCGGGAATGTTGACCTTGAGCAGGTGGAGGGCGTCCAGTTCGAGGCTGTCCACGCTGATGCACCGCACCTGCTGCGCTTCGCCGCCGGGCGGGACAAGTTCGACCACCGCGCCTTGCTCGCCGAGCCACGCCGCATAGGTGTAGGCGTTGGTGACGCCATTGAGGGCGAGGTTGGCACAGGCGCGTTGCAGGTTCAGCCGGTGCGGCTCGGCGATGTGCACGCTGCCGCGTTCACCTACCGCGCGCGACAACCACAGGGCATGGGCGCCGAATTCGCCCCCGAACTCGAGCACGGTTTCGCCTTCCTGCACGAAGCTGCCGAGCAGGTCCAGTTCCTGTTCCATCCATTCGCCGTAGCGCGCCAACGAACGCGCGACCGCGTTGTCCTGCGGCAGGGCGGTGCTGACGCCGTAGCGGATCTGGCTGAGGCGATGGTCGGCGTCGGCGGGGGCGGGGTGCTGCATGTCCATGATGTGATCTCCTGAGAACGGACGGGGTGCGCGATCAGCGCGAACTGGTGGCGAGTCGAAGCAGGCGGTGCTGGCGTTCCCACGCGCTGCGTTCGGAGGTTTCCGCAAGTTGATTGGCCCAGGCGGCATCGGCCTGTCGCCAGCCGGGCAGCAGCACGTCACGCTCGGCGCCTGCCTCCCAAGCAGCCGCGCTCAGGCGTGCGGCTTCGGCCATGTCCTGGCGGGAAAGCGCGGCCGCTGCGAGCAGGCGCAAGGTGCTGGCCGAGGGCGGCGTATCGGCCTGTGCCAGCCATTGGGCGACGAGGGCGATCTGCCTGGCGCGTTCGGAGGCCGGTTGCAGTTGCTGCAAGCCGACGAGCGAGGCCAGCAACACGGAGAAGGCGGGCACGCGCGTCTGCGGCAGGTCCGCCGCCGCGCTGGCGTGCTGCGCGGCATGCTCGAAGTGGCGCTGGGCGTCGCGGCCCTCGCCCGCGAGCGCCAGCGCGACCTCGGCCTGCTCCATCATCACGCCGGCCTGCGCCGGGAATTGCGGGTGGTCGCGCAGGCGGGCGAGCAGTTCGGCTGCATTCGCCAGCACCTGGCGGCGCGCGCCGGCCGGCTCGTGCATGGCGCGCAACCGTTGGTAATACGCGCGTGCGAACGTGACGGCCAGCGGATCGCCTTCGGCGTCGGGTGCGCGGGCTTCGAGCCGGGCGAGGATCGCATCGGCCTCGCCCAGGCGCTGGCGCGCGGCGGGGCCCTGCAGCCATTGCGAGGTGTCGGCCAGCACATGCACCCACGCCAGCCACGGTGCCGTGCCGCGTGCTTCCTCGAGGCGGGCGCCCAGCCGCTGGACCAGGCCGCGGTAGCCGTCGCTGCGGGCCGCCGGCGACAAGGTGGCCAAGTGGCGGCGCCCGGCTTCGATGCGTTCGGCCAGCCATGCGTCGCGGACCTCGGGCTCCTCAAGCGCGGCGTGCGCGCGTTCGGCATGCATGGCGGCCTGCTGGTCGAGGCGATGTCGCTCGGCAGCGGTCGGCGTGACCGTGGCGCGCAGCCAGGCGGCGCGCGCGCGTTGCCGGTTCCACGGCGAGGGCGCCTGCGCGGGGTCCGGGCCTTGCGCCAACACCGCATCCAGGCGCGCCAGCAATGCCGGGCGTGCCGCCGTGTCTTCCACCGCGAGCTCGTAGAGCGCCTGCGCGTATTCCAGCAGCGCAGACTCGCTCGTCATGCCCTTCGCATAACCTCTCTCATAGGCTGAGGTGGCGGCGGCGAGATGAGTGCCGCGTCGCGCGGCCTCGTCGGCGTCTGCCTGCAGGAGATGGCAGCGCCCGACCATGCGCGACAGGGTGCCCTCGCGCGTGGGATCCAACGCGACGGCGCGTGCGAACGCGACGGCCGCCTCGTCGGCCAACGCCAGGGGTGACGCCGATTGTTCGGCGAGCGTCCATGCGCACCAGCCGGCCATCGCCCAGGCCGTGGCCGGTGCGTGCTCGTCCAGCGCGGGCCGCAGCACCGCCAATGCGTCGGCCTGCCGGCCCTGCGCCGCGAGTCGGCGTGCCTGCGCAAATACCGCTTCGAGCGATGGCGCGTCGGCAGCGGGCGCGTCCAAGCTGGCGAGGGGCGCCGCCGTGGAGAGGCCTCCCTCCGGTGCGAAAGTCGCGGCTGTTGGCGTGACTTCGCCCGCATCGGGTTCGGCGGCTGTCGAAGCGTCTTGCGATGGGGAGATCTCGCGTGGCGCCGATGCGGCGTGATCTCCCGTCACCACCGCTGGCGCGCGATCGAGATGCAGGGTGGCCTGCGGCATCGGCGGCGATTGCAGCGACGGACTGCGCAAGGCTGCGGAATAGCTGCTCGCCGCGACGCTTCCACGCGCCGGTTGCATGGCCATGGCCTCGCTGCTGGCCACGGGCGGTGACGTCTGGGAATCCGCGGGTTTGTCGGCCACAACCGCAGCAGCGGGAAGTGCCGAGGAGGGCCTCGACGCGATAGGCGGGGGGGGCCGCGACGTCGCTCTGATCGACCGGCGCGGTGTCCTTTTCGATCAAAGCTTCATCCGTGTGTGCCGTCGACGGCGAAACGCGCCGACGTATCGTGGCGTTGGCCAGCCATGCGGGCGGCTCCAGCACTTCATCGACAAGCGCGTGCGGCCCCGGCGGATGCTGCGCCTTGCCCGGGTTCCACACCCGCAGTTCCGCCCGCCGCGCGCGACGCCGGCGCGCTCGCCAAACCCATAGGAGGAATACCAGGCCCACCAAGACCAGTCCCGCATAGAGCAGTAGATGCGCGGGCAGTTGGCGCAAGTCGGGCAGCGCGATGGTGGGGAGGGACATGGCAGACACTCCGGTCCGTTCGTGAGGAGAGGCGCCGGTACGCACCTCGATGGCAGGCAAGGGGGGAGAGACGGGGGAGAGGGGTTCCGGAGACGGAGGCGCTTGCGCGGTCGGTGTCGTCGCTGCTTCATCCGCGGAGGCGGCCTGGAACGGCGGCGCGGGCGCGTCTGGCGCCGGAGCGGGGTTCAACCCTGCGTCTCTGCTCGCGGTCGCCCCCAAGGCACCCGCCGCCGCGCGGGGCGACCACGGCATGGCGGTCGTCGGCGCGGGCCTGGCCGTGCGGTGTTCTTGGGTGGAAGCGGGGAGGCGACCCTCACGCCCTGCGGTCGAGGAACGCGCGGGCAGGCCGGTGAGTGGCGGCGCGGAAGGCGGGCGCGCAGGCGGGCGCCGCTCGGAAGCAGTCCCCGGCGGCTCAATCTGGGTGCCCGTGCGACCGGGCTGTCGGGCATCGGGCGAGAGCAGGCAGCCCGAGACGCACAGGCAGAAAATCCATCCGAACGACTTTGCAACGAACTTCATGTTCGTTACCTCCGCGTCGCGTCGCGAGAGGCGCGGCGCGCGGAAAGGCGGGCTCGGCGACGTGCCGGAGCCGACGTGGTGCGGTGGAAACGGCGCCACATTAGCGCATCCGGGGAACACGCACGTGCGCAAGTTGGCGGTTTGGCGGATTCATGATCCGCGCATCGTAGAAGGGCAGTTCTGAAAGGCTGCCGCTGGCCTAAACCGCCGTTGGATTTCTCCAATAGCCGTCAATTCAGACAGCGCGGGCAAAAAAAAGCCCGGCACCAGGCCGGGCTTTTTTAGAAGTGGCGTCCCCACGGGGATTCGAACCCCGGTCGCTACCGTGAAAGGGTAATGTCCTAGGCCTCTAGACGATGGGGACGCAGTAAAACTTGTGCAGACGGACCGGCCTGTGTCCGAAAGTTGGTGGAGCCAGCCGGGATCGAACCGGCGACCTCTTGCATGCCATGCAAGCGCTCTCCCAGCTGAGCTATGGCCCCACGATGCTGCGAGCCGCCTATCATAGCGGCCCTTTCCGCGCTTGGGAAGAGGGGGTGCATTCCCGCCTTGCCTCGGCCACCGGGC
The DNA here is from genome assembly GCF_029543105.1 of Stenotrophomonas sp. HITSZ_GD. GTDB lineage: Bacteria > Pseudomonadota > Gammaproteobacteria > Xanthomonadales > Xanthomonadaceae > Stenotrophomonas_A. Next base: position 30,044 of record NZ_JARQXB010000002.1, read on the forward strand.
TGATCCGGTGGCCGCGAAAACCAGCGCTTCCACAAAAAGCAAAGCCCGGCGCGAAGCCGGGCTTTGGCAGATGGCGTCCCCACGGGGATTCGAACCCCGGTCGCTACCGTGAAAGGGTAATGTCCTAGGCCTCTAGACGATGGGGACGTTTTGTTTCTTTCGCGATCCGGACAGGCCTGGTGTCCGAAGTTGGTGGAGCCAGCCGGGATCGAACCGGCGACCTCTTGCATGCCATGCAAGCGCTCTCCCAGCTGAGCTATGGCCCCACGTCGCTGAGGAGAGAAATCATATCTGCGGGTTCATGCACGCGCAAGTTTTTTTTCACTTCGATGAAGCCGTGGCCGGCGTGCCGCGCGCATGCATTCCCATGCGGCGGCACGCGGCATCGATCAACGCACCAGCGTCTGGATCGCGTGCGCGGGAATCTCCACCTGCGCCGACGCGGTACCCACGTAATAGTTGTACGTGATCGCCTTGTCGGTCGGGTTCATCACGATGGTGGCGAGCTTGCCGTCCTGGTTCACGAAGCCGGTGGCGAGCAGGTTGCTGCGGCTGCTGGCCACGCTCACGCGGCGCGCGTCGGGACGCACGAAACGCGAGAAATGTCCGATGACGTAGTAGCTCGGCGTGTAGATCAATTCGCCGGTGCGCGTGTCGGCATGGATCGGCGCGAAGCACCAGTTGCCGACGTGGTTCGGGCCGCCCTTCTCGTCGAGCAGGATGTTCCAGTCGGTCCAGCCGACGACGCCGTTGTTGAAGTCGTGGATCATGCTCTGGCCGTAGCGCTCGCCGTTGGCCCAGTCCTGCAGCCGCGCCGCATCGTATTTCTCCACCGAGGCCTCGGTCAGGAGGATCGGCTTGTCGGCCCAGGCTTCATGCACCTTGCCGACGTTGTCGAACATCGGGTCGAAGCCGGCCCAGGTTTCGTACCAGTGGAAGCCCATGCCCCAGGCGTACTTGGCCGCTTCCGGGTCGCCGAAGATCACCTGCGCGCGGTAGTTCATCATGTCGCGGTTGTGGTCCCACACGATGATCTTCTTGTCGCCGTAGCCGGCCTTGGCCATCACCGGGCCAAGGTGGTTCTTGAGGAAGTCGCGCTCCTGCTCGGCGGTGTAGATCATCGACTCCCATTTCTGCACGGCCATCGGCTCGTTCTGCAGGCTGATGCCCCAGATCGGGATGCCTTCGGCCTCGTAGGCCTTGATGAACTTGGTGTAGTAGGTGGCCCACGCATCGGCATACTCGGGCAGCAGCGAGCCGCCGCGCAGCATGTTCTTGTTCGTCTTCATGAAGGCCGGCGCGCTCCACGGGCTGACGAACATCGTCAGCTGGCCGCCCGCCGCGGCGATGGCCTGCTTGATCAGCGGAATGCGGTACTGCCGGTCATGGTCGACGCTGAAGGTCTTCAGCGCCTTGTCGCCTTCCTTGACATAGGTATAGCTGGCCGAACTGAAGTCCGAGCTGTGGATGGTGGTGCGCGCCAGCGTGTAGCCGATGCCCTCGGTCGGGTCGTAATACGCCTTGAGGAATTCGGCCTGCTTTTCCTTGGACAGCTTGGCGAAGACCTCGGCGCTGGAATCGGTGATCGCCCCGCCGATGCCCATCACGGTCTGGAAGCGCTTGTCCGGGTCCACGAACACGGAGTTCTCGACCTCGGTCAGCGCGTGGCCCGGCTTGAGCTGTACGTCCTGGCCGCGCGCCAGGCGCTGGTCGGTGCCGGCGGCGGAGGTGAACACCTGTACCGTTGCGGCGCCGGTCGACGCGGTCTGGGCCAATGCCGGCAACGAGGCGCCCAGCAGTAGGGCGGACAAAAGGGCGGTGTGCTTCATGGGGTCGAAACCTCTCCTTGCGGGGCGCGTCACCCGCGCTGGCACGGCCTGCCGGCGCATTCATCGCGCATGGGAAGCGGGTTGTTTAACGGCTGGGGGCGATGAAGTCTTGCCGCATTGCGGCATGACAATCCAGGCCGGACGTGGGCCATGACAGCGCTTGGCATCGCCGCCCCGGTATACCTTACGATCCGTCACCGCCCCCGTCCGCCGTCGACTTGATGCCCACGTTCGTCTCCCTGCTGCTGGATGCAGCGATCTTCATCGGCTTGGCCTGGGTCCTGTGGCGGCTGTGCGGGCGTGCCTTCCCGTTCGCGATCGTACCGATCGCCATCGGGCTGGCCATCGCGGGGTTTGGCGGCCTGCCGGCGTCCTGGGGCGTGCCCTCGGCGAGCGGGCAGGGCATCGGCTGGCTCGGCGTGCTGCTGCTCGCCTTCACCGCAGGCCTGGAAACGCGCCATGCGATGAGCGAACGGCCTTCGGCGGTGGAGCAGGGCGCCACCGCAAGGCGCGTGATCGCGTCAGCCGGCGTGGCGATGCTGCTGCCCTTCGTGGCCGGCGCGCTGCTGGCCTATTGGGTGCTCGATGGCGTCGCGCAGTGGTCGGCAGGTACCGCGCATCCCGTGCTGGGTGCGCTGGCGGTGGGCCTGTGCGTGGCGGTGAGCGCGCTGCCGGTACTGATCGGCATCGTGCGCGAACTGGCGCCCGCGCATCGTCCGTATGGGCGAATCGCGGTGCGCATCGCGGTCATCGACGATGCCGTGCTGTGGATCGGCCTGACGGTCCTGCTGCTGTTTGCACGCGGAGAGGCGGGCTGGCGCTTTTCCGGCTTGCATGTACTGGCGTTGTGCGTGCCGGTGCTGTTGCTGGCGCTGGGCCGCGGGTTGCGCGACTGGGTGCCGCCGGCCTGGGCGCTGTTCCTGCTGCTGCCGGCGTATCTGGCGGTGGGCGCATGGGCCAGCACGCAGTGGGGCCTGCACGAGTTGCTCGGCGCCTATTTCGCCGGCACCGCCGTGCCGGCCGCCTGGTTGCGCCGCGTGCCGATCGAACGCCTCGGCCAGCTGGCGCTGATGGTGCTGGCGCCGATGTTCTTCGGCCACAGCGGCCTGAAAGTGCACGGTGATGCGCTCAATTGGAATACGTTGCAGATTGCGCTGCTGGTGCTGGGTATCTCGGTGTTGGCCAAGCTGCTTGCGGTGGCGCTGTATCCACCGATGCGCGCGGGGACGCGCCGGGAGACGATGGCCATCGGCGTGCTGCTGCAATGCAAGGGATTGATGGAGATCGTCGCCGCCACCATCCTGCGCGATGCCGGCCTGATTTCCGAATTCGCCTTCGCCGTGCTCACCACCTTGGCCATCCTCTCCACGCTGATGACCGGCCCGCTGTTCCGCTGGCTGATGCGGGGCCACGCCACTACCGCGCAGTCCCGCGTCGCCGGCCCGCTGCACTAGCCGGGAGAGCGCATGTCAGCAGCCGATGAATGCGCGGTGCGACGCTGTGCCGAATCGGGCATTGGCCTTCGGCATCAGAAGCCGCTTTCGCGCAGGAACGTCGCGGCCATCCAGCGTCCCGCGCTGCCGAGCAGGCTGCGGCGTCGCCCGACACCTGCACTTCGCCCGGCGCTTCCAATGCCTGCACCGGTGCGTCGTGCAGTTCCACCACCACATGGAACACCGGCAACCGCGGCACCAGGCCCTCTTTCTGTTGTGTGGTGGCGATCGGGCCGCCGTAGCGGTCGGCGAGAACGGGCCAGTCGAGCTGGCTTGCACGCGTCCCGGCGATGGCGGTCACCGTGCCGTCGTAACGTCGGGCGCTGCCCTTGGGATAGAAGTGCACGCGGTCGCCGACCGCCATGCGCGACACGTCGTCCTGCCGCACGTAGGCATCCACGCGCCAGTGCGAGGGAACGTACAGCACGCCCAGCGCCTCGTCCGTGCCGATCCACTGGCCGGCCCGGCGCTGCGGATCGATGTCGCTCCATACGCCGGCAAACGGCGCCACCAGCCGCAGGCGCGCGGTCTCGGCGTGCGCGGCGCTTGCTTCGTCCACCTGCACGGCGGCGCGCTGGCGCATTGCCGCCTGCTGGCCGATACCCTGCGGGTCGGCCAGCAGCGCGGAAAGCTGGCCTTCCAGCGCGTGCAGGTTCGCCTGCGTGCCCTGCAATCGTGCCGACGTGCAGCCCTCGGTGCTGCAATTTGCCGGCGGGCTGGTGTTCCTGCTGGTGGCACTGCAGCTGGTGCTGGCCCAGTACCGCGCGCCGGCGGTGGCGCTCGCGGGAGTCGCGGCTGCGCCGCCGCCGATCGCGCACCTCGTGTTCCCGGTGACGCTGCCGGCCTACGGCATCGCCGCGCTGATCGTGTTGATGGCGATGAGCGGGAGCATGGAGCGCATGATCGCGATCCTCGCCCTGGCGTGTGGCGTGCTCGTGCTGGATCTTCTGGTGATGCTGTTCATACGCCCGCTGCTGCACTGGATCGGCCAGTTGCCGCTGCAGATCCTGGGTGCGGTGCTGGGCATGTTGCAGGTGGCGCTGGCATTGCAACTGCGGGTGTCGGCGGTGCGGCAGATGCGCGGCGTCTGATCCCGGGCGCCCGCCGGCCGGGCGGTAGAAATACTGAGGAAAATGACGCCGGATTTCGCCCAGACTGCAGCGGACCCCAGCCCCGAGGCGACCATGGCCTTCTCCTCCACCTATCCCTACATGCCGCTGTGGCTGTTCACCGCGCTGTTCTTCGTGCTGATGCTGCTCGCGCGTGAGGTGGGCGTCTGGTTCCGGCACCGGCGCCCGCCGGCGGAGGAGACGGACAAGCAGAAGGACGAAGACGCCTTCGCCATGACCTCGGTGATGGGGCTGCTGGCGCTGTTGATCGGCTTCACCTTCTCGGTGTCGCTGTCGCGTTACGACGAACGACGCGAGCTGGTGGTGAAGGAGGCCAACGCCCTCGGCACCACGTGGCTGCGGACCAGCCTGCTGGAGGCGCCCGCCGCCGAACGCATGCGCGATGTGCTCCGGCGCTACGTGGACGCGCGCATCGCCTTCGGCGCGGCGCGCGACAATGCCGAGGAACGCGCGCAGTTCGCGCGCACCGAAGCCCTGCAGAACGAGCTGTGGACGGTGATGAACGCCGGCATCGCCGGTTTCCGCGACACGCCGCGCGCTTCGCTCGTCGTCAGCACCACCAATGAATCCATCGACTTGGCCGCGGAGCGGCTGGCCACGCGCGAGGCGCACATTCCCTCGCGCATCCTGCGCATGCTGCTGCTGTTCGCGGTGCTGGCCGCCGGCCTGGTGGGCTATGAGCGCGCGCGCCAGCGCAAGGAAACCACGTTGGTGCTGCTGCTGTTCGCGCTGGCGGTGGGGCTGGTGATCGACCTCGACCAGCCCAGCACCGGCATGACCAACGTGCCGCAGACGCCGATGCTCGATCTCAAGGAAAGCCTGGGCACGCCCCCGGCCGCATCGTCCCCGCGCTGAGGAGGAAATCATGGACGCCTTGCGTTTTCGCCTGCTGGCCAGCCTGTCGCTGGCGGCACCGTGGTCGCTGCACGCGCAGCAGCCGGCCGCCGACGCCACGACGGCTGCTGGCCCGGCCACAACTCCCGCGCACGACGCCGATTCGCTGGCCAAGGCACTCTCCAACCCGGTAGCGGCGCTGATCAGCGTCCCGCTCCAGTACAACTACGACCAGACCTATGGCGACGACGGCTACAGGCACACGCTGAACATCCAGCCCGTGGTGCCGATCTCGATCTCCGCGCACTGGAACCTGATCTCGCGGACCATCCTGCCGGTGGCTTACCAGAAGGATGTCATCCCCGGCACCGACCAGGCCGGCATCGGCGACATCACCCAGAGCTTCTTCTTATCGCCCAAGCAACCGACGGCTTCCGGGGTGATCTGGGGTATCGGCCCGGCGATGCTGCTGCCCACCGGCACCGACGACCTCGGCGCCGATACGTGGGGCCTGGGGCCTACCTTCGTGGTGCTCAAGCAGGACCACGGCTGGACCTACGGCGCGCTGGCCAACCACATCAGCGACGTGGGCGGCGTGGGCCGCCACCGAGCGGACATCAGCAACACGTTCCTGCAGCCGTTCCTCTCGCGCGCGTTCGCCGGGGGCCGCACGCTCACCTTCAACCTGGAATCGAGCTACGACTGGACGGCCAGGCAGTGGACGGTACCGCTGAACATCGGCTACTCGAAGGTGACCCAGCTGGGCGGGCAGATGCTGAGCTTCCAGGGCGGCGTGCGCGCCTACCTGGAAAAGCCGGAAGGCGGCCCGGACTGGGGCCTGCGCTTCACCGTCACGTTGCTGTATCCGCGTTGAGGCCGCTCAGTGGTCCAGCAAGAGCCATAGCGCGGTCAAGCCGCCGAGCAGCAGCAAGCCCAGGCTGAACAACGTGGTGGCGCGGTGGCGCGCCACCACCACCCCGCGCTCGATGTCGCGCGCGACATGCCAGTAGCGGGTGATCGACCACACCAGCAGCGCCAGCCCGAGCAGCACCATGCCGATGCCGGCGTTGCCGGCATCGCGCAGCATCAGCCGGCCGCCCTGCGGCGCCTGGTCGTTCTGCACCAGGTACATGCTGAAGCGGTTGATGGTGATGCCGAAGCCGATCAGCGACACCGTGGTCCGCAGGTACGCCAGGTGCGTGCGTTCGTTGGCCATGTGCGTGCGGCCGCGGGCCAGGTCCGTGGACAGCGAGCCCGCAGCAGGCGGGGTGGGCGGGGCAGGGTCATGCATGGCGGCTTCCCGAAGAAGGCGCGGCGGCCCTGGACGATGGCACGCCGTGGCGCGGCCCGCGTGGCCGCGGGCCTTGCGAGAACGGCGACGGCCCCGGGCGGGGCCGCCGCGTGGCCTGGCTCAGTCGACGGCGAAGGCGGCCGCGGCCAGTTTTTCCAGGTCCAGGTACTGGGTTTTCTCGATCGTCACGCCGACGCCGAGGATCTGCCCGCCCTTGAACTCGCCCGGCGTGGCGTATTCCTCGCTCACCGCATCGCCGCTGTCGCGGCCGATGCACAGGCCGTCGCCGGAGAGGGTGAACTTGCCGAGCTGGGTCTTCATGTCGCCCTCGGCCTCGAGGGTGTCGTTGACATACAGCCGGGTCCTGCCCAGCGACTCGCCATGCTCGCCGGCGCCAGTGCGCTCGAATTCCATCCCCAGCGAATACTTTCCGGGCTTGAGCTCGGTCTTGGAGACGAACTTCTGCTCCGGCTTGATGCCCAGGAAGTTGTAGACGTAGTACAGCTTCCGGTTCTTGATGAACAGGCTGTGGCCGCCGAAACGCGAGCCGTGGGCGAACAACACGCCGGAGGCATCGGCGTCGGTGATCTCCACGTCGGCGATGATCTTGTACGAGCGTCCGCGCACGTTCACCGCCACGCCTTCGGGCACCGGCGAGGTACCGGGGTAGTCGCGTGGGCGAACACAGCGCGGTGGTGTGCCATTGCGTGTAGGTCAGGCCGTTGTCGGCGAGCTTCTGCAGCGTGGGCATGTTGATCGCGCCGCCATACGGCTGCCACGCGGCCTGTCCGGTGTCGTCGTAGAGCACGATCAGGATGTTCGGCGCGCCATCCGGCGCCTTCGGGGGAAGGAACGGCTCCCAGTCTGCCTTGGAGTCGCGGATATCGAGCTTGATCACGCCCTTGAATTTCTTCTCGGCCATGGCGGCGGTCTCTTCGTGTGGACACGGGGAATGGAGGGCCGCACGGCGCGGGATCGGCGCGGAGGGAAGCTCCGGGGCCAGTCTGTACTGCCACCTCCCACCGCACATGCGAGGGATTTCGGTATTTGTCTCAGTAAAAGTACCTAGCGCATTCGATCCGCGCCGAGGATCGGCCGCCGGTTCGCACGGCCGTGGCGTGCGAAAACACGCACTCGGCGCCCGTCTTTCCACCGGCGCGCGGCTCAGGTCTCCAGCGAGATGATCCCGCGCCGCAGCGCCACGGTCACCGCATGGGTGCGATCGCGCGCACCGAGCTTGCCGAGAATGCTCTTCATGTGGGCCTTCACGGTCTGCTCGGAGATCGACATGTGCTGCCCGATCACCTTGTTCGACTGCCCGGCGGCGACCTGCACCAGCACCTGGATCTCGCGCTGCGAAAGTTGCCCGTCGGCGATGTGCGCGGCAATGCTGCCGGCGATGGTGGCCGGCATCTGGTGGCGGCGGCCCTGGTGGACTTCGCGCAGCGTGTGGACCAGTTCGCGGCGCAATGCATCCTTGAGCAGGTAGGCGCTGGCGCCGGCCTGCAGGGCGCGCACCGCGCGCGCATCGCCGCTGTAGGTGGTGAGGATGATCACGCGCGCGCGCGGGTCGAGCGCGCGGATGCGCGCGGTGGCCTCCACGCCGTCCACGCGCGGCAGCTGCAGGTCCATCAGCACCACGTCAGGGCGCAGGTCCTCGTAGCGCGCCACCGCTTCCTCGCCGTCGCTGGCTTCGCCGAGCAGCTGCATGTCCGGCTGGTGGGCAATCATCGCCGCCAGGCCATCGCGCAGCAGCGGATGGTCGTCGACGATCAGCACGCCGATGGGGGCGGGGCAGGCGGACATCAAGCTTCTCCTCGGGTGAATGCAAACGCGCGCAGCCAGGCGTGGCCGCGGCGACGCGCGGGCCGGCGGTACGCGCGCACCGCCGGCAAGCTGATCTGTATCTCGGTTCCCGCGCCTACGCGCGACCACACTTGCAGGCGCGCACCCAGCCGCGCGGCGCGCTCGCGCATGCCGTGCAGGCCCCAGTGGCCGGCCTGTTGCGTGGCTGCGTCGGAAAGGCCGCGGCCATCATCGCGGATGCGCAGCCGCAGCGCACGGCGGGCGTAGCCGACCTCGATCTCCACGGCCTGCGCGTGCGCATGCTGGAAGGCATTGAGCAGGGCCTCGCGGCCGATCATGTAAAGCTCCTCGGCGGCGTGCGGCAGCAGCGGGCGCGGCTCGCCTTCCACCAGCAGGCGCACTTGTGGCAGCACGGCGCCGCCGGCGTCGTCGCGTACCTGCAACAACGCGGCGCCCAGGTCCTGGCCTTGCTGCACCGGGCCGCGCAGGCCGCGCACGCGCTCGCGTCCTTCGGCCATGGCCTGTTCGGCCAGGTCCATCGCGGCTTCCAGCTCGGCGCGCAGCGGGTCGCCGGCGGGCAGGCGCTGGCTGGCCGCGTGCAGCCGCAGGATCAGCCCCTGCGTGCCTTGCAGCAGCGTGTCGTGCAGCTCGCGGGCGATGCGCTCGCGCTCCTGATGGCGCTCGTCCAGGCGCGCGCGCAGCCGCGCTCCGAGTTGGCGCGCACGCGCGCGCACCGCCAGCGCCAGCACGCCCAGGCCCAGCGCCACGCACAACACCTTGAAGGCGACCGTCTGCGTAAACGCCGGCGCGATGCGGAAGCTGCGCGTAGCCGGTGCCGCGCTCCATACGCCATCCTCGTTGCCGGCCTCGGCCTCGAAGCGGTACTGGCCCGGGCCCAGGTTGCTATACGAGGCCCGCGTGAGTTCGCCCGCGTCATGCCAGTCCCGCTCCAGGCCTGCGAGGCGATAGCGGTAGCGCACGCGATCGGGCCGGGCGAGGCTGGCGGCCGCGTAGTCGATCTGCAGCTGCGTCGTGTGCTGGGGCAGCACGAGCCCTTCGTGCAGCGGCCGCGACGCGGAGCCGCCGTAGGCGATCTCGCCGATATGCACCTGCGGCGCGATCGGGTTGCGGTGCGGCTGGCGCGTATCCAGCCACGCCAGTCCCTGGTTGCTCGCCAGCCACAGCAGGCCCTCGGCCCCGAGCACGGCGGTGGGCACCGGGCTGGCCTGGCGCGAAATGCCGGGCAGGCCGTCGATCGCATCGAACAGGCGCGGCGCGCGCAGCGGCGCGTCATGCGTTACCGCCTGCGCGAGGTCAGCCGCGTCGATGCGCAGCAGGCCGCGCGCGCCGTACAGCCAGTACTGGTCGGACGCGTCGCGGACGATGCCGTTCACGCCGTCGAGCAGGTTGCCGCCACGCGCCTGCAGCGCATGGAACCGGCCGTCGGCGCCACGCGCCGCCACGCCGGTCTCGCCGGCGACGATCAGCCGCTGCGCGTCGCGGTACAGCATGGTCACCGGCCCGACCGCCAAGCCCTGCGCGGGGCCATACGTGGTGACGCGGCCGCCTTCGAGCACGCGCACGCTGCCGTCCTGGTAGCCGAACAGCGCCGCATCGCCCTGCAGCACCACCGTCGTGCAGGCGAGGTGCGGCAGCCGCGTCTCGCGCGCCCAGCGCTGGCCGTCATGGCGGTAGACGTAGTCGTCGCCGAAGCACGCCCATGCCTGGCGGTCGCCATCGGAGGCCATCGCGTGCAGGTAGCGGCGGTCGGGCAGGTCGGGCAGCGGGCGGGCGTCGAGCCTACCTGCGTGCCACAGCGCGACATGGCTCAGCCCCGACATCCATATCCGCGCGCCCGGCGCCGGCGGCTGCGGCGGTTGCGCGCCGGCCAGGCGGGCGAGCGTGTCGCGATCGAGCCGCAGCGGCTGCATGTCCTCGGTGTAGGCATACACGGCCCCGTCGGGCGCCTGGTACAGGGTCTGCAAGGGATCGCCGCCGGTGTGCGGTTCGCCGAGCCGATGCACGCTGTGCGCGCGGAAGCGGTCCAGGCCCAGGTTGGTGCCGACCCAGATGTTGCCTTCGCGGTCCTCCAGCAGCGGCGCCGGATACGGTGAACTCAGCCCCTGGGCGACGGCGAATTGCTCCACGCGCGGCGGCGCATCGTCGGCGAAGCGCACGCGATACACGCCGCCGCCCTGCAGGCCGCTGGCCCACAGGCTGCCGTCGCGCGCGAACAGCACGCGGTTCGCGCGCACCTGCGGCAACCGGCCGGCGAGGCGCTCGGCCTCGGGCAGGATCGCGCCCCCGCGCGCCACCGGCATCAGGCCGCGCTGGCGGTCGGCCAGCCACAGCTCGCCGCTGGGGCTCTCGGCGAGCGAGGAGAAACGCGACACCGCCACGCCCGTCGCTTCGAAGCGCTGGGTGCCGCGGCGCAGGCGCAGCAGTTCCTCGTCATTGCTCACCCACAACGTGCCGTGGCGATCGCGCAGCAGCCACTGCGCATGCGCGCCGGGATCGCCCATCGCCGGCGCCGGCGCACGCCAGGCGTGGCCGTCGAACCAGCGCAGCCCGCCATCGCTGGCGGCCCACAGGCGCCCGGCGGCATCGCGCGCCAGGCGCGGCAGCAAGGCGGTGGGCATGCCTTGCGCGGGCTGGTAATGGTCCAGGCGATCGCCGGCCAGCCGGCTCAGCCCGGCGTTGTAATAGCCAATCCACAGCGTGCCGTCCGGTTCCAGCCGCAAGGTGGTCATGTTGCCCGACAGGAAGTGCGTACCGGCCGGGGCTTCCTGGCGGGTGAACACGCGGCCGTCGAAGCGGTACAGGCCGGCCCCGGTGGCCAGCCACAAGGCGCCGTCGGCGGCCTGCGCGATGTCCCAGATGTCGCCCGGCGCGCCGCGCTCCACCGGCCAGGCGGCGTGGTCGTAGCCGGCGATGCCGGCCGCCACCGCCGGCGCGCCGTCGTCTGCGCGCGCGTTCGGCGAGGCGAGGGTCAGCGCGGCGGCGGCGCACAGCGCATGCGCGGCGACACGCAGGCTGCGCGCGAGGGTGGGGGAGACGCGGGGCATGCCACATTTTGGCAGGCTCGGGGGAGCGGCCAACACCTCTTTCGGGGGATGCGCCGACGCGTGCCTCGATGGCTAATGGACCCTGGCCGGCACCGGACGAGGGGATGCAGCGACTGTACGCAATGTTCCCGGACCGGGGACCCGGCCTGGGCCTGCTGCTGCTGCGCTTGGATGCCGCGATGGTGATGGTGCTCGATCCGCAGGGCGCGGGGTGGATATCGGGCGGGCCGTGGCCGATGCGCGCGGCCTGGGCCGTGGCGCTGCTGCTGGCCTGCGGCTGGCTGACGCCGGTGGCGCTCGCGCTGGGCCTGCTGTTGACGCTGGCGCGCCTGCCCGAGCCGGCCGCCGGGGCCGTGCTGATGCTGTTGCTGGGCGTGATGCTGCTCGGCCCCGGCGCGTATTCGCTCGACGCGCGGCTGTACGGAAGGCGCGTGCTGCGCCGGCCACCGCGCGGCTAATCCATTGGTCGTAACCCGAAAGAGGGGGTAGGGCGGCGCACCAAGGAGGGTTGGGCGCCCGCGCCGGGCAGGCGAGGATGGAGCCCCGTTCATTGGAGACGCGCGATGGCCGCTTACCTGCCGTACTTCATCGCCGCCCTTCCGAGCGCGTCGGAGTGCTGGCCGCGCGCGGTGCGCCGCGCCATCGACTACATCGAGCAGCATCTCTACGAGCCGGTGTGCGTGGAGCAACTCGCCGCTGCCGCCTGCATGAGCCGCTTCCACTTCGCGCGCACGTTCCGCGCGCATACCGGGCTGAGCCCGATGGAATACCTGCGCCAGCGCCGCATCGAGCAGGCCCAGCGGCTGCTGCGCGAAGGCGGGCGCAAGGTGTGCCAGGTGGCCAGCGACCTGTGTTTCTTCGACCAGAGCCACTTCGTGCGCAGCTTCCGCCGCGCCACCGGCTGCACGCCGGCGCGCTACGCCGCCGCCGCGCGCGCGGCCTGACCCCTCGGCGCGAGCGGCCGGCATCGCGGCCGGCCCCTCGTGTGGCCGGGTTCAGGCCTTGGCGAAGGCCAGCAGGTCCTGGTTGAACTGCTCGGCGTGGGTGACGGTCAGGCCGTGCGGCGCGCCCGGGTAGATCTTCAGCTGGGCGCCCTTGATGATCTTGGACGACAGGCGGGCGGACGCATCGATCGGCACGATCTGGTCGTCATCGCCGTGGATCACCAGCGTCGGCACGTCGATCTTCTTCAGGTCCGGGGTGTAGTCGACCTCGGAGAACTCGTGCACGCAGTCGTACTGGCCCTTCACGCCGCCGGCCATGCCCTGCAGCCAGAACGAATCGCGCATGCCTTGGGTGACCTTGTTGCCGGCGCGGTTGGCGCCGAAGAACGGGGTCGTGAGGTCCTTGAAGAACTGCGACCGGTCGCCCGCCGTGCCGGCGCGGATGCCGTCGAACACGCTCAGCGGGGTGCCATGGGGATTGTTCGCGGTCTTGAGCATCAGCGGCGGCACCGCGCCCACCAGCAGCATCTTGGCCACGCGCCGGGTGCCGTGGCGGCCGACGTAGTGCGAGATCTCGCCGCCGCCGGTGGAATGGCCGACCAGGATGACGTCCTTCAGGTCGAGGTGTTCGATCACCGCAGCCAGGTCGTCGGCGTAGGTGTCCATGTTGTTGCCGTCCCAGGTCTGGCTGGAGCGGCCGTGGCTGCGGCGGTCGTGCGCGACCACGCGGTAGCCCTGTTGGCCCATGAACAACATCTGCGGGTCCCAGGCATCGGCGCTGAGCGGCCAGCCGTGGGCGAACAGGACAGGCTGACCCTTGCCCCAGTCCTTGTAGAAGATCTGGGCGCCGTCCTTGACGGTGAGGAAGTGACTCATGGAATGGGCTCCGTGGGGGGTGGAAGAAGCGGGAGGGGCGGCGCGCGCGCCACCGGGCAGGCCGAAGCCGATCGAGGACGCGGCCAGCGCCGCGGCCAGGCCGGCGGACGTGGCGAGGAAGCCGCGGCGGCCCGGATCGTCCGGGGACGACTCGCTCGGGTCATGCATGGGGGAACTCCTGTCGGGAGGGAGGTTGACGGCCGCGGCAGTAGACGCCGGCCGGCATTGGCCACGCTTGCATGAATGTGCGCAGGGTCCGCGGCTGGCCCGGGCCGCACCGGGCCGATGGTTCGTGCCGCTAACAGCCACTTATTGCCAACGCATGAAATCCTTGTTACCAATTGCTGCGGTGCAGCACCGGACAGGGGGAATGCCGGGCGCACGCAACGACCATCAGGAGCGCATTAGCGGGAACACCACCACCCACATCGTCAAGGGGACGCACGCATGGGCAAGCACGTACTTCCGTACTCCCGAATTCCGAAAGCGAAACTGGCGTCAGCCGTGACCCTCGCCCTGGCCCTCGTCGTGGCCGGCGCACCCGCCAGCGAAAGCCGCGCGGCCGAGCCGGACGATCCGCAATCCGGCGACGGGCCACCGACCACCCTTGAGACCGTCTCCGTGCTGGGCAGCCGCGGGCAACCGCGCAGCGTGGCCTCCTCGGCGGTGCCGATCGACATCATCACCGCCGAGGAATTCCGCAGCCAGGGCGCCACCGACGCGCTCGACCAGCTGCGCGTGCTGGTGCCCTCGTTCAACGTCAGCACCATTCCCATCGACGATGCCGCCAGCCTGATCCGCCCGGCCAACCTGCGCGGCCTGCCGCCGGACAACACGCTGGTGCTGGTGAACGGCAAGCGCTTCCACCGCTCGGCCGTCATCACCTTCCTGGGCCATGGCCTGTCGGATGGCTCGCAGGGCCCGGACCTGTCGGTATTCCCCTCGCTCGCGCTGGACCAGGTCGAAGTGCTGCGCGACGGCGCCGCCGCGCAGTACGGCTCCGATGCCATCGCCGGCGTGATCAACTTCAACCTCAAGCGCGCCGACCACGGCGGCAGCTTCGAAGTGTTCACCGGCCAGTACTACGCCGGCGATGGCCTGACCACGCAGTACTCAGCGCAGGTGGGCCTGCCGCTGACGTCGCGCGGCTTCGCCACGTTGACCGCCGAATGGCGCGAGGCCGACGACACCTCGCGCAGCGTGCAGCGCGCCGATGCCGCCGCCGACACCGCGGCCGGCTATCCCGACGTGAAGGACCCCGCGCAGATCTGGGGCTCGCCCAAGGTGAAGGACGACCTGAAGTTCGTCGCCAACCTCGGCTACACCGGCGACAGCGTGGACCTGTACCTGTTCGGCAACTACGCCAAGCGGCGCGTGGACGGCGGCTTCTATTTCCGCGACCCGAGCGCGCGCTCGGGCGTGTATTCCAACGATGGCGGCCAGACGTTGCTGGTGGGCGACCTCACCGGCGCCGGCGGCTGCCCCACCATCGCCCTGCGCGATGGCGACGGCAACCTGCTGCCGTACAGCACGGTCAGCGCCGCGGCCGGCGCGATGCCGGCCAACTGCTTCAGTTTCCTGTCCATGTTCCCCGGCGGTTTCACCCCGCGTTTCGGCGGCGACCTGGAGGACAGCTCCGTCGTGGCCGGCATCAAGGGCATGTGGGGCGACGGCTGGCAGTGGGACCTGAGCGGCACCTACGGCCGCAACAACATCGACTTCTTCATCTACAACACCATCAACGCCTCGCTCGGCCCCGACCAGCCGGACGGCTTCCGCTTCAATCCCGGCGGCAACACCCAGACCGAGACCGGCTTCAACTTCGATGTCGGCAAGGATGTGGAAACCTCCTTCCTGGTGCAGCCGCTGCGGCTGAGCGCCGGCGCGGAATGGCGCAAGGAGGAGTTCGAGATCAAGGCCGGCGATGGCCCTTCCACCGCGATCGGCCCGCTCACCGACCAGGGCTTCGCGCTGGGTTCCAACGGCTTCAATGGCTTCAGCCCGCGCACCGCCGGCACGTTCGACCGCAAGAACTGGGCGGTGTACCTGGACGTCGAAGGGCAGGTGACCGAGCAATTGCAGCTGGCCGCCGCCGTGCGCCACGAGGACTACGACGATTTCGGCAGCACCACCAAGGGCAAGCTGACCGGCCGCTTCGACTTCACCCCGGCCTTCGCCGTGCGCGGCGCGATCAGCACCGGCTTCCGCGCGCCCACGCCGGGCCAGGCCAACGTGAGCCAGATCAGCACGGTGTTCGCCGGCACCGGGCTGGTGGATATCGCCACGCTGCCGCCCACCAATCCCATCGCCGAGCTCAAGGGCGCCCGCCCGCTGACGCCGGAGGAATCGAAGAACTACTCGCTGGGCTTCGTCTACAACGACGGCCCCTGGCTGGTGACGCTGGACGGCTACCGCATCGAAGTGGACGACCGCATCGCGCTGAGCACCAGCTTCGATCTCACCGATGCCGAACGCGCGGCGCTGGTGGCGTCCGGCAACCCGGAGGCGGCGTCGATCTCGTCGGTGACCTACTTCGGCAACGCGTTCGACACCACCACCAGCGGCGTGGACCTGGTGACCAGCTACCAGATCGAGCAGTGGGGCGGGGAGACGACCTATTCGCTGGCGCTGAACTGGAACCGCACCGAGGTGGACAGCTACAACGCCGACTTCGTGGACGAGGCGCGCGTGTACAAGCTGGAGAACTCGCTGCCCAAGACCAAGGGTTACTTCAGCATCAACCACCAGCGCCAGGTGTTCCATGCCAACCTGCGGCTGGGCTACTACGGGTCGTGGTACGAAGACCACCTGGACAGCGGGGTGATCTCGGCGGCCGACGGCGGCCTGCCGATCTACGGCGATGCGCGGCTGATCGTGGACGCGGAGGTGGGCTGGAAGTTCGCCAACGGGATCTACGTCAACGTGGGGGCGCAAAACCTGTTCGACGAAACGCCGGACAAGAACCCGTGGTCGGATATCGCCGGCGCGGAGTATCCGGTGCATTCGCCGTACGGCTTCGCCGGTGGGTTCTGGTACGTGCGGGCGGGCTGGAAGTTCTGATCCACGGGGACCGGGGCGGGACTGCCTGCCTCGGTGCTTCCCAGGTGGCCGTTCGGGCGTTTCCGCGTATCACGCCCGGCGCCTCCAGGCTATCGCGCGGCGACCGGCGGCATGCCTTGGCGGGGGACGCCGAAAACGGCCCTCCCTGGCCACGCGCTCGTAAGGCGACGTCCTGTCGCCTTACGCCCCCGCCAGGGCATGCCGCCGGTCACCCTCAAGGCTCCTGCATAGGCGGTGAGGAAAGCGGGGCGCGGTGCGTGCTGTCAGCCGTCCTTCTTCCTGATCGTGCGTGTCTTCTTGGCGACCGTGTCGACCGCCGGCTTTGCATCAGGGGTGCTGTCGGTCCGGGTGTTCGGCTTGGTGTCGGTTGGCGTGTCGTTGCGCACGACGATGGCGTCGATCGGCGGCTTGGGTTGGCGGGTCAGCGCGCCACAGGTGCGGAACGGTTTCACCACGCAGCCGCAGGTCGTGCTGATGCCGGGGGCGCCGGTGGGCAGCAGGCCCACGAAGCCGAGCGGGGCGTAGTGGAACTCGGTGCCGTGCGGGGCGCGGGGCAGGGGCTCGCCGTCCTCGTCCTGTGCCCAGCCGGTGTCGCCGGTGGTGCGCACCGGGGTGTACCAGTAGTCGCCGGTGCGGTATGCGCGGGTGAGGTCGAAACGCACCTGCACGCCGTCTTCCAGGTCGATCCAGTCGTCCTCCAGGCCGGAGCTGGCGCGCAGCGGCACGGCGCCGTCGTCGAGCACGATGTCTTCGCGTTCCTGCTGGTCCCAGCGGCGGATCCGGCTTGTCGGCCCGATCACGCGCGGGGCGTCGGCGGCCAGCACCAGTTCGTCGCCTTCCACGCTCGCCAGTCGGCACAGGCTGCCGGGCCGGCCGAGCAAATCGTCGGCCTCATCGCTCAGTTCCACCCATTGCGCGTCGGCGAAGCCACGGGTGCTCGCCACGCGCAGGCGCTTGCCGCCGCCGGATATCCAGCGCGTCACCACGCTGCCGTTGTCGCGCGACCACTTGAACGTCGGCGCGCCGCTGTCGCTGCCGCGGTGGATCTCGATGCGGTACAGGTGGTTTTCCGCGCCGCGGTAGGCCACGTCCGGGTCGGTGATGCAGGGGTCGTCCAGCCGCTCCGGCGGTTGCAGGCGCAGGTTCATCAGCGGCGGATCGCGGTCGAACACGCGCAACGGCACCGCGCAGGCTTCATCCGGCGTCTCGCGCAGCAGCGACAGGTCCGATTGCAGGGCGTCGATCGAGGCCTGCAGGCGTTCGATCTTGTCCTTGTCCTTCGCCTGGTCGAGCGCCTTCTTCAAGGCCTCCAGCTGGCCCTGCAGCGTTTTCTCGACGACGGCCATCTCCAGTGCGCGCACCTGCCACACCACCTGCGTGCGGCTGCAGGTGTCCGCGCCGCCGAGCGCGACCTCGCGCAGGTGCGGCATGTCCAGGCTAGTGACGTGGCGCTCCCACACCTTCAGGTACACGAAGAAGCGGGCGCTGTCGCGGTTGCTGGCGCCGAGCCAGCGGCGCAGCGCATCTTCCTCGCCGTTCTTGCCGTCGCCGGGCGTGAAGTGGGGCTGGTCGAGATAGTCGCAGCCCTCGCTTTCGCACAGGATGCCTTGCACGTAGTAGCGACCGGCATCGATGCGCAGCGCCAGGCCGCCATTGGCCTCGGCCAGCGTGAGCCCGAAGCCCGGTGCCATGGCCGGCGCGGCATACGGGCCGAACAGGTCCAGCGCCATTGTGCGCAGGTAGTGCAGGAGGATGGCGCCCTGTTCGTTGGGGTCCGCGTCCAGCGTGACGCGTCCTTGCTGCAGCAGCACCTGGCTGAAGTGATGGCGGGGGTCAAAGCTCACCCGCGAGAAATCGCCTTTCATGGGAGGGTCCTTGGGTCAGTCGGCGAACAGGAGCCCGACCGTCATGCCGGCCGGCGTGTGTTGGTCCAGCCGCGCGCGCAGGTTGGCCTCGCGCTGGGCTTCGTACAGGTCGTGGTAGGCGCCCATCTGCGCGCCATCGTCGGCGCCGCGCAGGATCTCCGCGGCGCTGTCGGCGGTGAGCCGTGCATAGCCGGGCAACCCGTAGTGGCGCGACTGGAAGCGCGGGCGCACGCGCTGGCGTTCGGCCTCGACCAGCCGCTTCTCGGTCGCGGCCGGCAGATGCCGGGCGCGTACTGCGGCGGTCGCGTCGTCCGGCTGGCAGCGGTAGCGGCGCGGCGAGCGGCAGTGGCAGGGGATGTGGCAATAGCGCATGCACCCGCGCTGGCGACGCACGACGTTGAGGCAGGCATCGAACAAGGTGTTGGAGGCCAGTTCGACTTCGTGCACCTCCACCGCGCCGAACACCGTGCTGTCGCGCACCGTCAGGCGCACGTGCGCCACGCCGCCGTCCACCCCGCCCAGCGCATCGCCGCTGCCGGCGGCATCCAGGATGCTGTCCTCGATGTGCAGCGGGATCGGGTCGCTCGCCACTTCGTCCTGGCGCACCTGGATCGAGCCGAGGATGCTGCGTTCGATACGCACCTTCGCCTGCACGCCGAGCAGTTCCAGGCTCGGCTCGGACGGCCGCTCGGGCCCGCAATCGCAGCCGATGCCCCAGCCCGGCACCAGCGTGCAATGGCGGATCGCCAGCTCCGCGCCGCAGGCCGGCGTGCGCGCGGCGTCTTCGGCGTAGGCCTGCGGATCGTGCGGTGCGCTGACCTGCATCGGCCGGCCGGCCAGCAGGATGCCGTCCAGCGCGAAGCGGCTGCCGACGTCCATTTCCACGCTCAAGGCATCGGGCAGGTCGGTCTGCCAGTCGATCAGGCGGATCACCGGCCGCGCCCCGTCGGCGGCGCGCAGTACCAGCGACTGCCCCGGCCGCAGCCGCACGTGCACCGGCTCCACCCACACGCCGCTGTGCGCCAGCTCGATCACCGCGTGCGCCGGCGCTTCATCCGCCCACTGGCGCAACGCATCGCCGATGCGCGCCAGCGGCGCGCTGCCGGCCTGGCCCACGCGATACAGCGTGAACGCCGCGCTGGGCAGCGGCGCAGGGCGCGGATATTCGCCGCCCCCCAGCTCGGCCGCGAAGCCGTAGTGGTAGCTGACCCGCACGCCTTTCTTGGGCACCTGTTCGGGCGGGAACATCAGCCGGCCCAGCTCCGGGTCGATGGCGATCTGCCCGCGCGCCGGCCGGTAGCGCCAGCCGCTCAGATCGGCCACCACCACGGCGGCGGCGGGCACCGGTTCGCTGCCGTCCTGTCCGTTCCATTGCTCGGCCCAGACCGCCAGGCTCTGGCCCGCGCCGTAGTCGGCCTGCAAGGTGTCGCGCAGGCCGCGCCGGCGCAACGTCAGAGGCAGGTTCGCTTCCTCGGCCAGATGGAACGCGTCGGGCTCGGCGCGCGGCTTGCGGTACAACGGGGCGTCCTGGCCCAGCACGCTGAAGGTGTAGCAGTGCGCGCCGGCATCTTCCACGCAGTAGGCCGGCGTGCGCGTCACCGGAAAGCTGCGCATGCGCCAGACATGCACGCCCACGCCGGGAATGTTGAAGCGTCCGCGCGTGTGCGCCGAGGCGATGCGGCGCAGGTCCGCGCTGTGGGCGAGGGTATCGAACGGGGTATCGATGCCGTCCAGCTGCGTCATCGCGCGCACGTCGGCGGTGCCGAGGCGGTCGGTGTGCAGGTGGTTGGGATGCTGCGCGCGGTCGATCAGGCGGAAGTATTCCACCGCGCGCGCCGGCCAGCCGGCTACGTCGAAGGCGAGGTCCTCCAGCAACGAAACGGTGCCCTTGCGCCGCCGCTGCGAGATCAGGTGCGCCACTTCGCGGCGCGGCACGCGCACGCGCTCCAGCGCATCGCCGCCGTGCCCTTCGCCCAAGGGCGCCTCGACGGGCTGGTAACCCAGCAGCTCGGCGATGTACGGCACGGCCCAGTCGTCGGCGGTCTCGATGAACCAGTTTTCGTACAACTGCGCGATGTCGTCCTCGACCAGGTTCATTTGCTCGGCGATCACCCGCAGCAGTGCCTGCAGCGGATAGCCCTGGGCGGCGTCGCGGGTGCGGTGGATCGCCGGCAGCAGCCGGTACAGGCGATCCTCGCGCGGAAGGGTGTGGAGGGAAGGCAGGTCCATGGCGGCGCTCACGGGTCGGGGTTGAGGATCAAGGTGTCGGCGACATCGGCCATGAAGCAGGCGATCTGTGCCGGCCGCGCCACGCCGTTCTCCACGCGCCCGGGCAGGGCCTCCACGCGGTCGGGCGGGCGGCGCAACGCGCTGGGGTCGAACGATCCCTTCTCGCCACCCTCGCCATGCACGATGCGCCGCACCTGCGCGGTGATCTGTTCCTGGCTCACCAGCCGCGGCGTGCCGGTCTGCGGGTCCGGTTCGGTATCGGCGATGCCGCCGAAGCTGTCCACGTCGACCCAATCCACGCCCGGCACGGACTGGATGGCGGCGATCAACTCGCACAGCAGCGCCGGTTGCGCGAGCGCGCGCGCGTCGAAGCCGAAGCGCTCCAGCAAACGCGCGCGCACCGCGGTGGCGACCGGCTCCCAACGGTAATCGGCCAACAGCCGCAACCGTGCCTGCAACACCAGCGCGATGCGCTCGCGCCAGGCCAGCCGCACCGGCAGGCCCACGTCGCCGAGCGTGCGCAGCGCATCGGCGAGGTTGCGGTACAGGTCCGAGTCGATGTCGATCGGCATGTCGTCCACGCCGGCGAAGCTGACGTACACGTATTCGCCGCCGGCATCGGCGAGCCGGCGTGCGTCGGCCTTGGCGATGCCGGCGAACAAGCGGGTGAAGTCGGCGTAGTCGGAGAGGGAGACCAACCGGTCCAGTGCGATCACCGAACGCGGCGCGTTCTCGCGGATCAGCCGCTCGCTCTCCCGGTCCGCGCCGCCGGAGGCGCGCAGCGGGTTGACCACGTCCTTGAGCCCGAGCGGACGGCTTACCATCAGCGCAACCTGTCCGGCGCGCACGTTGCCACCGCGGCCGATACCGTTGCGGTATTCCGCGCGCAGGTTCTCCAGGCCGCTGGGCGGGCGCAGGCCGTGCTCGCCATCGCCGAACACCACGGTGGTGGCGCCATCGCCTTCGGTACGGGTGACGAAGGCACGGTCATCGGGACCGAGCTGCGCCAGGCTGCTGGCCTCGTGCCAGGCGACATCGTTGACGTAGACCCGCAGCGTGCTGGTCGCGCCCACCGCGGTGAGCGCCGGACGGAAGGTCAGCGGCGGCTGGCGCAACGTGAACGATTGCAAGGGCACGCGCGCATCGCTGCCGCCGAGCACCTCGCGGCGGGTTTCGCCGTGGCTGGCCGCCACCACGTTGCCGCGCACGATCACGCCGGCGCGGTAGTAGCGGTAGGCCAGTGGCGTGGCGAGTTGCAGCGTGGTGTGCGGGCGGTCGCCCGGCAGGTCTTCGTCCTGGCCGTGGCGCAGGCCGGCGACCATCATCAGCTCCGACGCGCGCACGCCGCGCACGCCGGCAATGTCGCTGCGTTCGCCTTCCACCACCACCCAGCGGCCAGAGGTGAGCTGCTCGTGCAGCGGCGCCAGCTCCAGCGTGTCGCCGAATACCTCGTCGAGGATCGGCGCTTCGGCCAGCGCCAGCACGCGGCGCGAGGGATGCAGCCACGTCGCGCGCAACTCACCGATGGATGCGCGGCCTTCCTTGCCGGCTTCGACCTTGCGCCACTCGGTGGGCTTGCCGGCTGCGTCGCCGAAATCCAGCCGCGTGGTCTCGGCATTGATGCCGTAGGCGCTGCGCGGCCCGCTGCGGGTGCGCGCCACGCGCAGCACGTCCAGCTGCGTGGGGTCGCCGAAGTCCTCGCCGGGGCGCGCGGCCAGCACCCAGGCGCCCTCGGCCAGCAGCGCATCGGGACTGGCAAGGTACGCGTTGCTGTTGGTCTCGTCCTGCGCGTATTCCCAGTCTTCCCACGACGAGAACGACTTCAGGATCACCCCGCCGCTGTCGGAGGACACCGGCGTCGGCCGCGCGGAGGTGGCGCCGAACAACGCCTGGCCCGGGCCGAGCAGGTGCACCGCTCGCAACGGCGCGGGCCGGGCGCCGGCATCGGAGCCGCGCCAGGCCGCGTAGTAGCTGTCGCGCAGGCGCGGAGCGAAGCGGGTGATCAGTTGCGGTTGCAGGTCGGCGCCGCGCGCGAAGGCGCTGTCGAGGTCGCGGCGCAGGCGCAGGCGGTTGGCGGCCTGCACCTGCGGCGGACGCAGCAGCGCCTCCACCGCCTGGTCCGGCGTGGAGGTCACCGGCGTGGCGTCCGGCGCCTTGAGCTGGGCCAGCGCATCGGCGAACTGCTTGATGCGGTCGATGGAGGGGCCTTCAACGGCGTACAGCAGGTGCTCGGCCCATTCGTCCATCGGCCAGGCATCGGTGCCCAGGTACAGCCAACGGCGGATGTTCGTGCTGTTGCGGATCGCGCGCGCATCGCCCAGGCGTTGCAGGTCGTACACCAGCACGTCGAGCAGGCGCAACGCCTGTGGCCAAAGCGCGGGCAGCGGTTGCAGGCGCAGCGTGGTGCGCTGGGCCTCGAAGTCGGTCTCCACCGCCAGCACGCGGCGCACCTGCCAATCCACGACGCCGCCGGTGAACTCGAACAACAATGGGTCGCCGGGGCGCACCTCGTTGTCCACGCCGGCCACGTACAGCACGTCCAGCGCGGGCAGGGTGGCGGCGTCGATGGCTTGCGGCCGTTGCCGGCGGATGCCCAGGTCGTTCCACTCGCGGCGCGCCTGCATCGGCTCGTCGGTCTCGAAGGTCTGCGGCAGTTCGTCCGGGCCGGGGATGGACTGCGCGCGCGTGCCGACCGGCACCTCAACCGGTTCGACCTGGTTCGAGTCCACCGTATAGGAGAGATGCACGCTCGCCGACACGCCGGGCCGTGGCGTGTAGCCGACCAGCCGCGCCAGTTCCACCAGCGAGCGACGTTCGCCGGCGGTGCGCAGGTAGCCCTCGTTGGCGATGCGCTCCTGGTAGAAGGTGAGCACGTCGCCCACGCAGGCCCAGGCATCGAGCAGGGCGAGCGCGGGATCGGCCGGGTCGCGCGTGGTGAGCGCGGCCAGCGGGCGGTATTCCTGCGGCGTCTGTCCATCGCTGCCCGGTGCGGTAAGCACCAGGCCGGGCAGGCGCGCCTTCATGCTCGCGAGGAAACGCGCCTGCGTGCCGACCCGGTACGGCAATGCCGGCAAGCCGGGGCGCGGCGCGATCGGCACCGGCGTCATCGTTCGCACGCCGTCGCAGCAGCCGCATTGCGCGCCGCCGCATCCGCAATCGTGGCCGCTCATCGTCCACCTCCCACGCTGATTCGCAGTCGTCCGTTCGTCGGTTGCGCCGCATCGCCGTCCAGCCGCGCGATCTCGTGCCGGCGCAGGCGCAACACGCCGTCGTCGAGTTCGCGGTTCGGCGCTTCGTACAGGCGTTGCAGGCGCGTGACCCGCGCGCACTCCACGCCGGGCACCGCCATCGCCTCAGCGACGATCGCGCTGATGCGCACCGGCTGGCCGAATTGCAGGCGGTCGGGATGGAAGTAGCCGGGCGTGCCATCGCGGCGGCAGCCGGCGCTGAACACCTCGCGCAGGGCCGCCCGGATCGCGCCGCGTTCGTAGCCGGGCAAGGCGCAGGCCTGGATCTCCAGGTCCAGCGGCACGTACACGGCGGTTTCCACGTGCAGGTCGTGGCCCATGCGGCGCACGCGCTGCAGGGCGGCATCGGTGTCGGCGATCAGCGCGTCGCCGGCCGGCACCTGGCCGTAGGGATCGAGCGCCACATCGGCCTCGTACCAGCTGCCGGTCCACACCAGTTCGGCGCTGGCACGCTGGATACGGGCATCGCGCTCGGCGATGCGCGCGTAGTCGTCGGCGATGATGGCGCGCTGCGGCTCGGTGCGGAACGCGCCCGGCGCCAGCAGGCGCGCCTGTGCCAGCGGTTCGGGATCGACACCGCCGCGCGCCGGCAACGGATTGCCCAGCCGCAGGTCGAGGCCGCCCAGGTGCTGGCCGCGCACGTGCAGCCGGTTGATGCTGCCGGCACCGACATTCCCGGCGCGGCCATTGCCGAGGCGATAGCGGGCCTGCATCGCCGCACCGGCCTGCGGCGCGCGACCGAGCTGGCCGTCGCCGAAGCGCAAGCGCGCGCGGCCCGCGTTGTCGATCTCGGCCACGACGTGGCGGTCGTCCGCGCGGCTGCCGAGCAGGTCGAATACCGGCGTCCATTCTCCGCCGCCGTCATCGCGCACGCTCAGTGCGGGCAGCGCCTCGCGCGGCGCGCCGTCCAGGCAGGCGCTGGCGGCGCTGTCGTCGGCGGGGAGCGGGGCGCGGTGCGTCAACGGCGTATCGGGCAGCGTCCAGCGCACGCGCGCCGGCACCGGCGCGGCATCGGCGGGCTGGCCTTCGCATTCGCAGCGCGTATCCCCGGCCACCGCCGGCACGCTGCCCAGGGGCACGGGCCCGACGCTGGCGCCGTGGTCCACCAGCACCACGTTGCCGAACGCCACCGAGATATCGCGCAGCGGCGCACACGCCGGCGCGGGGCCCAGCGCGGACAGGCACAGCGGGAACGGCAGGGCATCGGCGGGATGCCATTGCACGCGCAACAGCGGCAACGGGCGCGCGTCCTCGGCGCTGGCCGGGAACAGGTCGTCGGTGCAGGCCTCCACGCGCACCAGCCGCACCGGCCACACGCGCTGCGGATCGGCATCGGCTTCCACGCCGCTGCGCGCACCCATCACCTCGCGCAGTACGAGCACGTCGCCCACGCGCAGGTCCAGTGTGCGCGCATCGCCTTCGGCACCGGCCCAGCCATCGCGCAGCACCGCCTCCGTCGCACCGCGCGGCAGGCAGCAGTCGGCGCGCCCCCAGTCGTAGAACGCAATGCGGTTGTGCGCCGCGCGCAGGCGCACGCTGCCTTCGTGGACCGGCTCGAAGACTTGCAGCGCCTGTTCGGACAACGCGGCCCGGCGTTCGTCGTCGAGCAGCACCGGCAGCGGGGCGTCGGCGGCGATGCCGCTGAGGAAGGCGAGTTGCGCGGCCGGCAGGTCGAGGTCGCTGCCGGTCTCCAGCGTCACCCACGCGCGCGCATTGCAGCCTTCGTGCAGGCGGTAGTCGACCAGGCGCGCGTGCCGGCGCACGGAGATCCGCTGGCGCGCGGTGCCGAGATAGGCCTCGGTGGCGACGGCGTCCTGCGTGTAGCTCAGATAATCGCCGGCATAGGCCAGCAGCTCGACCAGGGTGACGCCCAGGTCCGGCACGTCATCGGCCTGCCACTGCGGTGATACCAGCGCGAGGCGGTCCTGCAACAGGCGGCGGAAGCTGGCGTAGTCCTTGGCCAGGTAGGACAGCACCGGTTCCGCGGGCGCCGCGTCCACGCAAGGCGTGCTGTCGGCGCAGTCCCCCTCGGCGGGGCAGCCGACCTTGAAGGAGAACTCGACGCTGTCGTATTGCGGGTCCAGGCCCGCCACGTCGTGCAGGCGCAGGCGGTAGCGGCCGGCATCGCCGCGACGGTCCAGCCGCAGCAACAGCCAATCGTCGCGCTCCGGGCCGTCGCCGTGCTGCGGATCGACATCGACGATGTTCACCGGTGCGCCGCCGCGCCCGCCTTCGAGGCTGAAATGCTTCGGCAGGTCCGGGCCGTCCTGCGCCAGTTCCGGCGGCAGCTTGCCAAGGAAGGTGACGTGCAGCACGCGCTGGTCGGCGCTGACTTCCACGTAGTCCAGGCCCACGCGGCCGGCACGGGCGCGCACCGCCTGGCGGCGCGGATCGGAATGGCAGGCGAGATTCATGGCGGCGCCCTCACAGGTCGTATTGGTAGTCGGCGCGGGCGTCTTCGCCGCTGCGCAGCACGCGGTAATCCACCTGCACGCGCAGCGTGGCGTCGTCGGCCATCACCTCCACCGCGCGCACCTCCACCACGTCCTGCAGCCAGCGCTGCAGGCCGGCCTGCAGGGTGAATTGCACGGTCGCGGCCAGCTCCGGGCTGTTGCCGGCGAACACCAGCTGCAGCAGCCCGCTGCCGAACTCGGGACGGTTGACCCGCTCGCCGGCCTGGGTGAACACCAGTTGCTCGATCAGGTCGCGCACGTGGCCGTCGAGGTCGACCTCGGCGCTGCGGCCGCGGCCGTCGATGTGGAAGGGGAAGTCGAGATACATGGCCGTCTCCTAGAGCGCGCTCACGCGCGCCTGCATCGCGCCGAGCACCGGCGCGCCCTGCGGAATCTGCTCGGCGCTCTGGCAGACGCCCGGGCCGGTGCCGGGGCCTGGCGCGAGCATCACCGGCAGGCCCATCACCTTCACCCGCGTGCTCGGCTGCATCCAGCGCACGGTCACGCACGGCTGCGGCTTGGTGCCGACGGTGAACGGGCAGCCGGCCACGGCAATCGTCGGCATGCCCGGCGGCATCACCGCCACCGGTTGCGCGTTGACCAGCACGCGGGTCTGGCCCGGGGCGACGGTGGCCTGGCCGGCGACGTGCTGGCAGGTCATCGCGGCATTGGCGTGGAGCAGGAATCCAGGCATCGCGGCCGTCCTCTAGGTGATGGTCATGGCGACCTTGTTGAAGGTGATCGTCGGGCCGACGAGGTAAATCGACGCGCCCTTGCCGTTGTCCAGGTAGATGCCGCTGTCGTTGACCACGAGCATCGCGCCGGTCGCGCTCTTGAGCACGATGCCGCCGGTGACCGGCGAAGGCGGCATGTCGCTGACCATCACCATGTTCTGCAGCAACGACTGCAGCACGATGTTCGGATCGGCCGGGTTGCCGAGCTTGGCCATCGCCGGCGCGTCGGTGCTGGTGTCGAAGCGGCAGCCCAGCCACACCGGCTTGTTGACGTTGCCCTGCTCGAACATCACCCACACGCCGGCGCCTTGCGGTGGCACCGCGTACACGCCCATGCCAGGACCGGGCGGGCCGGCCAGCACGGTGCACGGCTCGGCCCAGGTGGTGGGCACGAACGAGGCGACATCCGGGATGCTCAGCATCAGCCGGCCGCGAAAATTCGGGTCGGCGTTGACGGTGACCGTGCCGCGGTAGATGCCGGGGAACTGGCCGTTGCGCTGGGACTGGCTCATGTCGGCACCTTGGGCGTGAGCGAGATCAGGCCATCGCGGCTGAGCTGGAAGCTCTGCTTGTATTCGCCGCGCTTGAGCTTGTGGGTGACGCTGTCCACGTAGTACAGGCCGTCGTAGGCGAGCCCGGCGCCGCGCACGCCCACCAGCATCCGCGAGCGCAGCACGTGGCCGTAGCGCAATACGTCCAGCGAGCCGCTGGCGGTGATCGCATTGGTCGAGCCCTTGAGCAGGCGGCCAAGCACCTTCTTGGCGGTGGATGTCGTGTCCTCGCCGCCGCTGTCGCGGAACAGCGCCAGGCGCAGCGGCGCCAGCGGGCGCGCGCCCAGCGGCGGCTGGAAGATGCTCACCGCCGGGATCGGCAGCGGGATCGGGATGCGCCCGGTGATCGGGTCGTTGATCGTCACCAGCATGTTTTCCTTGGCCAGCCCATCGAGCGAGAAGCTCAGCGATTCGACGTTGGTGTGCGCGTCCATGTTCACGTTCAACGCCGGCTGCGGCACCGGCAGGCGGATGTCCGGGCCCAGGTAGGCGATGCTCTGGCCGGGCAGCGGGCCGGGCTCGACATAGAAGACGAAGCCGTTGTCGCTGGCGATGCGGCGCAGGTGGGTGAGGTCGGTGCCGTTCTGCGATTCGATGCGCTCGGTCATCACCGGTTGCCCCGGGATGAAGCCCGGGATCACCACGGGCGCCACGCCGAGCGCGGCGTACTTGGCGAGCACCGCGTAGGCCTGCACGGTGTCGGACATGTTGGGGTAGGGCAGCGCCAGCTCGACCAGGTCCATCGCCGCGCTGAGGTCATCGCCGGTGATGGTGAGGGTGGATTGCCCCGGCTCGCTGCTCGGCGCCAGGTCCTGGCGGGTCACCATGCCGTCCATCAGCACATGCGGCATGCCGCCCAGGGTGACGGCGACGATCACCCGCGTGGTCAGCGGATCGAAATAGCCGGCCGGCAACAGCGTGGTGAGCAGCGAGGAGGTCTTGCCCACCGAGAAGCTGAGCTGGAAGCCGGCGCGGTCGCGCCCGCTGGTCACTTCCACCGACTGCAACGCCTCCACCACGGCGCGCGGCGCCGGCACCGGCACGGCCGGCCCGATCATCAGCGTGAGGTGGACGCCCTGCAGCATGGCTCACTCCCGCGCCGGCGGCGGCACGCCGTCGGGCAGGGCGACGCGCACGCACTCGCCCACCTCGTCGGTGAGCTCGTCCGGATGCATGACGCCGTTGGCATCGCACAGGCGCCAGAACGCTTCGGGATCGCCCAGCTCGCGCGCGGCGACCAGGTCCGGGCGCTCGCCTTCGACCACGCGGTGCTCGCGCAGGATCGTGAAGCCCTCCACCGGCGGCAGCAGGCGCCGGGTGAGGTAGGGCACGGCGGTGCCGTCGGCCAGCGTGAGCGTGGCCACGGCGATGCCGTGGTAGCGGCTGGTCGGCGGGAAGTCGTAGTTCGCCATCGCGATGCGCTCCTGTCAGTGGATGCCGGAAATGCCGAGCGTGCGGAAGTCGCCCTGGCCCGCCTGCGCGGCCAGGCGTTCGCGCGCCTGCAGGTAGTTCATGAACAACCCGCCGCCGCGGCTGTCGAAGCCGAGGTCGTCGACGTTGAGCACGCGCAGGCTCAGCGAGACCTTGGCGCGGATCGGGTTGAGCTGGGTGTCGAAGGCTTCCTCGGTGATGCCCAGTTCGGTGACACGCACCGGCACGATGCGCTGCGGGCCGAACACGAACACCGCCAGCGGTGCCTGCGCCGGGGCGATTTCCAGCGAGCCGGTCGAAGCCACCGCGTCGGCGCTGCGCAAGGCCGCGCTGGTGGGTTGCACCAGCGCTTCGAGCGCGGCGATCTGCGGATGCAGGCCCAGCATGACCGCGGTGCCGCGGCCGCTTTCGAGCACGTCGGTGGCGTCGATCTCCGCGTCGAGCTTGTAGGTCTCCACCGCCGGGCCCTTCAGCCGCAGCGCCTCGCTGCGGTCGCCGCCGTCGTTGCCGACGCCGCGCACCTGCAGCGTGCGGGTCAAGGTGTCGGGGTTGTACTGCAGGGCGACGATGCGCAGCACGGTGCCGGCCAGCGGGTCGAGCAGGGCCAGGCCACCTTTCACCAGCTTGGGCGTGCGCGAGTAGCCGCTCATGGCACGCTCACGCGTAGCTCTGCACGACGCCGCGCAGCCAACCGGGCTGGCGGCGGTCGAGGGCGGCGGTGGCCAGGCTGAGCGGGCATTCCTCGGCGCCGTCCTCCATGCGTACCAGCGGCAGCCGGTAATAGGCGTTGTCCGGGTCGTCCAGGTCGATGGCCCACGAGGCCTCGCCCAAGGCCAGCACCATCACCAGGCCGATGTGCCGGGCGACGCCGTCGAGCACCGCGTGCTCGGAAGGCTTCAGCGCCTCGTCCGGACCGCGGTAGCGCGCGAGCAGGAACGCCTCGACCGCATCGAGCGAATCGATGTCGCGGCCGGGGTCGCCCGGCATCAGCGCATAGAGTTCATCGCGCGCTTCCACATCGCTGGCGAGCCAGACCTGGAAGTCCTCGCGGGTGGCGAACTCGAAGGCATGGAAGGGATCGGACATGACAGGTCTCCGTGAGGGGTTCGGGTTCAACGCCGGGGCAGGTTGCGGCTGACGAAGGTGGTGCCTCCGCTGCCGTCCTTGCTGCGTCTTTCAACGAGAATGCCATTGTCCAGAAGCAGCTTGAGCAGGGGCCCGCTGGGCTCGGTGTCGATGAGCACCCATTTGATCTTCCAGCCGCGCTTGACCAGTTTGGCGTCGCGCTCCACTTCCGAGACCATGTCGCGGCTGGCATATATTTCTTCGGTCTCGTAGGCCTTGATCTCGATGCCGACCTTCTTCTTGACGTCGGCGATGTCGAGCCGGCGCACTTCGGTGTCGCTGATGCGCACGGTCTGCTCGGTCTTGCCCCAGCCCAGCCGCTCGTGTTCGGCCGCGACGATCGCATTGGCCTTGCGCGCGCGCATGACGTTGGATTGGTAGACGCGCTCCCAGCTCTCATAAGGCAGGTCGCCGCCAATGAGTTCGTACATCTCGCGGCGGATCGCCTTGTGCCGGTCGGTGCCGGGATCGTTCTGCCGCAGCTTGGTTTCCAGCTCCGCGTACTGGCGCTGCTTGGCCTTGGACAGGCCCTTGGCGGCGACGAAGCCTTCGCCTTCGCCGGCGAAGGCGGTGCCCAGGTCCAGCGTGCGCAGGTGCTGGTCCAGCTGCGTCTGCAGTTTCGCCAGCTCGGCATTGGCTTCGCCCGCCGCCTTGGGGTCGAGCGTGGCGATGCGGTCCAGCTGCGCCTTGATGACCTTGGGCAGCTTCTGGACTTCGAGCATCGCCTGGTACGAGGCGGCATGCTCGGGCTTGATCGTGTCGAAGCCGATCAGCCGCCCGATGTCGGCGATCGCCAGGCGCACGCGGCCGGAGAAGCCCTGGTACTTGCGCATCGCCGCGACGGTGTCGGCGTGCTGGCCCACCGTTTCCGGGCGCGCCTCGGCGCTGCAGCGGATCTGGATGTCCTTGATCAGCCCCTGCTCGTCGAGCGTGTAATCCACGCGCACGTCGTCGCCTTCCAGCGCTGGATCGATCTTCAGCAGCTTCTGCATCTCCGGCGGCAGTTCGCGCGCCAGTTCCTCGACCGTGGCGGTGCGCTCCGCGGCCGGCTTGGTGCCGGGTCCGGCGGTATCGGCCTGCGGCGCGGCTTTCTCTTCGGCGTCCGTGCGCTTGGCCTGTTCGCGCTCGGCGAGTGGTCGCTCGGGCGTGGCCAGCGGATCGCCGCCGACGACCTCACCCGGATGCGCGGTGCCGTCGGCTTTGGGCAGCGGCTCGGTGGCCGCCGGTGGCTTGGCCGCGGCAGCCTTCTCCTGGGCAGCGCTTTCCTTCTGCGCCTGCTTGGCCTTCATCACGTTGCCGGCGATGAACATGCCGTTGTTCTGCACCGCCGAGCTGATCGCCTGCGCGCGGGCGCGGCGTGCGGCGGCATGGGTCATCGCGCCGCTGCGTTCCTGGGCGGCGATATCGACCATCTGGTCGATGAAGGTGATGTTGCCCCAGATCAGCCCGCCGTAGTTCAACACCTCGTTGGCCAGTTCCACGCCGCGCGCCAGTTTCTGCGCGCCGTTGATCGCCTTGGTCACGGCATCGAACTGCGCCTGGGTGAACTTGCCGTCCTGCAGGATGGCGAAGATCTTCTCGAACTTCTGCACGCGCAGGCCGGCGGCCAGTTGGCCGGCCATGCCGACGCCGCCGAGCACGCCGAGCACGTCGCCCACCGTCTGCGCATCGAGGTACAGCCGCCCGGCGCGCCAGCGCTCGATCAGGCGCGCGCCAGCCACCGCCGCGCCGATCGCCGCGCTCGCGGTGCCGGCGCTGGCCACGAACAGGCCGACCGCGGCCAGCGTCATCACCAGGTCGTCCAGCCGCTTCTCGGCCAGCGCCCAATTGGCCGGCGCGCTTTCGACCAGGATGGTCTTGTCGGCGTTGGCCTCCAGCGCGAGGTTGCCGGTGCGCACGCCGATGCGGCCGCGCCCGTAGGCCGCGCGCCCGCCGAACTTGGTCAGCGCCGAGCGCAGCGCCGCGCTGGGCGTGCCGCCCATGCCGATGTAGCTGTCCCCATCGCGGTTGGTGACATCGCTGACCAGCCAGCGGTACTGGTCGCCCGACATCGCCATGGGCCCGGCCGAGAGCAGCAGCGGGTATTGCTCGCCGGTCACCTCGGAGATCAGCGTGGCGTTGAGCCGCTGCATCGGCGCCAGCCCGGCCGCGCCTTCGGTGCGGTCCGCCTCGTGGCGGTTGTAGCGTGCGATCTGGTCGTCGATCAGGCCGATGTCGCGGGTGAGGTCGTAATCAGGCAACTGCGGCGCCTTGGCGTGCAGCTCGTCCAGTTCCTTCTGCTTGTCGGCGCGGCTGGCCTTCAACACGTCCAGCGCAGAGCCTTCGAAGCGCAGCTTCGCCTGCCTGAGCAGTTCGCGCAGGTAGGCCGCCTTGCCGGGCGCGCCTTCCTTGTCGGCCAGGTCGATCTGCGCCTGGAGTTCGGCCAGCTGCGCGCCGGGCTCGTCGAGCGCCTCGTCCACCGCGGTTTCCATCGGCGCCACTTCGGTGATGCGCGAGGCCACCGAGGGCGGGCGGATGATCGGCTGGCCGTGGGTGTCCTCGTGGACCGCCGGGGTGGTGATGGCGCGGACCAGGTAGATGCCTTTCTTCTTCAGCGGTACTTCCTGCTGCTGGCGCGGGCCGGCGAACAGGTCGGCGACCCAGCCGGCGATCGCGCCGAGCGTGGTGATCAGCAACGACGCGGGCGTCATCTCCAGCGCCAGGCGGTTGGCGGCCAGGTTGGAGAAGCGCTCGCCGGTGGTGTCGC
The DNA here is from genome assembly GCF_029543105.1 of Stenotrophomonas sp. HITSZ_GD. Taxonomy (GTDB): domain Bacteria; phylum Pseudomonadota; class Gammaproteobacteria; order Xanthomonadales; family Xanthomonadaceae; genus Stenotrophomonas_A. The sequence goes on from NZ_JARQXB010000002.1 coordinate 62,754, forward strand.
CCTGCGGGTTGCGGGTGCCACGCGCGGCGCGGCGCGTGTCGTCGAGCCAGTCGCCGAAGGCGCGCTTGAACTCGTGGTTGGCGCCGCCCATGCCGGTGACGTCCTTGCCGCTGCCCACCGCGGAGGACTTCAGGCGCTCCAGCCGCGCCTCGTAGCTCATGCCGCTTTCGTCCACCTTCTCGCCGCGCGCCTCGGCCGTCTCCTTGGCCGCCTGTTCCTCGGCGTAGCGGGTGATGTCGAACGATTCCCAGCGGTAGTGGATGGTTTCGCCGACCTGGGAAATGGCCTGCGACATCACGCTGTAGTTGCCGTTGGCGCCCCAGTCGATGGTGGCCGAGTAGGTCGGATTGGCATTGACGGGGACCAGCTTCGGCCCGGTGACGCTCACCGGCCACGGCGGCGCGTTCGGCGGCTGGCCATCCGGCCGGCCTTCGACCGGGCTGGCGTACATGCCCTTGCCGCCGGCCCCGTTGGCGCTGCCGCCACTGCTGGGATAGGTGGGCACGAAGTAGATCACCAGCGGGTTCATCACGCTGGTGGCGCGCTGGCGGAACGCACCGGGGTCCTCGAGGATCGAGGTGAGGTCCATGATCGGCAGCGCCTTGGGCGCGGCGGCGGCGCCTTCCTTCTTGGCGTCCTCGTTGGCCTGCTTGCGCTCCTCGGCGGTGAGGTCGCGCGAGACGACGGCGCTGTTGGTCGGCTCGACGTCGATGTGCTCTTCGGCGCGGTCGATGGTGATCGCGCGCATCGCCGCGCCGACGTGGACGTAGATGCCCGGGGTGAACTTCAGCCCCGGCACCTTCTTGAAGTTGAGCTTGCCGCCGATCGCCTTGCCGGTGCCGTCGTAGACCTTGAGGAACTTCGGATGCAGGCCGACGTAGATGCGCTGACGCAGTTCCTGGTGGCGGAAGTTCAGTTGATGGGTGGCCATGAAGGCCGCCGCATCGTCCATGCCGGCGGCGTGGATCTGCAGGCGTGTCCAGTCCGGGCCGTTGTCGTCCTGCTTGTCGCCTTCCTTCTTCGGCGCGGCGGCGGCGCCGGCCTTGGGCTTGCGCCGAAGCACCGGCGCACTGCCGCGGTCCTGCGCGACATGAGCCAGCTCGTGGGCGATCAGCTGGCGGCCTTCGTCGCGGTGCGGCGCGTAGCGGCCTTCGCCGAAGGCCACGTGCGCGCCCAGGGTGTAGGCCTGCGCGTCGAGGTCGCGCGTGGCCTGCGCGGCCAGGCTGTCGTGGTGCACGCGCACGTGGCCGAGCGGGGTGCCCAGGCGCGCTTCCATGTCCTGGCGCAGTTCGGCATCGAGCGGATGGCCCGGCGTGTCCAGCGAGCGCGCCAGCGAAGGGGGCGGCGCGATGCGCAGCGGCGCACTCGCCGAGGGGCCGGCCGGCGGCAGGGCGGCGCCGTGGCCGCCGCCGGCAGCGTAGGCGTCGGCGAAGCGATCCGCTTCGTGTTCGCGGGGGTCGTCCATCGCGCCGAGCGCCAGCGTGTTCTGCGCCGCGCACGCCGCGCAGCGGCTTTCGCCCAGCGTGTGGTTGCCACAGGCGCAGCGCGAGGCGGCGGCAGCCTCCGGCGGGCGCACGAGCGTGCTGTCGAGCTGGCGTGCCGGCTCGCTCATGGCCGCAGGCACCCGTGCAGCGAAGTGGCCACGGCCTGCGCGCCGTCCTCGGCGCGGGTCTGGCGGGTCAAGGTGACGGGCGCCGCGCTGCGTGCTTCCTGCGCGAAGGCTTGCGGCGCCAGGGGGCGGCGCGCGAGCAGGTCGCCGAGCTGCCGCTCCAGTTCGGCATGGAAGCGCTGGCGCTGGCCGGCGCCGAGATCGACGCCATGCAGCACCACGCGTTCGATGCGCAGGCGCGTACTCATGGCGTCACCGGCCGGGCGGCATCGCGGAATTCGGCCTCGTTGACCGGCCGCCCGAGCTTGCGCAGTTCCGCGCGCACGGCGGCCAGCAGGCGCGGCATGTCCACCGCGTCGTCGTCCGCCGCCGCGGCGAAGGCCGCGTTCAGCGCGATGGAATGGATGTTGCCGCCACTGAGGTTGAAGCGCGCCAGCCGCTCGCTGTCCAGTGCGCGCTGCGGCACGCCCGCCGGCAGCGCGTGCTGCCAGATGCGCCGGCGCTCGGCCGGGCCGGGGAACGGGAAGTTGACCACGAAGCGCAGGCGGCGCATGAAGGCGTTGTCCAGCGCGGCCTTCATGTTGGTGGACAGGATCGCCAGGCCGGAGAATGCCTCCATGCGTTGCAGCAGGTAGTTCACCTCGATGTTGGCGTAGCGGTCGTGGCTGTCGCGCACTTCGCTGCGCTTGCCGAACAGCGCGTCGGCCTCGTCGAAGAACAGCAGCGCGCCGCCCTGTTCGGCTGCGTCGAACAGCCGGCGCAGGTTCTTCTCGGTCTCGCCGATGTACTTGCTCACCACCGAGGAGAGGTCGATGCGGTACAGGTGCAGGCCCAGCGCGTTGGCGATGACCTCGGCGGCCATGGTCTTGCCGGTGCCGCTCTCCCCGGCGAACAGCGCGCTGATGCCCATGCCGCGGTTCATGCGCTCGCCATAGCCCCATTCGCGATAGACGCGATGGCGGCCTTGCGCCTGCGCGGCGATCTGGCGCAGCAGCCCATGTGCTTCCTCGCCGACCACCAGGTCGTCCCAGGTGGCTTTGGCATCCAGCCGCTGGGCGAGCAGGTCCAGCCGCGCGGCCGACAGATCGCGGCATACCGACCATGCCGGCACGCCGCGCGCACGCGCCTGCGCGGCGGCCGATTCGATGCGGCCCAGGTCCAGCTGGTAATGGCTGGACAGGCGCGCGGCGTCGCGCGCGGCCTCCGCTTCCGGCAGCGCCTGCTGCCAGGCAATGAACTGTTCGGCGGGCGCGGGCAGAGACGCGTCGAGATGGCAGGTGGGCACGTCCAGGGCCAGCGGCGTATCGCGCACGCCGACGAACACCGGGCCCAGCGGCTGCGCCAGCCACGCGGCGAGTTGGGTGGCGCGCTCGCCCTCGGCGTCGTCGGCGTCGATGTACAGCGCCAGCGGCAGCAGCAGGCTTTCGCGGCGCCACAGCCGCGCCAGCGTGTCGCTTTCGCCGCGTGCGCTGGGCAAGGCGTCGGCGGCGATGCGGTGCAGCCGGCGGCCCAGCCGCGCGCATGCTTGGCTGGCGATGGCCCAGCGGCTGTACGGATCGGGGCCGACGAGCTGCACCACCGGTGGCGTGTCCGGCGGCGCCTCGTCCAGCGTGGCCAGCAAGTGTTCGACCTGCGCCTGCTGCGAGGCCGAGACCGGGCGCGGTTCGAGCGCACCGCCGAGCCAGGCCGCCACGCGCACGTCCGGCACGTTGAGCCCCTTCACCACGTTGACGATGCGCTCGTCGGCACGCAGCAAGGCGGCGGTAAGCGCGGTGGCGCCGGGTTGGTTGATTTCCAGCAGGCGCAAATGGCGCAGCGGCCGGTGCGGCGACAGCGCCTCCCAGGCGGGCTGTTCGAACAGGCGCAGCGCCAGGGCGAAGGTCGGGACCGGCGGGCCGGGCTGCGCGGCGGCGATCAACGCGGGCAGGCCCGGGTCCAGCTCCAGCGCGACGCACAGCCACAGGACGTCGGCCTCGAAGGTGTCCAGGCCCAGGCGGCGCGCCAGGGCCACCAGGGCAGGGGCGGGCTCGCCGTGCGCGGCGGCGTCGCGCGCGGCGCTGGCCTCGGCCAGGCGGGCGGCCGCGTCCGGTGCGGGCAGCGCGGGCAAGCCGGCGGCGCGGCCCGGCCAACGCAGGCCGCGCTTGTTCGGCGCGGATTCGGCTGGCGCGGGCGCGGGGGCGAGCGCCTGCAGGCGCAGCCGCAGCCATTCCAGCGACGCCGCCAGGTAGCGCTCGTTGGCGGCGATCCAGCCGGGGTGGTCGAGGGGGGCGAGCGCTCGCATGGTCGCCTCAGTCCAGCTGCACGGTCTGTTGCGGATCGAACTGCGGCACGCCATCCACCAGGCGCACCGGCAGGCTGTCCACGCCCTCCACGCGCAACGCGAGCGGATGCGTGCCGGCCACGGCCAGCGCGGCCGGCACCACCACGGTGACCGCGCTGGGCTGCGTGTCGTCGGCGGGGGTATCCACGTGGCCTGGCGCGATGTCCTGCGTGCCGAACAGCACGCGCACGCCGGCATGCTGCGAAGGCAGCAGGCGCGGGCGGCATTCGAAGCTCAGCGCGAGGTCGCTGCCGGCGGTGCCGGTGAGCGGCGCGACGCTGATGCGCGGCGCCAGCATCCAGGGCAGCGGCGCACTGAGCAGGTCCGGTCCCTCCGCGCGGGGCGTGCGCAGGCGCAGCGTGTACAGGCCCGGCGCCCACGCGGCGATCGCGCCGGCATCGGTGTCGGCCGGCAACTGCACGCGCCAGCGGCGCGGGCCATCGGCGAGCAGCGGCAGCGACTGCCGCGTGCCCGCCTGCGCCGGTTCGAACCACAGCTCGGTGCCTTCGCCGACGCCCTCGGCGTCCACCTGCAGCACGTCGCCCAGGCGGCCGCCACGCAGCGCGGGCAGGGTGAGGTTGGAAAGCGCGCGTAACAGGGGCGGCACCGCGGCCACCGCACGCGGGCCGCGGTCGTCCGGGCCACGCCGCAGCACCGGCAGCGCGGCCCGCACGGCGGCATCGGACTGGATCAGCACGACCGACACCTGGTAGGCCATCGAGGGCCGCAGGTGCGCCTGCGCGGCGGTCCACAGCTTGGAGAGTTCCTCCACGCCGAGGTATTGCGGGGTGATCTTCAGCCACTCGACCTGGTCGGCAAGGCTCTCGGCCGGGAACGCCCCGAACGGCGAGGCCGGCGGGCCGAGCACCTCGCGCAGCCGCGCGCGGTCGAGCATCGGAGTTTCGTGCAGCGCCTGCATGCCCAGGCCGAGCAGCGCGTCGCCATTCAATTCCTGGTTGGCGAACGCGCACAGCAGGTAGTGCAGGTCCAGCGCCAGCGGCGAGTTGGCGGTGCGCTGGCCGCTGCCATCGCGCGTGGGCAGGCCGCTGTTGCGCCAGCCGCCGTTGGCACTGACCTGGTACAGGAACAGGTTGATCTGGTTGGGCTCGTTGTCGCCGGTGGCGATGCGGTCCAGCGGCAGCGCGGTCACGCCGACGCTGCCGATGGCCGACAGGTCCAGGCCGTCGAGGTGGCGGTCGACCACATCCTTCAGCGCGGCGGTGACACCGGCGATGGCCAGCGCGTTGCTCATCGCGGCCCTCCGTGGCGTTCTCGCAGGTAGGCGTCGAGGCTGGGGAGCGGCGCGGCGGTGGTGCGCGTGCGCGGCGCGGGCGTGGGGCTGGCCGGCGCATGGGCGCGGATCTCCACGCTGCCGATGCTCACCTGGACGGGCGTTTCCGCCGGTGCGGGCAGCGCGGCGCGGCGTGCAGGGTGGGCGACCGGGGCGGTGGCGCGCTGCGCCTGCGGCAGGCGGGGCGGCAGCGGCAGGGCGGCGGCCGGCAGCGACGGGGCGAGAGGTGCCGGCGAGGGACGCGACGCGGGCGGTGCCATCGCGGCGGCCTCCCTGCGCGGCGCCTCGCGCCGGGCCGGCCCGATCGCCTCCGGCGATGCATCGTGCTGGCGACGCGGCGCGTCGGTAGCCGGCGAAGACGCGGGCGCGGTATCGCGTGCGATGACGCGCGCGACGGACGCGAGCGGCTCGCGCACCGGGGCGCGCAGCGTGGGGGGCGTGGGCAGCGGCGCGGCGGACGAGGCCACCGGCGGTTCCGCCGGGCCGCGCTCAGCGTCACCGTGCGAGCGCACCGTGGGCGCGGGCGCGGGCGATGGCGGCGCCGCGTGGTGGTGAATCTCGCGCGTATGCACCACCTGGGCCGGGCCCAATGGCGAGGCCACCGCGAGCGGCAACGCCTCGGGCATCGGCGCGGGCGCCGGCTCGCGCGCTTCGAACAGGCTGGGCCGGAGCCGGCGCAGCGGCGCGAGCGTGGCGTCGTGGCGGGTCAGCACGCGATGCAGGAAGCCGCTCATGGCGTCACCAGGTCGAGGTAGAAGCGCCGCCGCACGGGGCTCAGCGCGAGGATGTCGCGCTCGCGCCAGCCGTAGCCGCGCGCGAGCTGGTGCACTTCGGCCAGCAGGTCCTGCGCCCAGTCGTCGAACGCCTCCCACAGGTAGGCCCCGATGTCGAAAACCGCCGACCACTGCGTGGCACAGGCGGGGCAGCACACGTCCAGCCGCAGGTCGGCGAGGGGATCGTGCGCGGCCATGCGTTCTTCCAACCGCGCGACCAGCGCCGGCGGCAGCTCGGCCACGTCGGCGGGGCGGCCCGCGCGGCGCGCGTCGAGCACGCAGCGGTGCAACAGGGCAGCGACCAGCACGGCCGGGTCGGCGTCGTGTTCGTCCAGCGCCATCACGTCGGCGCTGCTGGGCAGCCGGAACGCGATGTCCCATTCCTGCTCCCGCCATTGCAGCGCTTCGCCGCGCGCCGGGGGCGTGGCGTCGCCGGAGAAGAACTGCGTGCAGTCGAACTGCGATTCGAGCGCCTCGCCGCAAGCCGGGCAGTGCGTGAGCGTCTGCAGGCGCGGGCCGAACAGCGCGGCGTGCAGGCGGAACAGCGCCGCATCGCGCTCGCCGATCGGCGCGGCCGGCCACGCCTGCGGCTCGGGCTGCGGCCACACCGCCTGCAGCAGGCCGACGGCACGGGCATCGGCGCCGGCGCCATGCAACTGCTCCCACGCACGCAGCAGCGTGCGTTGGAAGCGGGCATCGGTGGGGGCGGCGGGCGCGCTCATGCGGGCTTACGCCGGCTCGGTGAAGCTGGGTTCGGCCGGCTCCACGACATCCACGTCGCGCTCCCAGCCTTCGTTTTCCAGCTTGATGTGCTGGATCGCCACCGCGTTCGCGTTGGCGTCCAGGTCCGGCAGCGCCTGGTACTCGGACACCCAGCAGCGGAACACGCGGTAGGCGATGGCCAGCTGGCCGGCCTCGTTGTAGACCTCGATGATGAGGTCCTTGCGGAAGTCCTTCAGCGAGGTCTCCGAACCCAGCCCGGCGCCGAAGTTCCAGACCTTGTTCGCCCACTGCTCGAACTCCTTGTCGTGGGTGACGCCGCGCTCCAGGGTGATCGGTTCGCACTTGGTGCGGCCGGGCGACTTGCGCGCGATGCTCGGGTCGCCGCCTTCGCGGTGTTCGACCACTTCGGTGCTGCGCTTGAGCGCGCCGACCTTGCTGATGCCGGCGACGTACTTGTTGTCCCATTTGACGCGGAACTTGAAGTTCTTGTACGGATCGAAACGCTGCGCGTTGACGGTGAACTGGGCCATGGAAGTGCTCCGGTGGTGAGGGGGATCAGGTTTCGATCGCGCCGGCGATCTGCTGCAGCTTCAGCACCACGAACTCGGCCGGCTTGAGCGGGGCGAAACCGACCACGACGTTCACCACGCCCAGGTTGATGTCGTTCTGCGCGGTGGTGTCCTTGTCGCAACGCACGAAGTAGGCATCGCGCGGCGAACTGCCCTGGAAAGCGCCCTGGCGGAACAGGTTGTGCATGAAGGCGCCGACGTTGAGGCGGATCTGCGCCCACAGCGGTTCGTCGTTGGGCTCGAACACCACCCACTTCAGGCCGCGGAACAGGCTTTCCTCGATGAACAGCGCCGTGCGCCGCACCGGCACGTACTTGTATTCGTCGGCGAGCTGGTCGGCGCCGCGCAGCGTGCGCGCGCCCCACACCACGCGGCCGCTGGCCGGCATCGCGCGCAGGCAGTTGATGCCCAGTGGGTTGAGTTCGCCGTTCTCGGCATCGGTAAGCGGCACGGAGAGCTGCGGCACGCCGACCAGGCCGGCATCCAGGCCGGCGGGCGCCTTCCACACGCCGCGCTGGGTGTCGGTGCGCGCGAACACGCCGGCCACCGCGCCGCAGGCGGCGAAGGTTTCCAGCGCGTTGTTGCGCAGCAGGTTGGGCTGGCGCAGGCGCGGGAAGAACAGCGCGGCGTTGCGGCTGCGCGGGTCGGCGAATTCGTCCAGGCCGTCGATGGCCTCGACCTTGCTGTCCCAGCTGCTGGGCGCGTCGATGATGTGGAACGCGCGGCGCTGTTCGCAGTACACGGTGGCGGCGGAGAGCACCACCGGCTCGGCGTCGAAGGCCACGCCGTCGTCGCTGCGGTAGGGCGGGATGCACAGCAGGTTGAACAGGTCGGCCTGCTCCAGCGCATAGAGGCCGCGCTTCTGTGCCAGGCCCAGTTCGGGCAGGAAATCCGTGGCGGCCAGCGCGCCGCCATCGCTGGCGCTGCTGTCGGCGGCGGCGTAGGCGGCCTGCAGGGCGGTGCGTTTCTCGTCCAGCGCCTGTTTGCTGGCGGCGGTGTCGCCGCCGTCGCGCACGGTCTTGTCATGGGTGCGCTTGGCCTCGGCCACGTCTTCCTCGGCCTGGCTCACCGCGTCGACACCGTCGCTGACCGTGGCCGGCAACGGCGCCACCGCGCGCGCCAGCCGCGATTCGGCCGCCAGCACGCGGTCCACGCGGCGCGGGCTTTCCACCACGGTGACGTTGAGCCAGGTTTCGCTGGCCCCGCCGGGGCTGGCGTCGCGCACGGTGAGGTTGAACAGGTCGCCCACCGCCACGCCCAGCGCGGTGGCGACATCGGCATTGCCCGAGCGGGTCACCGCCGCGCGCAGCTTGCCGCCCCAGCGGCCCTCGCTGGCCGCCTGCAGCGTGAGGCCGCCGGCTTCCAGCGGCGCGCGCGAGGGTGCCGCCGCGCGGCGTGCCGCGGCCAGTGCGCTGTCCTTGCTGGCGCCGTCGAGCTGCGAGGCCGCGGTGATCGCGTCGGCCACCGCCTTGGCGGCGGATTGCTCCGGTTCCTCGGTATAGGTGGCCGCCTTCGCGCTGGCGTTGGCGACGACGGTGGCGAGGTCCGCACCGGTGCCGGCGGCGTCGGCCACCGCGCGGGCGGCGGCTTCGGCGTCGGCACGCGCGCCGTCGTCGCTGTAGCTCGGGTGGAACAGACGCACGACCACCGCCTGGCCGCCGCCGTTGAGGAAGAAGTCGCGCACCGCGTAGCCGAGCTGGCTGTCCAGCCACAGGCCACCGAAGGTGCGTTCGAAGTCGCCGAAGCTGTTGAGCGTCACCGCCTCGTTGACCGGACCGCGCAGGGCGCGCCCGACGAAGGCGGTGATCGAGGTGGCGACACCGGTGATGGTGCGCACGCCGCTGGAGACTTCTTCGACGTAGACACCGGGGTAGGTGAGGGCAGCGGGCATTTCGGTTCTCCTTGCGGGTCAGCGCGGGTCTGGGGAGGCGTCGCCGGGACGGGCAGTCCCCAGCGCGTAGAGGGCGGTGCCATCGGGAAGCGCGCGTACCTGCAGCTCACCGCGCGCGGCGAGGACTTCCAGCACCCCTTCGATGCGTTCGAGCGCGCGTTCGTAGCGCTGCTGCGGCAACCACCAACGGGTGATGCCCTGCAGCGTGTCGGCCGCCTGCGGATGCGTGCGCAGGTACGCCAGCACCGCCTCGACGACTTCGGGGTCCGGGGATTCCTCGTGTGCGGGATGGGGCGTCATGCAGGCGCTTCCGGTAGGTTCACGGAAGCAGATCGCAACAAGCGTGCCAGCCTGGCCGCCGCACGGCGCGCAGCGGCAAAAGCCCTGAAAACAAGCACTCCCGCGCGAAGGCGGGAGTGCGAGGGCAAGGCGGCTGCGAGTGGAGGTGGGTGCGGGCGCGCCCGCTTTTCGCCGGCGGCGGGTGCGGGCGGACCCGGCTCAGTCCGGGCGGCCGATGCCGTGGCGCTTGAGCATGCGGCCGAGGTGGCGGCGTTCGGTATCGGCCAGCGTGGCGGCCCGGCTGACGTTGTAGTTGGAGCGCGCCATCAGCTGGGTGAGGTAGCCCTGCTCGAAGCGATCGATGGCGCGTTGCTTGGCGTCCGCGAAGGACAGCACCCCTTCTTCGTGCGGCACGCTCGCCGGCGCGGGCGGGGCCAGCGCGCCGGCGGCAAACACGCTGCCGGCCGCGGCAACCAGGTCGTCCACGCCGATCATCCCGCCGCCCACGCGCACGCAGGCGCGCAGGATCACGTTCTCCAGTTCGCGCACGTTGCCCGGCCAGTCGTGGCGTGCGAGCGCCTGCAGCGCGGCGGGGGTCCATTCGCAGGCGGGCAGGGCGAAGCGTTCGCGCAGGTCCGCGAGCAGGTGCAGCGCGAGCAGTGGCAGGTCGTGCCCGCGCTCGCGCAGCGGCGGCAGCGTGAGCTGCAGCGCGCCGAGCCGGTAGTAGAGGTCGCTGCGGAAACGGCCCTGCTCGATGGCCCGCGGCAGCGACGCGTTGGTCGCGGCCAGCACGCGCACGTCGGCGGTGCGTACCGGGCGTTCGCCAACCACGCGGAACTCGCCGCTCTGCAGGAAGCGCAGCAGCGTGGTCTGCGCGTGCGCGGACAGCGAGTCCACTTCGTCGAGGAACAGCGTGCCGCCGCGCGCGAACTCCACCAGCCCCTGCTCGCTGCTGCGCGCATCGGTGAAGGCGCCGCGGCGGTGGCCGAACAGTTCGGCTTCCAGCAGGGTATCGGGCAGGGCGCCGCAATTGACCGGTACGAAAGGCTGGTCGCGCCGGGCGCTGGCGTAGTGCAGTTCGCGGGCGACCAGCTCCTTGCCGGTGCCCGTCTCGCCTTCGATCAGCACCGAGGCGTTGCAGCGCGCATAGCACTGCAACAACCCCTTGAGGTGACGCATGGGGGCCGAGTCGCCAACCATCGACGACATCGCCGGGTGTTCGCACTGGGGGGACATCGCTAGCTCCGTCTGTGGGTTGCTCCATGGGCGCCGCCCCGGGCACGGCATGGACCGGGCACGGGGGACGGCTCTTGGGGGAACGCACGAACGGCGAAAAATCCGGACAGGCTTTGGATGAACGGGAACAGGCACGGCCGGCGGGCTTGCCAAACTACCTGCGAAAAATGCTCCAATCCATTGATATTGAAGCTACTTTCCGAAACCCTTGAGAAGCGACACCAGCACTTCGGCTTCGCGCTGCCGCTGCGCTTCGTCTGGCTCGGCGACCACGTGTTCGCCCAGGTGGCCCACCAGCACCTCCATCATCAGCGCATGCATGGCGCCCTTGGCGGCGGCGATCTGCACGAGCACGTCGCTGCAATCGGCGTCCTCCTGCAGGGCTTTCTCCAGGCCGGCGACCTGGCCGGCGATGCGGCGCAGGCGGGCGAGCAGGGCCTTCTTGTTGTGGGAAACGTGCGACATGGGGTCGGACCCTATACCCTAGGGGGGTATCCATGCAATCGGACCCCGCCGTCATGTCGCTCGACGCCGCCGCCGCGCAACGCCGCCACTCCCACGCCTTCGACGCCGGCAACGCCGGTGCCGAACGCGCCGCCCGCCGCGCCATGTGGCTGACCCTGGCCATGATGGTGGTGGAGATCGCCGGCGGCTGGTGGTTCAACTCCATGGCGGTGCTCGCCGACGGCTGGCACATGAGCTCGCACGCGCTGGCGCTGGGTCTTTCGGCGTTCGCCTACGCATGCGCGCGGCGCTACGCGGGCGATGGGCGGTTTGCCTTCGGCACCTGGAAGATCGAGATCCTGGGCGGCTATACCAGCGCCATCCTGCTGCTGGGCGTGGCGGGGTTGATGGCGTTCCAGTCGATGGAACGGTTGCTGCGGCCGAGCGAGATTCATTACCGCGAGGCCATCGCCATCGCGGTGGTCGGGCTGGGGGTGAACCTGCTGTGCGCCTGGTGGCTGCGTGACCACGACCACGGGCACGACCACGGGCACGCTCATGGGCATTCCCACGGTCATGACCACCCACCTGCTGGCTTGGGCCATGACCATGGCCACCACCGCCACCACGACCATGCCCACGACCACGACCACGACCACGACCACGACCACGGCCATGTCCACGCTCACGCCCATCCCGGCGCGCACGCCCACGGCCACCACGCGCACGACCTCAACCAGCGCTCCGCCTACCTGCACGTGATCGCCGACGCCGCCACCTCGGTGCTGGCCATCGTCGCGCTGCTCGGCGGCATGTACCTGGGCGCGAACTGGCTGGACCCGGTGATGGGCCTGGCCGGCGCGGTGCTGGTCACGGTGTGGGCCTGGGGCCTGCTGCGCAGCAGCGGCCGGGTGCTGCTCGATGCCGAGATGGACGCGCCGGTGGTGGAGGAGGTGCGCGAGGTCATCGAGCAGGGCGACGTGCGGGCGCGCATCAGCGACCTGCACGTGTGGCGGGTCGGCAGGGGCAAGTTCGCCTGCGTGGTCTCGCTGGTGACCGACAGCGCCCTGGACGCGGACGACTTCCGCGCGATGCTGGCCGTCCATGAGGAGCTGGTCCACGTGACCGTCGAGGTCCACCGGCTGCCGGCCTAGCCCGCCGCCAGGCGGGCCTCGGACAATTTGGCCGAGCCGGGACATCGCCCCCGTAAGATTCCGTTACCGCTAACAGAATCAGGCACTTCCCGCGCGCCGCGCGTTGCGGCGCAACATCGTTTTCAGGGGAAAACGGCGATTCATGGCGAATTCATTGCAGATTTTTCGCAAAGTTTGACAACGCTGTCAGATTGCGATTCCAATCCGCCCCGAACTTATGAGTTCCAGCTATAGCCGCCCGTCGCGGCTATGGCGCGCACACCGACGCAGCACCACAGCACGTCATCGCGACTCCGGGGAGGGAAGTTCCATGAAGCAAGTGCAGTTCGTACCCAAGAAGCGTGTCCTGGCATCGGCATTGATGGTGGCCCTGGCGGGCCCGGCCTTTGCCCAGGACGCCAATCCGCAGACCACCGCCAACCAGGCCAGCACCGGCGCCACCGCCGCCTCGCAGGACCCGGCCACAACGCTGGATACGGTGCAGGTCACCGGTATCCGCGGCAGCCTCACCTCGTCGATGAACCTCAAGCGCGACGCGCAGGGTGTGGTCGACGGCATCGTCGCCGAGGACATCGGCAAGTTCCCTGATTCCAACCTGGCCGAGTCGCTGCAGCGCATCTCCGGCGTGTCCATCGACCGCAGCAACGGCGAAGGCTCGCGCGTGACCGTGCGCGGCATGGGCCCGGACTTCAACCTGGTGCTGCTCAACGGCCGGCAGATGCCGACCTCGACCGGCAGCCGCGCGTTCGAGTTCAGCGACCTGGCCTCCGAGTCGATCTCCGAGGTGGACGTCTACAAGACCAGCCGCGCGGACATCCCGACCGGCGGCATCGGCGCGACCATCAACATCCGCACCGCGCGGCCGCTCGACAACCCGGGCACGCACGCCAGCGCCGCCGCCAAGGGCGTGTGGGACACCTCCGACGACGACCTGCCGAGCCGCCTGAAGGGCAGCTCGGTGACGCCGGAGCTGTCGGGCATCTTCAGCACCACCTCGGCCGACGGCCAGTTCGGCCTGGGCATCAGCGGCAGCTACCAGGAGCGTGATTCCGGCTCGGCTTCGGCGTTCGTCGCCCCGGGCAACGGCTGGCGTCCGTTCATCGATACCCCGCGCGCCGACGGCCTCGGCGGCGGTTCGGCGCTGCCGCTGCCGGGCCAGCCGGGTTCGGAGAACATCACCAACCGTCCGGGCCCCAACGACGTGTATTCCATGCCGCAGAGCCTGGGCTACAGCGTCAACTCGGTCGAGCGCAAGCGCACCAACGGCCAGGCCGTGCTGCAGTGGCGCCCGATCGACGAGCTGACCGCGACGCTGGACTACACCTATTCGGAGAACAAGATCCACACCCGTCGCAACGACATGTCGGTGTGGTTCAACATGACCCCGAACCAGAGTTCGTGGACCTCCGGCTCGGGTTCCTCGCCGCTGTACTACGAAGAGCTGTACAACGGCAATTCGGACTTCGCCAACGGCGCGGGCGACTCGGCGGTCAAGCACGAGAACAAGTCGCTGGGCTTCAACGTCGAGTGGAAGGTCAGCGACCAGCTGACCCTGACCATGGACTACCACGACTCCTCGGCGACCTCCACGCCGGACAGTCCGTATGGTTCGAGCAACACGCTCAGCGCCGCCGGCTTCTTCCGCGCCGGCAACATCGCCGACTTCAGCGGCGAGTTCCCGATCCTGACGCTGATCCTGCCCAACGGCATGACCGCGATCGACCCGGCGCAGATGCTGGTGACCGGCTCGGTGTTCAGCAACAACTACAACCGTGCCGAGATCCAGCAGTGGCAGGGCAGCGGTGAATTCGTGTTCGAGAACTACTCGAAGTTGAACTTCGGCGTGGCCTCGACCAACTACCACAACCGCTCGGCCTTCACCAACGTGCAGCTGGACACCTGGGGCGGCGCCACCAGCGCGGCCGACTACCCGGACCAGGTGTGGCAGCTGGAGCACATGGGCGATTACTTCGACCAGTTCGGCGGCGCGAGCAGCCCGAACTTCACCGACGACTTCTTCGGCTTCGACTTCGCCACCGTCCGCCAGCTGGCGGCCGATGCGTGGGTGCGCGCGGGCAAGGGCAGCGCCGAGGACTACCTGGCCTCCTACGACTACACCGGCCAGCCGGTGCCGGGCAGCACGGCCAACCGCACCGTCGGCGACAGCCGCGTGCAGGAGAAGTCGCGCAGCGCGTACATCAGCTGGAGCAACACCTTCGACTGGGGCCTGCCGGTGAGCGTGGCGGCGGGCGTGCGCTACGAGGAAACCAAGGTGCAGTCGCAGTCGCTGCAGCCGGCGCCGGTGGGCATCAACTGGGCCGGTGCCAACGAGTTCAACATCATCTACAACGGCTCGGAATTCCGCCGCGATGATGGCGAATACAAGTACTGGCTGCCGAACCTGGACATCGGCGTGGACCTCACCGACTCGGTGAAGCTGCGCGCCAGCTACAGCGAGACGCTGGGCCGCCCGAACTGGGGCGACCTGAACGCGGCGACCTCGCTGGGCGGCGTGGCCCGCTTCGACGGTGGCAGCGGTTCGTCCGGCAACCCGGGCCTGAAGCCGCTGGAGTCCTCGAACATCGACCTGTCGGTGGAGTGGTACTACGCCGACGCCAGCTACATGTCGCTGGGCTACTTCCACAAGAAGATCGACAACTTCATCGCTGCCCAGACCAGCGTGCAGACCCCGTATGACAACGTGCATACGCCGGCCGGCGGCGCCTACTGGAACGCGGCGGTGGCCGCGGGTTGCGCCAGCACGGACCGTCCGTGCATCCGCGACTACATCTTCGACAACTTCGACGGCCAGCCAGGCGTCAACGCGGCCGCCGGCACCATCGTGGGCCAGCCGGGCGACCCGGTCATCCCGTTCAACCTGTCCCAGCCGGTCAACAACCGCTCCGACAAGCTGGACGGCTGGGAGTTCAACATCCAGCACATGTTCGGCGAATCGGGCTTCGGCCTGGCGGCGAACTACACCTGGGTGGATTCGGGCCTGACCTACAACAACGGTGCGCTGGGCACGCAGTTCGCCCTCACCGGCCTGAGCGACTCGGCCAACTTCGTGGCGTTCTACGAGAAGTACGGCTGGTCGATCCGCGCGGCGTACAACTGGCGTGACGAGTTCCTCAACGCGCTCGGCGACGGCAAGGGTTCCAACCCGCTGTACACCGAGGCCTACGGCCAGCTCGACATGAACATCAGCTACGACGTGACCGATTACCTGACGCTCTCGCTGGAAGGCATCAACATCACCAACGAGACCACCCGGGTGCACGGCCGCAATTCGAAGCAGCTGTATTCGGTGGATCAGCTGGGGCCGCGCTACATGTTCGGCCTGCGCTACAAGTTCTGATCCCGCCCGGCCTGTCGCGGCGGGCCCGCCCCTCCAGACCGCCGCTGCCAGGGCGCGGGCCGGAGGTCCGAAAGGACCTCCGGCCTTCGCTTGTCCGGCCTGACGAAGTTGCAAGAGGTCCGTCTTGACCCATTCCATCCGACACGTGGTCATCCTCGGCGGCGGTTCGGCCGGCTGGCTGACCGCCGGCGTGCTGGCCGCCGAGCATGGCGGCCCCGGCGCCGACGACCTGCGCATCACCGTGATCGAATCGCCCGACGTGCCGATCATCGGCGTGGGCGAGGGCACCTGGCCCACGATGCGCGACACCCTGCGCCGCATCGGCGTGAGCGAGGCCGATTTCATCCGCGAATGCGAAGGCGCCTTCAAGCAAGGCTCGCAGTTCGTGGACTGGACCGATGCCGGCCCGAACGACACCTACTACCACCCGTTCCACCTGCCCGGCGGCTACGACCAGGCCGACCTGATCGGCGGTTGGCGCCAGCATCATCCCAACGCCCAGTTCGACCACCTGGTCTGCGCGCAGCCGCACCTGTGCGATGCGAACAAGGGGCCCAAGCAGTTCGCCACGCCCGAGTACGCGGCGGTGGCCAACTACGCCTATCACCTGGATGCCGCCAAGCTCGGCGGCTTCCTGCGCAAGCACTGCGTCTCGCGGCTGAACGTGCGCCACGTGCCCGACCTGGTCACCGAGGTGCGCTCGCACGAGAACGGCGACATCGCCGCGCTGCGCACGCGCGAGCACGGCGACATCGCCGGCGACCTGTTCATCGACTGCACCGGCCTGCGCGCACTGCTCATCGGCCAGCACCTGGGCGAGCCGCTGCTGCCGCAGCAGCACCTGCTGTTCAACGACCGCGCCATTCCCACCCAGGTTCCTTACACCGAACCGCGCGCGCCGATCGCCTGCCAGACGATCTCCACCGCGCAGAAGTTCGGCTGGATCTGGGACATCGGCCTGCAGGGCCGGCGCGGCATCGGCCATGTCTACTCCAGCGCCTACGGCAGCGAGCAGGATGCGCACGACGCGCTGGTGCGCTACATCGTGCGTACCGGCGGGCGCGAGCAGGACATCACCTGGGTGCCGCGCGTGCGCATCGAGCCGGGCTACCGCCTGCGCCCGTGGCGCAACAACTGCGTGGCGGTGGGGCTGTCCAGCGGCTTCCTCGAACCGCTGGAAGCCAGCTCGCTGGTGCTGGTTGAGCTGGCCGCGGCGATGATCGCCGATCAGTTCCCGGCCACCCGCGACACCATGGACATCCTCGCCGGTCGCTTCAACGACACCTTCCGCTACCGTTGGGAGCGGGTGGTGGACTTCCTCAAGCTGCACTACGTGCTCAGCCGGCGCGAGGATTCGGATTACTGGCGCGACCACCGCCGCGAGGACACCTGGCCCGAGCGCCTGCGCGAACTGCTGTCGCTGTGGCGCTACCAGCCGCCCTCGCGCTACGACCTGTACCGTATCGAGGAGGTCTTCCCCTGGGCGAGCTACCAGTACATCCTCTACGGCATGGGCTTCGTGCCGCAGCGCACGGCGGGCACGGTGCAGGCGGCGGCGATCCAGCGTGCCGAGCGCTGTTTCCGCCAGACCGCCGAACAGACCGCGCGCATGCTCTCCGCGTTGCCCGGCCACCGCGAATTGATCGACCACATCCGCGCGCGCGGCCTGCCGCGCGTGTGATCAGCCAAGAAGACCGATGACCCGCCACGTCCCGCTCAACAACGTCGACCACCACGCGCTGCGCATCGATACCCGCCGCATTCCCGGCCTGGGCGACGACGTGATGTCCGTGCTGACCTTTCCCGGCGAGTTCCGCCAGTTGCAGGCGCATTACCCGATCGTCTTCCACAAGGATGCCGACGGCGCGTTCCATCCGCTGGCGCTGCTGGGCCTGCGCGAGCACGAGAACCTGTTCCTGGACGAGACCGGCTGGAGCGCCGGCTACGTGCCGCTGGCGATCGAGCGCAAGCCGTTCCTGATCGGCAGCGCCAGCGGCGAGCCCACGGTGCACGTGGACCTGGACAGCCCGCGCATCGCCGAGGCGGGGGCGCCCGGCGAGGCGGTGTTCAAGGAATTCGGCGGCAACACGCCTTATCTGGAGCGGATCAGCTCGGTGCTGCGCGCCCTGCACGAGGGGCTGCAGCAGAACCCGGGCTTCACCGCGCTGCTGCTGTCCCTGGACCTGCTGGAGCCGTTCGCGCTGGACGCGCGCCTGCGTGACGGCACGCCGCTGCGCGTGGAGGGGCTGTACACGATCCACGAGGAACGCCTGCGCGAGCTCGACGGCGCCACCCTGGAGCGGCTCAACCGCAGCGGCGCGCTGGAAGCCCTGCATATGGTGATCGCTTCGGGCGCGCATTTCCGCGAGCTGATCGAACGCACCGAGCGCCGCCGTGCTGCCGATCGCCACTAAGGTGCGCGAGGTCCGCGGGCTCGACCCGCGGGCGCTGCCCGACGACCTGCTCGCCTCGCCCGAACCGCTGCTGCTGCGCGGCCTGGTGAGAGAATGGCCGCTGGTGCGGGCCGGGCTGCAGTCGCCGCGCGCGGCCATCGACTACCTGCGCCGCTTCGCCCGAACCGAGGCCCAGGTGGCCGTGCTGGTGGCACCGCCGCAGGTGGCCGGGCGCTACTTCTACAACGATGCGCTCACCGGCTTCAATTTCCGCACCGAGCGCCCGCCGCTGGGCGCGATGCTCGATGCGATGGAGCGCCACCTCGACGACGCCCAGCCGCCCTCGCTGTACATGGGCTCGACCACGGTGGACACCTACCTGCCGGGCCTGCGCGAGGAGAACGACCTGGACCTGTCCACGCGCGACCCGTTGTTCAGCGTGTGGGTCGGCAACCGCACCCGTATTGCCGCGCACCAGGACGTGCCGGACAACATCGCCTGCGTGGCCGTCGGCCACCGGCGCTTCACCGTGTTCCCGCCCGACCAGCTGCGCAACCTGTACATCGGCCCGCTCGACCTCACGCCCGCCGGCCAGCCCGTGAGCCTGGTGGACTTCGCCGCGCCCGACCCCGCGCGCTTCCCGCGCTTTGCCGAGGCGCTGGCGCACGCGCAGGTGGCCGAACTCGAACCTGGCGACGCGATCTTCATCCCCAGCCTGTGGTGGCACCACGTCGAGGGCCTGGACAGCTTCAACGTGCTGCTCAACTACTGGTGGCGGCGCACGCCGGCGTACATGGATTCGCCGATGAACGCACTGATGCTGGCGCTGATGAGCGTGCGCGACCTGCCCGCGGAGCAGCGCGCCGCCTGGCAGGAGATCTTCCGCCACTACGTGTTCGAACCGGACGCCGACACCGCCGGCCACATTCCCGAGTCCGCCCGGCGCACGCTGGCCCCGATGACGCCCGAGGTTGCGCGCGAACTGCGCGCGCGCCTGCTGCAACGCCTCAACCGCTGAAGGATTTTCCGCGCATGACCCGTGACGCCCTCGACCTTCCCGACACGCCCGTACGCCGCGTCGTCATCGCCGGTGGCGGCACGGCCGGCTGGATGGCTGCCGCGGCGATCTCCAAGCTCCTTGGGCGGCAATTGCAGATCACGCTGGTGGAATCCGAGCAGATCGGCACCGTGGGCGTGGGCGAGGCGACGATTCCGCCGCTGGTGACGTTCCACCGGCTGATGGAGATCGACGAGCGCGAATTCATGGCCGCCACGCAGGGCGCGATCAAGCTCGGCATCCTGTTCGAGAACTGGCGCGATATCGGCCACCGCTATTTCCACTCCTTCGGCACCACCGGGCGCGACCACTGGACCGCCGGCTTCCAGCATTTCTGGCTGCGCGGGCGCGAACGTGGGCTGGCGAGCGACTATGCCGACTACAACGTGGAGTCGGTGGCCGCGCGCGAGAAGCGCTTCGCCCACCTGCCCAAGATGGGCATGAACTACGCGTACCACTTCGATGCCAGCCTGTACGGCAAGTTCATGCGCCAGATCGCCGAGCGGCACGGCACGCAGCGCGTGGAAGGCAAGATCGCCGAGGTGCTGTTGCACGAGGACACCGGCTGCATCCGCTCGCTCCGCCTGGAATCGGGCGATGTCATCGAAGGCGACCTGTTCATCGACTGCACCGGCTTCCGTGCCCTGTTGATCGACAAGGCATTGGGCGTGGGCTTCGAGGACTGGTCGCACTGGTTGTTCAACGACAGCGCCCAGGCGGTGCAGACCGCCGCGGTGGGGGATGCCGCGCCGTATACAAGCGCGATCGCCGAGGAGGCCGGCTGGCAATGGCGCATTCCGCTGCAGCGCCGCGTCGGCAACGGCATCGTCTATTCAAGCCGGCACCTGGACGACGGCCGCGCACGGGAGATCTTCGAAAGCAGCCTGCGCGGCGAGCAGACCTCGCGGATGCTGCAGATCCGCTTCCGCCCCGGCCGGCGCGAATACAGCTGGTACCGCAACTGCATCGCGCTGGGCCTGGCGGGCAGCTTCATCGAGCCGCTGGAATCGACCACCATCCACCTGATCCAGCGCGGCATCACCCGGCTGATGCAGTGCTTCCCGAAGGTGCTCACCGCAGTGGACATCGAGGAATACAACCGGCAGATGGCCGAGGAACTGGTGCACGTGCGCGATTTCGTGGTGCTGCACTATGCGCTCACCGACCGACGGGACACCGCCTATTGGCGCGCTTGCCAGGAGATGGCGTTGCCGCCCTCGCTGCAGCACCGCATCGACCTGTTCCGCGAGACCGGCATCGTCTTCCACCAGCCGAACGAGTTGTTCGCGGAGAATTCGTGGATTCAGGTGATGATGGGGCAGGGCAACATGCCGCGCCGGCACCACCCCACCGCCGACCTGATGGGCGACGAAGAACTGGCACGTTTCCTCAACGCCGCGCGCGAGCATGCGACGCGCACGGCCGCCGCGTTGCCGAGCCACCAGGCTTACCTGGACCGCTGGTGCCCCACCGCACCGACCCCCTGAAACGCCATAACCGGGAGGCCACGCCATGCGTGCCATGAAGTGGATGCTGTCGTGCCTGCTGATGCTGGCGCCGTTCGCCCAGGCCGCCGACGGGCCGAGCCAGGTCAGGATCGTCGAATCCGAAGGCACGTATCGGCTGTTCGTCGATGGGCAGCCGTTCTTCATCAAGGGCGGCGGCGGCAGCGGCCATCTCGACGAACTGGCCGCGCGCGGCGGCAATGCCGTGCGTACCTGGCGCGTGGACAGTGACCCGGCGCAGATGCGCGCCTTCCTGGACAACGCGCAGCGGCTCGGGCTGAAGGTGGCCGTGGGCATCGAGGTCGGCAACGAGCGCCACGGCTTCAACTACGACGATGACGCCGCGGTGGCCGCACAGCTGGCGCGTATCCGCGGCGAGGTGGAGGCGTGGAAGGACCACCCGGCGGTGCTGATGTGGGTGGCCGGCAACGAGCTCAACCTGCACTACACCAACCAGAAAGTGTGGAATGCGATCGGCGGCATCGCCGACATGATCCACGCCATCGACCCGAACCACCCGGTGATGACGACGCTGGCCGGCTTCGGGCCGCCTTTGATCGAGCAGATCAAGCAGCGCGCCGGCAGCCTGGACCTGATCGGCATCCAGCTCTACGGCAACCTCGGCGAGCTACCGGACAAGCTGCGCGAAAGCCATTGGACCGGCCCCTACGTGGTGACCGAGTGGGGCCCCACCGGGCATTGGGAATCGCCGTTGACGGCGTGGGGCGCGCCGATCGAGGACGACGCCTCGCGCAAGGCCGGCGTGCTGCTGGACCGCTACCAGCGCTACATCGCCGGCGAACACCGGCAGGGCCTGGGATCGTTCGTGTTCCTGTGGGGGCAGAAGCAGGAACGCACGCCGACGTGGTACGGGCTGTTCCTGGCGGAGGGCGAATCCACGCCGAGCGTGGACGCCATGCAGTATGCGTGGACGGGCCAGTGGCCGGACAACCGCGCCCCGGCCATCGCGCCGATCCGCGTGGACGGCAAGCTCGCCAGCCACAGCGTGGTGCTCAAGGCCGGCAGTAGGCATCGCGCCCATGTGCAGGCCTCCGATCGCGATGGCGACCCGCTCGCCTATCGATGGACATTGCGCGAGGAAAGCACGGCCACCAGCATCGGCGGCGATCCGGAGCACCTGCCCGCGGCCGTGGACGCGGCGGTGCAGCCGGGTGCGCCGGGACAGGTCACGCTGGTGGCGCCGGCGAAGGCGGGACGCTATCGCCTGTTCGTGGAGGTGCGCGACGGCCAGGGCCACGCGGCTTACGCGAATTTCCCGCTACAGGTGGAGTAGGGCAGGGCTGCGCGCCGGCTAATCGCCCGTCTGCGTGTGCGGCGCCTCGACCGGCTTGGACTGCGGCGAATCCTTCTGCCTGAGCCAGATCGTGAACAGCACGAGGCAGAGCACGGCGAGAAATTCGCTCTGCCAGTTCTGGAAGGATTCGAACCAGAACTCCGCACCCGTGAGGTGATGCCAGAGCGTGACCGGCGGCTCGCCACGGCCCAGGCGTTCCTCCACTTCGGCGCGCCAACTTCCGCACAGGTGAAGCACGAAGCTCACCAGGAACAGCAGGCCGAAGGCAATCGCCAGCGAGTGCTCGTAGAGCTTCAGCCACAGGCCGCCCTTGCGGACCGGCCACGGCGTCCGGCCCGGCTCGATGTGCGGCTGCGCTTCCTCGCGCGAATCCAGTGGCCGCGATTCGGCCGAGCCAGCTTGCCGCAGCTTCACGGTGAGCAGCACGTACATGCCCATCTGCAGGAATTCGCTTTCCCAGTTCTCGAACGTGGCCGATACGAAATGGCCCGAGTGCAGGTAGGCGAGCAAGGACAAGGCGGCTTGGCCCTGCTGCAGGCGTTCGTCGTTGAAGGCTTGCCAGCCGAAGACGACCTGCAAGCTGATGAAGCAGAGAAACAGCAGCGCCAGGACGATGGACAGGCCGTTGCGCTTCCACATGGATGACACTCCCGGAATGGCTCCAAGACCGGCCGCGTGCATGCCGCGGGCCGTGCGGGTTGCGGCTACTTCAAAGGCGCCTGCGTCTGCGCATACGTGCCGATGCGCTCGCCCTTGCCGATCACGTGGCCCTGGGCGGCCGCCAGCACCTCGTCGCGCGTCGCGCCGGGCTTGAGGTCGAGCACGGTGTCCAGTGCAAGCACCTGGAAGTGATAGTGGTGCGGCGCATCGCCCACCGGCGGACGCGGCCCCATATAGCCCGGCGAGCCGCGCGTGCTCGGGCCCTGCATGACGCCTTCGGGTTCTTTCAAGCGCAGCTGTTCCGGTACACCCTCGGGCAGGGCAGTGACCTCGCCGGGAATATTCCATGCCAGCCAGTGCACGAAGGGTTGGTAGGGGCGCGCGTCGGGATCTTCGACAACCAGCACGTAGGACCTGGCGTTGGGCACCGCGCTCCACGACAGTGGCGGCGATACGCCGTCGTGGTACTCGCTGTAGCGCTTGTCCAGCGCGCCGTTGTGCGCGAATGCCGGCGAATCCACTTGCATCGCGGCGGCGTCGCCCACGCGCGCCAGCGCCAGCGGCACGCCGTTACCTTGGTTGACCTGCTTGAGCAGCGGCGCGGCCGGGATGGCCGGCGCCGCCGCACGCTGCGCGCGTCCGGGGTAGGCGACGCGGTAGATCACGCCGTTGGCATCGTCACCCACGAGCAGCGCACCGCCCGGTGTCTGTGCCAGGCCCACCGGCCGCGCGATGTGCCGCTGGCCGCCGTCCACGAGGAAGCCCTCGACGAACGGCTCGAAGGCCACCGGCTTGCCGCCGTCGAAGCGCACGCGGACCACCTCGTAGCCCGAGGCCGGCTTGCGGTTCCATGAGCCGCGCATCGTCACGAATGCATCGCCGCGGTAGTCGGCGGGGAACGCCTTGCCGGTGTAGAACACCAGCTGCATCGGTGCGGCATGCGCGGTATAGCCCAGCGTCATCGGCTCGCTGATGGCGAGCCACTGCGTCTTGGTGAGCCCGCCGGGCGGCGTGCTCTGCGGGTTCTGGCCGTCCTTGCCCCAGATGTGCGGCCAGCCGTATTGCTTGCCTTTGACCAGGTGGTTCAGCTCCTCGGGCTGGATCTCGTCGCCGAGGTAGTCCATGCCATGGTCCATGCCCCACAGCTCGCCGGTGGCCGGGTCCCAGGCAAATCCAATGGTGTTGCGCAGCCCGCTGGCAAAGATCGTGCGTGACTTGCCATCCGGCTCGGCGCGCAACAGCGTGGCGTGCTCCGGGTTGGTTTCGTTGCAGGCGTTGCACGAGGAACCGACGCTGATATAGAGCTGGCCATCGGGGCCGAAAGCCAGGGTGCGATTGGGATGCTGGCCGCCGTCGGGCAGGTCGCCGATGATCAAGGTGGCCGTGCCCAGCGAGCCATCGGAACGAATGGGCGCGCGGAACACTTCCTTCGCCGTTGCCATGTAGAGCTGGCCGTCATGGATGGCCAGGCCGTGCACGCCGGGCCGGCTGGCCACCACGCGCGGCGCCGCGTCGAGCTTGCCATCCTCGTCGGCGTCCTTGAGCAGCAGGACTTCGCCTTCCTCGCGGCGCGACACGTAGATGTCGCCATTCGGCGCCACCACGATGATGCGCACGTTGCCGAGGTCGGTCGCCAGCGGTGCGATGGTGAAACCCTGCGGTACCCTCAACGCGGCGACGCGCGCGGCATCCGCAGGCGCCTTGTCCGGCTTGAACGTATGCACCTGCGCGTCGATGTCCGTGCCGTCGCCCTGCTGCGCGAACGCGCTGCCGGGTAATGCGAGCACCAAGGCCAATCCCCACCTGCGTGTATTCATGCGCGTGCCTCCGGAGGTCGCGCTCAGGCTGCATGCGATGGCGTGGATGAGCCGCGAATGCAATGCGAAGGCGCGGTGAGGCACGCATACGACGCGCGCCTGACTCCTTCAGGCAGCTGCGCCTCCGCACATGATGCGTGCAGCTCCTCGCGTGGCGCTCACCTCGGGCGCAGGTGCCACTAACACCCGAGCCTCTACGGTGAGGTCGTATCACCCGCCAGCGCCTCGATGCCGGCTCGGCACATCTGCCGCAGTCCATGGCCACTCCTTGCCGCTGCGAATACCGGAGCTACTCATGTTCATGCACAACAAGCGTTTGATGTACACCGTTCGCGTCGAACGACCCGATCCCGTCCTCGCCACCCTCATGCTGGAACAGTTCGGTGGCCCGCAGGGCGAACTGGCCGCGGCGATGCGCTACTTCACGCAGGGCCTGGGGGAAGAAGACGCGGGCCGCAAGGACCTGTTGCTCGATATCGCGACCGAAGAACTGAGCCACCTGGAAATCATCGGTTCGATTATCACCCTGCTCAACAAGGGCGTGAAGGGCGAGTTGGCCGAAGGCACGATCGAGGTGATGGAAATGCGCGGCCTGACCCAGAACAGCACCAGCCACACCGAGGCCATCCTGTATGGCGGTGGGCCGGCGCTGGTGAACTCCAGCGGCGTGCCGTGGACGGCCGCCTATGTGGACAGCATTGGCGATCCCACGGCCGATTTCCGTTCGAACATTGCCGCCGAGGCACGCGCCAAGCTGGTGTACGAGCGCCTGATCAACGTGACGCCCGATCCGGGCATCCGCGATGCGCTGCGGTTCCTGATGACGCGCGAGATCGCCCACCAGAAATCCTTCGAGAAAGCGCTGTATTCGATCGAGCCCAACTTCCCGCCCGGCAAGGCGCCCGGCGATCCCGAATTCACCGACCTGTACATGGACATGTCGCAGGGAGACGGCGACATGTCCGGCCCCTGGAACTCCGGCGAGCAGTGGACGGTGGTGTCGTCACGCGACGAACAGAGCGCGCTCGATGGCGGCGAAGGCACGGCCAGCGTGGGTGGCTTGAGCGAATCGCAGACCGCGGCGCTGGAAGCGCTGGCGCTGCGCACGGCTTCCGTGCTGGAAGGCGATCCGACCACCGGCGCGGACCTCGGCGCGGGCCTGGGCGCGGGTGCCACGAAGGGCAGCCGCACGCCGAATTGAGCGATCCGCACGACGACGCGCGCGCCACGAGCTTCAAGGCGTGCGTTTGACTTCGCGCTTTCGACGGCTGACGGAAGATCGACCCGCCCTGGGGGGCGGGTCGTCGCGTGCGTAGGCACCTCGCGGACTGTGCACGCCGCACCCAGCCTTTCGCGCGCCCCACACATCAGGTGGACACATCGCTTACGACCCCGGGTCCATGGTCGCCGCGTCATCCCACCCCAGGTTACCGCCATGAACCGCTTCCACGTGCTCGCCCCTTGTGTACTCGCCGCCGCCCTGGTGCCCTCGCTCGCGTTGGCGCAGTCCAGTGCTACCGCGCCCGGTCAGGCACGCGCCCCGTCCGCCGAACGCACGGCGCCCTTGAGCCAGGCCGACGCGCTGGGCGTGCTCAGCGCGATCAACCAGAGTGAAATCGCGGCCGGCCAGTTGGCGCAGCAGAAGGTCACTACCGGCCCAGTGCATGACTACGCCGCCCGAATGGTGCAGGAGCACGGCGAGAACGAGCAGAAGACGAAGACGTTGTCGCCCAACGAGCGCGCGGCCGCGGCGGTGATGCAGAAGCAAAAGGGCCAGGCGGAACTGGCAAAGCTGCAGCCCCTGGACAGTGCCGCGTTCCAGAAGGCTTACGTGGCCGCCATGGTCAAGGACCACGGCGAGGCGCTGAAGGCGCTGGACCAGAAACTCATCCCCGCCGCGCAGGATGCGAACGTCAAGGCGCATCTCACCGAAACGCGCGCCCATGTCGCCAACCATCTCGCCGCGGCGCAGAAACTGCAGGCCGCCGCTCCCTCCACGGCGAACGCCGGCGGCGACAAGGGGCATTGAGGTGCCCGCAGACGGCAGCCTTCTGGCAGGCCGCATCGCGTGGAGCATGATCGGCTGCGTGGCGGCATTGACCGCCTGCACCGGTGGCGGCAGGGTCGATCCGGCCGTCTCGCCGCCCGGCAGCGCGGAATCGGCCCGGACCCGCGCGCTCGAAGCGGGGGCCGCGCTGATGCAGGACAACGGTCCGCTCGCCAAGATGGATGTCTACCTCGTCGGCTTCCATCCGATGAAGGACGACCCCCACCACCAGATGGAGGCGCATCACTTCTGCCGGCAGGTCAACGAAGATTTCGCCCAGTGTGCGTTGTTTGACGGCAACACGGCCACCGCCAATCTCAATGGCATCGAGTACATCATCTCCGAGCGCATCTTCGAGCAGCTGCCGCCGGAAGAGCGCGCTTACTGGCATCCACACAACGCGGAAATCCTGAGTGGCCAGCTGGTCGCCCCAAATCTCCCGCGCGTGGCGGACAAGGCGTTGATGCGCTCCAAGCTCAACAGCTACGGCAAGACGTGGCACACCTGGTCCAGCCGCGACGGCACCGAGCCGGGCGATGCGCTGCCGATGGGTCCGGCGATGCTGGCGTGGTCGTTCAATCGCGACGGCGAGGCCCAGCCCGCGCTGGTCGCCGCGCGCGACCAACGAATGGAAATCTCCACGGCGCAGCTGCGCCAGGGCCGCGCCGATCTTGCCGGAGGGGCGCGGCCGCAGGAGGGCGTGGATGCCCTGCGCGATGCATTTCCGCACGCCACGCCGATCCCCGGAGTCGTCGATAAGCACGGCGCGCCAGATTCATCAGGCGTCACCTCTCCGGTGGGAACGCGTGGTGCGCCGGCGCCGTCCTCTTATTGAACGCCTCGCCGTGGCCTCCGGCACTTCCAACGGTATCGTCCTGACAACTGCGCTGCTGAAGCGTGAGTACAGCAGCCAGGTAGCACAGAGGGCTGGTGTACTCGAAGCGCCGCGGCAGCCGGACAGATCCTAGATTGATGCCGCTGGCACAGGAGGTGACACGAACATCCTCGCGTACGCGTTGTTCCTGCTCTGGGCGGCAGCCGGCCTGGCCGATTTCGCATTGCATCGGCGCACCGACCTGTCGCATACCTCGGGGCTGGCGGAGTCGCGCCTGCACCTCGTGCAGCTTGGCTTGATGGGGATCGCGGCACTGGTGTGGTGGGCGCTGGCGCCCACTTGGGGCGCATGGTGGATTGCCGCGGCGCTGGTCATCGCGCACGCCGGCTTCGGTTACCTGGATACGCGCTCGGCTTGGGGCAAGCGCGCGATCACCCCGGTCGAGCAGCATGTGCATAGCGTGCTCGATGCGATGCCGTGGATATTCCTGGGCGCCTATGCGTGGACGGTGGACGACGGTTTCGCGCTCGCCCTGCGTCCACGCGATCGCTCCCTGGCCGGGTGGATCGGCGTGCCCGCGCTGATCGTGGGCGCGTTCGCGGTGGCGGAATGGCGAGCCGCCGGGCGCGCGCGTGCCGAGCGTGGCGCGGCCTGACGAACTCAGCCCACGCCCGATCGGCCGCGTTCCAAGGCCTCTGCCAGGAAGGGGGCAGTGCGCGAGGCCTTCGTCCGCGCCACCTCGCGCGGCGTGCCGCTGGCCACCACCTGGCCGCCCGCATCGCCGGCCCCGGGGCCGATATCGATCACCCAGTCGGCCTGCGCCACCGTGCGCATGTCGTGCTCGATCATCACCACGCTGTTGCCGGCCTCGACCAGGCGCTGCAACTGCACCATCAAGCGATCGCCATCGGCCGCATGCAACCCGGTGGTGGGTTCGTCGAGCACGTAGAGCGTTCGCCCGCGCTGGCTGCGCTGCAGTTCGGTCGCCAGCTTGATGCGCTGCGCCTCGCCGCCGGACAGTTCCGTCGCCGGCTGGCCCAGCCGCAGGTAGCCCAGCCCGATCTCCTGCAAAAGGCGCAGGGGCCGCGCAACGGACGCCTCGTCGGCGAAGAAGGCGCCGGCTTCCTCCACGGTCATCTGCAACACCTCGGCGATGTTGCGGCCGTTCCAGCGCACCTTCAACGTGGCCTCGTTGTAGCGCGCGCCATGGCAGGTGGGGCAGGGCGCATACACGCTGGGCATGAACAGCAGTTCCACGCTGACGAAGCCTTCGCCCTCGCACGTGGCGCAGCGCCCCTTGGCGACATTGAAGGAGAAACGCCCGGCGTCGAAGCGCCTGCGCCGCGCATCGGGCGTGGCGGCGAACAGCTTGCGCACATGGTCGAACAGGCCGGTGTAGGTGGCCAGGTTGGAACGCGGCGTGCGCCCGATGGGCTTCTGGTCGACCTGCACCAGGCGCTGCACGGCGTCCACGTCGCCGGCCAAGTGGCCGCGGGTGGCTTCGATCACCGAAGGCCCCTCGCTGGGGTCGCCGTCGGTCGCCTCGTCCTCCGGTTCGTGGCCCAGGTGCAGCAGGATCAGTTCGGGCAACGCTTGCGCGGCCAGGCTCGATTTGCCCGAGCCGGAGATGCCCGTCACCGCGGTCAGCACGCCGAGCGGAATGCGCGCATCCACCCCGCGCAGGTTGTGGCGATGGATGCCGCGCAGTTCCAGCCAACCGGCCGGTGCGCGTTCGCGCGTCGCGGGCGCGGGAATCTCGTCGAATAGATAGCGCGCAGTGTGCGACCCGGCCACCTCGCGCAACCCCTCCGGCGCGCCGCTGTAGAGCACGCGGCCGCCGTGCTCGCCGGCATCGGGGCCGACATCCACCAGCCACTGTGCGCGCCGCATCAGGTCCAGGTCGTGCTCGACCACAAAGACCGAGTTGCCCGCGTCGCGCAGCGCGTCGAGCGCGTCGTACAGTGCCTGGCTGTCGGAAGGGTGCAGGCCGGCGGAAGGTTCGTCGAGCACGTACACCACGCCGAACAGCATCGAACTGAGCTGCGTGGCGAGGCGCAGGCGCTGCATTTCGCCTGCCGAGAGGGTCGGGGTAGCGCGGTCGAGGGTGAGATAGCCCAGGCCGAGCCCGCGAAGCTGGCGCAGGCGCGCCAGGATGCCGCTGGACAGGCGCTGCGCGGCCAGCCGCTTCTCCGCCGAGAGCGCGGTGGTGCGGCGCACGTCCGGCGCGGCGGCATGTTCCGCGCGGCCGGCGGCCTTGCGTGCGGCGCGGTCGCGGCGCGTGGCATCCGCGCCGGCGGCCGTGCCGGCGGCTTGCGCGCGGAAATCGCCTTCGGCGATGGGCGTGACCAGCGTCTCCAGCGCATCCAGCGGCTGCTGCATGAATTCGCCGATGTCCAGCCCGGCGAACTTCACCCGCAGCGCCTCGGGCTTGAGCCGTTTGCCGTGGCAGGCCGGGCAGGGCTGCCCCTGCATGAAGCGCGACACGCGCTTGCGCATCAACGCGCTTTGCGTGTTGGCGAAGGTGTGCAGCACATAGCGCCGCGCACCGGTGAAGGTCCCCATGTAGCTGGGCTCCAGCTTGCGCTGGAGCGCAGCACGGGTTTCGGCCGGGGTGAAGCCCGCGTACACCGGCACGGTCGGCGTTTCCTCGGTGAAGAGGATCCACTCGCGGTCACGTTTGGGAAGCTTGTGCCAGGGGCGGTCCACGTCGTAGCCCAGCGTCACCAGGATGTCGCGCAGGTTCTGCCCATGCCATGCCGGCGGCCAGGCGGCGATCGCGCGCTCGCGGATGCTCAGCGTCGGGTCGGGCACCATCGTCGCTTCGGTGGCGGCGTAGACATGCCCCAGGCCATGGCACTGCGGGCATGCGCCCTGCGGCGTATTGGGCGAGAAATCCTCCGCGTACAGCATCGGCTGGCCGGCGGGATAGGCGCCGGCACGCGAGTAGAGCATGCGCACCAGGCTGGAGAGATTCGCCGCGCTGCCCACCGACGAGCGCGCATTGCTGCTGCCGCGTTGCTGCTGCAGCGCGACCGCGGGCGGGAGGCCGTCGATCGCATCGACATCCGGCACGCCGACCTGGTCGATCAGCCGCCGCGCATACGGCGCCACCGACTCGAAATAGCGGCGCTGTGCCTCGGCATAGATCGTGCCGAAGGCCAGCGACGACTTGCCCGAGCCCGAGACGCCGGAGAACACCGCCAGGCAGTTGCGCGGGATGGCGACGTCGACATCCTTGAGATTGTGTTCGCGCGCGCCGCGCACCTGGACTGCGTGGGCCGCGCTGGCCGAGGACAGGTCACCGCCAGGTCTTCTTCTTGCCACGCGAGGCCTCCCGGTTCATCGGGTGGGAGGCCGACGAGGCGCCCATGCTAGCGCCCGCGTCACGCGCGAAGCTTCATGCGCCGTGGACATCCGTGCCCGCCGCGCAGCATGCAGGGCGGCGATGACGGCTATTGCCCGCGGGTCGCCGGCTTTGGCCGACGTTGCGCCTGGCGATCAGGGCGTGGGCAGCGCGACGCGCTGCCCGCAGTCACTTCGTCGCGCGGACGGATTGCGGTACCCGGCGCAGCTTGCTCACGTCGTAACCCATCTCGGCGATACGGCGCACCGCTTGCTGGTAGTCGCTGTCGGACACCTGCGGCGTGCGCGCCATGTACCAGACGTAATCGCGCTTGCTGCGTGCCACGATGACCTGGCTGTAGCTGTCGTCCAGCCAGGCGATGACGTACTCG
The DNA here is from genome assembly GCF_029543105.1 of Stenotrophomonas sp. HITSZ_GD. Lineage (GTDB taxonomy): Bacteria > Pseudomonadota > Gammaproteobacteria > Xanthomonadales > Xanthomonadaceae > Stenotrophomonas_A. Next base: position 93,764 of record NZ_JARQXB010000002.1, read on the forward strand.
GCCTGCACGGGCCACACGAACTGCATGCCCCACACCGCGCCCTGGCCTTCCTTCTCGACCCGGCCAATCGGATGCATGGCGCGCAGCGGGGCGTCGAAGCTGCCCTTGCGATAGGTGAAGGTCGTCTGGATGCGACCGTCCGGCCGCAGGCGGTAGCTCTCCACCGCGTCGAAGGCTTCGCGCTCCGGCCACGAGGGAATGTGCGCGATGACGTACCAGTCGCCCATGAAGCGTGGCACATCCACCGACGGCGGGCGCGGCAGTGGGCGGACATCGTGGGAGCTGCAGCCGGTGCCGAACAGGCTCACAGCCAGCAGGGGAAGCAGCGAGTAAATGCGCATGTCACACCTCAGCGGGGACGAAAGAGGTAATGGGCCACCAGCCACTGCTGGCCGCCGTCATAGCCGAACAGCTCGGCGCAGGCCATCCAGAACATCCGCCAGCGCTGCCACCAGATGCGCGCGGCCGCCGGGCCATAGGTGGCCTCCAGCACCGGCATCACCTTCTCGCGCGCGGCGTCCTGGTTGGCCAGCCAGTGATCGGCGGTGCGCTGGTAGTGGGTGCCGTCCAGCAGCCAGCGCTGTTGCAGCTGCAGGTCGCGCTGGAAATGCAGCAGCGTGTCGGCCGCGGGCATCAGGCCACCGGTGAAGAAGTGGCGGCCCATCCAGTTGTCGCCGCCCTCCGTCTCGAATGGGTACATCAGCGTGCGGTGCGCGAAGATGTGCACGAACAGCGCGCCCTCCGGCTTGAGCCAGCGCGAGATGCTCGCCAGCAGGCGCTCGTAGTTGCGCATGTGCTCGAACATCTCCACCGACACGCAGCGGTCGAAGGTCGCCGCCGGCAGCGCGAGCGTGTTGACATCGCGCGTGATCACCTCGACGTTGCGCAAGCCCCGGGCTTGGCACTGCCCCATGATGTATTCGCGCTGGCTGTTGGAGTTGGAGACGGCGGTGATCCTCGCCTGCGGGTAGCGCTCGGCCATCCACAACGTCAGCGAGCCCCAGCCGCATCCCAGCTCCAGGATGCGCTGGCCATCGGCCAGGCCGGCGCGTTCGCCGTAAAGCTTCAGCATCGCGTCCTCGGCCTGGTCCAGCGTTTCGCGGCCGGTGGGGTAATAGCAGCTGCTGTACTTCAGGCGCTTGCCCAGGCAGGCCTGGAAGAACGCGGCCGGCACTTCGTAATGCTGGCGGTTGGCCGCGTCGGTGTGCAGGGCCAGGGGGCTGCCGGCCAGCTCGGCGATGCGCTGGCTGAAACGCGCGGCCTGCGCCTCGATGCCGCCTTCGGCTTCCTCCTGCAGGCGCTGCGCGCACAGGCGGCGGATGCCCGCGCGCAGTGCCGCGTCGGGCACCAGGCCGCGCTCGGCCCAGGCGATCAGTCCCGTCTCGGTGGACTCGGCCGGGGTCAATGAGGTCGCGTTCATTCGGAATGCTCCTTGGAATTTCGGGGGAACCAGGGAAAGAACATCGGGGTGCTGCGCTGGTAGGCGCGGTAGTCCTCGCCGCGACTGCGCAGAGCCTGCTTCTCGGTGAACGGCACGCCGCTCAGGTAGCGCAGGAACAGGTACATCACCAACGGCCCGGCCCAGGCCAGCCACCACAGGGGCGAACCCACGGCCAGCAGCACATAGGCGAACCAGTGCAGCCACTCGAAGAAATAGTTGGGGTGGCGGGAATAGCGCCACAGGCCCTCGCGGCAGGTGCGCCCCTTGTGGGCCGGGTTGGCACGGAAGCGGGCCAGTTGGCGATCGGCCACGGTTTCGCCGCCCACGCTCAGCAGCCACACGCCGGCCGCCGCGGCCACCCACGGCCACATGTCGGCGCGCGGGTTGGCGGCGACCGCCACGAACGGCAGCGCGAACAACACGATCAATGCCGCCTGCGCCATGAAGAAGCCGAAGATCTTGCCTTGATGGCCACCCCAATGTGCGCGCAGGTATTGGTAGCGGCCATCCTCTTCCTCGCTGCGCACACGGCGCCACAGGTGCAGCGCCAGCCGCAGCCCCCACAGGCCGCCGAGCACGCCCAGCGCCACGCGCGGCAGCACCTCGCCATCGCCGAGCCAGGCAAGCAACACCGCGGCCGCGCCGACACCCTGCGCCCACAGCACGTCCACCACGCCGATGTTGTGGTGGCGGCGCTGCCAGGCGGCGCCCCAGGTCATCGCGACCACGGCGTACAACAGCACCCACGCCAGGTTGATCATGGGGGTGCTCCGGCTAGGGACGACGGCGGCGCGGGGCGCGATCCACGCCGCGCGACCCGGCACAACAGCGAAAGCGCGACGCCCCAGCCCGCGCCCAGCACCAGCAGGCCTTGCCACGCCGGCGCGGTGAAGTGCACCGCGCCAAAGCCGCGCGCGGCCGAGAGGTAGGCCAGCGGCGCAAGCAACAGGCCGAACAGCGGCGGCCACGCGAGGTGCCGCTGCAGGAAGGCCATCGAGGTGGTGAGCGTCATCGCGAACGCAGCCCACAGCGCCAGGATCCACGGCGGCGGTGCCCAGCCCAGCGGCGCGGCGGCGTAGCGCACGGTACCGCTGGCGGCGGCGCTGGCATCGACCAGCCACGCGCAGGCCAGCGCCAGCCACATCAACCGCAGGTCCAGCTTCGGTTGCGCGGATGTCATCAGTTGGCTGGCGACGTACAGCGTGGCGGCCACGAGGGCCGGCCACTGCCAGCCGCGCGCCGCGCCGGCCACGCTGCATAGCCAGACCAGCTGGTTGCCGAGCAGGTTGGGCCAGAAGCGCCGCATCTCAGCTGACCTGGCCGCAAGCCGGTGCGGGGCGATGGCCCGGGCGCGCCAGCAGCAGGTGCGAAACGCCGATGGAGCGCTCCAGGAAACCGCCCTCGCAGTACGCCAGGTAGAACTCCCACAAACGGCAGAAACGCGCGTCGAAGCCCTGGGCGTGCACCGCGGGCAGCTGGGCGAGGAAGCGCTGGCGCCATGCGCGCAGGGTCAGCGCGTAGGAGTGGCCGAAGTCCTGCTGGGCGACCAGCTGCAGGTCGCTGGCGCGCGTCTTGGCCGCGATGATCGCGTTGATCGACGGGATGAAGCTGCCCGGGAACACGTAGCGCTTGATGTAATCCACGCTGCGCCGCGCCTGCTCGTAGCGGTGGTCCTCGATGGTGATGGCCTGCAGCAAGGCCACGCCGTCCGGCTTGAGCAGGCGCTGCAACGTGGCCATGTAGGTGTCCAGGTATTCGGCACCGATGGCCTCGATCATCTCGATGGACACCAGCTTGTCGAACTGGCCTTGCAGGTCGCGGTAGTCCTGCATCAGCAGGGTGATGCGGTCCTGCAGGCCCGCGGCCCGCACGCGCTCCGACGCCAGTGCATGCTGTTCGGCGGAAATGGTGGTGGTGGTGACGTGGCAGCCGTAATGCTGCGCGGCGTGCAACGCGAAGCCGCCCCAGCCGGTACCGATCTCCACCACGCGGTCGCCGGGCTGGAGTTGCAGCTGCTGGCAGATGCGGTCCAGCTTGCGCCGCGAGGCTTCCTCCAGCGACTCGCCGGCGTGCGTGAACAGCGCCGAGGAGTACATCAGGTCCGGGGAGAGGAACAGGGCGAAGAAGTCGTTACCCAGGTCGTAGTGCGCGGCGATGTTGCGCCGGCTGCCTTCGCGGCTGTTGCGGCGCAGGCGATTCCAGCCGCGCAGCAACCAGCCGCCGACACGGGCCGGCCCATGCTCCATGCTGTCGAGCAGGTCGCGGTTGCGCACCAGCAACTGCACCAGCGCGACGAGGTCGTCGCAATGCCAGTCGCCGTGGATGTAGCTCTCGCCGGCGCCCACGCTGCCTTGCGCAGCCACTTTGCGATAGAAGGCCGGGTCTTCGATGGTGACCGTGACCTGCAGCCCGTCGCGGTCCTGGCCCAGCCAGGTTTCGCCGAAGGCATCGCGCACGCACAGGCGGCCCTCGCGCAGCGGTGCCAGCTGGGCCAGCAGGCGGCGGCGCAGGAAGGCATCCAGCGCGCCGGGGCGGGGCAGCGCGAGGGAAGGATTGATCTGGTTCATCGCGATTTCTCGGCCAGGGCAGGGTGGTCGTAAACGGGGTTGCGCTTCAGCCACAGCCGCAGCGCGTGCCAATGGATGGCCGCCACGACCTGGACGGTCATCAGCGGGTAGCAGGCCAGCACGCGCGCCAGGCCGCGCGCGTCGAGCGGGCGCCGATGCATGGCCTGGCTCGCGTCGAACTGGCGCACGCCGTCGCGCCAGACCTGCATGTGCACGCGCAGGTCCTCGCCAGGGGCGCTCAGGCGCCAGTCGTAGCGGCAGTCCATCGCCATGAAGGGCGAGACGTGGAAGCACTTGTCGAACTGCCAACGCAGCGAGGTGCCTTCACGGGTCGCCGTGGCGACCGGCAGCACGTAGGCGTGGCGTTCCTTCCACGGCGTATTGGTGATCTCGGCGACGATGCAATCCAGCGTGGTGCCGTCGGCCTGGTAGCAGTAGTAGAAGCTGACCGGGTTGAACACGTGGCCGGCGAAACGCAGGTGGGTGAGCAAGCGCACCGGGCCGACCGGGCGGCGGCCAAGCGTGGCGGCGGCGCGGTCGCGTACCGCGTCCGCCAGTGGCCGCGCAGGATCGCCGAGGTAATCGCTGCGGCGGAACTCGGCCAGGTTGCGGCGGTTCACCGACCACAGCCAGCGACCGGCGAAGACCGTGTCCAGCTCGTCCAGGTCCAGCAGCAGCTGCGCGATCGGATAGCGGAACGCATGCGCGTGCGGCTGGTGCCGCCGATGCGTCACTTCGCCGAAATAGAGCGCGCTGGCACTCACGCCATGGCCTCGTCGGAAGCGGCCGCGCGCCGGCGCGGCGTGCAGGCACGCAGCGCATCCACCACGCGGCGGGCGCTGCGGATGCCGTCCTCGTGGAAGCCCCAGCCCCAGTAAGCGCCCGCAAACCATGTGTGGCGGCGTCCCTGCAGCTCGCCCCAGCGCTGCTGCGCGCGCACGGCGGCGTGGTCGTGCACCGGATGCGCGTACTGCAGCGTGCGCAGCACTTTTCCAGGGTCGATCGCCGCGGTGCGGTTGAGGGTGACCACCAGCGGGGTGTCGCCGGGCAGGCCCTGTAACAGGTTCATGCAATAGCTCACCGTGCAGGGCGCCGTCGGGTCGCCAGGCACGTGCGCGTTCCACGCCGCCCACGCCTTGCGCCGGCGCGGCAGCAAGGAGGCGTCGGTATGCAGCACGGCCTCGTTGGATTGGTAGCGGATGGCGCCGAGGACTTCGCGCTCGGCGGGGTCGGCATCGGCCAGCAGCGCCAACGCCTGGTCGCTGTGGCAGGCCAGGACCACCTCGTCGAACATCTCCACGCCGGCCGCGCTCTGCACGCGCACGCCCCAAGGCAGGCGCTCCAAGGCGTGGACCGGGCAGCGCAGGCGCTCGCGCACACCCCAGCGGCGGCGCAGCGCATCCACGTAACGTGCCGAGCCGCCCGTCACCACGCGCCACGGCGCGCGCCCGGTCATCTGCAGCATCTGGTGGTTGGCCATGAACTGGACGAGGTAGCGCGCGGGGAAATCCAGCACGGTGGCGGTGGGCGAGGACCATAGCGCCGAGGCCATCGGCAGCAGGTGTTCCTCGATGAAGGCCTGGCCGTAGCGCTCGCTGCGCAGGTATTGGCCCAGCGTGGGGCCTTCCTGCTCGGCCAGCAGCGAAGGCGCCGAGCGGTAGAAGCGGCGCAAGTCGGCCAGCATGCCCCAGAAACGCGGCGATACCAGGTTGCGGCGCTGGCAGAACAGCCCATCCAGCGAGGTGGCGTTGTACTCCACGCCGCTGCGTTCGCTGTGCATCGAGAAGCTCATCGTCGTGGGCTGCGAGGCCACGCCCAGCTCGTCGAACAGCGCCGTCAGCAACGGATAGTGCAGCGGATTGAAGACGATGAAGCCGGTGTCCACCGCCATGCGCACGCCGTCGACCTCCACGTCGTGCGTGTGGGTGTGGCCGCCCAGGTAATCGTTGGCCTCGAACAGCGTGACGTCATGGTGGCCGTCCAGCCACCACGCAGTGGCCAGCCCGGCGATCCCCGAACCGATGACCGCGACGCGCATGTCAGTGCCTCGCCTTGTCCAGCACCCAGGCCGGAATGGGCTTGAGACCCTTCACCAGGCGCAGCGCGGCCAGTGCGCGCAACCCGTACCAGGTGAGATCGACCTCCCACCAGCGGAAGCCCTGGCGCACGGTGCCCGGGAAGAAATGATGGTTGTTGTGCCAGCCCTCGCCGAAGGTGAGCAGCGCCAGCCAGAAGTTGTTGCGGCTGTCGTCGCGCGTATCGAAGCGGCGGCGACCGAAGCGATGGGCCAGCGAATTGATGGTGACCGTGGCATGGAACAGCACCACCGTGGAGATGAAGAAGCCCCACACCAGCAGCTGCGGGCCGGTGGTGTGCAACCCGGGCGCCCAGCGCTCCAGCGCCGCCCCCAGGCCATAGAGCGCGGCCGCCAGCAGCACGGGCACGGCGGTATCGAAGCGGTCGAGCCAGCGCAGCTCCGGGAAGCGCGCCAGGTCCGGCACCCGCGACAGGTCGGTGGCGAAGGCGCCGCGGGTGAGGAACCAGCCCATGTGGCTTCGCCAGAAACCGCCCTCGCGCGGGGAATGCGGGTCCAGGGGTTGGTCGGCATGCCGGTGGTGGTGGCGATGATGGGCCGCCCACCACAACGGCCCGCGCTGCACGCTGGAAGCGCCGATCAGCGCGAACACGAACTGCACCGGCCGCGACGCCTCGAACGTACGATGCGAAAAATAGCGGTGGTAGAACGCGGTGATGGCGAACATGCGCAGCGCGTAGAGCGCGAGCGCCACGATCACCGCCGTCCACGACACCCCCACCCAGATCACCGCCGCGCAGGCGAGGTGCATCAGCGCGAACGGCACCGCGCGCAGCCAGTCGATGCGCCCGGGTTGTTCGATGGCGGCATCCGCGGCGCCTGCAGTGTCGAACCAGCGCTGCATCGTGCGAAGCAGGCGCCTGCGTCGGGAGGGGAGGGGCGCTACGAAGGCCATGACGGGTCTCGGCGGGTGTCGTGGCTTCCTTTACGCAGCAGGACGCGCGATGGATGCGCCCGTCGCGAGAAATTTTTCGATTTCACCTGGTCGTAACGGAACAGCGCTCGACCAGGGGCTGCGTCCAGGCCGCCTGCCACTCGGCGGCGGAGCGCTCAGCTGGCGCGGCGGCGAAGCGCACCACGACCTGCGGGTACGCGCCGCGCGGATCACGCAGGTTGCTGATGCCGCGGAATTCAAGCAGGCGGCGGTCGGCGTCGGCGTAGACCAGCGACAGGCGCGGCGCAAGGCTTCCGTACCAGGCATCGAGGCTGACTTCGATGGCGTGCGCCTCCTGGCCCTGCCAACGCACCGCACCGCCGTGCCGCAGCTGGATCTGGTAGAAACGCTGCCGTCCCGCCGCCAGGAAGGGGAGCGTGACGCGCTCGCCGCGCATCAGCGCCGCCCAGTGCAGGCGCACGGCCGCGTCGAAACCGGCGTCGATCACCGCTTCCGGCGGCAGCTCGAGCTGCCGCTGGCGCGGCGTGCTGGCGGCATCTTCCTTCCAATCGATCGTCGCCCGGTTCCCGGCGGCCTGGACCTCCGCCCGCTGCCCGCTGCGCCGGTCCTCCAGCAGATACCCGCGTGCCTGCGGCCGGGAAGTCGCCGGCAGGTGCTTGCGGGCGAACGGGCGGCCATCCGGGCATTGATAGAGCACCCAGCGCTCGGCGCCGTCCTTCGCCTCGCGCTGCCAGTGCACCTCGCGGTAAAGCGTTTCGCCCTGCGGCGTGGCGGCGACGCCCTCGCTGCGGACCCAGGGCGCGGCCGAGGCGGCAAGGGGCAGGAAGCACAGCAACAGCCAGGCGCTACGCATGACGGTCATCCGGAAGGGAAGGCCCACGGCATACGGCGGGGAAGGCCGGCTGGATGCGCGGTGCGGCGGCTGCATCCAAACGGCCGCCCTGCACGTAGACCGGATACACATTCACTTGCCCGCCGCGACCACAGATGTACCCTGACGCCGCCCGCCCTCCTTTCCAACTCGATACCGCACGCAGCGTGTCCAGCTTCCAGCAGCCGAGCAGCGAGCCAACGAACTGGGCCGGCGACATGGACGGCGTGGCGCGCCTGCGCGACCGCGAGTGCTTCATCCGCATCTACGACCACTTCATGCCGCGGCTGTGCATGTACCTGCGCGGGCTGGGGGCACCCGACGCCGTGTCCGAGGAATTGGCGCAGGAATGCCTGTTGCGGCTGTGGCTGCGGGCGGCCGATTTCGATCCCGCACAGGGTGCGTTGAGCACCTGGCTATACCGCATCGCGCGCAACCTGCACATCGACCGCGTGCGCCGCGAGCGCAGCTGGATGCAGGTGCAGGGGGCGGTGGAAGACGCCGCCACGCTGGATGTGGTGGAGCGCAGCAGCGCCGAGCAGTTTGCCGACCAGGCCCGCTTGCGCCAGCGGATCGGCGAGCTTCCCGCGGTGCAGGCGCGGCTGGTTCGGATGTCCTATTTCGAGGCCAAGAGCCATGGCGAGATCGCCCAGGCCTTGGGCATGCCGCTGGGCACGGTGAAATCGCACCTGCGGCGCGCATTCCTGCAGCTGCAGTCCAAGGTGGGGGGCGCGCCGTGAACCCGCACCACCACCTGCACGAATCCACCCTGATGAGCTACGCCGCCGGCGCGCTGCCGGCGCCGTTGAGTATCGTGGCCGGTGCCCACCTGGAGCAGTGCGCGCAGTGCCGGCAGCGCGTGCGCGAGGCCGAGGCCATCGGTTCGATGCTGATCGAACAGACCCAGCCCGCCCCGGTGGATGCCGATGCCCGGCGCGACGCCTTGCGCGAGGCCATGCTGAAACGGCTGGAGGCGGACGCCCCCATCCGCGTGGCGCCGGCCCCGCGGCCGATGCCGCAGGAGCGCCCGGGGGCCGACCCGGATCACCTGCCCGCCTCGCTGCACCCGTATTTCGGCACCTCCCTCAGTGCGTTGCGCTGGCGCTGGATGGCGCCCGGCGTGTACTGCATCCGCGCCGAGCAGATGCCCTCGCTGATCATGCTGAAGATCGCGCCGGGCAAGTGCCTGCCGATGCACAGCCATGGCCGCAGCGAACTGACGCAGATCCTGCGCGGCTCCTACACCGACGCGCTGGGCCTGTTCGCCCCAGGCGACGTGGCCGACCTGGACGAGGACGTGGAGCACCAGCCGGTGACCGCGCCCGGCCTGCCGTGCATTTGCGTCTCCGCGCTCGACGCACCGCTGGTGTTCAGCGGGTGGCTGGCGCGCAAGATCCAGCGCTTCGTGAAGCTGTAGGCGATCCGCACACATGGCTACCCCGGATGCCAAGGGCCTGCGTGTGTTGCTGACCGGCGCGGCGGGGCTGGTCGGGCAGGGCGTGGCGCTGGCTTGCCAGACCTCGCCACGGGTGACCCGCTTGGCGGCGCTGGTGCGCAGCGCGGGCAGCTTGCAAGGCGCGGGCGAGGAAATCGTGCTTCCGGATTTCCTGGATGCCGGCCAACACCGCGTGGCGCTGGAAGGCTTCGACGCCTGCTTCTATTGCGCCGGCGCACCGCCGTTGGGCACGCCGGAAGCCAAGTATCGGCAGGTCACGTTCGACACCACGATGGCGGTGGCGCGCGCCTGGGCCGAAGCGAATCCGCACGGCCGCTTTCTCTATATCTCCGGTGCAGGCGCCGACCCGGGCAGCCGGATGATGCCGCTGCGCATCAAGGGCGAAACCGAAGGTGCGTTGGCACTGCTGCCGATACGCACGGTGATGCTGCGGCCCGGCGGCGTGCGACCGGTGGCCTCCACCGGTACCCGGCACGCGGCGGTGAAGCCGCTCTACTGGGGCGGCTCGCCGCTGATGCGTTTGGCCGAGGCGGTGGCGCCCTCGCTGGTGACGAGCAACCTGTCGGTGGGGCAGGCGATGCTGGCCTTGGCCGCCATGGCGGAGCCGCCCGCGGTGGTCGATTGCGGGGAGATCAACCGGTTGGCGGAGCGGGTGGAAGGCGGGGGATGATGTCCTCGCGAGCCGGCATCCATGCGGTCCAGCGGCCTAGGTAGCCTCCGTCGCGCAAAGTGAGCCTGCTGCCGGCGGCTTGCGGGCTTTGGCGGTGTGGCCGCGCCGACCCAAGCTTGGGTGCGGCCCGCCCCTGTGGGTTTACGGTGATCGTGGCCGCAGGAGCGGGGACAGCCGGTCCGCACGCCCGCTGATCCGGCGCAGGTGCGGATAGCGCGCCCCGCCGTGGTAATCGATCGCCACGTCGGATTCATCGCGACCATCGCGCAGGTGCAGCGATATCGGGGCGGCGGCACGGGAGGCGATCGCACCCAGCAATACTTCGGGGGTGAACGCCTCGCCGTTGACGGCTTCCACGACAGCGCCCGGTCCGATGCCCGCGCGATAGGCAGGGCTGTCCCACATGACGGACAGCACCGCGCCGCGGGCGTCGACCACCAGGCCGATCGAGTGCCGCAGGTCGAAGCCGCCCAATTCCGCCTCGTGCTGCAGGAAGGTGTCGGTGGGCTCGCTGTCGTAGACGAGCCGCCAGCCCGCGCTTTCCAGGCCACCGAGCACGAGCGGCCGATGCGTATCCAGCCGTGCCAGCAGGTAACTCGCCCAGTCGATCGGTACGAGCCGATGCAGGGCGGCACATAGATCATCGAACGAATAGGGCGCCGGACCGGGCGCGATATCGGCGGAGTAGAACGCTCTCGCCAGGTCGTCCAGGCCGTATCGGCCGGCGGATTCCTCGCGCAGTTTCATGTCCACCTGCAGCCAGAGCAGCACGCCCTCGGTGTAGTAATCCTTGCGCCGCTGCCACTCCGGCCACACCGCGGCGCGGCCGGTGAGGTAGATCGGGTCGTTGGCGGTATCGCGCAGCGTCTTCCACGCCCGGCCGTTCATCGCTTCGACATTCGCCGCATCCAACGCCAGCTTGTCCAGGGTTTCCTGGCGGCTGCGCAGGCCGCTTCGTGCCGCGAGCACGCGGCCCCAGAATTCCGTCTGCCCTTCGTAGACCCAGAGCATGCCGTTGCGCATCTCGGTGTTGGGAGTGGGGGTCCACTGGCCTTCCGGTACGCGGAAGCGTCCATTCCATGCGTGCACGTGTTCGTGGATGATGAGGTCCAGGTTGTTGAGCTGGCTGGCGCGATCCAGGAAGTAATCGGGCGGCAGATAGATCTCCGCCGCATCGGCGTGCTCGACGCCGCCGGGCGGAAAGGCATCGCTCAACACCACGATGGCCTCGAACTTGCCATACGGCGCGCGTCCAAAGACGGCATGCGTTTGTTCCAGCATGCGCCGCATGTCGGCGAGGTCCTGCGCCGGGAGTTCGGGGATTTCAGCGCTATCGGACAGGAGGCTGAGCCGGAAAGCGGGCTGCCCAGGCAAGCCCAGGTCGTAGGAACGAAAGTGACGCGCCGCCAGCACCGGCGCATCCAGCAATGCGTCCAGCGCAGTGGCCTTGAACCCTATCGATTCGCCCGAGATATGCTCGATCTGCAGCGAAGAAACCGCATGCAGGCCCATCGGCAGGCGAACGCCCGCCTGGATGGCGATATTCCTCGCGTACCAGCCGGCGGGGTAGAGCAGCAGCCTTTGCCACTGCACGGCAACCATGTCCCGTCGCAGGAGCGATTCGCCCGGGCGGATCACATACTGGAACTCCACGGTGATGTCTTCGATGCCCTCGGGCACGTCGACATGGAAGGCGTGCATGTCCAGTTCGTCCCTTCGCCATTCCAGGCGCTGCGCGCCGGCCGAGACCACCAATCCCGCCAGGCTTGCGGCGGAAATGCTCGGGGCATGGCTGGATGCCTCCCACGCGGGATACAGCAGGGTCATGCGCCCTGGCGCCTGGACCGGGAGGGTCTCACGGACATGGAACATCTTTCGGCTCACATCGCGGGCGTCGATGTCGAGCCGGATCGTGCCGTGGAACGGGCGATCGCGCGGCGCCGCGATGTCCGACGGCTGCGCATGGCCATCCGCAGAAGCCAATAGGCCCAGTATGGCCACCATGAAAAGGACGAGCGCCAATCCGCTTGAACTGATCCCGATACGCTTGCTGGTCACACGGAGCCTGCCGCTGTCGCGCCGGAATTCGGCGGCGCACAGACTAGCCGCGGCATAGACTGTTTGTAAACAGTAGACCATTTGAAAACAGCCTGCGACCGGGCTACGCTCTACGCCCCAGCGAGCCGACCCACCGGAATGCCCAAACGCCCTGACGCCGCCGCCCTCGCACCGTACTTTCCCGTCGCCGACGCCGTCGCCGCGTTGTTTCGGCCCCATGTGGAAGTGGTTGTCCACGATCTCGTGGCAATGAAGATCGCCCACATCGCCAACGCGCTCTCCAAGCGCAAGGTGGGAGACAGTTCCAGCGACGACCGCTTTCCGGATCACGCACTGGCGCAGCCCGTGATCGGGCCCTATCGCAAGGCGAATACAGATGGCCGCCACATGCGGTGCATCACGGTGGTAATACGCGACGAGAAGGAGAGGCCGCGCGGGATGCTGTGCATCAATTTCGACGTCACGATGCTGGAGCGTGTCCGCGACAGCCTCGGGACCCTGGCATTCCTGCCGGCATCCCCGGAGCCGGAGAACTTCTTTCACGATAGCTGGCGGCAAGTCCTGGAGCAGATCGTCAGTGGGCACGAAGCCGAGCTCGGGATGTCCGCCCGCGCGTTGGATGCCGCGGCACGCCGCGAACTGATCGCGCGGCTCCACGCGGCGCGCATCCTGGATATCCGTAATGCAGCGCCGGTGGTAGCTGCCAGGCTCGGCATTTCACGCGCCTTGCTTTACAAGCATCTGAAGGAAATACGGTCGATGCAGCAGGATGCTGGCGACTGAGGCCCTTCGCTAAGGTCGTCCGGCACAAAGCAGGGGCGCTCAATTCGCCCCTGGAATGCGTGCGATGACCTTGATCTCGAAATCGAAGCCCGCCAGCCAGGTGACACCCAGCGCGGTCCAGTTCGGATAGGGCGCGGTCGGGAAGACCTCGTCCTTCACCTTGAGCACGGTGTCGAACTGGTGCTGCGGATCGGTGTGGAAGCTGGTCAGGTCCACGATGTCGTCGAGCCCGCATCCTGCGGCCTTCAGCGTCGCCTGGAGATTGGCGAAGGCCAGGCGTACCTGGGCCTCGAAGTCCGGTTCCGGCGAACCATCGCTGCGGCTGCCCACCTGGCCGGAAACGAACAGCAGGTCGCCCGAGCGCAACGCGGCGGAATAGCGATGCAGGGTGTAGAGGTCTTGCCGAGCGGTGGGGAAAATGGCTTGTCGATGCGTCATCGCATGTACTCCTGTCAGGTGGGGCGTGCGCGAACCGGTGGCACGCAGGACATGGCGATCACTGTAGACAGCGGCGTGGGCGGGTAAAACCTGCCGATCCGGAGAGGACTGTTTGTAGAATCCAAACAATCCCCAATGCTCCTGGAGTGGCCATGGACCGTATCGACGCGATGCAGGCCTTCGTGCGCGTGGTCGAGACCGGCAGCTTTACCAAGGCCGCCGAGACGCTACAGGCGAGCAAGACGCGTATCACCCAACTGGTACAGCAGCTGGAGACGCACTTGCGGGTCAGGCTGCTGCATCGCACGACGCGCAAGGTCAACGTGACCGCCGACGGGGCGGCCTATTACGAGCGTGTCGTTCGCCTGCTGGCGGACCTGGACGACGCTGAAACCAGCCTGTCCGGCGCGGCGGCTGCGCCACGCGGCCGGCTGCGCGTGGACGTTCCCGCGCCCCTGGCGAACCTGGTGCTGGTGCCGGCGTTACCCGAGTTTTATGCACGCTATCCGGACATCCAGCTCGACCTCGGCGCCAGCGACCGCAAGGTCGACCTGATCGACGAGAACGTGGATTGCGTGGTGCGCGGCGGCGAGTTGACCGACAGCTCGCTGCGCGCGCGCCACATCGCCAACCTGCCTTTGGGCCTCTACGCGGCACCTTCCTATCTGGCGCGTGCCGGGACGCCGGAACATCCCTCGGCGCTGGAAGAAGCGGGTCACCGCATCGTTGGCTACCGGAGCGCACGCACCGGCAGCGCCCTGATGACCTTGATGCGTCGCGGCGACGAGGAGCTGCGCGTGCAGGGACGCCACGCGCAATCGGTGGACGACGGCAACGCCTATCTGGCCGCGGGCGTGGCGGGCTTGGGCGTGCTGTCGCTTCCGCACTACATCGCGCGCGAGCCGGTGGCACGCGGCGCGCTGGTGCCACTGTTCGAGGACTGGATGCTCGACCCCATGCCGATGTACCTGGCATTTCCGCCCAGCCGCCATGTCAGCCGCAAGCTGCGGGTGTTCATCGACTGGATCGTCGAACTGATGGCGCGGCACGCACCTGGCATCCAGCCGCCGCGCTAGATCATTCGACCGCCTGCGCAGGACACGCATGCCAAGCGCTCGCGAACGCATGCGCTTGGCGCGCGTTGTGCGCGCATCCGCACTCAGCGCACGGCAGGCATTGGCTTCTGCATGCGTGCCGCAGGGAAGGCGATGCCGGTCAACCGTTCCGACGCTTGCCACAGGCGGCGCGCGACATCTTCATCCAGCGCCTGCGGCGGGATTTTCGCCGGCCCAGGTTTCCCACGCGTTTCGCTGAGCCGATCGGGGCCGTAATAGGCTCCCCCCGTCGCCGCCGGCGCTGTACCCGCGAACAGGGGCGGCCATGCGCCGTGTGCGGCGGGCTGGAACAGGAACCACAGGTAACGGCGCGCCATGCCGGTCACGCTGTGCGCGCCCGCACCGTTGGGGATGAGGTCGGTACGCGATATGCCCGGGTGCGCGGCGATGCTCTCGATGCCCCATCCGTGTGCCTCGCTGCGGCGCTGAAGCTCCAGCGCGAACATCAGGCAGGCGAGCTTCGACTGGCCATAAGCCACCATCGGCCGATAGCTGCGTTCGGACTGCAGGTTCTCGAAGTCGATGGCGCCACTGCGCGCGGCGACACTGGACAGGCTGACCACGCGTGCGCGCGGTGCGCGTGCCAGCAAGGGCAGCAGGTGCGCGGTCAGAGCGAAGTGTCCCAAATGGTTGGTACCGAACTGAAGCTCGAATCCATCGGCGGTCTGCAGGCGTTGCGGCGGCGCCATCACTGCCGCGTTGTTGACCAGCAGATCAATGCGTTCCTGGGAGCGATGCAAGGATTCGCCGAATTCCTCGACGGACGCGAGGCGGGCGAGGTCCAGCATCCCGAAGCGGACATTCGCCGCTGGAATCTCCTGGCGGATCTGCGCGACCGCCGCCGTGCCCTTGGCGGCATTGCGGCCGGCCACGATGACGTGCGCGCCCGCGCGCGCCAGCGCCCGCGCCACTTCCAGCCCGATTCCGCCGGTACCAGTGACCACCGCCGTGCGGCCGCGCTGATCGGGGATGTCTGAAACGGTCCAACTAGACATGATCTTTGCCCTTCAAAGGTGGGGGAGGGTATGCTGGGTCCGTGATTTAACTGCACCTAGTGCAAATATTTCTGCACTCGGTGCAGAATTACAGCAGGACATGGGAATGTCAAGAACCGCTCATGCGGCTGGCGTTGACGCCGCCGCCGAAGGACTGCGCGAACGCAAGCGCAGGGAGACCCACCAACGCATCACCGATGCGGGGCTCAAGCTATTCCTGTCGCGCGGGTTCGCCGCGACGACCCTCGATGACATTGCCAGCGAGGCGGGCATCTCGCGGCGGACGTTCTTCTCGTACTTCAAGTCGAAGGACGACATCATCCTGTCGATGCAGAATGCCGGCTGGGCCGCAATGTACGCCGACATCCTGAAGGCGTCTCCGGACACGGCACCGCTGGACGCCGTGCGCGATGTCATGATCAAGCACATGTCGCGTTACACGACCGAGGAGATGACCGCGCTGGATGCGCTGATGCGCTCGAGCGACACCCTGGCCTCGCGCAAGCAGGCGTTCTATGCCGAACAGGAGCAGGCGCTGTTCGACACATTGTGCGAGGTCTGGCGGCAGCCGGAGCGACGTACGGCGCTGAGGATGGTGGCGATCGTCTCCATCGGCGCGATCAAGCTGACGACGCAGACTTGGAATGCCCAGGCCGGGCCGAAGCGGCCGATGGTGAAATTACTCCGTGAGGCGTTTGAGAGTTTGCGCTCGGAGGTTTAGGGCGGGGATGTGGATATCGGTTAGGCCGGGGCTCTGGTGTTTCGAGTGGTGCGGGTCGGTATAGGCGGAATGCGCCCAGGATTGCACGCCGGCGCTGGTGGAGCGTGGGCTGACGATCGTGCCGTTGGCGGCGCTGATGGGTGACGGCGCTTGGTATGCGCTCCAATTTGATGCGATTTTTGCGGATCTGTTGCTTTAGGCGACGGCATCACCCATCCACTGGCCTCAACATGGCCGTTCGAAGGTTTGTGCCCCCTAAACTCAGAGTAGTCAGCTTGGCAACAATAATCTTCTCGCAGGTCGCTCATTTCTACGGCCACAAATTCGACCTTCAACTGCTGCGATCTCTAAACATGTTGAGTTGCAATTGGAGCTGGAGCTATCAACAAGCGGACTGACAGCGGCGGGTATGATCCGTTGCAGCTGACGGCAGTCAATTTTAGAAATTTGCCGAAAATGTGCATTGATGCTCGCCTCCTGGGCTCGGCATGCTGGCAGAATCAAATCAACTTACGCTGCTGAACGCGCGTTGGCACAGCTTTGTTTGTCGCTCTGCCCTGCAAATTTGGCGCTGGCTAATGTCGTAGTTGGGGAAGCCCTACGAGGGCAAGAGGAGAAGGGGTTGAACAAGGATACTGTTTGGCTGCGCCGCATCGGCGTGGCTGCGGTGCTGTGCGCGTGGGTGGGTCAGGTCAGCGCGGTCGAGCCATACCAGGAATACCGAAAGCGCATCGAGGCGGCCCAGAACATGACCGCGCTGAAGAACAATCTCTTCGGCGACAGCGTCAGCCTCTATAACGGCAAGACCGACTTCTCGGTGACAGACATCGATCTGCCCGGCAACAACGGCTTGCCGGTACGCCTATCCCGGAATTTCAGTGTCGAATTGCACCTGACGGGCAGTTCCACGTCGTTCAATGCCAACCTCGAAGGCGCGGGTGGCTGGAACGTGGATGTGCCCTACATCTCCGGCACCTTCGCCAGCGGTGGCAGCAGCTGGGCCGATACGCGATGCAGCGTGTCCATGGTGCCGACGGTGCCGGGCGGGTTCTCGCTGACGGATATCTGGCAGGGCAACAGCATCCATATTCCGGGCGGCGGCGACCGCACCATGCTGGGCCTGGAGAGTAATACGCCCAGGCCGTCCGACGGGATAACGCGCAAGTGGACCACGAGCCAGCGCGACGCCATCGACTGCATCCCGATGGTGGCCGGGCTGTCTGGCGAAGGCTTCCGGGTTACCACGACCGATGGCGTGCGCTACTCGTTCAACCAAGCGGTGAGCCGACTCGCCGGCACGATGCGCAAGTCGCTTGGCCTGGGAGGCGCAGCGCAGGCGGGCCGCACGAAGATCTACGTGCTGGCCACGAAGGTCGAAGACCGCTTTGGAAACTGGGTGCAGTACCAGTATGACGCCAACGGCCACCCGACGCGCATCTGGTCGAGCGATGGGCGTGAAATCACGCTGACCTACAGCGGAATGAACCTCACCTCCGCCAGCGCGAACGGCCGCACCTGGTCCTATGGATATGGTTCGGTAGCGGGCGCCAGCGGCACGCAGACTCGGTTGACGTCGGTCACGCTGCCAGACAGCAGCCAGTGGACCTACGGCTACTCGAATGCATTGGATCCATCGGCGGTTACCTGGGATGGAAACTCCACGCCCAACTGCGCCGAGCAGCCGCCAGAGACAGGCTGGAATTTCACGCTGACCGCAACGCATCCGAGTGGTGCGACGGGCAGCTTTGTGTTCTCGAATGTTCGCCACTACCGCAGTGGCGTACATATGAGCCAGTGCCTTGAGCGGACTCGAACAAGCGAATCGCTGACCACCGAATACTACTACGAACTCGGTACACCGAACTTCTTTGACGTCATGACGCTGACGAGCAAGACCATTGCCGGTCCGGGCATTGCTTCGCCACTGCAATGGTCCTATGCGTACGGTGGTGGAGTGCAGGCGCTTTGGGGAAGCCGGAACACTGCTGCAAATTACCCCTGCACCACCTGCGCGACCGAAAAAGAAGTGGTGGTCGTCAATCCGGACCAGACCCGCATCAAGTACCGTTACGGCTTCGAGTACGCCTTCAACGAAGGCAAGTTGCTGGGCAGCAGCACGCTCGATGCGGCCGGCAATGTCGTGAGCACCAGCGCGACGACCTACATGACGACGGCCCAGGCCGCCGCCCAGTCCTTCGCACCGCGCTATGGCCTCATTTACAACGGTGATGATCCGAGCTCGGCGCAAGTGCTGCCCGAGACGGGGACGGTGATCCAGCAGGACGGCGCCAGCTACCAGAGCACCACCAACAGCTTCGATACGTTGGCGCGTCCGGTTAGCGTCACGAAGGCCAGTCCGTGGTACTCGCGCACCGATGTGACCGAATACTACGACGACACCGCCAAGTGGATTCTCAACCAGCCCTCAAAGGTCACCAACAGCAACACGGGGCTGGTCGTATCCCAGACGAGCTATACCGCCAGCGCCATGCCTTCCCAGGTATGGGCGTTCGGCAAGCTGCAGCAAACGCTGACCTATAACGCTGACGGAACCGTGGCCACGGTGGCCGACGGCGCCAACCACGTCACCACGCTGGGCAGCTGGAAGCGCGGCAGCCCGCAGTCGATCATCTATGCCGACAACACCACGATGTCGGCGGTGGTGGACGACAATGGCTGGATCACGTCGGTGACCGACGAGAACGGCTACGTCAGCAATTACGGCTACGATGCGATGGGGCGTATCTCCAGCATCGCCTATCCCACAAGCGACACGGTAGCCTGGAACAGCACTACCCAGGCCTTTGCGCAGGTCAGCGGCACCGAATACGGCCTGGGGGCCGGCCATTGGCGGCAAATCGTGGCTACCGGCAATGCGCGCAAGGAAACCTACTTCGACGCGCTATGGCGACCGATCGTCACCCGCGAGTACGACAACGCGGACGTCGCAGGCACTCAGCGCTTTCAGCGCTTCGCCTATGACGAAGAGGGACGGCAGGTCTTCGCCTCCTATCCCGGCTCCAGCGATACGCTGACCACCGGCAACTGGACCGAGTACGACGCGCTGGGGCGCACCACGTCCGTCTCGCAGGACAGCGAGCTGGGTCTGCTGACCACCACGACCCAATATCCGGGCAGCAACCAGACCCGCGTGACCAATCCGCGCGGGCAAGTGACCGTGACCGGCTATCAGGTGTTCGACCAGCCGGACTACAAGACCCCGGTTTGGATCCAGCACCCAGAGGGCGCCTATACCGATATCCCGCGGGACCTGTTCGGCAAGCCGACGTCCATCGTGCGTCGCAATGCCGACAGCACGACGAAGGTGACGCGTAGCTACGTCTACGACGGCTATCAGCAGCTGTGCAAGACGGTCGAGCCGGAGACGGGCGCGACAGCCACGGGCTATGACGCTGCCGGCAATGTGATCTGGAGCGCCGCCGGCCTCACTTCGACCGGTACGGCCAGTTGCGACGCGCAGTCGGCTTATGACTCCGGCCGCCGCGTGGATCGCACCTACGACGCCCGCAACCGGCTGAAGACCCTGAGCTTCCCGGACGGCAATGGCAACCAGAGCTGGACGTACTACAACGACGGCAAGCCTTCGCAGATCGTCACCAACAACGACGCCGGTACCACGCAGACGGTCAACACCTACACCTATAACAAGCGTCGCCTGCTGACCGCGGAGACGACCGGGCAGGTCGGCACGTTCAACTGGAGCATGGGATACGGCTACGACGCCAACGGGGCGTTGGCGAGCCTGACCTATCCGAGCGGGTTGGCCGTGGGCTATGCGCCCAATGCCCTGGGCCAACCGACGCAAGCCGGCACCTACGCTACGGGTGTGAGCTATTACCCCAATGGCGGCATGAAGCAGTTCACCTACGGCAATGGCATCGTGCACACGATGACGCAGAACGCCCGCCAGCTTCCCGCCCAGGTGACGGATAGCGGTGGCGTGCTGAGCAATGCCTATACGTACGATGCCGCTGGCAACGTGGCGCAGATCGCCGACAGCCTCGATGCCACGCGTACCCGCACCATGCAGTACGACGGCCTGGACCGCCTCACGCAGGCGACCTCAACCTCGTTCGGTGGCGACGGGGTGATGAAGTACACCTATGACGTGCTCGACAACCTGCGCAGCGCGAAGCTGACGGGCGTCAAGCAGTACAACTACGTCTACGACGCCACCAATCGCCTGAGCAACATTCGCAATGACGCCGGTGCCACGACGATCGGCCTGAGCTACGACGTACAGGGCAACCTGAGCAACAAGAACGGGCAGGGCTTCGCCTTCGACGTCGGCAATCGCCTGCGTATGGCGACGGGCAAGGAGTCCTATCGTTACGACGCCCAGGGCCGCCGCGTGGTCTCCACCGACTTGGTGAGTGGCGGCAAGATCTATTCGATGTATGGCCAGGACGGTGCGCTGCGCCGCCAGCAGAATGAGCGCCAGGGCAAGAACTTCGAATACATCCAGCTCAATGGCAGCCTGGTGGCCAAGCTCACTACGGTCGTGGCGCCTGTGGCACCGACGCTGACGGCGCCGGCCTACAGCAACAACGGCAGCTACACCATCAGCTGGAATGCCGTGCTGTCGGCTACCGGCTACGAGTTGCAGGAAAGCGTCAACGGAGGTGCATGGTCCAGTGTCTATAGCGGCACTGCGCTGTCATGGGCCGTAAGCGGCAAGACGGGTGCGACGTACACCTACCAAGTGCGTGCATGCCAGAACGGCGCCTGCAGCACGTGGAGCGCGCCCGTCAGCACGGTGGTACAACTGCCGCCGTCAGCCCGCACCACGATTGTGCTGTTCTCCACTGCGCCGAACGGCAACTACACCGTGAGCTGGGGCGCCATCGCGGGTGCATCGACCTACAAGCTCGAGGAGAGCGTCAATGGTGGCGCTTGGACAGAGGTGCAGAACACAGCTTCGATGTCGGCCGCATATAGTGGGCGTCCCGCGGGCACATACACTTATCGGGTAAGCGGATGTAATCCAGCTGGATGTGGCCCGGTGTCTGCCGCCGCCAGCACCCAATCCTATTATCCGCCGGCGGTGGGACCATCGCTTTCGGTGCCTAGCCAGAGTCTTGGCGGCAGTTACACCGTCAGCTGGACAGCTGTCGCGGATGCCAGCTCTTACCGCCTGGAGGAAAGTGCCAACGGCGGCGCCTGGGCCTTCGTAACCGAGATTTCCGGCACCAGCCAACCGTTCTCTGGCAAGGCGACCGGGAGCTACAGTTATCGCGTGCAGGGCTGCAACGGTGCGGGTTGCGGCCCCTATTCGAACGTGGGTACGGTAGGAGTCATACAGCCCCCCGTGGCGCCCACTATCAGTGTGCCCGCGAGCAGTACCACGGGCGCATACAGCGTTAGTTGGAATGCCGTGGCAATGGCGGTGCGCTACCCGCTTGAGCAAAGTGCAAATGGCGGAAGCTGGGTGTTGATCCAGCAAGATGGGTCGACGGTGCGAGGCTTCAGTGGCGTGGGGCTGGGAAACTACGCCTACCGCGTGCAGGCCTGCAACGATGCTGGCTGCAGCCCTTATTCGAACAGTGCATCGATAGCCGTCAATCCGCCGCCGCCGACACCGACCATCACCAGTTCGGTCAAGTACCAGTGGAAGGAAGGCAAGAACACCAAGATCCGATGTGAGGTGCAGTGGACGGCCAGCGCAAGCGCGACGAGCTATGACTTGGCCGTCGCCTCAAATGGACTGGTGCAGTACGGCGGGCCGCTGACTTCGATTAGTGCAGCGAACTCGAATTATTGCGCGCCGTCGCATGTAGTCAGGGCGTGCAATGCAAGCGGATGCTCTGCTTACTCATCGCCACCCTATACCCAGGGGTTCCAAGATTTAGGTGATCTAGGTGCTGCGGCAGCGAGTCAGGCTGCCGACTTGCAAAACTCGACGCAGAGAGCAGGTGAATGAGACAGCGCATTAGAACAATTGCTAGGTCAGGGGCATGCGCCGGCACATTCTGGCTGAGCCTGGTCGCAAGCGCCTGCGCGCAGACAGTAACCACGGAATACATCCATACCGATGCCTTGGGCTCGCCAGTGGCGACCACCAATTCATCCGGGTCTGTCGTCGAGCGGCAAGCATATGAGCCATATGGCGCACTGATCTCGCATGGGCCGACGGACGGGCCTGGGTTTACGGGGCATGTGGAGGATTCCGCGACTGGGCTGACTTATATGCAACAAAGATATTACGATCCGGAATTCGGCAAGTTTTTGAGCACAGATCCGGTGTCCAGTGACTTCTCACGAGGCGAGAATTTTAATCGCTATACTTACGTGGACAACAATCCATACAAGAATCTCGATCCAGATGGAAGATACAAATGCACGGCTGGTAAAGCGTGCAAGTTGGTTGCTGAGGCTGTAGGCAAAATTCGTGCGTCCGCAAAAGCGCAGACGGGCTCGCACATTTCGAATGGCAGGTCGAGTGAAATTGCGAAATTTCTGGGGAAAGAGGGGGATGAAAATGGTGTAACAATTCAAGATGGGGCTTCAGGCAGCGCAGGAAATTCCGTTACGGAAGGGGGGGCGACGACAATCAGCATCAACTTTAGCGGACTTGAAAAGGCCTCACGAGATTTCAAAGGTTTCAGTTATCAAGACCTTATCGACTCTACGCTCATCCATGAGGGATCGCACGGCTATGATCAAAGCATGCGCGCAAAGAATGGGTTCAAGGCAATGACTAGAAGCAGGCAGGGACTGCTTCAGGGTGAGCGGCGGGCCTATAAAGCGGAAGCTGCGTTCTACCAGAGCCTTCAGGTTGCCTCTCCGTGGGGACTGTGGACGCCCGAGAATGGGCGAGACGGAAAATACATCGAGCAGCAGGCCCATGAATCGGTGAAGATCTCTTGTAGCAATGGAGGGTGTGAGCCATGAATCCGTTAATTAAGCATATATTCTTGGTATTTGGTATTTTTTGCTGTATTGCCTGCACAAATGAGGAAATTCCTGCCGCGCGAGGCGTGCTAGATATTCTCTCGTCTCCAGAGAAGTATTTAGGGAAGCAAGTAACGCTGGATGCGTGCTACCTCTCGGGAAGACATGGGGCTGCGATCTACGATTGCAGTAACAGAGAATTATTACTTGGAGTGCTTATCGGTGAGAATGCAATGGAGTCGGCGGAAGGAAAGCTGTTGGTGGAGCAGGGCTATAAGCAATGGCCGCCCGGATCACGCTTAGTTATTCATGTGCGTGTCGACGGTGAATTGACGCGCATGGATGGTGGGGGCGTGGCGTTCGAGATATTGGCGGTTCGAGATGTAACGTCCTCCTGAAAATTTTGCCAGATGGAAGTTGATTTCGTCACGTTCAGGCCAAAGAAATCGGCAAGTGGCAGGCGAATTACAGCGAAGAAGTGCGCCTCACTTTTAACTGTCTGAGATTGATGTGGCGGCTGCCGTGGCGGTGGGGCGCCGCATGCTCGCGCAGGTACAAACACAGCGTTCCGCACCTGGTAGGCAGCGAAGCGCGTTGCGCAAGCTTCTCTCCGATTCGACTTCAGCAGATGTGGCCGCGATAACCCCTGAGATTGTCCGTGCAGAGCAGGCAGATGCCGCGCGTCGGCAGCATCGGGTCAAGCTCGCCTTCGGACAAGCACCGGTGCGCAAAGCCAATCTGGTTAGGGGCTATGGCACTGAAGCACTTGAGCAGTTGCGGATTGACTTTGGCGATTACGTCAGTGACGAATGACTGGTTGTGCGGAGCCGCCGCGCGGTTTCGAGCGGATCTTCAGAATGGCAATCCTTGAATGAACAGAACCTCGACCGCCTCCTCAACCACCGAGGCGGCCGAGTACGTGATGACAGCGCAGATCAAGACGACCATCTGCGCCAACACCTTCCAGGCGCTGGGCGGTGTTGACGGGCTTGAACGAAGATCGTGAGCGTCGCCAAAACCAACGGGGAAAGAAGATGATTTGCTCTGGCTGTGTCACAAGCCAGACTCTTAAAGGTCTGGTCGAAAGGAGCGGGGAGGCGGGTGCCTGTAGCTACTGCGGCAACGCAGGCACCACTGTCGAGTCCAATACCCTCTTTGACTACATCTATTCCCGGGTCAAGGAGAATGTCGCTTCTGAAGACGACCTTTCCAGCTACGAGCACGCCATGCTCTATGAAGGGGGCTCCGACGAGATTGAGGTGAACACCTATGACATCGTTCTGATGGAGTGGTTTAACCTCGGAGAGGAGGTGTACTTTGACGACCTCCTGGCTCAGGCGCCCGCGGATTTCAAGATTGACAGCCGGGGCAACGAGACCCACTTCTTTAACGACAATGGGCTTTTGGAGCGCAACGTCTACGAAGACCGCTGGGGCAATTTTATCGACGACATCCGGCATGTCCACCGCTTCTTCAATCCGAACGCACGCGCCTTTCTTGACTCGGTTTTCAAACTGCTGATCTCCGAAACCCAGGAACTGAAGCCAGAAGTTATCCGCACCCTGGATCGCGGCACCGAGCTATACCGAGCCCGCGGTGTCGAAAGCTATCAGAAGGCCAAGGAGATTGCGGACGACCCTGCGTCGCAGCTCGGTCCCGCTCCCAAGGGCAGGGCCAGCAGCCAACGGATGACTCCCAGCGGGATCTCTGCCTTGTACTGTGCCCTTGAGCGGGAAACCTGTTTGAGCGAGATCCGCTCCATTACGGGCGATGACGTTGTCAGTGTGGCTTTCACACCGACTGCCGATATGAAGCTCCTGGACTTGACCAAGCTTGAACTGGTCGAACCCCCCAGGCTGACGCTTCTGGATGTGGGCTACCTGGACGCCCAGCACCTCATGACGTTCCTGAAGTCGTTGGTAAAGAAGATGTCCAAACCCAAGGGCCGAAATGACGAGCTGAGTTATCTATCCACTCAAGTTGTCTTCGAGTACCTGCGATTGCGATTCGTCGCAGAGGTCGACGGCCTGGTGTTCCCGTCGGTGCAAACGGGAGAGCAGGGCACTAACGTGGTATTGTTCCCGGAAGCGAGTGTCCTCAGTGCCAACAGGTCTATGACGCCGAGCGCGAGTGAAGCTGCCCTTGGCAGCGAGGCAAACGAATCGCTTGCGCCCGATGCCAAGCTTGCGGTTGTCGAAGGTTCGCTTCGCTTCCACAAGGTCAAGGCGATCAAGACCGAGGCGGACACGTACGGCAGTCTTTACGACCTCTACATGAGCGACGAAACCCGCAGGCGGTTGGGTCTTCCGGCGGCGCCGAGACAGAATCGCAGGTCGTATTGACGCGGGCCTGCATCATTCAACCTGATCCGATGCAAGCGATCTTCGGGGCCGCTGGCGGGCTGGACACACGACACGTGCCGATAATTCCCGCTGGCCGGGCAGCTCCAGCCCCCTCAGCGGTAGCGAAACGCCGGCACCGAAGCTTTTGGGCGATGGCTACTGCAACTGCGTGAACAATTTGCGCAGGGGCAGTGCATGGATGTACGCGCAGTGCCGCCGGAGGTTCGTCGGATTCCGCTGGGCTGGCCGAATGACTATCGAAGCCAGCTTGAGGCAGCGCGCACGCTGTCCGTCACGCGCAGTGGGACAGTGTTGAGCCTCTGACAAACCACCAATTCAGACAGTCATGCGCAAGTCGCCAGTCAAACGCCCGGTGCTTCAGCCATCGAGGGTGTAGAGCTGAAGTTAATGATGACCGCCGATGCCTTTTCCCTGGAGGCGCCTAATTTGTCAGTTTTGCACAAAGCGTGGTGATTCGAACTGACGCGTGACACAACTAATCAGAATCTCTGGGCGTGAAATTCGTTCAAATTCCAGAACAAAGGATTCAATACCTGAAAGAGCTGGGGCCTGGTCGTCTGAAGTTGGTCTAAGAAGTCCTCCCGCGTCATCGCCATCTCGATCTGACTCTCCATCGCTTTGCTAGTGGGGTATCTGAAGTGCAGGTTCAGCTCTCTGAAGAATATCTTGGCGAACTGGGGCCCGAAAATGTCATCTTCGAACGTCAGGCCAAATGATAGGAATTCGGGGACTGGAATCGAGACGATCGGGCAGACCGTTGAGCATAGTTCCGTCAAGACTTGTAGACTATGGGTCTTGGGTGGTTCGACACCCGTCGCCAAGATGGCCGCCTTAAG
Source organism: Stenotrophomonas sp. HITSZ_GD (assembly GCF_029543105.1). Taxonomy (GTDB): domain Bacteria; phylum Pseudomonadota; class Gammaproteobacteria; order Xanthomonadales; family Xanthomonadaceae; genus Stenotrophomonas_A. Next base: position 119,980 of record NZ_JARQXB010000002.1, read on the forward strand.
CGTAAGTTCAATCGCATGGTGACAAAGGAACATCGGCACCCTGGATGCGTAATAGTCTTTGAGGGGCTCATTCTCCTGGGTCTCCACTAGCCGAACTGCGCTCTCCGCGAACGCGTTTGCTATCCACGCCAACTCGGATGCTGTTTTGATCTTCTCGGGGTCGACTGTGGTCATTAGGAGTGCGGTCGTAGCTTGGCGCCCGTACAAGCTGAGGGGATAAGCCTTTGCTGCGCCGCAGGGGGCGGCATCAGCGGAGCTTTGCGGTCGGCGTAGTTGGAATCGATTCGGGTGCCCATTGCTGGCCTTATCCTCGTCGCGATGCCGTGGCTAGGGGCCATGCGCCTGTTGGGACGAGTTTCGAACACGGTTTATTACCCGGAACTCGCGCGGCGGCGGACCCCGCCGTCAAACATCCCGGCCTATCGCCGTCGCAACCCCCGCGTGACCCGCAGCGAAGATTAGTCGCTCTGCCAGAAGATCCGGCAGCACTTCCGTAACCACTTCTCAAGGGAGCAGAGAATGACGTATGAGATCGCGCTTCGGGTGGTGCGCAGCGCCGAGAACGCATTGGTGGGCAATCGGTTGGGTAAGCCGTTGCACAGATGGCTGCAGGGTGTCGTTGACACGATGCTGGCAGGACCGTGGCTGATCATTGCAGGCGGGCATATCTTGATCCGTCGCATCGCCTGGGTGCTTGCCACAACTGTCGTACTCGCGGTGCTCCTTGGTTTCGTGCACGAACCACAGACCCCGTCCGTCATCCTGCCGTCTTTTCTTCTGGCCGTGGGCGTCGTGTACTTCAGCACCCCCAGTCGCTCAATGACGGCCGGTGTCAATGCATCGCGCGTTGCGCAGGTTCGCCAGTTCATTCTCTCCACTGTGGACAATCCTCAGCAGCTTCAGCACTTGGCACAAAGCGTGGAGGTCGTGCGTGTACATACGCTGCAGAAGCTTGGTCGCTTCAATGTGCTGGCCGGCATCGCTTGGGGCGTGCTGTTCTGGTTCGTAGGATCCCATGCGCTAGCTCCGGGACTATCGATAGAGGCTCGGAGTCAGGGTCTTTCCTACACCGTAGTGGGCATGCTGATCTTCGGTTTCGCACTGATCTGTGGTATCTGCCATGCCACCGCTGTTAGGGCGGTATGCCAGATACTTGAGTTCGCAATGATTGAGGCTAAGGCTGAAGTCTTGCCCGCCTACGACGCCACGTCTGAATCCCAGACGTCATCGACGAAACCCATTCGAACGGTGCCGGAACTATGATTCACCCCCTGTCGCAAGCCACCAGCTACCTGCAGACTTTCTGCATTAGATTGGATGGCGAACACATTCTCCGCAGCCATGCGACTGGATTTTTCATCCGCGTGAAAGGCGCGATACTGCTTGTCACCAATTGGCATGTAGTCAGCGGATTGAACCCTGCAGATCCAAGCAAATCGTCAACGCCATCTCTCACTACCTCAAGGTGACGGTGCAGGGCAGAAACAAGAACCTGGTCGAACTCTCGGTACCGCTCTACGACGATGAGATGAATCCACTATGGTTCGAGCATCCGGACCGTCACATGGTCGATATTGCGATTGTCGAGCTGCCTGTCGAGCTTGAAGAGTACTTTCACTTCGTCGACATCCATTCGGTGGAGGACGACACCGAGATTGCCGAAGGCGTGGCCAAGGACGTTTTCATCCTGGGTTATCCCTTCAGTAAGAAGGATCTCGAGTCCGAGTTTGGCGAACAAGCCCCTTACTATTTGCCCATATGGAAGCGCGGCAGCATCGCCTCGGAACCCGCGGTTCCGCTACACGACCGGGTCCTTCTGATCGACTCGCTCAGCCGGGCAGGCATGTCCGGTGCGCCCGTGCTGATTGCCGAGGACAATCGGGTGATGCGGGCCCGTAATGCGAAAGGCAATGCGTTTATTGAGGCAGTTCGCCGAGGAGACACGCGAGCGCTCGATTAATTTGATATGGAGAATCTTGAAGACGCCCACGTCAAGTAGTTCAAGCTTATTGGGGTCTATTCGGGCACCGCCGGCAGCACGAAAATGGCTGAGATCGCATTGGGAAAATGCTGGACCGTAAAGGCATTGAAAGAAACGATCGAGAACGCAACGCCGGGGGCCATGTCTTCGCATGCGCCGGAACCGAACGAGCACTACGACGCATTTCTTCAGCAGATGCGCGGTAGACAGCTGATCATGCGCGACGCCGCGGGCAACGAAACCGCGCGCGTGAAGTTAGGGGCCGCTGAGTCGGGCAAGCACCCCGAGCCTGAGTAGGGCCGTTGATCCTCGAATGCCGCTGGGGTCTGCGTCGCGGCACGCCGTGAGATCAACCAACGCGTGCGGCCCTGGGCACGGCGATCTGGCCGGGCTCCTCGCCGACTCGCGTGGCGATCACATACAGCACCGTGGCGACCCAAGGTTCGCGGCCCGGCACTGCCTGTCCGACGCGAACCTTTCGGGCGCCGTGGCAGAGCGACACGCCCAATGCACGCAAAGCGTCGATATGCCGCTGCAGGTCGTCGAACACGTCAAGCTTTTGCGTTTCCGAGTACAGCTCGTGACAGTCGCGGTACTCACGGTAGTAATCGACCAGACCAGCGAACTCTTCGGCGGCCTCGCGCGTCAGCTCGAACGCGGGCTCCGACAGGTCCATGTCGTGGGTGGTGATTAGGCCGGCGAGTTGCCGGCCTGCCGTCAATGGCGAAACCGCGAGCGTGATGTGGTCGCGCTCGAACGCCGCTTGGGCGGCCTGCAGTTCCTCGGCAGTCGGCAGCGAGAAGGGCTTGTTCAACACGTCGATGTCGTCGAAGTCGAACGCCCGGGCCAACGCACGGCGCGTGTCAAAGCCTGCGGAATCCCCCTGTTCCACCCGCTGGATGGTGCGCACGTTGAGACCGGAGATCTCGGCTAGTTGTTCCTGCGACCAGCGGCGAAGCTCGCGAAATTGACGTATGCAGGCGCCGACTTCGGCGGGTGTGAGCAGGCGAGGGGGGCTGGAGGTCATCAGCGGATCCATTGAGCGTGACTCCTTCGGGCAAGTGAACGCAGACTAGAAGTGCCCAGGACTCGATAACACGACGGGGGCCCGACAGCCAGGCGACAGCATCAGTCGTCCGATAGCCGCGATGCCGGGTTGTTACTGGCATCCCCGGCTTGGAAGTAGCCGATCGCCTGGGCCACCGAGCGATGCTCGGTCAGGGCCATCAGGGCCGACAGGGCAATGCCCCGCCGCCCGCCCTCGGTGATGAAGCCCGAGCGCAGGCTGTGTCCGCCAAAATCCCCCGCCAGTCCGGCCAGTTTCGCCCGGCGTTGCACGATGGTGGCCACCGCCTTGGGAGACAGTGCCGGGCCGACCCGGTCGCGCCAGAGACGGCGGAAGAGGGGGGCCTTCGACGATGTTCGCGGCGGTCAGCCACGCCTCCAGGGCGGCGCCGGCGCGGCCGAGCACCGGCTTGTCCGGCGTTGCCGCGGCATTTGGGCCGGCCTGCTGGGTCTTGCTGTGCTCGAGGCGATACACGAAGGCCGCCTCGCCGATGCGGCGCAGATCCTGCCAGTCGGCCGCGGCGATCTCGCTGCGCCGACGTCCGCCGCTGGCAAAGCCAAACAGCAACAGCGCCGCGTCCCGCAGTCCTTCCAGCGACTCGTCGCAGGTTGCCAGCAGCGCGTCGAGTTCGGTGCGAGTGATGGCAGTCTTCTTGTGCGGCCGCTCCCCGCGCTTGACCGAGGCCCGGCGGCCCCGCTTGAGCAGTTGACGCACCGCCGGCGATTCGCAGGGGTTGGCCGCCTTGTGCGCCTGGTGGGCGGCCGAGAGCACGGCCACGCGGTGCACGACGGTGGCGAGCTTGAAGGGGCCGGGTTTCTGCTTCAGGCCGGCGGCCACCAATTGCGCATCCAGCGCCGGCGGCAGCTCCCACGTTAGGCCAGCCTTGCCGCGCCGGGCCAGGTGGTCGACCACGAACTGGACCACCGCCGGCTCCGGCACCGGCAGCGCGATCGGCTTGCATAAGCAGTGCCATAGCGACGCCCACAGCCACAACGAGGGCCACAGCGCATTTCGCATAATGTATAGACGATGCCGCGTCAATTACTGCTTGTTGTGTCAGCTCCGCGGCCTGCGCGTGGCTGGGCGGGGCGATCCCCAGTCCGAGCCATAGGGCCATCACGGCCGCGCTTAGCCTTTTTGCGATGCGCCTCCAGGCTGCTCGCTCGTCCTCGGAATTGCTGCGCTCGGCCATGACCAGCGCGACCCATTCCTCGGGCTTATCGCCGATGTCTTCTGCCATCCGCTCGATGTACTGAATCTCGGCGTTTTTCCCTTTTTTCCAGCTGGAAACCGTCGCTCGGGTCACGCCCAGCGCAAGCGCACCTGAGTTGTCGCTCTGAATCTTCTGCACGTGCTTCCACCGGCAGAAAAGGTCGTAGCTCTGGCTCATGTATGTACCCTGTTGACAGTATGTCAGGACCCAGCATACAGTTCGCCCTAGATGTCAGCAGAGTCTTGACATCCCCGCCCCCCTCGGCACCCCCCGAGGGGGACCGGGTCTAGGGTAGGGGGCAGGGGATTCACATGGACAAGGTCAGCTTCGCGTTCTGCATCAGCGGATGCGTGGTGATGGTTGCGGTGGGCATTGCCCGCGCCATCGCTCCGCTGCGCCGCCTCTACGAATCGACCTATGGCGGGGTGCACCGTGGCTAATCGCCTTTGCGTCTCCGATCTGCCGTGGGCAGTGATCATCTTCGTGATCTGCGCTGTCGTCGGCTGCGGCTTCGGGGCGATTCTTGGCTACGACTACGGTCGCGATAGCTTTGCGGAGCGCAAGGAGATTCGAAGCGCCTGCATCGCCGGAAATGATCGCGCTTGCGAGGTGTACGCAGCCGACTACGGCCGGAGGATTCTGTGAGCCGTCCGACCAACACCGAGCGCGGCGCGCGCATCGCCTACGACATGGCGCAGCTGAAGCTGATACAGCGCGAACTGTTCCCCTCTCGCCGCACGCCGCCGCTGAAGTTCTGGCGCGAAATCGCGGCCATCGCCTCCGAGCAGCTGGCCGAGTGCGAGGCATTGCGGGAGGCGCACGCATGAAGCTGTGGCAGCTGTACGACGCGAAGAAGACCGCCAAGACCGACGACGAACGCCGCGATATCGACCGACTGATTGAGGAACGAATCAGGCTGATCGGCGCGGGGCAGGGCGATGAGCCATGAACGCCCACTTCCCGAACAGCCCTTGCTATCACTGCGGGGGAAACCTCCAGAAGCTGCAAGCGATGGATGCGACGCTTACCTGCTGCACCAGCTGCGGCCTGCTGACCTCCAAGCGCAGGGATATGCCGAGCTTCTACAGCGCATCCCGTGGCAGCAGTTCTGGACGCTCACGTTCCGCGTCAGCAAGTCCGGCCGCAATGGTGGCATGCACGAAGAAGCAGCTGATAAAGCGTTCCGCTACTTCGTCAGTTGTCTCAATCGCAGCGTCTACGGGCCGAAGTGGGCCACACGCTGGCACGGCGGCGTGCAGTGGGCACGCGGCCAAGAATTCCACCGCGACGGACGCCTGCACTTCCACGCCGTCGCAGCTGCGCCTACCGATGATCTCAATCGCATCAGCAGCCGCTACGAGTGGCACGAGTGGTGGTATCGCGAGTTCGGCCGCAACCGCATCGAGGCGCCGCGTAGCCAAGCAGATATCACCGGCTACGTATCCAAGTACGTAACCAAGGGCGGGACAGTCGATTTCAGCAGGAATTTCGGCGCGTGGGCGCCACCGCCGATCGACTACACCCGCCGCCCCGAGCAAGACGCCCTGATCGCGGGTGACAGCAACACAGCGATCCGACAGTTCAGGGCGACACCTGGGCACCGGGCGGACTGATGCAAGCATCGCGCAACGGGGAAACAAGCGGCTCCACCACGTCTCCCTGCGGGGGGGTAGGGGGGGACTTAGCTTGACCCCACAGTACCACCCGAAATTTGCAGCCAGCGACCGCAAGACGAACCCGACCAACAGAGGAAGAACGAAATGAACGCTCCGAAACTCACCATCAATAGCGCCGTTGAAACCCGCACCGTCACCACGTCCAAGGGACTGCAGAAGGCCATCTACAGCCAGCGCGCCACGCTCGAAACCGAGGCGATGCGTATCCAGATCGAAGTCGAGGTGGACGGCCTGGACAAGGGCTATCCGGTGGGTGCGGTCAAGGAATGGGATCTGACCACCGACCTCGTTCCCGGCCGCTTCGGCGTCGAGCTGGCGCGCCGTATGACGCTGGTCGATCCCGTCGGCGCCAAGCCCCAGCCGTCCCGTCAGGCGGCCTGATCGTGTGGTACGCCTTGGTCACGGCATCACCGCAGACGCTGCTCTGCATCGGCTACTGCGCCGGCGTGCTGACCTGTGCAGGCGTGGTCGCCACGATCTGCCCGCGTAAGCCCCGGAGGTGAGCCGTGGCCAAGGTGCTGATGTGCACGCAATACAACGATTCGACGCAGCAATGCGAAGTCCAGGCATGGGTCGATCAGACCGACTGGACGACACCACTACCCACTATCGAACAGGCCGCGATGGTCGGGGGAGCGTACTTCATCGGCCTGATGACCCTGGCAGTCATTAAAGGACTGCTAAACCCTAAATCCATAGAGGAGTAACACCCATGCGCAACACCATGACCCGTGCTTTCGGCAGCGCCAAGAACGCCGTTCTGCTCGGCGGTACCGTCCTGATGACCGTGCCCGGCTTCGCTTTCGCGCAGGCCAGCGGCGGCGGCGATTTCAGTGGTGACGAGATCATCGCCAAGGTCGTCACCTACACCGCCATCGGCGTGGCCATTCTGGCCGCCTTCGCGCTGGGTCGGTGGACCCTGCGTGCCCTGGGCCTGATCGGCGGCAAGTAAGCGCCGATGTTCCGTAGCAGGGGAGGGGAGACCCTCCCCTTTTCGATGGAGGCATTATGGAAGGCTTGATCGTGTTGGCGTTCCTTATCCATGCGGCGCATATATGCGCAAGTGGGTGGAATTGATGAACGGCCTGGGGCGCTATTTCGTAAGGGCGATGGTGCGTCGCATTGCGTATGGCGCCGCAGCGCTTCTCATTGCCACACTACTGCACCTGTGCACGGCGAGCGAGGCGAGGGCCGCTGTCGATTGCTTCAATACCAGCGTATTGAACAGCGGATGTGGCGATCAGGGCGAGGCCACATCTGCGGTGGTTGCGGTGGCCGCCCGATGGGTGGCGAACAAGACAGCAGCGGAGCCGCCTCCCTATACGCAGTACAAGTACTGCGCGCCGTTCGATTCGGGTGTGCAGATGATCTCGGTTTTCATCCCGCAGAGCAGCACGTGTCCGACGACTCAATCTGCGGTCAATGCTATTACCAACAAGGCTATCCGCTCATATTCGGGAAAGTGCGCGGATCGAAACTCCGCTCGGTTAGCCGATGCCGCGCTGAATTACAGCGCACCAGCCACCTGCATCTCGGGGTGCAAGGTACAGGGGACAGCTTTCACCAAGAGCGTGGGCTCGGTGATGCAGTACGGCATGAAAGATCGGTCCTATACCGGTGAGACATGCAGCCCCCAGGTGATCGACGCGAACGCGCCCATCACGCAGGAAAAGAGCGACGATGCGCGCGTCGATGCTACGACCCCAAAGTCGCCGGAATGTACCGCCCTCGGCAACGGGCAGACCGGTTGCGTCAAGCCGAACGGTGACTATTGCGCCACGGCCTCTACGGGAAAGACGTTTTGCTGGACGCCCGGTGAGACCGGCAAAAAGACGGATGGGACTGACGCACAGGTCAAGTCGCCGAAAGGTGATCCCGTCACGCCGCCCAGCACGACCATTACCGATCAGGAGTGGCAGCGTAAGGAAGGCCATCAGGTGGCGGAGTGCACCGGCTCTGCTTGCACCACGTCTAACGTGACCAACTACACCAGTGTTCCGAGCGGGACCGCGAAGAATTCCAGCGGCGATAACAACGCGGACGGCAGCGGCAATACCACCGGCAACGGCAAGGCCGATGACGGCAAGAAAGGCGATGACGACAGTAAGGACAGCGCCAGCGATAGCGGGAACTGCGACGCGCCTCCGGTGTGTGTGGGTGACACGCTGAAGTGCTTGCAGCTCAAGTTCACGTGGAAGATTCAATGCAACACACAAGGCAACGAGATTTCCAACGGCAACGGTTGCGGTGAGGGCGATGTACCTGTGTGCGCCGGCAAGTCTTGCAAGGCGGAAGCCTACGCCCAGGTGATCCAGCAGTGGAAGCAACGCTGCGCCTTCGAGGCGCTGGGGCAGGGCAATGCCGAACGTGCCGCCGGCATTAGCAATGGTGATGACGCCGGGGTGGTCGAGGGCATTTGGAACGGCGAGTCGGGCGGCAGCGGGATGACGTTGCGGCAGGACTTGGTGAGCGTGGGCGGCGGCGGTGGAAGCCTGCTTCCGGATGTGGAGATCGAGGGGCAGCACTGGAACGTGCCGCAGGGCTTCTACGATGCGATTGCAGCGGTGCGCATGGTCATCATCGCTATGTGCACGGTGATCGCCATGTTTGTGGTGGGGAGGAACATCTAATGTTCGAGTGGGCAAGGGGCTTTGCCGATCACTTTTTCGAGAACATCGGCGACACGATCCACAAGCTGGTCAAGCTCAAGGCGGCCATCTGGCTGGGCCGGCTACTGTCGTCCATCGGCTTGGGCTTCGCCGCCCAGCACTTCATCTATAACCCGATCATCGAGTACGCGCAGAACGCGTGGTCCTCGGTGCCTGCTGGCATCGCCGGGTGGGTGCACGCCTTGGGCATTGATGCCGGCGTGTCGATCATTCTCAGCGCCTACGGTATTCGGGGCGCCGAACGCATCTTCATTCAGCGCAGGAACCAGTCAACATGATCGGCGATACCGCTGCAATTTCATTGCTCACCGGTCTGCCCGGCGCAGGCAAGTCGCTGCGCATGGCCGAGGCCATCAGCAAGCTGGTAGAGAAGGGCGAACACGTTTTCGCGTGCAACATCGACGGTCTCAAGATTCCCGGCGTCACGTTGTGGGAGGACGCGCGTCAATGGCGTGACCTGCCGGCCGGCGCAATTCTGTTCGTGGATGAAGCCCAGGCGTTCTTCCCGGAGCGCCGCGGCGGTGAGGCGCCCGAGTACGTGCGCATGAACAAGATTCGCCATGACGGTATCCGGCTGGTGCTGGCCACGCAGCAGCCCAACTACCTCGACACGTACCTGCGGGGCTTGGTCGGCTATCACGAACACCTACTACGCCGGGCCGGCAAGCAAGAGAGCTTCTTGTTCCGCGAGAACCAGGTCATGGACGTGGTGCGCCAGAAGCTGGCCACCATCAAGCGGAACTACGACTACGAGGTCTACAAGTTCAAGCCTCGGTATTTCGCCTGCTACGACTCGGCGCAGACCCACCAGATCAAGTACCAGATGCCGGCGCTGGTGAAGAAGGCGCTGATGATCCTGCCGGTGGCTGCGTTGCTCGCTGGCGGCGCGTGGTATGCCGTCTACCGCGACACGATCTTTGCGAAAGCAGCCGCGCCCGCCCAGAAGACGGCGCCCCCGGCGCCGTCGCTGGCGGGCGCGGCAGCGTCGCCGGGTGTAGTCGCGGCGAAGGTCACCACGGGCGAACAGTACGTGGCTCAGCTGGTGCCGATGGTGGCCGATGTGCCCTGGTCGGCGCCGGCCTATGTGGATCGGCCGGTGGTGTCCGATCCACACGTCTACTGCATGGCCACCGAGAACAGCTGTCGCTGTGTTACCGAGCAGAACACCCGCACGGTGCTGCGCGATGATGTGTGCCGGGACATTGCCCGCTGGGGTGAGCCCTATAATCCCTACAAGGCGCCCCACAGCCCTCAGCAGGCGCAGCAGGCCCTACCTGCAGACCCGACCCCGCAGGCGAGGGCAGATCAGCCCCAGCAGAGCGGGGCGGCGACCTCGACTGCCGTCCAGAAGGCGGCCCGCAGCCAGGGCACGTTTCCGGAGTCGCCGGGTTATCAGACCAGCACGTATACCCGCCCAACCACGCTCGAAATGTAAGGTTTTCCCTGACTCCACCCCATGCCGGAGAGGCTATTATCCGGCGCAAGGGAAAGGGGGGAATCATGGACGTTCGGGCGCTGGCCATAGCGCTGCTGCTGGTGAGTTGTCCCGCAGCGGCGCAGCAGGTCTATAAGTGCGTTAAGGGCAAGCAGGTTTCGTATCAGTCGGATCCGTGCGAGAACGGTCCAGCTGCCAAGGCTTGGGACGCTACGCCGGTTCCCGAGCAGTCGAACGCCGAGAAGTGGCGGCTCTATCGGATCCAACAAGAGCTTCGCCAACGTAATGCACCCCAGCCAAGTTATGGCTGGGCTGCTTCTTCACCATCGACCACGTCCGCGTGCGAGAGTGTCAAAGCGCAGCGTGACGCAGCTTATGCCCAAGTAGGCCTGAAGCGATCTTTCGAGTTTTCGAGCTATTGGGATAACAGGGTTCAGCAAGCCTGTAAGTAGGAATGAGAACGCCCCGATGAGTGAATTTTTGAAAGATGTGTTCGCGGTTCTGGGCTATATCGGCCTTCCCATTTTTGCTGTTGGAGCCTTCCTGAAGTTATGGGGTGAGAAGTGGCTTGAGAGTCACTTCAGTACTGCAAGGGACAGTCTTAATAGGGCGCATGACGTACAACTTGCTGAGCTTGAGCGACGCCATACTTTTCTTTTGGAGGAGCTTAGGGCGTCGCTCACACGCGATTTCGACCGTAGATCGCGAGTCCATCAGTTGGAGTTCGAGGCAGTTCCTAAAGCTTGGGAGCTGACTCGAACCGCGTTTTATGAGGCGCGGCGGACACTCTCAGCATTCCAAAGTTACGATCAGATCAGCTCGCTTACTTCCGAAGAGCGGGATGAGTTTTTGACGGAACATGGAATACCAAAGTGGGATCGGCGCTTCATCGATGAAAGTGAGGATCCGGATCGAGCTTGGGTAGATGTTCGCAACCGGCGTGATTTGCGAAATGCCAAAGCCGCATGTGGAGAGGCAACGCGGTATGTGGGTAGATATGCGATTCTTCTAAATGATCAGACCAAAGAGTCGTTTAATACTCTCTTGGAGTGCATGTGGAAAGCGTTGGTCGAGTACTCGATTGCTCTTGATTACAGGCGAATGAAAATTCCTCCCGAAGGGAATGAGAAGGCGCGGGAGCTATTCGAGGAGAGAGGCGATTCAATGTTGAGCGCTCTTGAGCGGTCCGTGCGAACGATTTTGATTTCTGGGGGTGGAGGGGGCACGCCCCCTCCGCCTACGACTCCTTAACCAGCCCGCCCGAAGTGGCGCTCTCGCCAGTCGCCCAACTCTACGACGACGACTTTTACCATCGACTGCTGACGCGCTCTTCGAGCAGCGTTTCGGGTGCGGGCAGCGTCTCGAAGGTCAGCAGCCTCGGTACGCCACAGCAGTCCACGCAGCCGGCGCTCGGAGAAGCGTTCGCCAGTGGGCGCCACCAGCTCGCGCCCGGCAAGCCGCCACCCAGCCCAAGGCCCTGACAGTTCGACATGGTTGTCCACGACGCGGCGGTAGACGTCATGGGCGCAGGCATTGGGGCACGGCTTGCCGGCATCCCAGCATGGCGGGCGACGGTCGATGTTGTAGGTGTTGGTCACGCGGCGATCTCCTTATCGGTGGGTCGCCGGGTGGGCAGGCAAGTCTTGATCCAGAGCCAAATCCAGCGCAGGCGAGCCGTAGCTCCGGCCGCAAGCGACTTCGCATAATGTATATTATGTCGCTACCGATGCGAGCGGCTCGCTGGGTGGCTGTCGGCGCCCCCCTAACTTTGTCCCGATGAGTGCAACCTGTCGCCATCGCCAATCAGCGAATCCACTGTCGGCCTGGGCGGCTACGACGCGGCGGGTGCACAGTGGCTGTCCCATTGACTCATAAGTTGCTCGATGCCTTCGAGGTCAGCCAGTAGATCGGCGGAGCGCGACATCATCAGGTCGCGCTCGGCCGGTGTCATCGCGGCGGGGTTGCTGGTGATCAACGCGGGAGCGGCGGCGCGTGTTTGCTTTTCCAGCAGGGCTTGGGCCTGCTGGCTAATCAATTGCTGTTGGGCAGAGATTCCTGCATAGCACTGCACTTCGGCATAGTCCATGTGCCCCAGCGCGCCAGTATCCCGGGCGGTCGTCCAGGCGGTGTCGGACAAAGCTGCCCACTCCAGGCGGTATTGCAAGTGATCGTCCCCCGGCACCTCCCCGGCTTGACGAAGGGCCACCAGCACTCCCAGGTTCTTCCGCATGCGCGACTGATCTGCCCGCACGCTACCAGCGTTCTCCTTTACCAGTTCTCGATTCTCCCTGATCTCGCGCTCGATATTCCCGCGCGCTTCAGCCACCAAAGCACGGTGATGGTATGCCTCCACCAGGGATTCCAAGCTCAACGCAATGAGCAAGCCAATGCTGACGATGGCCAGATGGATGAAGAATTGCCGCCACGTGGTGACGGCATGATCGGGCGCATGCACATGCATGGCGTCTTCCTGGGGGAGATCGAGCGAAAGGTCGGATTCCGGCTGGGAGAGCGCCGGACCGGCCACAACCATCACCCCCAATGGACTTATCTCACCACAGCAAGAACGTTAGAGGAAAGGCAACATCGCGCAAGAGCTCTTGGCGGCAATCGCATATTCCTTGAAGCGTTCCGGCCCGGCTGGCCGCGCCACCTGCAGGGGAATTCGATGACCAACCCGTCGGCCTACTACGACCTCGCCGTGGTTGTCCTGTTCACCGGCTTGATGTGGATTCCGTACACCCTGGCCTCGATCAAGCATGATGGCCTCGGCGTGGCCATCGGGAATCGCGAGACGCTCCCAGCTCTTCCGCCCTGGGCGGGCCGCGCCAAGCGCGCCCATCTCAATGCGGTAGAGAACCTGGTGCTTTTCGCACCGGCATTACTGGGCGCACTGGCCGTGGACGCCAATGCCCAAGCCGTGGCGCAGGCTACCCATGTCTACGTGGGCGCGCGCGTCGTCCATTACCTCGCCTATGTGGCAGGGATCCATTCCGATGCGATGGTCATCCCCATGTCGGCAATTACCGCCGTGCTAATCCCTTCCGTCGCGCTGAAGCGCACCCGGCTGCGCACGACCACCGACGTAGTGGTGCCTGCGCTTACGCGACGGAAGTCCCAGGCACTGTCCTATTTGGCAAATATCAATGTCTGATGTCGACTCAACTCGGTGGTGTCTTGGGAGTGCCCGCACGTGCGAGACAGGCCGGGGAGCGATCACCAGGCAACGCGCGGTGGCAAGCCGCCGGGCGACCAGACCCGTACAGAGCAGGCGTCCCACGCGCAGCTAGGCGCGAGTATGACTGAATTTAAGCGGTGCTCGCTCGTACGACATACTTGGATGCCATGCTGCAGAATCAATCAAAAATTTATGACTGTGGACAGTAGCTTCGAACCGCCCTCTCGATGACGGACGCGCACTCACTTTTTTTTGCAACACATAACGAAGCAAACCTGAACATATCTCGCGAATCAGTTATCACATAGTACACCCTGGCTTTCGCACTACCATCTTTTGGATCGGGGCAGGTGGATGGAAGGACAGAGATAAGCCGTACGTTAATTTGCGGGCTATTATCTCTGTCTTCAGCTCGATATCCACGAAGCTTCGCCTTCAGGTCAAGCTCCATGGCCTGGGCCACGCCGCTGTCAGCCTCACTATTAATTACGCGAGCAGAGCATTGACTGCTCTCTGCCTCGAATGATAACGCAGCAACCGCTAGGAATAACAATTTTATCGCCCAGTCCAAAGTCTTCATTGAGTTATTTTCCTTTGAATTCTTTGTCCAAACGTTTTGAATCTATCCTGCCATTGACTTGATAGACGCCCTTGAAAGCTCCAAGGGTGGTATTGCGAGTTGTTTCATTTGATTTAATCGCATCGACATCCGCCGCGGTAAGACGAGTACCGGATCTATCCGCCATCACGTGGCCGGGAGTGTAACCAGGTTTTGGTGTAGCCGTGCGTCCATCTCTGCTTCCACTCGAATCATAGCCTTCGGGGGCGCCAGCGAAATGCATGATGTCGTGCTTTGCCGCGCCGACCCAATTTGATGCGTCCGTATTGATATGGCCGTCATTTCCCCCCCGGTCCGCCTATCCACGACTGCGTATGGCCGAGCCAGCAGATTGATACGGCTTGATCTTAGGCAGAAATGCGCAGGGCCAACAACCAGACGTTTTATCAGGTCCGGGAATCCGCCCCTGGCGCACATCGGGAACCGCTGAAAGGCATTAATAGCCGTGGGCTGTGGGGAGGGAAACTGCCATTTTTCCCTACCCCCAAAGCATCTCTCATCGTCTTCCACAGCCACCTGGCGAGTAACAGAGGGCATCAGTCCCAAGCACTCCCCTTGCGCCATCGAGAAAGATATCTGGTCGCCCGCGCGGCCCCGACGGGCTTCATTCTGGGGGAGCACGACCTCCCTCAAAAGAGGGAGCTTTCACGTCGACTATAGGGGGTAGGCCCGATCCGCATGACACAGGACGATGACGCCCTACCGCACGACGCTAACCGCAACGGCTAGGCCAGCACCCGTCTCCTGGAGACCGTCGATGTCACACACCCCGTCCGCGCTTCGCTTTACGCGCCGGCAGTTATTGCAGACCGGCACGATCCTGCTCGCCGGCAGCGCCCTGCCCGCCCTTGCTTTTCCTGCCTCCGCCAAGCCCACCACCCAAGGCCCCTTCCCCATGAGCGACAGCTACGTACAGACCCAGGACGGCGTGCAGATCTTCTACAAGGACTGGGGCCCGAAGGACGCCCAGCCCATCGTCTTCCACCACGGCTGGCCGTTGTCCTCGGACGACTGGGACGCGCAGATGCTGTTCTTCGTCCAGCACGGCTACCGGGTCATCGCACATGATCGCCGCGGCCACGGCCGCTCCAGCCAGGTCAGCGAAGGCCACGACATGGATCACTACGCATCCGATGCCTTCGCCGTCGCCGAACACTTGGATCTGCGCAATGCGGTCCACATCGGCCACTCCACCGGCGGTGGCGAGGTAACGCGCTACGTGGCCAAGTTCGGCCAGCCGCATGGCCGCGTCGCCAAGGCGGTGTTGGTCAGCGCGGTGCCCCCGCTGATGCTCAAGACGCCGGCCAATCCGGAAGGCCTGCCGATCGAGGTGTTCGATGGCTTCCGCAAGGCCCTGGCCGACAACCGTGCGCAGTTCTTTCTCGATGTCCCCACCGGCCCGTTCTATGGCTTCAACCGACCCGGTGCCACGGCCTCGCCCGGCATCATCAACAACTGGTGGCGGCAGGGAATGATGGGCAGCGCCAAGGCCCACTACGAAGGCATCAAGGCCTTCTCCGAGACCGACATGAGCGGGGACCTGAAGGCGATCACCGTGCCCACGCTGGTATTGCATGGCGACGATGATCAGATCGTGCCGATCGTCGCGTCCGCACCGAAGTCGGCCAAGCTGCTGAAGAACGGCACGCTCAAGGTCTACAAGGGTTACCCGCACGGCATGCTGACCACCCATCCCGACGTCCTCAACGCCGACCTGCTGGCCTTCATCAAGGGCTGAGCCCTACCACCGCGAGGACTCGCCATGTCAGGTTCCGTACTGAGCGCGCTCACCGCTTTCCACACCCTGCTCAGCATCGTGGCGATGCTGGTCGGGGTCGTGGTCATCGCCCAACTGCTGCGGCGCGAGGCCATGGGGCGGGCTTTCTGGTGGTTCTGGTGGACCGCCATGGCCACCAGCCTCACCGGGTTCCTGTTTCCGTTCCACGGTTTCACCCCGGCGCTGGGCGTGGGCGTGCTGGCAACGCTGATCCTGCTGGTGTTGCTGCAAGCGGCAGGCAAGACGGGAAGCTCGCGCGCATGGGCCCGCGTCCATGCCATCTGCACGGTCGCCAGCGTGTACCTGCTGGTGTTCGTCGCCGTGGCGCAGGCCTTTGCCAAGATCCCGCCGCTGCACGTGCTCGCCCCCACCGGCAAGGAACCCGCCTTTGCCCTCGCGCAGGGCATCGTGCTGCTGGTCTTCGTCGTGCTTGGCGTGGCCTCGGCCCGGCAACGCAAGGCGGCGGCCGCCACGATCGCGCATTCGTAAATCCCTCCCCGCCGCCAGACCACCCCGATGCCCACCGCCCGTCCCGTCCCCGGCAGCAAACTGCTTACGCCCCACGACCATGCCCTGGTCATGATCGACTTCCAGTCGCAGATGGCATTCGCCACGCACTCGATCGAGGCCGTGACGCTGCGCAACAATGCGGCGCTTGTCGCGCGTGCCGCCGCCAGCTTCCAGGTACCCACCATCCTGACCACCGTCGCGGAGAAGAGCTTCTCCGGGCCGATGTTCGAGGAAGTGCTGGCGCCCTTCCCGGGCCAGCCGGCCTACGATCGCACCAGCATGAACAGCTGGGAGGATGCGCAGGTCACCGATGCGGTCAACCGCATCGGCAAGCAGCGCCTCGTGCTGGCCGGCCTGTGGACGTCGGTCTGCATCGTCGGCCCGGCGCTGTCCGCGCTGGAACAGGGCTTCGAGATCTACGTGATCGCCGATGCCTGCGGCGACGTCTCCGCCGAGGCGCACGCCCGTGCGATGGAACGCATGCTGCAGGCCGGCGCGCAGCCGATGACCTCGCTGCAGTACCTGCTCGAGTTGCAACGTGATTGGGCACGCGCGGACACCTACGGCAGCACGACCGATATTGCGCGCGCTTTGGGCGGTGCATACGGCCTGGGCGTGACCTATGCCAGGACCATGTTCAACGCGCACGGCGGATGAAGCGCGATGACCGCCCGCCCCACCGGCCCGCGCGCGCTTACGCTGCCATGAAGCCTTACCTGCTTTCGCTGGCGGCTGGCTTGTTGGTCGGCGTGGTCTACGCCCTGCTGCGCGTGCGTTCGCCGGCACCGCCGATCATCGCCCTGGTCGGGTTGCTGGGCATCCTGCTGGGCGAGCAGATTCCCTCCCTGGTGCGCCAGGTATTGGAGCATCGCGGCAGCGCGACGGCGTGGTTCGGCGACCAGGTGCGGCCGCATTGCTTCGGTCGCCTGCCCGCCGGCAACAAGGAAGCGCACCCGGGCCAGGCCGACGAGCCGGAGGAGCAGGCATGAGCGCCACCACCGCGCCGTCGCTGATCCTGCACGGCGGCCGGATCACCACGCTCGACCGCCAGCGCCCCACCGCCACCGCGGTGGCCATCGCCGATGGCCGCTTCATCGCCGTGGGCGAGGACGCGGAGATCCTGGCCCTGGGCGGGCCGGCCACGCGCACCGTCGACCTGCTGGGGCGCAGCGTGCTGCCCGGCCTGTGCGACAACCACACCCACGTGGTGCGCGGCGGTTTGAACTACAACCTGGAGCTGCGCTGGGATGGCATCCGCAGCCTGGCCGATGCCATGGATATGTTGCGTCGCCAGGTGGCGGTCACGCCCGCACCGCAGTGGGTGCGCGTGGTCGGTGGTTTCACCGAGCAGCAGTTCGACGAGAAACGCCTGCCTACGCTGGACGAGTTGAACGCCGTCGCGCCGGAGACGCCGGTCTTCATCCTGCACCTGTACGACCGTGCGTTGCTCAACGGTGCGGCGCTGCGCGCGGTGGGTTACACCCGCGACACCCCGGCACCGTCGGGCGGCGAGATCGCCCGCGACGCATCCGGACAGCCGACGGGCCTGCTGCTGGCCAAGCCCAACGCCGCCCTGCTCTACGCCACGCTGGCCCGCGGCCCCAAGCTCCCGTTCGAGTACCAGCTCAATTCCACGCGCCATTTCATGCGGGAACTCAACCGCCTGGGCGTGACCGGCGTCATCGACGCCGGCGGCGGTTTCCAGAACTACCCGCAGGACTACGCGGTGATCCAGCAGCTCGCCGACGCCGGCCAGCTCACCGTGCGGCTGGCCTACAACCTGTTCACGCAGAAGCCGCAGCAGGAGAAGGAGGACTTCCTCGCCTGGACGGCCAGCGTCAAATACAAGCAAGGCAACGACTACTTCCGCCACAACGGCGCCGGCGAGATGCTGGTGTTCTCGGCGGCCGACTTCGAGGATTTCCGCCAGCCGCGCCCGGACATGCCGCCGCGCATGGAAGAAGACCTCGAGGAAGTGGTGCGGGTGCTGGCGCACAACCGTTGGCCATGGCGCCTGCATGCGACGTACGACCAGACCATCTCGCGCGCCCTCGACGTCTTCGAGAAGGTCGCGCGTGATGTTCCGCTCGATGGCCTGCACTGGTTCTTCGACCACGCCGAAACCATCTCCGAGCGCTCCATCGACCGCATCGCCGCGTTGGGGGGCGGAATCGCCGTCCAGCACCGCATGGCCTACCAGGGCGAATACTTCGTGGAGCGCTATGGCGCCGAGGCCGCGCGTGCCACGCCGCCGGTCAAGCGCATGCTGGAGCGTGGCGTGAAGGTCTCCGCCGGCACCGATGCGACCCGCGTGGCCTCCTACAACCCCTGGGTGTCGCTGGCGTGGCTGGTCACCGGCAAGACCGTCGGTGGTTTGGCCCTGTATCCGCGAAGCAATTGCCTGGATCGCGAAACGGCGCTGCGCATGTGGACCGAGCACGTGGCCTGGTTCTCCAACGACGAAGGCCAGCGCGGACGCATCGCCAAGGGCCACTTCGCCGACCTGATCGTGCCCAGCGCGGACTATTTCAACGTGGCCGAGGACGAGATCGCGACGTTGACCTCCGACCTCACCGTGGTGGGCGGCGCGGTGGTCTACGCCAGCGGGCGCTTTGCTGCGCTGGACGATGCGCAGCCGCCGCCGGCCATGCCGGATTGGTCGCCGGTGCGCCGCTTCGGCGGCTATGCGGCGTGGGGCGAGCCCGAGGGTGCCGGCCGGCGCTCGCGGGCGGCGCAATCCGCGCGGCAGCCTGCCTGTGGCTGCGACAGCGCATGCCACGTGCATGGCCACGCGCATGCCCGCGCCTGGGCCGCCCGCGTGCCGACCGACGATCTTTCCGGGTTCTTCGGAGCGTTGGGCTGTTCGTGCTGGGCGGTATGAGCGTGCGCACCCCGCCGCCCCCGCTGCGCTACAGGTTGCTCGGCGCGGAAGGCGTGCGCTGGTTCGCTTGCCTGGCGTTGTGCGCGGCCTACCTCCAAGGCGCGCTGACCAAACTGCTGGATTTTCCCGCGGCCACCGCGGAGATGGCCGCTGCCGGGCTCGCACCCGCGCCGGCCTTTGCCGTGGCCGTCATCGTCCTGGAACTGGTCGCCTCGGCGATGGTGGTATCCGGCCGTGGGCGCTGGCTCGGCGCGATCGCGCTGGCCGCCTTCACCCTGGCGGCGACCGCGCAGGTCCTGCGCTTCTGGGAACTGCCCGCCGGTGCGCCGCGTACCGGCATGACCAACGCCTTCTTCGAGCACCTGGGGCTGGTGGGCGGTTTCCTTCTGGTCGCCTGGATCGACGTGCGCGAGCTGCGCCAATGAACACGGCCCCCTCCCCCGCGCCCAGCGAAGGCGCCTTCGCCCCGCTGCGCCAGCGGCTGTTCGCCGTCCTGTGGCTGGCCACGGTGGTCGGCAATACCGGTAGTTTCGTTCGCGATGTCGCCAGCTCCTGGCTCATCACCGGCCTGTCGCCGTCGCCGCTGGCGGTGGCGCTGGTGCAGGCGGCCGCGACGCTGCCGGTGTTCCTGCTCGCAATTCCCGCCGGCGTGCTGGCCGACATCCTCGACCGGCGCAAGTTCCTGCTCGGCATCCAGCTGATCCTGGCCGCGGTGAGCACGGCACTCATGTTGCTTTCCGCCGCGCACCTACTGTCGATCGAAGCGCTGATCCTGCTCACGTTCCTGGGCGGCATCGGCACCGCGCTCATGGGGCCGACCTGGCTGGCGATCGTGCCGGAACTGGTCTCCCGCCAGGAACTGCGCACCGCGGTGGCGCTGAACTCGCTGGGCTTCAACATCGCGCGTGCAATCGGCCCGGCGTTCGGTGGCGTGTTGCTGGCAGCCTTCGGTGCCGCCATCACCTATGGCACCGACGTGATCAGCTACGTGTTCGTCATCGCCGCGCTGTTGTGGTGGAAGCGCCCGAAGGCCGAGCAGGACCCGCTGGGCGAGCGCTTCCTTGGCGCTTTCCGTGCCGGGTTGCGTTACGTGCGTTCCAGCCGCGAGATGCATGTGGTGCTGCTGCGGGCGTTCCTGTTCTTCGCCATGGCCAGCGCGCTATGGGCGCTGCTGCCACTGGTCGCGCGCCAGTTGCTCGGCGGTGGCGCGGGTTTCTACGGCCTGCTGCTCGGCGCGATCGGCCTGGGCGCCATCGGCGGTGCGCTGTTGCTGCCAAAGCTGCGCCAGCGCCTGGACGCCGACGGCCTGCTCCTGTGCGCGGCCTTGGCCACCGCCGCGGTGATGGCGGCCCTGGCGCTGGCGCCACCGCGCTGGCTGGCCGTGGTGCTGCTGCTATTGCTCGGCGCGGCCTGGATCGCCGCGCTGACCACGCTCAACGGCGTGGCCCAGGCCATCCTGCCCAACTGGGTGCGCGGCCGATCGCTCGCGGTGTACCTCACGGTCTTCAATGGCGCGATGACGTTCGGCAGCCTGGCCTGGGGCGCGCTTGCCTCCGGTATCGGCGTAGCGTGGACCCTGTTGTCCGCCGCCGGCCTGCTCGCCGTGGTGGCGCTGGCGGCCTGGCGAATCCGCCTGCCGAAGGGCGACGCCGACCTGCTGCCTTCCCACCACTGGCCCGAGCCGCTGATGGCCACGTCGATCGAGCAGGATCGCGGCCCGGTGCTGGTGCAGATCGAATACCGGATCGAGCCGGCGCAGCGTAGCGCGTTCCTGGCGCGGTTGGCGCGCCTGTCCAGCGAGCGCCGCCGCGATGGCGCCTACGCGTGGGGCGTGACCGAGGACGCCGCCGATGCCACGCGCATCGTCGAGTGGTTCATGGTCGAGTCCTGGCAGGAGCACCTGCGCCAGCACCGGCGCGTGTCGCGGGCCGATGCCGACCTGCAGGCCGAGCTGCTGCAGTTCCATCACGACGACGCACCGCCGCAGGTCAGGCACCTGCTGGCGATCACGCGCAACGACCTCGCGGCACGCTGAAGCGGGCCGCGCCGATACCGCCCTGCCCGGAAAACCGCCATGAAGTCCTCCCGCTCACTCCTCATCGCCCTGCTCGCTCTCGTCCCCGGCCTCGCATCGCCCGAACCGGCGCGCCAACCCGCGGCGGCCGCACCGCGCCAGGCCGTGCATGCCGTCGGCCCGCAGTACGACACCACGCACGTGTACGTGGCGCCCGAGGATTTCGACCGCTTCGTGCGCAGCTTCGTGGCCACCTTCGGCGGCACCACCAGCAAGCAGGGGGTGTTCCAGGTCACGCCGACGTCGAGCCAAACGATGTCGCAGCTGGTGCTCACCCCGGTCGGCACGGTGTCGGTGTTCGGCTTCAAGACGCCCGTGCCCTACCCCTTCGGCGCGGAACGCACCGGCTATCTGGTCCGCGACATCGACGCCGCCACCTCGGCGGCGGTGGCGCACGGTGCCACGCGGCTGGTCGACGTGTTTCCCGATCCCATCGGGCGCGACGTGCTGGTGCAGTGGCCCGGCGGGGTCAACATGCAGTTCTATTGGCACACCACGCCGCCCTCGTATGCGGCGCTCACCACCGTGCCGGAGAACCGCGTCTATCTCACCGCCGATGCGGCCGACGCCTTCCTGCGGCGGTGGCTGGCCTTTTCCCAGGGCCGGGTCGTTTCCGACGAGCCCGCCGCACCCGGCGCGGAGATCGGCCGGCCCGGCACCACCGTCCGGCGCGTGCTGATCGAGTCCGGCTTCGGCAAGCTGCTGGTCCTGGTCTCGGACGGTCAGTTGCCGTGGCCTTATGGCCGCGACCTCACCGGCTACGAGGTGCAAGACCTGGCGGCCACGCTCGAACGCGCACGCCAGGCCGGCGCGGAAGTGCTGGTCCCGCCCTACCCAGCCGGGGGTCGACAGGCGGCGATGGTGCGCTTCCCGGGCGGCTACATCGCCGAGTTGCACCAGCCAGGCGCGGAACCGCGCTGAGGCAGGATGGCGCGCGCGTGCGATGCCGGCAGAAAGGCGCAAGGCCGATGCAACACCTGACGACCGTCGCCGCGGCGTGCCTGTTCGCCTGTACCGCCGGCGGTGCAGCGGCGCAGCAAACGCAGCGGCCCGCCATCCTCTCCAACCGCTGGCAGGAGGACTGGTCCGCGCTGCAATCCCCGATGCTGCGCACGCAGCCGTTGGACCGCTTCAAGTACATCGGCTTGTCCGCCTCGGATCCGCAACGCTACCTGTCGCTCGGCGCGAACCTGCGTATCCGCGGCGAGTTCAATTCCGCGCCCGGCCTGGGCGCCGCCGGCCAAGACGGCGACACCTACCTGATCCGCCGCCTGGAAACGCACCTGGACCTGCGGCTCGACGGCTTCCAGGCCTTCCTCCAGCTGCAGGACGATGTGGCGCACGGCAAGGACCGCACCGGGCCGGCCGATGCCAACCGCCTCGACGTGGAACAGGCATTCGTGGCCTGGGTGGCACCGGCCGGCGCAAGCACCTTCAAGGCACGCGTGGGCCGGCAACAATTCGCCTTCGACCTGCAGCGCTTCGTCTCGGTGCGCGATGGGCCCAACGTCCGCCAGTCGTTCGACGCGGCCTGGTTCGGCTACGAAACGGGTACCTGGCGGTTCATCGGTTACTACAGCAGGCCCGTCGTCAGCCAGGACGCGCGCGCGTTCGACGACCACAGCTCGCCCGCGCTGCAGTTCAACGGCATCCGCATCGAGCGCAAGGTGTTGGGCGACAACGAGCTGTCCGGCTACTGGTCTCGCTACCTGCGCCAAGACGCCGTGTTCCTTTCCGCCGCCGGCAACGAGCGACGCGATGTCTGGGACCTGCGGTTCGCCGGCAAGCACGGCCGCCTGGACTGGGATGCCGAAGCCATGCGCCAGCACGGCGGCGTCGGCGCCCAGCGCATCAGCGCCTGGGGGATCGGCACGCGCGTGGGTTTCACCGCGCAGGCCCGGCTCACGCCACGGCTCGGGCTGCAACTGGATGCCGCCTCCGGCGACCGCGACCCGCACGACGGCCGCCTGCAGACCTTCAACCCGCTGTTTCCCAATGGCGCCTACCTCGCGCTGGCCGGCTACACCGGCTACGTGAATTTCCTGCATCTCAAGCCCTCCCTCACCTTGCACCCCGGCAGCCGCACCACGCTGCTGTTCGCCGGCGCGGCGCAATGGCGCAACACCACCGGCGACGCGGTGTACCTGCAAGGATCGGTGCCGCTCGCCGGCACCGCCGGCACGGGCAAGCGCTGGACCGGCGCGTACTACCAGGTCCGTGCCGACGTGCGACTGGCCGCGCAGCTCTCGTGCGCCCTGGAAGCGGTGCATTTCCAGGCCGGTTCCTCCTTGCGCGCGTCGGGCGCGCACGACGCCGATTTCCTCGGCCTGGAGCTGCGCGCGGCCTGGTAGCCGATGGCCGCTGCGCCCCGCGTGCGGCGGGCTCCCCAAAAAGAGGGAGCGATGGACTCCCCGGAATGGCGTGGAGCCACAGGACTTCATGGCCGACGATGGTCCCCTCCCTCCTCAGGAGCTTCCCATGGCCCGCGTGCTCGTTCTCTACTACTCGGCCTACGGGCACATAGAGGCCATGGCCCACGCGGAAGCCGAAGGCGCGCGCGAGGCCGGCGCGCACGTCGACATCAAGCGCGTGCCGGAGCTCGTGCCGGAAGCCGTGGCGCGCGGCGCGCACTTCAAGCTCGACCAGGCCGCGCCGATCGCCAAGGTCGAAGACCTGGCCGACTACGACGCGATCATCGTCGGCACCGGCACGCGCTTCGGCCGGATGTCCTCGCAGATGGCCAACTTCCTCGACCAGGCGGGCGGGCTGTGGTCACGCGGCACGCTGCATGGCAAGGTCGGCGCGGCCTTCACCAGCACTGCCACCCAGCACGGCGGGCAGGAAACCACGCTGTTCTCCCTGATCACCAACCTGCTGCATTTCGGCTTGGTGATCGTCGGGCTCGACTACGGGCACGCCGGGCAGATGATCCTGGACGAGGTCACCGGTGGCTCGCCGTACGGGGCCACCACCATCGCCGGCGGCGACGGCGCGCGCCAGCCCAGCGCCAACGAATTGGCCGGCGCGCGCTATCAGGGCCGCGTGGTGGCGCAGACCGCGATCCGCCTGCACGGCTGAATCGCCCGCGCCGCACGCGCGCTACAACTGGATGATGCCCCGTCGCACGGCGATGGTCACCGCGTGGGTACGGTCCTTGGCGTGCAGCTTGGACAGGATGCTGCGCATGTGCGCCTTCACCGTTTCCTCGGAAATCCGCAGGTGGTCGGCGATGCGCTTGTTGGCATTGCCGTCCGCCGCTTCGCGCAGCACCTCCAGCTCGCGGCAGCTGAGCGAATCCTCGCCCATGTGCTCCACCAGCAAGTGCGCGATCTCCTCGGGCACGCGCCGCCCGCCCGCGTGGACCTTGCGGATGGTATCCACCAGTTCGCGCCGCAGCATGCTCTTGATCAGGTACGCCCGCGCACCTTCGCGGAACGCCTGCATGGCCTGGGCGTCGCCCTGGTAGGTGGTCACCACGATGATGCGGGCCTCCGGATCGTGCTTGCGGATCGAGCGGATCGCGGCCAGCCCGTCCATGGCGGGCATCTGGATGTCCATCAGCACCACGTCCGGACGATGCTGCTGGTACAGCGCCACCGCCTCGACGCCGTTAGTGGCCTCGGCCGCCAAGCGCATGTCCGGCTGCGCCGCCAGGACCGCGGCCACCCCTTCCCTGAGCAAGGGGTGGTCGTCCACCACCAGGACGCGAACGCGGCCGCCTGGGTCGCCGTCGGGTAGCGGGGAGTCGGCGTTCATCGGCGGATGCGCGTCGTCACGGGGGCCTGCGGCGGAAGATACCGCGTAGCGCATTCCCGCGCGAGGGCCCGCGCGCCGGGCGGTAGGACTTGCCGCCGGCGATGTACAGCGCCACCCGCGTGCCCTCGCCGGGCCGCGAATCGATCAGCAGCTGCGCGCCGATCCGCTGCGCGCGCTCGCGCATCCCACGCATGCCCCAATGCCCGCCGCGCCCGCCTTGTGCCAGCGTCGTGGCGTCAATGCCGGGCCCCTCGTCGACCACCGCCGCGTGCATGCCATCGCTTTGATGCCGCACCAGGACGCGAATGCTGCCGGCACCGGCGTGCCGGCACGCATTGAGCATCGCTTCGCGGACGATTCGATAGGCCTCCTCGCGTACCACCGGGTCGAGCACCCCCGGGGTGCCCTGCACCGAGACCTCCAGGTGAGCCTGGGTCAGCAGCGACAGTTCGCTGGCTGCCTCGGCCAGCAGTTCCTCGAGCGTGGCGTCTTCCGGTGCGCACGCGCGCAGGTCCAGCACCTTGTCGCGGCCTTCGATCAACACCTCGTCGGCGCGTTGCAGCGCATGTTCCAGCGCGCTGCGCGCCGGGTCCAGTGGCGGCAGCGATTCGGACACCGCCTGGAAGCGCAGGATGAGCCCCTGGATGCTCTGCAGCAGGGTGTCATGCAATTCACGGGCGATGCGCTCGCGTTCGCCGTGGCGCTCCTGCAGGCGGTCGCGGATACGGCGCGAAAGTTGCCGCAGCCGCAGCAGGTAGGCCACGCAGGCGGCCACGACCAGCAGCGCGGCCCACAGCAGCGTGAACCACCAGGTCTGGTAGAAGCGCGGCGCGATGGCGATCTGCACGGCGGCCGGCTGCGTGCTCCACACGCCATCCTCGTTCGCCGCCGCGACCCGGAACGTATAACGCCCTGGCGCGAGATTGGTATAGGCGGCCTCGCGACGCCCGCCGGCGTCGAGCCATCCCGCGTCGTGTCCTTCGAGCTGGTACTTGAAGCGCACACGCTCGGGGATGGACAGGCTCATCGCCGTATAGGCGATGCGCAGGCTGGACAGGTTCGCGGGCAACGCCACGGGCTCGGCGTCCGGGTTGAAGGCCTGCTCGTCGGCCTGCACGGATTGGATCTGCACCGGCGGCGGCAGCGCATTGTGTCGCGTCGATGCGGGATCCACCGACACCACGGCGTTCGTCGTGGCGAACCACAGGCGGCCGTCGTCGGCCAGGATCGCGGTGGGCACGGGACGGAACTGGTTGGCGACGCCGGGCAGTCCATCCAGGTAGTCGAACAGCTGGCAGTCCGATTCGGCGAAATCCGGATCGAACAGGTGCGGCACCTTGTCGGCCGGAATGCGCACCACGCCGCGCGCCCCGTTCATCCATAGCGAACCATCGGCCGCCTGCACGATGCCACTGACGCCGCGCAGTGCGCTGCCCTCCTTGGCGATGCGGCTGCGGATGCCCGCGCGCGTGGCGAACGCGATGCCGCGCTCGCCGCCGATCCATATCCCGGCATCGGCTTCATGCAAGGTGGATACGTTGCCCACGCGCAGCCCCTGCTGTTCGGTCAACAGCCGCGCCTGGTCGCCACGGACCACCATGACCGCGTTGCGCGCGAACGCCATCCAGACCTCGTCGTCGCGGGTGGCCAGCAGCGCCAGCGGAGAGGCGGTGGGGGGAAAGCTTGGATAGTCCTGCGGGCCGAGTTGCCGCCAGTGTCCGTCCTTCAACCGGAACACGCCCGGGGTGTTGATCGAGACCCACAACGCGCCCTCGTTATCGAGCGTGATCGACTGGACCCCGGAGTAGCGAGGCACCGGGAGCGGCGCGATCTTCTCCAGCGCCCCATCCTGCAGGCGCCAGATGCCCTTCGGCCCTCCAAGCCAGATCGCACCGTTGCGGTCGCGGTACGCCGCGGTGATCGGGGGCGCCAGCGCCATCGTGTCGACCGACGCGGCGCGCAGCCGCAATACCGGCTTGTTGCGGCTGCCCGCCAGCACGCCGCCGCCTACCTGCGGCACCAGCGCGAAGTCCTGTGCGCCCAGCGGCACCCGCGCCGGGATCAGCCGCGAGGCACGGAAGCGGTCCACGCCGCTACTGCCGCCCACCCAGATGTTGCCTTCGCGGTCCTCCAGGATCGGCAACAGGTTGTCCGAACTCAGGCCCATCGATTGGTTGAATTGCTGCGTGTCGCGGGGCGTCGCGGCCTGCGCGGCGTCCGGATGCGCCAGCCGTATCAGGCCATCGCCGAGCGTCGGCGCCCAGAGCGTGCCATCGCGGTCGAACAGCAATCCCGCCGACGAATGCCCCAGCGGAGACACCGGGCGGGCGCCGGGCGCCACCAGGGGATGGACACCGCTGTCGAGATTGGCGACCCACATCGCGCCATCGGCGGACTGGGCGAACTGCACCACGCGCCCGCTCACCTTGGAAAAGTCGCTGAAGCGCGCCTCGCCTTTGCGGCGGAAGTGCACCGCATCGTCGCTGGCGACCCACAGCGTGCCGGCCCGGTCCACGAACACGGTGCGCGCCACGCCCGGTGGCAGCCCCAGTTCCGGTGCGGCTTCCTGCCAGCGGCCTTGCCGATGCGCATAAAGGCCGTTGAAGGTCGCCGCCCACAGCGTGTGGTCGCTGGCTTCGGTGATTCGATAGACCGTCCCGGTCGGAAGACCCTCGGGGATGCCGAAATGCGTGGTGCGGCCCCGCGGATCGACGAAGCTGATGCCGCCGTAGCGGTAGCCGATCCAAAGCCCGCCCGTCGTGGGCGCGAACAGGGTCGAAATGGCCGCGGCCGGATGCGTCTCGCTGCCCGCCAGGGCGAAGCGTTCGAACTTCAGCCCGTCGAAGCGGAACAGGCCGACCTGCGTGGCCAGCCACAGGTAACCGTCCTGCGTCTGCGCCAACGCGGTGACGCCCCCCGGCGCGCCTTCCTTGACCGTCCAGGCGACATGGTGGAACTGCGCGATGTGCAGCGCCGGATCCAGCGCCCGCGCCCCCGGCACCCATGAGGCCAGGCAGGCGAACAGCAGCATGGCGCGCAGGGCGCCATGCCAGGACTTCCACGCCAGGGTACGTGCCCCGCTCCGGACGCCGGGATCGATTCGTCGCAGTGGCATGCCGGCAGGCGCGGGAAGTGGGACGGTAGGTTGCCACGGAGCGCGCGGTGGCTCTAGCCATTGACATCCCGATGACCCGGTCGAGGGATCGCGTGCGCACGGTTGGGCCGTCCGGTTGCTGTAGTCAATCAGCGAACCGGTGGGCGGCAACGTTGCGAGACCTCACCCCACGTCCGGCGAAGCTGCCACTGCCTCGTCGGCAACAATCTGCGCGACCGCCAGGCCCGCCAGACGCGCCGTGGCGAGCAGACGCGCCACGCCATGCCCGACGCGCGCCTTCGCCGACATCCCGACCAGCGTGGTGCACACGAAATCGGTCACGCGATCGGCCACGTCCGGGTGACGCGCCGCGATGTAGCTGCGAACCAGATCCTCCGCAGCGATGTTGGCCGCGCGCGCGGCCTCGCGGGCCCCGGGATCATTCGCATGGAGGCCCTCC
Source organism: Stenotrophomonas sp. HITSZ_GD (assembly GCF_029543105.1). Lineage (GTDB taxonomy): Bacteria > Pseudomonadota > Gammaproteobacteria > Xanthomonadales > Xanthomonadaceae > Stenotrophomonas_A. The sequence goes on from NZ_JARQXB010000002.1 coordinate 148,369, forward strand.
AGGGCGAGGCACCCCGTCGTTTCGGGATGCGCGCCGTAGCGGCGAGCGGCGTCTTCCAGCACGTTCGTGAGGCATTCCGCCACCGGCCGATCTGTACGCAGCAACGCGGCCAGCGGAATGGCATCGGTCACCGCGTATTGCTCGAGCACCCGGGCAAACAGCGCCGCCTTGTTGCCGAACGCCGCGTAGAAGCTGGGCGGATTGATACCGAGCGTGTCGGTGATGTCCGCCACGCTCACCGCGTCGTACCCCTTTGCGTGGAAGAGGCGCTGCGAGACGGCGATGGCTTGTTCCGGATCGAAACGACGAGGCCGACCCCGCGGCCGCGGATTTTTTGTAGTCATCGCTAAAAATTCCTTGACAGCCTCTTCGAGGGCTTTTTATAGTCGCCGCTACATTAAATCCGAGTACCTCTCCATGTCTAGTTTTCAAGGCAAATCCGTCTTCGTGCTGGGCGGCAGCCGTGGTATCGGCGCAGCCATCGTGCGGCGCTTCGCGGCGGACGGCGCCGATGTCACGTTCACCTATGCCGGCTCCCCCGAGGCGGCCCGGCAAGTGGCCGACGAGACCGGCAGCAGGTCCGTCATGGCCGACAGCGCCGATCGCGATGCGGTCATCGCGTGCGTGCGCGACGCCGGTCCGCTGGATGTGCTGGTGGTGAACTCGGGCATCGCCATTTTCGGCGATGCGCTGGAGCAGGACCCCGACGCCATCGACCGACTCCTCCGCATCAACGTCCACGCGCCCTACCACGCCTCCGTGGAAGCCGCGCGGCAGATGCGTGAAGGCGGGCGCATCATCATCATCGGTTCGGTCAACGGCGACCGGATGCCGGTTCCCGGCATGGCGTCCTACGCACTGAGCAAATCGGCCCTGCAGGGTCTGGCACGCGGACTGGCGAGGGACTTCGGCCCGCGTGGCATCACGATCAACGTCGTGCAGCCGGGCCCGATCGATACCGATGCCAACCCGGCAAACGGGCCGATGAAAGATCTATTGCACGGCTTCATGGCCATCAAGCGGCACGGCCACCCCGATGAAGTCGCCGGCATGGTGGCCTGGTTGGCGGGGCCGGAAGCGGGTTTCGTAACCGGCGCGATGCACACCATCGACGGTGCTTTCGGCGCTTGATGCAGCTAAGGCGCCGGCGCGCCGGCGCCTCCGCCTGCATAGCGCGGCCTCTGCACTGCGCCGCTGGACACGGGCTGCGTCCACTGCCGGCGTCGCGGAGAACCGCCACCTCCCGGTGCGCTTTTTTTTTGCGTCGAGTTTCGCATCGCGTGCGCCCTACCCGCCCTCCCCAAATGGGTAGTGCGAGGCCGTTCTGCGCCGATCCACACGCACCATGGAAAGTGGCGGCGCGATCAGCACCCGGATGCGTGTGCAATGGACGTTCCTCGTGTCACGCTTTGCGCGACACGAGGAGATCACCATGTCGTTGCGAAGAATCGACCTGAACCTGTTCCTGGTCTTCGAGGCCATCCTGGAGCACGGCAGCATCGTGGCGGCCAGCCGACACCTGTCGGTCACGCCATCGGCCGTCAGCCACGCGCTGGCCCGACTGCGCGACGCGCTCGATGATCCGCTGTTCGTGCTCACCGACAAGGGGATGATGCCCACCTCCAAGGCGCGGGCGCTCGCGCCCCATGTGCAAGGCGGCCTGGAGCGTATCGAGAAGGCCCTGCGGGCCAAGCCGTTCGCACCCGACAGCGCGGTGCGCACGTTCCGCATCGCGATGTCCGACTACTCGGGCGGCGTCATTCTTCCGTTGCTCATGAGGCGCCTGCAATCCGCCGCGCCCGGCATCGACCTGCGTATTTTCCCTTTCGACCGCGAAACCACCATGCAGCAGATCGACGACGGGCGACTCGACGCGGTGGTCGGCTGGTTCACCGCCCTGCCCTCGCGCTTGCGCCGGCAACTGCTGTGGCGCGATACCGAAACCCTCATCGTGCGCCGCGGGCATCCGCTGAGCCAAGGCCCGGTGACGCGCGAGGCGCTGCTCCAGTACCCGCACGTGGTGATCGAACTCACCGGCACCGGCGATGTCTACAACGACGGATTCCTGGAAGAGGATGGCGTCGTCCGTCGCGTGTGGCTCGAACGCCTCCTGCTGGACGCGCGGGGTGACGGCACCGAGATCGTCGGCCGCGCCGCGCTGTCGGTGCCCCACTACGCCGACGTGATCCCGGTGGTGCTGGCCACGGATTTCGTGGCGACGGTGCCGGCCTCCTATGCCGCGCCGGCGGTGGCGAACGGTTCGATCATCACGCTGCCGACGCCGCACGAGCCCACCATCGGCCATCTCGAGGCCGTCTGGCACGAGCGCAGCGACACCGACGATGCGCTGCGGTGGCTGCTGCTGCAGGCCGGCGAAGCCGCCCGCGAAATGCAGGTCATGACGGGCGCGCCGGTCATCGCGTGAGCGATGCTCAGCAGGGGCGTGAATAGATTTCAGTGTGAAGCCCGGCGACCGCGTGGTTTCATGAGGACGCCTTCCCCACACGCCCGCGCGCGGCAATATGATCAGGGTGATGATTGCCGACGACCACCCGCTTCTGATCGAAGGGGTCGCGTCGGTCCTGGATAACCAGCCGGACATGCAACTCGTCTGCGAGGCCGGGGACGGCCGCGAGGCGATCGCGCAATACCGGGCGATGCTGCCCGATGTCGTGCTGATGGACGTGCAGATGCCGCGGATGGATGGCATCACCGCGACCCGGCACATCCGCGACCTTGCGCCGGCGGCCAAGGTCATCATCCTGACGACCTATCGGGGCGACGTGCCCGCCCTGTCGGCGTTCGCTGCCGGCGCCCAGGGCTTCCTGCTGAAAAGCATGCTGCGCGCGGAATTGGTCATCGCCATCCGCGCGGTGGCCGCGGGCAAACGCTGGATCCCGGCACCGCTGGCGCGCGCACTGGCGGACCATGCCACGCAAGAGCGGTTGACGCACAGGGAGCTGCAGGTACTCGAGCGCATCGCCGCCGGCCACGGCAACAAACTGATCGCCACCGAGCTCGGTATCAGTGCCGATACCGTCAAGGCCCACGTCAAGAACATCCTTGCCAAATTGCAGGCCTCGGACCGCACCCATGCGGTCACCACGGCATTGCGACGCGGCTACATGCAGCTTGGGCCGGCGGCCGAAGAAAGCTGCGATCTGTCGTTGTCGTCGTGGCCGCTCGCCGGTCCGTGCCGCGCCTGAGTTTCACCACATTCGCCACGTCGGTGGGCGTGGCGTCAAGAAGGGGCGCGCTGCCCCCACCTTCCTGACGTACCCGGCCGGCGTCCTACTCAAATGAGCGATGCATGCCAAGCGCGATCCTGCCGACACTCGGCATCGCGCGGCGGCCCTGCCTCCCGCCACGCATCCCCGCACGCCCCCGGCCATGAGGTGCTTGGCGATGCCCGCATGACGACCACGAACATCGACCGGATGCTCGATTTCGACGACGCATGGAATCGCCGTGACTGGACATGCCTGGCCAAGCTGGTGAGCGAAGGCGTCGTGGCCCATGTCGAAGGGCTGGGCACGCTGGTCGGACGAAACGCATTCGTGCGCGCGAACCGTGCGTTCTGCCTGGTGTGCCCGGACGCGCGCATGAACACCTCTCCGTACCTGGCCATGCTCTCCGGCGCCGACCAGCGACGCACCGCCTCGATCTGCCGCTTGACCGGCACCCATGTGGGCTGGGCGCCGCAAGAGGGCCAGCCTCCACGACGGATAGCGCAACGCTTCGACGTGCTCAGTTGTGCCTTCACCACCTGGACCGGTGGCCATATCACCGAGCAGTTCCGCATCACGGGGCGTCTGCCCGACCCCCTCTACCTGCCCCTGCGCGCTGCCGGATTTGGCGATCGCACCTGACGCCTCCTCGCCCGCGCGGCGACTACCCATTTGGCGGATGGCGACCGTCGCGCGGCCACACAGAATTCTTCCTCGTTGGCGCGGGCAACGTGCGCGCGCCCTGTCCGATTCCCACACAGGCGAGGCACAGCATGATCACCCAACCGTTCCAGAAGCGGGCCTTCGACGCCGTGGCCGGCGCGTTGCCCTTTGCCCTCGACGAATCCAAGGTGTCGGTGACCGACGGCGTTGCCTACGTCAAGAGCCCCGTCAAGGTGCACGACTACGCCGTCGGCGTCATGGCCGTGTACGGCCTGCTCATCGAGCGCATCGGCGTCATGCGCGGCCTGCCCGCGCAGACACTGCGCCTCAATCGCCGCCTGTCCGGCCTGCTGCTCAACTCGGGGCAGATGCAGTTCATGAACGGCTATTCGTGTTTCCTGGACACCTGGCCGGTGGGTCCCGACAACGGCACCTTCCGCGCCAAGGATGGCCGCTACGTCACCATGATCGGCCTGTTCCCCCACCTGCGCGATGCGATCCTCGATTACCTGGAATGCGCCAATTCGGCCGCGGCGATCCAGCGCGCCGTCGAACGCAGGACGGCGCAGGAACTGGAGGACGGCATGGCCGCGCGGCGGTTGCCCGCCGGCATCGTGCGCAGCCTGGACGAGTGGTTGAGTTTGCCGCAGGGCGCGCAGACCGCGGCGCGCCCGATGTTCGATCTCGAGCAGGTCGCCGGCGGTGGCCGCCGCCGGCTGGGTCCGGCGCGGCATCGCCCGCTGGAAGGCTTGCGCGTGGTCGAGCTGACCCACCTGGTGGCCGGCCCGACCGTCGGCCGCATGCTCGCCGAGCAAGGGGCCGAGGTGATCACCGTGCAGGCGCCGACCGGCGACTGGGTACTGCCGCTTTGGCTGGACGTGAACTGGGGCAAGAAGAGCGTGCTGCTCGACCTCAAGGGCCAACTCGGCAAGGCCAGGCTGGCGAAGCTGCTCGCCGGCGCCGACGTGCTGGTGGACAGCTACGGTCCCGGTTCGCTGGAGCGTCTGGGCCTGGACGTCGCGACGTTGCAGGCGCTCAATCCCAACCTCGTCTACACGCGGGTCTCCTATGCGGCGCCCGGCACGCCGTGGGCCGATCGCAAGGGCTTCGAGCAGATCGGGCAGGCCGTCAGCGGCGTGATGCATGCCAATTCCGTGGGCATGCCCGATCCCACGCTCGTCTCGGTGCTGCTCAACGACTACGTGACCGGCTACCTGGGCGCGGTCGCCACCCTCGCCGCCCTCATCGAGCGCGAGGACAAAGGCGGTTTCTGGCGTGCCGGCGCTTCGTTGAGCCGCTGTGCGACCTTCGCGGCCAGCCTGGTAGCGCCGCTGGAAGACGAGCCCTATGCGCCATGCACCTTGCAGGACCTGATCGACTTCGGCGTCGACCAGGACAGTCCGCTGGGCACGTTCACGCGGCTAGGGCCGGCCGTCGAGTTCAGCGCCACGCCCTCTGCGTTCGACCTGCCGATCACGATTCCGGGCGCCTACCCGGACCACACCTCGTGGAGCGAAGCGGCCGCGCCGGCGGTACTGCCGCCGCTTCAACAGATCCCCTCGCGCCTGGCGCGGCTCGGCGCGATCCGCAATTTCGTCGTGGGGCACGGTATCGAAGACCGTGGCGACGGCGGTGGCGTTCTCAGCCTGGCGTCGCGTTCGCTGTTCGAGTTGGTCACCGCGGCGCGCCGCGCGGAGGCATCGGCATGAGCACGATCTTCTTGCGCCGGACGCTGCTGTCCTGCGGCATGACCCTGGCGCTGTGCACTGCCGCGCCGGCCCACGCGGACGAGAACCTGGCCAGCTTTGGCCGCGTGACCGAGGCGAAGGAAGCATCGAGCCGTATTTCGCTGGTGGACGTGGCGCCCGTGCTGCTGCCGTACTTCAACAATGCACCGACGTTCGGCACGCCCGGCACCCGCACCGGCGCGCTGTCCGAGCGCACGCAGTTGACCGGCGACTGGAACGGTACGCGCACAGAACTGGCCCGCCGCGGCGTGTTCCTCGATGTCTACACCACCAGCGCCTACAGCAACGTCAACAGCGGCGGTCTCGACACCGGCGATTGGTTCGCGCAGAACATCCAGACCTCGCTCAACATCGATACCGCGCGTGCAGGCTGGTGGAACGGTGGCCTGCTGCACGTGACCCTGCAATCGCGCTACGGCGACGACACCGAGCGCACGTTCAACGCCGGCACTTCGCTGCCCAGCTACACCGGCCTGCTGCATCCCGGGCCCACCTATTCCCACGACACCTATCCCACCGAGATGTTCCTGGTGCAGGGGCTGAGCAAGCAGGTCTCCGTGGTGCTGGGTCGCATCAGCGACATCTACATTCCGGACCAGACCACGTTCGGCGACAGCTACAAGTACTACTTCGCCAACTTCAACTTCAACAAGAACCCGATGACGGCGGGCTTCTACCAGCCGACCGCCTGGTCGGCACTGGGCATCTGGGCGCCGAGCCGCCGGCTCGTGCTGGCCGGCGGCGTGCTCGATCCTTACAGCGATGCGCGCACGTTCTCCAAGAACGCCTTCCAGAAGGTCAACCTCTATCTCATGGCGGTGGCGACCTACCGGATCGCGGGCATGCCGGGCTCGATCGGCCCGGCATTCAACTGGTCCAACGCGCCCAAGACCGACCTGTCCCAGCCGTTCACGGGCTTGCAGGCCGCCGAGGTGCCCGCCGCCATCGGCGCCCTGCTGGGCGCGCGGTCTTTCGAGGGTTTGCCGGTCAACCGCAAGCAGGAAAGCTGGTTCGCGATCGCCAACGCCTCGCAGTACCTCTGGCTGAAGGACGATCCCGCCGACGTGCCTGCCAAGCTCAAGGGCGGCGAGGTGCTTTCAGGCGTCGGCGTGTTCGCCCGCGCGGGCTACGCCCCCGAGCAGACCAACGTGGTGACCCGCGATGCCTCAGTGGCCCTGTTCGCCCATGGTGTGCTGGACGCACGGCCGTACGACAGCTTCGGCGTGGGCTGGTACTACAACGAGATCAGCGGCGACTTCAAGAACGCGATCTCCACGCTGACCCAAGGACACCGCCGGGCCGGGAACGAGTCCGGCACCGAGGTCTTCTACAACCTGGCGATTACCCCGGCGGTGCGATTCATCGGAAGCTACCAGTACATCCGCCATCCCCTCAGCGCGCAGGTGGCGGAGGGACGCGATGCCACGAGCCTGGTCATGGGGCGCGTCACCGTCGCGTGGTGAGCGCTGCGCATCAGCTTCCCGCCCGATCGCGGCCCGTGGGCGGGCCGCTGCCTTGCGACACCTCGCGAACGACCGCGATGAATGCCTTCAATGGCGCGGGTACGTGGCGGTAGCTGGCGTAGTAGAGGCACAGGCCCGGCGATGGCGGGGTCCAATCCTCCAGCAGGAGGACCAGCGCACCGCTGTCCAGCGCGGGCCGGGCGAAGGATTCCGGCACGTACGCGATGCCCAGGCCGCTGCAGGCCGCCTCGACCATCAGGTCGTTGTCATCCAGGCTGAGCAGGCCGGGCACGTCCAGTGCGAGCTGCCGCGTGCCCTGCTCGAACTCCCATCGATAGCGCTTGCCGCTGGGAAGCCGCTGGCGGATGCAGCGGTGGGACATCAGGTCTCCCGGCACCGCCGGTGTTCCGAACGCCGCGAGGTAGCCGGGCGCGGCCACCGCGACGAAACGGACATCGCTACCGAAGGGCACCGACACCATGTCCTTCGGCACCGACTCGGCCAGGCGCACGCCCGCGTCGAAACCTTCGCCCACGATATCCACCAGTTGCCCTTCGGCGACCAGGTCCAGTTCCACACGCGGATGACGCTGCTGGAATACCGGCACGGCGTGCCGCAGCAACCAGCGTGCCCCGCCCTTGTTGGCGTTGATGCGCAACAGGCCGACCGGTTCGTCCTGTCCATGGCTGACGGCATCCAGCAGGTCGTCCAGTTCCCGCAACAACGGTCCCAGCCGCTGCAGCAACTGCTCGCCATCCGCCGTGACGGAAACGCTGCGCGTGGTGCGATGCAGGAGGCGCACGCCGAGCTGGCGCTCCAGCCCCTTCAAGGCGTGGCTGAGCGAGGACCGCGAAACGCCGAGCGTATCGACGGCCTTCTGGAAGCTGCGGTGTCGTGCCACGAGCGCGAACGCCTTGAGATCGGAAAGGCTCACATGCGTCATTAGTGAACAGACCTCACCAACTCGTTCGTATTGGTGCGACTTATCATACGTCTCCCGTGTCCTTACGTTGTGTGCCTACCCCACGGGAGCATGCAGATGAAGACATGGTGGATCACGGGTGCATCGTCCGGCCTCGGGCTGGCGATGACCACGAAGCTGCTGGCGCGCGGCGACCGGGTGGTCGCGTGCGGACGGCGCGTGGCCCCGTTCGAAGCGCTGCAGCAGGCGGCCGGCGACAGGCTGCGCGTCGCCCGCTTCGACCTGACCGACACGGCGGCCCTGCGGCAGCACGTGGATGCCGCCTTCGCCGACCTGGGCCGGATCGATACGGTGGTCAGCAACGCGGGATACGGGCTGTTCGGTGCCGCGGAGGAAGTCACCGACGCGCAGATTGAGCGCCAGATCGCCACCAACCTGACCGCGTCGATCCACCTGGTACGCGCCATGCTTCCCCATCTGCGCGCCCAGGGCGGTGGCCGGATCCTGCAGGTCTCCTCGGAAGGCGGACAGGTGACGTATCCCAATTTCAGCCTCTACCACGCCACCAAATGGGGCATCGAAGGATTCCTCGACGCGGTGGCCCAGGAGGTGGCGCCGTTCGGTATCGACATCGTGATCGCCGAACCGGGCGCCACCGCCACGGGCTTTGCCGACGGCCTGGACCGCGCGGAACCGATGGATGCCTACGAGGCGACGCCAGCCGGCGACGTGCGCCGCGCCATCGCCAGCGGCGCGTTCGAGATCAGGGGCGATGCGGACCGCACGGTCGACGCGATGATCCAGGTGGCGGACTCGCCCCAGCCACGGCGCCGCATCGCGTTGGGCAGCACCGCGTTCGAGAATATCCACCGCGCACTGTCGGCGCGCCTGGACGATCTGGTGGCGCAGCGGTCGCTGTCACTGACGGCGGACCGGGCATGAAGTGGCCGTGGGCGCTCCTGCTCGGAAGCGCGGTCGGCGCCGCCGCCGGCGAGCCGGCGCCCTCCCCCGCGCCGCCGAACGAGGTGGCCGGCACGTGGCGCATGGTGGCCGCGACCTTGGAGGCTGAGGGCCGGACGCTGAAGCCTTATGGCGACAATCCGCAAGGCATGCTGGTCTTCACCACCGACCTGCATTTCGTCGAAGTGCTGACCGACGGCGACACGCCTCCTTTCGCCTCGAATGCCCGCGGAGGCGGCACGGACGAGGAGAACCGGCGCGCCATGGCATCGAGCATCGCGTTCTTCGGCACCTACACGGTGGATGCGCAGGGTCGCTTTGCGGGCAACCGCGTTGAAGGTGCCACGTTCCCCAACTGGGTGGGCGCCGTGCGCACCGCGCGCGAGCTGACGCTGCGGGTCGAGGGCGACCGGATGTACGAGACGTTCGTTCGCCCGGACGGCGGGCGCGTGGTCGCGCAGTTCGTGCGGGTGCGTGGGCGCGCATGCGCCCCGGGCACGGGCCAGGGAAGTGGCGCAGGCCCGTGCGATGGCGACGGGGGCGTCAAGGCGACAGGGCTTCCTGCGCCCAGTCGATGAAGGCGGTCAGCCGGGGAGACGGCAGCCGCGTGCGTGGATACACGATCGATACCGGGCTGGGCAGCGGCGGATAGTCCTCCAGCAATGGCACCAGCCTGCCGTCGCGGAAATAGGTGTCCAACCGGTAACGCGGCGCCTGGATGATGCCGAAGCCCGCGAAGGCTGCGCCGAGATACGAATCGGCGCCGCTGACGCGCACCCTGCTCGGCAAGGTGACCCACTCCACGCGTCCGCGGCGCTGGAACTCGAGTGGCAGCAGCGCGCCCAGCGAGGAAGACTTGAAGCCGACCATGAGGTGGTCACCCTCGCGCAGCGATTCGAGGGTGCCTGGCACGCCCCGCCGCGCACAGTAGTCCGGCGAGGCGGCCGTGGCTTCCGGCAGATGGGTCAGGCGCCGCGCAACGAGGTCGCTGTCGCGCAGGTCGCCCACGCGCACGGCGCAGTCGATTCCTTCGCGCACCAGGTCGACATACCGATCCCCTTCGCCGATATCGAGTTCGATCTGGGGATAGCGTTCGAGAAACGCCGGCAGCTTCGGGAACAGCAGGTGGCGCGCAAGCCTGCCGTGCACATCGATGCGCAACGGCCCCTGCGGGCGCTCGGCGCGAAAGGCGCTCTCCGCCTCCTCGACATCGGCAACCAGGCGCAGGCAGCGCTCGTAGAAGACCTCGCCTTCCAATGTCGGCGTCACTGTCCGGGTCGTGCGTTGCAACAGGCGCACACCCAGCCGCGCCTCCAACGACTTGATGGCATCGGTGACCGTGGCCCGCGGGAGATCCAGATCCTCTGCCGCGCGCGTGAAGCTGCGCCGCTCCACGATGCGCGCGAAAACCCTCATGGCGTCGAAGCGATCCATTGTCCGGATTCCCGAATTGTGTTGGCGGATTGTGCCGGATTATCCGATCCGGGAACCACAATAAGGTGGTCCTCGCCCCTCCGGCACGCAGCGACACCTCAACACATGCCCCACGGTGCGGCCGGACGGTCGCCCGCACGAACCCAGCCAAGGCGCGCCCTAGCGCCGCCCGCCAGGTACCGCATCACCGCCTTCCGCAGCGCCATTGAGCGCCTGCCTACGCGAGCCCCTCCTCCGCCGCGGCAATTCCTTCGACGGCGCGGGAGCCCTTCCCAGGAGACATTCGAATGACACCCAAGCACTACACCGCGCGCACCTTCCTGGCTTTTGCATTGTTGGCCGCCAGCGCGACGCCCGCCCTCGCGAACGATGCCAGCGAGCGAAACCGCCAGTTCATTGCACAAGCCTTCGACGAATGGGCAGCGGGGGGCAGCGGCTTCTTCGAGCGCGTGCTGGCGCCGGACATGGTGTGGACGATCAAGGGCACCAGCCCGGTCGCCGGACGCTATGAAGGGCGCGAGGAATTCATGGCGAAGGCGGTGGCGCCGTTCGCCGCGCGCCTGTCGTCTCCCATGCGGCCGACGGTGAACCATCTCTGGGCCGAAGGTGATCACGTCATCGTGCAGTGGGACGGCACGGCCATCGCCGCAGACGGAAAGCCCTACCAGAACAGCTATGTCTGGATACTCCAGATGGAGAACTTGCGCGCCGTCGAGGTCACGGCGTTCCTGGACCTGGTGCCTTACGACGATGTCATCGAGCGCATCCCGCTGAAGTGAGGGATACGTTTCCAACGAGCATCGAGAGGATGCGGCGCAGCGTGCAATGGCACCAAAGGTTTGGTGGAAAGAAAAGCGCAACCGCCGAGCATGACGCCGGCTTTTTAAAGGTGGATTAAGGCCAACGCCACTCGTTGCATGGACGACTTGCAGCGCGATCGACGCGCAGTGCACGCATTAATCAATTCTTAAAGTCGGCCCTCCACATTGCGCCACCAGCAACGTGTTCGCAGCGGATTACGTAGTTCTCGATGCGTCGCTCGAAGCCAGCGGATTAGTGCATCGCACTGAGCGGCGAGGTCATTGCGCAATCGAACGCGCCAACGCAGGGAGGCTGCCAGGCACGGCGGCGCTCTCGCAAAACAGGAAAACTTCTCGTGAACCACAACGTCCCGCCCAGACCGGATCGCCCACCGCTGCTGCAGCGGTTGCTCAACGTGAATCGTGCGGAGGTCGTTCCCGTACTGATCGCCGCGCTGTTCTTCTTCTGCGTGCTGACCGCCTTGATGTTGCTGCGCCCCGCCCGCGATGCACTGGGCATGGAGCGTGGCATCGAAAGCATTCGCTGGCTGTTCTTCGGCACGGCGCTGGCAACGCTCGCGGTGAATCCCGTGTTCGGCTGGCTCGTCGCGCGCCTGCGGCGGCTGCAGTTCATCAGCGCGACTTACGGCTTCTTCGTGATGAGCCTGGTGGGATTCTGGGCGTTACTGGTGCTGGCGCCCGAGGCCATTGGCCAGCGCAGCGGCCAGGTGTTCTACGTGTGGTTCAGCGTCTTCAACCTGTTCGTCACCATGGTGTTCTGGGCGCTGCTGGCGGACCGCTTCACCAGCGACCAAGGCCGGCGCTTCTTCGCGCTCATCTCCGTGGGCGGCACGCTGGGCGCGATCTTCGGCCCCTGGTTGACATCGCAGCTCGCCGAGCCGCTCGGTACGCCCAGCCTGTTGCTGGTCGCGGGCGGCTTCCTGCTGGCCGCGCTCGCCGCGGCCTGGCTGCTGGTTCGCGTGGTGCCGGACCGAACGGAGACCGCGACCGCCACGGCTTCCTCCCCCTCCACCGCGGTGGCGCACGAACGTATCGGCGGCAGCGCCTGGGCCGGCTTGCTCGCCGTGCTGCGGTCGCGCTACCTGACGGCCATCGCCGGCTACGTCGTGCTGATGACCGTGCTCGCCACGCTCATCTATTTCACCCGCCTGCAGATGGTGGCCGCGGCGACCGACGACATGGATGCCCGCGCGGCGCTGATGGGCAACATCGACATGTGGACGCAGGTCGCCGTGCTGGCGCTGCAGGTCACGCTGACCGGCAAGTTGATCCAGCGGTTCGGACTGGGCGTCGCGCTGGCCATCCTGCCGGTGGCGACGGCGCTTGGCTTCATCGGGTTGGCGATCTACGGCTCGTTCGTCGTGCTGGTGCTGCTGGAGGCCACCAACCGCGCCGTGCAGCGCGGCATCACCCGGCCCGCGCGCGAGGCGCTGTTCACCGTGGTGAGCCGCGAGGACAAATACAAGGCCAAGGCCTTCGTGGACACCTTCATGTACCGCACCGGCGATGTGCTCGGTGCGCAGGCCGAAGGCCTGCTCGGCCGGCTCGGGCTGGCCCTGGGCGGCCTGGCCAGCATCGTCGTGCCGCTGGCCATCGCCTGGGCGGCGATCGGGCTGTGGCTGGGCCGCGCGCAAGGTCGCCACGCCGCTTCCGCCGCGCGGGCTTCCGCCTTCGTTTACCACCCCGCGCGCACGCGGCCAGGCACCGGCTCGATGCATGCATCCACCCCCACCTCCACCAGAGAAGAGACATGACGGTCACCACGACACGACGCTTCACCCTGCTCACGCTGCTCGCCCTGCCCGCGCCGCTGCTGGCGCAGGCGCAGGCCACGGAAGATAGCTGGTCCCTGGGCGCTGGCGCCGCGGTGATCGACAGCCCCTACGCCGGCGAAGGCACGCGCGTGCGGCCTTTCCCGTTGGTCAGCTACGACGGCGAGCGGGTGTTCCTCCGCGGCATCTCCGGCGGCGTGCACCTGTACGAATCGTCCGGCTTCGCGGTCGATGCGATCGTGGCGGCGCGCTTGTACGGGTTCGATATCGATGACCTGGGACGCAGGGCGCTGATCGCCAACGGCCTGGATCCGTCGCAGTTGCGCGATCGCGACGACGGCATCGACGCCGGGTTGCGCTTCACTTACGGATCGCGCTGGGGCGCGATCTCGCTGGAGGCGGCGAGCGATATCTCCAACACCAGCGATGGCCACGAGATTTCCCTGGACTACCGCTACACCTGGACGCACGCGCAGACCGCGCTCACCGCCAACGTGGGCGCCAACTACCTCTCATCCAAGTTGGCCGGCTACTACTTCGGCATCCTCGACGAGGAAGTGGCGCGCGGTGTGGCGCCCTACCGGCCGGGCTCGGCCGTCATGCCCCACGTCGGCCTGTCCCTGACGCAGGCGCTCGGCACATCGAAGTGGCGGGTGATCGCCTCCGCCGAATACCAGTTCCTCCCCGACGAGCTCGCCGACAGCCCATTGCTCGAGCCGGACCGCGACGGCTTCGGCCGGCTCGTGCTGGGCCTGACCCGGAGCTTCTGATGTCCACGCATCACTTCCCCCACTCCCCCAATGAGGACTTGCGCATGACCACCCCACTCACCCCGCTGCCCACTTCGATGCCCGCGTTCTGGCGCGGACGCCTCGCTGCCCTCGGCCTGATGCTCGGCGGCGCCACTGCCGGCGAGGCCGTGGCGCACACGCCCCCGCCAGCCTGGAGCACGGCCGACATGCCCACGCAGGAAGGGCGCATCTTCGTCGTCACCGGCGGAACCAGCGGCATGGGTTTCGAGGATGCCAAGGCACTGGCCGCCGCCGGTGCCCGGGTGGTCATCGTGGCGCGCAACGCGCAGCGCGGACAGGAAGCGATCGAGAAAATCCGCCAGGCGGTTCCGGCGGCGCAGGTCGCGTTCGAGGGCGTCGACCTTTCCAGCCTCGCGTCTGTGCGCGACCTGGGCCAGCGGCTGAATGCCTCGCTGCCGCGCGTGGATGGCTTGATCAACAACGCGGCGATCATGGCGCCGCCGACGCGCGGCACCTCGGTGGATGGGTTGGAAATGCAGTTCGCCACCAACTACGCCGGCCATTTCGTCTTGACCGCCGAACTGCTGCCGTTGCTGCGCAAGAGCCAGGCGCCGCGCGTGGTGACCTTGTCCAGCATCGCGGTGCATCGCGGCACGCTCGATCTCGATGACCTGCAATCGACCGGCGCCTACGAGCCCATGGCGACGTATGCCCAGTCGAAGCTGGCGTGCCTGATGTTCGCGTTCGAGCTGCAACGCCGCAGCGAAGCGGGCGGCTGGGGCATCGAGAGCATGGCCGCGCATCCCGGCGTCGCGGTGACCGAACTGGTGGCGCGCGGGCCGGGCCTGGACAGCGCGCAAGGACGCGAGTGGGCCAGCCACCGGGAGCATTTCCAGACCGCGGCCCAAGGGGCCATCCCGACGCTGTATGCGGCGACCGCGCCAACGGCCCAGGGCGGCGTCTACTACGGCCCCACCGGGCCGAACGAGGTGGCCGGTCCGCTGGGCGTGGCCACGGTGCCCGCCATCGCCGGCGACGCGGCCACGGCCGCACGCCTGTGGGAACTCACCGAAACGATCACGGGCGCGCGGTTCCCCTCGTCCGTCCGTTGATCACGCATCGCGCCGCATCGCCGATCCGCTGGGCCTGGCCTGGCGGATCGGCCTTCGTCCGCCGGCGCTTGCGCGCGGCCAGGTCGAACAGGCGTGCGGCGCGGCGGCGCGGGAGCGCCTCATGACCCCGTTCGAGCCCTCGTCCTGGCGCACGCGTGCCTCGGCACGGATGCATCGCCTCCTCGAGGTGCATCGCGAACAACGCGCTTCGATGTTGAACGCCGCGTGCGGCTTCTTCTTCGTGACGACGGGCGTGATGCTGCTTCGCCCGGTCCGCGATGCCATGGGCATCGCCGGCGGGCTGGAAGACATCCGCGGCTTGTTCATCTCCACCGCGCTGCTGACGCTGGCGCTCAACCCGCTCTTCGGCCTGCTCGTTGCACGCACCCGGCGCGCGCACGCGATCGTTGCGACGTTCGGCTTCTTCGCCCTCACGCTGCTGGCCTTCTGGGCCTTGATGACCTTCGGCTCCCCGGCCGTGGGCAGAGCCAGCGGGCAGGCGCTGTACGTATGGTTCAGCGTGCTCAATGTGTTCGGCACCATGGTGTTCTGGGCGCTGGTGGTGGACCGATTCCGCGGCGAACAGGGCACGCGGCCATTCGCAGTGGTCGCGATGGGGGGCACGTTGGGCGCCATCTGCGGGCCCGGGCTGACGGCCTGGCTCGCGCAGCCGTTGGGCGCCGCCAACCTGTTGCCGCTGTCGGCGCTGTTCCTGGTGGTGGGCACGCTGTCGGCACTGCGGCTGGCGCGCGGCGCGCCGGTGCCGGGGCGCGCGGAAGGCAGCGAGGAAGCCTCCGCAGACGACATGGCACCGCTCGGCGGCGGCGCCTGGGATGGCGCACGCGCGGTGCGGCGATCGCCGTATCTGGCCGGCATCGCCGGCTACGTGCTGCTGACGGCCGTGATGACCACGCTGGTCTATCTCACCCGGCTGCACTGGGTGGCCGACGGGCCCGCGGATCCGGAGGCGATGGCCGCGACGCTGGCGAACATCGACATGGGCACGCAGATCGTCTTTCTCGTACTGCAGGCGGCCATGGCCACGCGTTTGGGCCGCCGCGTCGGCCCCGGCGCAGCGCTGATCGCCCTGCCGCTGGCGACCAGCCTCGGCTTCCTGGCGTTGGCCGCGCACGGCGGCATCGTGCTGCTGTTCGTGCTGGAGGCGGCCACCCGCGCCGTGCAGCGCGGCGTCGCGCGGCCGGCCCGGGAGCTGCTCTTTACGCTGGTACGGCGCGAACACACCTACAAGGCCAAGGCGTTCATCGATACGTTCGTGTACCGGATGGGCGACGTGTTGGGCGCGCAGCTCGAAACATGGGCACGCTCGGCGCGCGGCGTCGACGGCGTGGTCGCCACGGCGATCCCGGTCGCGGCGGTATGGCTGCTGACGGCCCTGCACCTGGGCAGGCGCTATCGGCAACAGCGCGTGCGTCCCGCCGCCCGGGGCGATGCCCGCTGGAACGCCCCACCCGCCGAGGCGGAATGAGGCGCGCCAGCGTGGCGCCGGCGCCGCTCAGTGCTCGTCGGTGACCGCGGCGTGCGGGTGCGAGGAACGATGGCGGAACTTGCGCGAGATCCACTCGCCCAGGTCGTCCACCACGGTGAACGCCGCGGGGATCACGATCAGGCTCAACAACGTCGAGGTGATCAAGCCGCCGATCACCGCGATCGCCATCGGCGCGCGGAAGCTCGAATCGCCCGCGAAGCCCAGCGCGATCGGCATCATGCCCGCGCCCATCGCCAGCGTGGTCATGATGATCGGCTGGGCGCGCTTGCGGCAGGCATCGACCAGCGCATCATGCTGGCTCAGCCCGTGTTCGTCCTCGGCGATGACCGCGTAGTCCACCAGCAGGATCGAGTTCTTGGTGGCGATGCCGATCAACATCAACAGGCCGATCAAGGCCGGCAGCGACAGCATGTTCTGGGTGATCAGCAGCGCGCCGAATGCACCGCCGGCGCACAGCGGCACGGCAGCCAGGATCGTCACCGGCATCAGCGCATGGTTGAACAGCAGCAACAGCACCATGTAGATGCATACCAGCCCGGCGGCCATGGCCAGCAGGAAGCCGATGAACAGCTCCACGAAGACCTCGGCATCGCCCGTGTTGAGGAAGCTCACGCCCGGCGGCAGCTGCTTGACGCTCGGCAGCTGCTGCACCTGCTCCATCACCTCGCCCAGCGGGCGGCCGTTGAGCTCGGCCGTCAGAGTGACATTGCGCTGGCGCTGGTAGCGGGAAATCTGCGACGGACCGCTGCCCATCTGGATGTCCGCCACCGCCGACAACGGCACCGGCCCGTAACGGCCCGGCACGCGGAGTTGGCCGATCAGCGCGGGGTTGGCCAAGGTGGCCTCGGCGAAACCCACGCGGATCGGCACCTGCCGGTCGGGCAGGTTGAGCTTGGCCAGACGCTGTTCGTAGTCGCCGGCAGTGGCGATGCGCGCCGCCTCGGCGATGTCCGCGGTCGCCACGCCCATGTCGGCCGCGCGCGCCGGGTTAGGCACGATCTGGATTTCCGGCCGCAACAACGAAGCGGTGGACGTCACGCTGCCCAGCCCCTGGATGCCGCGCAGGTCGCGCTCCAACGCGGTGGCGGCATCCTGCAGGCGCTGCGGGTCGTCGCCGGAGAGCACCAGCTGCAGCAGGTTGCCCGGTTCGGAGCTCACATAGCTCACGCGCAGGCCGGGCAGATCGGCCAGGCGCGCGCGCGCATCGCGCTCCAGTTCGCGCTGGTCGCGCTTGCGTTCGTCGGCCACGCCCCAGTCCAGCACCAGCGTCGCCTTGCGCGCGTCGGGCACGCCGGTGGTCGAAGGATCGCCCAGGTCGAGCACGCTGCCGACCGCGGTGTATACCTGCTTGAGTTCGGGCATGTCGGCGAGCAAGCCCCGCGCACGCTCGGAGACGGCGACGGTTTCCTGCAGGCGCGTACCCGGCGGCAGCTCCAGGCTCAGGTTGCTGCGGCCCAGGTCGGACTGCGGAATGAACGTGGCCGGGATCAACGGCACCAACGCCAGCGAGGCGACGAACAGCCCGGCGGCGATCCACAGCGTGCGGCCGCGATGGCGCAGCGCCGCGTCCACCCACCCCAGGTACCAGCGCATCAGCCTGGAATCGCCCTTCTCCTCGCCGTGTGGCTTGAGGATGTAGGCCGCCATCATCGGCGTCAGCAGGCGCGCCACCAGCAGCGAGAACAGCACGGCGGTGGCGGCGGTCCAGCCGAACTCGCGGAAGAACTTGCCGGCGATGCCCGGCATGAACGCCACCGGCACGAATACGGCGGCCAGCGTCAGCGAGGTGGCGATCACCGCGTTGCCGATCTCGCCGGCCGCCTCGCGTGCCGCCTCCAGGGGCGGCTTGCCCATGCGCAGGTGGCGCACGATGTTCTCGATCTCCACGATGGCATCGTCCACCAGGATGCCTACCACCACCGACAGCGCCAGCAGCGTGATCATGTTCAAGGTAAAGCCGAACCAGTACATCACCGCGAACGTCGGGATGATCGACAGCGGCAGGGCCAGCGCCGACACCCAGGTCGCCCGCCAGTCGCGCAGGAACAGCCATACCACCAGCAACGCCAGCAGCGCGCCTTCGTAGAGCATGGTCATCGACGAATCGTAGGAGCGATGCGTTTCGTCGATCGCGGTGGTGACCAGGCGGAAGTCGATGCCGGGATGACTGGCCTTCAGCGCGTCCAGCGCCTCGTGCACCCCCTTCTCCACCTTGACCTCGCTGGAGCCGCGCGTGCGCGACATCGAGAAGGCCACCACGTCCTTGCCGTCCAGCAGGGCCGCCTCGGTGGGATCGGCGGCCGCATCGGTCACGCGCGCCAGCGTGGACAGGCGCACCGCGCGCCCGTCCGGCAGGCTGATCGAGTAATCGCGCAGCGCCTGCGCATCGCCCACGGTGCCCAGGGTGCGAATGGTCTGCTGCGCGCCTTCCAGTTCCGCCTTGCCGCCGGCGCGCTCCACCTGGATCTGCGCCAGCTGCTGCGAAACGGCGCCGGCGGTGATGCCGAACGCCAGCAGCGCATTCGGGTCCAGGTCCACGCGCACCTGCCGCTGCACGCCGCCCACCCGCGTTACGCGAGCCACGCCCGGCACGCCGTACATGGCGCGCGAGATATCGCGGTCGACGAACCAGCTGGCCTCGTCGGCGGTCATGCGCGGCGCCACCAGCACGTAGGTCATCAGCGAGCCGCCGATGTCCACCTTCGAGATCACCGGCTCCTGGATATCCTGCGGCAGATCGGTGCGGATGCGCGTCACCGCGTCGCGCGTGTCATCCAGCGCGGTCGCCAGGTCGGCTTCGAGCTGGAATTCTATGCTGGTCGTGCTCACGCCCTCGCTGACGGTGGACATCACGCGCTTGACGTTGTTCACCGTGGCGACCGAGTCCTCGACCTTGCGCGTGACTTCGGCCTCCAGCTGGCTCGGCGAGGCGCCCGGCTGGGTGACGGTGACCGTGGTCATCGGAAACGCGATGTCCGGGAACCGTGCCACCGGCAACTGGTGGAAGCCCCACAGCCCCGCCACGCACAGCACGAAGAACACCAGCAGCGCCGGCAGCGGGCGCTGGATCGCCCAGGCGGAGAAGTTCATCGTGCGCCCGCCTTGGTCGCCGCCACCACGCGCACGCGGTCGCCCTCGCCCAGGAAGCCGGCACCCTCGACCACGACCTGATCGCCTGCCTTCAGGCCTTCCACGATTTCGGTACGGCCATCCGCCACCTGGCCGGTCCGCACGCGGCGGCGCTGCGCCTGCTGCTTGTCATCCACCGTGAACACGTAGCTGTGCCCATCGCGCTGCACGATGGACGCGCTGGGGATGGTCAACGCCTGGCCGTCGCCGGTGACGATGCGGCCCTCGACATACACGCCCGGCTTCAGCGCACCCGGCGCGGGCAAGTCGGCGTAGATGGTGCCGGTGCGGGTCTGCGAATCCACGCCCGGGCTCACCGCGCGGATGCGCCCGATGACCTCCTGCCCGGCATATGGCAGCGTCACGGAGTTGCCGACGGCGACGCCGGCGAGCTGGGCCTCGGAAAGCTCCGCGCGCCATTCCAGCCGGTTGTCGCGGATCAGGCGCAGCAGCTCGCTGCCGGCGGCCACCACCTGGCCAGGCTGCACGAGGCGCTTGGAGATCACGCCATCGGCCGGTGCGCGCAGTTCGGCGAAATCGCGCTGCAGCCTGGCTGCGTCGCGGCGCGCGCGGGCGGTCGCGGTTTGCGCCTGCGCATCGGCACGGGCGGCGCGCAATTCGTCCAGGCTGCTGGCGCTGATCAGCTTCTCGTTCGCCAGCTTCGCGCCGCGCGCATAGTTCAGGCTTGCCAGTTCCTCGGCGGTTTGGGCCTGGCGCAACGTGGCGTCGGCCTGCGCCAACTCGCTGTCGAGCGTGCGATGGTCCAGCTCGAGCAGCACCTGGCCCCGCTTTACCCACTCGCCCACGTCCACGTTCAGCGCAGTGACGCGCTGGCCACTGAGCTCCACGCCCAGCTGCATTTCCTCGAATGCCGAGACCGGGCCGGACACCAGCACCGTGCGGGCCATCGTCTGCGCCTGCGCGGGCGCCAGCGAGACGGCCAGCGCCGAGGATTGCCCATCGGGCTGTTCGTTCTTGTCCGAGGCACCGCAGGCCGACAACGACGACGCGATCAGGAAGACAACACACCAATGCAAGGAAGGGACACGCATGGAAATCTCTATGGGCAGTAGGTGGGAAAGCCGCCGGAGGAAACCGCGCTTGCGTTGGCTGGCGGGCGGTGTGGGTGGGAACGATTGTTAGGGGGTCTGCGCGGCAGGGGGCAGCTTCAGCGCTATGCCATCGAGCAGAAGGCCCACGCCCTGGGCGAAGCGCCGCTCCAGGTCGGGTTCCGCCAGGAAGTGGCGGGCCTGAAAGCAATAGGGAAAGTGCGCTTCGGCCATGGCGAGGAAGTTGGCTTCCAGTTCATCCGTTTCCGCGCCCGGCTGCGGCATCGACTGCTCCTCGATGACAAAGCCGAGCACGTAGTAGATGAGGTCCATGGCCGACGTCGCGGCGAAGTCGATCGCCGCGCCGGCTTGCGCCAGCGCCGAGATCGTCACCTCGGCCACGCGCATCACGTTCTCCGTCGCCAGGTAGGTGCCGGCGTAGACCCGCGCGCCATCACGATGTGCCTTGAACGCGTGACGGAATTCGTGGGCCAGCTGCAGCAACGTCGCGCGCCAGGGCTGGCCCGGCGGGACATTGCGCGCGACATCCTTGATCAGTGCGTCGGCCATGGCATCGACCAGCGCCTGCTTGCTCTTGAAATGCCAGTACAGCGAAGGCGCACGGATGCCCAGCTGGCAGGCGACCTTGCGCAGGCTTACGCCGTCCAGCCCTGCCTGATCGAGCAGTTGGAACGCGGCCGCCACGATTTGCTCCCGCCCTATCGCCTTGCGCACTGGGTACCTAACGCTGTTAGACGGCGGGAATCTAACAGCGTTAGGCGGGATGCAGCAAGCGTCCAGGGGGCTGCACCACCCGGCGCGGGCGCGCGACCGAAGCGCACAGGCGAAAAAACGAATATCAATAAGAACCATTCCCATGTAAAATTGAGCCGTTCAGCCGGCGGGATCGTGCCGCCCACTTTTTCTACCCGGGACCCCTCACCCACATGTCCAGCTCCTCCCGTCGCGCTGCTGCCTTGCCGCGCTATTCGCTGTTGGCCCTCGGCCTGGTCGTCGCCCTCAACGCGCAAGCGGACGACGCGGCCTCCGGCACCGCCAACGCCACCGATCTCGACCAGGTCCGCGTCGTCGCCCAGCGCGCCGAGCGCGTCAGCAACGGCGCTACCAATCTCGACCTCGCGATCAAGGACACCCCGCAGTCGATCAGCGAGGTGAGCAGCGAACAGATGCAGGCCTTTGGCGTGAACACCGTCAACGATGCGCTGCGCATGGCCACCGGCATCGTGGTGGACGAGTGGGAGACCAACCGGACCACCTATACGGCGCGCGGCTTCGACATCGCCAACACGCAGATCGATGGCATCGGCCTGCCCAACGGCTGGGGCATCGCCACCAGCGCGACCGATGCTTTCGCCTACGAGAAGCTGGAAGTCATCCGCGGCGCCAACGGGCTGCTGACCGGCGTCGGCAACGCCGCCGGCACCATCAACTACGTGCGCAAGCGCCCGACCAATGACGAACAGGGCGTGGTCGGCATCAGTTACGGCACCTGGGGCACGCGCCGCGTGGAGACCGACTACTCCACCCCGTTCACCACCGACGGCAGCTGGGCTGGCCGCGTGGTGGCCGCGCACGAGGACGGCGATTCCTGGCTACGCGACAAGCACGACAAGCGCGACTTCTTCTACGGAGTGGTCGACGGCCAGATCGGCGAGAACGGCACGCTGACCGCGGGCTATTCGTGGCAGAAGGCCCGCACGGACGGCAACATGTGGGGCGCGCTGACCTTCATGTACAACGATGGCACGCAGGCCGAGTGGGACCGCGGCGCGTCCACCACCCAGGACTGGACGATGTGGGACACCACCACCCAGACCGGCTTCCTGGAATACACCCACCAGGTGGCCGAGGATTGGCAGCTGAAGCTGTCCTACAACTACCGGCGCATCACCAACGACACCAAGCTGTTCTACGCGACCGACTATTTCGGTACCGGCCTGGAGCCTGGCACGAACCTGGGTCTGTATGGCTACCCCTGGGGCGGCTACGACAAGACCACCGCGCACCTGGGCGCCGCCACGCTCAACGGCCACTTCGAGCTGTTCGGGCTGGACCAGGAGGTGATGTTCGGCCTCAGTTACGCCCGCAGCGAGGCCAACAACGAGGAATACGCCGGCGCGCTGTGCGGCGATGCGGTGTGCGGCTACCTGCCCATGCCGGGCTTCCCGTGGGCCGGCGACGTGATTCCCGAGCCGGTGTGGGGCGACCTGTCGCTGTACAGCACGCTCAACCAGCGCCTGAAGCGCGCGTATGGCGCGGCGCGAATTTCCTTCACCGAGCGGCTCAAGGCCGTGGTCGGCGTGAACTACGCCAACTACCACCGCGACGGCGTGAACTATGGCGTGGTGTTCGACCAGACCGAAGGCAAGACCAGCCCCTACGGCGGCCTGACCTTCGATTTCAACGAGCACGTGCTGGGCTACGTCAGCTATTCGGATATCTACCAGCCGCAGGAACAGAGCGATGCGGACGGCCGCTACCTGGATCCGACCAAGGGCTCGAACTACGAGGTGGGCGTCAAGGCCGACTGGCTGGACAAGCGCCTGCTCACGACGGTGGCGCTGTTCAAGGCCGAGCAGGATGGCCTGGCCACCGGCGCCGGTTACAACGACCAAGGCCAGTACTACTACACCGGCGTGAACGTCGAATCCAAGGGCGTGGAGTTCGAGGCGACCGGCAAGCTGTCGGAGAACGTGAACCTGGTCCTGGGCTACACCGCGCTGAAGCTGACCGGCGACGACGGCGACGACACCTATCGCTGGGTTCCGCGGCGCACCGCCAACCTGATGCTCAGCGCCCGCCTGCCGAGCTACAACGCGTTGTCGTTCGGCATCGGCGGCCGCTGGCAGAGCAACGTCTCCAACGTGGAGACCAGCGGCTTCACCGTGCGCCAGGACAGTTACGCGGTGATCAACGGCTTCGTGGCCTGGGATTTCCTGCCCGACGCCACGCTGCGCTTCAACGTGAAGAACATCACCGACGAGAAGTACATCAACTCGTTGCGCTACAGCGGCTATTACGGCGCGCCGCGCAGCTACACGGTGAGCCTGGACTGGCGCTTCTGAGTCGTCCGCCGATACGGCCATAGCGGCATGCGCCGAGGGGATCGACCGATCCCCTCGCCCGTCGCCGCGCTAGGTCGCGCTACGTCGTGCCGCCGCTTTCCGCCATCCAGGCCTCGGCGTCGGCGCCCGCGGGAATGCGCAGCGGCGTGTTCGGATCGGTCGCCGCCCGCCACACCGCCTGCGCAACGTCCGGCGCGTGCGTAACCGGTCCCCGGCTATCGCGCATCCCGGAGATGATGCGCGCGATGAAATCGGCGTAGTCGGGATGGTCCTGCCCATGCAGGAAGGCCTGCGCGTTCGCACCAAAGCGCGTCTCGGGCGAGCGCCCCGGCAGCACCAGGCGTACACGCACGTCGAACGGCGCCATCTCGATGGCCAACGAGGCGGTGAAGGCATTCACCGCAGCCTTGCTTGCGCTGTAGACGCCGACCAGCGGCAAGGCCTTGAGCGTCACGGATGACGTCACGTTGACCACTACGCCGGCACGGCGCTGGCGGAACTGCGGCAGGAATGCCTGCGTCATCGCCAGCGTGCCGAACAGGTTGGTCTCGAACAGGGCGCGAGCGGTGGCGGTGGGCATCAGCTCGACCGGCACGGGCGCGCCGATGCCGGCATTGTTGACCAGCACGTCGATCAGGCCGGCGGCTTCGACCAGCGCGGCGATGCTCGCCGGATCGGTGATGTCCAGCGACAGGATGCGCAGGCGGTCGGAGACGGGCAGTCCATCGGGCTGGGGCGTGCGCATCGTGGCGATGACCTCCCAGCCTTGCTGGAGGAACAGGCGGGCTGTTTCCTGGCCGAAGCCGGACGAGCAGCCGGTGATAAGGACGGTGGACATGGACATGGCCTTGTGTGGGAACCGACGCACAGACTAGGCCGCCCCCACAGGACGCACTACACTCCAGCGTCCATCATTCTTTTGCGTGCGTCCTGCCATGACCGATCCGCTCGCCGAGATGGTGCGCTTGCTCCAGCCCACGGCGCGGTTCTCCAAGCTGGTCGAGGGCGCCGGCGCCTGGCGGGTGCAGCGTCCTGGCGACGGCGACCCGTTCTACTGCGTACTGCTCGAAGGCCAATGCCGGATGGTGGTGGCGGGCCAGCCACCGATCGACCTGCAAGCCGGCGACTTCGTGCTGGTGCCGGCCATGCGCGACCTGAGCAACGCCAGCCCGGCCGGAGCGCAGGCGGCGCCTACCCTGCCGGTGAAGCTGGGCGAAGGCCACTTCCGCGTCGGGCGCCAGGACGGCGCGCCCGAGCAGCGCATGCACATCGGCCATTGCCGCTTTGGCTCGCCGGATGCAGCGCTGCTGGTTTCGCTGCTGCCGCAGGTACTCCACGTGCGCGGCGTGCCACGCCTGGCCACGCTGGTGCAGTGGCTCGGCGACGAGACCCTCGCGCAGCGACCCGCGCGCGAGGTCGTGCTCGAGCGCCTGCTGGAGGTGCTGTTGATCGAAGCGCTGCGCAGTGTCGGCGCCACCGGCGCGGGGCCCGGCCTGGCGCTGGGCCTGGCCGACGAGCGCCTCGCCATGGCGCTGCGTGCGTTGCACGCGCGGCCCGAACAGCCGTGGACCGTGGCCGGACTGGCCGAGCAGGCCGCCCTGTCGCGCTCGGCCTTCTTTGCGCGCTTCACGCGCACGCTCGGGGTGGCACCGATGGCGTACCTGCTGCATTGGCGCATGGCGCTGGCCAAACGCCTGCTGCGCGAGGGCAACGTGGAGATCGCGCGCGTGGCTGAGCAAGTGGGCTACAGTTCGGCGAGCACTTTCAGCGTGGCCTTCGCGCGCCAGGTGGGCATGCCCCCAGCGCGATACGCGCGCCAGGCCACTGCCGTGACCGCGTGAGGTTGCGCGCCCTCAGGCGCGCTGGCGACGTTTGCCGGGCGCAGCTTCGCGCACCCCGTGGCGCAGCATCGCCACCGCATGTTCGGCCACCGCGTTGGCGGCCTGCGCGTCGGCCGCGCCGCCGAGCACGGTCAGTGGCAACATCGTCATGCCGAAGACCGACATCAGCACCAGTTCCGGCTTCAGGGCCGGGCTGATCAATCCATCGCGCTGCCATGCCTCGATGAGTGCGGTGGTGCGCCGTTCGCCGGTGGCGTCCAGCTGCGCACGCATGCGCGCGCGCAACAGCCCGCCCTCGCTCATGACCTCCCGTAGCCACAAGCCTGGCAGCCATGGATAGCGACGCGCCTGCGCGACCAGGCTGCGGGCGAAGGCGGTCAACGCCTCGATCGGGTCGACATGTCCGGCCAGTCCCTGGATGAGCGCGTTGCGCAACGGCAACAACCGTTCCTGGATCAGCACATCCAGCAGTTTCTCGCGCGTACTGAAGTGGTAGTGGATCATCGCCTTGGTGACGCCGGCTTCAGCGGCGATCGCGCTCAACGGTGTCTGTGCGATGCCATGCCGCGCGAAGAGCTTGAGTGCCGCTTCCAGCAATTGGTCCTGCAGCGGTTCTCCCGCTCGTATTCCGCGTGGCCGCCCCGGTCCGCGCGGGCGCGTGGCGGGCGTGTCGGCGGGTGCGGGGCTACGCGTCGCAAGGCGCTTTCTGGCCAACGGATAACCCGCTGAATACGGTATATGCCGAGGAAACTAGCTGGCGGGGGTCCGCAACTCAAGCTGAAAAGAATGCACGGATTCAGCTTCGCTGCGGCGCGTCATGCGCCGCCCCAGAGCCCGCTGGCGGCGCGCGACAGGCGCCGATCGCAAGGCGTGACGCAGTCGTCGAAAGCCAGGCGACGCAGTGCCGCTTATCCGTTGCGTCTCGCGTCGCGCCCCTGCCCGTGGCATGGCGGCGCGGGCGGCGAACCGCCCGCGAGACCGCCGCGCTACTTGCAGGCTTGCTGCACCCGGTTATCCCAGAGGCTGGACATCGCGAAATCGCGTTTCAGCCCCGCGGCCTCATAGGCGGCTGCGCGTTGTGCCCGTACCGCGTCGCAACTGCCGCCGGTGTACTGCCGGGTACGCGCCCCCTTCCCCATGCCGCGCGCACGCCGGGCGCCCGGTGCACGTCGTGCCGCTCCCCGCGACACGGTGCTGCGGGCCACCTGCTGCGCGAACAGCGGCGGATGCACGGCCATCCGACGCGTCTCGCGGATCCCATCGCCGATGCAAGGTGTCGCCGGGACCGCCCCCTCCCTTCCCTGCCGGCAACCGTGAACTTCCTGCGCCACCGCCGGCGCGCAGCACAACGCCCATCCCCAAAACGCGAATCTCCAGACGTTCATCATCATCCTCCTGTGGGAAGAAGGATGGACGCCCGGCACTTAGAGGCCCAGCGGCGAACGCCGTGGAAACACCTAGGAAAACGGCGGCGCGGGCGACGGAAAACCGCGCGTCGCCGGGCGGGCCTCAGCCCTGCGCCAGCGCGTAGTCCAGCGCCGCGCGGATGGCCGCCACCTGCGCCGCGTTGCATTCGGCCGGCGTCGCATGGGCGCTGTCGGGATACACCTCGGTGGTGGTGGTGTAAACCGCGTCGGTGATGCCCGCGCACAGGCCCAGTCGCTTGACCGGATATTCGATCACGCCCGGCGCCACCACCGGCGAGCCGATGATCAGCCCGCGCGCATCCGCCGGCGCGATATGCGTCACGCGCGCCACCGCGGCGATCACCGCGCGCTGGAAATCCAGCTGCGGGTTCTCGCTGTCGCCGACCAGGTAGAAGCCGTCCGGGATGCCGTCCGGCTCGAACGGCTTGCCGTCGCGCGCGGCCAGCGCCGGGCGGAACTCGCTTTCATCGCTGTCGGTGGTTTCATGCAGGTCGATATGCAGGCGCACGCGCTGGCGAAGCGGCGCCACCAGCGACCACAGTGCCGCCGATTCGCCGGCAGGGCTGTCAGCGCGAAACGAGCGGTTCGGGTCGATCGCCGCCGGGTTCCAGCGATGGATGCGCTCGTAGCCCCACGGGCTCACGCACGGCACCACCAGCAGGTTCACCCGCCCGGCGTATTGGCGCGCATGCTCGCGCAGGAACTGCAACGCACCCTGCACGCCGCTGGTCTCGTAGCCATGCACGCCGCCGGTGACCAGCGCGGTGGGCAGGCCGTCGTTCCAATCGCGGCTGCGCACGGCATACAGCGCGTAATGCTCGGGCGCGTAGTCCAGTTCGCCGTAGACCGAGACGTCGAAATCGGCGCGCAGCGCGTCGATGCCGGCCACCACCTCGCCTTCGTAGCTGCGCAGCTTGTGCTGCCGGCCCAGCCACTGCCGCTTCTCGTCTTCGCCCCAGGGCTGGCCGGGCGTACCGATGGGATAGAAGGCGGTCTGGGACATGGCGATACCGGGTGGAAGGGAAGCGGAGCCGCATGATACGTGCCCGCGCGGCACCCTGCCGCCGGTACGCGGCGTGTCATCGGTTTGGGCTACCCTGCGCGTGGCAGCCACGGCGTGCGGAACATGCGCATCATCGAGAACACCTACGGTTCGGACGACAACGGCCTGGTCTGGGGCTACCGCTTTGCTCCCGACCGCCCGGCCGAGCCGATCGCCACCGACGCGGTCGCCGCGTTCCTGGCCCAGGCGCAGGACGACGGCAGCTTCCTGTGGCTGCACTTCGCGCTGTCCAACCAAGGCTCCGAGCGCTACCTGCGCCGCGCGCTGGCGTTGCCCGATGCCTTCCACGACTCGCTGCGCAGCGAGGTCGGCGCCACCCGGCTGGAACTGGACGACGATGCGCTGGTGGCGGTGATCCACGACGTGTTGTTCGATTCCAGCTTCGACGCTTCGGAGGTCGGCACCACCAGCCTGTGCATCGGCCCGCGGTTGGTGGTCAGCGCCCGGCTGCGGCCGCTGCGCTCGGTGGACCGGCTGCGCGCGGACATCCGCGCCGGCCAGGCGTTCCGTTCGCCGGTGGAGCTGCTGGCGCACCTGCTGCGCGACCAGGCCAACGTGCTGGGCGATATCCTGCGCACCTCCACCGCGCAGGTGGACCGCATCGAGGACCGCCTGCTGGCCAGCCAGGTATCCACCGACCGCAAGGCGCTGGGTGCGTTGCGGCGCACGCTGGTGCGGTTGCAGCGATTGCTGGCGCCGGAGCCGGCCGCGCTGTTCCGGCTGCTGAACCGGCCGCCGGCGTGGATCAGCGCCGAGGACGTGATCGACCTGCGCCAGGCGGCGGAGGAATTCTCCACCGTGATCGCCGACTCGGCCGCGCTCGTGGAGCGGGTCAAGCTGATCCAGGAAGAACTCGCCGCGCTGGTCAACGAGCAGACCAGCCGCACGCTGTTCGTGTTGACCGTGGTGACCGTGCTGGCGCTGCCGGTGAACCTGGTCGCCGGGCTGTTCGGCATGAACGTCGGCGGGATTCCATTGGCCGGCCACGCGCACGGCTTCGCCACGGTGGTGACGGTGCTGGTCCTGCTCACGGCGGTGCTGGCGTGGTTCTCCTTCCGGCCGCGCGGGGATTAGGCCACGCTCCACCGGCGCGCGGCCTTTCCCGAACGGGCGGCCGCCGCGGCGAGTTGCCGTCGAAGCGCGCGGCGTCCTACACCGGCGACATCGCGCGCAATGCCGGCTTTGCCGGCCGCACCCGGAACACCGCCACCGCTTCGGTCAGCGCCGTCGCTTGCGCCTGCATCGCGTGCGCGGCCTCGGTCGCCTCCTCCACCAGCGCGGCGTTGCGCTGGGTGGTCTGTTCCATGCGCCCGATGCCGGCATTGATTTCCTCGATCCCGACGGCCTGGCTGCGCGAACCGCCGGAGATCTCGGCCATCAGGTCGGCCACGCCGCTGATGCGCCCGATGATCCGGCCCATCGTCTCGCCCGCCTTGTGCGCCTGCGCCGAGCCGGCCGCCACGCGGTCCACCGAGGCGGCCACCAGCGTCTTAATCTGCCTGGCCGCATCGGCCGAACGCTGCGCCAGGTTGCGCACCTCGCCGGCCACCACCGCGAAGCCACGGCCCTGCTCGCCCGCGCGCGCGGCTTCCACCGCGGCGTTGAGCGCCAGCAGGTTGGTCTGGAAGGCGATGCCGTCGATCACCGCGACAATCTCGCCGATGCGCCGCGAGGCCGCGTCGATCTCGCGCATCGTCCCCACCACGCCCTGCACCACTTCACCGCCACTGGACGCCACGGCCACGGCGTCGGCGACGAGGCGGTCGGCCTGCTGCGCGGCATCGGCGTTGTGCCGCACGATGGCGGTGATCTCGTCCATCGCCACGGCGGTGTCGCGCAGGCTCGCCGCCTGCGCCTGGGTATGCGCGGAGACGTCGCCGTTGCCCGCGGCGATGCCCGCCGCCGCTTCGTCCAAGGTGGTCGCCGCCTGCTGGATGTCGAGCACGATCGCGCTCAGCTGCGCCACCGTGGCGTTGGCATCGTCGCGCATGCGGGCGAACACGCCGGCGAACTCGCCTTCCATGCGCACGCGCAGATCGCCTTGCGCCAGCGCGGCCAGCAGGGCCTGGATTGCGTCGAGCTTGTCCTGGAAGGTCGCCAGCAGGTGGTTGATGCTCAGGGAGAGCGTGCGCACGAAACCCTGCTTGTCCTGCAGCGGGATGCGCCCGCCCAGCTCGCCGCGCGCGGCGCCATCGACCAGCGCGGCGATCTCACCTTCCACCACCAGCTCCAACGCCCTGCTGCGCCATTCCACCGCCGCGCCCAAGCGCTGGCCGTCCACCATCATCGGGCTGGCGGCCAGCACATAGCGGATACCCGCCAGCTCGATCTCCTGTTCGTGCGCTTCCCCGGCGTCGAGCCGGTGCTGCAGCGTGCCGAAAGCCGGGTGCAACTGGGTGGCGGGCATGCCGACCCAGCCGGCCGGCAGGTGCAGCACCTCGACGAGCGCGCGATTCGCGTAGCCGATCCGGCCCTCGCCATCGAGCAACAGCAACCCGGTCTGCACGCTGTCCAGGGCCTGGCGCGCGCGCTCGTTCTCGCGCGCGGCCGCCCGCTCAGCCTCGAAACGGTCGCGCAGGCGCGCCTGCATGTCGCGCAGGCGGTGCGCGAGCTGGCCGATCTCGTCATGCGGGTTGTGGATGCGCAGCTCAGTCTGCAAGCGGTCCTCGGCGATGTCGTCGGCAAAGCGCAGCGTGTCCTCGATGGGCTGGCGTACCGCCTTGAGGATCAGCACCAGCACCGCCACCACCACGCCGGCCACCACCAGCCAGATCACCGCGAACAAGCCCGTCATCCAGTGGCGCTGGGATTGCTGGCGCTGGCTGGCCGCGTCCAGCGAAGCGCCCTGCGCTTGCGAGAGTGCCGCCAGCGCCGGCGTGATCGCCGCGGCGGTGCCTTCCAGCGCCTGCGCCTCCACGTCCAGGCCGATGCGCGCGGCCGTGTAGGCCAGCAGGGCTTGCTGGTAGGCCTCCATGCCATCGCGCAGCGCGGCGGTGTCGGCGGCCGGCAGGCGCGCGGCCTCCAGCGCCAGGTCGAAGGGCATCTTCTGCTCGCTGGCCTGGTCGGTCAGGCGGGCGTCGCCGGTCAACAGGAACTGCGATTCGTAGCGCCGCATCTTCTGCCACGAAGCCGACAGCGCCGGCCGCGCCGCCGCCTCGAGCACCGGGTCGATCGCGTCGGCCCTGGCCTGCAGCTGCGCCCGCAGGCTGGCATCGCCGCTGCCCATCTCGTCCACGCGCTGGTTGAGCGACGCGATGCCTTCCGCGAACGCCTTCACCTGCGCCGCCACATCGGCCACGCGCGCGGCCACCGCTTGCCCGGCCGATCGCCGCTGCAACTGCGAAAGCGTGGCCAGCAGCTGTTCGTGCGCCTGCTGCAAGGCCTTGCGATCCCCGTCGCCCTGGCGCGCGGCATAGACCGTCTGCAGCCGGCGCGCTTCGGCGACCTGCTCGCTGAGGCGGCCGGTGAGCGCGGCCTGCGCCTGGTGCGCGTCGAAGATGCGCGCGGCGCTTTCCACGCCGGCGCTGGCGCGCCAGTACGCCAGGCCGATCACCACCAGGCCAATCCCGGAAACGACGAGGGCCGCGCGAATCTTGCGCGCGATGCCCCATTGGGCGATGTTGGCTGGCCGATACGCGGCCAGCCCATGCGGCCTCCTTGCGCGCAGGGTATCCAGGAGGGCGCGCAGGCGATCCATCGGCGCGAAGGTTCCTTGGGAGGCCGTCATGGCGGGTGATGTCCGAGGCAGAAAATCGCATCGGTATCGGCCGGGATGGCGGGGGCTTTAGGGTTTTCTTCGCGGGTTCGGGTGCGGCGGCCGGGTGGGTCAGCGAAAAACTCGATGCGTCGCGTACGGCAACGCACGCGGTCGCAAAACTACGCCGCGTGCGCTTCACTGCGATGACAAAACCGCTAACGCCGCAGGTTGACCTTGGCCAGGTCCAGCACCTGCCCACCGCGGCCGTCCAGCACGGCCTTGAGCAGGAACAGGCCAAAATCCTTGGCCTGGCCCCAGGACGCCTTCGGCGGCATCACCAGTTCCTGCCGCGCGCTGACCACGTCCACCAGCGCCGGGCCCGGGTGCGCCAACGCAGCCTGCAGCGATTCGCGCAACTCGCCCGGCCGCTCCACGCGCCAGCCCGCCACGCCCATCGCCCGCGCCATCGCCGCGAAATCCGGATTGACCAGCTCGCAGCCGGTATCCAGCAGGCCGGCAGCCTTCATCTCCAGCTCCACGAAGCCGAGCGTGCCGTTGTTGAGCACGATCACCTTCACCGGCAGCCCGAGCTGGGCCAGGGTGATGAAGTCGCCCATCATCATGGTGAAACCGCCATCGCCGGAGAGCGACACCACCTGGCGCCCGGGGTGGCTGGCCTGCGCACCGATCGCCTGCAACATCGCATTGGCCATCGAGCCATGGTTGAACGAGCCGAGCAGGCGCCGCTGCCCGTTGAGACGCAGGTAGCGCGCGGCCCACACCGTCGGCGTGCCCACGTCGCAGGTGAAGATCGCATCGTCCGCCGCCAGTTCGCTGACCAGGCGGTTGAGCTGCTGCGGATGCACCACCTCGCCGTCGGGCTCGATGCGCGCCAGTTCGTCCAGCTCCGCGCGCGCCTTGGCGTAGTGCGCGCGCGCATCGTCCAGGTGGGAGGAATCGGTCTTGGTGGCCAGCAGGGGCAGCAGCTGCGGCAGCGCGTGGCGCAGGTCGGCCTGGATGCCCAGCTCCACGGGCGTGCGGTTGCCCAGCGACTCCGGATTGAGGTCGATCTGGATCACGCGCGCGTCCTGCGGATAGAACTGCCGGTACGGGAAATTGGTACCGAGCAGGACCAGGGTGTCGCAGGCCTTCATGGCCGCATAGCCGGAGGAAAAGCCGATCAGCCCGGTCATGCCCACGTCGAACGGGTTGTCGTGCTCCAGCCACTCCTTGCCGCGCAGCGCATGCACGATGGGCGCGCGCAGCTTCTCCGCCAGCGCGATGACCTCTTCGCGCGCCTGCGCGCAACCGGCGCCACACAGCAGCGTCACCTTGCCGGCGGCATTGAGTATCTCCGCTGCCTGGCGCAGTTCGGAGGGCGCGGCCTGCACCACCGGCGGAGCCGGCGCGATCCATTTCGGCAACGGCGCTTCCAGCGGCTTGAGCGCGGTGTCGCCAGAGATCACCACCACCGCCACGCCCTTGCGCGCGATGGCCGTGCGCATCGCCCGGTCCAGGATCTGCGGCAGCTGCTCCGGCTGCGACACCAGCTCGACGTAGTGGCTGCATTCCTTGAACAGGATTTCCGGGTGGGTGGCCTGGAAATAGTCGATGCCGATCTCGCTGCTGGGGATGTGCGCGGCAATCGCCAGCACCGGCGCGCCGCTGCGGTGGCAGTCGAACAGGCCGTTGATCATGTGCAGGTTGCCCGGCCCACAGCTGCCCACGCACACGGCCAGCTCGCCGGTCAGCTGCGCCTCGGCGCCCGCGGCGAACGCGCCGGCTTCCTCGTGGCGCATGTGCACCCATTCGATGCGGCCGCGCGCGCGCAGGGCTTCGGTGAATCCATTCAAGGAATCGCCGACCACGCCGTAGACGCGTTCGACCCCGGCCACTTCCAGTACCTGGGCCATGTATTCGGCGGCGTTCTGGCGCATCGGACACTCCTGCGAGGGGGAAGGCGCCAGCCTAGGCCGATGCGGGTGACGGCGGAATCATCCCTTCGCATGATGCGGCCAGCCTCGATCCGGGCGTCATCCCGGCATAGGCGCGTGCGAAATCTTCATAGCCACGGCGCGCCACGGGCGCGGCGGCATGGTTTGATGCCCGGTCTGGATGGGAGGAAACGCGGCATGAAACACACCTGGGGATGGGCCTGGTGCGCGCTGGTGGCATTCGCGGCACAGGCCGGCGAAGCCCGGTTCACCGAAGTGCGCTATAGGGGCGACGATGGCGGGCCGGTACCCACCGCGGCGCAGTACCGCAACCCGATCCTGGCCGGCTTCTATCCGGACCCTTCCGTGGTGCGCGCCGGCGACGACTTCTACCTGGTGAACAGCAGCTTCGGCTATTTCCCCGGGCTGCCGGTATTCCATAGCCGCAACCTCGTGGACTGGCGGCAGGTGGGCAACGCGATCGACCGGCCCGGCCAGGTGGACCTGGGCCAGCACGAGCTCACGCGCGGGTTGTTCGCCGCCTCGATCAGCGAGCACGCCGGCACCTTCTATATCACCAACACCTGCTTCTACTGCGACCGCGGCAACTTCGTGATCACCGCCAGGGACCCGGCCGGCCCGTGGTCCGATCCACACTGGCTGGGCTTCGAGGGCATCGACCCGTCGCTGTTCTTCGACCGCGATGGCAGTGCGTGGGTGGTCAACAACGGGCTGCCGGAAGGCAAGCTGCGCTACGACGGCCATCGCGCGATCTGGCTGCAGCAGCTGGACCTGGCGACGATGACGATGGTGGGGCCGCGCAAGGTGCTCGTCGATGCCGGCGCCGACCCGGCGAGCCATCCCGAACACGTGGAAGGCCCGCACCTGTTCCGACGCGGCGACTACTACTACCTGACCGCGGCCGAGGGCGGCACCGGCGAGCAGCACGCGCAGATGGTCTACCGCAGCCGGGCGATCTTCGGGCCCTACGAGGCGTGGCACGACAATCCCACGCTGACCCAGCGCGACCTGGACCCGGCGCGCCCGGACCCGGTGACTTCCGCCGGGCACGCGCAGTTCGTCGAACTCAAGGATGGCAGCTGGTGGGCGGTATTCCTGGCCACGCGGCCGTATGAGGGCAACCACTACAACATCGGCCGCGAGACGTTCCTGCTGCCCGTCCGCTGGGAGGACGATTGGCCGCGCATCCTGCCGCACGGGGAGCGCGTGCCGGCGATCGCCCAACGCCCCGCCCTGCCGCGCGCCACCGACGTGCCGCCGATGAGTGGCCCGATGGCCTGGCGGGAATCGTTCGCGGGAAAGCACCTGCCACCGGCGTGGGTGAGCGTGAACGCGCCGCGTACGCGCTGGTTCGGCACCGGGCGTGGCGGGCTGTGGATCGCGCCATCGGCCACGCCGTTGGGTGAATTCGCCGGTGGGCAGCCGAGCTACCTGGGCCACCGGCTGCAGCACCACCATGCGGACCTCGAAGCGACGGTAGAGGCCCGCGGCCTGCAAGCGGGCGAGCATGCGGGGCTGGCGGTGTTGCAGAACGAAAGCCACTTCTATGCGCTGGCGCTGGCGCGCGAGGCAGCCCACACCACGCTGGCCTTGTGGCGGCGCGCAAGCGCGGACGAACCCGCGCCAGGCGTGGCGATCGCGTCGGTGGCGTTGCCGCAGGGGGTAACGTCGGCCCGCCTGCGTTTCAAGCTGCAAGGCGCGGCGATGCGAGCGGAGTACGCCGTGGCTGGCAATGGCTGGCAGGTGCTGGCCGATAACCTGGACGCGCGTTTGCTGAGCACGCAAACGGCAAGCGGGTTCATCGGCGCCACGTTCGGGCCTTATGCGTGGCGCGACGGCGGCGACGACGGGACTGACTGAGGCCTGCGCTCACACCGTACTGCTTCGCGCGCCGGACGATGCGGCCCCGCCCGGGTCACACGGCCGAGAATTCCCACTCGAACCATGCCGACACGCTGGCCCCGGGCGCCAGCACGGCATCGCGCAGGTTGAACGCGTCCGGCGGCCCGCTCTGCGGCTCGAAGCAGGTCGCGTGCGGTGTTTCGTCGTAGTACACCCAGTGGTCGCCATTCGAGCGCAGCACCAGGCGATGCCCTTCGCGCGTCAGGGCCACCGGCGCATCGCACAGATAGCAGTCGTCCTTCGGCCCCGGCGGCGGCGCCAGCGGCAGCGTGGCGATGCCTTCCGCGTCGCGCGGATAGTAGGCGCGCGGTGCGAAGTCGAAGCGCTCGGCCTTGACGAACCACGGATGCCACCCGAGCACGGGCAACGGCATTGCACGCTCCCCCGCAACCAGTTGCATGTCCAGGCGCAGGCGATCGGGCATCACCTCGATACGCTGCTCCACCCGGCCGCCGAACGGCCAGTCCGCGCCCTCGCCCAGTTCGAGGGCGAGCACCACGCGCTGCGCGCCATGCGCAACGACCGACCACCGCCGCACGAACCCCACGCCATGGATCGCATGCGCGCCCAGGCTGGGCGGCAACTGCCAGGTGTCGCCCGCGAAGGGAAAGCGCCCGTTCCGGATCCGGCCGGCCCAGGGCACCATCGGGTACGCACCCCAGGAGATCGCGCCCGGGTAACCCGCGTCCGGCCCGATCAACCAATCCCGTCCCGCGTGCCGCACCTGGGCCAGGCGGCCGCCGGCCTCCGGTGCCACCGTCACCTCCAGCGCACCTGCACGGAGCACGAAGGTCTCGCCCGGCGGCAGCGGTGTCATCGCCGGCTCAGTCATGGCCATACGGCTCCAGCGTGGCGATGCGCCCGTCCGCATCATGGTGCAGCTCGGCCACCTTCATCGAGCGCAGGTGCGTCACCCCGCCGGACAGCAGCGCGTCGTGGTAGTACAGCCACCAACGCCCATCGAACGCGACGATCGAGTGGTGCGTGGTCCAGCCCACGACCGGGTTGAGGATGCGCCCCTGGTAAGTGAACGGCCCATAGGGGGTGTCGCCCGTTGCGTAGCAGATGTAGTGGGTGTCGCCGGTCGAATACGAGAGGTAATAGCGCCCGCCGTGCTTGTGCATCCACGGGCCTTCGAAATAGCGGCGGTCGTGGTCGCCCGCGCGCAGGGGCTGGCCATCCGCGTCCACGATCGACAACTCGCGCGGCGCCTCGTCGAACGCCTTCATGTCCGCATGCAGCCGCGCCATGCGCGGGCCCAGCGCGGGCGCGTCGGCCGGCGGCTCCTCGTTCGCCGCGTCGTAGCGGTTGTCCCGGTACTTTTGCAGCTGCCCGCCCCAGATGCCGCCGAAGTAGCAGTAGTACGCGCCATCGTCGTCGGCGAACACCGCCGGGTCGATGGAATAACTGCCCTCGATGGGGGCCGGCTCGGCGACGAACGGGCCTTCCGGCCGCTCGCCCACCGCCACGCCGATCTGGAAGATGCCGTCGGCGCGTTTGGCCGGAAAATACAGGTAGTAGCGCCCATCGCGCTCGGCGCAATCGGGCGCCCACATCTGCCGCGCGGCCCACGGCACATCGCGCACGTGCAAGGCCACGCCGCAATCCACCGCCTCGCCCTGCGGATGATCCTGGCGATAGACGTGGTAGTCCTCCATCGCGAAGTGGTCGCCGTTGTCGTTGAAAGGCACGCCGCCTTCCACATCGTGCGAGGGATAGATGTACATCCGCCCTTCGAAGACGTGGGCGGAAGGATCGGCGGTGTACTGCGCGGTCACCAGCGGGGCGGACAGGGCGCTGCGCTTCAGCGCCGCCAGGCGTTCCGGGTCGATATGGTCGCTCATGAAGGGGGTCGAGGGAGAAAGGGGTCAGGCGGTGGCGGCGGCGCGGCGTGCGCCCAGTTCCTGCTCGATGCGCGCTTCGGTGCGCTTGTCGATCTCGTACAGGAACAGCAGCGCCACCGCGGCCAGGAAGGGAATCGACGCGTACACGCTGACCGACAATCGGATGCCGTCGGCCACCGCCGGTGCCTGCGTGGTCGCGCCGCCGTCATAGCCATAGTGCGCCAGGATCGCCGCCACCAGCGCGCCGCCGATGCTCAGGCCGATCTTCAGGCCGCACAGCATCGCCGAGAAGATGATCGCCGTGGCGCGACGATGGTTGCGCCATTCGGAGTAGTCGGCCACGTCGGCGATCATCGCCCACAGCAGCGGCGTGGTGATGCCGTAGAAGAAGCCGTGCAGGATGTAGAACAACACCACCAGGCCCACGGCCTGCGGCGGAAAGAACAGGTAGGCCAGCAGGCACAGCGTGGACACCAGCAGCGCGCCCCCGAATACGTCGCGCTTGCCGAAGCGCTCGGCAAGCCGGCGCGAGAAGCCGATGCCGATGATCATGGCGATGATGCCGCCGGCGCTGAACAGGCTGAAAGCCGAGGTGGGTGCATCCTGCGGCCACTGGAACGCGGACAACCCCAGGCTGGCCAGCACGCTGTTGAGCCCGGCGAGGAAGCGGTTGAAGCCGACCCCGTCGATGAACGCCGCCAGGTCCGGCTCGCTGAGGTAGTACTTGAAGTAGTAGATGTACATGCCGCCCTTCAGCGCGAGGGTGACGAAGACCAGGATGGTCAGCGCCAGCATCACCAGCCAGGGCCGGTTGCGCATCAGGTCGGCCAGGTCCTGGCGTACGCTGCCCCCCTCGCCCGCCGCTGGCACCACCCGCTCGCGCGTGGTGAAGAAGGTGATCAGGAAGAACACCGTGCCGACCACCGCGAATACGGCCATCGTGTGCTGGAACCCCAGCGCCTTGTCGCCGCCGCCCAGGATCAGCACCAACGGCAGCAGCAGCACCTGGATGATGAACTGCGCGATCATCACCGCCACGAAGCGATACGCCGAAAGGCTGTTGCGCTGGTCCATGTTGCCGGTGAGCACGCCGCTCAGCGCCGAGTACGGCAGGTTGTTGGCCACGTACACCAGCATCAGCAGGCTGTAGGTCGCCAGCGCGTAGGCGATCTTGCCGTGCTCGCCCAGGTTCGGGGTGGAGAACGCCAGCAGCGAGAGCAGGCCGAACGGCACGGCCGTCCATAGGATCCACGGGCGGAACTTGCCCCAGCGGCTGCGCGTGCGGTCGGCGATGATGCCCACCACCGGGGTGAACACGAATGCGCCGAGCAGGCCCACGCTGAAAATCACCGTGGCCGCGGCGGCGGCGGGAATGCGGTAGACATCGGTATAGAAGAACGCCAGGAAGCTGATCAGGGTCTGGAAGATGAGGTTGGCGGCCAGGTCGCCCAGGCTGTAGCCGATCTTCTCGGTGACCGATAGCGGTGCGGACGTACGGTTCATGGATTTCCCGGCGAACGAAGAGGAAGGCGCGACCGCGGCGGCCGCTGCCTGGAGGGATGGGAGGCAGAGGACACCGCGGCCGCGTGCGGCCCGAAACATGCCGCCAATACCGGGCATGATCGCAAGCCCGGCGGATACAGCGCACAGCGATTGGGATGGTAGCGCTATCATGACGGCTTGCACGCTGCAGGGCAGCATTTGATGGTCAAGGCGTGGCGGCGCGCCTGCGGAGGAGCGCATCACTGCCTCGCCCGGCCGCACCCGTGGGCGCGAGCAGTGGCGCGAGCGATCCGCGCGTGTTAGTGATAGCGCTATCACGCAACAGACCGAACGCTTGAAAACAAGGCTTTTCCTTCCTCCACGGTGCAGGTTCCAGCGCAAGGCCGTGCTGCGCCGCGCCATCCGCGTGGCCCACGCTTTCGCATCGCGCTACGGGAGGCCGTTCCCGAGCGCAGGCCGCCAGCTGACCCTCCATCCCATCCACTCGCCCTCCCGGAGCATGCCATGACCTTGTCGTTCCGCCCGACCCTGCTTGCCCTGGCATGGGCCGCCACCGCCCTGCCCGCGTTCGCCGCCGCGCCGCCGGCCACGTTGAAGGACGCTTATCGCGACGACTTCCTCGTCGGCGTGGCGGTGAACGATGCCATCGTCAGTGGCCGCGACGCGCGCTCGCAGCAGTTGGTGATTGCGCAGTTCGACACCATCACCGCCGAGAACGAACTCAAGCCGGAGAACGTGCATCCGCGGCCCGGCGTTTACGACTTCAGCAAGGGCGATGCCTTCGTCCGCTTCGGCCAGGCGCACGGCATGTTCCTGGTGGGCCATAACCTGCTATGGCATATCCAGACGCCGGCGTGGATGTTCACCGATGCGCAGGGCCGCCCGAACACGGCCGATGCCCAGTTGGCGGTGCTGAAGGACCACATCCAGCACGTCGCGGGACATTTCGCCGGCCGCCTGCAGGCATGGGATGTCGCCAACGAGGTCGTCGACGAGGACGGCAGCTACCGCCAGAGCCCATGGCTGAAGAACGTGGGCGATGGCGACCGCCTGCTGCGCGAGGCCTATCGCTACGCCGCCGAGGCGGCCCCGGGTACCGAGCTGTACTACAACGACTTCAACACCGAGAAGCCGGCCAAGCGCGAGGGCATCGTGCGGTTGGTGAAGATGCTGCAGGCCAGCGGCGTGCGCGTGGACGGCGTGGGCATGCAGGGCCACTGGGGACTGGAGAGCCCGTCGATCGCCGAGATCGAAACCAGCATCGACACCTTCGCCGCCCTGGGCGTGAAAGTGATGATCACCGAGCTGGACATCGACGTGCTGCCGCAGCCGCCGCGCACCGACGGCATGCCCGCCGACCAGCGCCTGGAGCTACCCGCCGACGCGACCGCGCGGCGCCAGCTCGACCCGTGGCCGGAGGGCCTGCCGGCGGACATGCAGCAACGCCTGGCCCAGCGCTACGCCGAGTTGTTCGCGCTGTTCAAGCGCAAGCGCGATGTCATCGCGCGCGTCACCTTCTGGAACGTGCACGATGGCGGCTCCTGGAAGAACGACTACCCGGTGCGCGGCCGGCACAACTATCCGCTGCTGTTCGACCGCGAACGCCAGCCCAAGCCGGCTTTCGACGCGGTCATCCGCGCGGCGGGCACGCCGTGAGCTGATCCGCCGTGCCTGGGTGGGCGGGGCCGTGGCCTCAGCCGGCCACCGACGGCGTGCGCGGCTGCCAGCCCAGCAGCCGCGCCGGCAGGAACAACAGCGCGCCGAGGAAGGCGAACAACGCCGAGAAGGTCACGCCGACCAGCCGGAAGGGCAACAGCAACAGCCACACGAACGGCCATGCCACCAGCGCCAGCAGGGCCAACGGCCAGCACAGCACGAACAGCAGGCACCACGCGACCACGCCGAACAAGGTTTTCATTCCTGGCTCCTGTACGGGGGCGAGCACCGCACCCGGCACCGCCAGCATGGACGCCATGGCGTCCTGCCTCAACGCGGTTGCGACGAAACGGGGAAATCTCGCCCCCAACCCGGCCCGGCACGGCGCGGACCGGGCGCCAGGACGCGGCTCAGGCCGGCCGGCGGGTGCTTTCGAACAGGAACCAGGCGCGGCGTTCCGCCTCGTCGATCCACACCTCGATCAGGCTGGTGGAGGCGACATCGCCATAGGTGTCGCACACGCCATGCGCCTCGCGCAGGAAGCCGGCCATGCGGCGGTTGTCGTCGGCCAGTTCGGCGAGCATGTCCTCCGGCGTGACGTAGTCGGCGTCGTTGTCGGCCAGCCGCTGCAGGCGCTGGATGTGGCCGATCGAGCGCAGCGTGGTGCCGCCCACCTTGCGCGCGCGCTCGGCCAGCACGTCGGTGGTGGCGAAGATCTGGTCGCCCTGTTCGTCCAGCATCAGGTGGTAGTCGCGGAAATGCGGGCCGGACAGGTGCCAATGGAAGTTCTTGGTCTTCAGGTACAGCGCGAACATGTCGGCCAGCACGCCGGTGAGGGCGGCGGCGATGTCGCGCGCGGCGTCCTCGCCGAGGTCGTTGCGGACATGCAGCGCGGCGGCGCGGCGAGCGGCGGTGGATTGCGGGTTCATGACCAGTCTCCTGCGGTGGCGGAAGGTAAGGACCGGAACCGCATGGCGGTGTCCGGCATGGCGCACAACGTAGCCAGGCACGGCGGCCGGCAACATTGCCGGTTCGTTTCGCGCGCTCATACCTTGGTGTGGGGCTGCGCCCAAGCGCACGGCCGTACCAGCCACCCCGCCGGGCCGCGTCTATGATCGGCGGGCCGTCCCCCGCGCCCCCGTCCCGTCGAACCGGAGCCTTGCCGCATGCTCCCTCCTGCCGCCGCACCGCACACGCCCTCCCCGACTAGCGCCGGACGGGCTGCCGCCCCGCCACGCGAGCGCCTGCAGCAGGGCGCGTTGCGCCTGGGGGCTGCCCTGCTGGTGGGGGCGATCTTCCTGGTCGACACGCTGACCACGCTGGAAGGCGCGGTGGCGGTGCTCTACGTGGTGGCGGTGATGCTGGTCGCGCGCACGGCGCGCCGGGGCGACATCCTGGCCGTCGCCGCGGCGGGCATCGTGCTCACGGTCTACGCCTATCTGGATACCCACGGCCTGCGCCACGTCGGCGCGCAGACCTTTCGCGCGGCGGTGAGCCTGGCGGCCATCGCGATCAGCGCCGCGCTGGCGCTGGAGAACCAACGCGCGGTGCAGTCGCTGGCCTCGCAGGCCATGCTGCTGGACCTCTCGCACGACATGATCTTCACCCGCGACCGCGACGGGCGCATCGCGTTCTGGAGCCGCGGCGCCGCGGAGGTCTACGGCTTCAGCGCGCCGGAGGCGTTGGGCCGCGTCGCCGACGAACTGCTGCGCACGCGCTACGCGCAACCGCGCGCGCTGGCCGACGCGGCGCTGGAAGCCGAAGGCCGCTGGGAAGGCACGCTGCTGCAGACCACGCGCGACGGCCGCGAACTGCACGTGGAAAGCCGCTGGGCGCTGCAGCGCGATGCCGCCGGACGTCCATGGCGCGTGCTGGAAACCCACACCGACGTCACCGCGCGACAGGCCGCCCATGCCCGGCTGGTGCAAAGCGAGCAGCGCTACCGCCGCATGTTCGACGCCACCCGCATCGGCGTGGTGCAGCAGGACTGGCGCGCGCTCCACGCCGCGCTGCTCGCGCAAGGGCTCGACACCCCGTCCGCGCTGGCCGCCCATCTCGCGCGGCACCCCGGCTTCGCCGCGCAGGCCCGCGACCTGGTGCGCATCGAGCGCACGAATCCCGCCTTCGCCGCTATCGCCGGGCACGCGCAAGCGGCCATGCCGGCCTCGCTCTCCGAACTGCTCGATCCCGCCGACGATACCTTCGTCGCCTCGCTGCTCGCCTATGCCGGCGGCGAGACGTTCTTCGAAGGCGAGACCGAATTGCTGCGCGCCGACGGCCGGCGCGTGCCCGTGCTGTTCACCATCACCTTCCCCACCGCCGAGGATGGCGCCGGCAGCGTGCTGGTGTTCGTGGTGGACATCACCGAGCGCCGGCAAGCGCAGGACGCCATGCTCGCCGCGCAGGCCGAACTGGCGCACGCCATGCGCGTGGCGACGCTGGGCGAGCTCACCGCCTCCATCGCGCACGAAGTCAACCAGCCGTTGATGGCGGTGGTGACCAATGGCGAGGCCGGCATGCGCTGGTTGCGCCGCGAGACGCCGGACCTGCACGAGGTGGAGACAGCCATCGCACGGATCATCGCCGAAGGCCGGCGCGCCGGCGACATCGTGCGCCGGGTGCGCGATTTCCTCAGCAAGGCGCCGACGCTGCACCAGCCGCTGGCACCGGCGGCGCTGCTCGCCGACGCGGTGGAGCTGGTACGCCACGAGTTCACCCGCGAAGCGGTGGATGTGCACGTGCATGTCGAGGACGACCTGCCCTGGCTGCACGGCGACCGCGTGCAGCTGGAGCAGGTGCTGGTGAACCTGATGGTCAATGCCTGCCAGGCCCTGGCCGGCTGGCGCGGGCCGCGCATGCTGTTCCTTCACGCCGGCCGCGGCGCGGACGCTACGCTGGCGTTCCGCGTCGCCGACACCGGACCGGGCATCGCCCCCGCCGACCTGCCGCGCCTGTTCGATCCGTTCTACACGACCAAGCCGCACGGCATGGGCATGGGGCTGGCGATCTGCCGCACCACCGCCCAGGCCCACGGCGGCGAGCTCACGGTGGAAAGCACGCCCGGCCGTGGCACCGTGTTCGAGCTGACCCTGCCCGCCCACCACGACGCCCCGTCCCATGCGCCATAGCCCGCTTCCGCCGACTTCCTCCGTGCCGCTGGTCGTCATCGTGGACGATGAAGCCGCGGTGCGCGAAGCCCTCGACAGCCTGTTCCGCTCCATCGGCCTGCAGGCGCGCACCTTCGCCTCGCCGGCCGAGCTGCTGGCCCAGGCGCTGCCCGACGTGCCCGGCTGCCTGGTGCTGGACGTGCGCCTGCCCGGGATCAGTGGCCTGGATTTCCAGGCCCAACTCGTCGCGCAGGGGGTGGCGCTGCCGATCGTGTTCATGACCGGGCACGGCGACATCCCGATGACGGTGCGCGCGATGAAGGCCGGCGCGGTGGATTTCCTCGCCAAGCCCTTCCGCGACCAGGACATGCTCGATGCGGTGAGCGCGGCGATCGAACGCGACCGCCAGCGTCGTGCTCAGGCCGCGAGCCTGGCGCAGGTGCGCGAGCAGTACCAGACGCTGACCCCGCGCGAACGCGAGGTCATGGCGCACGTGGTGGCCGGGTTGATGAACAAGCAGGTCGCCGGATTGATCGGCCTGAGCGAGATCACCGTGAAGATCCATCGCGGCAACGTGATGCGCAAGATGGGCGTGCGTTCGCTGGCCGACCTCGTGCGGCAGGCCGAAGCGCTGGGCCTCCAGGGGCCCCACACCTCCGTATGATGTTCAGCCCGGTGCCCGCATGCCTAAATGCGCCATCGGGCCGGCTTGACGCACCTTCGTGCGCCGCATGGCGCGAAGGAGTTGCCGGCATGAACCCTCACGCCCGCGCCCGCCTCGTCGCCGTGGTCGACGACGACAGCGGCGTACGCGCCTCGTTGTCCAGCCTGCTGCGCGCGTTGGGCTACGACACGCTCACCTATGCTTCGGCCGCCGAATTCCTGCAGGCGCTGCCGGCGCACGCGCCGGCCTGCCTGATCAGCGACATGCGC
This sequence comes from Stenotrophomonas sp. HITSZ_GD, assembly GCF_029543105.1. GTDB lineage: Bacteria > Pseudomonadota > Gammaproteobacteria > Xanthomonadales > Xanthomonadaceae > Stenotrophomonas_A. Next base: position 192,942 of record NZ_JARQXB010000002.1, read on the forward strand.
ATGCCCGGCATGGATGGCGAGCAGCTGCAGGCGGCGCTGCAATCGGCCGGTCACGATTTTCCGGTGATCCTGCTCACCGCGTTTCCCACCGAGGCGATGCGCGCGCGCGTACTGGCGCGTGGCGCGCTCGCCTTCCTCGCCAAGCCCGTGGAGGCCGACCTCATCGCCGAATGCGTGGACCGCGCCCTGGCGCGGCGATGACGCCCCACACCTTCGTATGAGGCGGCGAACCGACCGTAGGATTTCGCCGCCGCTGCTACCCCCGTAGCGTTCACGTTGTACCCCACCACATGAGGAATCCCCTGATGAACACTGTGACCACCCGCGATGGCGTCGATATCTTCTTCCAGGACTGGGGCCCGAAGGACGCCCAGCCGCTGGTGTTCCACCATGGTTGGCCGCTGTCCAGCGATGACTGGGACGCACAGCTGCTGTTCTTCGTCCGCAAGGGCTTCCGCGTCGTCGCGCACGACCGCCGCGGCCATGGCCGTTCCTCGCATGTGGCCGATGGCCACGACATGGACCACTACGCCGCCGACGCGGCCGCGGTGATGGAACACCTGGACCTGCGCAACGCCGTGCACATCGGCCATTCCACCGGTGGCGGCGAAGTCACCGCCTACGTGGCGCGCTATGGCCAGCCGGCCGGCCGCGTCGCCAAGGCGGTGCTGATCGGCGCGGTGCCGCCGATCATGGTCAAGACCCCCGCCAATCCGGGCGGCCTGCCGATCGAAGTGTTCGACGGCCTGCGCGCGCAGTTGGCCGCCAATCGCTCGCAGTTCTACCTCGACCTGCCGACCGGCCCGTTCTACGGCTTCAACCGCGAGGGCGCCAAGGCCATTCCCGGCACCATCCAGAACTGGTGGCGCCAGGGCATGGCGGGCAACGCGAAGGCCCACTACGACGGCATCAAGGCATTCTCGGAAACCGACTTCACCGAGGACCTGAAGAAGATCGAAGTGCCGGTGCTGGTGATGCACGGCGATGACGACCAGATCGTGCCGATCGCCGATGCCGGCGAGCTGTCGTGGAAGCTGGTCAAGCACGGCGAGCTGAAGGTGTACAAGGGCTTCCCGCACGGCATGTGCACGACGCACGCCGATGTGATCAACGCCGACCTGCTGGAATTCATCCAGCGCTGAGTCGCGCTTCCGGGCGCGGGCCGCCGGCCCGCGTCCACCGCGCACCGTGGTCGCGCACTGGCTTTGATCTCGTTCCGATGCGGCGCCGCCGCGTCGGCCGGGGCCTGCCGGCCGCGCGTCGGCGGGCGCCACTTCCCTACCGTCTTTCCTGGAGTTTCCATGGCCACCTCGGCCCCGCTGTCCTCCACCGCGCCGCGCGCGCCGCTGTTCGCCATGGCGCTGGCCGCCGGGCTCGCCGTGGCGAACATCTACTACAACCAGCCGATGCTGGGGATCATGGCCGCCAGCCTCGGCGACGCGCGGGTCAGTGCATGGATTCCCGCGCTCACGCAGGCCGGTTACGCGGCCGGCCTGCTGCTGTTGCTGCCGCTGGGCGACATGTTCGAGCGGCGCCGCTTGATCGTGGTGCAGTTCGTCGTGCTGGCCGCGGCGCTGGCGTTGACCGCCGCCGCGCCGGGGCTGGCGATGCTGGCGATCGGCTCGGTGCTGGTGGGCGCCACCGCCACCGTGGCGCAACAGATCGTGCCGTTCGCCGCCATCCTGTGCGCGCCGGAAAAGCGCGGCGCGGCGATCGGCACGGTGATGAGCGGCCTGTTGACCGGCATCCTGCTCAGCCGCACGGCGGCCGGCGCGCTGTCGAGCGCGGTGGGGTGGCGCGCGGTGTTCTGGATCGCCGTACCGGTGGCGCTGGCCGCCGCCGTGCTGATGGCGCGCAGCCTGCCCGCGCATGCGCCCGCCCATCGCCTGCGTTACCGCGAGTTGCTCGCCTCGCTGTGGCAGCTGTGGCATCGCGAGCCGCGCCTGCGCCAGGCGGCGCTGGTGCAGGCGCTGCTGTTTGCCGCTTTCTCCGCGTTCTGGACCGTGCTCTCGCTGCACCTGGCCGAACCGCCGCTGCATCTGGGCGCCACCGCAGCGGGCCTGTTCGGCATCGTCGGCGCGGTGGGCGTGGCGATGGCGCCGGTCGCCGGCCGCGTGGCCGACCGCCGCGGCCCGGCGTGGGTGATCCGCCTCGGCGCGCTGGCCACGCTGGTGTCGTGGATCGTGCTCGGCGCATGGCCGGGCATCGCCGGCTTGGTGGTGGGCGTGATCGCGCTGGACTTCGGCGTGCAGATCGCGCTGGTCTCGCACCAGCACCTGATCTACGGGCTGCATCCGGAGTTCAAGAGCCGCCTCAATACGCTGTTCATGACCTCGATGTTCGTCGGCGGCGCGGTCGGCTCGTGGGCCTCCGCGGTAGTGTGGCACCGCTTCGGTTGGCACGGCGTGGCCGTGCTCGGCGTAGCGCTGCCCGCGCTCGCGCTGCTGATCACGCTGCGTCGCGCCGGCGCGGCGCACCCTGCCTGAGCCACATGAATGAGCGAAGGCGCTTCGGGTTGACGGCGGCGTGAAGCCCGGGCGCCACGGTGCGATTACGCTGGCAGTTGCCTGCCCGACCGCGCATCGCCCCAGCGGTCATCGCCACGGATCACCCACGCGCCGCGCCATCGTCCGCCGCCGTCCGCTCCCGATCCACGCTTCTTTCCCGACACGAGGATCCCGCATGTCCGCCTCCACGCTCCTGCCCGCCGGCACGCCGGCGCCCGATTTCGAACTACCCTCCACGCCCGACCAGCGCGTCTCGCTGGCGTCCCTGCGTGGCCAGCCGGTGATCCTGGCCTTCTACCCCGCCGACTGGAGCCCGGTCTGCGGCGACCAGATGGCGCTGTACAACCAGGTGCTGCCCGAGTTCCAGCGCGCCGGCGCGCAACTGCTCGGCATCTCGGTCGATGGCGCGTGGTGCCACGCCGCGTTCGCCGAGCAGCGCAAGCTCCATTTCCCGCTGCTGGCCGATTTCGAGCCCAAGGGCGAGGTGGCGCGCCGCTATGGCGTCTACCGCGATGCGGACGGGATCAGCGAGCGCGCACTGTTCGTGATCGACGCGCAGGGCCGCATCGCGTGGAGCCACCTGTCGCCGCTGGGCATCAATCCCGGTGCAGACGGCATCCTCGACGCACTCGACAAGCTGTCCGCCGCTTCCGGAGATCGCGCATGAGCCACCTCACCCTTCCCATCACCGCCCAGGACCACACCCAGGGTCCTGTCGAGGCACCGGTCACGCTGGTCGAATACGGTGATTACGAATGCCCCTACTGCGGCGAGGCATATCCGCTGCTCAAGGCGGTGCAGTCCGCGCTCGGCGCGCAGCTGCGCTTCGTGTTCCGCAACTTCCCGCTGACCGAAATGCACCCGCATGCACTGCGCGCCGCGCAGTTCGCCGAGGCGGCCGGCGCGCACGGCAAGTTCTGGGAAGCGCACGACATGCTGTACGAACACCAGCAGGCGCTCGGCGACCATGACCTGGCCCGCTACGCGCACGAACTCGGCCTGCCGCCCACCGCCTTCGGCGAAGCGGTCTCCGGCCAGTACGATGCGCGCATCGAGGCCGACTTCCTGGGCGGCGTGCGCAGCGGCGTGAATGGGACGCCGACGCTGTTCGTCAACGGCGAGCGCTACGATGGACCGCGCGATTACGACACGCTGGTGTCCGTCCTCACCGAACTGGCGCAGCGCCGCTGACCGAGCCTCAAGGCGCCAGGGCGCGGTGCCCGTAGCTCAGCACGCGGGTGATCTGCCATTGGTCACCCTGCCGGTGCCAGACGATGACGAACTTCGCCACGCCCTCGCATTGCCCGCTGGCCAATTCGCAGAAGCGATGCTCGCCTTCGGCGAGCGCCCCGTAATCCTTCAGCGGATAGGCCCGGAACGTGCCGGCGATCAGCTCGCGGCGCACCTTGTGGCAGATCCACTTGCGGGTGTTGTCGATGACGGTCTGCCGGTCGTGCGTGACGCCGCCGGTGTCGTGGTAGAACTCGACATCCGGCGCGAAGTAGCCACTGAAGGCCTCCAGGTCGCAGGCGTTGTAGGCGTTGAAGACCGCCTGGTCCAGGCCGAGCAACTGGTCGTACAGCGGGCCGCCGACCCCGTCGTCGGCGGCAGCCGCACAGCCGCTGGCCAGCAGCCCGGCCCACACCATCGTCCACGTCGCTATCCGCTTCATCGTTGCGCTCCCCGTGCAGGTCTCGACGCAAGCCCCCTTGCGCCGCCCCAGCATCGTACAGCGCTGCAGCGGCGGTCAACGCACGCGCCGTGGCCCGCTGCGCCCTCGCGGCCGGCGGGCAGCGCGGAGGGCCTCGGCGCGAATGCGGCCGCCTTGCCTCAATCCGTCACGGTATAGCTTTGCTTGAGCCGGATGTCCGCACTCGATGCGCCCACCTGCACTTCGTACTGGCCCGCGTCCACCAGGTAGGCCTGGCGCTGCGGGTCGTAGATGCGCAGGTCGCGCTCGGGCTGCACGTCAAAGGCGATCTCGCGCTGCTCCCCCGGTTGCAGCGTGATGCGCTGGAAGCCACGCAGTTCCTTGAGCGCGCGCGGGCGCGCCGGGTTCACCGGCCGCAGGTACAGCTGCACCACCTCGTCGGCGGCGACCTTGCCGCTGTTGCGCACCTTGAGCTTCACCTGCAGCGGATCGCCCGCCTTGCCGCGCCGGCGGTCCAGCGTCAACGCCGAGTAGTCGAAACGCGCGTAGCTCAGGCCGAAGCCGAACGGATACAGCGGCGTGTCCTCGTAGTAGCGGTAGGTGCGCCCTTTCATCGCGTAGTCGTCGAAGGCGGGCAGCGTGGCGTCGGCGCGGTAGAACGTCACCGGCAGGCGGCCGCCCGGGCTGGTCTTGCCGAACAACGCATCGGCCACTGCATCGCCGCCCCGCTGCCCGGGATACCACGCCAGCAGGATCGCCGGCAGGTGCTGCTGCGCCCAGTCGATGGCCAGCGCCGAGCCGGCGGTCAGGACCGCGACCACCGGCTTGCCGGTGCCGTGCAGCGCTTCGAGCAGTTCGCGTTGCGGCTTGGGCAAGCGCAGGTCGGTGCGGTCGCCGCCGGAGAAGCCCGGATAGCTGACATCCATCTCCTCGCCTTCGACATCGCCGGTGAGCCCGCCGACGAAGATCACCGCATCGGCCTCGCGCGCGGCCTGCAACGCCTCCTCCAGCGGCGGCGCGCCGCCGGGCAGGCGCCAGGCCAGCCGCACCGCGGCGTCGCGTTCGTGGTCGTAGTATTCCAGCCGCAGGTCGTAGGCCTGGCCGCTGCGCAGTGCCACGCTGGCGTGCTGGGCCTGGGCGCGATCGCTGTTCTTCCAGCGATCCAGCAACAGCTTGCCGTCCAAGTACAGGCGGAATCCGTCGTCGGCGGTCACGCTGAGGTCGTACACGCCATCGCGCGGCGGCAGCAGCTGGCCGGTCCAGCGCACGCTGAAATCGTCGCTGGCCAGCGCCTTCTCCCGGCTCAGTTCGCCGCGCGCGACGGCATCGTCGGTGGGGGCGCCGCGGTCCCAGCGGAACGCCACGTGCGAGTCCAGCCGGGTGAGCGCGGGTTCGCCGCGCAGGTCCTTGCCGCGGAAATACTCGCCCTGCAGGCCGCGCTCGTTCGCCAGCGCGGTGGGGCGCAGGTAGCGCGGCTCGATCGGGCTGTCGGCATCGGGGTCCTCGCGCCGCTCGACCAGGTCGCTGCCGCGCGCATACACCACCTGCGCATCGGGCAAGGCATTGCGGATGCCCTTGAGCACGGTGACCGGGTTGGCCGGCGTGCCGTAGTAGTTGCCCAGCAGCGCCATCGGATCGTCGGCCGTCGGGCCGATGACCGCCACGCGGCGGATCGACGGCGACAGCGGCAGCACGCCATCGTTCTTCAGCAGCACCAGCGATTCGCGCGCGGCGCGCAGGGCCAGCGCGTCATGGGCCGGCGCCTGGTTCACCGAATAGGGAATGTTCGCGTAGGGCACGCGCTCGGGCGGATCGAACATGCCCAGGCGCATGCGCGCGGTCATCAACTGGCGCACCGCCGCGTCGATCTCCGCCTCGCTGATGAGCCCTTGCTTCACCGCCCCGGTCAGCGCGGCATACGTGCGCCCGCAGTTCAGCTCCAGCCCGCGCTTGACGCCCAGCGCGGCGGCCTCTTCGGCGGTGCCGACGATCTTGTGGTGCTTGTAGATGTCCTCGATCGAATCGCAGTCGGACACCACGTAGCCCTTGAAGCCCCAGTCGCGCCGCAGCGTGTCCTGCAGCAGCAGCTGGCTGGCCGAGGCCGATTCGCCGTTGACGCGGTTGTAGGCGCCCATCACCGCATCCACGTGCGCCTCCTGCACCAGCGCCTGGAACGCGGGCAGGTAGGTCTCGTGGAGATCGCGCGGGTCCGGGTGCACGTCGAACTCGTGGCGGTTGTGTTCCGGGCCGCTGTGCACGGCGAAGTGCTTGGCGGTGGCGTCGACCTTGCGGTACTTCGGGTCGTCGCCTTGCAGGCCTTGGACGAAATTCACGCCCATGCGTGAAGTCAGGTACGGATCCTCGCCATAGGTCTCCTGCCCGCGGCCCCAGCGCGGGTCGCGGAAGATGTTGATGTTCGGCGACCAGAACGTGAGCCCCTGGTAGCGTCCGTGCTGGTCCTGGCGCAGGAACTCGTGGTGCTTGGCGCGCGCCTCGTCGCTGATGGTGGTGGCGATCTGGTGCATCAGCGGCGCATCGAACGTGGCGGCCATCGCGATGGCCTGCGGGAACACGGTGGCCCCGCCCGCGCGCGCCACGCCGTGCAGCGCTTCGTTCCACCAGTCGTAGGCCGGCACGCCCAGGCGCGGGATCGCCGCGGCGCTGTTCTGCATCTGGCTGACTTTCTCCTCCAGCGTCATGCGCGAGACCAGGTCGGCCGCGCGCGCCTCGAACGCACGGTCCGGGTCGAGGTAGAGCGGCTTGTCGCCGCTGGCCGGGGCGTCGGCGGCCCCCGCCGCCAGCGGCAGCAGCGACAGCGCGACGGCCAGGGCAATGGCCTTGCGGCCGCGTTGGGACAGCGATGGCATGTCAGTCCTCCTGGAAAGGGGCCGCTTCGGCCCTGGCATAAGGCCCGACCGTGACGCCGACGAAACCGCCGGCCAGATCGGTGCTCAGTACGTGGATGTCCTCGCGCTCGCGCAGCGGCTGCCAGCCGGCGCCGGTGTCGAAGGCGAAATCGCCCAGGCCGGCATCGGCCTGGATGCGCAGGTGCAGCGCGGCGCCGGCGGGGATCGACCGATGCGCGACCACCTGCCGGCCTTCCGGCGTCTGCTTCTGCACGAATACTTCCAGCCCCCGCGCGGTGCGCTGCACGCCCAGCACGTACCAGTGCGCTTCGTCCTGGTAGAGGGCCAGGCCGGCGGTCACGCCCTGCTCGCCCGGCGGCTGCACGCGCACCTGCGCCTCGAACCGCTGGTGCTGCTGCCGCCGGCCCAGGAACGCGGGCAGGCCGTGGCCTTCCAGCCCATCGGCACGCGGGGAGATCAGCAGCACGCCGGGCTGGCTGCGCAGGTCGGCCCATGCCGGCGCGGCGCGCAGGCTGATCCATTCGGGGTCGAGCGTCTTGGCGCCGAAATCGTCGCGCCAGGTGAAGTTGCCGCTGCGCGTGGCCTGCGTGGCATCGCCGCGTTGCCAGGAAGGGCCGTTGGCGACCTGCGGGATCGCCTGGCCGGCATCGAGGATCACCGGCCAGCCATCGCGCCATTCCACCGGCAGCAGGAAGGTCTCCCGCCCGGTCTGGTAATGGCCTTCCCCGTAAATGCGGCTGGCCAGGAACACGGCCCACCAACGCCCGTCGCGGCCTTCGACCAGGTCGGCGTGGCCGGCGTTGGCGATGGGATGCGGGCGATCGGCCGGCAGGTCGCGCTGGGTGAGGATCGGGTTGTGCGCGTACGGTTCGAAGGGCCCCCACGGCGAGCGCGCACGCAGCACCACCTGCGAATGCTCCGGCCCGGTGCCGCCTTCGGCGCAGGACAGGTAGTACCAGCCGTCGCGACGGTAGATGTGCGGGCCTTCGATCCAGATCGGGTTCTTGGCCGGCTCCACGCCGCCGTCGAGCAGTACCTTGCGCGGGCCGGTCGGCTGGCCCGTCGCCAGGTCGAATGCCTGCAGCCAGATCGCGCGATGCCCCGCATAGCGCGGCGTGCCTTCCGGCGGGCCGTTGTTGAGCAGGTAGGCCTTGCCGTCGTCGTCGATGAACAGCGACGGGTCGATGCCGTCCACCTCCTTCAGCCATACCGGATCGGACCACGGCCCGGCCGGATCCTTCGCGGTGACGTAGAAGTTGCCGCCGTTGTCCACCGCGGTGTTGAAGATGTAGAACGTGTCGCCGTGGTGCGCGATGCTGGGCGCGAACACGCCGCGCGAGGTGCCCAGGCCGGAAAAGTCGAGCTGGCCCGGCCGGTCGATGGCGTGCCCGAGCAAGCGCCAGTGCACCAGGTCCTCGCTCTCGAATACCGGGATGCCGGGAAAGTAGGCGAACGTGGAGTTGACCAGGTAATAGCGATCGCCCACGCGCGTCACCGCCGGGTCCGGATAGAACCCGCTCAGCACCGGGTTGCGGTATTGCCCTTTCGCCAGCGGTGTGGCGAAGGCGGCATCGTCGCCTCGGTAGACGAAATCGTCGAACGCCACCGGCGTGGCGGCCTGGGCCTGCGACCCCGCGAACGCCAACGCGACGAGCACGGTGCGCAGGAGCGCGCGTGTCGAGCGCTTCCCCTTCGCATCGCGCCGCGGTGCGGGCGCACCCCCGAGGGCGGGCGCGCGATGACCCCGGAGCGGATCACCGCTTCCATCTATCCGGCGATCGCCAGGGCAGCCTGGCGCGGGCGTGGCATGTTCAAGAGAGGGGCTCATCTGCGGGCTCCAGGAAAGGGACATCAATGGACCGGGATTTCGAAGGGCCCGGCCGGCAGGCCATTGCCGTCGTACAGCGTGCACACGGGGTTGTCCGCCCAGCAGTAGCGCACGCGCGCGGCGGGGGCGCCGGCCGGCACGTCGAGCGTGACGGCCGCCCCTTCGATGCGCGCATCGACATAGCGGCAGGTGCCGGCGACTTCACCGCACAGTTCGAAGCCAATCGGGCGCGCGGCGCTGTAGGCGACCAAACCCTGTTCCACTTGCGCCAAGCGCAGCACCACGGCCCCACCTTCGCGCGTGGCCGTGTCGGCCACCGGGCCGGCGGGCGCCAGCGCTTCGCCATAGACCACGTGCCGCGCCACGCGCGCCAGGCGGCGACCCAGTTCCTGCTTGTTGGCCGGATGGATGTCCGTGCGTTCGCCGATATCCACCGCCACGGCCAAGCCCGAATGCGCGTCTTCGGCCACGACGCTTCGCTGCTGCTCGCGCAGTGAAGCCCAGCCGCTCTCGTCCGGCTGCGTGGGCGGCGCGCCGTAACCGGCGAGCTGCACGACCAGCAGCGGCAACGCCGCGCCGAACTGCCGGCGCAGGTCCTGGCGATACAGGCGCAACAGCCGGCCATACAGCGCAGGCTCGCCCGTGTTGGATTCGCCCTGGTACCAGAGCGCACCGCGCAGGCCGACCGCGCCGAGCGGCGCGATCATGCCGTTGTAGAGCGTGGACAGCCCGCTGGCCGATTGCCAAGGCGCCGGCGGTGGCGACGCGAAACCCGCGGGCATCGCGCGGTATTGCCAACCCGAGAGCGGTACCCGGCTGCCATCGTCGAGGATCACCGCTTGCGCATCCGGTGGCCCGATCAGCCCGCCATCGCGATAGGTATCGAGCACCGCGACCGTGACGAGGTTGCGCCCGGCATGCAGCAGCCCTGCCGGCAGCGCATACGCGCGCGGCTCGCCGCCGTTGCGGCTGCCCACGGCGCGGCCGTTGGCCCAGGTCATGTCGATCTCGTCGGCGCTGCCGATGGCCAGCGTGCGGGCCTGCGCCGCCTGCGCGGCAGTGAGTTCCACCTCGGCGCGGAACCACACCAGGCCGTCGAACGCCGCCAGCGCTGGCACGCCCCAGTGCTCCCACGCGCCCAGCGCGACGGGCGCGGGCGACCACGTGCCCTGCGGCGCGGACAGCGGGTCCCAGGGGGCATCGCCGTCGGCGATGCCCGGCTGCTGGCGCCACCAGCCCTGCCAAAGCGTGCCCCATTGCGCGGCCGCCTGCTGCGGGTCCTGCGCATAGCGCGCCAGCACGGCTTCCTCCCGGGCATACAGGCCCGCGCGCGCCAGGACATCGGCGCTGAGCCAGGCCTGGATACGCGAACCGCCCCACGACGCGTCAATCAGGCCCATCGGCACCTGCACGCGCTGCTGCAGTTCGCGCGCGAAGTAGTAGCAGGCCGCGGAGAACTCGCGCACGCTGTCGCCGTCGGCGCGCTGCCAGGACGGCGCCGTGGCGAATGTGGCGAGCGGCTGCGGGCTGGCTGCCTGCGCGATGCTCAGCAGGCGGATGTCGTCATGCCTCGCGTTGAGCAACTCCGAGCGCGCATCCAGCGTGCGCTCCACCGGCAGCTCCATGTTCGATTGCCCCGAGCACAGCCACACGTCGCCGAGCAGCACGTCCGCCGCCTGCACCTGCGCATCGCCCGAGCGCGCCTCCAGCACGAAGGGGCCTCCCGCGGGCTGCGCCGCCAGCGTGGCGACCCAATGGCCATCGGCGCGCACCTTGGCCACGGCCTGCCGCGGCCCCAGGCGCACCTGCACCTGGGCGCCAGGCGTGCCCTGCCCGCGGATATGCAGCGGCTGGTCGCGTTGCAGCACCGCGTGTTCGTCGAACGGACCATCGAACTGCAACGGCGCGGCCAATACCGGCGTGGCGAGGGAGAGCAACAGCCATAGCGAGTGGCGGATCGGCTTCATCGGATTCCCGCGTTCAATGGTGGCCCGGGGCGAAAGGAAACTTCAGCGATTGGTAGTAAGACAGCGAATGCGGCGGCGGTGCCTGCCCGACGGGCAGCGGCAGGCCGTTGATCGATTGCCAGTAGGCGATGCTCGCATCGCGCCACCACTGCGCCTCCTGTTGCTGGATCGCCAGGAAGCTGGCGACCTGCCGGTAGCGCTGCGCGTCCACGTAAGGCGACAGCCCGGCCCACGTCGCGCGCATCGCCGCCACCTGGTCCACGCCACGCGCGTAATGCAGCACCAGTTCGTCCCACAGCGTGCGGCCGGAGGCCATGCGGTAATCCCACGGCACATGGTGGAACCACAGCAGTTCGCGTTCGGGCACGCGCCGCGGGTCGTCGAACTGGCGGGCCAGGGCCGGGGCGTACTGCGCCACCGCATTGCTGCCCGAGCGACCGCGCGCGAAGCCGATGCCCTGCGCGTCCGCGCGGTGGTAGTAGACCGGGTCCCAATCCGGACGTTCGCTGCCGGCATCCCACGGCGCCGGCCCGTAGTGGTGTCCGCGGCCCATGAGGTGGTGCAGGCCCAGCGGGGTCATGTAGTCGACCACGGCCTCGCGCGAGGCCATCATCATCGCCACCACCGGCGCGAGGAAGGCGGGGTCGCTGCTGAAGGTCATGCCCACCCAGTCCTGCGCGATCACGCGCGCGGATTGGCGCGGATTCCAGGCCAGGCGGCCAAAGGCATACCAGTTGGCCTGGTCGAAGATCGAACCGCACCAGTTGCGGTCGCTGCCGAGGTTGGCCACGCCGGCCATGCCGCTGAGCGCGTGGCCGTGCCCTTCGATCACCTGCGCGACGGGATGCCCCGGGCCAGGGCGCTGCGTATCGGACTGCAGCGTTTCCTCGTACAGCGTACCGAGGTACGCCAGGTGCGTGGCGAAGCCCAGGTACTCCTTGGTGATCTGGAACTCCATCATCAGCGGCGTCTTCGGCATCGCCCCGAACAGCGGATGGAACGGCTCGCGCGGCTGGAAGTCGATGGGCCCGTTCTTGACCTGCAGCAACACGTTGTCGGCGAAGCGGCCATCGAGCGGCACGAATTCGTCGTAGGCCTGCTTGGCGCGGTCGTCCGGCTGCGCGTGCGAGTACACGAACGCGCGCCACATCACCACGCCGCCATGCGGCCGCAATGCATCGGCGAGCAGGTTGGCGCCTTCGGCATGGCTGCGCCCGTAATCCTGCGGGCCGGGCTGGCCTTCGGAATTGGCTTTCACCAGGAAACCGCCGAAATCCGGGATCAGGCGGTAGATCTCGTCGGCCTTGGCGGCCCACCAGCGCCGCACGCGGGGATCGCGCGGGTCGGCCGTATCCAGGCCGCCGAGTTCGATCGGCGCGCTGAAACGCGCGCTCAGGTACACGCGGATGCCCCACGGCCGCAGCACCCCGGCCAGCGCGGCCGCCTTCTCCAGGTAGGCCGGCGCCAGGCTCTGCGCGCTGGCGTTGACGTTGTTGAGCACCGCGCCATTGAGCCCGATGGAGGCATTGGCGCGCGCGTAGTCGGTGTAGCGCGGGTCCAGCCAGCCGGGCAGCTTGTGCCAGTCCCAGATCGATTCGCCCGCGTAGCCGCGCTCCACGCTGCGGTCCAGGTTGTCCCAATGGTCGAGCACGCGCAGCTGCAGCCGGGGCTGCTCGCGGACGGCGAGCGCCGACACGTCCTGGCCGGTCTGCAGCAGCCGCAGCAGATGGAACACGCCGTACAGCGTGCCGATATCGTCCGGCGCGGCGATGACCGTGAGCGCGCGGCCCGCGTGCTCCACGCGCTCGATCACGTAGCCTTCCCTGCCCAGCCCACGCAAGGGCAGCCGCAGCTGCGCCACCAGCGGCGAGGAGGCCGGCGTTCCGACCACCAGCGCGCCGCTGCCTTGCGGGGTGGCGGCCTCGGGCGGCGCATGGCCGAGCAGCCCGGCAAGGCCGCGCAGCAATTCTTCGCGCGCCGAGCGCTGCACTTCGGTATCGCGCGGCGCAACCACCACTTCCCACTGCGCGCGAATTCCCTCCGCCTGCGCGGCCGGCAGCGGCCCGTAGCGCAGCCACAGGTCGTAGCCGTCCTCGGCATGCGCGTGGCCCATCGCCGACACGGCCAGCACGAGGGCGAGAAGCCTGGCAAGCCAGTGCCCCGGGGCGGGCTGCCACGCGCCGGACATCAGCAGGCGCCGGCCATCGGACCGCCCCGTCGCCGCACGGCGCGGTTATCGCTACCATGCCGTGGAACCGTGCGACGCCGAAGGGGCGAGGCTTGAGCAAGGACAACCGATCCATCCGGCGCAAGGGCCAGGCCACCACCATCGACGACGTGGCCGCGCTGGCGAAGGTCTCGCCGATGACCGTGTCCCGCGTGGTCAACGGCAAGAGCAACGTCCGCGAGGACACCCGCGAGCGCGTCATGCGCGCCGTCGACAAGCTCGGCTACACGCCCAACCTGGCCGCCAGCGCGCTGGCCGCCGCGCAGAACACCCGCCTGGCGCTGGTGTACACCAGCCCTTCCGGTGCCTACCTGCGCGACCTGCTGGTCGGCGTGCTGCACGCCGCCTCGCATACCGCGGTGCAACTGGTGATCCACTACTGGGAAGATTTCGATGCCGACGCCGAGCGCAAGGCCGCGCGGCGCCTGGCCAAGGGGGTCTCGGGCGTGATCCTGCCGCCGCCGCTGTGCGATTCGGAAGCCGCGGTGCAGGAATTCGTGCGCGCCAAGGTGCCCGTGGTGGCGATCGCCTCCGATCGCTTCAAGGACCGCATCTCCTGCGTGCGCATCGACGATTTCCACGCCGCGCGCGAGATCACCGAACACCTGATCGCGCAGGGCCACCGCCGCATCGGCTACATCAAGGGCCGCGGCGACATGGCCGCCAGCGAGCGCCGCTTCGAAGGTTTCCGCGCTGCCCTGCACGCCGCCGGCCTGCCGCTGGACCGCCACCTGGTGCAGGACGGCGACTACACCTACCGCTCGGGCCTGCTCGCCGCCGAGAAGTTGCTGGCACGCAAGCAGCCGCCCACGGCGGTGTTCGGCAGCAACGACGACATGGCCGCGGCGGTGGTTTCCGTGGCGCACCGTCGCGGGATGGACGTACCCCGCGACCTGTCGGTGGTCGGCTTCGACGACAGCACCTCGGCCACCACGGTGTGGCCGGAGCTGAGCACCATCCGCCAGCCCATCGGCACGATGGCCGATGCCGCGGTGGACCTGCTGCTGCGCCGCATCCGCAATGGCGAGGGCAACACCGACGAGGTGTTCGCCCACGCGCTGGTCAAGCGCGAATCCGTCGCCCCGCCCGCGGGCTGAAGCCGCCCGTGTCGCGGCGTGATCGCGCCGCGCCGGCCCGCTGCCCGCTTTGCCTGTCCGACCTCCCGCCACCCCGCCTCCTCGAACGCTGGCACTGCCCTGGCGCCTGGATGGTAGCGCTACCATAGGGGCGGCCAAAAAAAGCAGCGGCCACGCTGCGTGCTCGTGATGACTGCATCGTGCCCCGGGGGCACGATGCGACGGGGCCTACTGTAGACAACAATCGCCCCAAAGCCATGCTGCAGCGCGCAACACCGGCGCGCGCGGCATCAATCGCTGACGCGGCGGCTCACTTCCACGTGCGCCGCAGCGGATGGGCCTCGGTGTTGAACACCACGGCATCGAAATCGAGCCTGCGGGCCGGCGCGAACAACAGGTAGTAGTACTTGAACGTCTCGGCGAACAGGAAGCTCTGCATCGCGTCCCGCTTCTCGCCGGTGACCACGCTCTTCAGGGCGGCGTAGCCGATGTCGGTGCGGCAGGCACGCACCAAATCCTCGAAGAACACCTTGCCCATGCCGCGGTAACGCGCATCGCCGGTGTAGTGATGCAGGTAGTACGCCGATTCGACGATCTCCGGCCGCAGCGCGTAGCCCGGCGAGCCCACCGTCATCCGGCTGTAGTCCACCGTCTCCGGCTCGATGCCATGCAGGCGCCACATCTTCAGCCCGGATTCCTGCAGCCGACGGGCGCGCGGCACGTCACCGGACAACGCCAGCAGCGCGGGCATGAACGCATCCAGCGCGCCATAGGTGGTCTCCGTGCGGCGGCCGCTGTCCATGTCGGCATAGCCGTACCACAGCTCGTGGTCGCGCACTTCATCGGCGAGGTAGCGGTTCACCGGCCCGATGCTCTGCTTCCACATGCGCAGGCAATCTTCGTCGCCGAACAGCTTCCAGCATTTGTAGAGGTACTCGTAGTACGAGTCGATGCCGCCGGCGATGTGGCTGGTGCGGTCCACCCAGCGGCCGGTCTGAACGTCGATCTGCGCGCCCACCAGGCCGATCGGCGAACGGCGCTTGAAGGTTTCCACCAGTGCCCGCTTGGCCTTGTCGTAATACACCGGCTTGCCGGTGAGCCGCGCCAAGGTGCCGAACTCGAGCAGCAGCGTGCCGGTTTCGGCCGGATTGCTCACTGCCCCGCTCGTCTTGCCGGTGCGCAGGTTGACGTGCGTGTACGGCAAACCGGTGGGGCTGTCGAACACCGGCAGCAGGCGGCGGCCCAGGTCCTCGGCCAGCGCGAGCAGGCGCTCGTCGCCGCTGAGCTGGTAGGCCGACAACAGCCCCCCGAGCAGGCGGATGGTGACCTCGAAGTTCTGCACGTCGATGTCCTGGTCGAACGACAGCCGCGTGACGATGAGCTCGCGCGCTTGCGCGGCTTCCTCGTCCAGGCCCATCAACATCAGGGTATCGAGCGCATCGACCGGCGACATCAGCAGCGGTTGCGCGTACCAGTCGTGGGCGCCGCCACTGAGCGGCATCAGGTCGTCGTGGCCCTGTGCGTGGCGCATGTAGCCCTGCCACGCATGCCGCGTTTCCTCGCGTACGCGCTCGGCCAGGCGCTGCGCTTCGGCCTCGTCCACCTGCGGCACGGCGGCCAGGGCGGGCGCCGCGGCGCTGGCCTGCGAGGGCGCGAGCACGGGGGAGAGCAGCAAGGACAAGGCGAGCATCAGCGGGCGGGCGGTCATGCGGTCACTCCATGCGGCAAGGGAGAAACGGCGCGCGGTCGGGCGCGCCGTGGCAGCAGGTCAGGCGGCGGGGCGGACGACGTTGAGCACTTCGTAGCAGGCGCCCATGGTGTGGTAATCGGTCTTGCCGGCCGGGCTCTTCTCGTCGCTGTACTTGCGGTTGTCGGCGTCCAGGATGCGGTACCAAGCGCCGTACCGATGGTCGACGAAGTGCTGCCAGGCATAGGTCCACAGCCGCTCGTACCAGCGCCAGTAGGCGGCATCGCCGGTGCGCTCGGCCAACAGCGCGGCGGCGGCCAGCGACTCGGCCTGCACCCAGAAGTACTTGTCGTCGTCGCACACCCTGCCCTGCGGGTCGAAGCCGTAGTACAGCCCGCCGCGGGCGTCGTCCCAGGCGCGCGCGACGGCGGTGTCGAACAGGTGCATGGCGGCGGGCACCAGCCAATCGGCCTGGACGTGGCGGTCGAGGATCAGCAGCAGCTTGGCCCACTCGGTCTGGTGGCCGGGCTGGAAGCCCCACGGCCGGAACAGGTGCTTGGGATCGTCGCGGTGGTAATCCCAGTCGACCTGCCATTGGCGGTCGTAGTGCTCCCACACCAGCCCGCCGGCCAGCGCCGCCTGGCGGCGGGTCATGTGGTCGGCCAGCAACAGGGCGCGGTCGAGATAACGGCGCTCACCGCTGGCCTCGAACGCGGCCAGCATGGCCTCGCACATGTGCATGTTGGCGTTCTGGCCACGGTAATCGCTGAAATGCCAGTGCGGGTCGGCCTCGTCGCGGTACAAGCCCGCTTCGGCTTCCCAGAAGTGGCGCTCGAGCAAGGCCCAGGTTTCGTCCATCCAGCCGCGCGCCTCTTCCACGCCGGCCTTCAAGGCGGTGCTGTAGGCCAGCAGCACGAACGCCACGCCGTAGCAGTGCCGGGTGGCGTCTTCCACCTGCCCGTCGCGCACGGTCCAGGCGTAGCCGCCGGTGGCCGCATCGCGATGCACCTCGCGCAGGTAGCGCAGGCCATGGTGCACGGCTTGCAGATATTCGGGATCGCCGAACTCGCGATAGGCCATCGCATAGTTGAAGACGAAGCGCGTGCTGCTGACCAGGTGGCGGTGGCCGGGATCGTAGACGCTGCCGTCGTCGCGAAAATACTGGAAGAAACCGCCGGCCGGGTCGATCGCGCGCGGGTGGTAGAAGGCCATCGTGTCGGCGATGTGCGCGCGCAGGAATTGCGGCGAGCGGAAGTCCTGCAGGGTGTCATCAAGCATGGGCATGGGTGTTCCGTAGCAGGTGCGAGACTTCTTCGGCCGAGGGCATCGCGGCAAACGCGCCGTGCCGGGTGACGGCCAGCGCGCCAACCGCCGCGCCGTACCGCACCGCCGCTTCGATGGCGTCGCGGTCGGCGACGAACGCCCCGAAGCCGGCGCCGTGCCCCCCACGCACGCCGATGTGCACGAGCAGGCCGGCGACGAAGGCATCGCCGGCGGCGGTGGTATCGCGCACGGTCACCTCGAAACCGGGTACCTCGCCTTGCGCGTGCGCGGCATACCAGCGCAGCGGCCCGCCGCCGTCGGTGACGACCAGCAGGCGCGCGCGGCCGGCGAACAGGCGCTCGCGCACCGCCGCCTCGCCCTCGGCGCCCAACGGCGCGGCCAGGTAGGCCAGCTCCTCGCGCGAAAGCTTCACCAGATCCGCCAGGCACAGCGCCTCCCACAGCGTGGGCAGCGGGTCCACGCCCAGCGGCCACAGCGCCGGGCGCAGGTTCAGGTCCATGCTGACCAGGGCGCCGGCGGAAGCGGCACGGCGCATGCCGGCGAGCGTGGTGGCGGCGATCGCCGGTTCGGTCATGCTGTTGGAACACACGTGGAACGCGCCGGTGCCGGCGAAGCAGGCCTCGGCGAAATCCGCCTCGCCAAACAGCAGGTCCGCCGCCGGCGGCCGGTAGAAGCTGAAGCTGCGTTCGCCGTGCGCGTCCAGGGCGACGAACGCCAGCGCGGTCTTGGCCGCGTGCGTGCGCACGATGCAATCGGTCGCCACGCCCGCCTCGACGAAGCTGTCATGCAGGAAATCGCCGAACATGTCCTGGCCGAGCATGCCGGCGAAGTGGCTGTCGGCCCCCAGCCGCGCGGCCGCGACGGCCACGTTCGCCGGCGCGCCGCCGGCGAACTGCAGGAACGCGCGCGGTGCCTGCGGGTCGGCCCGCGGCGCGGCGAGCATGTCGATCAACGCCTCGCCGAAACACACGATCTTCGACACGATTCAGGCACCCTCGACCACGGAGCCATCCTTGCGCAGAGCCGGCAGGCGGCTGCCGGACAGGCCAAAGAACACGATGTAGCCGTAGCACAGCAGCGGCAGCACGAACGAGGGCTGCAGGCCGATGCGGTCGGCCAGCGCGCCCTGCAGGAACGGCACCAGCGCGCCACCGACGATGGCCATGATCAGCAGGCTCGACGCCTTGTTGGTCAACGGGCCCAGGCGCTCGATGCTCAGCGCGAAGATGGTCGGGAACATGATCGAGTTGAACAGGCCGATCGACACCAGGCTGTACATCGCCAGCGCGCCGCTGCTGCTCATGCTGGTGGCCAGCAGCAGCATGTTGACGCCCGCGAAGGCGGCCAGCAGCTTGTTGGGCGACAGCTTGGCCAGCAACACGGACCCGGCGAAGCGGCCGATCATCGCCAGCATCCAGTACAGGCCCAGGTAGTGCGCCGCCTGCTGCTCGGTGATGCCGCCGATCTTCGGCAGCGAGAAGTAGTTGACCATCAGCGAGCCGATCGCCACTTCCGCGCCGACGTAGAAGAAGATCGCGCCCACGCCGAAGAACACGTGGCGATGGCGCAGCGCCTGGCCGAGCGTGTGCTTCTGGTGGTCGGCCTGCTCGGTGGTGCTGGCCAGCGACGGCAGGCGGAACAGGTAGACCACCACCGCCAGCACGAACAGCACCACGGCCAGCAGCAGGTAGGGGCCCTGCACCGACTGCGCTTCCTGCGCGCGGTAGGCGGCCTGTTCGGCCGGGCCCAGCGCGGCCAGCTGCTCGGAGCTCATCACGGTGTTGGAGAGGATCAGCAGCCCGCCGAAGAACGGCGCCAGCGTCGTGCCGAGCGAGTTCAGCGCCTGCGCCAGGGTCAGGCGGCTGGAGCTGGTGCTTTCCGGTCCGAGCAGCGCGACATACGGGTTGGCCGCCACCTGCAGCACGGTGATGCCGCTGGCGAGCACGAACAACGCCGCCAGGAAGGCTTCGTAGACGCGCAGCGAAGCGGCCGGCCAGAAGCCCAGCGCGCCGATCCCGGCGATCGCCAGGCCGGCCACGATGCCCTTCTTGTAGCCCAGGCGAGCGACCAGGCGGCCGGCCGGCAGCGACATCAGGAAGTACGCGCCGAAGAAGGTGAACTGCACCAGCATCGCGCGGGTGTAGTTGAGCTCGAACACCGCCTTCAGGTGCGGGATGAGGATGTCGTTGAGGCAGGTCAGGAAGCCCCACATGAAGAAGATCGAGGTGACCACCGCGAGGGCGACGCCGCGATTGACGCTGCCGGCCTCGACAGGCTGCGCGGCGCGGGGGGGAAGTCCGGGAGAAATGGGCATGGAAGGGCCTGTCGGTCGGGTAAGGGAAAGGTAAGGCGGGGGGATGTGGTCAGCCGGGCGGCGGCGCGCTGCTCTGGCGCACGCGCAGTTCGACCGGCGCGATGGTGCGCGCCACGCTCGCGTCGGGTGCGCCGATGCGTTGCAGCAGCAACTGGGCGGCCTGCCGCCCGCGCGCGCGCGGGTCGACGGCCAGCGTGGTCAATGCCGGCGTACTCAGCGCGGCTTCCGGGATGTCGTCGAAGCCGGTCACGGAGAAGTCGCGCCCCGGCTGCACGCCGCGCGCGAACAGGCCCAGCATCAGGCCCATCGCCACGTTGTCGTTGTAGCAAACGGCGGCGGTGGGCCGCTCGGCGGTCTCGAACAGCGCCTGCGTCGCGGCGGCAGCCTGCGGTCGGGTGGGCGCGCATTCGACCATGCGCGCCTCGCGCACCGGCAAGCCCGCCTGCGCCATCGCCGCCACGTAGCCGCTGCGCCGCTGCTGGCACGAGCTGGAATCGGCGTGGCCACCGAAGAAAGCGATGTCGCGATGGCCGAGCTCGATGAGGTGCCTCGTCGCCAATTGCGCACCGTGTGCGTTGTCCAGCGCGAGGAAATCCCACTCGTGCCCGGCCGGCTCGCGATTGAACAGCAGCACGTTGCCGGCCGCGCCCATCACGGCGCGCAGCGAGGCCGCCTCGCTGTGCTCGGCCGGCGACAGGATCACCCCGGCCGGCGCGTGTTCCATCAGCGAGGCCAGCACGGCCTGCTGCCGCCGCGGCGATTCGCCGGTGTTGCCCAGCAGCGTGACGTAGCCCTGTTCGCCGAGCGCCTCGTCCACGCCGGCGGCGAATTCGGCAAAGAAGGGGTTGGAAAGGTCGTTGATGACCAGCGCGACGATGGTGGAGGTGCGCCGGCGCAGGTTGGCCGCCGCCCGGTTGTAGACGTAGCGCTGCCGCTGCAGCTCGGCATGCACCCGGGCGCGGGTGTCGGCGTGCACCAGCGGGCTGCCGCGCAACACCAGCGAGACGGTGGCGCGCGAGACGCCCACCGCGCGGGCGATGTCCGTCACCGTCACCGCCCGGCTGCCGCCTGCCCTGCCCGTGTTGTTGCCGCCGCTGTGAGCCCGCGTGGACATGTGCTCGCTGATCTCCCCGGAATGGCTGTGGCGAGGCGTTTGGATCGATCCAAACGCGCCTTCGTGCCGCGCCCGTCATCGTGCCGGTGGAATAGAACACGCGCGAGCGGGCCTTGGCATGCGGCACCGCAGCATCACCGATGACAGCGCAAGTCACGCCAACGAAAACAAGGCGTTACGGGCGATAGCTCGACTGGAATCGAACACGCGCCCGCGGTGCGCCAACTCAGATGCGCGCAATGGCCCAGGTAATGATGCCGGTCGCCACGGTGCTGAGCAGTAAGCCGAACAGGAAAAGCGCGTCCGCCAGCCGTTCCAGCTTGCGGTTGCGCCCCTTGCGCTTGGTGCGCAGGGCCCAGTACGCGCTCAGGCAGGCGCCCAGGTAGACCATCGCGTTGAAGCTGAGCAGGTCGTCGGCGAGCGTGTCGACATTGCGCATCACCACCACCACGTGCAGCACGCCGACCACGGTCATGCACACGCCCAGCATCGCGGCCGAGGTGGCGAAGATATGGACGCAGATGTCCTCGTCCAGTTCGCTGCGGGGATCGTCGGGGGTCTTCATCGCGGGGCGGCTCGGAAAAGGAAGCGGCGGAAAGAACGACCACGCGGCGCGGCGCCGGTTCCCGGCCGCCGCGTGCGCGGTCAGTCGCCGGCCGCCTGGGTCGCCACCGCGCGCCCCGGCGCGGCGTGCCCGGGGCGCGCCGCCAGCGCCTCGATCAGCTCGACCAGGCCAAGCGGGTCCAGCGGCTTGCCCATGTGGCCGTCGAAGCCGGCCATCATGGCGCGTTCGCGGTCTTCCTCGCGCACGTAGGCGGTGAGCGCGATGGCCGGAATCTGCGGCTGGCGCACCTGGCCGCCGCCGCGCACGGCCTGGATCAGCTCGTAGCCGTCGCGCCCGGGCATGGCGATGTCGCTGATCAGCGCATCGAAGCTGTGCTGGCGCATCAGCTGCTCGGCGGCGTCGGCCGAGCCGGCGGCCGTGACCTGCGCGCCGGCGTGGCGCAGGAAATGCTCGGCGGCGTCGCGCGAATCGTCATCGTCGTCCACCAGCAGCAGGTGCAGCTTGCCGAGCCGCCCGGCCATCGCCTGCGGTAGCGGGCCGACCTTGCCGCTGTCCGGGCCGTGCGCCCGCGGCACGCTCACGCCGTGCTGGTACGGCAGCACGAGGGTGAACGTGGCGCCCTGCCCGTGCCCGGCGCTGGTGGCACCCAGCCAACCGCCATGCAGGTCGATGAGCTGGCGGGAGATCGACAGCCCCAGCCCCAGCCCGCCGACGCGGCGCGTGGTGCTGGCGTCGGCCTGGCGGAAACGGTCGAACACGTGCGGCAGGAAGTCCGGCGCGATGCCTACGCCGCTGTCGTGCACCGACAGGCGCAGGTGATCGGGCGCGGCCGCCATTTCCAGTTCCACCCGCCCGCCGGACGGGGTGAACTTGATGGCGTTGCCGAGCAGGTTCACCAGTACCTGCTGGAGGCGGCCGGCATCGCCGAAGAAGGGCGTGGCGCCCTCTTCCAGGCCCCGCACGCGCAGCTCGACCTGCTTGGCCGAGGCGGTGGGCCGCATGAGGTCGATGGTGCTGCGCGCCAGCCCGCCGATGTCGAAATGCTCCGGCTGCAGGCGCACCTTGCCCGACAGGATCGCGCTCATGTCCAGCAGGTCGTCGATGATCTGCGCCTGCGAGCGCGCGCTGCGCTCGATGATGACCAGCCCCTTGCCGATGTTTTCCGGCGCGAAGGACTCGGTCTGCATCAACCGCGACCAACCCAGGATGGCGTTGAGCGGCGTGCGCAGTTCGTGGCTGAGGGTGGCGAGGAAATCGTCCTTGATCCGGCTGGCGGTTTCCGCATCGTTGCGCGCGTCCTTCTCGGCCTGCAGCGAGGCCTTGAGCTGCGCATCGATGCGGTTGCGCTCGATGACGATGCCGGCCAGGTGCGAGGCCGAGCGCGCCATCGCCTGTTCGTGCAGGGTCGGCTGGTACGGCGTGCGGAAATACATCGCCAGCGTGCCCAGCACCACGCCGTTGCTGCCCAGGATCGGGGTGACGTAGCACGCGGCGATCCCCATCGCCAGCGCGTGGGTCCGGTGTTCGCCCCAGCTCGGGTCCGCGGCGATGTCCTCGCAGATGACCTGGTGCGCGGAATAAGCCGAGCGGCCGCATGGCGTGCCTTCCGGCGCGATGGCCAGGCCGTCGAAGCGCACCGCGTATTCCAGCGGCAGGCTCGGCGCCGCGGCGCAGCGCAGCAGGGTCTGGTCGGCATTGGCGAGCAGGATCGAGCAGCGCAACGAGCGCTCGCCGCGCGCTTCCACGCTCAGGGCGATCGAATCGAGCACGATCGCCAGCGGCGCGCCGGTGGTGATCAGGCCCAGGATCGAACGTTCCGACGCGGTCGCGTCCTCGATGCGCTTGCGCTCGGAGATGTCCATCAGCGAGCCGATGTGGCCCAGGAAGCTGCCGTCCACGCCGAAATGCGCGGTGGCCGTATCCATGCACCAGCGGTACTCGCCGTCGCGGCGGCGCACGCGGTATTCGGCGCTGAAGGCGCGGCGCTCGTCCAGCGCCTGCAGGAAGCCGTGGCGCACGCGCGCCAGGTCGTCCGGATGCACCACTTCCCACCAGCCGCGCGGGATGGCTTCCTCCGGCGGCTGTCCGGTGAACTGGGTCCAGCGCGGATTCCAGTACACGCAGTTGCCCTGCGCGTCGGACATCCAGATCATCGCCGGCACCGTCTCGCACAGCTTGCGGAAGCGCGCTTCGCTTTCGGTGAGGCGGTCCTCGATGCTGCGCCGGTCGTGGATGTCGGTGTAGGTGCCGATCCATTGGTTGATGCGCCCGTCGTCCTCGCGCACCGGCAGTGCCCGCGCCAGATGCCAGCGGTACTGCCCATCGTACCGGCGCAATTCGCATTCGATCTCGAAACCGTCGCCGTCGGCCAGCGCCTGGTCCCAGGCGTGCGCGGCGCGGCGCAGGCCGGCGTCGGTGTGCGCGGTGTCCCAGGCTTCGCGCGCGTCGGCGTTGGGATCGCAGCCGGTGTACTCGTGCCAGCGGCTGTTGAAGAAGCGCGCCACGCCCTGCGTGTCGGCGATGAAGATGATCTGCGGCAGTGCATCGGCCAGGCGCCGCAACCGCGCCTCATTGGCCGCCAGTTGCCGCTGCACCCGGCCGCGCTGCATCGATTCCCAGCAGCGCGCCACCACGCGCCGCACCAGTTCGACCTCGTGCTCGGACCAGTGCCGCGGCGTGGACTGGTGCACGCCCATGGCCGCCACCAGCTGGCCGTTCTTGTGCAGCGGCACGGCCAGCGTGGCGCGGATGCCGTGGTTGCGGTAGCCCTCGCTCAGGTAGGGCGGCGCGTCGCTGCACTGCGTGTCGTGGACCACCCAGGGCCGGTTTTCGAGCAGCGCGTCGAGGAAGCCTTCGGCCACGTTGCTCAGCGCGAACTCGCCACGCAGGCTCGGCAAACCTTCGACGTGATCGCTGAGCACGCGCATCGTGCCCCGCTCCATGTCGATCTGGCCGTAGCCGGCGCGGTGCGCCTGCAGGTGCTGGCACAGCAGCCGCACGCTGGTATCGAGGATCTGCTGCGGCTCGGAAAGCACCATCAGCGCGTCTTCCAGCCCGAGCAGGAAGCGGTTGCGCTCCTCGGCGCGGCGCTGGCGGGTCACGTCGATGCCGTGCACGAGGATCGCGTCCACCGCGCCGGCCTCGTCGCGCATGGGCTGGTAGACGAAATCCAGCACCGATTCGTAGGGCACGGCCTCGAACGGGCGTTCGAGCACCAGCCGCACCGCCTGCCCCAGGAAGGGCTGGCCACTGAGCCGCACCTGGTCCAGCAGCGTGAGCACGCCCTGCTCCACCACCTCGGGCAGCGCCGCGCGCAGCGGGCGGTCGATGATCTGGCGCTCGCCCAGCAGCTGCTTCATGCGCTGGTTGGCGCTTTCGATGACGTAATCCGGCCCGCGCAGCACGGCCAGGAACGCCGGGGATTCCTCGAACGCGGCCACCAGGTGCGGCGTGCGCGCCGGCCGCTCGCGCACGCACAGCACGCCGGCTACCCCGGCGGTGTCGTACAGCGGGCTGCACGACCACGACCCGGTGGCGTCCGCCGTCGGCGCCACGCGCATGCCGGCGACCAGCGCCGGCTCGGCGGCGCCGACGGCGGCCACCAATTCGGCCTGCAACGGCGTCTCCAGCTCGGCCAGCGGCCGGCCGAACGCGGCCGGATGCAGCGCGCCCAGCAGCATCGCGCCGGGCTCGTTATAGATGCAGTTGAGCGAAGGTCCCCACAGCAGCAGCGCGGGCGACGGGCAGTTCAGGCACAGCGACAGCGCACTGCGCAGCGAAGGCTCCCACTGCGCGGGCTCTCCCCACGCGGCGGCCAATACGGACGATTGCGCCCACGAGGGCGGCGCGGCGCCCGGAGCGAAGCCGGTCGGCGCGACCGGCGCTTTGTTTTCCATGCGGCTCCCCAGTCGCGACCCAGGAACAAGCGCACCTTACCGCTAAAAAAGCGCCTTGTGCGTGCCCTATTGGGCGGCTGCGATCTCCTGCGCCTGGCGCAGCGAACGCACCAGGTCTTCGGCCAGGTAGGGCTTGGTCAGCAGCACGCCGCGCTCAAACGCAGCCGGCAACCCGCCGGTGACCTGCCCGGTGGCGACCACGAACGGAATGCCGAGCGTATTCAGCCGCGCGGCCACCGCTTCGCTGGTCTGCCCACCGCCGAGTCGATAGTCCAGAACCGCCAAATCCATGGCGCGCGCGTCCACCTGCTGCAATGCCGCCTCGACGGTGGCGGCCGGGCCGGCCACCGTGGCGCCGGCTTGCGCAAGCTGGAGCTCCAGCAGCATGGCGTTCATCTCGTCGTTCTCCACCACGAGTACACGCAGCCCCTGCAGTGCCGACATTGCGTTCTCCCTGAAGCGAACCTGGAGTATAACGCCGGGCGTGCGCGGGCTGGCCGGGCCTGCCCGGCGGGACAACCCGCATCGGACCGGCTGCATTTCCCGCAAGGCGCGGCTATACTGCGCCGCCGCGCCGAAGTGGCGGAATCGGTAGACGCAGCGGACTCAAAATCCGCCGCCCTTAAAAGCGTGTGGGTTCGAGTCCCACCTTCGGCACCAAATACGTCAAGGCCTGGCTGCGAAGCCAGGCCTTGATCGTTTCCGGCACCCATCGACCACAAAGGGGCCGCAGCCCCTTCGTGTCTCACGACGCTCAACCCTTGCGCGCCCGCGCGAACGCGTCGGCCAGCGCGCTGTTGGCCGGCGGCGGCGCACTTGCCGGCCGCGGCTTGCCCTGCCCGCCACCCCCATTCGACCCACGCCCACCGGGACCACGCCCGCCGTCGCGCCCACCGGCCTGCGGTCCGCGCGCATCGCGCGCAGCCGGTGCCGGGGCATCTTCCAGGCGCCGGGTCAGCGCAATGCGCTTGCGCGCCACGTCCACCTCCAGCACCTTCACCTTGACGATGTCGCCGGCCTTGACCACGTCGCGCGGGTCCTTGACGTAGGTGTCCGACAGCGCGGAGATGTGGATCAGCCCGTCCTGGTGCACGCCGATATCGACGAACGCGCCGAACGCGGCCACGTTGCTCACCACGCCTTCCAGCACCATGCCCGGCCGCAGGTCCTTGATCTCCTCCACGCCCTCGGCGAAGCGCGCGGCCTTGAACTCCGGGCGCGGGTCGCGGCCGGGCTTCTCCAGCTCCTTGAGGATGTCGCGCACGGTCGGCACGCCGAACTGCGCGTCGGTGTACTGCTCTGCGCGCAGTCCGCGCAGGAAGCTTCCATCGCCCAGCAGCGCCTTGATCGGCTTGCCGGTCGCCGCCACGATGCGCTCCACCACCGGGTAGGCTTCCGGGTGCACGGCCGAGGCGTCCAGCGGCTCGTCGCCATCGGCGATGCGCAGGAAGCCGGCGCATTGTTCGAAGGTCTTGTCGCCCAACCGCGCGACCTTGAGCAGGTCCTTGCGGCGCTTGAACGGGCCGTTGTCGTCGCGGTGCCGCACGATGTTCTCGGCCACCGTCGAGGACAGGCCGGACACGCGCGAGAGCAGCGCGGCCGAGGCCGTGTTGACGTACACGCCGACCGCGTTCACGCAATCCTCCACCTTCGCGTCCAGCGCGCGCGCCAGGCGGAACTGGTCCACGTCGTGCTGGTACTGGCCCACGCCGATCGCCTTGGGCTCGATCTTCACCAGTTCGGCCAGCGGGTCCTGCAGGCGCCGCGCGATGGACACCGCGCCGCGCAGGGAGACGTCCAGGTTCGGGAATTCCTTGGCGGCGAACTCGGAGGCCGAATACACCGACGCGCCCGCCTCGCTCACCACGATCTTCTGCAACTTGGCCTCGGGCATCGCCTTGATGACCTCGCCGGCGAGCTTGTCGGTCTCTCGGCTGGCGGTGCCGTTGCCGATGGCGATCAGCTCCACGTGGTGCTGCAGGCACAGCTTGCGCAGCACGGCCAGCGACTGATCCCACTGCCGCTTGGGTTCGTGCGGGTAGATGGTCTCGGTCGCCACCAGCTTGCCGGTGGCATCCACCACCGCGATCTTGCAGCCGGTGCGGATGCCCGGGTCCAGGCCCAGCACGGTCTTCGGGCCGGCGGGTGCTGCGAGCAGCAGGTCCTTGAGGTTGTCGCCGAACACGGCGATGGCCTCGGCCTCTGCCTTTTCGCGGGCCTGGTTGAACAAGTCCAGCAGCAAGTGCATGTGCAGCTTGGCGCGCCAGGTCAGGCGGCAGGCGTTCAACAGCCACGCATCGGCCGGGCGGCCCTTGTCGGCGACGCCGGCGGCGAGCGCGACGCGGCCTTCGCAGTATTGATGGCCCGCCTCGGCCTCCGCGCCCGGGTCCAGGTCGAGGAACAGGATCTCCTCGCGGCGCGCGCGGAACAGCGCCAGCAGCCGGTGCGAGGGAATCTTCGCCAGCGATTCGGCGTGCTCGAAGTAATCGCGGTACTTGGCGCCGGCTTCTTCCTTGCCTTCCGCCACGCGGGCGCGGATGACGCCATGCTCGCCCAGCCACTGGCGCAGCTCGCCGACGAGCCGGGCATCCTCGCCCCAGCGCTCCATCAGGATCGCGCGCGCGCCTTCCAGCGCGGCCTTGGCATCCGCCACGCCCTTCTCCGCATCGACGAAGCCGGCGGCGAAGGTCTCCGGCACCTGCGAGGGATCGGCCAGCAGGCCATCGGCCAGCGGCTCCAGCCCGGCCTCGCGGGCGATCTGCGCGCGCGTGCGGCGCTTGGGCTTGTACGGCAGGTAGAGGTCTTCCAGGCGCGACTTGGTATCGGCCCCGGCGATCTCCGCGCGCAGTTCGTCGCTGAGCTTGCCCTGCTCGTCGATGCTGGCCAGCACCGCGGCGCGGCGCTCTTCCAGCTCGCGCAGGTAGGTCAGGCGCGTTTCCAGGTTGCGCAGTTGGGTATCGTCCAGGCCGCCGGTCACTTCCTTGCGGTAGCGGGCGATGAAGGGAACGCTGGCGCCTTCGTCCAGCAAGGCGATGGCGGCGCGGGCCTGGGCGGTCTGGGCGCCGATTTCCTCGGCGATGGTCTGGGCGATCTGCTGGGCGAGCCGGGAATCTGACTTGACGTCTTGCATGCGGTCAACGGTACTGCGGCGGCAACGGGAGGCGGCATTCTGGCAGCGCCCGCCCGGCGCGGAAACCCGTTGACAGCACCACCGCGAGCGCGGTGCGGATCAGCTTTGCGCGTAGTGGTCGGCCAGGCGCTCGGCCAGGAGGGAGTCCTGCAGGGATTCGAGCGCCATCACGCGCACCCTGCCGACGCGATCCAGCGACAGCGTGCGCTCGACGTAGAACTCGGGCCCCTCTTCGGTCATCGCCATCGAGCGGCTGAAGCCATAGGGCACCAGGCCCTTCTCGCCATCCTTGCTGCCACCGACATAGAGGAGGATCGACATCTCGTTCACCTTGTTGCGACTACTGGAACCGGCGCGCAGCTTACGCAGGTGCGTGTTAGGGCGTTCTCACCCAAGTTAACGCCAGCTGTTTGCGGTTCGATGACGCCGCGCCGTCCCACCCGCCTCACTGTGCCTTCACCGTGCGGCGGCTAGATCACGCATTCATTTCCACATGTGGTGGGGCATGGATCTCAAAAGCGGCTATCCGTTCTGGTCGATTCGCAATGGCTTGATGCACGCGTTCCCGCGCCTGGAGCGCGATGTGCGTTGCGACGTGGCGGTGATCGGCGGGGGCATCACCGGGGCATTGATCGCCGACGAGCTGGTCGCGCACGGGCACGAGGTGGCCGTGCTGGAGCAGCGCGAGATCGGATGGGGCAGCACGTCGGCCAGTACCGCGCTGTTGCAGTACGAGATCGATACGCCCTTGGTCGATCTGGCGCGGCGCCATGGCCAGGACGCCGCCGCGCTCGCCTACCTCGCCTGCGCCGAGGCCATCGACCTGTTGCAGGAGCGGGCCCGCGCGGTGGGCCAGGTCGATTACCGCCGCAACGACAGCCTCTACTACGCCAGCCGCAAGCGGGACCTGGCCGCCCTGCGCGAGGAACTGGCCGCGCGCCGAGAGATCGGCCTGGAGCTGGACTGGGTCGAGCCCGAGGCACTGTGGCGCGACTACGGCGTGCGCGCGCCGGGCGCGCTGGTGAGCCGGCAGGCCGCGCGGATGGACCCGTACCGGATGACCTACCGCCTGTTGGCCGCCTGCCAGCGCGCCGGCGCGGCGGTGCACGACCGCACCGCGGTGGTCGACGTGAAGCCGGCCTCGCGCGGGATCGTGCTGCGCACCGCGGAAGGGGCGCTGGTGCGCGCCGGCCATGTGGTGGTCGCCGCCGGCTATGCGGGCCAGCAATGGCTGCGCCAGCGCGTGGCGCGCAACCGCAGCAGCTACGCGTTCGTCACCGATCCGCTGCGCGACGAGGAAGCCGGCGCGCTGCGCCACACGATGGTGTGGGAAACCGCGCGGCCTTACCTGTACCTTCGCGGCACGGCCGATGGACGGGTGATCGCCGGCGGCGAGGACGACAGCATCGACCTGCCGGCGCGCCGCGATGCGCGGGTGCTCGCCAAGGCGGCCAAGCTGCAGCGCAAGATCGCCGAGGTGATGCCGGACCTGCAGCTGCGGCCGGTGTTCGCCTGGGGCGGCACCTTCGCCGAAACCGCCGATGGCCTGCCCTTCTTCGGCGCGCATGCCGAGCATGGCCCTCGCGTGTTGTTCGCGATGGCCTACGGCGGCAACGGCATCACCTACAGCATGCTCGGCGCCGGCCTGCTACGGGCCACGATCGAGCGCCGCGGTCACCGGTTGGCCGCGCTGTTCGGCTTCGGACGGCTGGACTGAGCCCGGCGCCCCAGCGGAAACCAGCCGTGCCCGTGCATGGCGTAGTGGTCGGCGGCGCGCTCGAATGGGTTGCGCACGCTGATGCCGCCGCACAGCAGGTACACCGGCAGGAACAGCGGGCCCAGCAGCAGGTATTGGTAGACGTGCGCGCGCTCGTGGTCGGCCAGCCGCACCGGCGGATGGTGTGCGCGCCCGGCCTGGTGTTCGTAGGTGAAGCACGCCACGTCCAGCGAGGTGCCTTTCAGCAGGATCACATTGCCCAGCGTCATGGCCCCGCCCGGCCCCCAGGGCCAGCGCTCGACCACCAGCGCCAGCTCGCGGGCGCGCCAACGCCAGCGCGCGCCGGCCGCCATGCCGGCCAGGCCCGCGGACAGGCCGATCAGCGTGTTGGGCAGCGTCCACGCCGCGCCGAGCACCTGCGCCAGGCGCAGCGCCGGGGCGGCAAGGCGGGCGGTCAATCGGCCTCGTTGGGGATCAGCAGCCACAGCAGCAGGTAGACCAGCAATCCCGGGAAGGCCGCCGAGGCGATCGACACGATCACGTAGATCACCCGCAACAGGGTCGAGTTCCAGCCGAAACGATGCGCGATGCCGCCGATCACGCCGGCGATCATGCGGTCGTTGAGCGAACGGGACAGCGTGCGCGGCGCGGTGCTCATGCAACGGCTCCTGGAACGGGACGCCGCCAATATAGCCGGCTTCAGGTGCCCGCGCGGTGACGGCGCTGCGCCCGCAGCTGTTCCTCGAACCATGCCGCGGCATCGCGTTCGGGCTGGCCCGGGCAGGCCACGCGATAAGCGCGACCGCTCACGCTGCTGCGGCTGGCCGCGCGCGCGATGAATTGCTCCGGCGTGCCGGCCTGGCCACGTGCCTGCAGGTAGTCGTACTTGCGCTGCAGGTGCGCGGCGGCGCGGGCGCCGTCGTACCAGCTGCCGTTGCGCTGGAAGCGACATGGCGAGGCGGCGAGCGCGTCGACCAGCGCGGCGATCTCGCGCGCCGCCTCGGTGGCTGGTGCGGCGCCCTGCGCGGTGGCGCCGAACGACAACAGCAGGGCGAGGGCTTCAGCCCGCATCGCGCTCGCGCAGCCAGCGGTGGATCGCCGCCGGCACCTCGCGCTGGGCGCGCCCGGAGACGTAGATGCCGATGTGCCCACCGCGGAAACTCAGCTCGCTGTAGTCCTGGCTGCCGGTGCGCCCGGCCAGCGCGCGCGAGGCCGCCGGCGGCACCAGGTGGTCCTGCTCGGCGTAGATGTTGAGCAGCGGCATGTCCACCGCGGCCAGGTCCACCGGCTCGCCACCGATCTCGATGCCGCCTTCCACCAGCCCGTTGCGCTGGTAGAACTGCTTGACGAACTCGCGGAAGGCTTCGCCGGCCAGGTCGGGCGAATCGAAGATCCACTTCTCCATGCGCAGGAAATCCTCCAGCGCCTGCTTGTCATCGAGGATGTCGAGCAAGCCGACGTACTTCTGCAAGTTGAGCCGGAACGGCTTGAGCATGAGGTAGCTGGCGTTCATCAGGTCGGCCGGGATGTTGCCGACGGTGTCGACCATCAGGTCCACATCCACCGTGCGCGCCCAGCTGGAGAGCATGTTGTCGGGCGTGTGGAAATCCACCGGTGTCACCATCGTGACCAGGTTGCGCAGCTTGTGCGGGCGCAAGGCGGCGTAGCACAGCGAGAACGTACCGCCCTGGCAGACGCCCAGCACGTCGATGGCCGGCACGCCGGCCTCCCGGCGCAGGGCGTCGACCGCGCCGTCGAGGAAGCGCAGCAGGTAATCCTCGAGCGTGAGGTAGCGCTCGGAGCGGTCCGGGTAGCCCCAGTCGAGCACGTAGACGTCCTCGCCCTGGGCGAGCAGCCCGCGCACCAGCGATCGGTCCGCTTGCAGGTCCACCATGTACGGGCGGTTGACCAGCGCGTAGACGATTAGCAGCGGCACGCGCGCGGTGGGCGGGGTATCGCCGACGAAACGGTAGAGCACCACGCGGCCGTCGCGCCACACTTCCTGGCGCGCGGTGGCGCCGTAGTCCACTTCGTCCACGCCAGGCAGCACCTTCAGGCCCTCGGCGAGCTTGCGCTGGAAAGCCAGGGTCTCCTGCAGCAGATCGTCGGCGTTGAAGCCCAGCGGGCCTTTCATCGCGTGGTCCTCTTCGCTGCGGCGGCGGTGCGCGCGGCGGCCTTCTTCGCCGCGGGCCGGCTGGCGGTGGCCTGCTTGGCGGCCTCCTTGGCAGGAGCCC
Source organism: Stenotrophomonas sp. HITSZ_GD (assembly GCF_029543105.1). Taxonomy (GTDB): domain Bacteria; phylum Pseudomonadota; class Gammaproteobacteria; order Xanthomonadales; family Xanthomonadaceae; genus Stenotrophomonas_A. The sequence goes on from NZ_JARQXB010000002.1 coordinate 225,006, forward strand.
GGCCGGGTTTCTTCGCCGGCGCGGTGGCGCGTGCCGATGGCTTGGCCTGCGCGGCCGCCGGACGCGGGGCAGGCTTCGGGGCGGGCCGGGGCGTGGGCCCGCGCGAGGGCGCCGCGCGGGCCGCGCCCTCGCCCACCGCCGCCACCAGCCGGCGCACGGTGCGCTCCAGCTCGGCGATGCGCTTGTGCGCGGCGTCCATCTCCGAGCGCGTGGGCATGCCGTACTGCCCGGCGACCTGCTCCACCTCACGCTGCAACGCCGCCCGCAGGCGCATGTGCGCGTTGGCAAAGGCGCCATAGATCTCGCGGAACTCGTCGGACAGCGCGACCGCGTTGTAGGCCTCCTCGGCCGCCTCGATCCACAGGTCGAACAGTGCCCGCGCACTGGTCAGCTGGCTGCCCAGCGCCTCGTGCTCGGCCAGCTTGGCCTGGAACAGGTCGAACGCCCGGTCCAGCGCGGCGCGCAGCTGCTGCAGGTAAGCCTGGGACTGGGCCTGGTAGTCCTGCTGCAAGCGCACCAGGTCCTGCCAGCGCGACTGATGGTTGCGGCCCAAGCCCATGGCCGGCATGTCCAGCCACGGCGCGCTGTCCCGCCGCCATTGCTCCAGCGTCTGCGCGGCCTGTTGCAGCCACGGGTCGAAGCCGCCGGCCGTACCGCCGCGCAGCGCGCCGAGCACCCATTGCAGCATGTCATCGCCCTGCCCCTGCACCGCCTCGCGCCAGGCGCCGGCCACTTCGGCGCTGCTGGTATCGCGGCCGGCGAAGCGAGCGGCAACGTCCTGCATCAGCCCGAGCCAGTCGCCAGCCTGATGGCTGGCGCGATCCACCGGCCCGCGCGTATCGCCGGGGATGCCCTCGCCCAGCAGCGTGCGCCACCAGCCCAGCGCCTGCGTCCAGCCGGCGCCGGCAGGGTCCTCGCCGGGCCGCGCGCCGGTGCCGCCGACCGCGGCGGCGCTGCCGTGCTGCAAGGCCTGGCTCCAGGCCTCCCAGTAGCGGCGCGCCTGCGCCTGAGCGTCCTGGCCCGGGTCGTCGCCGTTGGCGGTCATGCGGTTCTCCTCATCGCGTGGCGATCATGGTGCCGCGGGTCACGGCTTGGGGATATGCAGGGTCTTGCTGATCATCAACGAACCGGACAGCGCGTACAGCAGCACCAGCGGGTGCAGCAGCCACGGCCCCAGGCGCCATTCGCCCCACCACAGCGCCTCGCCGATGCGGCCGGTGGACGCAGCCACCACCAGCAGGATCACCAGCAGCAGGCTGGTGGGAATGGGCGTGCCCTCGAAATACTTGACCTTGTCGTCGTCGCCGGCCAGCGCCTCGGCGGTGACGTTGTAGCGTGCCAGGCGGCTGACCCCGCAGCACACGAAATAGCTCAGTACCAGCCAGTCCCAGCCGCCCTGCAGGCCGCAGGCGTAGCCGAGCGCGGCCGGCGCCACGCCGAAGGAGATCACGTCGGCCAGCGAGTCGAGCTCGCGGCCCAGCGTGGAGGAGGACTTGCGCCAACGCGCCACCCGCCCGTCCAGCGCGTCGAAGATGAAGGCCAGCGGGATCAACGCCATGCCGAACAACAAGTCGCCGCGGTGCCCGTCCTGCAGGAAGCGCATGGCCGCGAAGATCGCGCCGGTGCCGCAGAACGCATTGGCCAGGGTGAACCAATCGGCCAGCTGGAAGTCGCGCAACATCGAGAAATGGCGTTTCATGCAAACTCGGATCGAAGGCCGACGCACAGGTTAGCGCGACCGGCGCGCGGCGGCGACGGCTCCCCCCTTTCCCAAGCCCGGAGGCTTCATGCACCACGTCCTGATCACCGGCGCCGGCAGCGGCATCGGCGCCGGCATTGCCGCCGAACTGGCCGCGACCGGCCGCCACCTCATCGTCAGCGACATGGACCTGGCGGCGGCCGAAGCGGTGGCTGCGGCCATCCGCGCCGACGGCGGCTCGGCCCAGGCGCTGGCGCTGGACGTGACGTCCGACGACAGCGTGGCGCGGGCGCTGGGCACGCTGGCGCGCGGCCCGGACGTACTGGTCAACAACGCCGGCCTGCAGCACGTGGCGCCGCTGGAGGCGTTCCCGATGGCGCGCTGGGACCTGCTCGTGCAGGTGATGCTCACCGGTGTGGCGCGGCTCACCCAGGCGGTGCTGCCCGGCATGCGCGAGCGCGGGTTCGGGCGCATCGTCAATATCGGCAGCATCCACTCGCTGGTCGCCAGCCCGTACAAGAGCGCCTACGTGGCGGCCAAGCACGGGTTGGTCGGCTTTTCCAAGGTGCTGGCGCTGGAGACCGCGCATGAGGACATCACCATCAACACGCTGTGCCCGAGCTACGTGAAGACGCCGCTGGTGGACAAGCAGATCGCCGACCAGGCGAAGGCGCGCGGCATCCCGGAAGCGGAGGTGATCGACCAGGTGATGCTGGCGCCGATGCCCAAGGGGCGCTTCATCGAATACGACGAACTGGCTGGAACCATCGCCTTCCTCGCCTCGCCGCCGGCGCGCAACATCACCGGGCAGACCCTGGCCATCGACGGGGGATGGACCGCGCAATGAAGTGAAAATTGAAGTGAAGAAAGGCTGGTCAATTCTTCGCCAAGCTACTTGACAGCCAGACGTGCCGGGGGCTGCCGGCGATTATCCAAACAGTTGTCCACATGCCGTGTGGATAGTCTGAACGGTTGACAAAACGCCGGCGGCCACGCAGCCACCGCCGCGCTCAGCGCGAGAACGACCAGGACTGCATGCGGCCATCGCGATACGGCATCACGCCGTGGAACGGGCGCGGGTCGCCATCGAACACCAGCGGCAGGAAGTGGCGGTCACCTTCCCACATCGGCAGGGTATCCAGGCGGTCCAGCGGCACCCATTCCAGCGTGCCCTCCGGGTTGGAGGCCAGCGTTTCCCCGCGGTAGCGGTCGATCACGAACACGAAGCCGAGCCAATCCTCGCCGTGCTTGCCGAAGCCCGGCCAGCTCACCGTGCCGCGCAGCTGCATGGACTCGCACTCGATGCCGGCCTCCTCGCGCAATTCGCGGCGCATGCAGGCCATCACGTCCTCGTCCGGCTCGACCTTGCCGCCCAGGCCGTTGTACTTGCCCAGGTGGTGGTCGCCGGGGCGGGCGTTGCGGTGGATCATCAGGACCTGGCTGCCATCGGCGGACAGCACGTAGCCGAGGGTGGCGACGATGGGGGTGTAAGGCATGTGCGGTCGAACGGGCCAAAGAACGCCAGTATGACCCAAGCGCGGCGGCCGGGCGCCGCGGCGCGACCTCAGGCCACGGGCAGCGCGGCCAGGTCCGGCTCGGCCGGGCGCAGGCGCGCCACGCCGTGGCCGCGCTCGGCCAGGTATTCGAGCCACTTGCCCAGGAAGGTGTTCATCCGCATGCGGTGGTTGATCAGCTCGGCCGGCGGCGGATACAGGCCCATCACGTCCTGCCAGCGCCGCCCGACGTAGCAATGGGTCGTCTCGGCCTGGCGGGCGTCGCGATACAGGCGCACGTAGGCGGAGGGGTCCGGCTCGCCGGTGACCGGGTCGCACAGGTCGTAGGTCAGCCGCAACTCCACCGTGTAGGGATGGCGCTCGAGCACTTCCAGCCGCAGGTCCAGGCCGTCGCCGACGCTGGACAGGTAGCTGCCGGTGGCCAGGTCGGCCGGCGCGAACAGCCGGGTGAGGTGGACGTAGTTCTCCGCGTACAGGCCCATCAGCCAGCCGAAACGGCTCAGCCGGGGGATGCGTTCGTGGCGGGCATGGACATGTTGCATGGGGCCGATCCTACACGCTGCGCCGCAGCAGCGGCAGCATTGAAAAGCGCCCGCCGCGCCCCTATCTTGGAGGCTCCCCAGACGCTCTTCCCGCCCGGCCCGCGCTAGAACATCTCGCGCTGCAGGCCGAAGGTGGTCAGCACCTTGCTGGAAATCTCCTCGATCGAGGTGTGCGTCGTGCTGAGCGTCGGGATCCGCTCCATCTGGAACATCCGTTCGGCGGCCGCCACCTCGCGCCGGCACGTCTCGGGCGCCGAGTAGCGCGAATTCGGACGGCGCTCCTGGCGGATCTGCTGCAGGCGGTCCGGGTCGATGGTCAAGCCGAACAACTTGCGCCGGTATGCCCGCAGCCGCGGCGGCAGGTGGTCCGATTCCAGGTCCTCGTCGGTGAGCGGATAGTTCGCCGCCTTCACCCCGTAATGGAGCGCCAGGTAGATGCAGGTGGGCGTCTTGCCGGCGCGCGACACCGCCACCAGGATCACGTCCGCCTCGTCGTAGTCCAGCGCCACGCCGTCGTCGTGGCTCAGGGCGAAATTCATCGCGTTGATGCGGCGGTGGTAGGTCTCGAAATCGACCATGCCGTGCGCGCGGCCTACCCGCGAATGGCGCGGGCTGTTGAGTTCGCGCTCCAGCGGCTCGATGAAGGGGGCGAACACGTCCAGCATCAGCGCGCCGCTCTCGGCCAAGATCAGGCTCAGCTGCGGGTCCACGCAGGAGTTCACCACGATCGGGCGCACCTGGTAGCGCTCACCGGCGGACACGATCCGGTGGCACGCCTCGCGCGCCTTGTCTGGATCGTCAATGAACGAAAGTCGGTCGGTGACGAAGCTGAAACCGCTGAACTGGGTGAGCAGGCTATGCCCAATGGTTTCAGCGGTGATACCGGTTCCATCGGACACATAGAACACCGGCCGGGACGTGGACATGGGCTTCACTCGCGGTAATGGAACGGGGTCTTCGCCATCGCGCAACCTTGTGCGGGATTGCTTGCGCACTGCATCATAGTGGCTTCTTCCTACGGACGCGGCCATGCAGCCCGCTCGGGCGATGGCCATACGGAGCATCGCGCTTGAACGAGAATATCCTGTGGTTGCATGAGCTGCGCCTGGCCGACCTGGCCCGCGTGGGTGGCAAGAACTCTTCGCTGGGCGAAATGATCGGCCACCTCGCCGGCCTGGGGGTCTCGGTGCCCGGCGGCTACGCCACCACCGCCGAGGCGTTCAAGGCGTTCATCGCGCACAACGACCTCTCCAAGCGCATCTTCGACAAGCTGGCCACGCTGGACGTGGAGGACGTCAACGCCCTGACCGCGGCGGGCAAGGAGATCCGCGGCTGGGTGATCGACGCGCCGCTGCAGCCGGACCTGGACCAGGACATCCGTACCGCCTACGCCAAGCTGTGCGCGGAGAACGGCGGCGGCGACGTGGCCGTGGCGGTGCGTTCCTCGGCCACCGCCGAGGACCTGCCCGATGCGTCCTTCGCCGGCCAGCAGGAAACCTTCCTGAACGTCACCGGCGCCGACGATGTCGTGCACAAGGTCAAGGAGGTCTTCGCCAGCCTCTACAACGACCGCGCCATCGCCTATCGCGTGCACCATGGCTTCAAGCACGAGGACGTGTTCCTCTCGGCCGGCGTGCAGCTGATGGTGCGCTCGAACGTGGGCGCTTCCGGCGTGCTGTTCACCCTGGACACCGAGTCCGGCTTCCGCGACGTGGTGTTCGTCACCGCCAGCCTGGGCCTGGGCGAGATGGTCGTGCAGGGCGCGGTGAACCCGGACGAGTTCTACGTCTACAAGCCCACCCTGCAGGCCGGCAAGCCGGCGATCCTGCGCCGCACGCTTGGCAGCAAGGCCGTGCGCATGGTGTATTCGGACCAGCCGGGCGAGCGCGTGCGCGTGGAGGACACGCCGGCCGAGCTGCGCGGCAAGTTCTCCATCAGCGACGAGGACGTGCAGGAACTGTCCAAGCAGGCGCTGGTGATCGAAAAGCACTACGGCCGCCCGATGGATATCGAGTGGGCCAAGGACGGCGTGAGCGGCAAGCTGTTCGTGGTGCAGGCGCGCCCGGAGACGGTGAAGTCGCGCAGCCACGCCACCCAGATCGAACGCTACGCGCTCTCCCAGCGCGGCGAGGTGCTGGCCGAAGGCCGTGCCATCGGCCAGAAGATTGGTGCCGGCGTGGCCCGCGTGGTGCGCTCGCTCGATGACATGAACCGCGTGCAGCCCGGCGACGTGCTGGTCGCCGACATGACCGACCCGGACTGGGAGCCGGTGATGAAGCGCGCCAGCGCCATCGTCACCAACCGCGGCGGGCGCACCTGCCACGCGGCGATCATCGCGCGCGAGCTGGGCGTGCCGGCAGTGGTCGGCACCGGCAACGCGCTGGAGCTGATCCAGGACGGCGCCGAGGTCACCGTGAGCTGCGCCGAAGGCGACACCGGCTACATCTACGCCGGCAAGCTGGACTTCGAGCGCACCACCACCGACCTGGGCAACATGCCGCCTGCGCCGCTGAAGATCATGATGAACGTGGCCAACCCCGAGCGCGCGTTCGACTTCGGCCAGCTGCCCAACGCCGGCATCGGCCTGGCGCGCCTGGAGATGATCATCGCCAGCCACATCGGCGTGCATCCCAACGCACTGCTGGAATACGACAAGCAGGATGCGGAGACGAAGAAGAAGATCGACGCGAAGGTGGCCGGCTACGGCAACCCGGTGGATTTCTACGTCAACCGCCTGGCCGAGGGCATCGCCACGCTGACCGCCTCGGTGGCGCCGAACACGGTGATCGTGCGCCTGTCGGACTTCAAGTCCAACGAGTACGCCAACCTGATCGGCGGCAGCCGTTACGAGCCGCATGAAGAGAACCCGATGATCGGCTTCCGCGGCGCCAGCCGCTACGTCGATCCGTCCTTCTCGGCCGCCTTCGCGCTGGAATGCCGCGCGGTGCTGAAGGTGCGCAACGAGATGGGGCTGGACAACCTGTGGGTGATGATCCCGTTCGTGCGCACGCTGGAAGAAGGGCGCAAGGTGCTGGAGGTGCTGGAGAAGAACGGCCTCAAGCAGGGCGACGGTGCCGACGGAAAGCCGGGCCTGAAGATCATCATGATGTGCGAGGTACCCTCCAACGCGCTGCTGGCCGACGAGTTCCTGGAGATCTTCGACGGCTTCTCGATCGGCTCCAACGACCTCACCCAGCTCTCGCTGGGACTGGACCGCGATTCGTCGATCGTCGCGCACCTGTTCGACGAGCGGAACCCGGCGGTGAAGAAGCTGCTGTCGATGGCGATCAAGGCCGCGCGCGCCAAGGGCAAGTACGTCGGCATCTGCGGCCAGGGCCCGTCCGACCATCCGGACCTGGCCGAGTGGCTGATGCAGGAAGGCATCGAGTCGGTATCGCTCAACCCCGATACCGTCGTGGATACCTGGCTGCGCCTGGCCAAGTTGAAGGCCGCCACGGCCTGACGTCACCTTGATCCCGCGGCCGGTACAGTGGCCCCACGCAAGCCCCGCCCTGCGGGGCTTCGTGTTTTTCGCGACAGGAGAATCCGCTCGATGACTCAAGCCGCCGTGCCCGCGACGCCCGTCGCACCGCTCGCCCCCGCCGCCTGGTTCCAGCAGTTGAACTGGGAACGCCTGCTGGAAACCTACGGCGTGCCCGCGCTCTCGGCGCTGATCGTGCTGCTGGTCGGGCTATGGCTGGCCAAGCGCCTGGCCAATGCGGTGCCGCGCGCCACCACGCGCATCGGTGCCGACCCGATGCTCGGCAGCTTCCTGCGCAACATCGCCTATATCGGCTCGCTCATCATCGTGGTGATCCTGGCGATCGACACGCTGGGCGTGCCGATCTCCCCGCTGCTGGCCGTGCTGGGCACCGCCGGCCTGGCCATCGGCCTGGCGCTGAAGGACTCGCTCTCCAACATCGCCTCCGGCGTGATGCTGGTGACGCTGCGTCCGTTCCACGTCGGCGACGTGGTGACGGTCGCCGGGCAAACCGGCACGGTGGAATCGGTGCGCATCTTCCAGACCGTGCTCAACGGCGCGGACCTGCAGCGCTTCACCATTCCCAACAACCTGATCACCGCCGCGCCGATCATCAACCTCACCGCGCAACCGAACCGCCGCGTGGAGATCGTGGTGGGCATCGGCTACGAGGACGACATCGCGCAGGCGCGCGACATCGTGATGGGGCTGATGCAGGCCGACCCGCGCGTGCTGCAGCAGCCGGCCGCCGACGTGGTGGTGTACGAACTGGCGACGAACTCGGTGAACCTGGGCATCCGCTGCTTCGTGAAGGCCGGCGACTGGTTCGGCGTGAAGGTCACGCTGCTGGAGCAGATCAAGCTCGCCTTCGACAAGGCCGGCATCAACATCCCCTACCCGCAGCAGGATATGCACCTGTACCTGCACGGCGGCGACGGCAAGCAGATCGACCTGAAGGCGCTGGTGCGCGACGCGCCCGCGCCGCAGGGCGGCTGAGGCCGCTCAGGGCTCGCCGGGACGCCCGGCGAGCTCGCCCATGAAGCGGCGGTAGTGCCGCAGCTCGTCGATCGAATCGTGCACGTCGCTCAGCGCGGTGTGGTTCGAGGTCTTGGCCACCCCGGCCAGCACCTGCGGCGACCAGCGGCGCGCAAGCTCCTTGATCGTGGACACGTCCAGGTTGCGGTAATGGAAGTAGCGTTCCAGACGCGGCATCTGGCGGTGCAGGAAGCGGCGGTCCTGGCAGATCGAGTTGCCGCACATCGGCGAGGCGCCGGCGCCGATCCACTGCTGCAGGAAGGCGATCGTCTGCGCCTCGGCGTGGCCGAGCGTGATCTCGCTGTCGAGCACGCGCTGCCACAGGCCCGAGCGGCGGTGCTGGTTGCGGTTCCACTCGTCCATCGCTTCCAGCGTGGCCAGCGGGTGCGCAATGGCGTACTCGGGGCCCTCGGCAAGCACGTTGAGCTGGGCGTCGGTGACGACGGTGGCGATCTCGATGATGGAGTCGCGATCCGTATCCAGCCCGGTCATTTCCAGATCGATCCAGATCAACCGGTCGTTGCCCGCCGTCATTGCCGCCATGTCCCGTCCATGCAGTCCAAGAATGAGAACTGCATCATACCGCGCAAGCTGTCGATGCGAACCGCCGCGCCCTCACAGCGGCGGCTTGCCCCGCTTGGCACGGAAATAGTTCGTGAGCCGGCGCCCGGCCTCCTCGGCCAACACCCCGCCCTGCACCGCCACGCGGTGGTTGTGCCGCGGATCGGCGAGCAGGTCGAACACGCTGCCGGCCGCGCCGGTTTTCGGGTCTGTCGCCGCGTAGACCACGCGGGCCACGCGCGCGTGCACGATCGCCATCGCGCACATCGCGCACGGTTCCAGCGTCACGTAGAGCGTGCTGCCCACCAGGCGGTGGTTGCGCAGGCGCTTGCCGCCCTCGCGCAGCGCCATGATCTCGGCATGCGCGCTGGGGTCGTGGCTGGCGATGTTGTAGTTCCACCCCTCGCCCAGCCGTTCGCCATCGGGACCGACCAGCACCGCGCCGACCGGAATCTCGTCGAAGTCGCGCTCGGCGCGCTCGGCCAGCGCGAGCGCCTCGCCCATCCAGTAGGCGTCCGCCGCGGCGTCGCCGGGCAGGTGCGGCACTGCGCTCACCGGCCTTCCTGCCGGCGCACGAACGCTTCGAAGGCCGCCAGCGTCGCCGCGCTCACGTGATGCTCGATGCCTTCGGCGTCGCGGCGCGCGGTGTCGATGTCGATGCCCAGCGCGAGCAGGAAGCGTTCCACGGTCTGGTGACGCTGCCGGCATTCGGCCGCCAGCGCTTCGCCGGCCGGGGTGAGAAACGCACCGCGATAGGGACGCTGCACCACCCAACCATCGCGCACCAGGCGCTTGAGCATCTTGGCTACCGTCGGCTGGGCCACGCCCATGCGGGTGGCGATATCGACCTGCCGCGCCTCGCCGCCATCGACCAGCAGGTCGGAGATCAGCTCGACATAGTCCTCCACCAGCTCGGTGCGGTGCGCCTCGCGCACCTGGCGGAAGCGGTCCAAATGGACATGCGCGTCCACCAGGGCGGGCGCGGGGTCGGCGGCTTTGTCGGTCTTGCCCATTCATCGGTCCTGCGCTCGGCGATGCGCCGCCCGCCTATTTTGCGGCACGACGGCTATGATGACGATTGAAATTGCCAATGCTCAACGGTATAGCTCCTGCTATATGATGCGTCCATACCCGTCCCGGCCTGCCCGATGCCCCAGGATGCCGCCCCCTTGAAGACCCGCTGGCCCTCGGCCGCGCCCAGCCTGGGCGAGATGCACCGCAGCGTGCCGGTGCCGACCGGCGGGCGCTGGTGGACGCGCCTGCTCGCCTTCCTCGGCCCGGGCTACATGGTGTCGGTCGGCTACATGGACCCGGGCAACTGGGCCACGGATATCGCCGGCGGCTCGCACTTCGGCTACCTGCTGCTGTCGGTCATCCTGCTGTCCAACGTGATGGCCATCGTGCTGCAGGCGCTCTCGGCGCGGCTGGGCATCGGCAGCGGCATGGACCTGGCGCAGGCCTGCCGCGCGCACTATTCGCGGCCGGTGAACCTGGGCCTGTGGGCGATCTGCGAGGCAGCCATCATCGCCTGCGACCTGGCCGAGGTGATCGGCACCGCGATCGCCCTCAAGCTGCTGTTCGGCGTGCCGCTGCTGTGGGGCGCGATCATCACCGCGGTGGACGTGGTGCTGGTGCTGTTCCTGATGAACCGCGGCTTCCGCGCGCTGGAGGCCTTCGTGATCGCGCTGCTGGCGATCATCTTCGTCTGCTTCGCCATCCAGATATTCATCGCCGCGCCGCCCGTGGCCGCGGTGCTGGGCGGTTTCATCCCGCGTGCGCAGGTCGTTACCGACCCGACGGCGCTGTACATCGCCATCGGCATCCTGGGCGCGACGGTGATGCCGCACAACCTCTACCTGCACTCTTCCATCGTGCAGACCCGCGCCTTTGCGCGCACCGACGAAGGCCGCCGCTCGGCGCTGCGCTGGGCGGTCACCGACAGCACCCTGGCGCTGATGCTGGCGCTCTGCATCAACGCGGCAATCCTGATCCTGGCGGCGGCGGTGTTCCATGCCAACGGCCGCCTGGACGTGCAGGAGATCGAGCAGGCCTACGAACTGCTGGCGCCGATGCTGGGCGTGGGCCTGGCCTCGACGTTGTTCGCCGTGGCCCTGCTCGCCTCCGGCGTCAATTCCACCGTCACCGCCACGCTCGCCGGGCAGATCGTGATGGAGGGCTTCCTGCACCTGCGCCTGAAGCCCTGGATGCGCCGGCTGCTGACGCGCGGCATCGCCATCGTGCCGGTGGTGGTGGTCACCGCCGTGTACGGCGATGCGGGCACCGCGCGCTTGCTGGTGCTGAGCCAGGTCATCCTGTCGATGCAGCTCCCCTTCGCCGTCGTGCCGCTGGTGCGCTTCGTGTCCGACCGCACGCTGATGGGCGCGCTGGTCGCTCCGCGCTGGCTGGTGCACGTGGCCTGGGCGATGGCCGCGCTGATCATCGCGCTCAACCTCAAGCTGCTGACCGACACCTTCCTGCACTGAGCCGGCGCGCCCGGCTACAGTACGGGCCTGGACCCCGGCCGGAGTTTCGCAGATGCCCGCTTCCCTGCCCGCCGACGCCCTGCTGCGCCAACGCGACGGGCATCACGCGCGGGTGACCTATGTCGAGCTGTTCTTCGACCTCGTCTATGTATTCGCCGTCACCCAGGTCAGCCACCTGCTGCTGCACCACCTCGATGCGCTCGGGGCGCTGCAGACGCTGATCGTCTGGTTCGCGGTGTGGCTGGGCTGGCAGTACACCTGCTGGGCCAGCAACTGGTTCGACCCGGACAAGCCGGCGATCCGCGGGCTGATGTTCGCGATGATGCTGCTGGCGATGCTGATGGCCGCGGCGATCCCGGAGGCCTTCGGCGAACGCGCCCTGGTGTTCGCCGGCAGCTACGTGGCGATCCAGTTCGGGCGCACCGTCTACCTGCGCTGGCTGCTGCGCGGCGGGCACGCACTGGCGCCGAACTACAGCCGCATGGTGGGCTGGCTCGGGATCTCGGCGGTGTGCTGGATCGCCGGCGCGCTGGCGCCTTCGCTGCCTTGGCGGATGGCGTGGTGGATCGTGGCGATCCTGTGCGAGTACGGCTCGCCGATGTTCGGCTTCGCGCTGCCCGGCCTGGGGCGATCGCGCACTTCGGAATGGACCATCGAGGGCGGACACCTGGCCGAACGCTGCCAGCTGTTCGTGATCGTCGCGCTCGGCGAGACGCTGCTGGCCAGCGGCGCCACGCTGGCCGACAGCACGCAGTGGCGGGCGGACGTGCTCTCAGCGCTGGCCGCCACCTTCTTCGGCACGCTCGCCTTGTGGTGGCTGTATTTCGGCACCTCCAGCGAGGCGGCCACGCGGCGCATCACCCACTCGGACGACCCCGGCCGGCTCGGCGCGCAGTTCCACTACGTGCACGCCATCCTGGTCGCCGGCATCATCGTCAACGCGGTGGGCAACGACCTGGTGCTCGCCCATCCGCACGGCTACCCGGACGCGGGGCAGATCGGCGCCCTGCTCGCCGGTCCGGCGATCTACCTGCTGGGCAGCGCCATCTACAAGCGCGTGGTCTACGGGCAGTTGCCGCGTTCGCACCTGGTGGCGGCGCTGCTGCTGGCGGCGATGGCGCCCTGGGCGTGGCGTTTCGACCTGCTGACGCTGGGCTGGACGACGACCGCGCTGCTGGGCGTCATCGGCTTGTGGGAAATGCGCGCCGTGCGCAGGCACGCCCACGCGCAAGCGCGGTGACGCGCCGAAGCCTCAGCTTCGCGCCGCGGGGCCGCTGACCGCTTCCGGGGCAGTCTTCGAAGACGCCTTGCGCCTGGCGGCGGCCGTGGTGGCGTCGCAATGCGCTTCCATCGGCGGCAACTGCTGCTGGTCCGCGCGGTAGCGCTCGCCCCATTCGCGCAGGCTGAGCATCACCGGCGCGAGCGTGCGTGCCAGCGGCGTGGCCTCGTACTCCACGCGTGGCGGCACTTGCGCGTAGACATGGCGAAACACCAGTCCATCCGCCTCCAGCTCGCGCAACTGCAGCGTCAGCATGCGCTGGGTGGCGCTGGGTATGAGCCGGGTCAGCTCCATGAAGCGCTTCTTGCCGCTGAGTACATGGAACAGCAGCAACGGTTTCCACACGCCGCCGATGATCGAGAGCGTCAGCTCCACCGCACAGCCACTTTTGGGGTCCAGTCGTTTCGGGCGCATGATGATGCTCGGCAGGTGCCAGTAGGCACATAATGGATAGTACCCGCGATAATTGTGCGTTCTTACGAGCAACGCCGCACGGACCTATAGTCGCACCCGCTTCCCCCAGAAGGAAATGGTGCCATGTCATTCCGTGCAATCCTCGCCACCCGCGCCGACGACGGCGCGATCCATGCTTCGCTCCAGACGCTTGAAGACGACGCGCTCTCCGAGGGCGGCGTGACGGTCGCCGTCGAGTGGTCGACCCTCAACTACAAGGATGCGGTGGCGCTGGCGGGCCCGCAGATCATCCAGATATTCCCGCTGGTGCCCGGCATCGATTTCGCCGGCACGGTGCTGGATTCCGAAGACCCGCGCTATTCGCCGGGCGACAAGGTCGTGGCGACGGGCTGGGGCTTGAGCCAGACGCACCACGGCGGCTACGCACAGCGCGCGCGCGTGCCGGCGGACTGGTTGATCAAGCTCCCCGCGACGCTGGGTACGCGCGACGCGATGGCGATCGGCACGGCGGGCTTCACCGCAATGCTGAGCGTGCTGGCGCTCGAACACGGCGGCGTGACGCCGGACCGCGGCGATATCCTAGTGACCGGCGCCTCCGGCGGCGTGGGCTCCATCGCCATCACCCTGCTCGCCGCGCTGGGCTACCGCGTGGCCGCGTCCACCGGCAAGCCGGACGAGGCCGATTATCTGCGCGCTCTGGGCGCCACAGAGATCCTGGATCGCGCCCCACTCTCGGCCGAAGGCAAGCCGGTGGGACCCGAGCGTTGGGCCGGCGCGGTGGATTCGGTAGGTGGGCGCACCTTGGCCAACGTGCTGGCGCAGACCCGGTACCGCGGCACGGTGACCACCTGCGGCTTCGTCGCCGGTGTGGAATTGCCCGCCACCGTGTTGCCCTTCATCCTGCGCGGGGTCACGCTGGCCGGCATCGACTCGGTCAACGCCCCGCACGCACTGCGCGAGGCCGCATGGCATCGCCTGGCCGAGCACCTCGATCTGGCCAAGCTGGCCACGACGATCACCGAGGTGGGTCTGGCCGATGTGTTCGACGCGGCCGCCGAGATGCGGCAGGGCAAGGCCAAGGGGAGAACCCTGGTCGACGTGAACCGGTAAGCACCCTGCTATTCCCCAGACCTGAGGAGTTCCTCATGAACACGCCCAAGCAAGTCGCCCTCATCACCGGGGCATCGGCCGGCATCGGCGCCACCTACGCAGACCGCCTCGCACGGCGCGGCTACGCCCTGGTGCTGGTCGCGCGCGACACTGCACGGCTGGAAGCGCTGGCCGCGCGTTTGCGCGAAACCTTCGATGCCACGATCGAGATCGCGCCGGCCGACCTGACGAAGGAAGAAGACCTCGCACGGATCGAACAGCGCCTGCAATCGGGCGACGTCACCCTGCTCGTCAACAACGCGGGCATGTCGCTGAAAGGCAGCGTGCTGGAGAACGGGCCGGATGCATTGGCACGGATCATCGCGCTCAACGTCACCGCCCCTACCCGCCTCGCCGCCGCGGCGGCCAAGTCGTTCGTGCAGCGCGGGTCCGGTGCCATCATCAACCTCTCCTCGGTGCTTGCGCTCGCGCCGGAGATGTTCGAGGGCGTCTACAGCGGTACCAAGGCCTACCTGCTCAACCTCAGCCAGGCCATGGCCGCGCAGCTCGGCCCGCGCGGTGTCCATGTGCAGGCGGTGCTGCCCGGCGCCACGCGCACGGAAATCTGGGAGAAGGCCGGCCGCGACGTGAGCGAGTTTCCGCCGGGCTTCCTGATGGAAGTCGATGCGATGGTCGATGCCGCGCTGGTCGGGTTCGACCGTCGCGAGACCGTGACCATCCCGCCCCTGCCCGATGAGGGCCAGTTCCTGGCCATGCAGCAGGCCCGGCTGGCGATGGCGCCGAACCTCTCGCGCAGCGAAGTGCCGGCCCGTTATCGCAGTTGAAGCGGCGGGGTCCGCTCACGCGCGCATGATCGGCATGCGCGCGCGGGCGTGGACGCCTGTGCCTTCGCCACGCGCTACATGCCGCGAAAACGATGCACGAACGCGGTGCTGACCGGCAGCAATTCGTCGCGCCCCTTCAGGCGCAGCGCCGCGCGGCCCAGTTCGTCCTTGCGCAGCCGTTCGATCGCCGCGACGCGGACGACGATGCCGCGGTGTACCTGCCAGAACATGTCTGGATCAAGCCCCGCCAACAACTCCTTCAGCGGGGTGCGGATCACCGACTCGTCGTTGCCGGTGACCACGCGCACGTACTTGTCCTGGGCCTGGAAGTAGACAACTTCGTCGATGCCGATCATCCGCACGCTGTCGCCCGCACTGGCACTGATCCAGCGGATCAGGCGCTCACCCTGCGGCCGCAATCGCGCCTCCAGTGCGTCGATCGGTTCGGCGGCGGCGATGCCCCGGTGCCGCGCCAGGCGCCCGCGCAGCCGCTCGATCGTGCGCTGCAGCCGCGCGGGCTGGATCGGCTTGAGCAGATAGTCGGCGGCGTCGGCCTCGAACGCGCGCACCGCATATTCGTCATAGGCGGTCGTGAACACGACCAGGCCGCCGCCGGCAATGACCGCGCGCGCGACATCCAGCCCGCCGACGCCCGGCATCCGGATATCCAGGAAAGCGACCTGCGGGCGTCGTTCGGCGGCGACCAGCAGCGCCGACGGCCCGTCCTCGCAGGCACCGACCACTTCCAGTTCGGGCCATTGCTCGGCGAGCAGGTCGAGCAGCGCCGCACGCTGCGGCGCTTCGTCCTCGGCGATCAGCACGGTGACCGGCGCGCTCATGCCGGACTCGCCGGCAGATGGATCTCGGCCTGCGTGCCGGCGCCGCTGCGCCCCTGCAACTGCAGGCGCCCACGCGCGCCGTAGCGCATCGCGAGCTGCTCGCGCACGTTGGCCAGGCCCATGCCGCCGCCGAAGCCCGGCTGCAGGCCGGCCCCGTCGTCGGCCACGGTCACGACCAGATCCGCGCCCTCGCGCCGCGCGGTGAGCTCGATCCGTCCGGGGCCGGGCTTGGGCTCGATACCGTGCTTGACCGCGTTCTCGACCAGGGTCAGCAGCAGCAACGGCGGATACGCGCAGCCCCGCAGCGTCGAATCGATCTCCACCGCGTAGCTGAGGCGGTCGCCGGTGCGCAGGCGCATCAGCTCCAGATAGCTCGTGCAGATGTCCAGCTGCTGGCCTAGGGTGGAATGCAGCAGCGCGTGCTCGTCACGCAGGCGCGGAATCGTCGCGCGCAGGTGGTCGACCAGGGCGTCGAGCGTTGCCTCGGCGCGCTCCGGATCGCGGCGGACCAGCGCCCGCACCGAGGCCAGCGTGTTGAACAGGAAATGCGGTTCCACCTGCGCCTGCAACAGGCCCAAGCGCAGGTCGGCGCGTTGCGCCTGCACGCGCGCCTCGGCCAGTGCACGGCGGTTGCGATGGTCGTGCCAGCGCCGTCGCTCGCCGAAGTACGCACGCAGCGCGAGGCCGCCGCCGAACAAGCCGTAGATCACCGCCAGCACCAGCAGGTTGAGCGCAATCGAAACCGCTCGCTCGACCGGCCCGAGGTGCGGGATCGGCGGATGCGCCACCGGGCCGATGGTCGAGGCGACCATCGCCTTGACGCGCGCCGAGGTGACCGCGTCGGCGGCATAACTCACGACCATGCCCAGCCCCATCGCCGCGACGATACCGCGCCGCTCGGCCACGGCCGACCACCCGCGATGGCGGACCCACGTGGCCAGCGCCGGCCCCACCGTCGCCATGAGGCCGAAGCCGACGAACTGGTAGAACGCCATCGGCAACACCCGGCTATAGTCGCGCGCGGCCAGGCCGAACGCCCCGCCGATCAGCAACGCGATCACGCCGATGATCGACGCGAACAGCACGCTGCGGCCGCTCAGCCACGGCAGGCTAAACACCGGGTACTGGCGGTAGCGGCTCCATACCGCACTGCCGCCGACGAGCACGTCGGGCGGTAGCCGGCGATCGAGGGGATAGTCGGTGCCCATGCCGTTGCCCTCAGCGGCGTTCGCCGCGCAGCCGCTGGCCGCCCTGCAACAGCGTCAATGCACGGACCACGCCGTGCGCGTCGCGCTCGAAACGGATCTCGGCGGCGACGGAGGCCGCCACGAACGCATCGGTATCCACGGCTTCGACCTCGATGGGCGGCTGACCCGTGCCCTGGACGTAGAGGTGGCCCGCCTTTTCGCTGACGGTCAGCGAAAAACCCGGCACCAGCGGGTACTCGCCGACGTAGGCGCGCAGTGCCTCGGCGCTCGGCCGCGGGACCGCCTTTTGCGCGGCGGCCTCCAGGCGCACCGCCGGCAGCTCGGCGCCCATCTGCGTCCACGTGAAGCCGTAGCCCTGCGGCGTGCGCTGCGGCCGCAGCACCGCGTCGAAGTCCAGGGGGTAGAAGTCGCCGGCGTCGTCGTAGCCCATCGTGTGGGCGCCCTGCCCGTCAGGCTCGATCACCAGCGCGCCATCGTGCTGGCTGAGCTGCATCGTCAGCGTATCGCCGATCCGGTAGCGGCCGACCAGGCCGTCCAGCAGCGCGGCATCCGGCGCGATGGTCTTGCGCGGCTTGCCGAGCGGGAAACTCGCATCGACCAGATGCAGGCCGAGGCTGCCGAGGCTGCCGATCGAGTGCCATGCGGTGTCGGAAAGGATGACCACGCCGCGCTCGCGGGTCCGGTCCACCGCGACAAACGAGGAAAAGCCGCCGGTGCCCCCTTCGTGCACCAGCACGCGGCGTTCGCCCACGGGCATCAGCATCCAGTTCATGCCCATGGGCGGCGACTGTGACAGCGGCTGCTGGGTCGCGGCCATCGCCGCGACGATCGGCGCGCTGCCGCGACCGAGCTCGGCCTGCACGTAGCGCACCATGTCCTCCAAGGTGGCGTGGACGCCGCCGACGCCGGCGAAATCGACCGGGAATGTCCAGGCCGCGGTCGCGCGGCCGTTCGGCGTATGCCCGGGGGCCACGCGGATGCCCGTGGGCACGTGCGACACGTAGGCGCCGTCCATGCCGAGCGGCCGCAGCAGCTGCGTGGTCAGCAGCGTTTCGAAGTCGCTGCCGGCGCGGCGTGCGACCGCCAGCGAGAGCAGCATCGAGGCAAAGTTGGAATACGCGAAGTGCGATCCCGGCGCCGCGGTCAGGGTGACGTCGCCGAGCGAGTCGAGCAGGTCGCGCTCGGTCAGCTGGGCATACGGGTCGGCCGGGTTGGCCGTCTTCATGCGCGATGGCAGCCCCGGCAGGCCAGAGGTGTGCGTGACGACGTGGCGCAGCAGGATCGGCTGCCCCTGGAACGTCGGCACCTTCGTCCCCTTGGGCAGGTAGTCGGCCAGCGGGTCGTCAAGCGAGGCCTTGCCCTGCGCGATCAACTCGGCCAACAGCGCGGCCGTCATCGTCTTGCTGACCGAGCCGATCTCGAACGCGGCCCTGTCATCGATGCGCGCGGCCTGGGCGGGGTCGGCGCAGGCGAAGCTGCGCGCGACGTGGTCGCGCTCGATCACCGCCACCGCCATGCAGGCCCCGGTGCGGTCGCCGGCCAGGCGCTGTTCGACCAGGCCGCGCAGCTGCGCATCGTCAACGGCCCGGGCCGGTCCTGCGAGGCCAAGCACGATGCTCGCGGCGATGCCGAGGCGGGTCAGGTTCATGATCGCGACTCCATGGAGAGGGAGCGTGGATGCTCCCGCAGCCGAAGGCAAGCCGCTGGCCCCTGCGACGGACGGGCCGATCCCGGCGACGAACGCCGCCCTGCGCGGCGCGAGCGTTTGGGCGGACGCCCCGGGGCAGGCGCAAGGCGATGCCGCCCGATCAGTGGTGCACAGAGCGCTGTGCGCTAGCCGGCCGCGTCACGCTGCGTCGCGCGACGCTCTTGGCAGTATCACGGCATGCCTATCGCCGCGACAAGCGCGGCGTGCGTTCTGGAAAGACGCGCCGTCACTCCCACTCAATCGTCGCCGGCGGCTTGCCCGAGATGTCGTACACCACGCGCGACACGCCACGCAGTTCGTTGATGATGCGGTTGCTCACCGTGCCCAGGAATTCGTACGGCAGGTGCGCCCAGTGCGCGGTCATGAAGTCGATGGTTTCCACCGCGCGCAGCGCGATCACCCATTCGTAGGCGCGCGCGTCGCCGACCACGCCCACCGACTTCACCGGCAGGAACACCGCGAACGCCTGGCTGGTCTTGTCGTACAGGTCGGCCTTGCGCAGTTCGTCGATGAAGATCGCATCGGCGCGCGCCAGCAGTTCGGCGTACTCCGGCTTCACTTCGCCCAGGATGCGCACGCCCAGGCCCGGGCCCGGGAACGGATGGCGATACACCATCGTGCGCGGCAGGCCCAACTCCACACCCAGGCGGCGCACCTCATCCTTGAACAATTCGCGCAGCGGCTCGACCAGGCCAAGCTTCATGTGCTCCGGCAAGCCGCCCACGTTGTGGTGGCTCTTGATGACGTGCGCCTTGCCGGTCTTGCTGCCGGCCGATTCGATCACGTCAGGGTAGATCGTGCCCTGCGCCAGCCACTTGGCGTTCTTCAGCTTGTTCGACTCTTCCTCGAAGATCTCGACGAACAGGTTGCCGATGATCTTGCGCTTGGCCTCCGGGTCGCTGACGCCTTCCAGCGCCTTGAAATAGCGGTCCGCCGCGTTGACGCGCACGACCTTCACGCCCATGTGCTCGGCGAACATCGCCATCACCTGGTCGCCTTCCTGCCAGCGCAGCAGGCCGGTGTCGACGAACACGCAGGTCAGCTGTTCGCCGATCGCCTTGTGCAGCAGCGCGGCGACGACCGAGGAATCCACGCCGCCGGACAGGCCCAGGATCACCTCGTCGCTGCCGACCTGCTCGCGCACGCGGGCGATCTGGTCGTCGATGATGTTGGCCGCCGTCCACAGCGTGGCGCAACCGCACACCTCCACGACGAAGCGGCGCAGCAAGGTCTGGCCCTGCAGCGTGTGCGTCACTTCCGGGTGGAACTGCACGCCGTACCAGCGCTTGTCTTCGTTGGCGAACGCCGCGACCGGAATGCGGTCGGTGACGGCCGTGATGGTGAAGCCCGGCGGCGCCTGGGACACGTGGTCGCCATGGCTCATCCACACGTTCAGGCGCGGCGCGCCGCCGTGGTCGCTCAGGCCGGAGAACAGCGCGTCGGCATGCACCACCTCAACCTCGGCATGGCCGAACTCGCGCTGGTCCGCCGCTTCGGTCGCACCGCCGAGCTGCGCGGCCATGGTCTGCATGCCGTAGCAGATGCCCAGCAGCGGCAGGCCTGAATCGAACACCTGCTGCGGCGCGGCGGGCGCGCCCGGCAGCGTGGTCGATTCCGGGCCGCCGGACAGGATGATGCCCTTGGCCCCGAAGGCGGCGATCTCGGCCGGATCGTGGTCCCACGCCCAGATTTCGCAATACACGCCCAGCTCGCGGATGCGGCGGGCGATCAGCTGCGTGTACTGCGCGCCGAAATCGAGGATGAGGATCTTGTCGTTGTGGATGTTGGTCATGGGGCCGGCCACCTTCGGGTTCCTGATACGGAAACGCGCGCCATCGCCAGATCGCGCGCGTTACTTCGATTGCTCAACGACTGCCATCCTGGCGCCACATTTCCGGCTTCGGAAACTCCGGCCCGGCCATCCATGGCCGGGCGTGCGGCGACGCGCGAGGCATGCCTCGCAAACGCGTCGCCTTACCCCGCGCGGTAGTTCGGCGGTTCCTTGGTGATCTGCACGTCGTGGACGTGGCTCTCACGCTGGCCCGCGCCGGTGATCTTCACGAACTTCGGCTTGGTGCGCATGTCCTCGATGGTCGCGCAGCCCACGTAGCCCATGGTCGCGCGCAGGCCACCCACCAACTGGTGGACGATGCTGCTGACCGGGCCGCGGTACGGCACCCGGCCTTCGATGCCTTCCGGCACCAGCTTGTCGGCGTCCGAAGCGTCCTGGAAGTAGCGGTCCTTGGATCCCTTCTCCATCGCCGCCAGCGAACCCATGCCGCGGTAGCTCTTGTAGCTGCGGCCCTGGAACAGCTCCACTTCGCCCGGCGCTTCCTCGGTACCGGCGAACAGGCCGCCGATCATCACCGTGGAGGCACCGGCGGCCAGCGCCTTGCCGATATCGCCGGAATAGCGGATGCCGCCATCGGCGATCAGCGGAATGCGGTCCTGCAGCGCCTCGGCCACCATGTCCACCGCGGTGATCTGCGGCACGCCCACGCCGGCGACCACGCGCGTGGTGCAGATCGAACCCGGGCCCACGCCGACCTTCACCGCGTCGGCGCCAGCGTCCATCAGCGCCAGCGCGGCATCGCCGGTGACGATGTTGCCGCCGATCACCTGCAGCTGCGGGAACTGCTTCTTGGCCCAGGCCACGCGGTCGAGTACGCCCTGCGAGTGGCCGTGCGCGGTGTCCACGATGATCACGTCCACGCCGGCGGCGGCCAGCGCCTCGATGCGGCGCTCGGTATCGCCGCCCACGCCGACCGCGGCGCCGACCAGCAGGCGGGTCGCAGCATCCTTGGCGGCATTCGGGTAGTCGGACTTCTTCTGGATGTCCTTCACCGTGATCAACCCGCGCAGCGCGAAGTCGTCATTGACGACCAGCACCTTCTCGATGCGGTTCTTGTGCAGCAGCTTGAGCACTTCCTCGGACGCGGCGCCCTCGTTGACCGTGATCAGGCGATCCTTCTTGGTCATGATGTGGCGGACCGGATCGTCCAGCTCGGTCTCGAAGCGCATGTCGCGGTGGGTGACGATGCCGACCAGCTGGCCGCCGTCGACCACCGGCACGCCGGAGATGTTGCGCGCGCGGGTGAGCGCGAGCACGTCGCGGATGGTGGTTTCCGGGCCCACGGTGATCGGGTCGCGGATCACGCCCGATTCGTACTTCTTGACCGAGGCGACTTCGGCCGCCTGCTGCTCCACCGTCAGGTTCTTGTGGATGATGCCGATGCCGCCCATCTGGGCCATGGCGATGGCCAGGCGGGCTTCGGTCACCGTGTCCATGGCGGCCGAGACGATCGGCAGCTTCAGCCGCAGGTTGCGCGTCAGCCGGGTTTCCAGGCTGACGTCCTTCGGCAGGACGGTCGAGTGGGCGGGGACGAGCGAAACGTCGTCGTACGTGAGAGCTTCAGCCTGGATGCGCAGCATCGGCGGACCCGAGTGTTCTAGGAGAAGCGCGACATTTTACCCTGAAACACGCGCCGTTGACACCCGTCCAGGTGTCTTCCGGCGCAATGCAGCGTTACGTCGCCCCCCCCCGGCGGGACGAGGTTCAGCCCGCCGCGTCGGCGGCCTCGAGCGTGTTCTGCATCAGCGTGGCCACCGTCATCGGGCCCACGCCGCCCGGCACGGGGGTGATCCAGCTGGCGCGGGCGGCGGCGGCCTCGAAGCCGACATCGCCCACCAGGCGGCCATCGTCCAGGCGGTTGATGCCCACGTCGATGACCACCGCGCCCGGCTTGACCCACTCACCCGGGATCAGCCCGGGCCGGCCCACCGCCACCACCAGGATGTCGGCGTTGCGCACGGCCGCCTCCAGCACGTCCGGCGGGGTGAACTTGTGGCAGCTGGTCACGGTGCAGCCGGCGATCAGCAGCTCCAGGCCCATCGGCCGGCCGACATGGTTGCTGACGCCGACGATCGTCGCGTTGCGGCCGCGCACCGGCTGGTCGGTATGGCTGAGCAGCGTGACGATGCCGCGCGGCGTGCACGGGCGCAGGCCGAATTCGCGCAGGGCGAGATGGCCCACGTTCTGCGGGTGGAAGCCATCCACGTCCTTGCGCGGGTCGATGCGCTGGATCAGCCGGTTCGCATCCGGGATGCCCGGCAGCGGCAGCTGGATCAGGATGCCGTGGATTTTCGGGTCGGCGTTGAGCTGGTCGATCAGGCGGCTCAGCTCGGCCTCGGTGGTGCCGGCCGGCAGGTCGTAGTCGAACGCCTCGATGCCCACCTTCTCGGCGGCACGGCGCTTGTTGCGCACATAGACCGCCGAGGCCGGGTCACCGCCCACCAGCACCACCGCCAGGCCGGGCCGGGACTTGCCTTGGGCCAGGCGTGCCTGCACGCGCGCCTGCAGCTGGTCCAGCAGCTCCTCGGCGATGCGTCGTCCGTCGAGGATGCGGGCCTGGGCGGCGGTGGCGGGCACGGAGGCGGTCATGGGCGGCGGTGTAAAGTCGGGGGCCGCCTATTGTCCCCGATTCCGCCATGAACGACACCACCGCGCTCGAAGCCGCCGCGTTCCGCCGCCTGCTCCGGCACCTCAACCAGCAACGCCCGGACGTGCAGAACATCGACCTGATGATCCTGGCCGGCTTCTGCCGCAACTGCCTGGCCGACTGGTATCGCGAGGCCGCCGAGGAAGCGGGCGAGCCGATGGACAAGGCAACGGCGCGCGAGGCGATCTACGGCATGCCGTTCGAGGAATGGAAGCGGCAGCATCAGCGCGAGGCCACGCCCGAACAGCTGGCCGCGTTCGCCCAGGCGCAGGCGGCCCACCCGAAAGGGTGATCAGCCGGCGTCGTCGTCCACGGTGTCGGCCGGCACCTGCTCGGGATTGAGCGTGCGGCTGCGCCGCTTGGGCGGGGTGAACGGCGTTGGCCGCGGCACGCCGGGCTGGTTGCCGAAGATCATCTTCGCGCCCGCCAGCAGGTTGCCGCCGGCCATCTCCAGTTCGAAGCGCTCGGCATCGCGCTTGCGGATCTCCTCGGCGATGTTCGCCGCCTCGTCTTCGTCCACGCCCAGCTCGATCAGCGCGGCGCTGCCGAATTGCACGGCGGATTCGAACGTCTCGCGGATCTGGAAATCCACACCGGCGTGGATCAGGCCCAGCGAATGTTCGCGATCGTAGGAGCGCACCAGCAGCCGCGCCTGCGGGAATTCGTCGCGCACCAGCTCCACGATGCGATCGGTGGCTTCCTTGCGGTCAGTGCACACGGCGATCGCGCGCGCGGTGCCGGCGCCGGAGGCGCGCAGCACGTCCAGCCGGGTACCGTCGCCGTAATAGATCTTGAAGCCGAATTCCTCGGCGCTGCGGATCATCTCGATGTCGTTGTCGATGATGGTCACGTCCACGTCGCGTGCCAGCAACGACTGGCTGGCCACCTGCCCGAAGCGGCCGAAGCCGATCACCAGCACGCTGGCCGACTGCCCGGAGGCCGCTTCCACGCCCTCCAGCGAAGGCTTCGGCGCCGGCGTCATGCGCCGCTGCAACAGCACGAACAAGGGCGTCAGCGCCATCGACAGCACCACGATGGCGGTGAGGCTGGCATTGACGCGGGCCTCGATCACGCCCACCGACGCGGCCGCACCGAACAGCACGAAGGCGAACTCGCCGCCCTGCGCCATCAGCACGCCGCGATCCAGCGCCTGGTGGTGGTCGCTGCCGGTCAGGCGCGCGACGAGGTAGATGCACACCGCCTTGCCCAGCATCAGGGTGAGCACGCCGAGTGCGATGAAGCGCCAGTCCTGCAGCACCACCGAGACGTCCAGCGCCATGCCCACGCCGAGGAAGAACAGCCCCAGCAGAATGCCGCGGAACGGCTCGATGTCCGCTTCGATCTGGTGGCGGAAGGTGGATTCGGACAGCAGCACGCCCGCCAGGAACGCGCCCATCGCCATCGACAGCCCGCCCAGCTGCATCAGCAACGCCGCACCGAGCACGACCAGCAGCGCGGCGGCGGTCATCACCTCGCGCGCACCGGCCTGCGCCAGGACGCGGAACAGCGGGTTGAGCAGCCAGCGGCCCGCCGCCAGCAGGCCGACGATGCAACCGGCGCCGATGGCGATGGCCTTCCAGCGTTCGGCCGGGGCCACTTCCATGCCGGCCGGCGCCATCAGCGCCACGATGGCCAGCAGCGGCACGATGAGCAGGTCCTCGAACAGGAGGATCGAGACGATCTTCTGACCGGCAGGCAGGGTGAGGTCGCCGCGTTCGGAGAGCAATTGCATCACCACGGCGGTGGAAGTCAGCACGAAACCGGCCGCGCCGATGAAAGCCACCGGCGCGCGCAAGCCCAGTGCGTACATGCCGAGCAGGGTGAGGCCGGCGGTGCACACGGCGATCTGCAGCGTGCCCAGGCCGAAGATCTCCCGGCGCAGGCTCCACAGGTGCGAGGGCCGCATCTCCAGGCCGATGACGAACAGGAACATCACCACGCCCAGTTCGGCCACGTGCAGGATCGACTGCGGGTCGTTGAACCAGCCGAAGCCGAACGGGCCGATGACCAGGCCCGCGGCCAGGTAACCCAGTACCGAGCCCAGGCCCAGCTTGCGAAAGATCGGAATGACGACGACCGCCGCGCCTAGCAGCGCGACGACGTTGACCAACTGGTGGGTATCGGCGGGGGCACTCATGCCGGGATTCTAGCCTGCCCTCGCCCGCCCGCCGCCGTATTGCGCACGGAGGTGCCATCGGGCAAAGAAAAAGGCGACGCTCGCGCGCCGCCTTTGGATGCCATCCGCACGCCTTCGCCGTCAGGCGCTGGCGCCTTCCAGCGCAGCGCGCAGCGCGTCGCGGGCCGGGCCGCGCAGCTTCTCGTGCTCCAGCGCGAAGTGGATGGTGGCCTCGATCAGCCCCAGGTGCGCGCCGCAATCGAAACGACGGCCCTGGAAGCGATAGGCGTCCACCTGCTCGATCTTGAGCAGCTCGGCGATCGCGTCGGTCAGCTGGATTTCGCCGCCCGCGCCCGGCTTGACCTGCTCGAGCAGCTCGAAAATGCGCGCGCTGAGTACATAGCGGCCGACCACCGCCAGGTTGCTCGGCGCGACCTCCGGCTTAGGCTTCTCCACGATCGCGTTGATGCGCCCGCGGCTGCCGTCGAATGCCTCGGTCGCCACGATGCCGTAGCTGGCGGTCTTCTCGTGCGGCACGTCTTCCACGGCGATCACGCTGCCGCCGGTCTGCTCGGCCACGTCGGCCATCTGCTTGAGCGCGCCGGGGCCGCGATTCCACATCAGGTCGTCCGGCAGCAGCACCGCGAACGGCTCGTCGCCGACGATCGGCTTGGCGCACAGCACCGCATCGCCCAGGCCCAAGGCCTCGGCCTGGGTCACGAACACCGCGCGCACGCCGTTCGGCAGCACGTGGCGCACCAGTTCCAGCTGCTCCTGCTTGCCGGCGCGCTCGAGCTTCTGCTCCAGCTCGTAGGCCTTGTCGAAGTAATCGGCCACCGCGTGCTTGTAGCGGTTGGTGACGAAGATCAGCGTGTCGCAGCCGGCCTCGATCGCTTCGTCGACCGCGTACTGGATCAACGGCCGATCGATGATCGGCAGCATTTCCTTGGGAACCGTCTTGGTGGCCGGCAGGAAACGGGTGCCCAGGCCTGCCACCGGGAATACGGCCTTGCGGATGCGCTTGTTCATCAAATTCTTCTGACCTCGCGTGCGGGGAAAGGAACCACCGTGGCCGAGCGCTCGTTGTCCTTGTCGCGCGCGGCCGAGAAATCGGGCATGAAATTGCCGAGGATCGCGTCCATCGCGTCGGTGTCGTAGCGGTCCACCGCCTCGCGCAGGCGCGCGACGTGCTGCAGCACCTGGTCCTGGGGGAACTGCCGCGCGTCTGCCTCGAGGATCTTCGGGTGCAGGGTCGGGCGATAGTTCTCGTCGGCGTAGAACAGGGTCTCGTGCAGCTTCTCGCCCGGGCGCAGGCCGGTGTAGACAATGGCGATGTCCTGCCCGGGCTGCTTGCCCGCCAGGCGGATCATCTGCTCGGCCAGCAGGCGGATCGGCACCGGTTCGCCCATGTCCAGCGTGTAGATGGCCCCGTGCGACGCCGAGGCAGCCGCCTGCACGATCAGCTGGCAGGCTTCGGGAATGGTCATGAAGTAGCGGGTGACGTCCGGATGCGTGACCGTGACCGGGCCGCCCTGGCGGATCTGCTCGCGGAACAGCGGCACCACGCTACCCGCCGAATCGAGCACGTTGCCGAAGCGCACGGTGACGAACCGCGTGGTCGCGTTTCGCGCATCCAGGCTCTGGCAGATCATCTCGGCGTAGCGCTTGGTCGCGCCCAGCACGTTGACCGGCTCGACCGCCTTGTCCGTGGAGATGAAGAGGAAGGTGCCCACGCCCGCCTGCACGCAGCTGGTGGCGACGTTGTGGGTGGCCAGCACGTTGTTGCGCACGGCCTCGCGCAGCTGGCCTTCCAGCAGCGGCACCTGCTTGTAGGCGGCGGCGTGGAACACCGCGTCCGGGGTGGCGCTGGCCAGCGCGTAGCGCATCACGGCCGGGTCGCCGCAGTCGCCCAGCACGCGCACGACCTCCACTTCGGGGAACAGCCGCCGCAGGTCCGAATCGATGGTCAGCAGCGCCAGTTCATCCACTTCCAGCAGCACGACGCGCCGCGCGCCATGGCGCGAGACCTGGCGGCAGACTTCCGAGCCGATCGAGCCGCCGGCGCCGGTGACCAGCACGGTCTTGCCGGTCAGCCAGCTGCGCACCAGCTTCCAGTCCGGCATCACCGGCTTGCGGTTGAGCAGGTCCTCGATGGCCACTTCGCGCAGTTCGCCGGGCAGCGAGCGCCCTTCGAGCACGTTGGTCAGCTTGGGCACCATGCGGAACGGCAGCCCGGTGCTCTCGCAGATCGCCACGACCCGCTGCAGCCCGGGGGCGTCCAGCGAGGGAATGGCGATGATGATCAGCTTGGCCGCGGTCTCGCGGGCGATCGACGGCGCGCTGGCGATCGACCCCAGCACCGGCAGGCCCTGGATCTTGGCGCCGTGCAGCTGGCTGGCGTCGTCCAGGAAGCCCACCGGCAGGAAGGCCCCGGTGCGCCGCAGGTCGCGCACCAGCGCTTCGGCCGCGCGTCCGGCGCCCAAGATGAGCACGCGCTGGTTGACGTCGGCGGAGTTGGCGATCTGGTAGTCGCGCCAGGCGCGATACAGCAGCCGGGGCGTGCCCAGCAGCGCCGAGAGCGCGAACGGATACACCACCAGCACCGACATCGGCACGCCCTGGAAGCGGTCCACCGCCAATGCCAGGACGATGGCGACCATGCCCAGGAAGCTGGCCTTGAAGATGTTCCACAGGTCCGGAACGCTGGCGAAGCGCCACAGGCCGCGGTACAAGCCCACCCGCCAGAACACCAGGCCCTGCGCGATCAGCACGATGGCCGTGCGCCAGTCCCACATTGGCAGCTCGGGCGCATCGCGCAGCATCGAGTAGCGGCCGGCATGCAGCAGCTGCCAGCAGATCCATACCATCAGCAGGTCGTGGAAGACGACCGCGACTTTGGGCATGGATCGGGTGAAACGGTCACGCCAAGATGTCATGTATCGATCCATCAATAATCGCGTAGTCCCTTACGCAGGAGGAGCCAGATCGTCGATGCCGTCGCCAGCCAGACGATCGATCCAACAGCCTCCCACCTCGGCTGCAGTGCTTGCAGGCGGAAGAATAAGGCAATCGCGATACCGCTGGAAACCGCATACCCGAAAGTGACCCGGGGATGCCCGAACCGACGTGCGAGACGCTGGTAGACATGCTGCGCATGCGGCTCCCACCAACGCTGGCCGGAGAGCATGCGGGTAGCCAGCGTGAAGCCTGCGTCTACGAGAAAGGTGCCTAGCGGCAACCATAGCGACCACGGGCTCAGGCCCGCGCACAGGCCCAGGCCGAACAGCACCGCCAGCGCAAAACCGAGTCCGCCGCTCCCCCCGTCGCCGAGGAAGATACGCGCGCGCGGGAAGTTGAAAGGCAGGAAGCCCAGGCAGGCCGCAGCGAGCGTCCAGCCCGCCCAGGAGAGCGGCGCCGGCAGCATCCAGGCGTAGGCGGCCGCGGCCAGCATGGCCTGGGTGGCCGCCAGGCCGTTGATGCCATCCATGAAGTTCCACACGTTGATCAGGCCCACAGCGAACAACGCCGCCAGGGCGCCGAGCCATGCCTGGCCGCTGAGGTGGGCGACGAGCAGCCCCCAGCCCAGCGCGGCGACCCCATGTACCGCCAGCCGCCAGCGCGCGGGCAGCGGGCGATGGTCGTCCCACCAGCCGATCCCGGCGACCAGGGCGAATCCGGCCGCGGCGCCGGCGATCGGCAGGCCCTGACCCGGCCACTGCCACAGCGCCGCAGCAGCCACCACGAGCATCGCGCCGACGATGGCCATACCGCCGCCACGCGGGGTGGCGACCTGGTGGCTGCGACGTTCGCCGGGCTGGTCGATCAACTGGCGGCGCAGCGCGTAGCCGCGCATGCCCCAGGTGCCCAGCGCGGACAACGCGCACACGACGGCACAGGCGGCCCACAGATCGATCATCTATTCCTCGTCATCCAGGACCGCGGCAGGCAGCGCGTCCTTGCGGTCCACGCTGCACCTTGCCTTCGCGCCGGCTCAAACGACCGCGTAGTTCAGCAGCGGCTTGACCGTGCCCCACTCCTTGCAGCTCGGGCATTGCCAGTGGTGCGTCTTGGCGCCGAAGCCGCAGCGCGTGCAGCGATAACTCGGGTTGCGCACGAGCAGTTGGTCGGTGATGTGCTTGAGATCGTGCAGCGTGGATTCCGGATCGCTGCCCTCGGCCAGGGTGAGATCGATCAGCGCCGCCTCGCCGCGCACGGACGGACGATCCTTGAGCTGCCGGCCGAGGTAGGACCGCGCCGGACCCGGGCCGTCCTGCGCTTCCATCAGCTGGGTCAGCGCCAGCACGGGCGCGATGCCGCGATAGTGCTCGGTCATCTCGGACAGGAAGTTGCGCGCGCCGGCGATGTCGCCGACGCGACGATACGCCGCCAGCAGCGCCGGGATGATCTCCGGCAGGTAATCCGGATCGTGGCGGGCGGCACGTTCCCATGCACGCACCGCCGCCTCGTCGTTGCCGCGATCCACTTCGATGCGGCCCTCCAGGATGCCCGCGCGCACGGAGTTCGCATCGGCCTGGTAGGCGCGCGCCACCGCTTCCAGCGCTTGCTCCGGCTTGCCGGCGCCGCGGTAGCGGTCGGCCAGCTCGCATTCGAATTGCGAGATCAGCTTGCCCATCGGCTCGCCGGTGACCTGCTCGTAGCGGGTGGCGTTGTCGATCGCCTTTTCCCAGTCGCGCTCGGCCTGGTAGATGCCGATCAGGTGCTTGAGTGCCTGCGGCGCGCGCTGGTCGATCTGCGCCAGCTCGGTGAACACGGTCTCGGCGCGATCGAGCAGGCCGGACTTCATGTAGTCCTCGCCGAGCGCGAGCAGGGCCTGCACGCGCTGCTGGTCGGTGAGGTCGCTGCGCTGGACCAGCCCCTGGTGCAGGCGGATCGCGCGATCCACCTCGCCGCGGCGGCGGAACAGGTGCCCCAGCGCGACCTGGGTCTCGAAGGTTTCCTTGTCCAGCTCGGCGATATGCAGGAACAGCTCGATCGCCTTGTCGGGCTGCTCGTTGAGCAGGTAGTTCAGGCCGCGGAAATACGTGCTCGACAGCCGGCTGACCTGGGTATCGCCATGGCGCTGGCCGCCGCGGCGGCCGATCACCCAACCCCCGAGCGCGGCCAGGGGCAGGAACAGGAAGAACCAGAACCACTCGGTCAGGAAATCCATCGTCGGTCAAATTCCATCAATGGGGCGCGGCTCGACGACCACGGGGGCCGCGACACGCGCGGCGGCAAGCTGCTTGTTGGCCTGCCGCAGTTTCGAATAGAGGGGAAGCACCATCACCGCCAGCACCAGGACACCGCCGATCAGCACGCCCGCCAGCAGGGACACGATGATCGCCACGCCGGAGGTGGTCGCCAGGCTGGCGAAGGCGAAGTCGATCAGGATGGGCTGGGAATTGAGGGCGCCAATGATCAGGCCGACCAGCAGGAAAGCCAGCATCAACAGCAATTGGAAGACTTTCATGGCGCGACTCCTGTCAGGGTGCGCCTAGCTTAACCGTCACTCGGCCGTGTCGGCCATGTCGACCGGTGCGACCGAACTCACGCGCTCGCGCAGTTCCTTGCCCGGCTTGAAGTGCGGCACATGCTTGCCCGGCAGCGCGACCGATTCGCCGGTCTTGGGATTGCGGCCCAGGCGCGGCGGACGGTAGTGCAGCGAGAAACTGCCGAAGCCGCGAATCTCGATGCGGTCTCCCTGCGACAGCGACTCGCCCATCATCTCCAGCAGCGACTTGACCGCCAGGTCGACGTCGTCCGCCTTCAGGTGGGCCTGACGGCGCGCCAGGATTTCAATCAGTTCCGACTTGGTCATGGGCTGCTGCGCGGGGACGGGATCGCATCATGTGATCGGCCCGGACGCGAGGTCCGGGCCGATCGTTTTCTACACAGGGCTTGCGCCCCTTACCGCCAATTACTCGGACTTGTTGCCGCTCAGCTGCTCGCGCAGCAGCGCGCCCAGCTTGGTGGTGCCGCCCGACGCGGACTGGTATTCCTCCAGCACTTCGCGCATTTCGGCATCGTCCTTGGCCTTGATCGACAGCTGCAGGGTGCGGCCCTTGCGGTCCATGCCCACGAACTTGGCCTCGACCTTGTCGCCGACCTTCAGGTGCTGGGTGGCGTCGTCCACGCGCTCGTTGGCGATATCGCGCGCCGAGACGTAGCCCTCGATGCCGTCGGCCAGTTCGATGGTGGCGCCCTTGGCGTCCACTTCCTTCACCGTGCCTTCGACCTTCGAACCCTTCGGATGCGAGGCCATGTACTGGCCGAACGGATCCTGCTCCAGCTGCTTCACGCCCAGGCTGATACGCTCGCGCTCCGGATCGACCGCCAGCACGACGGCGTCCAGGGTGTCGCCCTTCTTGAAGTTGCGAACGACGTCTTCGCCGGTGGTGTTCCAGCTGATGTCGGACAGGTGGACCAGGCCGTCGATGCCGCCGTCCAGGCCGATGAAGATGCCGAAGTCGGTGATCGACTTGATCTGGCCCGACACCTTGTCGCCCTTCTTGTGGATGGCCGCGAAGGTCTCCCACGGATTGGCGGCGACCTGCTTCATGCCCAGCGAGATGCGGCGACGCTCTTCGTCGACGTCCAGGACCATCACTTCGACTTCGTCACCGACCTGCACGACCTTGGACGGGTTGACGTTCTTGTTGGTCCAATCCATCTCCGACACGTGCACCAGGCCTTCCACGCCCGGCTCGATCTCGACGAACGCGCCGTAATCGGTGACGTTGGAGACCTTGCCGTACACGCGGCTGTTGGCCGGGTAGCGACGGGCGATGTTGTCCCACGGATCCTCGCCCAGCTGCTTCAGGCCCAGCGAAACGCGGTTGCGCTCGCGGTCGAACTTCAGCACGCGCACGTCCAGCTCGTCGCCAACGTTGACGACTTCGGACGGATGGCGCACGCGCTTCCAAGCCATGTCGGTGATGTGCAGCAGGCCGTCGATACCGCCCAGGTCCACGAACGCGCCGTAGTCGGTCAGGTTCTTGACGACACCCTTCAGGATCGCGCCTTCCTGCAGCTTGTCCATCAGCTGCTCGCGCTCTTCCGAGTGCTCGCTCTCGACCACCGCGCGGCGGGAGACGACGACGTTGTTGCGCTTGCGGTCCAGCTTGATGAGCTTGAACTCCAGCTCCTTGCCTTCCAGGTAGGCCGGGTCGCGCACCGGGCGCACATCCACCAGCGAACCGGGCAGGAACGCGCGGACATCCTTGATGTCCACGGTGAAACCACCCTTGACCTTGCCGCTGATGCGGCCGGTGATGGTCTCGTTCTTCTCCAACGCTTCTTCCAGCTCGTCCCACACCATCGCGCGCTTGGCCTTCTCGCGCGACAGGACGGTCTCGCCAAAGCCGTTTTCGATGGAGTCCAGCGCGACCTTGACCTGGTCGCCCACGCCCACATCGATCTCGCCAGCGTCGTTACGGAACTGCTCGATCGGCACGATGCCTTCGGACTTCAGGCCGGCGTTGATCACCACCACGTCGCCGCGGACTTCCACGACGGTACCGGTGACGATGGCGCCCGGCTTCAGCTTGGCCAGATTGGCTTGGCTGGCTTCGAACAGTTCGGCAAAAGATTCGGTCATTTGAAATTACTCAGTTGAACACACGGACAGCGAACCGCTCAGCGGCCGCACTGCCCACCCAGTTAGTCGACCCCATACCGCGGGCCGGGTGTGAAGTGGAAATACCGCCGCGCACCCTGCGCGACGGAGCCTTGGAACTACGACGGATTGAACATTTTGACACGCACGCCACGCGCCTTGCGGCACATTGCATTCCTGCTGCGCGACTTCAGCGGGCGACGGACGCCAGCTTCAGCACACGCTCGACAACTTCCTCGATACCGATGCCCGTGGTGTCGATGAGCACGGCGTCTTCGGCCGGCCGCAAGGGCGCCACGGTGCGCTGGGCATCCCGGGCATCCCGGGCCATGATCTCGCGCAACAGGTCATCGAATATAACCGAAACACCCTTTTCCATCAACTGCTTATGCCGCCTGTCCGCGCGCTCCTCGGCACTGGCCGTCAGGAACACCTTGTGCGCGGCATCCGGGAAGATGACGGTCCCCATGTCCCGCCCGTCGGCGACCAGGCCCGGCGGCCGCCGGAACGAGCGCTGGCGCTCCTTCAGCGCCCCGCGGACCTCCGGAATGGCGGCGATGGCCGAGGCCAGGGCACCAGCGGTCTCCAGGCGCAACTCGTCGGTGGCGTCCACCCCGTTCAGGATCACCCGCAGGCCGCCCGCCCCTTGCTCCAGGAACTCCACGTGGGTATCGAAGGTGCAGCGGACCAGCGCCGCGGCGTCGGAGACGTCGATATCGGCCCAACTGGCCGCCACGCCCACCGCGCGGTACAGCGCGCCGGAATCGAGGTAGTGCCAGCCCAGCCGGGACGCGACGATGCGGCTGACCGTCCCCTTGCCGGCGCCGGAGGGGCCATCGATGGTGAGGACGGGCGACAGGTCGGTCATTCAGCTTCCAGGGCATGGGGAATGCCGCATTGTATGCCCCCGCCGCCCCACCCGGATGCAAGCAGTTGAAAGCCCGGGGAAAAGCAGGATAGAATTGCGGGCTTACTGACCCGTGGGCGTGCCGCGTAGTGGAAACGGCGCGCCCCTTCCCGAATTCCACGTTTACGCCGAGGTGTGCCATGAAAGTCCTGTCCTCCCTGAAGTCGGCGAAGAACCGTCACCGCGACTGCAAGGTGGTCCGCCGCCGCGGCAAGGTCTTCGTGATCTGCAAGTCCAACCCGCGTTTCAAGGCTCGCCAGCGCTAAGCGGCGGCCGGCCCGCCCTCCGGGCGTGGCCCGCGGATCGAAAAACCGCCTTCGGGCGGTTTTTTGTTTCTGCTTTGCTGTCATCATGTCGCGTCTGCTGTAATCGCATCCCGCTCATTTCTTTCGTCCACTGGGGAGTAGCCGAATGAAGATCCGCCTGTCCGTTTTGCCCCTGCTCGCCGTGCTGGTTGCCGGCGGCGCCTGCGCCGAGACCTTGCTGGTCGACCGCGCCAACGAGAAGCCCGCCGTGGCGATGCCCGTGCGCGGCCAGTCGATGGCCCAGGTCGAATCGCAGTACGGTGCCCCGCAGCAGAAGCTCGACCCGCGCGGCGGCCAGAAGCGCCAGTGGCCAACCATCAACCGCTGGGTGTACCCCGCCTTCACCGTCTACTTCGAGAAGCAGAAGGTGATCGACGTGGTCGCCAACCAGGCCGGTGCCGACGAGATCGGCCCGAAGCCCCCGATCCGCTGATTCCCGCCCCACCCCGCTCCCGGCCGCGCGCCGGGAGCGAAGCACCACAGAGCCTGCCCCCGCGATGACCGAACAACTCCGCTTCCCGGCCGAATGGGAAAGCCAGTCCGCCGTGCTGATCGCATGGCCCCACGCCGAGACCGACTGGGCGCAGCGCCTGGGGGAAGTGGAGGAGACCTACATCGCGCTGGTCGCGGCGATCACCCGCTTCGAACGCGCGGTGATCTGCGTGGCCGACGAGGACCTGCAGACCTATGCCGAAGCCCGGCTGCGCTCGGCGCGCATCGACATGGGCAAGGTCCGCTTCGTCCTGGCCGAATACGACGACACCTGGCTGCGCGATTCGGGTCCGATCACCCTGCGCCGTGGCGAGGGCGGTTTCCGCCTGCTGGACTTCCGCTTCACCGGTTGGGGCGGCAAGTTCGAGGCCAGCCGTGACGACCAGCTGGTCGGCGTGCTGCACGCGGCCGGCCTGTTCGGCGACAGCGAGGTGCGCAGCATCGACTTCGCCCTGGAAGGCGGCGCGATCGACACCGACGGCGCCGGCACCCTGCTGACCACCTGGCAGTGCCTGCACGAGCGCCATCCGGAGCGCACGCGCGAGTCGCTGAGCACCGACCTGGCCGCCTGGCTGGCGCAGGAGCGCGTGCTGTGGCTCGACCACGGCTACCTGGAGGGCGACG
The DNA here is from genome assembly GCF_029543105.1 of Stenotrophomonas sp. HITSZ_GD. Taxonomy (GTDB): domain Bacteria; phylum Pseudomonadota; class Gammaproteobacteria; order Xanthomonadales; family Xanthomonadaceae; genus Stenotrophomonas_A. Next base: position 260,261 of record NZ_JARQXB010000002.1, read on the forward strand.
ACACCGATGCCCATGTCGATACCCTGGCCCGCTTCGCCGGCCCGGACGCGATCGTGTTCCAGTCCTGTGACGACCCGAACGACTCCCACTACGCGGAACTGCAGGCGATGGGCGCGGAAATCGCCGCGCTGCGCCAGGCCAACGGGCAGCCGTATCGCCTGTTCCCGCTGCCGTGGGCCGAGCCGATCCTCGACGAAGGCCGCCGCCTGGCCGCGTCGTATGCCAATTTCCTGATCGTCAACGGCGCGGTCCTGATGCCGGCCTATGGCGACGCGGCCGATGCGCGCGCGCAGGCCGTGCTGGCCGAAGCCTTCCCGGGCCGCGAGATCGTGCCGGTGCCGTGCCGCGCGCTGATCTGGCAGAACGGCAGCCTGCACTGCATCACGATGCAGCTGCCGGCCGGCCTGCAGGCCGACTGAACCGGCCGGCCGCGTCGCGGCCGGTTTCGCTTCCGACGCGCTACCCTGTGCGCCCCCTAGCGGATCGATCCCCATGACCCGTCAAACCCTTCCCGTCGCGCTCATCCAGGAGCGCAACCATGGCGATGCGCAGGCCAACCTGGCCGTGATCGAAGCGCGCGTGGCCGAGGCCGCCGCGCAAGGCGCGCGCCTGATCCTGCTGCAGGAACTGCACAACGGCCCGTATTTCTGCCAGCACGAGTCGGTCGGCGAGTTCGACCTGGCCGAGTCCATCCCCGGCCCGAGCACCGAGCGCCTGGGCGCGCTGGCGAAGCAGCATGGCGTGGTGATCGTCGGCTCGCTGTTCGAGCGCCGCGCCGCCGGCCTGTACCACAACACCGCCGTGGTGCTGGAGAAGGACGGTACCCTGCTGGGCAAGTACCGCAAGATGCACATCCCCGACGATCCGGGCTTCTACGAGAAGTTCTACTTCACCCCGGGCGACATCGGCTTCAAGCCGATCGACACCTCGGTCGGCCGCCTGGGCGTGCTGGTGTGCTGGGACCAGTGGTACCCGGAAGCGGCGCGCCTGATGGCATTGGCCGGCGCCGAGCTGCTGCTCTACCCCACCGCGATCGGCTGGGACCCGGAAGACGCGCAGGACGAGAAGAACCGCCAGCGCGACGCCTGGGTGCTGAGCCATCGTGGCCACGCCGTGGCCAACGGGCTGCCGGTGCTGTCGTGCAACCGCGTCGGGCATGAGCCCTCGCCGCTGGGCGCCTCGGGCATCCAGTTCTGGGGCAACAGCCACGTGCTCGGCCCGCAGGGTGAGTTCATCGCCGAAGCCGGTGGCGAACCAACCGTGCTGGTGTGCGACGTGGACCTTCAGCGCAGCGAGCACGTGCGCCGCATCTGGCCGTTCCTGCGCGACCGCCGCATCGACGCCTATGGCGATCTGCTCAAGCGCTACATCGACTGATTCGGACCGACGGAACCCGCGCCCGTGACCGTACTGCTGCGTGAGGCCCAGGCCTCGGATATCCCGGCCATCACCGCGATCTACGCGGTCGAGGTGACCGACTACGTCAACACCTACGAGTACGAGGTGCCGGACGAGGCGGAAATGCGCCGGCGCATGGACGACATCAAGGGCCGCGGATTCCCTTACATCGTGGCCGAGCTCGACGGCAAGGTCGTCGGCTATGCCTACGCCAACACCTACCGCACCCGCATCGCCTACCAGTGGACCGTGGAGAACTCGGTCTACGTCGACTACGGCTGCCAGGGCCGCGGCGTCGGCAGCGCATTGATGCAGGGCCTGATCGACGCCTGCGTCGCGCGCGGCTACCGGCAGATGGTGGCGGTGATCGGCGAGCCCTCCAACACCGCCTCGATCAAGCTGCACGAGCGCTTCGGTTTCCACCTGGTCGGCGTCTTCAAGGGGCTTGGCCGCAAGCACGGCCGCTGGCTGGATACGGTGCAGATGCAACGCGCGCTCGGCCAGGGCGCCGACCAACCTCCTGCCGAAGAAGTGAAGTAATGGAACACACGTTCAACGCCGAAACCGACGACCTGCTGTCCGGCCAGCCGCATCGCATCGTCGAGCGCGACGGCGTGCGCTATACCCTGCTGGGCACCGCGCATGTCTCCCAGGCCAGCGTGGCCGCCGTGGAGAAGGCGATCGACAGCGGCCGCTTCGACGCGGTGGCGGTGGAGCTGGACAGCCAGCGCCTGCAGGCGCTGAGCGACCCGGACGCGCTGGCCAAGCTCGACCTGGTGCAGGTGATCCGCAAGGGGCGCGTGGCGCTGTTCGCGGCGAACCTGGCGCTGGCCGCCTACCAGCGCCGCCTGGCCGCGCAGCTGGGCATCGAGCCGGGCGCCGAACTCAAGCAGGCCGTCGGGTTGGCCAAGGCGCAGCATCTGCCGGTGTACCTGATCGACCGCGAGGTCGGCATCACGTTCAAGCGCGCCTCCGCGCGGCTGGGCCTGTTCGGCAAGCTCAAGCTGGCCGGCGGCCTGCTCACCGGACTGTTCGCCAGCGACGATGTCGGCGAGGAGGAGATCGAGAAGCTCAAGCAAGGCGACATGCTCGAGGCCAGCTTCGGCGATTTCGCCAGCGAGAGCCCGGAGCTGTACGACACCATCATCGCCGAACGCGACCGCTACATGGCCACGCGCCTGCGCGAGGAAGCCGGCCAGGGCCCGCGCGAAGTGCTGGCGGTGGTCGGCGCCGGCCACCTGGCCGGTCTGGCGCGCCACCTGGGCGAAGACCGCGAAGACCCGCAGGTGCTGCGCGAGCAGTTGGAGTTCGTACAGCAGCGCCGGCGCATCCCATGGATCACGCTGGGCATCCTGGCGGTGATCATCGCCGGCATCGGCCTGGGCTTCTGGCGCGGCGGCATGGCGATGGGCACGGACCTGCTGCTGCAGTGGGCCATGTATACCGGCGGCCTGGCCGCGTTGGGCGCACTGTTGGCCGGCAGCCATCCGTTGAGCATCCTCACCGCCGCGGTGGTCGCCCCGTTCAAGCCGTTCCGCCTGAGCGTGCCCACCGGCGCATTTGCCGCGCTGGTGGAAGTGCACATGCGCAAGCCGGCCTATGGCGATTTCCTCACCTTGCGCGATGATGCCCAGACCTTGCGTGGCTGGTACCGCAACCGCGTGTCCCGCGTGGTGCTGACCTTCCTGCTGACCAACCTGGGCAGCATGACCGGCGTCTGGCTGGCGGGCTTGCAGATCCTGCATCGCCTGCAGGGCTGAGCCCCGCGGTATCGCGTACCTCGCAGGCCCGCGCTCGATCGATCGCGGGCCTCGCCGTTTTTGCGAACCGGCATAGACGTGGCCCGAGGCCCCGCCGTATCGGCCCGGCAACTTAGAAATATCCAATATCGGCGCACCCACCACGTTCCTAGCATGCAGTCTCTTCAACAGACCGCATCCCCGTGGACCTCGCCGCCGCTCCCGCCCCGTCTGCCCACGACGCCAGCCTGGTTTCAGCCGCGGCGAGCCTGGCGACACTGGCGCAGCTGCATGGCCTGGCGACGTCCTACGAAGCGCTGCTACGCGAACTGGATGTCGCCACCACGGCCGAAGGCCTTCCCACCGCGGAGCTGGTCCTGGCCGCGCGCCGGCTAGGGATGAAATGCCGCGCCGTGGATGTGCTGCCCGAGCGGCTGGCCCACACGCCGCTGCCGGCCATCGGCCAGGACCGTCGCGGACGCTACTTCGTGCTGGCCAAGACCGCCGGCACACGCACGCTGCTGCACGACCCCGTCGATGGGCGCACCTGGACCGTGGAGGCCGCCGAACTGAGCGCCTACTGGAGCGGCCGGCTCCTGCTCCTGCAATCGCAGGCCACCCTTACCGGTGCGCTGGCCCGCTTCGACCTGTCATGGTTCATCCCGGCCATCGTGAAGCACCGGCGCGTGCTGGGCGAAGTGCTGGTGGCCTCGCTGGCCCTGCAGCTGTTCGCGCTGGTCACGCCGCTGTTCTTCCAAGTGGTGATGGACAAGGTGCTGGTCAATCGCGGCCTGTCCACGCTGGACGTGGTCTCGGTCGGGCTGCTCGGCGTCATGCTGTTCGAAAGCGCGCTGTCCGCGCTGCGCGGCTACCTGCTCGCGCACACGGCCAGCCGGCTCGACGTCGAGCTGGGCTCGCGCCTGTTCCGGCATCTCATCGCCCTGCCCCTGGCTTATTTCCAGTCCCGCCGCGTGGGCGACTCGGTGGCGCGCGCGCGCGAGTTGGAGAACATCCGCGCCTTCCTGACCGGCAGCACGCTGACGTTGCTGCTGGACATCCTGTTCTCCGTCGCCTTCCTCGCCGTGATGCTGTTCTACAGCGGCTGGCTCACGCTGCTGGTGCTTGCCTCCATCCCGCTGTACTTCCTGATCTCCGTCGCCATCACCCCCCTGCTGCGCAGTCGGCTGGAACGCAGCTTCGAACGCAACGCCGAGACCCAGGCGCTGCTGGTGGAAACCGTCAGCGGCATCGATACGGTCAAGGCGATGGCGGTGGAACCGCAGTTCACCCGCCGCTGGGACGAACGCCTGGCCGCCTACGTGGCCGCCAGCTTCCGCGCGCAGAACCTGGCCAACCTCGCCGGCGAGTCGGTCTCGCTGGTCGGCAAGCTCGTCACCGTCGGCACCCTGTGGCTGGGGGCGCGGCTGGTGATCGAGGGACAACTGAGCGTGGGGCAGCTGATCGCCTTCAACATGCTCGCCGGCCGTATCGGCCAGCCGATCATGCGCCTGGCGCAGTCGTGGACGCAGTTCCAGCAGACCGGCGTGTCGATGCAGCGGCTGGGCGACATCCTCAATACCGTGCCGGAGGGCGGCCGCGCGGACCGCACCGTGCTGCCTTCGTTGCAGGGCGCGGTGGCCTTCGAGCAGGTGCGTTTTCGCTATCGTCCGGAAAGCGAGGAAATCCTGCACGGCATCGACCTGGCCATTGCGCCGGGAGAAATGGTCGGCATCGTGGGCCCTTCAGGCTCCGGCAAGAGCACGCTGACCCGCCTCGTGCAGCGCCTCTACTCGCCCACCCAGGGCCGCGTCCTCCTCGACGGCGTCGACCTGGCCAACGTAGAGGTGGCATCCCTGCGTGCGCAGATCGGCGTGGTGCTGCAGGAGAACCTGTTATTCCGCCGCAGCATCCGCGACAACATCGCACTGGCCGCGCCCAATGCCTCGATGGAGCGCGTCGCGCGCGCCGCCACACTGGCCGGAGCGCACGATTTCATCAGCGCGCTTCCGCAGGGATACGACACGCTGGTGGAGGAGCACGGCACCTCGCTGTCCGGCGGGCAGCGGCAACGCATCGCCATTGCCCGTGCCCTGATCGGTGATCCCCGCATCCTGATCTTCGACGAAGCCACCAGTGCGCTGGACTACGAGTCCGAGCGGGTGATCCACGACAACATGCGGGCGATCCGCGACGGCCGCACCGTCATCGTCATCGCGCATCGCTTGAGCGCCGTGCGCGAGGCCGACCGCATCGTGGTGATGGACGGCGGCCGTATCGTCGAACAGGGCAATCACCATAGCTTGCGCGCCCTGCCCGGCGGGCACTATGCGCGCCTCCAACAGTTGCAGCAGGGCTGAGGCATGCCGATGTCCGCCACGCTGCAGAGGATGGGCGCCGCCTGGCGCGCAAGCTGGCACCAGCGCAACACGCTGGACGGCCCTCGCCTGCTCGCCCACGAGCGCGATTTCCTCCCGGCCGCCGACGCGCTGCGCGAAACGCCGCCGCATCCGGCGCCGCGCTGGCTGCTCGCTGCGATCCTGCTGCTGGCCGCCAGCACGCTGCTGTGGGCGACCTTCGGGCGCGTGGACGTGGTGTCCACCGCGGAGGGCAAAGTGCTGGCCGTCGGGCTCGCCAAGCCCATTCAGTCCGACATGACCGCCGTCGTCAAGCAATTGCATGTGCGCGAGGGCCAGCGCGTGCGGGCCGGCCAGTTGTTGGTCGAACTGGACCCCAGCGCCACGGGCTCCGAGCTGGCCAAAGGCGAGGAACAACGCACGACGGCGCTGCTCGACGCCGCGCGCGCCCGCGCCCTGCTGCAAGCGACGGACGGTATCGCGTGGGTTCCGCCGGACATTCCCACGCTGCCGGAAGCCACGCAAAAGGAGTGGCACGCTCGCCTGCAAGCCCAGCAGGCAGAACTGCAGGCGGCGCGCGCCGGCGCCACCTCGGTGGTCGCCGAGCGCGAGGCCGACATCCTCGCCACGCGCGCCAGCATCGCCTCGTTGCGGCAGAGCCTGCCGATCAGCCGCGAGATGGCCGCCGACTACAAGCGCCTGCTCGCCGGAAAGTTCGTCGCCCGCCACGCCTGGCTGGAACGCGAGCGCGTCGCCCTGGAGCAGCAACAGCAACTCGCCGCACAGCAGGCCCGCCTGGCCCAGGCCGAGGCCGCGCACCGGCAGGCGCTGCAGCAACTGCGGCAATTCGATGCGCAACGCCGCGCGGAACTGCTGGGGCAGGTGCACGACGCCGAGCAACGCCTGGCCGCCCTCGACCAGGACCTGCGCCGCCTCCGCCAGCGCGATGCCCTCACCCGTCTGGCCGCCCCCGCCGATGGCGTCGTGCATCAGTTGTCCGTGACCGCGCCCGGGGCCGTCGTCACCGCCGCCCAACCGATCATGCAGATCGTGCCGGCGGACGCGCCCTCGGAGATCGAGGTATTTCTCGCCAACCGCGATGTCGGCTTCGTCCGCGTAGGCCAGCCGGTGAACGTCAAGGTCGATACCTTCGACTTCACCCGCTACGGCATGTGGACGGGCAAGGTCGTCGCGCGCTCGCCGGACGCCATCGACGACCCCCAGCGCGGCCCCGTGTACGCGGTACGCGTGCGCCTCGACGCCCGGCCGGACAGCCCGATGCCGCTGGCGCCCGGCATGCATGTGCGCGCGGAAATCCGCACCGGCCGGCGACGAATCCTTTCCTACTTCCTTTCACCGCTGCAGCGCCGGCTGGACGAAAGCGCGCGCGAGCGTTGACCCCCCTTAGGAACGCCCTCAACCCCAGGAGACTTCCCGCCCTTCCGAGCCACTGCAGTGCCCGCCCGGCCACTTCCGGCCGGCGGTTCCCTCATTTCATAAGGACACAACACCATGGACTTCTTCTCCCAGTTCCAAGCCCAGCTGCAGCAGTTCAATGCCCGCCTCGTCGAACAGGCCCGCAGCCTCACCGCCAGCCTGCCGCAGGGCGAGTCGGGCGTGTGGGTCAACGGCCAGAAGGTGAGCTCGCTGCCGAACCTGCCGGTGGCCACCGAAACCACCATCACCAACGGCAATGTCGTCACCCGCACCGTGTCGCTGGCCGACTCCATCGCCTCGTTCCATTCGCAGGGTGGCGTGACGGTGATCCAGTTCGGCAACGGCAGCAACGCGCCGGAGTCGCTGCTGGCCCGCGGCCAGTAATCGCACTGGCCAACAGGCACGCAAGAGGAACCTATGTCCACTTTCAACCTCTCATTCCTGCAGTTGCTCAGCAGCCTGCTGCAGCCTGCGGCCAAGCCCGCAGCCGCCGACCCGGTGTTCAACCTGGACGGCTGGCTGAGCCTGGACACCCCGCCGGTGACCCCGGACGCGGTGAGCGCGCCGGCGACGCCCGCCCCCGCCGCCTCGCAGGCGGCGGGTCGCACCTACTTCGGCGGCATGGGCCGTGATGTCCTGTCCACCGGCGCCGGCAACGACGTGCTGGACGGTGGCATGGGCAACGACGTGCTCGACGCCGGCGCCGGTGACAACCTGGTGCAGGGCGGCATGGGCGACGACAAGCTCACCGTGGGCCACGGCCACAACACCGTGGATGGCGGCATGGGCAACGACGTCATCCAGGCGGGCCACGGCCGTAACCGGCTGTACGGCGGCATGGGCAACGACACCATCACCGCCGGCAACGGCGGCAACGAGGTCGATGCAGGCATGGGCAACGACACGGTGACGGCCGGCCATGGCGACAACCGGGTCGATGCGGGCATGGGGAACGACAGCGTGACCACCGGCAACGGTCGCGACATCCTGACCGGCGGCATGGGCAACGACTGGCTGTCGGCCGGCGGCGGGCAGGATGCCTACCGCTTCGACGGCGCATTCGGGCGCGACGTGATCGACAACCGCGACGCCAGCGACAGCACGGACCGCGTCGAGTTCTCGGCCGGCTCGGGCATCCAGGCGCAGCAGCTGTGGTTCCGCCGCAATGGCGCCGACCTGGTCGTGGACGCGGTCGGCACCGGGCGCGCGGCGTCCGGCAGCCAGTCCAACGGCATCAACGGATTGAGCTTCGGCAGCGGCGACGTCTTCAGTGGCAACGTGTTCGGCCAGAACGGCGGCACGCTGACCGCGGATACGAAGACGGTGCAGCGCGAGGGGTCCATCACCCTGCGCAACTGGTACAGCGATCCGGCCAGCCAGGTCGATCTCTTCCAGGATGCGTCCGGGCGCACGCTGCAGAAGGGACAGGTCGATGGACTGGTGTCGGCCATGGCGGGGTTCGGCGGCGTGCCGGCGAACCTGTCCAGCCTGAGCGAGAGCCAGCGCCAGCAACTTGACGTGGTGATCGCCCAGAGCTGGGCAGCCTGATCCAAGGACGGTACAGGCGACGGCCGCTTCCCTCGGGAAGCGGCCGTTTTTCGTTCAGGCCGTCAGCCGGCGATGGCCGAGGCCACCGCCTCGCGCGGCGAGCGGCCGCGCGCACGGCGTACCAGCCGCGCCGCGCCGTTGCTCATGTCATCCAGCATGGCGTAAATCGTCGGCAGGAACAGCAGGCTCACCACCGTGGAGAACGCCAGGCCGCCGGCGATGGCGCGCGCCATCGGGTAGTAGGGCGGGCCGTCGCCGAACATCTGCGTGGTGGTCAGCGAGATCGGCACCATCGCCAGGATCGCCGTGCCCATCGTCATCATGATCGGGCGCAGGCGCTCGCGCGAGCCTTCCACCAGCGCATCGGTACGGCTCAGGCCACGCCGGCGCAGGTTGTTGATGTGCTCGATCATCACGATGCCGTTGTTCACCACCACGCCCATCAGCACCAGGATGCCAATGAAGGACATGATGCCGAACGTGGTGCCGGTCAGCGCGAACAGCCAGAACACGCCGAAGATCGAGAACAGCACGCCGCTCATGATCGCCGCCGGGAACAGCAGCGACTCGAACACCGCCGCCATCACCACGTAGATCATCACCAGCGCGATGATCAGGTTGAACAGCATCTGCTTCATCGCCTGGCCGTCGTCCTGGTAGTCGGCGCCGTCGAAGGTGAAGCTGTAGCCGGCCGGGAAGCTCATGTTCTTGAGCACCGACTCCATCGCCTTGCGCCCATCGGGCTGGGTCACCTTCTCGCCCAGGTTGGCCTTGATGGTCAACGTGGTCTGGCGGTTGGTGCGGCCGATCTGGGTCGCCGACGGGCGCATCTGCACGTCGACCAGGCTCAGCAGCGGCACGGTGCGGCCATCCTTGGTGCGCACGGTGAAGCTGTCCAGGTCCTCCGGCTTGGTGTTCTCCGCCCCGGCGAAGCGCACCCACACCGGTACCTCGTTATCGCCGCGGCGGAATTCGCGGATCGGCGAACCGCGCAGCGCCAGCCCGACGAACTTGGCCACCTCGTCGGCGCTGAAGCCGAACGCGGCCGCGCGTTCGCGATCCACGCGAATCGCCAGCTCGCTGGTGCGGTCGCCGTTGTCGATGTGCACGTCGCGCAGTTCCTTGCGCTGGGCCAGCAGCGGCAGCACTTCCTCGCCGATCTCCTGCAGCGCCTGGGTCGAGTCGCCCACCAGCTGCACCTGCACGCCATTGTTGCCGCCGTTGTTGCCGCCGCCGTTGTTGCCGATGCTGTAGTCCGCGCGTGCCGAGCGCGGCATCTCCTTGCGGATCGTCTCCAGGATCGCCGCCGTGTCCTTGGCCTTGACCTTGTCGGTATCGAAGGTGATGACCGTGCTGCCGCTTTCCTGCTCGCTGTACCACGAGTACAGCTGGGCGATGTGGAAACGCGCGCGGTTCTTCTCCAGGTAGTCTTCCACCCGCGCCACTTCCTGGCTCAGCTGCTCGCGGGTGTAGGAGCCCTTCCACTGGTAGCCGATGAAGGCTTCCTTGCCGCCGTCGCCGCCGAACATGTCCACCTTGGTCAGCTTCATCGGCACCAGGCTCACCAGCACCACCATGACGATGCCGAACACGCTCCAGCCGCGATGCTCCAGCGTCCAGCGCAGCAGCCGGGCGTAGTGCACCTGCAGGCGCGCGATCAGGCCCTTGTTCGAGTTCACCAGCGCCGGCGTCTTCATGCGCGCGGACAGCATCGGGATCAGGCTGATGGCCACCAGCCAGGAAGCCAGCAACGACACCGAGATCGTAATGGCGATCTGCGCCATGAAGATGCTGATGTTGTTGGTCTCGCCGAACAGGTTCGGCAGGAACACGATGCAATGGCACAGCGTGCCCGCGCTCAGCGCGATGGAGACGTTGCGGGTGCCGACCAGCGAGGCGCCGACCGGGTTGTCGGGCATGCGTTCGCGCTCCTGGTAGATGCTCTCCACCACGACCACCGCGTTATCCACCAGCATGCCGACCGCCAGCAACAGGCCCATCATGGTCAGGATGTTCAGCGTGACGCCGACGAAGTACATGAAGCCCAGGGTGATGGCGAAGCAGATCGGGATCGCCAGGGTCACCATCAGCGTCGAGGGCCAGTGACGCAGGAAGAAGAACAACACGGTGATCGACAACAGCAGGCCGATCGCGCCGGCCTCGGCCAGTTCGGCCAGCGAGGAGGTCACGTCCTTGCCCTGGTTGGCGATGACCTTGATCTGCACGTCGCTCATCGCCGGCTGCTTGCGGATCGCATCGACTTCCTTCAGGGCCAGACGCGAGACTTCCACCAGGTTGGCGTTGCGCTCCTTGAAGATGTCCAGGCCGATGGCCGGGCGCCCGTCCAGGCGGCGGCCGTAGACCATGCGCGTGGGCTTCAGGCGCACGTCGGCGATGTCGCCCAGGCGCAGGCCTTTGTTGTTGAGCACCAGGTCGCGCAGTTCCTGCAGGTCGCGCAGTTCGCCCACCGGCTGCACGCGGATGCGCTGGCCGTTGTCGTCGATCTGCCCGGCGGAGACCGAGAAATTGAGCTTGCCCAGCTTCTCGCTCAGGTCGTTCAGGCTCAGGTCGTGCGCGGTCAGGCGGTCGGGTTTGATCGCGATCTCGACCTCGTTCGGCGGCGCGCCGGAGATCTCCACCCGCGCCACGCCCGGCAGGCGCTCGATGCGCTGCTTGAACTCGCGGTCCAGCATGTCGTACGCGCCGGTCAGGTCGGCCTGGCTGGCCAGTCGCACGCGCAGGATCGCCTCGTCGCTGCTGGACCACTTGTAGACGTGGTAGCGCTGCAGGTCGTCGGGCAGGTCGTCACGAATCGCATCGATGCGCTGGCGCGCATCGGACGCCGCGATGGCGATGTCGCGGTCCCAGTCGGAGAACTCGATGAAGATGTTGGCGCCATCGGCCGTGGCCACCGAGCGCATGCGCTTGATCCCGGTCATCGTGGCCAGCGCTTCTTCCGCCGGCCGGACAAGGTTGCGTTCCACCTCGTCCGGGGTCGAGCCGGTATACGGCAGCTCGACGAACAGGAACGGCGCGGAGATGTCCGGCAACGCCTCCAGCGGCAGCCGGAACGCGGCGATCAGGCCCACCACGACCAGCGACACGAAGCACATGATCGTGGTGACCGGCCGGCGAATGGAGAACTCGGCGATGCTCATGCCGTCTCCAGTGCGCCGCCGGCGCCTTCGCCCGTGCCGCCCAGCCCGCCGTGGCGGGCGCGCATGCGCCGGCCACGTTCCAGGTAATAGGCATCGCCGCGGCGATCCATCAGGTCGTACACCACGGGGATGACCAGCAAGGTCAGCAGCGTGGACACCAGCAGGCCACCGATCACCGTGATCGCCATCGGCGCGCGCACCTCGGCACCCTCGCCCAGCGCGAGCGCCAGCGGTGCGAAGCCGAACAGCGTGCACAGCGTGGTCATCACGATCGGGCGCAGGCGCGAACGTGCACCTTCCACCAGTGCCTCGTGCTTGGCCACGCCTTCCTCGCGCAACTGGTTGACCTTGTCGATCAGGATGATCGCGTTCTTGGTCACCAGGCCCACCAGCAGGATCAACCCGATGAACACCACCACCGAGATCGGCTTGCCGGTGATCAGCAGTGCCAGCACCGCGCCCACCAGCGCCAGCGGGATGGTGAACAGGATGACGAACGGATGCAGCAAGGATTCGAACTGCGAGGCCATCACCAGGTAGACCAGGAAGATCGCCAGGCCGAACGCGAACAGCAGCGCGCGCACGGATTCAGCCAGCTCCTCGCCCTGCCCGCCGATGTGCATGCCGATGCCGGCGGCCAGCGGATCGGCCTTCACCATCTGCTCCACCTCGCGCACCGCGCCGCCCAGGTCGATGTCGCGCAGGTTGGCCGAGACGATCGCCACGCGCGTCTGGTCCGCGCGATGGATTTCGCTGGGGCCGGTGGTGGCCACCACGTCGGCCACTGAGGCCAGCGTCACCGGGCGGCTGCTGCCCGGGTTGACGATCAGCCGGCGGATGTCTTCCACGCTGGCGCGATCGCTCTGCTGCGCCCGCACCAGCACGTCGATCTTGCGGTCGCGGAAGCTGTAGCGCGTGGCGACGTCGCCGCGCACCTTCTTCACCACCACGTCGGCGATCTGCCGGGTCGTCAGGCCGAGCGCGCCGGCACGTTCCTGGTCGAAGCGGATCTGGATCTCCGGGAAGCCCTCCTCCACCGTCGACTTCACGTCGGCGTAGTGGCGGTTGTTGCGCAGCATCGCCGCCAGCTTCTGCCCGGCATGCTCCAGCTCGGCCAGGTCCTGCCCGCGCAGCTCCACTTCCAGCGGCGTGGAGAAGGAGAACAGCGCCGGGCGGGCGAAGTCCACCTGCACCCCAGGCCGGCCAGCCATGGTCGCGCGCAGCTTCTCGGTCTCGGCCGCTTCCAGCTTCTGGCTGCCGCCGCCGGCCATCACCACGGTGAGCTTGCCGATGTTCTCGCCGCTCTCGGTGGGGTTGGCGTCCAGGCGCGTACCACTGCCGGACACGCCGTACAGCGAGGAAATGCCCTCGTCCTTGCCGTGCTTGAGCTGCAGCTCGCGCACCAGGGCGTCGGTCTGCGCCAGCGGCGTGCCGGCCGGCAGCTTGACGGTCATCTCGAAGCGGTCCTGCGCCAGCTGCGGGATCAGGTCCGCGCCCAGCATCGGCACCGCGAACACCGTCGCCACGAAGATCGCGGTGGCCATGCCCAGCACGCGCCACGGATGCGCCAGCGCACCGGGCAACAGGCGCAGGTAGCCGCGCTCGGCATACTGGTAGGGCCACATCGCCGCGTCACTGAAGCGGCGCATCACCGGCGCGATGAAGAACACCGCGCCGCGCCACACGCGCACCACCAGCCAGGCGGTGCCGAAGAAGCCGTAGCGGAAGGCGGCGGCGAACAGCCAGCGGATCGCCGCGAGCGGCTTCATCCAGCCGCGCGTGGGCTGCCAGCGCGGATGCGGCGGCTCTTCCGGGAACGCCATCGGCGGGCGGCCCTTGAGCGAGCTCAGCATCGGGATCAGCGTCATCGACACCACCAGCGAGATCGCGATGGCGATCGCCACGGTCAGCGCCTGGTCGCGGAACAGCTGCCCGGCGATGCCTTCCACGAACACCAGCGGCAGGAACACCGCGATGGTGGTCAGCGTGGAGGCCATCACCGCCATGCTCACCTCGCGGGTGCCGACGATGGCCGCCTCCAGCACGCCCAGCCCGCGCTCGCGCGCCTTGGCGATGCTTTCGAGTACGACGATGGAGTCGTCCACCACCAGGCCGGTGGCCAAGGCCAGGCCGCCGAGCGACATCACGTTCAGGCTCAGCCCCAGCTGGCCCATGAAGAAGAACGTGGTGATGATCGACACCGGCAGCGACAGGCTGATCACGAACGTGCTCCAGCCATCGCGTAGGAACAGGAAGATGATCAGGATCGCCAGCACGCCGCCGATCAGGCCGTCGTGCTTGACCGAGGTGATCGCCTCCTCGATGAAGTGCGACTGGTCCTCGATGGTGGTGATTTCCACATCGCCCGGCACGGTCGACTTGATCTGCTCCAGGCGCTTGCGCAGCGCCGAGGCGGTGGCCACGGTGTTGGCATCGCCTTCCTTGTAGATCGCCAGCTCCACCGCTTCCTTGCCGCCCAGGCGGATGATCGCCTCGCGCTCCTTGTAGCCCTGGCGCACGTCGGCCACGTCCTTCAGCCGCACCGGCAGGCCGCCGGCGATGCTGCTGGTGTTGGCGCTCGAGGAACTCTGCACCTCCGCCGCGGCCGCCATGGCCGCCTGCGAACCGGTAGCCGCGGCGATGGCGTACATCTGCTGCATGGCCGCGTTGGCGCTGCCGCCGCTGGTGCTGGTGGTGGTCACCAGCAGGTTGCGGATTTCCTCCAGGTTGGCGAACTGGTTGACGGTGCGCACCAGGTAGCGCTGCGAACCTTCCTCCAGGCGGCCGCCGGAGATGTTGATGTTCTCTTCCTTGAGGCGGGTGATGACGTTGTCGATCGGCAGGTTGAGCTGGGCCAGCTTCTGCTGGTCGATATCGACCTGGATTTCATCCTCCAGGCCGCCGCCCACCTTCACCGCCGCCACGCCGGCCACCGGTTCGAGCTTCTTCTTCAGGTCCTCGTCGGCGTAGCGGCGCAGCATGGTCAGCTGGCGGATCGCCTCGGCGTCGTCGCGCGCGTCGCCCTTGGGCGAGAGCACCAGGCGCATGATCGGCTCGGTGGAGGGATTGAAGCGCAGCAGCACCGGGGCCTTGGCCTCCAGCGGCAGGTTCAGCGCTTCCATCTTGTCGCGCACTTCCAGCGTCGCCTGGTCCATGTTGGTGCCCCAGGCGAACTCCAGTACCACGTCGCTCTGGCCGGTACGCGAGACCGACTTGAGCTTGCGCAGGTTCTTCACCACGCCGACGGCTTCTTCCACCGGCTCGGTCACCAGCGTCTCGATTTCCGCCGGTGCGGCGCCGGTGTACTCGGTGCGCACGGTGAGCGTGGGATAGCTCAGGTCCGGCAGCAGGTTGACCTTCAGCCCGTTCAGCGCGATCGCGCCGAACAGCAGCATGGTCACGGTGATCATCGCGATGGTGACGCGGCGGCGGGTGGCGAATTCCACCAGGCCGCCACCGCTCGCGCCCGGAGGCGCGTGCGAGGCCGGATCACGGCCGTGATCGGAGCCTGCGCTGGTCATGAACGCTTGCCTTCATCGCCCTGGGCGATCGCGGTGGCGGCTTCGACCTTGGCCTGCGGTTCGCCGATGACCTGCACCTGCGTGCCGTCGCGCAGCGCGACCTTGCCGGCGGTGACCACCTGGTCGCCCTCCTTCAGGCCCTCGCGCACTTCCACCCACTGGCCTTCGGCATAGCCCAGCTTCACCGGCACGCGCGCCACCTTGCCGTCGCGCACGCGGAACACCGCCGGGTCGCCGTCCTCCAGCAACGCCAGGCGCGGCACCACCAGCGCGTCGGCGCGCTGGTCGTAGTCGATGCGGATACGGCCGAACATGCCCGGCTGCAGCGCGTCGGCCTCGTCGGCGAAGGCGCAGATGACGCGGAACGTGCCGCTGCCCGAATCGACCACCGGCGCCACGCGGTCCACCTTGCCGGTGAAGCGCTTGCCGGGCAGCGCGTCGGCCAGCAGCGTGACCGGCTGGCCGGCCTTGAGCGTGGCCAGTTCGCGCTCGGGCACGTTGAGGGTGGCCTCCAGCTTCGAGTCGTCGACGATGCGGAAGATCGGCGTGTTGATCTGCACGAAGTTGCCGTCCTTGATCGAGCGCGAGGCGATCACGCCGCTGATCGGCGCCACCACCGTCGTGTAGGACAGCTCCAGCGCCGCCATGCGGTACTGGGCGCGGGCGTTCTCCACGTCGAACTTGAGCTGGTCCACCTCGGCCGCGCTGACCAGCTGCTTGTCGACCAGGCGGGTGGCGCGCTGGTAGTTGTTCTCCAGCTTGCGCATCTCCGACTCGGTCTGGGCCAGGGTCAGGCGGGCGCGGTCCGGGTCCAGGCGCACCAGCGGCTGGCCGGCGCGGACCTTCTGGCCTTCCTCCACCAATACCTGCAGGGCCACGCCGGAGGTCTTGGCGACCACCTGCGATTCGGCGCGCGGCTCCAGCGCCGCGGTGCCGGTGTAGCTGGCTGCCACGGCGCGACGAGACGCCTTGGCCACCTCCACCGGCACCGCGTCGGCGGCCTTTTCCTCCTTCTTGTCGCCTTCCTTGGCGGCCTGTTCGTTGGCGTCGCCGGACTTGCAGCCGGCCATGAGCAGCGTGGTGGAGAACAGCAGCGCGGCAGCACAAACTCCGGTGCGGCCGAGCGTGAAGGAGATTCGCGACATCGTCGTGTCCCTGGTGGATGCGGTGAACAGGTGTTGTAGGCAAGTAAATCACCACCTGACCAGAACGCCAATGGCCCAAAGGTCATGGGTCCAGGCTCAGGCCCTATTCACCCCCGTTCCCGTCGCCGCCAATCGCAGGCATACTCGGGTCGTTCCGTGCCACCCCCACTCCGGAACGACTCCAAATACAGCCTTCCGGACAACGAAACCAATGCGCCCGCAGCCGCTCGCCGCTTGTCTCGCTCTGGTCGCCTTCCTGCCGTTCTGGGTCGCCCGAGCCACACCGCAGTCCGTTCCCGCCGCTTCGCCCGCCACCGCACCGGCCGCCGCAACGCCGGCGCCCGCCCCCACGCCGGATGCCCTCACCGGCGATCCCGCCAAGGGCAAGGTCATCACCTACACCTGCCAGGGTTGCCACGGCATCCCCGGTTACAAGAACGCCTACCCGAGCTTCAGGGTGCCGAAGATCGGCGGGCAGTCGTCGAAATACCTGACCCAGGCCCTGGTCGAATACCGGGAGGGCAAGCGCAAGCATCCGACGATGCAGGCGCAGGCCCAGAGCTTCACGGACCAGGACATCGCCGACATCTCCGCCTTCCTTTCCACCCTCAAGTAGGCGCGCCCATGTCGACCGCCAAGCACGCACCGCGTTTTGCCATCGTCCTGCTTGCCGCCCTGGCCGCCGCCGCGTGCAGCCAGTCGCAGGTGGAATCCACGGAAAAATCCGCCGGCGACCCCGGCCATGCCAGCGGCGAGCACGGGTCGAGTTCCTCGGCCGGCCTGCCCGCCGGCCGCATCGAGGCCGGCGACCAGCTCGCCCATGCCAAGGGCAAGGCCACCGGCCAGAGCTGCGTGGATTGCCACGGGCCGGATGGCAACGCGCCCATCGATGCGACCTATCCCAAGCTCGGGGGCCAGTACGGCGACTACCTCGCCCACGCGCTGCAGGCCTACCGCTCGGGGGATCGCCAGCATGCGCTGATGTCGCCGCAGGCGGCGAACCTCAGCGACCAGGACATCGCCGACCTGGCGGCGTACTTCGGTTCGCGCGCCTCGCAGCTGCGGGACTTGAAGAACGCCCACTGATCGAACACACGCGGCGCGCGGCGTGGACCGCGCGCCGCGTTGTCCTCGCTGCCGTGGGCGCAGCGCGCGTGGGAACGGCGAACATTCCGCTGGCGGAGCCCGCGCGCGCCGTCAACGCACGCTGCCGTTGTTCTCCTGCAGGTCCTTCTTGAACGGGATATCCGGCGGCGGACGCGCCTGCGCCGGCTGCTCCTGCATGTTCGGGTTGGTCAGCCCGCAGCCGCCCCCGAACTGCAGCAGCGACACCACGCACTTGATCTTGGTGTGGGTGCCCGGAATCGGGATCTCGATCTGCTTGACGCCGCTGCGCACCCAATCGGCCAGCAGCGACTGGCTCGGCACCCAGTACTGGTCGAACGAGGTGGGCGTGTAGTCGTACGGCGGGCGCTTGAGCCAGGTGCCGGCGTCGGCGAGCCGTTCGCGGGTCCAGCCGTCGCCCTCGCCGCCCGGCGCACCGCGCGCGGCCTCACCGGCGCCCTGCCCCTCGGCTGGCACGCGCAGGCTGCCGTCGCGGTTGTACAGGCCTTGGCCCTGCGCGCCGGCCACGTCTTCGCCGGCACGCTGCTGATGGCCCACGCTCCAGTCGTCGCCGGCGGCACGGGTATCCCAGCCGCCGCTGCGGTCGGCCGCGCGCGGGCCGCTGCCCCCGGTGGCGGCGGCATGGCCGGCCGGGCGATCGCTCGCGTTGCGTCCATTGCCGGCGGCCGCCTGCGTGGCGCCTTGGCCCGGGGTCGGCGTGGACGCCGGCGCGTTGCCGCTGACGGTGCTGGACGCGGTGGCCGCCGTGGTCGACGCCGCGGCGTCGCGGCCGGTGTCGGTCGCGGCGGGGGCGCTGGCCGCGGCGGGGGCCGGGGCGGCCTCGCTGGCCGGCGCGGGACTGGGGGCGGCGTCCGCCGGATTCGGCAGTTCGATCTGCCGCACCTGCAGGTCCGGCGCACGCACCGGGGGCACGGGCACATCGCGCGGGCGCGGCTGCGGCACGGTGATATCCGGCGTGGCGACGGCGACGACTTCGCGCTCGCGCACCTGCGGCATGGCCGGCCGCACGCTCGGCGCATCGACTTCGCGCACGCGAGGGGCGACCAGCGCGGGACGTTCGGCCACCACCACCTGGCGTTCGCGCACCTGCACCGGCGGGGGCGTCACCTCGCGCGGCGAAGGCACCGCCAGCTCCACCGGCTGCGGCGGCGGCAAGGTGAAATCGGTGGTGGTGATCGGTGTCTCGGTGACCTGCAGCGGTTGGTTGGCGATCACCGGCTCGGGCAGGCGCGGCGTGGGCAGCGTCATCGGCGGCGCGGTCAGCGGTTCGCTGGTCGGCTCGGTTTCCGTGGCATCGCTGCGGGCCTGCGCCGGGGCCGGCGGCGGCGGGGCGGCGGCGGCCGGGGCGGCGCTGGCCCGCGCGGCCGCCTGCGCACGCGTGGCGCGGCGCGCGGCCGTGGCTTGGCGCGCGGGCGCCGGCGAGGCCGCGCCGCCCGCATCGGGCTCGCCCGGTCCGCCGCCGGTGTCGGCCGGCGAACCGCGCCCGATCATCTCCAGCTTGACGCGCCCGGCCTCGCCGCCTTCCTCGCTCGGCTGCGCCCAGCGCACCACCGCCACCCACAGCAGCAGTGCGAAAAACGCCAAGTGGATGAAGAAACTCGCCAGTACGGCGAGCCAGTGATAGGGGCGCTCGTCACGTGGGCGCGGCTCCCACTGCTGCCACCACAGGCGGCGGAAGGCCTGCCATCTCGACAGCGGCGGCAACACGCCGGCCGAAGCGCGCGGCGGCCGCTGCGCCACGATGTCGGTCATCTCGCGCGAGGGATACGCCACCGAGGCCACCACGTCGCGCGTGCGCGCCCAGTGGCCCCAGGCGAACGGCAGCCCGGTGCGCCGGTCCAGCAGCGGGCCCACCGGCTTGCGTGCCAGCAGGGCGTCGATGAGATCGGCGGCTTTCGTCACCGGCGCGGCGCGGTCAGGTCAGGCCGCGTCGCGCGGAATGTAGGGCGCATCGCCGGTGGTGTGGTCGGTGGCATCGCGCACCGCGGTCACACCGGGCACGCGCCCCATCAACGTCTTCTCGATGCCCTGCTTGAGGGTCACGTCGGCCATGCCGCAGCCGTGGCAGCCGCCGCCGAAGCGCAGCAGCACCACGCCGTCGCCGGACACTTCCTGCACCGCCACGCGCCCGCCGTGCGAGGCCAGCTGCGGGTTGATCTCGTTCTCCACCACCCAGCGCACGCGTTCCACCAGCGAGGCGGCATCGCCCGGCGCTTCGCCCTTGATCTTGGGCGCCTTGATGGTGAGCTGCTGGTTGCCGGTGGCCTGGGTGACGTAGTCGATCTCGGCGCCGTCAAGCCACTGCACGCTGTCGGCGGCGATGTAGAGGGTGAAGCCTTCGCAATCCACCGCCCACTCGTCGCCGGCCAGGTCGGCCGGCTCGGCGAATTCGAGGCGCGCGTCCGCGCGCGGCGTGCCGGGGTCCATGGCGCTCAGGCGCACGCCCATGCCGGGCACGCCCTCGCGTTCGATCAGGCGGCGGAAGTGGCCCTGCGCTTTGTCGGATATCTGGATCATTTGGTTATTCTACCCCTGTAGCGCCAGCGCCCCATGCAGTCCGTGCACGCGTCGCCCGGCATCTTCCGTTACCGCGAGGACTTCCCCATGACAGACCTGATTCCCCTACAGCGGGCGCATTGCCTGCCGCGCAAGGGCACCGAGCACAAGCTGGGCGAAGCGCGACTGGCGGAACTGCTGCCCCAGGTCCCCGGCTGGGAACTGGCCGAAGGCGGCAACGCCCTCACCCGGACCTTCCCCTTCGACAACTACTACGAAACCATGGCCTTCGTGAACGCGTTGGCATGGATCGCCCACGGCGAAGACCATCACCCCGACCTGGGCGTGCATTACAACCGCGCCGTGGTCCGCTTTTCCACCCATGATGTCGGCGGCCTGAGCGAGAACGACTTCATCTGCGCGGCCAAGGCCTCCGCCCTCGTCGACCCAGGAGTGTGACGATGCACCAGACCCACCGGATCGCCCTGCCCGCGCTCGCCGCGCTGGCCCTCGCCGCCTGCGGCAAATCCGAGGCGCCCGCCGCGCCGGCCGTCGCGCCGACCGAACTGGCGGCCATCGAGACCCCGCCGCCGGCCTATCCCATCGAGCTGGCCTGCGCCGGCGCCGGTGGCCAGACCGTGCTGAAGGTGACCGTCGGCACCGAAGGCACGCCGACCGAGGTCGCGCTGGTCAAGAGCAGCGGCCAGACCCAACTGGACCAGCTGGCGCAGGAGAAGGTGCGCGGATGGAAGTTCCGCGCCGCCACGCGCAACGGCCAGCCGGTGGCGCAGACCATCCAGGTGCCGGTGGACTTCAAGCCGCCGGTGCCCAAGCCGGACGAGTGCTTCGCCATCGAGGAACGCGCCAAGCGCGGCGGCTGAGCGCCGCGGCACGGCCACTGCTAACGCCCGGCGCTGCGCCGGGCGTTGCATTTTTCAGCGCCGCCGGCGACGCCGCCACAGCGCACGCAGCCCCCAGACGGCACCGCCGAGCAGCAGCAGCGCGGCGCTCGCCAGCACGGCCATGCGCACCGCCACGCCATGCTGGAACACCACCTCCTCGCCCTGCCCGTCCAGCGCGTAGGCGATGACGTAGTCGCCCATCGGGCCGAGCCCTTCGCGGCCACCGGCGGCGATCACCACGTACTGGCGCCCCGCCACCGCGTACACCGACGGCGTGGCCTGCCCACCGGCCGGCAGCTTGGCATCCCACAGCGTCTTGCCGGTGGCGGTATCCAGCGCGCGCAGCCGCGCATCGCCCGAGCCGCCGATGAAGGTAACGCCGCCCGCGGTGGCGGTCGCGCCGCCGAGAATCGGCAGGCCCGCTTCCAGCGGCAGCCACGGCAGCGTTTCCTCCAGCGTGCCCAGCGGGCGCTCCCAGGCGACCTGGCGCGTGCGCAGGTCCACGGCCACCATCCGGCCCCACGGCGGCGCCACGCACGGCGTGCCCTTGGCCGACTTCAGCACGCCACGGCGCATGCCGTAGGCGGTGCCGTCCATGCTGTTGAATTCCTGGCCGGGGTAATGCGCGCTGTCGTCCCAGTCGAACTGTTCGCGCGGGATCAACGCCACCTGCATCGGCAGGTCGGTCACCGGCAGGATCGCCAGCTGGCGCTGCGGGTCGATGGCGATGCCGCCCCAGTTCACGCCACCGGCCCAGCCCGGCAGCGCGATCGTGCCGCGCACGCTCGGCGGGGTGAAGATGCCTTCCGAACGCAGCTGGGCGATTTGCGCTTCGCAATCGCGGCGCTCCCCCGGCGTCGGGCCCCAGGCGTCGGCGGGCGTCACCGGCGTCATGCGCGACAGGCGCAGCGCGGGCTCGGGCATCGGCTGCGTGGGCGAGGCATGTTCGCCGGGCACGTCGGAGGCCGGCACCGGCACTTCGCTGATCGGGAATACCGGGGCGCCGGTGCGGCGGTCGAAGGCGAACAGGAAGCCGGTCTTGGTCGCCTGCAACACCGCCTCGCGCGGGCCTTGCGCGGTCTGCACGGTGGCCAGTGCCGGCTGCGAGGCCAGGTCGTAATCCCACAGGTCGTGGTGCACCAGTTGCTGCGCCCAGACGCGACGGCCGGTATGCAGGTCGAGCGCGACCAGCGAGTTGGCATCGCGGTTGTCGCCGGTGCGCTCGCCGCCGAAGTAATCCGGGCTGGCGGAACCGGTCGGCACGTAGACCAGGCCCAGCGCGGGGTCCACCGACAACGGCGCCCAGGCGTTCGCCGCGCCCACGGTGGCCGCCTGCGCCGGCACCCAGCCCTGCGCGGCGGCCTGCGCCGGATCGCGTGGCACCGGGTCCCAGCGCCACAGCTCGCGGCCGTCGCGCACGTCGTAGCCGCGCACCACGCCCTGCTCCAACGCGCTGGCGCGGTTGTCGCCGATGGAGCTGCCCACCACCATCACGCCTTCGGCGATGACCGGCGGCGAGGTCACCGCGTAGTTCTGCCAGCGCGCGTCGGGGGCCGAGCGGATCGCCACGCCCTGGCGCAGGTCGATCTGGCCGGCGCTGCCGAACTGCGCGCACGGCTTGCCGTCGGCCGCGTCCACCGCGATGAGCCGCGCGTCCAGCGTGCCGTAGACGATGCGTTCGCGGCACGGCGCGCCGGGCGCGGCCCGCGGATCGCGCCAGAAGCTCACGCCGCGCGAGGCCGGATCGCTGTAGGCACGGTCGCGCGCGACCTTCGCATCGTGCGACCACAGCTCGCGCCCGCTCGCCGCGTCCAGCGCAAAAGCGATGCCGGTGCCGGTATTGAGGTACATGCGTCCGCCAATCACCAGCGGGTTGGCCTCGAAGCGGCGGCGCTCGGGGTCCGGCAGGCCGGCGCCGAGTTCGCCGGTGCGGAACGACCAGGCGATGCGCAGCCGGTGCACGTTGTCCGCGGTGATCTGCGTGAGCGGCGAATACTGCCCGCCGCCGGGCGCGCCGGCGTAGTGCGCCCAGTCGCCCTGCGTGCCCGGGTTGGCCGCGCCCGTGGCCGCCGCCAGGGCCAATACGACGAGGGCGCCGCGTGCGCCGGTCCGATGCCAGTCCATATCCCGCTCCATGTCCGATAGGCCACGCAGTGTGGCGGCCGGCCGTGCGGGGTCGGGGCGCGATGTGACGAAACGCGGTCCCTGGGGGACGAACCGCGGGGCCGCCGGGGCCGATGCAGCGCCCGGAACCACCTCGCCGCCTTCACCCGCGCCCCGCATACTGCGCCCGTGCCGACCCTCTTCCCTTCCGCCGTCTGGATCGCCCTCGCCGTCACGCTCGCCGCCGGCCTGGCCACCGGGCTCGGCAGCCTGATGGTGATCTTCTCCCGCCGGCCGGACCCGCGCCTGCTGGCCTTCGGGCTGGCCTTCGCCGGGGGCGCGATGGTCTACGTCTCGCTGACCGAGATCCTCGGCAAATCCATCGCCTCGTTCTCGGAAAGCTATGGCCCGCAGTGGGGGTTCGCCGCCGGCACCGCCGCCTTCCTCGGCGGCATGGGGCTGATCGTGCTGATCGACCATTTCGTGCCCAACCCGCACGACGGCCTGAGCGTGGACGACCCGGCCTTCCACGACGACAACCGCGCCTACATCAAGCGCGTGGGCCTGCTCACCGCCGTGGCGATCACCGCGCACAACTTCCCCGAGGGCCTGGCGACCTTCTTCGCCACGCTCGACAACCCCTCGGTCGGCATGCCGCTGGCCCTGGCCATCGCGATCCACAACATCCCCGAAGGCATCGCCATCGCCGTGCCGGTGTACTTCGCCACCCATCGCAAGGACTACGCCTTCATCGCCAGCCTGGTCTCGGGGCTGGCCGAGCCCCTGGGCGCGCTGATCGGCTACCTGCTGTTGTCCCGCTTCCTCAGCCCGGCGGTGTTCGGCGCGGTGTTCGGGGTGATCGCCGGCATCATGGTGTTCCTGGCGCTGGACGAACTGCTGCCGGCCGCCAAGCGCTACGCCAAGGGCCACGAGACCGTGTACGGCCTGGTCGGCGGCATGGCGACGCTGGCCATCAGCCTGGTGCTGTTCAAGTGGTGAGCGGGTGGCTCAGCCGAGGCGCTCGAGCACCTCGGCCAGCTCCGGGGCGAGCGGCGCGTTGAGCACGTAAGGCGTCTGCCCGCCATCGAGCGCGAACTCCAGCGAGGCGGCATGCAGGAACAGCCGGCGCAGGCCCACTTGGTCACGCAGGCGCTTGTTCACCGCCTCCTCGCCGTACTTGTCGTCGCCGGCCACCGGGTGCCCCAGGTGCTGGGCGTGCACGCGGATCTGGTGGGTACGCCCGGTCTCGATGCGCACCTCGCAATAAGAATGCCCGCCGCGCCGTTCGAGCACGCGGAAATGGCTCAGCGAGGGCTTGCCCTCCGGCCGCACCTGCACGTGGCGCTCGCCGCCTTGGCGCAGGCCCACGTGCAGCGGCGCATCCACCGTCATCACCCCGTCCGGCAGGCGGCCGACCAGCAACGTGAGGTAGCGCTTGGCGATGCCACGGCCCTCCTCGCTGTCGCCTTCGCGCATGAGCGCCTGCAGCTCGGTGAGCGCCGAGCGCTTCTTGGCGACGATGAGCAGGCCGGAGG
Organism: Stenotrophomonas sp. HITSZ_GD; assembly: GCF_029543105.1. GTDB lineage: Bacteria > Pseudomonadota > Gammaproteobacteria > Xanthomonadales > Xanthomonadaceae > Stenotrophomonas_A. The sequence continues at coordinate 284,722 of NZ_JARQXB010000002.1, forward strand.
TGTCGCGGTCCAGGCGGTGCACGAGCTCCAGCGTCTGGCCCGGGCGCAGCGCGCGCAGGGTCTCGATGGCGCCGAAACTGATGCCGCTGCCGCCGTGGCTGGCCACCCCGGAGGGCTTGTTGAGCGCCAGCAGGCGGGCGTCCTCGAACACGATGGCCGCCTCCAGCCGCGCCATGTACGCCGCGGGCGGCATGGCCTTCTCGCCTTCCTCGGCCACGCGCAGCGGCGGCACGCGCACCTCGTCGCCGGCCTCCAGCTTGCGCTCGGCCTTGGCGCGGCCCCCGTTCACGCGGACCTGGCCGCTGCGCACCAGCTTGTAGACAAGGCTGCGCGGCGCGCCCTTGAGCTGGCCGAGCAGGAAGTTGTCCAGCCGCTGGCCGGCGCGATCTTCCGACACCGTGAGATTGCGGGCCTGGGCCCGCTCGGCGGGCGCGGCCGGCGCCTCGCCCGCGGCGGCCACCGGGGGGGCGGCCTTCTCCGGACGATGCGCAGCGCCCGGCGCGGGACGCGCCGCCACGCCGGGGCGACGGACTTCATCCGGGCCGCGCCCCGGGCGCGAGGCAGCCGGCGCCGGGCGCTGGCCAGCGCGTGCCTCGCGTTCGACCGCCGGCTTGGCGGCGGCCTTGGCCGCCTGTACCGCACGCAGGGTGCGCGCGGGCTTCTGGCCGGCGGGGCGGGCGGGCTTGCGGCCGGGCCGCGGGGGTTGGGGGTCGGTCATTCCGGCTGTTTATTCTGTTACACTCGGCGGGCGAGATAAGGGTTTGATTTCGTTGGAAGTCGCAGGGCCGAAAGCCCGGCTTTAGACGATTCCGGCACAGTGCGCGGCCACCGCCCCCGGGGCGGCCATGTTAGCGGCTCGCCGGCCTGCCCCGCCATCGCCGGGTACCTCGGGTACCCGCGCTGAACATGCCCCGTGCGACGCCCCAGCCCGCTGGACGCGGCCGCCGGTTCCATAGCAACTAGAACGTAAAAACAAAGAGCGCTCCCGCGGCCTGCCGTGGTGTCGTAGCGCTGGAAAGCCCAGCCGGCCCCGTCCGCGCATCGCGCGAGGGATCGGCGAACCGATCCAGAGGCGAAACGCCATGGCGTTCCGCGCGGTAGCAGCGCGCGAGGAACGCAACAATGAAGCGAATGCTGATCAACGCCACGCAGGCGGAAGAACTGCGCGTGGCGATCGTGGACGGCCAGACCCTGTACGACATTGACATCGAACAGCCGTCCAAGGAACAGAAGAAGTCCAACATCTACAAGGGCCGCATCACCCGGCTCGAGCCGTCGCTGGAAGCGGCCTTCGTCGACTACGGCGCCGAACGCCACGGCTTCCTGCCGCTGAAGGAAATCTCCCGCGATTACTTCCAGGCCGGCGTGGACCACCACAAGGCCGGCATCCGCGAACTGCTGCGCGAAGGCCAGGAGATCGTGGTGCAGGTGGACAAGGAGGAGCGCGGCAACAAGGGCGCGGCCCTGACCACGTTCATCTCGCTGGCCGGCCGCTACATGGTGCTGATGCCCAACTCCCCCTCGGCCGGCGGCGTTTCGCGCCGCATCGAGGGCGAGGACCGCGCCGCGCTGAAAGACGCGCTGGACAAGCTCAACATCCCCGACGACATGGGCGTGATCATCCGCACCGCCGGCGTGGGCCGCGACGCGGAAGAGCTGCAGTGGGACCTGGACTACCTGCTGCAGACCTGGAAGGCCATCGCCGAGGCGGCGCTGACCAAGCCCGGCCCGTTCCTGATCTACCAGGAATCGCGGCTGATCATCCGCGCCCTGCGCGACTACCTGCGCGCGGACATCGGCGAAATCCTGGTCGATACCGACGAGCTGTACGCCGACGCGCGCGAGTTCATGCAGCAGGTGATGCCGCAGAGCCTGCGCAAGCTCAAGCACTACAAGGACGACATCCCGCTGTTCAACCGCTTCCAGATCGAATCGCAGATCGAGAACGCGTATGAACGCAACGTCCGCCTGCCCTCCGGCGGCTCGATCGTGGTCGACCAGACCGAAGCGCTGACCGCCATCGACGTGAACTCCTCGCGCGCCACCAAGGGCAGCGACATCGAGGAGACCGCGTTCCAGACCAACCTGGAAGCGGCCGAGGAAGTGGCCCGCCAGCTGCGCCTGCGCGACCTGGGCGGCCTGGTGGTGATCGACTTCATCGACATGTCCTCCTCCAAGCACCAGCGCGAGGTCGAGAACCGCCTGCAGAACGCGCTCAAGTACGACCGCGCGCGCGTGCAGCTCGGCCGCATCTCGCGCTTCGGCTTGATGGAGATGAGCCGCCAGCGCCTGCGCCCGAGCCTGGGCGAATCCAGCCAGATCGTGTGCCCGCGTTGCGACGGCCATGGCCGCATGCGCAGCGTGGAGTCCCTGTCGCTGTCGATCATCCGCGTCGCCGAAGAGCACGCGATGAAGGAGAACACCGGGCAGGTGCTGGTGCAGGCCCCGGTGGAGATCGCCAACTTCCTGCTCAACGAGAAGCGCTCGGCGCTGCGCGAGATCGAAACGCGCCACGACGCGCCGATCATCATCGTCGCCGACGAGCAGCTGCACACCCCGCACTACGAAGTCACCCGCCTGCGCGAGAACGAACTGGGCGAGGAAAGCGGCAAGCCGAGCTACCAGCGTGGCACCCCGCGCAAGCTGCCGGTGCACGCGCTGACCAAGGCGCAACTCAACATCCCGGCCGCGCCGGCGGTGACCTCGATCAAGCCGAGCCAGCCGGCCCCGGTACGCGACGAGCCGGTGGAGCCGGTGCCCGCGCCCGCCCCGGTGGCGGCGCCGGCCGCGCCGGCCGCCACGGGCGTGGTCGGCTGGCTGAAGCGCATCTTCGGCACCGGTGAACCGGCGCCCGCCCCCGCGCCGGCCCAGCGTCCGCGCCAGGCCCAGGGCGGCGAAGGCAACCGCAACGGCGGCAACCGCAACGAGCGCGGCGACCGCAACGCGCGGCGCGATGGCCGCGGCGGCAACCAGAACCGTGGCAACAAGGAGGCGCGCCGCGAGGAACGTCGCCAGGACGAGCGGCGCCAGGGCGGCAACGGCCAGCCGGCGCAAGCCGGCCAGCAGAAGCCGCAGCAGTCCCCGCAGCCGCCGCAGGGCCAGAAGCAGAAGCAGCCCAAGCAGCCGCAGCAGAACGCCGGGCAGAACGCCAATGCGCAGCCGCAGGCGCCCAAGCAGCCCGCGCAGCCGCAAGCGCCGCGCGCCCCGCAGCAGGAGAAGCAGAAGGCCGCACCGCGCGTGGAAGACGTCGCGACCGCCGCCGCGGTGATCCCGGCGGTGGCCGCCGCCGCGCCGGTCACCGCGCCCGCGCCGGTCGCCGCCGAGCCGGCGGTGCTCGCGCCCAAGCCGATCGACACCGCGCCGCTGGCCGAAACCCCGGCGCTGGACACGGCCGACGAAGCGCTCGCCGAGGGCGCGCCGCAGGAAGCCGCGGGCCAGGGCGATGATGCCTCCGGCGAAGGCGGCAGCCGTCGTCGTCGTGGCCGCCGCGGTGGCCGTCGTCGTCGTCGTGGCGGCGCCGGTGCCGGCGAGAACGCCGAAGCCGGTGCGCACGACGCAGGCGAAGGCGACGAGCAGGATGCGGACAGCGAGCTCGATGCCGACCTGACCGAAGGCGCCGAGCCGGTGGAAGCCAGCCGCCAGCCGGAGTTCGAGTTCGACGACGAAGTCGCGCCCGCGCCCGCCGCCAAGCCGCGCCCGCAGGCCAGTGCCCCGGTGGCCCCGGTGGCGGTGGCCGCCGTCGCCGCGCCGGCCGTCGTGGCCGACAAACCGCAGGCTCCGGTCGAGCCGGTTGCCCCGTCCGCCGAGCCGGCCGAGACCAGTGCGGTCGATACCGCGGTGCGGACGCCGGTCGAAGCGCCGGTGCCGGTGATCGATTCGCCGAAGGTCGAGGCACCGAAGGCCGCGGCGCCGAAGGTCGAGGCCGCGAGCGTTGAGGCGCCGAAGGTCGAGGTGCTGCCGCCCGTGGAGACCACGCCGGCCGACACCGCGCCGGTCACCATGCAGGCCGCGCAGACCCCGGACGAACCCAAGCCCTACATGCCGGTGCAGACCACCCTGCTCGATGTGCTGGCCCCGGCGGAAGCCGAGCCGGTGCGCGAGCCGGCCCCGGCCGTGGAAGCGGCACCGGCCGTGGAACGGGAGCCCGAGCCCGTCACCCCCACGCCGCAGGCCGAGCCGGCCGCGACGCCGGTGGTGGAACCGGCACCGGCCACGCCGGTCGAAGGCTCTACCGACGCCGCCGCGCAGGCCGCCACGGCCGAAGCCGCGACCGAAGCCAGGGATACGTCTTCGGCACCCGAGTCGGCGTCCGAAGCGGTCCGCGAGGACGTAGAGAAGGCGCACGATCAGCCGCGTCCGCCGATCGTCTGAGTCCATCGCTCGTAAAGCAAAGCGGCCTTCGGGCCGCTTTCTTTTTGCGTCCTGTGCCGCTGCCTCGCGCGCGGCCCGAACCCTTCAGACCGTGCGCGTGGGGTCCAGCAACCCGTATTGGTTGGCCAGCCGCGCGAGCGCGATGCTGTCCTGGATGCCGATCTTCTCGAACAAGCGCGCCTTGTGCGTGTTGATGGTCTTGGCGCTCAGGCTCAGCCGCTTGGCGATATCTTCCTGGCGCAGGCCCTGCGTGAGCAGCAGCGCCACCTCCAGCTCGCGTGGCGACAACAGGTCGAACGGCGAGGCACCGCCTTCCAGGTTCGACAGCGCCATGTTCTGCGCGATGCTCGTGCCCAGATAGCGCCGGCCCAGCGCCACTTCGCGCACCGCGCGCAGCAACTCGTGCGCGTCTCCGCCCTTGCCGACATAGCCGGACGCACCGGCTTCGAGCAGGCGCTTGGGCAAGGGCCCGTCCTCCAGCACCGATACGATGATCACGCGCGTGCCGTGATCGCCCTTGACGATGCGCTCGGTGATCTCCAGCCCGCTGACACCCGGCAGGTGCAGATCGCACAGCACGATGTCGGGGTGCAACTGCCGGATGAGCGGCAGCGCGGCTTCGCCGCTGTCGGCCTCGCCCACGACCTCGATGTCCACTTCCTTGGACAAGATCATCTTCATGCCGGTTCGCACCAGCGCATGGTCGTCGACCAGAAAAACCTTGATGGTCATCCCTGCGTCATTCCCGCTGTAAGCCAACAATTCAGCCTAGACCGCCCGATTGGGCGGGGCAAGCTGAAACCAGTTTGGTGCATGGCCGGGCCGTGGGGAAGCCATCCACTGCGGCGGACCCTTGAACCGGAACGCCCGCCACATCTCCATGTTTCCATGTCCTGCGGGCTGGCGCGCTCAGGGATAGCCCGGTAGGGGGATCGGACTAGGCCGCGCTGGCGCTCAGGCCGGTGTCGGGTCGTGCAGCGGACGCAGCTGCGGGTCCAGTGCCACCCGCTCGTCGAACACGAAGCAATGGCCGTCGTAGCCCTCGCCGCCCACCGCCTCGAAGTAGCCCAGGATGCCGCCCTCCAGCTGCAGCACGTTGTCCATGCCGTCGGCCTGCATCCACAGCGCGGCCTTCTCGCAGCGGATGCCGCCGGTGCAGAAGCTCACCACGGTGGCATCGGCCAGCGCTGGGCGGTGCGGCGCCAGGGCCCCGGGCAGTTCTGTGAAACGGGTGATCGGCAGGGTCAGCGCGCCGGCAAAGGTGCCATGGGCCACCTCCTGCTGGTTGCGCGTATCGAGCAGCACCACGCGCCTGCCCCGGTCGTCGTGGCCCTGGCGCAGCCAGCGCCGCAGGGTCTCGGGGGCCACGGCCGGCGCGCGTTCGCCGGCCAGCGGCGAGGCGTCGTCGCGGCGGAAGCTGATGATCTCGGCCTTGCGCTTCACCTTCAGCCGGGCGAAGGGCATCGCCTCGCTGTGGCTGTACTTCACGTGCAGCGGCTGCAGGCGCGAATCGCCGCGCAGCCAGGCATAGAACGCCTCGATGTCCGGCGCCTGCCCGGCAAGGAACAGGTTGATGCCCTCCCCGGCCACCAGCACGCTGCCCTTGAGGGCGAGCGCCTCGGCGCGTTCGCGCACGGCCTCGGCCAGCGCGTCCGGGTCGGCGATCTCGACGAAATGGTAGGCGGCGGTATTGACGATCATCGCGCCATTCTACCCGGTGGGCGCCGCCCGTCCGGTTCAGCGCGACAGCAGCAGGAACGGCAGCAGCACCAGCGCGGCGACGGCGAGCATGCCCAGCAGGGTCACCAGCACGAACAGCGGCCGGGTGCGCAACAGCGTGGCGAAGGTCTCGCCGCTGCCGTCGGCCAGTTCGGCGGCGCGGCGCGCCCGCGCGGTCTCGCCGCGACGCTGTTGGTAGGCGTCGAGCAGCGGCTTCACCCGCGCGTGATCGTCGCGCTCGCGCAGCCAGATGCCGCCGGCGGAAATGCCCCAGATGCTGGGGCGGGTCTCGTAGTAGTCGACCTTCGCTTCGTCGAGCAGCGCGCGGACTTCATCGGCCTCGTCGTCGGGCACGTTGCGCAGGTTGAGGAGCAGCTTGGCCATGCGCCGATGATACCCGGCCGGGCGATGCGATAATCGCGGTTTTCCCGCGACGTGCCGCCATGTCCCCGCTGCGTACCTGCCTGTTGTTCCTGCTTGCCCTCGCCCCGGCCGCCTGCGCGCCGCCGGGCCCGCCGCCCGGCGGCCGCATCGCCGCCTTCCAGGCCATCGATACGCAGCCGGGCCACGGCCAGCTCGCGCAAGCCGGCGATCAGGTGACCGTGCATTACACCGGCTGGCTGTACGACGAGCGCAAGGCCGACAAGCATGGCCCGAAGTTCGACAGCTCGCGCGACCGCGACCAGGCGTTCACCTTCCCGCTCGGCGACGGCCAGGTCATCCGTGGCTGGGACGAAGGCGTGGCCGGCATGCGCGAAGGCGGCAAGCGCACGCTGATGATCCCGCCCGATTACGGCTACGGCGCGCGCGGCGCCGGCAGCGTGATTCCGCCGGGCGCCTCGCTGGTGTTCGAGGTCGAGCTGCTGCAGGTGCAGCCGCAGTGAGTTCGCCGCGCCTGGCCATCGTCGGCGGCGGTCCGGCGGGCCTGATGGCCGCCGAGGTCGCCTGCCGCGCCGGCGTGGCGGTGGACGTGTACGAGGCGAAGGGGTCGGTCGGGCGCAAGTTCCTGATCGCCGGCAAGGGCGGGCTCAACCTCACCCACTCCGATCCGTTCGAGGTGTTCGTTTCGCGCTATCGCGAGCGCGCCGACGCGGTGGCCGGCTGGCTGCGCGATTTCGATGCCGACGCACTGCGCGGCTGGGCGCGCGCGCAAGGCGTGGAGACCTACGTCGGCACCTCTGGCCGCGTGTTCCCGCTCGACCGCAAGGCCGCGCCGCTGCTGCGGGGGTGGGTACGCCGCCTGAAGGAAGACGGCGTGCGCTTCCACGTGCAGCATCGTTGGCAAGGCTGGGACGCGGACGGCGCGCTGCGCTTCGCCACGCCCGACGGGGAGGTTCGCGCGCAGGCCGACGCCACCGCGCTGGCGATGGGCGGCGGCAGCTGGCCGGAGTTGGGCTCGGACGGCGCCTGGGTAGCGCCGCTGGCCGCGCGCGGCGTGGACATCGCGCCGCTGCAGCCGGCCAACTGCGGCTTCGACATCGCCTGGACGCCCTACTTCGCCGAGCGCCACGCCGGCGCGCCGCTCAAGCCCGTGGTTGCGCACTGGACCGACGCGCAAGGCCACGCGCATGCGCTGCAAGGCGAATGCGTGGCCAGCGCGCATGGCATCGAAGGCAGCCTGGTCTACGCGTTGGCGGCCGACCTGCGCGAGGTCATCGCACGCGACGGCGCGGCCACGCTCTACCTGGACCTGGTGCCCGGCCGCGACGAGGCGCGGCTGCGCGCCGACCTCGCGCGCGCCCGCAATGGCCGCAGCCTCAGCGAACACCTGCGCCGGCAGGCCGGCGTGAGCGGCGTGAAGGCGGCGCTGCTGCACGAGGTGCTCGACAAGCCCGCCCTGGGCGACGCCGCGGTGCTCGCCGCCACGCTCAAGCGCCTGCCGCTGCGCCTGCTGCGCCCGCGCCCGATCGCCGAGGCCATCAGCAGCGCCGGCGGCGTGCGCCTGGAAGCGCTCGATGCCTCGCTGATGCTGCGCGAGCTGCCCGGCGTGTTCTGCGCCGGCGAGATGCTCGACTGGGAAGCGCCCACCGGCGGCTACCTGCTCACCGCCTGCTTCGCCAGCGGCCTGCGCGCCGGGCGCGGCGCGGTGGACTGGCTGCGCGCCGCCGCCTGAGCGGCGCGCGCCTTCAGCGCGACTTGCTCTCGCGCAGCGCCTTCACCCGCGCCGGCGGCTGGAACGAATCGGCGCGCGCATCGGCCCAGAAATCCTTGAACACCGCGTGGTCGGGCGCGTGCCGCAGCAGCTCGCCCGGTTCCAGGTAACGGTACAGCGAGGCCAGCGAGCGAATCTCCACCGCCGACACGCGGCGCAGGATGTGCTCCGGGCCCAGCTGCGCGGGATCGTTGAGACCGGCGGCGGCCAGCAACTCGCGTAGCGCGCGCAACGTGTTCTCGTGGTAGTGGTGTACGCGGGTGGCCTTGTCGGCCAGGTCCAGGTGTTTCCAGCGCCGCGGGTCCTGCGTGGCCACGCCGGTCGGGCAGCGGTCGGTATGGCAGCTCAGCGACTGGATGCAGCCCAGCGCGAACATGTAGCCGCGCCCGGCGTTGCACCAGTCCGCGCCCATCGCGATGGTCTTGGCGATGTCGAAGGCGCTGGTGATCTTGCCTGCCGCGCCGAGCTTGATGCGCTCGCGCAGGTCCAGCCCCACCAGCGTGTTGTGCACCAGCCGCAGCGCCTCGTGCATCGGCACGCCGACATGGTCGACGAACTCGGCCGGCGCCGCGCCGGTGCCGCCCTCGGCGCCGTCCACGACGATGAAGTCCGGCAGCACGCCGGTTTCCTGCATCGCCTTGGCGATGCCGAACCACTCCCACGGATGGCCCAGCGCGAGCTTGAAACCGGTGGGCTTGCCGCCGGACAACTCGCGCAGCCGGGCGACGAACTGCAGCAGCTCGATCGGCGTGGCGAAGGCCGAGTGCGCCGCCGGCGAAACGCAATCCATGCCCATCGGCACCCCGCGCGTGGCGGCGATCTCGGCGCTGACCTTGGCCGCCGGCAGCACGCCGCCATGGCCCGGCTTGGCGCCTTGCGAGAGCTTCACCTCGATCATCTTCACCTGCGGGTCGGCCGCGTTGGCGGCGAAGCGCTCGGGGTCGAACCGCCCGGCCTCATCGCGGCAGCCGAAGTAGCCCGAGCCGATTTCCCACACCAGGTCGCCCCCGCACTCGCGGTGGTAGGGCGAGATCGAGCCCTCGCCGGTGTCGTGGTAGAAGTGCCCGCGGCGCGCGCCCTCGTTCAGTGCGCGAATCGCGTTGGCCGACAACGCGCCGAAGCTCATCGCCGAGATGTTGAACACGCTGGCCGAATACGGCTGCCGGCTTTGCGCGCCGATCAGCACGCGAAAATCGTGCGAGTCGATCTTCGCCGGCGCGACCGAATGGTTGATCCATTCGTAATCCACGCGGTACGTGCTGTGCAGCGTGCCGAACGGCACCACGTCCATCTGGTTCTTGGCGCGCTGGTAGACCAGGGCGCGCTGCTGGCGCGAGAACGGCACCTCGTCCAGGTCGCTTTGCACGAAGTACTGGCGGATTTCCGGCCCGATGGATTCCAGGCCGAAGCGGAAGTGCGCGAGCACCGGGTAATTGCGCCGCAGCGTGCTGCGCGTCTGCAGCATGTCCCACAGGCCGATGACGCACAGCAGCCCGAAGATCACCACGCCCCAATCCCACGCGATCCAGTAGCGCGCCAGCGCCACGGACAGCACCAGCATCAACAGGCAGAATGCGAAAGCCAGGTAGCGGTACATCGATGCCTCTCTTGGAAGTCTGGCCGCGGGCCGGGCACTACAGCCGGTCGGTGACCGCCTCGCGGGGCCAGGCCGACTTGACGTCGTACACCACCGCGCCGGGGCGGCCGAGCGCGGCCACGTCCTGCGCACTGTAGCCGCGGTACTGCGCATGCGCGACCGCCAGCACGACGGCGTCGTACTGCCCAGCCTGGGGCGCGGCGCACAGCGCTACGCCGGCATGCGCCAGCGCCTCGCGCGGATCGGCCCACGGATCGCAGGCATCGACCTTCGCGCCCAGCGCCTGCAGCCCGCGCACCAGCTCCAGCGCGCGGCTGTTGCGCAGGTCCGGGCAGTTCTCCTTGAAGGTCACGCCCAGCACCAGCACGCGCGCGTCGGCGATCGGCCGGCCCTGCGCGCCCAGCAGCGCGGCCACGCGCGAGGACACGTGCTGCTCGACGCGGTTGTTGACCTGCCGCGCGGTGTGGATGAGATCCGGGTGGTAGCCCACGCTCTCGGACTTGTGCAGCAGGTAGTAAGGGTCCACGCCGATGCAGTGGCCGCCCACCAGCCCCGGGCGGAACGGCAGGAAATTCCACTTGGTGCCGGCCGCTTCGAGCACGTCGAGGGTGTCGATGCCGAGGCGGTCGAAGATCAGCGCCAGTTCGTTGACCAGTGCGATGTTGACGTCGCGTTGGATGTTCTCCACCACCTTGGCGGCCTCGGCCACGCGGATCGACGGCGCGCGCCAGGTGCCGGCGGTGATGATGGAACGGTACAGCGCATCCACCACCTCGGCCGCCTCGGGCGTGGAGCCGGACGTGACCTTGCGGATATCGGCCAGGCGCCGCTGGCGGTCGCCGGGATTGATCCGCTCCGGGCTGTAACCGCAGTGGAAATCCACGTTGAAGCGCAGGCCCGAGCCGGCCTCCAGCAGCGGCACGCAGACTTCCTCCGTGGTGCCGGGGTAGACGGTGGATTCGTAGATCACCAGGTCGCCCGGCTTGAGCGCGGCGGCGATCAGCGCGGTGGCCGAGCGCAGCGGCCCCAGGTCGGGTTGCTCGGCCTCGTCGATGGGCGTGGGCACGGTGACGATGAACACCTGGGCGGCGGCCAGGTCGGCCGGGTCGGCGCTGTAGCGCAGCTGCCGGGCCTGCGCCAGTTCGCCGGCTTCCACTTCCAGCGTGGTGTCCTCGCCCGCGCGCAGGCGCGCGATGCGCTGCGCATCGATGTCAAAGCCCAGGATGTCGCGGTGGCCGCCGAGCGCGACCGCCAACGGCAGGCCGACATATCCCAGGCCGATGATGGCGATGCGCGCGGTGGCGGGATCAGGCAGTGCGGCTGCGGGCATGCAATTCCTTCGTGGGACAGGCGCCCTGCGCAGGCATGGCGCGCGGCCGGCAGCATAACCCAGCGCCCGTGATTCACAAGCCGCGCGCGATCAGGCACCCTATCGTCGCCGGCGATGACCGGCGTACCGCACCGCGCCCGAGTGGTGAAACGGGTAGACACAAGGGACTTGGACAATTTGAGCCTTCGGGGGGAAACGCCCGAAGTGGCACCCGTCAAAGTCGGCGAACGCCCTGGACGCCTTGCGTCCGCGCCAACGCCGAGCCAAGCCCGGCCCAGGCCGGGAAGGTGTAGAGAGCAGACGGCGGGCACCTACGGCCGCAGGGCTACGGTGAAGGCGTGCTCCAGACCACGAACGGCGCCCCGCGTGCCGGCGGCGAAAGCCGAAGTGGGAAGAAAATCCCTCGCCGAAAGGCATGCCGGTTCGAGTCCGGCCTCGGGCACCAAACCAGAGTGGGGAGGCTTCATCGCCCCCTGCTTTACACCCAAACCCGCGAACCTGCGGGTTTTATGTCGTGGGGTCCCGACGGATCCCCCGATTGCGGCCTAGCGCTGAGCCATCCTGGCGCGTAACCAGCGCAGGCTGAGCGCCACTGCCAGGATGGCCGAGCTCACCCCCAGAGCCAGCGTGATCGCCACGGCGATGACATCCGGCGACGTACCCCGCCGATTGCACCCGCCGGCAATGCAGAGGCTAGCCGCGATGGCCAGAAGGGCTGCCGGGATACTCAACAGACCCAAGATGCCTGAAGCCATCGCCATGCCCTCGGTCCAACTGCGCCGGCGGCCGCCAAGGATAATCGCCAGCACATGCACCGCCGACAGCGAGATCAGGATGGGAAGGAACCACTGCATTCGATGTGCCCTCCGTGAGCGTGTGCGGCCAACCGGTCGCATGGGACAGGCAAGCCTCGCATAGGGTGCAAGCCCGTCCGGGACATGAAATCACGACGATTACTCGGCCACTTCGCCCCGTCTTCTACTGGCCCGACGCTCCAGACCGGACGACGACCTTGCCCAGTTCAATTGGCCTCTCGTAGCGCTCGTTGCCTCTAATCTCGTAGACAGCAGGCCCGAAGGTTAGTGTGCCGGAGCAGACTATGCCCAACGTGATCCGATGATTGCCCGTCTCGACGACCACGGTAGTCGTGAATCTGCCCCCTACTTCCTGGACATATGCGCCACCTCCGTCCTGGAATGAGGTCTTCATCTGACATCCGTCAACCTCGCGCCCACTTTCATCCACGATTAGTCCACTGACACGGAATGCAGACTCCCCGAACGCAGAGCAGGCGGTCCCTAGACCGGCGCACGCAAGAACGGCCATGAACGGCGCCGCATCGCGCACGTTGTCCCGCCACCCGATACGCACCGCCGCTCCCATTCTTTCTGCCACGCCACGTGTCCCTCTGGCTGGATCGCCCTTCCCACCCGCGGAATTCCCTCCCGGACGATCCTACCGCACGGCCACTCCCAAACGGGAACGGCGCGGCGCGGTCCGCGCTCACAGGATCGCCTTCAATCCCTTGTCGGCAATCACGTTGAGCAGTTTCAGCGCTGGGCCGGCCGGCCGCGTCTCGCCCTGCTCCCACTTGCGCACCGTCGAAGCCGTGGTATGCAAGTGATGCGCGAACACCGGCTGGCTGAAACGCAGCCCTTCGCGCAGCCGCTTGATGTCGGCGGCGCTGAAGTCGCGCACCGGTGGCGGACACACCGCCCCGAACTCACGCATGGTGACCTTGTCGATCGCCCCGGCTTCATACAGCGCCGCCAGGTCGCCCCGCAGCGATTGCGTCATCGTGCTCATCTTCCACCTCGGTTGAAATGCCTTTGCTCGACCGCGGGCGCCCGCCCACGATCCGTTCCAGGACGAATGGCCCGGCCCCGCGGCCTGCCCTCCCCCTTGTCTTGTGCCTTGCCATGCGCGTCATCCGCGATCGGGTACAGTCGGCCCTACGGATCTCCGGCACGTGCGCAGGGAAGCCAGGCCCCGACCCTCGGGGCCCGCGCGCCGCACCCCCTCGCGTCCCGTCCTGCCTTTGCCGGACAGCCTCGCGCGGGGAATGGACGCGCCCCCTTTCACTGCCACACCGGGTATCCCATGGACTCATCGCAAGTGACGTCGCTGGTCAACGCCATGTCCGCCCTTTCCGCCCGCCTGGATGCGGTGACCTGGGTCACCGGCGCGCTGCTCGAAGCGCACCCGGATCCGGCCGCCGTGCTGGAGGCCTGGAACCGGCGCATGCCCGACGCGAGCGACAGCGGCTTCGAAATTCCCGAGGCGGCCGCCGCCTACCGGCAAAAATTCCAGCAGGAACTGTCCGAGTGGTCCGAGACGCTGGCATCCATTGCCCGCCAGCGCGCGCATTCGCCCCGTTGAGCGTCTGATGGCCACGGCTCAGATCGCCTTGGAGAAGCCGCCAGCCGCGCGCGGCTGGCGCAGGTAGCGGTCGAAGCACATCGCGATCAGGCGCAACAGCGGGCGGCCGCGCTCGGTCGCGCGCACGCGACCCGCGTCGGCCTCCACCAAGCCGTCGGCGCGCAAGGTGTCCAGGGCACGCAGCTCTTCGGCGAAGTACTGCGCGAAGTCGATGCCATGGCGCGCGCCGACCTCGCGCGTGTCCACCTCGCCCTGGCACATCAGCGCCTGGATCAGCTCGCCGCGGATCACGTCGTCGCGCGACATCGCCAGCCCGCGCCAGACCGGCACGCGGCCTTGGTCGATGGCCGCTTCCCAAGCCGGCAGTTCGCGCGGGTTCTGCGCATACGCGCCGCCGACGCGGCTGATCGCGCTCACGCCCAGGCCGAGCAGGTCGGTGGCCGCGTGCGTGGTGTAGCCCATGAAGTTGCGGTGCAGGCCGCCCTCGCGTTGCGCGCGCGCCAGTTCGTCGTCCGGCAGGGCGAAGTGGTCCATGCCGATGTACTGATAGCCGGCGGCGGTGAGCCGCTCCACGGCCAGGCCGAGCAGTGCCAGCCGGTTCTCGGCATCGGGCAGGTCCGCATCGTGGATGCGGCGCTGTGCGCGGAACATCGAGGGCAGGTGTGCGTAGCCGTAGATGGCGAAGCGGTTCGGGCGGGCTTCGAGCACGCGGTCGAGCGTGTCGCCGAAGCCGGCCAGCGTCTGCTTCGGCAGCCCGTAGACCAGGTCCACGTTGACCGAGCGCAGCCCATGCGTGCGGCACGCCGCGATCAACGCCAGCGTTTCGCGCGCATTCTGTACTCGGTTGATGGCCTTCTGCACGCGCGGATCGAAGTCCTGCACGCCGAGGCTGGCGCGCGTGAAGCCCAGTTGTGCCAGATCGCCCAGTTCGGCGGGCGCAAGCGTGCGCGGGTCCAGCTCGATGGAGAAATCGCGCGAGGCCTCGGTGCTGAAATGGAAGTGGTGCCGCAGGCCGCGCAACAGCTCGCCGATGAGGTCGGGACTGAGGAAGTTCGGCGTTCCGCCACCGAAATGCAGCTGCACGACTTCGCGCTTGCCGGCCATCAGCGGCGCGATCAGGCTGGCCTCGCGCAGCACGCGCGCCACATACGCCACGCCGCGGCTGCGATCGCGGGTGATGACGCGGTTGCAGCCGCAGTAGAAGCACGGGCTGCTGCAGAACGGCACGTGGATGTACAACGACAGCGGGCCGGCCGGCGCCTGTTCGATCGCTTCGCGCAATTGCGGCCAGCCGAAGCCGTCATGGAACTGCGGCGCGGTGGGATAGGACGTGTAGCGCGGGCCGGGGCGGTCGTAGCGACGCAGCAACTCCGCATCGAAGTGCCAGCGGGGAATGACGTGGGCTTGGGCGGTCGTCTGCATGGCGTGCAGCATCGCCGGTTATACCCGTGCCGTCCTTGATCAGGATCAAATGCCCGCTGCGGGTGGATCGCGCACCCCTGAAACGACAAAACCCGCCGCGGGCGGGTTCTGTATGGAGGCCTGGGTCGGAATTGAACCGGCGTACGCGGATTTGCAGTCCGCTGCATAACCACTCTGCCACCAGGCCGGTGGGTTGCCAGTCTAGCCGAAAAAGCCCGGCGGGTGACTGATAACACAAGGCCCCGCAAGCGGGGCCTTGTCTGAAACTGGAGCGGGAAACGAGACTCGAACTCGCGACCTCAACCTTGGCAAGGTTGCGCTCTACCAACTGAGCTATTCCCGCGTGAGCTGCGCATTGTACAGGGTCTTCACGTGCGTGCCAACCCTTCGTTGCATCGCTTCTTCCATCGGCAGCGCCGGCGGCGAACGCGATTTGGAGGCCTGGACGGGAGTCGAACCCATCTCTACGGATTTGCAATCCGGTGCATAACCGATCTGCCACCAGGCCCCGCATTTCCTGTTCCCGGCGGCATCGCTGCGGCCTGGAATGACAAGGCCCCGCGAACGGGGCCTGGTCCGAAACTGGAGCGGGAAACGAGACTCGAACTCGCGACCTCAACCTTGGCAAGGTTGCGCTCTACCAACTGAGCTATTCCCGCTTGGGAGGCGAAATTCTACAGCGAACCGACCATGTGTCAACTATTGGATTCGACTTTTTTCGGGTTCTGCCGCAGCGCCGCTTTTTCGTCTTCGCGCAGGCTCGGCCAAGCCGCATGCAGGTACTGCAGGCCCGACCACAGCGTGAGGATCGCCGCGATCGCCAGCGTCCAGTCGCCCACGTGGAAGACGAAACGGCCCATCCACATGCCCTCGCCCGCGGCCGCCTGGCCGGGCTGCACGGAATACAGCAAGCACAGCAGGGCGACCATCTGCGCGGTGGTCTTGACCTTGCCGATCATCGCCACGCGCACCTTGGCGCGCTGGCCGAGTTCGGCCATCCATTCGCGCAGCGCGGACACGGCGATCTCGCGGCCGACGATCACCGCGGCCCAGAACGCCATCCACGGCGTGGGATGGCCCTGCACGATCAGGAACAGCGCCACGGCGACCATCAGCTTGTCGGCCACCGGGTCGAGGAACGCACCGAACGCCGAATACTGGTGGTAGCGGCGCGCGATCCAGCCATCGAGCCAGTCGGTGATCGCCGCCAGGCCGAAGATCGCCGCCGACGCGAAGTTGGTCCACGAATACGGCAGGTAGAACACCACGACCAGCACCGGGATCATCACGATCCGCAGCAGCGTCAGCCAGGTGGGGATGGTCAACTTCATCGTGCTTCTCTATTCGCCGTTCGCGTCGGGCAGCGGCAGCCCGTGCAGGTTAGCGTAGATTCGGGCGGCCAGGGCGGCGTTCACGCCTTCCACCCGCGCGATCTCCGCCTCGCCGGCGGCCTTGAGCCCGGCCAATCCGCCGAAATGTTTGAGCAGGTTGGCGCGACGCCGCGGGCCGATGCCCGGGATGTCCTCCAGCTTGCTGGTCATGCGCGCCTTCTGGCGGCGGCCGCGGTGGCCGGTGATGGCAAAACGGTGCGCTTCGTCGCGCACCTGCTGGATGAACTGCAATGCGGGCGAGGCGGCGCCCGGCCGCAGTTCGCGGCCATCGGGCAACACCAGGGTTTCGTGCCCGGCGCGACGTTCCTCGCCCTTGGCCACGCCCACCAGCGCCACGCGGTCGATGCCCAGCTCGGCCATCACCGCCTGCGCCTGCGCCAGCTGGCCGGCGCCGCCGTCGATCAGCAGCACCTCGGGCAGCACGCCGCCCTCCTCCACCGCGCGGCGAAAACGCCGTTCCAGCGCCTGGCGCATCGCCGCGTAGTCGTCGCCCGGCGCGATGCCGGCGATATTGAAGCGGCGATATTGCCCGCGCACGGGCCCGGCGGCATCGAACACCACGCACGAGGCCACCGTCGCCTCGCCCAGGGTGTGGCTGATGTCGAAGCACTCCACCCGCTTCACTGGCTCGGCCAGGTCCAGCATCTCGCGCAGCGCCTCGCTGCGCGCGTGCTGCGCGCTCTGGCTGGTCATCTCCGAGGCCAGCGTCTGCTGTGCGTTGCGCGCGGCCAGCTCGACGTAGCCGGCGCGCTCGCCGCGCACGTTCCACTTCAGCGCGACCTTGCGCTCGGCCGAGGCGGTAAGCGCGTGCTCGATCAGCTCGGCCTCGGGAATCTCGCGGTCCAGCAGGATCTCGCGCGGCGGCGTGTGCTCGATGTAGTACTGCGAGACGAAGGCGGCCAGGATCTCGTCGGCGCTGTCTTCGCCATTGGTCTTGGGAAAGAACGCGCGCGTGCCCAGGTTGCGGCCATCGCGAAAGGCCAGCAGCAGCACGCAGGCGTTGGCGCCCTGGGTGGCGCAGGCAAGCACGTCCAGGTCGGCGGCGCGGCCCTCCACGAACTGCCGGTTCTGCAGGCTGCGCAGCGAGGACAGCAAATCGCGCAGGCGCGCGGCGCGCTCGAACTGCAGCTGTTCGCTGGCGGTCTGCATTTCCTGCATCAGCTCTTCGCCGAGCTGGTCGCTCTTGCCTTCGAGGAACAGCGTGGCGCGGTGCACCGATTCGGCGTAATCCTGCGCGCTCACCAATTCCACGCACGGCGCACTGCATCGGCCGATCTGGTATTGCAGGCAGGGCCGGGAGCGGTTGCGGAACACGCTGTCCTCGCAGCTGCGCAGGCGGAACAGCTTGTGCATCAGGTTCAGCGTCTCGCGCACGGCGTACACGCTGGCATACGGCCCGAAATAGCGCCCCGGGATCGCGCGTGGGCCGCGGTGCAGGCCGATGCGCGGCCAGTCCTCGCGGGTGAGCAGCACGTAGGGGTAGCTCTTGTCGTCACGCAGCGAGACGTTGTAGCGCGGCGTCAGCGACTTGATCAGCTGGTTTTCCAGCAGCAGCGCTTCGGCCTCGGTGCGGGTCACGGTCACGTCCATGCGCGCCACCTGCGAGAGCATGGACATCGTGCGCGCATTCTTCGGCGAGCCGTTGAAATAGCTGCCCACGCGCTTGCGCAGCGCGCCGGCCTTGCCAACGTACAGCAGCGTGTCGTCCGCGGCATACATGCGGTACACGCCGGGGGCGGTACTCAGCTGCGCAGCGAATGCCTTGCCATCGAATCCGGCGGGCGGCCTGGCTTTCATTCCTGGATCGTGAACTCGCTCAATTCGCCGCTGGCGATGTCGTAACGCAGCACGGCGTGGGCATCGGTCTCGGCGATCCACACGCTGCCGGCGGCCACCGCCAGCCCGGCCGGGCCGTGCAGGCGGCGCGGCAGCTTGACCGTGGCCAGCTCGCCGCCGCCCAAACGCAGGCTGCGCAGGCTGCCATTGCCGCTGTCGGCGATCCACAGCACGGGCGCGCCGGCGGGGTCCATCGCGATGGCTTGCGGGAATTGCAGGCGCGCCAGGTGCCGCGGGCCGTCGGCATCGCCGAACTCCCACGGCCCCTGCCCGCCGACCAGCGTCTGCACCAGATCGCCGCGCAGTTGCATGGAGCGGATGGCCGAGCCGAGCGCGTCGCACACGTAGAGGGTCTGCTGCACCGCCACCACGGCGGTGGGCTGCGCGAACGCGGCCAGGTGGCCGCTACCGTCGCGCTCGTCCAGCGCGCCGGCACCGGCGCGCCAGCGCAGTTCGCCGCGGCCCAGGTCGTAACCCCAGATCCGGTTGTCGCCGGCCATCGCCACCAGCAGTTCGTTGCCGGCCACGGTCACGCCCTGCGGGCTGTCCAGCGATACCTGCGTCGCCTCGCCCACCACGCCTTCGACCGGCTCGCCGGCGCGGCCGTTGCCGCACAGCGTATCGACCCGGCCGCTGGAGAGATGGACCCGGCGCAGCGCATGGTTGCCGGCATCGGCCACGTACAGCGCCTCGCGCGCCAGGGCCAGGCCGCGCGGGCGGCGGAAAGCCGCCTCGCCAAGGCCTCCATCCATGAAATCGGCCGTGCCCAGGCCGAACTGGCGCAGCACGCGCCCGGCGTGGTTGCACTCGAGGACGCGATGGTGGCCGCTGTCGGCGATGAACAGGCGGTCGGCACTGGCCGCCAGCCCGGTCGGGAAACGCAGGGTCAGCCGCGGCTCGGGATGGCGCTCGGGCGGTACGCGCAGGTCCTCGTCGCTGGGCATCGGCTGCCCCTCGCACAGCGCCTGCAGCTCGCGTTCCAGCTCGCCGCCAAGGCCGACCACCCGCTGGCGCTCGCGGCCCTGGGCGTCGATCAGCACCACGGTGGGCCAGGACGCCACGCCGAAGCGGCGCCAGGTTTCCCACTCGCGGTCCAGCAGGATCGGGGCCTGCACCCCATGCTGGCGCAGCAGCTTGAGCGCGCGCTCCGGCTCTCGCTCGCTGTCGAAGCGCGGCACCTGCACCACGATCAGCTGCAAGCGCCCGGGATTGCGCGCCTGCCACTGCGACAGTTCGGCCAGCCGCTGGGCACACCACTCCGAGCCGGCGTTGACGAACGCCAGCACCAGCGCCCGCCCGCGGTGTTCCTGCAGGGTGGACGGCCGGGCGTTGAGCCAGGTGGGGAATTCGGGGAATTCCTGAAGATTCGGCACGCTCATCGGTCGATTATGCCCAAAGCGGACGCATGCGTAAGGCGCTGCACCGTGGCCCGCGCCGCGCGGTCGACCAGCGCCCAGGCGGCCTCGAACTCTTCCGTTCCGCCGGTGTAGGGATCAGGCACCTCCGAGGCGTCCTCGATTCCGGCCCACGGCAGCCACAGCACCACCCGGTCGCGGGCATGCGCCGGCGCCCGCGCCTGGGCATCGCGCAGGTTGGACGCGTCGGCGCAGAGGATCCAGTCGAAGGCCTGGAAATCGGCCGGACGCAGCTGGCGCGCGCGCAGGCCGGAGATATCCACGCCGTGCCCGGCGGCGCAGCGGATCGCCTGCCGGTCCGGCGGCTCGCCGGCATGCCAACCGCCGGTGCCGGCCGAATCGACCTCCACTGCGCCGGCCAGCGGCGAGGCGTCCAGCCGCGCGCGCAGGGCGCCCTCGCCCATCGGCGAGCGGCAGATGTTGCCCAGGCACAGCACCAGCAACCTCATGCAGCGTCCCAGCGTGCCTGCGCGCGCAGCAGGTCCTCGGGCGTATCGATGCCCGGCGGGAACTGCTCGGGCGTCAGCGCCACCGCGATGCGGTGGCCGGCCTCCAGCACGCGCAACTGCTCCAGCGATTCCACCCGCTCCAGCCGTCCCGGCGGCATCGCCGCGAACTGCTGCAAAAAGCCGGCGCGGTAGCCGTAGATGCCGATGTGCCGCAGCCACTCGCCCGGTGGCAGCACGTCGCGCGCGGCGGCGAAGGCGTCGCGGTGCCAGGGGATCGGCGCGCGGCTGAAATACAGCGCGTGGCCGGTGTCGTCGCGCACCAGCTTGACCACGTTGGGATCGAACAGTTCGTGCGCCTCGGTGACCGGCGTCGCAAGCGTGGACATGTGCGCCCGGCCCGACGCCAGCAGGCGCGCGACCTCGCGGATGCCCGCGGCCGGGGCGAACGGCTCGTCGCCCTGCAGGTTCACCACGAGCGTGTCGTCCGACCAACCCGCCTGGCGGGCACATTCGGCCAGGCGGTCGGTGCCGGAGGCGTGGTCGGGCGAGGTCATCGCGACATGCACCCCCGCCAGCCCTTCGACCGCGGCGGAGACGCGCGCGTCGTCGGTGGCGACCCAGACCTCGCGGGCGCCGGCCTGCAGGGCCCGCTCGGCGACCCGCCGCACCAGCGGCTCGCCACCCAGCAGCCGCAGCGGCTTGCCCGGCAGGCGGGTGGCCGCATAGCGCGCCGGCACGGCGACGACGAAGGAAGGCAGTTCGGCAGTCATGTCATGCACCGTGGGGACGGCAGGAGGAAAAAGAAAGGTTCAACCGCGACGCAGCTTGCCCAGCCGGTCCAGCAAGGCGACCCAGAACGCGGCCGGCAGGTCGGCCTGCAGCGGCACGCTGAACATCCACTCGTCGGCGAAGTCGCGGCATTTCACCGCGTCCTTCTCGGTCATCAGCACCGGCAACTGGCTGCCGAAGCCGAAGTCCGCGGCCACATAGCGGTGATGGTCGGCGAAGGCGTGCGGCACCACGCCGATGCCGCGCGCGCGCAGCATCGAGAAGAAGCGCTCCGGATGCGCGATACCCGCCACCGCATGCACGCGCTGCCCGGCGAAGACCGCCAGCGACCGCGCGCGGCCGCCCCGCAGCGGCTGCGCCTCGTCCAGGCGCAGGCGCATCTGCCATTCGCCGAAGCCCGGCGCCATCGCCGCGTCCTCCGGCGGGGTCTCGCCCAGGTTGACGATGCGGAAGTCGCACTCGCGGGCACGCTCGGCGGGCTCGCGCAGCGGGCCGGCGGGAATCAGCCGGCCATTGC
Organism: Stenotrophomonas sp. HITSZ_GD; assembly: GCF_029543105.1. Lineage (GTDB taxonomy): Bacteria > Pseudomonadota > Gammaproteobacteria > Xanthomonadales > Xanthomonadaceae > Stenotrophomonas_A. Next base: position 306,089 of record NZ_JARQXB010000002.1, read on the forward strand.
CGTAGCGGCGCTTGCCGTCCACCACCTCGATCTCGACATCGCGCGCCAGCCGGTAGTGCTGCAGGCCATCGTCGCAGACCACGATGTCGCAGCCGGCTTCCAGCAGCGCGCGGGCGGCGGCAACGCGGTCGGCGTCCACGCGCACCGGCACGCCGGTCTTCCACGCGATCAGCACCGGCTCGTCGCCGCCGAGGGCGGCCGGCGTGCCCGGTTCGATCCAGCGCGGCGTGCGCGCATCCTGCCGGCCATAGCCGCGGCTGGCCACGCCCGGCTTCCAGCCGGCCTCGCGCAGCTTCTCCACCAGCGCGATGGTCAGCGGCGTCTTGCCGGTGCCGCCGGCGGTGACATTGCCCACCACCACGACCGGCACCGGCACCTGGTGGCGGCGCCGCCAGCCGCGCCGGTAGAGCGCCCGGCGCACGCCGACCACCGCGCCGTACAGCGGCGCCAGCACGCGTGCGCCGAAGGGTACCGGCAGGTCCTCGTACCAGTAAGCCGGGGTCTTGCTCAGGGGTTTGCTCATACCTGCCTTTCGCGGAACTGCATGCCGTGCAGGTGGGCGTACAGCCCGCCCTGTGCGAGCAGCTGCGCGTGGGTACCGCGCTCGACGATGCGGCCATGGTCCATCACCAGCACCTGGTCGGCATGCTCGATGGTGGACAGGCGGTGGGCGATGACCAGCGTGGTGCGGTCCGGCATGAGCCGGTGCAGCGCGTCCTGCACCAGGCGCTCGGATTCGTTGTCGAGCGCGGCGGTGGCCTCGTCGAGGATCAGGATGGGCGCATCGCGCAGGATGGCGCGGGCGATCGCCAAGCGCTGGCGCTGGCCGCCGGAGAGCAGCGCGCCGTTCTCGCCGATCGGCGTCTGCAGCTGCTGCGGCAGGCGCTCGATGAACTCCCAGGCGTTGGCCGCTTCGGCCGCGGCGCGGATGCGCGCCTCGCTGGCCTCGGTGCCGTAGGCGATGTTGGCCGCCACGGTGTCATCGAACAGCATCACCCGCTGGCCGACCAGCGCGATCTGCCGGCGCAGGTCTTCCAGCCGGTACTCATCCAGCGGCACGCCGTCCAGCCGGATGCACCCGCCGGTAGGTTCGTAGAAGCGCGGCACCAGCCGCACCAGGCTGGTCTTGCCGCTGCCCGAGCGCCCGACGATGGCCGTCACCGTGCCCGGCTTGGCCTGGAAGGTGATGTCGTCCAGCGCCAGGCCGTCGTCCTGGCGGTAGCGCAGCATCACGTGTTCGAAGGACAGCTCGCCAAGGGCGCGCTTCACCTCGCGGGTGCCGGTGTCCTGCTCGGTGGGCAGGTCGAGGATGCCGAACAGGCGCTCGGCGGCGGCCACGCCGCGGGAAATGGCGCTTTGTACGCTGGTGAGGCGGCGCAGGGAGGGGATGATGGCCATCATGGAGCTCATCAGGGCCATGAACTCGCCCGCGTTGAGGCGACCGGCGAGCGACTCGCGGGTGGCGACAAACACGATCACGGCCAGCGCCAGCGCCGCCAGGAACTGCACGGTGGCGGACGCGGTGGCGCGCGTGGTCTCCACTTTCATGTTCAACCGCAGCATCCGGTTGGCCAGCGCCTGATAGCGCCCGATCTCGTGCTGCTGGGTGCCGTGCACCTTCACTTCCTGCTGCGCCGAGAGCGACTGCTCGGCCGTCTGCGCCATCGCGCCCATGCCGTCCTGGATGCCGCGGCTGATGCGGCGATAACGCTTGCCCACGTAGGACACGATCACGCCGATCAGCGGCACCACCAGCAGCATGGCGAAGGTGACCTTCAGGCTCATCTGCACCATCACGGCCAGCATGTAGATGATGGTAAGCGTGTCGGCCACGACGGTCTTCAGCGCATCGGCGCTGGCCTGGGTCACCTGTTCGGTATCGAAGTTCAGCCGGCTCACCATCACCGGTGTCGCTTCGTTGTCGAAGTGCGTGGACGGCAGGCGCATGTACTTGCCGAGCACCTGCTCACGCAGGTCGCGCACCACGCTGCGGCCGGTACGCGCCATGCAGTAGTCGCCCACGAAGGTGGCCAGACTGCGCATCACGAACAAGCCCAGGATCGCGAGCGGCAGCATCACCGCCGCACGCGGCTCGGGATTCACGAAGCCTTCGTTGATCAACGGCTTCATCAGCAGCATGAAGAAGTAACCGGCGGTGCTTTCCACCACCATGCCGGCCAAGGCCAGCCCCAGCCAGCTCGAATAGGGCCGCGAATAGCCTAGCAGGCGCTTGTATATCGGCCAAACCGGTGCCGCTTTGGCTGCGCTCACGAAAGCTCTCCTGGAGGGCGGCGGCTCGCGCCGGCAAGTGCGCGCGCGCTGGAAAATGTGCGATCGCGCTGGATAAGCGGCATGGGCAGCGGAAGCTCAGTAAATATCATGCGATTCATCAAACGAATATACGGATATCTCGACAGACAATACGTTTATCTGTTGACCCAGCGCCAGCATTTATCAGACTCAGTTGGCCCAATGCAGGGCGATCAATGGAGCACTGAAGATGATCAGAACGCTGAGCGAGAAGGAAGTAAAGCAAGTTTCGGGTGGCAAGGCGGATTTCTCAGGCGTTACGTCGCGTGTCGACAGCACTGCTGAGATCTTGCGCGTCGGCAGCAACGACAGATGGCTGAATGCCGCACGCCGCGTCTTCATGTACAACGCGTTGTTCCGCTAGTTTTTGGCATCGCCGTAGCGCGGCATACCCTGCACGCGCAGGGTATGCTGCCACTTACTTCTGCGCCGCGCGCCCGACCTCCGGCGCCGTCGCGATCGCCAGCTTGCGGAAGCCCAGCTGACCCAGCGCGTCTTGCGCCGTCACCACCGCCTGGTAAGGCGTGCGCGCATCGGCACGCAGCAACACGGTCTGCTCGCGGTCGTCGCCAGCCACCTCGCTGATCACCTGCTTGAGCGAAGCGATGTCGCTGCGCAGCACCTCGCGGTCATTGATGAAGTAGCGCCCGTCCGCATTCACCAGCACGCTCAACGAGCGCGGTGGCGCGGCGCTGTGCTGGTCGCTGGCATTGGGCAGCTGCAGCTGCAACGTGGAGCGCGCATCGAACGTGGTGGTGACCACGAAGAAGATGATCAGCACCAAGATGACGTCGATCAGTGGCACCAGGTCGATATGCGGCTCGTCCTGCGCGCGGTCGTCGCGGATGCGCACGCGCTCAGCCCTTGGCCACGGCGGGGGCACGCGCCGTCGCGGTCGACGACGGGCCGGCGGCCGCGCGCGAGGCGCCGGCCGGGCCGCGGCCATCGAGCGCGTCCAGCAGCAGCGTCGCTTCCTGCTCCATCTCGATCACGTAGCCGTTGACGCGGCCCTTGAAGTAGCGATGGAAGATCAACGCAGGCACGGCGATGATCATGCCCGTCGCCGTGCACACCAGCGCCTTGCCGATGCCGCCGGCGAGCTGGTTCACGTCGCCGATGCCGTGGTCGAGGATGCCCAGGAACATCTGGATCATGCCGACAACGGTGCCGAGCAGGCCCAGCAGCGGGCCGGCCGAGGCGATGGTGCCGAGCGCGTTGAGGAAGCGCTCCATGCGGTGGACGATGTGACGACCGGTGTCCTCGATACGCTCGCGCACCAGCTCGCGCGGACGGCCCCGCATGTCCAGCGCCGCGGCCAGCAGCGCGCCCAGCGGCGAGCTGCGGCGCAGCGATTCGATGTGGGACGGGTCCAGCTTGCCGCGCGCGGCCCAGTTGCGCACTTCCTCGCCCAGACCGGGCGGCAGGACTTCATTGCGGCGCAGCGTCCACAGGCGTTCGAGCACGATAGCCAGCGCCAGGATCCCCAGCAGCAGCAGGGGCACCATGGGCCAGCCGCCCGCCTTGACCAGTTCCCACACGTTCAGATCCTCCGGCGCGATCGGCCGCCTGTTTGCTGGGCGATAGGATAGCAGTCGCGCGCAGGCGTACCTCCGCGTCCCACCAGCGGGGCTGCCAGCGCCGTTGTTCACGCACGGCCAGCCCGTCACGGCCCAGCCAGACCCGGATCGCGCCGCTGCGCGCGGTCTCCAGCGTCTCGGCCCCGGCCCGCGCCCAGGCCCGCACCACGCCGGGCCGGGGATGCCCGAAGCGGTTGCCGTGCCCGGCGGCGAATATCACCAGCCGCGCAGCGGTCGCGCCGATGAAGCGATGGCTGGAAGAGCCCGCACTGCCGTGATGCGGCGCCACCACCAGGTCGGCGCGCAGGTCGGCGGCATCCAGCCGCAGCAGGCGTTGTTTGACGACCTGGCCGATATCCCCCGTCAACAAGGCGACCCGGTTTCCCGCCTGCACCCGCAACACGCAGCTCGACTCGTTGGCCAGGTAAGGAAACCCCGGCGGCGGATGCAGGAAGCGGAAGGCCACGCCGTCCCATTGCCATTGCCCGCCGCGTGCGCAGGGTGCACGCGTGCCCGGCCACGGCATGCCGGGCGGCGTGTAGCGCGCTTCCACGGCGCCTGCGGCCAGCACCGCGGCCGCGCCGCCGGCATGGTCGCCATCGCCGTGGCTGACGACCAGCGCATCCAGCCGCCGGACGCCGAGCGCGCGCAAGGCCGGCAGCACCACCCGCTCGCCGGCGTCGTAGCCCTCTTCCACCCGCGGCCCGGCGTCGTAGAGCAGTGCGTGATCCCGTGTTCGCACCAGCACGGCCAGGCCCTGCCCTACATCCAGCACGGCCAGCTCCACTTCTCCGGCACGGGGGCGGCGCGTCTCCGGCCAGGCGAGGCCCAGCCACAGCGTGACCGCCAGGGCCTTGCCCGGCACGCCGCGGGGCATGAGCCACCAGATCGCGCCGAGCAACGCCAGCACGGCAGCGACGGGAGGGGCCTGGGGCCATCCCGCCCGCGCGAACGGCCAGCTGCCGGCGTGCGAGAAAATGCGCCAGCTCGCGGTGAAGCACGCCTCCGCCGCGCGCCACGCCAGCCCGCCCGCGCCGGTATGCACCGCTTCCATTGCCAAGCCCGATAGCGCCAGCGGTACGACGACCAGGCTCCACCACGGGATGGCGAGCAGATTGACCAGCGGCCCGACCCACGAGGCCTCGGCGAACCACGCGATGGACACCGGCAGCAGGCACACCGTCGCGACCCACTGCGCGCGCAGGAACGTGAGCAGCATCGGCACGCGGTGACTCCCGGCGGGCATAAGCGCCGCCAGGCACGCCACGCCACCGAAGCTCAGCCAGAACCCGGGCAGCAACGGCGACAACGGGTCCACCACCACGGCGACCAGCAGCGCCAACCCCAGAGCGTGCAAGGCGCTCACCCGCCGGCGCGCGAGCCGGGCCAGGCACACCACCGCGACCATCCACACCGTGCGCCACGTAGGCAACGAGCCACCCGCGATGCCGGCATACGCGGCCGCGGCGAGCATCGCCGCCCAGGCGGCCGCCGAATCGCGCGGCCAGCGCCGTGGCAGCGCCGGCCACGCCCACCACACGGCCCGCAGGCACCACGCCGCGCCCAACGCGACTAGGCCCACATGAAAACCGGAGATCGCAATCAGGTGCGTCAACCCGGTGGCGCGCAGCGTTTGCCAGTCGGCGGCCGCCAGGCCGCGCGTATCGCCCAGCGCCAACGCCTGGATGAAACGAGCGCCCGGACCGGCGACCGCCGCCACGATGCGCCCGCTCATGCGGTCGCGCCATGCGTCCACGCCATGAGGAGCGCGCAGTTCATCGGCCTCTGCCGGCCTTCTCACCTGCCCCGTCGCGACGAGCCGCAGCGCGGCGGCATGCCGTTCGGCGTCGGCACCGCCGGGATTGCGCAAGCCGCGCGGCGCACGCAGGCGCACCCACAACCGCCAGTGCGCGCCCGCGCGCAGCGCCCTGCGCGGACCGGGGGCCAGGGCGTCGAAGTCGTCGTACCAGGCCAGTTGCAACAACCGCCCCCGTAGCAGGGACGGCGCGGCCTGCGCCTCGTCCACGCGCAGCAGGAACCGCGTGCGACGCGCATCGACCACCGGCAGGTCCAGGACCTGCCCGCGCACTTCGATCTCCCGCCCTTCCCATGCCGCCGGCCACTGCGCGCGCAGCACCGCCAGCGCATGGCCCGCGGTCCACGCGGCGCCGGCCATGCCGAACGCCACGGCCATCAGTGCATTTCGCCTTACGGGCGCCAGCGCCGGCGTTCGTACCGCGGCCACCGCCACGATCAGGGCCAACGCCGCGCAGCCGGCGATGCGTACCGCCGTCCAAGGCACGCCGGACCACGCCGCGGCGACCGTACCCGCCAGCAGCGCCACCCACGCGCTGGACGGCAATGCCCACGCGCGCCCGCGCTCCCGCACTTCCAGGCTCGACATTCATTTCCCCTCCCACGCACCGCCCCACGGTGTGACGGCCGGCGCCGCCGGCACCCGGTGGCCGACGGTACTGCGCCTCAGGGGGGCTGCGCGGAACAGGCCCGTCGCCCTCGCTGACGGCGCCGGCACGTCACGGGAGAAAGGTTAGTGAGGCCGCCGATTTGCGGGCAGCGGGAAACCGCGCCGTGGCCCGTCAGGCCACGGACATGCCGCATGTGGGAAATCTTGCCGCCGCGATGCTGGGCTTATGCCGCGGCGGGCGCCGTCAGCTGGCGCAGGCGGCCTTCGTGCAGTTCGAGCACGCGGTCGAGCTTGAACGCCAGGCCACGATCGTGCGTCACCAGGACCAGGCTGGTGCGGTGCTGGCGGTTGAGCTCGAGCATCAGCTCGAACACGGTCGCCGCGGTCCGGTCGTCGAGGTTGCCGGTCGGCTCGTCGCCCAGCACGCACGCCGGGCGGTTGACCAGCGCCCGCGCCACCGCCGCGCGCTGGCGCTCGCCGCCGGACAGCTCGCCCGGCTTGTGCTCCAGGCGATGCCCCAGGCCCACGGCCTCCAGCAACTGCGCGGCGCGCTCGCGTGCCGGGGCCACGTCCTCGCCGGCCAGCAGCACCGGCATCATCACGTTCTCCAGCGCGGTGAATTCCGGCAACAGGTGATGGAACTGGTAGACGAAGCCCAGCGCACGGTTGCGCAGCCGGCCGCGCGCGCCATCGGAAAGCTCGGACATCGACTGGCCCGCCACCAGCACCTCGCCGGCGGTGGGCACGTCCAGGCCGCCGAGCAGGTGCAGCAGCGTACTCTTGCCGGCGCCCGAAGCACCGACGATCGCCACCGTCTCGCCCGGTGCCACCGACAGGTCCAGCCCGTCGAACACCGGCGTGCGCATGCGCCCCTCGGCATAGGTCTTGCCCAGGCCCACGGCACGGATCACGGGGGTGGAGCTCATCGCGGCCTCATTCATAGCGCAGCGCCTCCGCCGGCTGGGTGCGCGCCGCGCGCCACGCCGGGTACAGGGTCGCCAGGAAACTCATCAGCAGGGCGACGACGGTGATCGCCACCACGTCGGGGGTCTGCATGTCGGTGGGCAGGCCGGTGATGTAGTAAACGTCTTCCGGCAGCAGCTTGATGTGGAACAGCGATTCGATCGCCCCGAGGATGCGCTCCAGGTTGAGCGTCAGCGTGATGCCGCCGATCACCCCCAGCACGGTGCCGATGATGCCGATCAGCGAGCCCTGCACCATGAAGACCTTCATCACCCCGCCCGGGGTCAGGCCCAGCGTGCGTAGGATCGCGATGTCGGCCTGCTTGTCGGTGACCAGCATCACCTGCGAGGACACCAGGTTGAACGCACCCATGGCGATGATCAGCGAGAGCAGGATGCCCATCACCGTCTTCTCCATGCGCAGGGAGTGGTAGAGGTTGGCGTTTTCCTGCGTCCAGTCGCTGACGCGGTGGTCGCCGGGCAGCTTCAGCGCCAGATCGCTGGCCACTTCCCAGGCGCGGTCCATGTCGTAGAGCTTCAGCCGCACGCCGGTGACGCCGTCCATGCGCAGCACGCGCGCCATGTCTTCCATGTTGGTCACCGCCAGGCCGCGGTCGATCTCGTTGTAGCCGGCCTCGAAGATGCCGCTGACGGTGAAGCGCTTGTAGCGCGGTGCGGCGCCGAACGGGGTGGCCTGCGGCTCGGCCAGCATCACCACCACCTTGTCGCCCACGTTCACGCCCAGCCACAGCGCCAGTTCCTGGCCGAGCAGGATGTTGTACGAGCCGGGCGTGAGGCTGTCGGCCGAGCCCTGCTTCATCTTCTGCGCCAGCACGGAGACCTTGTTCTCCTGCGCCGGCACCACGCCGCGCACGATGGCCGGCTGGTTGCGCGTGCCGGTGATCAGCGCCTGGCTTTCGATGTAGGGCGCCGCGCCGGCCACGCGCGGATCGGCGCTGGCCACCTGTAGCGCGGTCTGCCAGTCGCGCAGCGGCGCGCCGTCCGCGCTGACCGTGGCGTGGGCGGCCATCTGCAGCAGGCGGTCGCGGATTTCTTTCTGGAAGCCGCTCATCACCGCCAGGGTGGTGATCAGCACGGTGACCCCGAGGGCGATGCCCAGGATCGACGCCATCGAGATGAAGGAGATGAAGCCGTTGCGACGCTTGGCGCGCAGGTAACGCAGGCCGATGGCGACAGGTAAGGGTTTGAACATGCGCTGCGACCGTTCAGGGGAGGCTATGGTGCCATTGCCGGGCGTGAGGACGAAACCACGCGGCTGCGAGCGGCCAGTCGCAGTTCACGTCGCCGCGCCGGCGGCAGGGTGTCGGGCCAGAACAGCAGGCCCTGGCGAGGACGCGGACCGCGCCGCCACGACACCCGCACCAGCGGGCCGAGCCATTCCACGCGCAACGCCTCCACGGGCAGGCCGTCCACCCGCGCCGGCGCCCCGCCCCACGGCACGAGCAACTGCCGCGGCCCTTGTCGCGCCATGCCGCGCGCCAGGCGCAAGGCGTGCGCGGCGAGCAGTGCGCTGGCCAGCGGTAGCGCCTCCGCCGGCAAGGCGGACATGCCTAGCGAGAGCCAGGCACAGGCGACGAGCCCGGCCAGCGCAGGCGCGCACCAGCGCGAAGGCCGCCACTCAAGCCTGCAGGGTGCGAATCCGATCGATGAGGGCCGCCTGCGGCGCATCCGGGCACACCTCGTAGCCCATGAACCAGCGCCACAACTTATCGTCCTCGCGCTCCAGCAGCAGCCGGAAAACAGCACGTTCTTCTTCCGGCGCGGTGGCCCAGCGCTGGTCCAGGTAGCGGTCGAACAGCCGGTCCAGTTCGCGCATGCCGCGGCGGCAGCGCCAGCGCAGCTTCTTCAGTTCGGTGGCTTCATCCATCGCGCGGACTTCCTCGGTGGGGCGCAGGCCCCGGAAACGAACGCGGCACCAGGCCGAGGCCGGTGCCGCGCGCAAGGCCACCTCGCGGTGGCCGGCCAGGCGTGCCCGATCAGGCGCGGCGGGCCATCATCAGCTTCTTGATCTCGGCGATCGCCAGCGCGGGGTTCAGGCCCTTCGGGCAAGTCCGCGCGCAGTTCATGATGGTGTGGCAGCGGTAGAGCTTGAACGGATCTTCCAGGTCGTCCAGGCGCGCACCGGTGTCCTCGTCACGCGAGTCGATGATCCAGCGGTAGGCCTGCAGCAGGATCGCCGGGCCCAGATAGCGCTCGCCGTTCCACCAGTAGCTCGGGCAGCTGGTCGAGCAGCACGCGCACAGGATGCATTCGTACAGGCCGTCCAGCTTCTTGCGGTCCTCCGGCGACTGCAGCCGCTCGCGGTCCGGCGGCGGCGGCGTCTGGGTACGGATCCACGGCTTGATCGAGGCGTACTGCGCGTAGAAGTGGGTCAGGTCCGGCACCAGGTCCTTGACCACGTTCATGTGCGGCAGCGGGTAGATCGGCACCTCGGCCTTGCCGCACGCGCTGATCGCCTTGGTGCAGGCCAGCGTGTTGGTGCCGTCGATGTTCATCGCGCACGAACCGCAGATGCCTTCGCGGCAGGAACGGCGGAAGGTCAGCGTCGGGTCGATCTCGTTCTTGATCTTGATCAGCGCGTCCAGGACCATCGGGCCGCACTTGTCGAGATCGATCTCGTAGGTGTCGGTGCGCGGGTTGGCGCTGTCGTCGGGGTTCCAGCGATAGATCTTGAACGTGCGCACATTCTTCGCGCCCGTGGCCGGGAAATGCTTTCCCTTGCCGATCTTGGAATTCTTGGGGAGGGTGAACTCTGCCATGGCTTTGAATCCGGGATAGGGGATTGGGGATTGAGCGCGCGCCGGTCGCCGGTGATGCAGCGACCGTCGCGGGCCCCTTCCCGGCTAGGTCAGTAGACGCGCGGCTTCGGCGGCACCACGTCCACGTCCTGGGAGAGCGTGTACATGTGCACCGGGCGATAGTCGAAGCTGCACTTGCCCTTGTCGTCGACCGAGACCAGCGTGTGCTTCTGCCAGTTGACGTCGTCGCGGTCCGGATAGTCCTCGTGCGCGTGCGCGCCGCGGCTTTCCTTGCGCTGTTCGGCCGAGTTGATCGTCGCCACCGCGTTGAGCAGCAGGTTGTTCAACTCGTAGGTCTCGATCAGGTCCGAGTTCCACACCAGCGAGCGGTCCGAGACCTTGACGTCCTCGAACATCCCGAAGATCTCGTCCATCTTCTGGCAGCCTTCGGCCAGCGTCTTGCTGGTGCGGAAGACCGCCGCGTCGGACTGCATCGTGCGCTGCATCTTGTCGCGGATCACCGCCGTGGGCGTGGAGCCGTTGGCGTTGCGCAACTTGTCCAGCAGGCCCAGCGCCTTGTCGCAGGCGTCGGAGGCCAGCGGCTTGTGCGGCTGGTTGGTCTTGATCGTCTCCGCGCAGCGGTTGCTGACCGCGCGGCCGAACACCACCAGGTCGAGCAGCGAGTTGGAGCCCAGGCGGTTGGCGCCGTGCACCGACACGCAGGCCGCTTCGCCGATGGCGTACAGGCCCGGCACGACCGTATCGGGGTTGTCGCCGACCTTGCGCACCACTTCGCCGTGGTAGTTGGTCGGGATGCCGCCCATGTTGTAGTGCACGGTGGGGATGACCGGGATCGGCTCCTTGGTCACGTCCACGCCGGCGAAGATGTGGGCGCTCTCGGCGATGCCCGGCAGCTTCTCGTTGATCACTTCCGGGCCCAGGTGGGTCAGGTCGAGCAGGATATGGTCCTTGTGCTCGCCGACGCCGCGGCCTTCGCGGATCTCGATGGTCATCGAACGGCTGACCACGTCGCGCGAGGCCAGGTCCTTGTAGTGCGGGGCGTAGCGCTCCATGAAGCGCTCGCCATTGCTGTTGCGCAGGATGCCGCCTTCGCCGCGCACGCCCTCGGTGATCAGGCAGCCCGCGCCGTAGATGCCGGTCGGGTGGAACTGCACGAATTCCATGTCCTGCATCGGCAGGCCGGCGCGCATCACCATGCCGCCGCCGTCGCCGGTGCAGGTGTGGGCGGAGGTGGCGCTGAAGTAGGAGCGGCCATAGCCGCCGGTGGCCAGCACCACGCCGTGGGCGCGGAACAGGTGCAGCGAACCTTCCGCCATATCCAGGGCGAGCACGCCGCGGCACACGCCTTCTTCGTCGAAGATCAGGTCCAGCGCGAAGTACTCGATCATGAAGCGCGCGTTGTGCGCCAGCGACTGCTGGTACAGCGTGTGCAGCATGGCGTGGCCGGTGCGGTCGGCCGCCGCGCAGGTGCGCTGGGCCGGCGGGCCTTCGCCGAACTTGGTGGTCATGCCGCCGAACGGGCGCTGGTAGATTTTGCCTTCCTCGGTACGCGAGAACGGCACGCCGTAGTGCTCCAGCTCGATGATGGCCGGAATCGCCTCGCGGCACATGTATTCGATCGCGTCCTGGTCACCCAGCCAGTCCGACCCCTTGATGGTGTCGTAGAAGTGGTAGCGCCAGTCGTCCTCGCCCATGTTGCCCAGCGCGGCGGAGATGCCGCCCTGCGCGGCCACGGTGTGCGAGCGGGTCGGGAAGACCTTGGTCAGGCAGACGGTCTGCAGGCCCTTCTGGGCCAGGCCGAAGGTCGCGCGCAGGCCGGCGCCACCGGCGCCGACCACGACCATGTCGTACTTGTGTTCGGTGATCTTGTAGGCGGACATCTTGTATCAGTTCCCCAGCGCGATGCGCGCGACCGCGAAAATGCTGACGATTGCACCCAGGACGGCGATGAACTTCACCGATACCTGCAGCGCCAGGGCCAGGAGCGAGTTGTGGACGTAGTCTTCCAGGATGACCTGCAGGCCGATCTGCGCGTGCCAGAACATCGCCACCAGGAAGCCGACCAGCAGCACGGCGTTCCAGGGCTTGGCGATCGCCGCGGTGGCGGCGACGTAGTCGGCGCCGAGCAGGCTCAGCACGAAGGCCACGAACCACAGGCCCAGCAGGATCAGCGCGGTGGCGGTCAGGCGCTGGTGGACGAAGTGCTCGGTGCCGGTCTTGGCGGCGCCCAGGCCGCGGACATTCTTGAGCGGGGTGCGGAAACGGTTCACGCGACACCTCCGGTGGTCAGCACGTAGGCCCAGATCAACGCGGTGATCACCAGGCTGCCGATGACCGACAGCCAGCTGTTGCGCACGAAGGCGGGAATGGAGAACCCGTGGCCGAAGTCCTGCACGATGTGGCGGATGCCGTTGCACAGGTGGTAGGCGAAGCACCACGACCAGCCGAACAGGAAGATCTGGCCGTACCAGGCGCCAGCGATCTGGCGGAAGCAGTTCCAGTGCTGCGGGCCCATCATCAGCGCCAGCAATGCGGCGGCGATGATCAAGGCTCCGACGGACAGCACGATGCCGGTGGCTCGATGCAGGATCGAGGTGGCCATCTGGATCTGCCAGCGATACACCTGAAGGTGCGGTGACAGGGGACGTTCTGGGGTCGCCATTCGCTGACTCTATTACTCGGCTGGGCGGCACGGCGGCCGCGTTGGCTGCACGCTGCTCAAAAATCGATGCAGCGACCGTTTTTCTCCCAATCGCCGTAACGCACCGGATCCAGTCCGCCGCGACCACCGATCTCCGCCGGCACGGTTTCCTGCGCAGAAGGTTCTGCCGGAAGCACCGCGTCTTCGGGTTCGGATTCGGGATGGGGGGTTGTTTGGCCTATCATCGTGGGTCTCGCAACGCACAAATTTTATGCCTCGCCCCCGTGCATGACAACCTTCACATTCCGCAAGCGGCTTTCGGCGCACTGACCGGACACGCCGTGATCGCGCTCGAAGGCCCCGATTCGGTGGCTTTCGCGCAGGCCCAGTTCGCCAATGACGTCGGCGCGCTGCCGGTCGGGCAATGGCAATGGAGCGCCTGGCTCAACCCCAAGGGCCGGGTCATTGCCCTCTTCATGCTGTGCCGCCCCGCCGAACACACGCTGTGGCTGGTGCTGGCCGATGGCCGTGCCGACACCCTGGCGGCGCAGCTGCAACGCTTCGTTTTCCGCCGCAAGGTCAAGGTGGCGGTGCGCGCCGACCTGCACGCCGGCGGCCGCTTCGACACGCCGGCACGGGCGCACGGCAACGTGATCGACAGCGACGGCGATGCGAACGATTTCGATCTGGGCACGACAGCGCTGCCACGCACGCTGCGGCTGTCGCCTCATCCTTTCGTCGAACAGCCCGGCCTGGTGGCCCGATGGCGCGAGGCCGACCTGCGCCTGGGGCTGCCGCGCCTGGACGAGGGCGCCGTCGAGCAGTGGACGCCGCAGCAGATCGGCCTGGACCGGCTGGCCGCCTACAGCGTCAAGAAGGGCTGCTATCCCGGCCAGGAAATCGTGGCCCGCACCCATTTCCTGGGCAAGACCAAGCGCGTGGCACAGCTGGTGGAGGTACCGCCGGGCACGCAGGCCGGCGCGGAGCTGCGCGACGGCGCCCAGGTGGCCGGTACGCTGGCCAGCGTGGCCGGTGCGTTGGCGCTGGCCGTGCTTCCCATCGAAAGCGAAGGGCTGGCCTTGCAGCTCGGCGATGCGCCGGTGCAACGCCAGCCCCTGCTGGAAGGCCTGGCCCGCTAGGCGGGCCGGCCCGCGGGCTCACAACCTCAGTTCGGTCTGCGGGTCGAAGAAATGCAGGTGCGCGCCATGCAGCGCCACTTTCAACGTCTCGCCTATCGCGGGCAATGGCTGCGGCGGCACGCGCATCACCAGCATCTGCTCGCCGAGCGCGAGGTTGACGAAGATCTCGTTGCCGACCGGCTCGATGCCCTCGATGCGCGCCTCGAACGCCACCCCATCGCCCTCGCCCGCCGGACGCAGGTGTTCCGGCCGGATGCCGACCAGCACCTCGGTGCCCTGCCGCTGCGCCGGCGCCGGCGTGCCCGACAACGGCACCTGCCGCCCGTCGGCCATGCGCAGGCCGCCCTCCTCCAACGTGCCGCGCAGCACGTTCATCGCCGGGCTGCCGAGGAAGCCGGCCACGAACAGGTTGGCCGGGCGCTCGTACAGCGCCATCGGCGTGTCGATCTGCTGGATCACCCCGGCGTTGAGCACCACGATGCGCTGGCCCAGCGTCATCGCCTCGACCTGGTCGTGGGTGACGTAAACCATGGTGGTCCCCAGCTTGCGATGCAGCTGCGCGATCTCGGTGCGCACGCTGTGGCGCAGCTTGGCGTCCAGGTTGGAAAGCGGCTCGTCGAGCAGGAACACGGCCGATTCGCGCACCATCGCCCGGCCCAGCGCTACGCGCTGGCGCTGGCCGCCGGACATCGCCTTGGGCAGCTTGTCGAGCATGTCCGACAGCCCGAGCAATTGCGCCGCGTTGCGCACGCGTTCGTCGATCACCGCCTGCGGGTGGCCGCGCAGCTTCAGCCCGAAGGCCAGGTTCTCGCGCACGGTCATGTGCGGGTAAAGCGCATAGCTCTGGAACACCATGGCGATGTCGCGGTCCTTCGGCGCCACGTCGTTCACCACCCGGTCGCCGATGCGCAGCGTGCCGCTGGTGATGTCCTCCAGGCCGGCGATCATGCGCAGCAGGGTCGACTTGCCGCAGCCCGAGGGCCCCACCAGCACCATCAGCTCGCCGTCGGCGACCTCGAACGTGGCGCCCTGCACCGCGACCTGTCCGTTGTCGTAAACCTTGCGGACGTTCTCCAACTGCACTTTCGCCATTCGCTAGCCTCTTTGGATGTCGTGCCTCACGGCGCGCCATACGCGCCGGCCTCGAATGGTCGCCGATGAAACTGCTCGCAATCGAATGCATTCGTTTTATTCTGACATGTAAGCGTTTTCATCTGGCAACATCGGTACCGGGAGGAGCAAGACAATGTCGCAGGAAAACCGTTCGCCCGCGTATGGAGTACGCGGCGTGCATGCCATTCGCCATCTTGCCCCTGCCATGTCGTCGGGGGGCCTAACGGTGCGCCGATATAACTGCAACAATCGGGGACTTGGGTGAAGCCCTCGCCTTCGATGCTGAATGCGCACGACAGCGCTGCCAGCGCGAACGCAGCGGTCCCCGCCGCGCGCCGGACATTGCCTCCCGCAAAACCCCTGAAACCCAGGATCCACGCCATTGACAACGATGTCAGCAGAAACTGAAACTCGGCCAATGCACAACACCCTTTTCCTGTTCGGCGCGACCGGCGACCTGGCGCAGCGCTACCTCTTCCCCTCCCTGCTGCGGCTGTCCATCGACGGCCTGCTGCCGGAGGATTTCCAGGTGCGCGCGCTGGCGCTCTCGCCGCACGACACGGAGAAGTTCCGCGACATCCTGCGCCCGCGGTTGGAGCAGGCGCTGCCGCATGCCGGCGCCGCCGACATCGACAACCTGCTGCAGCGCATCGACTACCGCTCGGTGGACCTGCGCGACGCCGAATCGGTCGCCAACGCCGTGCGCGACCTGGCCTCGCGCAAATGCGTCAGCTACCTGGCCATCCCGCCGGGCCTGTACATCAGCACCTGCCAGGGCCTGGCGCTGGGCGGCGCGCTGGCCGCGCCGAACCGGCTGATGCTGGAAAAGCCGATCGGCCACGATTCGGTGAGCGCCGAGGAGATTCTGCGCTCCATCGGCGCGCTGATCGACGAAGACCGCGTGTTCCGCCTGGACCACTACCTGGGCAAGGCGGCGGTGCAGAACCTGATCGCGCTGCGCTTCGGCAACACGCTGCTGGAAGCGGTGTGGAACCGCAACTACATCGAGTCGGTGCAGATTCTGGTGGCCGAGAGCGAGGGCGTGGACGGGCGCGATGCCTACTACGCGCGTTCCGGCGCGCTGCGCGACATGGTGCAGAGCCACATCCTGCAGCTGTTGTGCCTGGTGGCGATGGAGCCGCCGGCCTCGCTGGAATCGGACCGCATCCGCGACGAGAAGGTGAAGGTGCTGCGCGCACTGCGCCCGCTCAAGGCCGAACACGCCGCGCGCGACAGCGTGCGCGGGCGCTACACCGCCGGCACGATCAACGGCCAGCCGGCGCAGGCCTACCAGCCGCCGGAAGGCAGCGACGTGGAAACCTTCGTCGGCGTCACCGCGCACATCGACAACTGGCGCTGGGAAGGCGTGCCGTTCCACCTGTGCACCGGCAAGCGCATGCCCGAGCGCACCACGCGCGTGGTGGTCACGCTCAAGCCGGTCACCCACTGGCTGTTCGAACGCCCGGACCGCCAGCACGCCACGCCGAACCGGCTCACGTTCCAGCTGCAGCCGCAGGAGAACATCGAGCTGGGGCTGATGAGCTCGCTGGCCGGCCCGGAATGGGGCGCGCTGGAGCTGCAGCCGCTGGAGCTGGAGCTGTCGGTGCCCACCGGCCTGCATCGCCGCATCGCCTACGAGCGCCTGTTCCTGGATGCGTTCAACGGCAACCACGCGCTGTTCGTGCGCGATGACGAAGTGCGCGCGGCCTGGGCCTGGATCGACAGCGTCAGCGACGCCTGGAAGGCGGCGGAGCTGCCGCTGCAGCCCTACCCCGCCGGCACCTGGGGGCCGACCTCGGCCACCACCTTCCTGCCGCCGGGCATCGACCAGGAGGCGCAGGCATGAGCGCGACGCTGCAACCGGTGCTGGTCGCCGACATCGGCGGCACCAATGCGCGCTTCGCCCTGGCCGACCTGGAATCCTCCATGCCGCTGCTGGAAGACAGCGTGCGCGAGTTCGCCGTCGTCGACTTCGCCTCGCTCGGCGAGGCGGCCCAGCATTACCTGGACCAGATCGGCGCCACGGCGCGCCAAGGCGTGTTCGCCGTGGCCGGCCGCGTCGATGGCGACGAGGCGCGCATCACCAACCATCCGTGGGTGATCTCGCGCTCGCGCACCGCCGCCATGCTCGGCTTCGACGAGCTGTACCTGATCAACGACTTCGCCGCGCAGGCGATGGCGATCAGCCTGCTGCGCCCGCAGGACGTGGTGCAGGTGGGCGGCGCTAGCTGGGAGCCTTCGGACATCCGCCAGCCGCGCAACTACGGCGTGATCGGCCCGGGCACCGGGCTGGGCGTGGGCGGGCTGATCGTGCGCGACGGCCGCTGCTATCCGCTGGAGACCGAAGGCGGCCACGTCAGCTTCCCGCCGGGCACGCCGGAGGAAATCCGCATCCTGGAGATCCTCTCCCAGCAGTTCGGCCGCGTCTCCAACGAACGCCTGATCTGCGGCCCCGGCCTGGTCAACATCCACCGCGCGCTCAGCGAGATCGCCGGGGCCGACCCCGGCCCGCTGAAGCCTTCGGACATCACCGCGCGCGCCGCCGCCGGCGATGCCCGCGCCGCGCGCTCGGTGGACCTGTTCTGCGCCATCTTCGGCGCCATCGCCGGCGACATGGTGCTGATGCAGGGTGCCTGGGACGGCGTGTTCCTGACCGGCGGGTTGGTGCCGCGCATGCTCGATTCGCTGCAGCATTCCGGCTTCCGCCAGCGCTTCGAGAACAAGGGCCGCTTCTCGGCGATCATGTCGCGCGTGCCCTCGCTGGCGGTCATGCACCCGCACGCCGGCCTGCTCGGCTCGGCCGCCTACGCGGTCGATGTGGAGCGCAACCGGGGGAGCCGCGCATGAGCCCGGCACGCGACCGCATCTCGCTGATCCGCCACGACGACGCCGACGCCTGGGTGGCCGGCATCGCCGAGGAAATGGCCAGCATCCTGGGCCATGAGATCGGCAAGCGAGGGCATGCCCGCATGCTGCTGTCCGGCGGCACCACCCCGGCGCCGGTGTACGAAGCGCTGGCGCTGCAGGCGCTGGAATGGAACAGGATCGAAGTGGGCCTGGTGGACGAGCGCTGGCTCTCGCCGCAGGACCCGGACAGCAACGCCTACCTGGTGCGCCACAGCCTGCTCGATCGTGCCGAAGGCGCGCAGTTCGTGCCGCTGGTGCGGCAGGGCAAGTCGCTGGCCGACTGCGTGCACGACGCCAACCTGCACGCCACCCACGCCGCGCCGCCGTGCCTGGCGGTGCTGGGCATGGGCGGCGATGGCCACACCGCCTCGCTGTTCCCCGGCTCGATCGACCTGCCCAAGGCGCTGGCCAGCCAGCAGCCCTACGCGGCGCTCGACGCCACCGGCTGCCCGGGCGCAAACACCTGGCCGCTGCGCATCACCCTCACGCCCGCCGGCCTGGCGCAGTGCGAAACCCGCCTGCTGCTGCGCGGCAAGCAGAAGCTGGAGATGCTCGAGGCCGCGCTGGCCGGCGAGGATCCCACCGAATACCCCATCCGCGTCGCGATCCAGCAACCTGGTGCGCACCTGCGGGTCCACTGGTGCGCATGACGCGTGCTCCGCGGACGGTGGCATGCCGCCACCGTCCTTCACGTCCCGCCGCACGCCGCATCGGCGCCCGCGTGGCCTTCTCATAGCCGAACGAGCCAATGAGCCTGCATCCGAACATCCAAGCCGTCACCGAACGCATCCGCATGCGCAGCGCCGCCTCGCGCGCGGCCTACCTGGCCGGCATCGACGCCGCCCTGCGCGACGGGCCGTTCCGCAGCCGCCTGAGTTGCGGCAATCTCGCCCATGGCTTCGCCGCGTGCGGGCCGACCGACAAGGACCGCCTGCGCGGCGCGATCACCCCGAACCTGGGCATCATCACCGCCTACAACGACATGCTCTCGGCCCACCAGCCGTTCGAGCACTACCCGGAACTGATCCGCGAAACCGCGCGTTCGCTCGGCGCCACCGCGCAGGTCGCCGGCGGCGTGCCGGCGATGTGCGACGGCGTCACCCAGGGCCGCGCGGGCATGGAGCTGTCGCTGTTCTCGCGCGACGTCATCGCCCAGGCCGCCGCGATCGGCCTGAGCCACGACATGTTCGACACCACCGTGTACCTCGGCGTGTGCGACAAGATCGTGCCAGGCCTGCTGATCGGCGCGCTCGCCTTCGGCCACCTGCCGGCCGTGTTCCTGCCGGCCGGCCCGATGACCCCGGGCATCCCGAACAAGCAGAAGGCCGAGGTGCGCGAGCGCTACGCCGCCGGCGAGGCCACCCGCGCCGAGCTGCTGGAAGCCGAAGCCGCCTCGTACCACGCGCCGGGCACCTGCACCTTCTACGGCACGGCGAACTCCAACCAGGTGCTGCTGGAGGCGATGGGCGTGCAGTTGCCCGGCGCCTCCTTCATCAACCCGGGCACGCCGCTGCGCGATGCGCTGACCCGCCACGCCGCCGAACGCGCGCTGGCGATCACCGCGCTGGGCGACGACTTCCGCCCGTTTGGCCGGCTGATCGACGAACGCGCGATCGTCAACGCGATCGTCGCGCTGATGGCCACCGGCGGGTCCACCAACCACACGATCCACTGGATCGCCGTGGCGCGCGCGGCCGGCCTCGTGCTGACCTGGGACGACATGGACCTGATCTCGCAGACCGTGCCGCTGCTGGCGCGCGTCTATCCCAACGGCGAGGCGGACGTGAACCGCTTCCATGCCGCCGGCGGCACCGCCTTCGTGTTCCGCGAGCTGATGGACGCCGGGCTGATGCACGACGACCTGCCGACGATCGTCGAAGGCGGCATGCGCGCCTTTGCGCAGGAGCCCCGCCTGCAGGACGGCAAGGTGTTCTTCGTGCCGGGCGCGGCGGCCAGCGCCGACGAGGAAGTGGCGCGCCCGGTCGCCCAGGCGTTCGAATCGCAAGGTGGCCTGCGCCTGCTGCGCGGCAATATCGGCCGCTCGCTGATCAAGCTCTCGGCGGTCAAGCCGCAGTACCGTCGCATCGAAGCGCCGGCGGTGGTGGTCGATGCGCCGCAGGTGTTGAACAAGCTGCACGCCGCCGGTGCGCTGCCGCAGGATTTCGTGGCGGTGGTGCGCTACCAGGGCCCGCGCGCGAACGGCATGCCCGAGCTGCACTCGCTGGCGCCGCTGCTGGGCCTGTTGCAGAACCAGGGCCGGCGCGTGGCGCTGGTGACCGACGGCCGCCTGTCCGGCGCGTCGGGCAAGTTCCCGGCGGCGATCCACGTCACGCCGGAAGCCGCGCGCGGCGGTCCGATCGCGCGCATCCGCGAGGGCGATGTCATCGTGCTCGATGGCGAAGCCGGAACGCTGGAGGTGAAGGTTTCGGCGGCCGAGTGGGCTTCGCGCGAGCTGGCGCCCAACACGGCGCCGGCTGGCCACGACATCGGCCGCAACCTGTTCGCGATCAACCGCCAGGTCGTCGGCCCCGCCGACCAGGGCGCGATCTCGATCGGCTGTGGCCCGATGGCGGCGGACGGCACCATCTGGGAATACGACGCCGAGTACGAGCTGGGCGGTGAGCCGGCCGCCGCGGCCGCACCGCACGAATCCAAGGACGCGTGAGCGCCCTGCCCCACTTTCGCAAGGATTGACCACACCATGACGATCGCCGATCTCCAGAACCGCGCCGAGTCCCTGCTGCTGCAGGCCGGCATTCTCCCGGTCATCACCGTCGACAGCCTGGACCAGGCGCGCGCGGTCACCGACGCGCTGCTGGAAGGCGGCCTGCCGGCGATCGAACTGACCCTGCGCACGCCGGTGGCGATGGAAGCGCTGGCGACGCTGAAGCGCGAGCGTCCCGAGTTGGTGGTCGGCGCGGGCACCGTGCTCAGCGAGCTGCAGATGTTGCAGTCGATCGATGCCGGCGCCGATTTCCTGGTGACGCCGGGCACGCCGCCGGCGCTGGCCGACCTGCTCGCGGACGCGCCAATCCCGGTGGTGCCGGGCGCGGCCACGCCGACCGAATTCCTGTCGCTGATGGGCCGCGGTTTCCGCGTCTGCAAGCTGTTCCCCGCTTCGGCGGTGGGCGGCCTGCACATGTTGAAGGGCCTGGCGGGCCCGCTGGCGGAGCTCAAGTTGTGCCCGACCGGCGGCATCAGCGAGGACACGGCGGGCCAATACCTGTCGCAGCCGAACGTGCTGTGCATCGGTGGCTCGTGGATGGTGCCCAAGGACTGGCTGGCCAAGGGCGAGTGGCACAAGGTGCGCGACAGCGCGGCGGCCGCGGCGAAGATCGTGGCGCAGGTGCGCGCTGGCTGAGGTCTTCCCGGGCTTGGGTGATTTCAAGGAATGCCGCGCCTAGCGCGGCATTTTTTTTTGGGCAGTTCCCGCGTGGGTCTCCAGGCGGCTTCACTACCTCCCCGCCAGGAGCAGCGCCCGCAAACCGCTCAAGGCGACCGGGAAAGCGGCCGCTTTGTCGCAGGCTGTACCGCTTCGTCGGCCTCGGCCTAACATGGAAGCGTCGACAGGAGCCCCTGATGCATTCGCCCCACGAACCTCATCACCCCACGGGCCCTTCCCATGCTGGCGGCCACGGCGGTGGCGACCCTGGCGCGTCGCTGCGCGATCCCGTGTGCGGCATGCGCGTCACGACGGAATCGAAGCATCGCGTCGCACATGAGGGCCAGGCTTATTACTTCTGCAGCGCCGGATGCGCGGCCAAGTTCCAGGCGGCGCCCGCGCGTTATCTGCACCGCGATGGCCACGCCGATGGACATGCCGCTGCGATGCCGACGCCGCCCGCGCCGGCCGGCACGATCTACACCTGCCCCATGCATCCGGAGATCCGGCAGGACCATCCAGGCACCTGTCCCAAGTGCGGCATGGCGCTGGAGCCGGAAATGCCGAGCCTGGAGGAGGACGACAACCCCGAGCTGCGCGATTTCTCGCGCCGTTTCTGGTGGACGCTGCCGCTGTCGCTGGTGGTGATGTTGCTGGCCATGTTCGGCCATCGCCTGCACCTGATGGACATGGCGACGCAGAGCTGGGTCGAACTGTTGCTGACGCTGCCGGTGGTGCTGTGGGCCGGTGCGCCTTTCTTCCAGCGCGGCTGGCAATCAGTGGTCCACCGCAGCCCCAACATGTGGACGCTCATCAGCCTGGGGACCGGGGCGGCGTTCGTCTACAGCGTGGTAGCCACGGTGGCCCCCGGCGTATTCCCCGCCTCCTTCGTGTCGATGGGCCGGGTGAACGTGTACTTCGAAGCGGCGGCGGTGATCATCTCGCTCACGCTGCTTGGCCAGTTGCTCGAACTGCGCGCGCGGGCGCAGACCTCGGCGGCCATCCGCGCACTGCTCGGGCTGGCGCCGAAGACCGCGCGGCGTGTGCGCGAAGACGGCCAGGAGGAAGACGTGCCGCTGGCCGGCGTCCGGGTCGGCGACCGCCTGCGGGTGCGGCCCGGCGAGAAGATCCCCACCGATGGCCGCGTGCTGGAAGGCCAGAGCGCGGTGGACGAGTCCATGCTCACCGGCGAACCGGTGCCGCTGACCAAACGTCCCGGTGATGCGCTGATCGGCGCCACGCTCAATACCAGCGGCGCGCTGTTGATGCGCAGCGAGCGCGTCGGCGCGGACACGGTGCTCTCGCAGATCGTACAGATGGTGGCGCAGGCGCAGCGCTCGCGCGCGCCGATGCAGCGCATGGCCGATGGCGTGGCCGGCGTATTCGTACTGGCGGTGGCCGCCGCGGCGCTGCTGACATTCCTCGCATGGGGCCTGTTCGGTCCATCGCAGGGCTGGGTATTCGGCCTGGTCAACGCGGTGGCGGTACTGATCATCGCCTGCCCTTGCGCATTGGGGTTGGCGACGCCGATGTCCATCATGGTGGCGACCGGTCGCGGCGCCACGCTGGGCATCCTGTTTCGCGATGCGGCGGCCATCGAGAACCTGCGCCGCGTCGATACGCTGCTCGTCGACAAGACCGGCACGCTCACCGAGGGCCGCCCGGCGTTCGAGCGCGTGGTACCGGCCACGGGCTTCGATGCCGAGACCGTGCTGCGGCTCGCCGCCAGCCTCGACCAAGGCAGCGAGCATCCGCTGGCCGCGGCCATCGTCGCGCAGGCACGCGCGCAGGGGCTGGGCCTGTCGAGGGTCGAAGACTTCGAATCCGCTTCCGGCATCGGCGTACGCGGCCGCGTGGAAGGCCACGCGCTGGCACTGGGCAATGGGGTGCTGATGGCGCAGGTGGGCGTGGACGTGGCGCCGTTGTCGGAACAAGCGGAAGCGTTGCGCGGACAAGGCGCCAGCGTGATGCACCTGGCCGTGGACGGCGCGCTCGCCGGACTGCTGGCGGTGGCCGACCCCATCAAGCCCAGCACGCCCGAGGCGCTGGCTACGTTGCATGCCGCCGGCCTGCGCGTGGTGATGGCCACCGGCGACGGCCAGACCACCGCGCGTGCGGTGGCCGCGCGGTTGGGCATCGACGAGGTGCACGGCGAAGTGAAGCCGCAGGACAAGCTCGCGTTGGTCGAACGCTTGCAGCGCGAAGGCCACGTGGTGGCGATGGCCGGCGACGGCATCAACGACGCGCCGGCCCTGGCCCGCGCCGACGTCGGCATCGCGATGGGCACCGGCACGGATGTGGCGATGAACAGCGCGCAGGTCACGCTGGTGAAGGGCGACCTGCGCGGCATCGCGGTGGCGCGCGGCCTGTCGCAGGCCACCGTGGCGAACATGCGGCAGAACCTGGGCTTCGCGCTGGTCTACAACGGCCTGGGCGTGCCGCTGGCCGCCGGCGTGTTGTATCCGCTGACCGGCTGGCTGCTGTCGCCGATGTTCGCGGCGTTGGCGATGAGCCTGAGTTCGGCCTCGGCGGTGGGCAATGCGCTGCGGCTGCGGCACCAGCGCTTGCCAGGGGCGTAACGCGCGCGGCCGCCCTGCACCCGGTTTGGATTGGCCGACTCAGTGTAGGAGCGGCTTCAGCCGCGACCCTGCAACCTCGCGGTCGCGGCTGAAGCCGCTCCTACAAAAAATACAGCGGCGTCCCCGCAACGCAGCGCGCCCTCAATCCCGCTTGCGCTCCGCGCGCCGCACCGACGACGGCACGTCGATCTCCACGTGCGCCGGCACCGCATGGAGGCGCAGCTCGCCGTTCTCCCACACCGCCGGCTCGCCATTGACCTTCGCATCGCCCGGCTTTCCGCTGTACGGCCATGCCAGCACCAGGCCACCGGCCGGCGGGGTGATGCCGGCGGGCACGTCAAGCACCAGCTGGCGGTCGCTGCGCTGCAATCGATAACCCAGGCGGCCATGCGGCGTGCGCAGGTCGCCGATCGACACGCCCTGCCCTTCGAACCAGCGCGTGGGCAGCCCGGCGGCCAGCACGATGCTGTCATCCACCTCGCGCCCGTAGGCGAACATGTCCAGCACCGAACGCACGAAATCCGACGCCACCCAGGCATGCGGCAGGTCGCCGACGAAGAACGGCTTGCGCGGCGTATGCGAGACCACCTCGGCCCACTGGTTCCAGGGCTGCGGCGCGCGGTCCTTGAAGAAGAACGACACCGCATCCCACGCGCGGTCGCGCCAGCCCAGGCGCACGAAGGCGGCGACATTGCGCCACTCGTAGGGCGTGTAGTCCTTCCACGGGCGGCTGCCGTCGCGGCGCTGCACGAACTCGTTCCAGTAGCGCTGGAAGGTGTTGTCCAGCAGGTCGGCCGGCAGCCGGCCCTGCTCGCCGCCCGGCGCCAGCGCGATGGTGGTCGAGGTGGCATCGAAATCGCCCAGCTCGGCCGAGCCCGGCAGGAAGTCGATGCCATGCTGGCGCACGGCCGCCTGCAACGAGGCGGCCAGGTCGCCGCGGAACTCGTCGCGCGCGCCGGCCATCAGCGGCAGTTCGTCGGCCTTGCCGAGCGTGCCGGCGATCTCCGCCGCGTCCTTATAGCCGCGCAGCGCCCAGAAGTTGTCCCAGTACGAGTGCATCGGCTTGGCCGAATAGCCCTCGTGGCTGATCGACACCGGCATCATGCCGTAGAAGGCCGGGTTGCGCATGAAGTTCTCTTCGGTGCGCTCGCTGGCGCGCAGCTGCTCCATGTAGTTGAACGCGCCCAGCACGTGCGGCCACATCTCGTCCAGGAAGGCGCGATCGCCGGTGTAGCGGTAGTACTCGGCGATGTTGTAGATCAGCTCGCCGTGGCTGTCGTTCTCCGGCACCGGGTCGCTGCCGCGGTCGTCCACGCAGCACGGCACCATGCCGTTCTCGAACTGGAACGGGGCGAACCACGCCACGTAATCGCGCACCACGTCCTCGCGGCCCAGGCGCAGCAGCCCTTCGGAGATCATCGCGCCGTCGCGGATCCAGCTGCGCGCATAGGAGCGCGTGCCCGGCTGCAGGCGCGGGCCGTTGCGCGAGATCAGCATGTGCGCCAGCGCCGTGCGCAGCGTATCCACCACCGGCTTGCCCTCGCCCGGCACCTCGAAGCGCACGCGGTCCAGGCGGTCGCGCCAGCCCTGCGCCACCTGCTGCTGCGCGCGCTCGGCATCGAAACCGGCAGGCAGCGCGGCCGCGCCAGTCTGCGGCACCACCACCGCCACCTCGCGCATCTCGCCCGGTGCCAGGTGCCAGCGATACACCAGCGCGCCGGAGGCCAGGCCGGTGTCGTCCTTGACCTGGCGCGTCTGCGGCAGCTGCGCCCTGGACAACTGCTTGACCGCCATGCCGCTGTCGAACGCGGTGACGAACGCGGCATCCGGCGCCTGGGCGGCAAAGACGCGCGGCTTGCCGTTCACGCTTACCTGCCCGCCGTCCACCGCCATCTGCTCGATGCGGCTGATGCCGCCGACGGTATTGAGGAACTGCGTCGGCGGGTTGACCTGGAACGGGCGCACCGCCAGTGCCAGGCTGAAGTCGCGCGCCTCCTTGCCGGTGTTGCGCAGCTGGTAGCGCGCCACCAGTTGCGACTGCGCCGGCGTGCCCTGCACGAAGGCGGTCACGCGCAGGTCGAGCTGGTCGTGGTGCCACTGCACGCTGGGAATCGGCAGGTAGTCGTCCTGCAGGCTCTGCTCGGCGCTCACATCGGCCCAGCTCACCCACTTGCCGCCGCTGAGCACGAACGGCTCCAGGCTGAAGCCGCCCTTGCCGACCTCCACCGCGCCGTCCTCGCCGATCAACCCTTGCTCGGTGCCGCCATCCAGGCCGATCAACGTCCAGTACGGCTGCTCGCCGCTGTACGCACGCGGGAACGCGCCGCGCGGCGAGAGCGCGGCCACCGAGGCGATGAAGTCGTTCGGCGTAGCCGCCCACGCCAGCGGCTTGAGGGTGATCTCGCGGATGCCGTAGCGCCAGTTGGGGCCGTTCTTCAGGTCGAACCGCAGGTAGCGCGCTTCGGTGTCGGGCAGCGCGAGGAAGTCGGTGCCGCCGGCGCCGGCCACCACACTGCGCAGCGGCTTCCAGCTGCGGCCGTCGATGGAGCCGCGCACGTCGTATTGCGAGGCTTCCAGCCCGGGAATCCAGTCGACGATGGCGCCGCCGAACTCGCGCACCTTGCCCAGGTCCAGCGTCACGGTCTGGGTTTTCACCCCGCCGCTGAGCCAGAACGTGTCCGTCTTGCCGTCGGCGATGCGCTGTTCGAGCGCCGGCGCGGTGTCGGCGATGGCGCTGGCGTGCAGCGGCGAGTTGTCCGGCGGCGGCAGCGCGGTGAGCGCCAGGCGGTCCAGGCATACCGTGCCCTTGCCGCCGACCTTGTTGTAGATGGTGAACTCGATGCTCGCGCTGCGCTTGAGCGTCGGGTCGAGCTCCGGACCCCAGGCCTTGCTGATCTGGCGCTTGCGCCACGTCTGCGGCGTCCAGTTCTTCGGGAAGGCGAAGCCGGGCTGGTTGACCCACCACACGTTGTCGCCGCTGGCATCGATCAGCTTGAACTGCAGGTCGTTGGCCGGCGAATCGCCCCGCAGGTTGAAACTGAACTGGTAGTTGTCCGGATACTGGATCGGCAGCTCGCGGCGGATGCCGACATAGCCGGACACCCCGTTGAAGTTGTAGTCCAGGCACAGCGCCTTGCCGCCGCCAGGCACGCTCACCGGCCGCAGCGAACCGCTCACCTGGTTGGAGACCACCAGCTTCCACGGCGCGATGTCGTCGAAATCGTCGAGCACCTTGGCGTCCTGCGCACTGGCGTGCAGCGACAGGCCGGCGCACAGCGCCAGCAACATGCGGATCGGAAAGCGGTGCTTGATCGAAGCCATGGGGTCTCTGGAACGTTGGAACAAAGTGGAAACAGCGTGCGGCCGCCGCGCCGGCGCCACGCGCGGCGCAACCGGCGGCCGGCTGCCCGGCCGCGCGAGGATTCAGCCCTTCACGCTACCCAGCAACAAGCCCTGGATGTAGTAGCGCTGCAGGGCCAGGAACAGCAGCAGCACCGGGATCACCGTGATCACCGCGCCGGCCATCATCAATTCCACGTCCATGATGTGCTCGCGCGACAGCGAGGCCAGCGCCACCGGCAGCGTGTAGTGCTCCTGGTCGGTCAGCACGATCAGCGGCCACATGAAGTCGTTCCAGGCGCCCATGAAGGTGAAGATGGTCAGCGTCACCAGCACCGGCTTGAGCATCGGCAGCACGATCTGGAAGAAGATGCGCAGCTCGCTGGCACCGTCGATGCGCGCGGCCTCCAGCAATTCGTCAGGAATGCTGCGCGCGTACTGCCGCACCAAGAAGATGCCGAACACCGTGGCCAGCGCCGGCAGGATCACCCCGCCGAAGCTGTTGACCAGGTGCAACTGCTTCATCAGCAGGAACAGCGGCAGCATCGCCACCTGCGCCGGGATCACCAGCGCGGCCAGCAGGATCTGGAAGATCCGCTCGCGGCCCACGAAGCGCAGCTTGGCGAAGGCGTAGCCCGCCAGCGTGTTGACCAGCAACGAGCCCAGCGTGATCGCCAGCGAGACGCCCAGCGAGTTGGCAAAGTGACTGGCCATGCCGGTACGTTCGAACAGCTCGTGGTAGTTGGCGGTCGTCCACCGGGACGGCAGCAACGGCGGCGGGAACGTACTGGCCTCACCCGTGGGCATGAACGACACCGAGGCCATCCACAGCAGCGGGCCCAGCGCGATCAGCGCCAGCAGCAGCAACCCGCCGTTGACCAGCACGGCGTTCCAGCGCGATTGACCGATTTCCCGGCTCATACCAGATCCTTCTTGCGGCCGAAGCGCAACATCACCGTGGTCACCGCCAGGATGATCAGGAACAACAGGAACGCCACGGCCGACGCGCGGCCGAGGTTCCACCACTTGAAGCCTTCCTCGAACATGAAATACAGCACGCTGACCGTGCTCTGCAGCGGGTCGCCGCGCGTCATCACGTAGGGCTCGGCGAACAACTGGAAGTAGCCGGACACCGTGATCACCCCCACCACCATCAGCACCGGGCCGAGCATCGGCAAGGTGATGTGCAGGAACTGCTTCCACTTCGAGGCGCCGTCGATGCGCGCGGCCTCGTACAAATCCTGCGGGATGCCCTGCAGGCCGGCCAGGAAGATCACCATGTTGTAGCCGAAGTTCTTCCACACGGCGAACAGCATGATGGTCGGCATCGCCCAGCGCGGGTCACCGAGGAAATCGACCGGCGAGATGCCCAGCTGCCCGAGACCCCAGTTCACCAGGCCGTACTTGACGTGGAACAGGTAGCGCCAGATCACCGCCACCGCGACCAGCGTGGTCACCACCGGGGCGAACAGCGCGGTGCGGAACAGCGCGCGCAAGCGCGCGGCCGGGGCGTTGAGCAGCATGGCCGCGCCCAGCGAGACGGCGATGGACATCGGCACGCCGAGCAGCACGAAGTACGTGGTGTTCCACAACGACTTCCAGAACAGCGGCGTCTGCAGCAGGTCCACGTAGTTGCCCAGGCCGACGAAGCGCAGGTGGCTGCTGTCGGCCAGCGCGTAGAGGTCGAAGTCGGTGAGGCTGAGCACCAGCGCGGCCAGCACCGGCACGCCGAAGAACATGCCCAGCACCAGCAGCGCGGGCGCGGTGAAGACCCAACCGGCGAGCGAAGGCCGCTTCATGGCGCGGCCTGCGCCGGCGTGGCGGCCTGGGGATGCTGCTGCGCCCAGATCCAGCGCCGCTTGGCGAGAATGTCATCCACGCGCTTGTCCAGCTCCTGCACCGCGTTCTCCTGGCTCTCGCCGCCGCGCACCACCCGTTCGGTCACCAGCCGCATCTCCTGCACGATGCGCTCCCACTCCAGCACCTTGGGCGTGGCCTTGACGCGTTCGAGCTGGTCCCCGAACGCGCGCGCCAGCGGGTCCTGCTGGAGCGAGGGATACTGCCAGGTGCTGCGACGCGGCGGCAGGTCGCCGATGATGGCGTGGAAGCGTGCCTGCTG
This sequence comes from Stenotrophomonas sp. HITSZ_GD, assembly GCF_029543105.1. Classification (GTDB taxonomy): domain Bacteria; phylum Pseudomonadota; class Gammaproteobacteria; order Xanthomonadales; family Xanthomonadaceae; genus Stenotrophomonas_A. The sequence goes on from NZ_JARQXB010000002.1 coordinate 335,362, forward strand.
CTGCGGGCGCGAGAGGAATTCGATCAATTTCCACGCCGCATCCTTGTGCTGGGACTGGCGCAGGATCACCAGGCTGGCGCCGCCGGCGATGCCCGCGCCCGGGCCGTTCGGGCCGGGCAGCGGCATGGTGCCCCACTTGCCCTCCATGCCCGGCGGCTGGCGCAGGCGGAATTCGCGCACGTTCCAGGGCCCGGACAGATAGAAGGCGAACGAGCCGTTGAAGAACTCGTACCAGACGTTGGAGATCTGGGTTTCGGACACCTTCTGCGCCCAGCCCTGTTCGTACATGTTGGCGTAGAACGCCAGCGCCTTGCGGAAACCGGGGCTGCGGAAGTTGCCGTAGTTGTCGTGGTCGCGCAGCAGCGGGTCGTCCTGCTGCAGCGCGAAGGACAGCTGCTGCTCGAATTCGTTGAGCGGCATCATGATGGCGTAGCGCTGCGGGCCGACGTGCCGCTTCACCGCGGCCAATGCCTGCTCGAACTCGGCCCAGGTCTGCGGGGTGCGGGTCACCCCGGATTCGGCCAGCAGGTCCTTGCGGTAGAACAGCAAGCGCGTATCGACGTACCAGGGCACGCCATACAGCGTGCCGTCGACGATATTGGTGTCCCACACGCCGGGGAAGTAGTCCGCCGGGTCCACCACGTTCGAGCGATCGATGTACCGTTGCAGCGGCTCGAGCGCATCGAGCATGGCGAACTCGGGCAGCCAGGTGTTGCCCAGCTGGCACACGTCCGGCAAGCCATCGGCGGCGAAGGCGGTCAGCAGCTTTTCGTGCGCGGCGGTCATCGGGATGTTCTGCACATCCACGTGGATGCCGGGGTTCTCCTTCTCGAAGTCGGCCACCAGTTCGGTGACCACCTCCGCCTCGCGGCCCATTGCCCAGAAGCGCACGGTCTCGCCTTGCGGCGCGCGCGCGCAGCCGCCCAGGCCGGCGGCCAGCAGCAGCGCCGCGAGGACGTGTCGGCTCATGCGCGGACTCACTCCGGCTTCTGCTGCTGGCGCTGGGCGGGGTTCTGCTGCGCCTCGGCGGCGGCCGCGCGCGATTCGGCGATGCCGATCGCCCGTGCCGCGGCGGCCTGCTCGTCCTTCTTCGGCTGCTGCGGCGCCTCGCCTTCCGGCGCCAGCCAGCCGCCGGTGAAGCCGGCGCGCTCCAGCCCGGTGCGGATGTACTTGTTCTTCTTCATCACGTTCCACACGAACTCGTTGCGATAGTTCGCGATCATCGTGAGGATCGGGCCCTGGTCGATGGCGATGTAGTCGCTGGCCACCCAGCCGCGGTCGGGCACCACGCGCCCGGTCTTGAGCGGGATGTCGTAGTTGAAGCTCGGGTTGAACGAATCCAGGAAGCCGTAGCTGGAATACAGGTAGTCGCCGTAGCGCTTGTGCATTTCCTCGGTGGCCGGGATCACCACCTCCGGCGCGAAGACGATGGAGGAGATCGCCGCGGTCGGCGCGATGGTGCCGTCGTCGAAGTTCTCGCGCAGGCCCGCGCCGCGCGAGGAATAGTGGCGGAACTGGCGCTGCTCGCCGCGGTAGTCCTGGCTGGTGTTCTGCGGGCCGTCGCTGGCGGTCAGGCCCCAGACGTTCTCGCCGTAGTCCTTCCACTTCATCGGGTTGTCGATGGCGTAGTCGCGCTGGGCCAGGGTCGCGCGGCGGCTGTTGAGGAAGTAGTCGATGCCGCGCTCGCGCATGTACTGGTCCTGGATATCGCGGAAGTCGATCCAGACATGGCTGTACTGGTGGCCGAACAGCGGGCCGAAGGACAGGTATTCCTGGCCCTGGTACACGCCCCAGTCGTTGTTGTACGTGCGCGTCCACACCGTCCAGGCGTCCGGGTCGACCGGGTGCGACGGCGAGCCCAGGGCCAGCACGTACAGCATCATCGCCTCGTTGTAGCCCATCCAGTCGTGGTTGATGAAGCCGCTCTCGGGGAACCAGCCCATCGAGATCAGCGGGGCGCGCTGCTGCAGCCAGGTCCAGTCCACGCGCTTGTACAGCGTGTCGGCGATCTGGCGGATTTCCTTCTCGCGCGGGTCTTCGCCGTCGTAGTACGACTGCGCGAACAGCACGCCCATCATCAGCAGCGCGGTATCCACGCTCGACAGCTCCACCCAGCTGTCGTAGCGCTGGCCGCGCTGCATGTCCAGGAAGTGGTAGTAGAAGCCCTTGTAGCCGGCCTTGCCGGTGCGCTGCGGGCCGACCGGCGCATCGCGGAAGAACTTCAGCGTGGTCAGCGTGCGGTCCACCGCCTGGGTGCGGCTGACCCAGCCATTCTCGATGCCGATCGGATAGGCGGTCAGCGCGAAGCCGACCGAGGCGATGCTGGCGAACGGCCGCGAGGGGAAGCGGTCCGGCGTCAGGCCATTGACCTCGTTGGTGGTATCCCAGAAGAACTGGAACGTGCGGCGCTCGATGTCGGAGAACAGCGGCGGCAGTTCCGGCTTCACCGGCTTGGGCGCCGCCGGCGGCAGCGTGGGCTCGATCAGGGTCACGGTGGGCGCGGGCTTAGCCTCGGGAGTCGAAGGCGCCTGCCCCTGGCAGGCGGCCAGCAGCAGCATGCCCAGCGCCAGGCCCACGCCCGGCAGGTGGCGGGCATGGCCGCGAACGGTGTGCTTGCTGCCGTCTTTCATGAAATCGCTTACAACCCTCACCCAGAAACTCCCTCGAAGACTAACGCGTGAACCAGTGAAGAAATGGCTGAAACCTGACGCCCGGCTCAATCGCGGCGCGGGCGCGGAACCCTCAGCCGGTGGCGCTGCCGGGCCGGCTCATGCCTGCCCCGCGCCGGCGACGGTGGAATCGCGCACGATGAGCGTCGGCTTGAGCGTGACATTGCCCTGCGGCGCGGCGCCGGCCGGGTCGATCAGCGCCAGCAGCCGGCCCATCGCCTGCGCCCCCAGCTCGGCGATGCTGACGCGCATCGTCGTCAGGCCGGGATGGACGAAACGCGCCAGCGGAATGTCATCGAAACCCGCCAAAGCCACCTGGCCCGGCACCTGCACGCCGGCCTGGGTCAGCGCGTACAGGCAACCCAGCGCCATCATGTCGTTGGCCGCGAACACCGCGTCCGGCAGCTCGCCCTGCAGCAGTTGCTGCCCGGCGCGGTAGCCGGAGGCCTCGTCGAAATCGCCGTACATCACCCGCGCGCGGGCGTCGGCGCCGTGGGCGGCCATGGCGTCCTGGAAGCCGCGCAGGCGCTCGCGGGCGTCGAAGTTCAACTCGGGGCCGGCGACGAAGACGATGCGGCGGTGCCCCTGCGCGAGCAGGTGCTCGGTCATGGCGATGGCGCCGGCATGGTCGTCGATGCTCAGCACCGGGTAGTGGTCATCGTCGGGCAGGTGCGTATTGATCAGCACCGTCGGCAGGGACTGCGGCAGGTTCTCGGTCAGGAAACCGGGGTGCTCCGCATAGGGCGAGAGCACCAGCAAGCCGTCGACGCGGCCGCGCATGGCGCGCAGCGCACGGCCCTGCTCTTCCTGGTCGCCGTGGTAGCTGGACACCAGCAGGTGCTGCCGGCGCGCGCGCGCCACCCCGTCGATGCCGCGGATCAATTCGGAAAAGAACTCCCCGTACAGATCCGGCAGCACCACGCCGATGGTCTGCGTATGCCGGCTGCTCAGGCTGCGGGCGGCGGCATGCGGGCTGTAGCGCAGGCGGTCGGCGACCTCCAGCACGGCCTTGCGCACTGCCTCGGCCACGTTGTCGTGGCCGTTCAGTGCGCGCGAAACAGTCGCCACCGAGACCTTGGCTTCGCGCGCCACGTCCTTGATGGTGATGGAATTCTTTGCCAACGTACCGCCCTCCACGGTCGAGACTCCGAATACGTCGCCTGACTGTAAACGTTTTCAGGCGACACGTCATTCCGCACTGCAACGCAATTCTAACCAGAGCTTGTCCGATGGACAGGATCGGCCGCAAGGATCGGACAACGGCCGGCCACGCCGGCGACATCGCTCAGCCGGCGGGCGGCTCGGCCTGGATCGACAGCGCGTGGATGTCGTCGCGCATCATCGTGCCCAGCGCGGCGTACACCGCGCGATGACGGGCCAGCGGCGCCAGGCCGGCGAAGGCCGGCGCGACGATGCGCACCGCGTAATGCCCGCGCCCATCGCGGGCCCCGGCGTGGCCGGCGTGCTTGTGGCTTTCATCCACCACCTCCAGCACGGACGGCGCAAAGGCGGCACGCAGGGCGGCCTCGATGCGGGCGACGCGGTCGTTCACGGCAGCACCCGCTTGAACGGCCGCACCTCGACGCGGGCATACACCCCGGCATCCACGTAGGGATCGGCGTCCGCCCAGGCGCGCGCATCGGCCAGCGAGGCGAACTCGGCCACCACCAGGCTGCCGCTGAAACCGGCCTCGCCCGGGTCCTCGGCGTCGATGGCCGGGCAAGGGCCGGCCAGCAGCAGGCGGCCGGCGTCGGCCAGCGCGCGCAGGCGCGCCAGGTGCGCCGGGCGCGCGGTGCGCCGTCCTTCGGCCGCGCCCTCGCCGTCGTATCCCTCGATCACGTACCACATGCCTGCCGCCACCTCTTCTGCTGGAACCTGGCATTCATTCTAGCCCCGGCGGCGCTGGACACCGCCCCGGCGCTGCCATTACCCTAGCCGTCAATGCACGCGGCGGGATGCGGCGGCACGTCGGCACACCGGCCCCTGCGGCCTCGCCGGCCACCCGCTCCGCCGGTTCCCGAACCGCCCGCGTAGACCACCTCCTCGTTGTCCAGTCGCTGCAGCCGCTTGCAGCGGCGTTAGTTTGAATTGGGATCGTGCCGCCGCCGGCACGCCGTAGAAGCCACCTTCGCCGGACGGGTTTCCCCCGCACGTGCGCGTCGTGGGCGCCGTTGAAGCACACGCCGCAACACCAGATCGCTGATGACCGCCGAACTCGCGCAGGACGCGAATCCGCCAACCCAGAGCCCCTCGCCGCAGCAGCAGGAAATGCCGCTGGCGGTGGTGCATGGGCAACCGGTGCTGCAGATCCCGCAGGACCTGTACATCCCGCCGGACGCGCTGGAGGTCATCCTCGATGCCTTCGAAGGCCCGCTGGACCTGCTGCTGTACCTGATCCGCCGGCAGAACCTGGACATCCTGGACATCCCCGTCGCCGAGATCACCCGGCAGTACGTGGACTACATCAACGTGATGCAGGAGCTGCGCTTCGAGCTGGCCGCCGAGTACCTGGTGATGGCCGCGATCCTGGCCGAGATCAAGTCGCGCATGCTGCTGCCGCGCCCGCCCAGCGCCGAAGGCGAGGAAGAGGACCCGCGCGCCGAGCTGGTGCGCCGTCTGCAGGAGTACGAACGTTTCAAGCAGGCCGCCGAGGATATCGACGCCCTGCCCCGCCAGGACCGCGACACCACGCCGGTGCACGCGCATGTCCCGGACCGCGCGGCGATCAAGCTGCCGCCGCCGGTGGACCTGAAGGAAATGCTGCTGGCCCTGCACGACGTGCTCAAGCGCGCCGAGCTGTTCAGCGGCCACGCCATCCGCCGCGAGGCGCTGAGCGTGCGCCAGCGCATGGGCGACGTGCTCGGCCGCCTGGACGACGGCAAGTTCTACCGTTTCGAAAGCCTGTTCACCGCCGAGGAAGGCAAGCTCGGCGTGCTGGTCACCTTCCTGGCCCTGCTGGAACTGGCCAAGGAACAGCTGCTGGACATCGTCCAGGAAGCGCCGCTGGCGCCGATCTACGTGAAGTCGCTGGCGCTGGGCAACACCAACGCCCCGCTGGCGTTCTCCAGCGAGTTCGACGACAGCGACGCCGACGACGCCACCCCCTGAGCCGGAAGACACCGCGATCGTGCAAATGGACCAACCGCTGATCACCCGTATCGTCGAGGGCGCCCTGCTGGCCAGCCCGCAGCCGCTCACGCTGGCGCAGCTGCAGGGCCTGTTCCCCGAAGAGGAGCCGGCGCCCCCGGGCAGCATCGAGCGCGCCATCGAGCTGCTGCGCGAAGGCTGCGCCGAGCGCGGCGTGGAGCTGGTCGAGGTCGCCTCCGGCTTCCGCTTCCAGGTCAAGGCCGACGTGCACGGCTGGGTCGCCCGCCTGTGGACCGAACGCAAGACCAAGTACACCCGCGCCACGCTGGAAACGCTGGCGCTGATCGCCTACCGCCAGCCGATCACCCGCGGCGAGATCGAGCAGGTGCGCGGCGTGGCGGTGAGCAGCAACATCATCCAGGCGCTGGAAGAGCGCGAGTGGATCCGCGTGGTCGGCCACCGCGACGTGCCCGGCAAGCCGGCGCTGTTCGGCACCACCAAGGGCTTTCTGGATTATTTCGGCCTCAAGCGCCTGGACGAGCTGCCGCCGCTGTCCGAACTGAAGGACATCGGCGAACTGGAGCCGCAGCTGCCGCTGGATAGCGAAGGCCAGCCCGACGTGCCGCTGGCCGCGGGCGCCTCGCTGGACGGCGAAGGCGAGGCGGCCAACGATGCCGACGCCGACGGCCACGCCAGCGGCGAGACCACCGACGAGGACGGCCCGGCACCGGCGCCCGAAAACGACACACCCCCCACCGAGGCGGCCGAGGCCGGCACCGAGGACGCGGGCACGGACGCGCAGGATGCCGCCGACGAAGCAGACGACGGACACGCGGCGCAGGCCGAATCCGCCCAGGACCCCACCCCTTCCGACGATGCGGACGCCGATACGGCCGCGACGGCGGACGACAACGAAGACGAAACCACTGAGGCCGACGCCGAACGCGCCGACCGGAGCGAAATGAAATGAGTGACACCCCCCGCAAGCTCTCGCTGAACAAACTGTCGCTCAAGCGCGGCGGCGAGACCGAACAACCCAAGCTCGAGGAACGCCTGCACAAGGTGCTGGCGCAGGCCGGCCTGGGCTCGCGCCGCGCGCTGGAGCAGCGCATCGCCGACGGCCTGGTCAAGGTCAACGGCGAGGTCGCGCAGACCGGCATGTCGGTCCGCAGCGGCGACCGCATCGAGCTGGACGGGCGCGGCTTCGTCGCCAGCGCGCTGAGCGAGCCCTCGCGCGTGCTGATCTACAACAAGCCCGAGGGCGAGGTCACCACGCGCGACGATCCCGAAGGCCGCCCGACCATCTTCGAAGCCCTGCCCGCGCTCAAGGGCGCGCGCTGGATCGCCATCGGACGCCTGGACATCAACACCACCGGCCTGCTGCTGCTCACCACCGACGGCGAGCTGGCCAACGCGATGATGCACCCCTCCTTCGAGGTCGAGCGCGAGTACGTGGTGCGCGTGCGTGCGCCCGAAGGCCAGGAGCAGGTCTCCGACCAGATCGTCGACCGCCTCGCCCGCGGCGTGGCGCTGGAGGACGGCCCGGCCAAGTTCGACGAGATCGAGCGCATCGGCGGCACCGATTCGCACGACTGGTTCCGCGTGGTGGTCAAGGAAGGGCGCAACCGCGAAGTGCGCCGCCTGTGGGAATCGCAGGGCTGCCAGGTCAGCCGCCTCAAGCGCACCCGCTACGGCAAGATCTCGCTGCCGCGCGAACTGCTGCGCGGCCAGTCGGTGGAAGTGCCGCAGCCGCAGGTCGAAGCGCTGCGCGCCGAGCTCAAGCTGGAAGAAGGCCAGCCTTCGGCGCTGACGCTGCAGCCGGTGATCGGCCAGCGCCGCGCCAGCCGCGCCACCGTGCATGTCGGCCGCGACGGCGGCGGCCCGCGCAATGCCTACGTCAACGGCCACAACACCGCCGACGAGGGCCGCGAACTGCGCCGCTTCGACACCTTGCGCGAGGATCGCGGCCGGGGTGGCCGCGGCAAGCCCGGCGGTTTCAAGGGCGGCCTGACGGTGAGCGGCGAAGCGGCGGCCAAGCAGTCGCAGAAGCCGTTCAAGCAGCGCAAGGAAAAGGGTCCCAAGCCGTTGCCGGATGGCAACCCGGCCGCGTTCCGCACCTGGTACGTGCCCGATGGCGTGAGCACCGGCCCGAGCGGCCATCGCAACGCCGGCCCGGGCGGCGCGCGCGGCAACGCGCAGCCCCGCCCGTATGGCAAGAACAAGCCGGCCGGCGCACGAGGCAACGCCGGCAGGCCGCAAGGCCAGGGCCAAGGCGGCCAGGGCCAGGGCAAGTCGCAGGGCAACAAGCATCCCTACGGCCACCCGGGCAACGCGCCGAGCTTCCCGTCCGATCACGCCACGCCGGGCTTCAATCCGTATGGCCAGGCGCGCCCGGCCGGCGGTCGCCCGGGCGGCGCGCAGAACCGTGGCCCGCGCCCCGGTGGCGGCGGTCGTCCCGGCGGCGGTGGCCGTCCGGGGGGTGCGGGTCGCCCCGGTGGCGGCCGCCCCGGCGGCGGGCATCGCGGTCCGCGCGGCGGCTGAGCCCTGCGCACCCCACGGACACGGGCGCCTGATGGCGCCCGTTCCGTTTTGCGGGCCGGACGTGCTGCGGCACAGCAAGAAATCGGCGTGGCGCACACATTGCGCGTTCGCCCGCCTTCGCGCACTTGGCATCGAAACCTGGTGTTTTCGGCCGGAAAACGCAGCATTGCCCGCGCACGCATCGCCGCCGCGCGCACCCAGTGGCGGCGCGGACGCGCCGTGATGTGAGCGCTCGCATATCCTGTGCGCTTCCCGCCCCGCACGTGCGCCCTTCGTGAAAGAACAGAACCGTATCCGGATCGAGGACGTTGCCGCTGCCGCGGGGGTTTCGATGAAGACGGTCTCGCGCGTCTTCAACTACGAGCCCAACGTTCGCCCGGATACGCGCGAGAAGGTCGAGCAGGCCGCGCGCGCGCTGAATTACCGGCCCAACCCCTCCGCGCGCAGCCTGGCCTCGAACCGCTCGTACCAGATCGCCCTGCTCTACGACAATCCGTCGTCGAACTACATCATGGAGATCATCGGCGGCGTGCTCGACGCCTGCCGCTCGCGCCACTACAGCATGATGCTGCAGCCGATGGAGCCCAACGGTGGCGGTTACCGCGCGCAGATCGAGGACCTGCTGCACCAGTACCGGCCGGACGGGATGATCCTCACCCCGCCGATCACCGACGACGACGAACTGCTCGACTGGCTGCAAACCCATGCCATGCCCTACGCCTCGATTTCCCCGCGCCGGCGCGTGGGCCAGATCGGTGCCACGCTGGACGAGCGCGAGGCGGCCGCCGAACTGGTGGCGCACGTCGCCAGCCTGGGGCATCGCCGCATCGGCCACATCACCGGCCACCGTTCGCACGGTGCGCGGGCGTGGCGCCTGGATGGCTACCGCGATGCGCTGCAGCGCGCGGGCCTGCCGTACGACCCGGCGCTGGTGATCGAAGGCGAGTTCTCGTTCGACTCCGGCATCGAAGGCGGGCGCGCGCTGCTGGACCTGGCCGAGCCGCCGACGGCGATCTTCGCCGCCAACGACGACACCGCGGCCGGGGTGATCTATGAAGCGGAAGAGCGCGGCCTGCGCATTCCGCGCGACCTGTCGGTGTTCGGTTTCGACGACATGCCCATGGCCCGGCAGATCTGGCCGAGCCTGACCACCGTGCGCCAGCCCAGCCACGAGATGGGCCGCATCGCCGCCGAGCAGTTGCTGGCGCACATCGGCGACGCCGGCCGCGGCGAGTTGGTGAAGGTGCCGTATGAAATGCGCTTGCGTCGCTCGACCGGTGCTTGGCCGGTTCGCGAGTAGGCGGCTGGATCGCCGCCCTCGCCCTCGCCCGCGCCCGCGCCCCGGCGCCTGGTCGCGGCGCACGCCTCTCCCACGATGAAGACGCAACCCCACGGGCCCATGGCCCGGCGGGGAGATATGACCTTCGCGGGAAGGTCATGGCGTCCTTGTGGGCGCGGCTTCAGCCGCGACGCGCGGCGCCTCAGCGCCGCGAGATCACGAAGTTGCCCACGCCCACGCCGAGGTCCCAGCCCTCGCCGGTGCCGGCGAGCGCGAGCGAGATGTCGCCCTTGGTGACCACCTGCGCATTGCTCGACTTGACCGCGCCCGCGTGCGCCTCGGCGCCGCCATAGGTGCCGAACAGGTCGTTGACGCTGTAGGCGCCGGTGAAGCTGCCCTTGCCGTCGACGATCTTCGACTTGCCCACGGTAAGCCCGCCGCCCTTGGCGCTGATCTTGACCGGCACGGTGACGCCGTTGTTGCAGGTGATGGTGCCGGTGCCCTTGGCGGTCTTGTAGAACACCGACCAGCCGGAGAGGTTGAAGCGCAGGGTGCAGTCGAGGTTGCCGGCGGCCTGGGCGGCCGGCGCGAACGCGCTGGCGGCGGCGAGCGCGGCCAGCAGGGAGGCGGTCTTGAACATCGCAGGGGTCCTGGGTGAACTGGCGGCGAGGTTAGCAGCGCCGGCGTGAGGCCGACGCGCCCTTGCCCGCACGCCGTTCAGCGGCCGTGCGCTCAGCGCGCGGCGTTGACCGTGCCGAGCTGGAAGGCATCGGCGTCGAGCATGGCCGGGAAGCGCGCGCGATGTTCGGCCAGCGCCGCGGCGGAGATGGTGGTGGTGGCGACCTGCTCGCGCTCGCGGATTTCCAGCTGCGGCTGGCCGAGGAAGTCGATCACCGCGCTGTCGCCGGCGTAGTGCAGGCCGTTGCCGTCCACGCCCACGCGGTTGACCGCCGCCACGAAGCACAGGTTCTCGATCGCCCGCGCCCGCAGCAGCGTGCGCCAGGCGTAGGCGCGGGCCGAGGGCCAGTTCGCCACGAACAGCTGCAGGTCGAAATCGAGTTGGCCGGGGCGCTCGACGTCGTAGCGGTTGCGGCAGAACACCGGGAAACGCAGGTCGTAGCAGACCTGCGGGTTGATCCGCCAACCCTTCCATTCCACCGTGAGGCGGTCGCGCCCGGCGGCGTAGCGCTCGTGCTCGTTGGCGTAGCGGAACAGATGGCGCTTGTCGTAGTACTGCAGCCCACCGTCGGGGGTGGCGAACAGCAGGCGGTTGAACACGCCCTCCGGCGTGCGCAGCTGGACGCTGCCGGTCACCGCCGCGCCCAGGCGCGCGGCCTGCTCGCCGATCCACGCCACCGTCGGCCCCTCCATGCCTTCGGCCTTGTCGATGGCATCGTTGGAAAACCCGCTGGTGAAGGTTTCCGGCAGCACCACCAGGTCGGTCTGGCCGGCGAGCGGCCCGAGCAGCGCGCCGTAGTGGTCGCGGTTGCCGGCTGGGTCGTGCCAGCGGGTGTCACCCTGGACGAGGGAAATGCGCAGGTCTTGCATGGGGAACCTCGGGCTGCTGGCGGAAAGGCGGCGCGGCGCGGATGTCAGAGCTGCTTCAACCGCTCGATGGCCGCATCGAGCGTCGCCTCGTTCTTGGCGAAGCACAACCGCGCCAGGCGTTGGCCGGCTGGCGGGTTCTGGTAGAACGGCGACAGCGGAATGGCCGCCACGCCGTGTTCGACCGTCAGCCACTTGGCGAACGCGTGGTCCGGCAGGTCGCTGACCGCCGAATAATCCACCAGTTGGAAATACCCGCCCGGCACCGGCAGCGGCTTGAGCCGCGTGCCCAGCAGCTGCTCGCGGAAGCGGTCGCGCTTGGCCTGGTAGAACGCGCCCAGCTGTTCGTCGTGCTCGGGCTCGTCGCGGATCATCTCGGCGAAGGCGTACTGGGCGGGAGCGAAGCTGGCGAAGGTGTTGTACTGGTGCACCTTGCGGAATTCGGCGCTCAGCGCCGGCGGGGCGATGGCGTAGCCGATCTTCCAGCCGGTGCAGTGGTAGGTCTTGCCGAAGCTGGAGATCACGAAGGCGCGCTCGCGCAGCTCCGGCCAGCGCAGCACGGACTCGTGGCGACGGCCGTCGAACACGATGTGCTCGTAGACCTCGTCGGACAGCAGGAAGATGTCGGTGCCGCGCAGCAGGTCGGCCAGGGCGCGCATGTCGTCGGCCGAGAACATCGCGCCGGACGGGTTGTGCGGGCTGTTGATCATCAGCATGCGGGTGCGAGGGGTGATGGCGGCCTGCACCTTGGCCCAGTCGACGGCGAAGGTGAGCGGGTCCAGCGCCACGTGCACGGCGCGCGCGCCAGCCAGGTCGATCGCCGGTTCGTAGCAGTCGTAGGCGGGGTCGAGCACGATCACTTCCTCGCCGGCGCGCACGACGCTATGGATGGCGTTGAAGATGGCCTCGGTGGCGCCGCTGGTGACGGTGATCTCGTTGTCGGCATCCACCGTGGCGCCGTAGCAGCGCAGCGCCTTGCCGGCGATGGCCTGGCGCAGCGGCGCGACGCCGGTCATCGGCGGGTACTGGTTGTGGCCATCGCGCATGGCGCGGTCCAGCGCTTCGACGAGGCGGCCGGGCACGGGGAAATCGGGAAAGCCCTGGCCGAGGTTGACCGCCTTGTGCTCGGCGGCCAGCTGCGACATCACGGTGAAGATGGTGGTGCCCACGTTGGGCAGCTTGGTGGCGGGCACGGGCATCGGGCTTCTGTCCGGTGGATCGAGGGGGGCTGGGAGTTTAGCAGCGCCGGTGTGGTTGGCCTTATGGCGATGTGGTTTTGAGGGTATGGCGCTTGGCGCTTGGCGTTTGGCGTTTGGCGCTTGGCGCTTTGGTTGCCGTCGCGCGGCGAGCGGGGGCCATGCCCCGTCGGGGGACGCCAACTGCCGCATCCATGCGGGGCTCGTAGGGCGACATCCATGTCGCCCCACGCCCCCGACGGGGCATGGCCCCCGCTCGCCCCTCCCCTCTCCCATTGGCGGAACGAAGAGCGAACCGCAAAGCCGCCGCCGCTCCACCTTGCCGCGAGGTGTTTGGCTCTCCGATCCGGTAGAGGGAAGGTGTGGGGCGTCCGGGGGGTATGCCCTGGTGGGGGCGTAGGGCGACAGGACGTCGCCCTACGAGCCCCGCATGGATGCGGTAGTTGGCGTCCCCCACCAGGGCATACCCCCCGGACGCCGCGCGACCAATCCAAGACAGCCGACCCACCCCAAAAACAGCCCACCGATCAAACAACAAAGACCACACCCGCAAACCCGCCAGATACAATGCCACCCAGCTTCCGCAATCCCGCCTTGATGACCGACACCCCGTCCGCCGCGCCGCCCCTGCTGGCCGCGCAGGCCTTGAGCTTCAGCCGCAACGAGGAAGCCGTGTTCGGTCCGCTCGACTTCCAGGTCGATGCCGGCGAAGCCCTGCTCGTGCAAGGCGACAACGGCGCCGGCAAGACCACCTTGCTGCGCGTCCTCGCCGGCCTGCTGCGCCCCGATGGCGGCAAGGTGGAGATCGACGGCCGCCCTGCCCGGCGCGTGGATCGCTCGCGTTTCATCGCCTACCTCGGCCACCTACCCGCCCTGAAGCCCGACCTCACCACCCTGGAAAACCTGCACTTCCTCTGCGGCCTGCAAGGCCGGCGCGCCCGCCAGATGCCCGGCAACGCCCTGGCCATCGCCGGCCTCGCCGGTTACGAGGACGCCCTCGTGCGCCAGCTCTCGGCCGGGCAGAAGAAGCGCCTGGGCCTGGCCCGCCTGTGGCTCTCGCCCGCCCCCCTGTGGCTGCTCGACGAGCCCTACGCCAACCTCGACCTCGACGGCATCAACCTGGTCAACCGCATGATCTCCGCCCACCTGCGCGGCGGCGGCGCCGCCCTGGTCACCACCCACGGCGCCTACGCCGCCCCGCCGGTGCGCACCCGCATGCTCACTCTGGCCCTGCCCGCATGAGCGTCCCTTCCCCCCTGCCTTCGCTGTGGCAGGCCTCGCGCGCGCTCGTGCTGCGCGACCTGCGCCTGCTGTGGCGCCGCCGCGGCGATGCCCTGCAGCCGGCCCTGTTCGCCCTGCTGATCGTCGTGCTGTTCGCCCTCGCCCTCGGCGGGCATGCCGACACCCTCTCCCTCGTCGCCCCCGCGGTGATGTGGCTGGCCGTGCTGCTTGCCGGCCTGCTCTCGCTCGATTCGCTGTTCCGCGGCGACGCCGACGACGGCTCGCTCGAACAATGGGTACTGGCGCCCGTGCCGCTGGCCTGGCTCGTGCTCGTGCGCGTGCTGCTGCACTGGGTGGTCACGGCCCTGCCGTTGATCATCGCCACGCCGTTGCTCGGCGAATTGCTGCACCTGCGGCATGACCAACTCCCCGTGCTGCTGGCATCGTTGCTGCTCGGCACGCCGCTGCTCAGCCTGCTCGGCGCGGTGGTGGCGGCGCTGACGGTGAACATGAAACGCTCTGGTATTCTCGTGGCGTTGCTGGCGCTGCCGCTGTACGTGCCGGTGCTGGTGTTCGGCGCGGGCAGCGTGGCCGCCGGCATGCAGGGGCTGGATCCTTCCGCGCCGCTGCTGCTGCTCGGCGCGGGGCTGGTCATCGGGCTGGTGCTGGCACCGTTGGCGGCCGCGGCGGCGATCCGGATTTCATTGAGCTGAGCGGCGCCCACTCCACCGAAGCCAGAGCCATCGCCACCGCATGAATCGTTTCGTCCGCTGGTTCCACCTACTCGGCTCGCCCCCGGTTTTTGATCGCTTCGCCGCCCGCTGGGCCCCGTGGTGCCTGGCCGCCGGCGTGCTGCTCGGCGGCATCGGGCTGTGGCAGGCGCTGTTCGTGGTGCCGGCGGACTACAAACAGGGCGACAGCTTCCGCATCCTCTACATCCACGTGCCCAGCGCGTGGATGAGCCTGTTCGTGTTCGGGCTGATGGCGCTGTACGCGGCCATCGCGATGATCTGGCGCGTCAAGCTGTGCGAGATCCTGGCCATGGCCTGCGCGCCCATCGGCGCCGCCTTCACCGTGATCACCCTGCTCACCGGCAGCATCTGGGGCAAGCCGATGTGGGGCGCCTGGTGGGATTGGGACCCGCGCCTGACCACCGAGCTGATCCTGCTGTTCCTCTATCTCGGCGTGATCGGCCTGTACCAGGTCATCGACGACCACCGCAATGCCGCGCGCGCGGCCGGGCTGCTGGCCATCGTCGGCGTCGCGCTGCTGCCGGTCATCCGCTACTCGGTGGTGTGGTGGAATTCGCTGCACCAGGGCCAGAGCATCCGCCTGCTGGGCGAATCGAGCATCGATGCCTCCATGCTGGTGCCGCTGTGGCTGATGGTCGCCGCGACCAAGTGCTGGTTCGCCGGCTCGCTGCTGCTGCGTGCCCGCGCCGACAACCTGCGCCGCGAGGCCGGCAAGGACTGGGTGGCACGGCTCGCCCACGCGCGGGAGGCCGCATGAGTTATCTCGGCTATGTGATCGCGGCCTACGCGGTGTTCGTCATCGTGCTGCTGTGGGACGTGCTCAGCGCGCGCCTGCAGGTGCGCCGTGCGTTGCGCCAGGCGCGCGCGCGCCAGCAGCGCCAGCGCGGCCGCCAGGCGGCCACGCCCGACACGGAACTGGTGCGATGAACCCGACCCGGCGCCGTCGCCTGTGGTGGGTGCTGCTGCTGGTCTTCGCCGGCGGGCTGGCCACGACGCTTGTCGCCCTCGCCCTTCAGCGCAATGTCGCCTATCTCTACACGCCCTCCGAAGTGCTGCGCGGCGAGGCCGGCGACCACGCCCGCTTCCGTCTCGGCGGCATGGTCGAGAAGGGTTCGTTCCAGCGCCCGGCCGGCTCGCTGCAGGCGCACTTCCGCGTCACCGACGGCGACGCGCAACTGCCGGTGAGCTACGACAAGATCCTGCCGGACCTGTTCCGCGAGGGGCAGGCGGTGATCGCCACCGGGCGCATGCACGAGGGCGTGTTCGTGGCCGAGGAAGTGCTGGCCAAGCACGACGAGAACTACATGCCCAAGGAAGTCGCCGACAAGATGGGCGCGGCGCATCGCAAACACGACGTCGCGGGGCCGCAGTGACGGCGGCAGCGCGCGGCGTGGCGATCCGGATGTTGCCCTGATGCTGCCCGAACTCGGCCAGGTCCTGCTCATCCTCGCCCTGCTGGTCGCCCTGCTGCAGGCGGTGCTGCCGCTGGCGGGCGCGCAGCGCGGCCATGTGGCGTGGATGCAGGTCGCCCGCCCCGCCGCGCTGGCGCAGCTGCTGCTGGTGGGCGGCGCCTTCGCCGTGCTGACCTTCGCCTTCGTGCGGCAGGATTTCTCCGTGGCCTACGTGGCCGAGAACTCCAATTCGCTGCTGCCGCTGGCGTACCGCTATTCGGCCGTGTGGGGCGCGCACGAAGGCTCGCTGCTGCTGTGGACGCTGGTGCTGGCGCTGTGGAGCGCGGCGGTGGCGGTGGGTTCGCGTGCGTTGCCGTTGCCGGTGGTGGCGCGCGTGCTCGGGGTGATGGCGCTGGTCAGCCTGGGCTTCCTCGCCTTCCTGCTGTTCACCTCCAACCCGTTCGCGCGGCTGTTGCCGGCGCCGCCGGAAGGCGGCGACCTCAACCCGCTGCTGCAGGACCCGGGCCTGATCATCCACCCGCCGATGCTCTACGCCGGCTATGTCGGCTTCGCAGTGCCGTTCGCCTTCGCCATCGCCGCGCTGCTCGACGGCCAGCTGGATGCGCGCTGGCTGCGCTGGTCGCGGCCGTGGACCAACCTGGCCTGGGCGCTGCTCACGCTGGGCATCGCGCTCGGCAGCTGGTGGGCGTACTACGAACTGGGCTGGGGCGGCTGGTGGTTCTGGGACCCGGTGGAGAATGCCAGTTTCATGCCGTGGCTCGCCGGCGCGGCGCTGCTGCATTCGCAGGCGGTCACCGAGAAGCGTGGCACCTTCGGTGGCTGGACGCTGCTGCTGGCGATCGCCGCGTTCTCGCTCTCGCTGCTGGGTACCTTCCTGGTGCGCTCGGGCGTGCTGACCAGCGTGCACTCGTTCGCGGCCGATCCTTCGCGCGGCCTGTTCATCCTGATCTTCCTCGCGCTGGTGATCGGCGGCTCGCTGCTGCTGTACGCCGTGCGCGCGCCCGCGCTGGCGCCGGCCGGCGAGGACCCGCGCCGCGGCTTCGCGGCCACCTCGCGCGAGACCCTGCTGCTGGCCAACAACCTGCTGCTCACCTGCGCCTGCGCGATGGTGCTGCTGGGCACGCTGTATCCCCTGCTGGCCGATGCGCTGGCGCTGGGCAAGCTCTCGGTCGGCCCGCCCTATTTCGGCACCTTGTTCGTGCTGCTGATGGCGCCGCTGGTGCTGCTGCTGCCCTTCGGCCCGCTCACCCGCTGGCAGCGCGACCAGCCCTCGCGCCTGCTCGCCCTGCTGCTGCCGTGGCTGGTGCTGGCGCTGGCCGCCGGCGCACTGGGCTGGGTGCTGGCGCCGCAAGGACGCGTCAAGGCCGCGCTGGGCGTTGCCGCGGCCGCGTGGGTATTGCTCGGCACGTTGCGCTTCGCCTGGCTGCGCCTGCGCGGCACCGCGCCAGGCCAGCGGCTGACCGCCGAGATGGCCGGCATGCTGCTCGCCCACGGCGGCGTGGCGGTGTTCCTGGCCGGCGCGCTGCTGGTGGAGTCGCTGAGCGTGCAACGCGAGGTGGCGCTGGCCCCCGGCCAGCAGCTTCGCATCGGCGCCTACGCGCTGCGCTTTGACGGGCTCGACCCGGTGCAGGGCCCGAACTACAGTGCCGACGTGGCGCGCCTGACGATCCTGCGCGGCGGCCGCGAACTGGGCGTGCTGGCCCCGGAGAAGCGGCGTTACGCCAGCGGTGGCCAGGTGATGACCGAAGCCGGCATCCGCCCAGGCCTGTTCGGCGATGTCTACGTCGCGCTGGGCGAACCGCTGGGCGCCGGCGCCTGGGCGGTGCGCGCGCACGTCAAGCCGTTCGTGCGCTGGATCTGGCTGGGCGCCTTGTTGATGGCGCTGGGCGGCGTGGTCACCGCCACCGACCGGCGCTTCCGTCGTATTCCGGAGAAGTCCTGATGTCCGCACCTTCCTCTCGCCGCCTGTCGCTGCCGCTGCTCATTGGCGGCGCGCTGGTATTCCTCGCCGTGCTGGCGCTGCTGCTGTACGGCGTGCGCCGCTCCGGCCTGGCCGACCGCGACAGCCTGCCTTCGGCGCTGATCGGCAAGCCCGCGCCGGCCTTCGACCTGCCGTTGCTGCACGATGCCTCGATCCGCGTCACCGCCGCCGACCTGCGCGGCGCGCCCTACGTGCTCAACGTGTGGGGCAGCTGGTGCCCGACCTGCCGCGAGGAGCATCCCATCCTGACCCGCTTCGCGCTGACCAAGCGCGTGCGCGTGATCGGCTACAACTGGAAGGACGAGCGCGCCGACGCGCTGCACTGGCTGGAACAGCTGGGCAATCCCTACCTGCTGGTGCTGGCCGACCCGGACGGCCGCACCGCCATCGACTGGGGCATCGCCGCCGCGCCGGAAACCTTCCTGGTCGATGCGCAGGGCGTGGTGCGCTGGAAGTACAGCGGCGCGCTCACGCAGGCGGTGATCGACGAGCAGCTGATCCCGCAGCTGACCCGGCTCGAACGCGCCCCGGCCGGCGGCACGCCCTTGCACGCCGCCCCATGAAGGCCCGCCTGGCGGCCTGCGTGATCGCGGCATGGCTGGCGTGGGCCGGCGCGACCGCGTTCGCGCAGCCGGTGTCCGACCCCGCGCCGCTGGCCTACCGCGATGCCGCCGAAGAGGCACGCTTCCACGCGCTCACCGCCGAGTTGCGCTGCGTGCAATGCCAGAACCAGTCGCTGGCCGATTCCAACGCGCAGATCGCCCACGACCTGCGCCGCGAGGTGCTGGACCTGATGCACCAGGGCCGCAGCGACGCGCAGATCAAGCAGTTCCTGGTCGAGCGCTACGGCGAATTCGTGCTGTACCGCCCGCAGGTCGAATCGCGCACCTGGCTGCTGTGGTTCGGCCCGGCCGCGCTGCTGTTGGGCGGCGCGGTGATGCTGGTCGTGCTGGTGCGCCGCCGTGCGCGCGCGCTGCCGGCGGCCACCGACGACGCGCAGGAGTGGTGATGGTCGTTTTCGCGCTGATCGCCGCCGTCATCGCCGTGGCCGTGCTGGCCTGGGTACTGCGGCCGATGTGGGCGCATTCGCGTGGCTTCGTCATCGCCACGGTGGTGCTGCTCGGGCTGGGGACCGCCGTGCTGTACGGCCTGCTGGGCACGCCGGCCGGCTTGCGCGATGCCAACGCCTCGCGCATCGACACCCCGCGCGATATCGACGAGGCCGTCGCCGACCTGCGCGCCGCGCTGGCGCGCGACCCCGGCCAGGTCGAAGGCTGGATGCTGCTCGGCCGCGCGCTGCTCGGCCAGGAGAAATACACCGAGGCGGCGGACGCCTTCGCCCACGCGGTGAAGCTGCAGCCCGACCACCCCGAAGTGCTGGTGTCCGCGGCGCAGGCGCGCATGCTCGCCGCCGGCAGCGGCCAGGCCGACGCCACCGCCATCCAGTGGCTGCAACACGCCCTGGCCGTGCAGCCGGAGCACCAGCGCGCCCGCTGGTTCCTCGGCGTGGCGCAGCGCCAGGCCGGCCAGCCGGGCGACGCGGCGGCCACCTGGGCGCCGCTGCTGGCGCAGGTGGATGGTGGCACGCAGGCCAGCCTGCTGGCGCAGATCAACGCCGCGCGTGCCGAGGCCGGGCAGCCCCCGATCGCCGCGCCGCCACCGTCGCGCAGCGGGCTGGCGGTAGAAGTGTCGGCTGCGCCGGGGTGGCGCACGCGATTGCCGGACGACACCACCGTGTTCGTGATCGCGCGCATCCCCGACGGCCCGCCGATGCCGGTCGCCGTGGAGAAGCACACCTTGTCCGAGTTGCCGCTGACGGTGCACCTGGACGACGGCGACAGCCCGATGCCCACCGCCAAGCTGTCCGCGCTGGGCGAAGTGGAGGTGATCGCGCGCATATCGCCCAGCGGCAACGCGATGCCACAGGAAGGCGACATCACCTCCGCGCCCGTGCGGGTGAAGCTGCCGGCCGACGCACCGGTGCGGCTCACCGTGGGCGAATGAGCCGGCGCGCCCGGTACGCAGCGATCCACCGCGGCGCCTGCGGCGTGGCGGCGCACCCCGCTAGAATCGCCGCATGACTGAATTCATCCCGGCTGGAAGCCAATTCCTCTCCCTGCCCTCGCCGTTCCCGATGAAGCGCGGCGGCGTGCTGCACGGCGCGCGCGTGGCCTACGAAACCTGGGGCACGCTGGCGGCCGATGGCGGCAACGCGGTGCTCATCGTCACCGGCCTGTCGCCGAACGCGCATGCCGCGCGCAATGTCGGCAATCCCGAACCGGGCTGGTGGGAAGCGATGGTGGGCCCGGGCAAGCCCATCGATACCGACCGCTGGTTCGTGGTGTGCGTGAATTCGCTGGGCAGTTGCAAGGGCTCCACCGGCCCGGCGTCGATCAACCCGGCCACCGGCACGCCGTATCGCCTCGATTTCCCGGAGCTGTCGGTGGAGGACGGTGCCGATGCCGCCGTCGCCGTGGTGCGGGCGCTGGGCATCGAACAGTTGGCGTGCCTGGTCGGCAATTCGATGGGCGGCATGACCGCGCTGGCGATCCTGCTGCGGCATCCGGGCATCGCGGGCAGCCACATCAATATTTCCGGCAGTGCGCAGGCGTTGCCGTTTTCCATCGCGATCCGCTCGCTGCAGCGCGAGGCGATCCGGCTGGACCCGAACTGGAACGGCGGGCATTACGACGACACGCATTACCCCGAGTCGGGCATGCGCATGGCGCGCAAGCTGGGGGTGATCACCTACCGCTCGGCGCTGGAGTGGGACGGGCGGTTCGGCCGGGTGCGATTGGATTCGGAGCAGGCCGACGACGATCCGTTCGGGCTGGAATTCCAGGTGGAAAGCTACCTGGAGGGACACGCGCGGCGCTTCGTGCGCTTCTTCGATCCGAATTGCTATCTGTACCTGAGCCGCTCGATGGACTGGTTCGACCTGGCCGAGTACGCCGACGGCGACGTGATGGCGGGGCTGGCGAAGATCCGCGTGGCGCGGGCGCTGGCGATCGGGGCCAATACGGACATCCTGTTCCCGGTGCAACAGCAGCAACAGATCGCCGATGGGTTGCGCGCCGGGGGCGCGGATGCGGCGTTCGTGGGGTTGGATTCGCCGCAAGGGCATGATGCGTTCTTGGTGGATTTCGGGCGATTTGGGCCGGCGGTGGCGGGGTTTCTTGCTGCATTGTGAGGTTTTTTTGGTGGGGCGCGTTTGCGGTGGGCGGTGTATGCGTCGGCTTACGGTGCGGGCCCCGACCTGCCGTGTAGGGCCGTCACGGCTCAGCAGACATCCCTGTCCGATTCGCCGCCGCGGGCCATCCATGGCCCGCTGACGTCCCTACACGGCAGGTCGGGGCTGGGCGCTTTGGTTTTTCCCACTTCGTTTGGGGCGCGCTGGGGAGAGTGAGGGGGGAAAGCAAAGGCAAAAGCCTGCTTCTCAACCTCCCCCCCTTTCTCCTTTTTCAGTCTCCGTTTTTTCTCTTTCACGTCGCGGCTGAAGCCGCTCCTACGGGGGCGCGGCGCTGCGTGAGCGCGCGTGCGTTGCGCTTTTTCCCTGCCGGCGGTGGTGATCTGTGGGGCCTTCGGGGGCAGGGCCCTTTCGGGACCGTAGGCGACATGGATGTCGCCTACGAGCCTCCATGGATGGATTCACGGCGTGTCCCGAAAG
>NZ_JARQXB010000030.1 GCF_029543105.1 Stenotrophomonas sp. HITSZ_GD
GTCTTGCCGTGGTCGACGTGACCGATGGTGCCGACGTTGACGTGCGGCTTGGTGCGCTCGAACTTACCCTTGGCCATTGTTGTATACCTTGAATATCAGAAAGAAAGAGGGGGAAGGACTGAGCTTGCGCTCAGCCCTTCTTGATCACGGTGTCGGCGATGTTCGACGGAGCCGGCTCGTAGTGATCGAACTCCATCGTGAAGGTCGCACGACCCTGGGTCTGCGAACGCAGCGAGGTCGCATAGCCGAACATCTCGCCCAGCGGGATCATCGCGTTGATGATCTTGCCCGACGGCGTTTCGTCCGAACCCTGCAGCACGCCACGACGACGGCTCACGTCGCCCATCACGTCACCCAGGTAGTCCTCCGGGGTCACGATCTCGACCTTCATGATCGGCTCCAGCAGCACCGGCTTGGCCTTCGCGAAGCCCTGCTTGAACGCCATCGAGGCGGCCAGCTTGAACGCCATTTCCGACGAGTCGACGTCATGGTACGAGCCGAACACCAGCTTGACCTTGACGCCCACGACCGGGAAGCCAGCCAGCGGACCGCTGGTGATGGTTTCGCGCAGGCCCTTTTCGACGGACGGGATGAATTCCTTCGGAATCACACCACCGGTGATGTCGTTGACGAACAGGAAGTCGTCCTTGTAATCCTTGTTCTGCTTGTCTTCCTCGGTGGCCGGCGACAGCTCGATCACGACGTGACCGTACTGACCCTTACCGCCCGACTGCTTGGCGTGCTTGTAGTCCGACTTGACGTCAGAAGCCTGGATCGTCTCGCGATACGCAACCTGCGGCTTGCCGACGTTGGCCTCGACGTTGAACTCGCGCTTCATGCGGTCAACGATGATGTCCAGGTGCAGCTCGCCCATGCCCGAGATGATGGTCTGGCCGGATTCCTCGTCGGTCTTGACGCGGAACGAGGGATCTTCCTGCGCCAGACGGCCCAGGGCCATGCCCATCTTTTCCTGGTCCGACTTGGTCTTCGGCTCCACGGCCATCGAGATCACCGGCTCCGGGAACACCATGCGCTCCAGGATGATCGGGTGGTCCAGCGAGCACATGGTGTCACCCGTGGTGACGTCCTTCAGGCCCACGGCAGCGGCGATGTCGCCCGCGCGCACTTCCTTGATCTCGGTGCGATCGTTCGAATGCATCTGCAGCAGACGACCGATGCGCTCCTTCTTGCCCTTGACCGAGTTCAGCACCTGGTCGCCGGCATTGAGCACGCCCGAGTACACGCGGAAGAACGTCAGCGCGCCCACGAACGGGTCGGTGATGATCTTGAACGCGAGCGAGGAGAACGGCGCCTTGTCGTCCGACTGGCGGGTCAGCTGCTTGGTTTCGTCATCCACGTCGGTACCGGTCACCGGCGGCACGTCGACAGGCGACGGCAGCAGGCGCACGACGCCGTCGAGCATCGCCTGGACGCCCTTGTTCTTGAACGCCGAGCCACAGAACATCGGGACGATCTCGGTGGCCAGCGTGCGAACGCGCAGGGCCTCGATGATCTCGGCCTCGGTCAGCTCTTCGCCGCCCAGGTACTTTTCCATCAGTTCTTCGTTGGCTTCCGCGGCCGACTCGACCATGAACGCACGGGCTTCGTTCGCCTTCTCGACCAGGTCGGCCGGGATATCGCGATACTCGAACACGGTGCCCTGCGAAGCGGCATCCCAGTGGATGGCCTTCATCTTCAGCAGGTCAACCACGCCCTCGAAGCCGTCTTCGGCGCCGATCGGCACCTGCATCGGCACCGGCACCGCGCCCAGGCGCGACTTCAGCTGGCCGACGACCTTGTCGAAGTTGGCGCCGGTGCGGTCCATCTTGTTGACGAACGCGATGCGCGGCACGTGGTAACGGTTGGCCTGGCGCCACACGGTTTCCGACTGCGGCTGGACGCCACCGACGGCGCACAGCACGAACACCGCGCCGTCAAGCACGCGCAGCGAACGCTCGACTTCGATGGTGAAGTCGACGTGCCCGGGGGTGTCGATGATGTTGAAGCGGTGCTCCTCCATCGACTTGTCCATGCCCTTCCAGAACGCAGTGGTGGCAGCGGACTGGATCGTGATGCCACGCTCCTGCTCCTGCTCCATCCAGTCCATGGTGGCGGCGCCGTCGTGCACTTCACCGATCTTGTGGCTGACGCCGGTGTAGAACAGGATGCGCTCGGACGTGGTGGTCTTGCCGGCATCGATGTGGGCCATGATGCCGAAATTGCGGTAACGCTCGATGGGAGTGGTACGGGCCACGGGAGCCTCTCAATTTCTCGGATTTCGGATGGCCGAACGCCGCCTTTCGGCGGCCTTCGGGTTTGGTGTGGCGCGCTGCGCGCCACGATGTTCAGCACCTCATATGGTGCTGCAGGGCCCCGTTTCCAAGGCCCCCGACCTCACCAGCGGTAATGCGCGAAGGCCTTGTTCGCTTCCGCCATACGGTGGGTCTCTTCACGCTTCTTGATGGCACCGCCGCGGTTTTCCGAGGCGTCCAGGAGTTCGGCAGCCAGCTTGCGCGGCATAGAATTCTCACCACGCTTGCGCGCGGAATCGATCAGCCAACGCATGGCGAGAGCCATACGGCGAGAGGCGCGAACTTCGACCGGGACCTGGTAAGTAGCGCCGCCGACGCGACGCGACTTGACCTCGACGGTCGGTGCCACGTTGTCCAGTGCCTTCTGCACCAGCTCGATGGCGTTCGGATTCTTTTCGCCGATGACGTCCATTGCGCCATACACGATTTTCTCTGCAACCGACTTCTTGCCAGACTGCATCACCATGTTGATGAAGCGGGCAATGGTTTCGCTGCCATGCTTGGGATCAGGCAGGACGGTGCGCTGCGGAGTAGAACCTTTACGGGACATTAGTTGATTTCCTTAGCTCTTCGGGCGCTTGGCGCCGTACTTCGAACGGCCCTGGCGGCGCTTGGCAACGCCAGCGGCGTCGAGCGAACCACGAACGGTGTGGTAACGGACACCCGGCAGATCCTTGACGCGGCCACCGCGGATCAGGACCACGGAGTGCTCCTGCAGGTTGTGGCCTTCGCCGCCGATGTAGCTGATGACCTCTTCCTGGTTGGTCAGGCGAACCTTCGCAACCTTACGGAGGGCCGAGTTCGGCTTCTTCGGGGTGGTGGTATAGACGCGCGTGCACACGCCACGACGCTGCGGACACTTGTCCAGCGCCGGGGAGGCACTCTTGTAGGTGGTCGCTTGCCGAGGCTTGCGGACCAGCTGATTGATAGTCGCCATCAGTGGATTCTTCTGATTGGAAGGTCGTCGGACCCTCATGAAAACGACGACAGGCCGAAAGGCCGGCCTGCCGAGAGGCGGGAGTATAGCTGGCAGGTCAAATTCCCGTCAACCGAGACGGTCACTGGCCTGCTGGCCCGTCCAGGGCCGGAAAACGGAGGGCATCCTGCCCTCCCTTTCACTTGTCCCGGCGCGGCGGGTCGAGCCGCGCCGGATACCGCTTACTCCTCGTCGGAGCCAGCCTCGACCGCCGCCGGAGCGGTGGTCTCGGTAGCCGGCGCGGTGCCGGCCAGGGTTTCCATCTCGGACTCGGTGAGACCGGTGGCGCCGCGACGGCGCTGGGTGTGGTACGCCAGGCCGGTACCGGCCGGGATCAGGCGGCCGACGATCACGTTCTCCTTCAGGCCGCGCAGGTTGTCGCTGGTACCACGGACCGCCGCCTCGGTGAGGACGCGGGTGGTTTCCTGGAACGACGCCGCCGAGATGAACGACTCGGTCGCCAGCGACGCCTTGGTGATACCCAGCAGCACCGGGTCGAACTTGGCCGGCAGCTCGTTGCGGGCGACCAGGCGTGCATTTTCCTCGATGACGCGCTGGCGCTCGGCCTGCTCGCCATTCAGGAACTTGCTGTTGCCCTGGTCGGTGATCTCGACCTTGCGCAGCATCTGGCGGGTGATCACCTCGATGTGCTTGTCGTTGATCTTCACGCCCTGCAGGCGGTACACGTCCTGGATTTCCTTGACCAGATAGGCGGCCAGCGGCTCGACACCCAGCAGACGCAGGATGTCCTGCGGGCTCGGCTCGCCGTCCACCACGGTCTCGCCCTTGGTCACGTGCTCACCTTCGAACACGATGATCTGGCGGTACTTCGGAATCAGCTCTTCGTGCTCGCTGCCATCGGTGTCCTTGATGATCAGGCGCTGCTTGCCCTTGGTGTCCTTGCCGAAGCTGATCACGCCCGAACGCTCGGCCAGGATCGCCGGATCCTTCGGCTTGCGCGCTTCGAACAGGTCGGCCACGCGCGGCAGACCACCGGTGATGTCGCGGGTCTTGGACGCTTCCTGCGGGATCTTGGCGACCACGTCGCCCACGCCGACCGGCGCGCCATCCTGCAGGTTGACGATCGAACGCGGCGGCAGCAGGTACTGCGCCGGCAGGTCGGTGCCCGGGATCGACAGGTCGTTGCCCTTGGCGTCGACGATGCGAACAAGCGGACGCAGGTCCTTGCCCTGCGAGCCACGACGCTTCGGATCGGTGATCTCGCGCGAGGCCAGGCCAGTCAGCTCGTCGGTCTTCTCGATGACGGTGACGCCGTCGATGAAGTCCACGAAGCGGATGAAGCCCGCCACTTCCGACACGATCGGGTGGTTGTGCGGATCCCAGTTCGCCACGGTCTGGCCGGCCTTGATCTCGGCGGCGTCCTTGACCGAGATGTTGGCGCCGTACGGCAGCTTGTAGCGCTCGCGCTCGCGGCCATGGGCATCGAGCACGGAGATTTCGCCCGAACGCGAGACCGCCACCAGCGTGCCGTTCGCGTGCTCGACCGACTTGAGGTTGGTGAACTTCACCGAACCGGTCGTCTTGACGGTGATGTTGTCCACCGCCGCGGCACGCGACGCCGCACCACCGATGTGGAACGTACGCATGGTCAGCTGGGTACCCGGCTCACCGATCGACTGCGCGGCGATGACGCCGACCGCTTCGCCGATGTTGACCAGGTGGCCACGGGCCAGGTCGCGGCCGTAGCAGTGCGCGCACACGCCGAACGGCGATTCGCAGGTGATGGTCGAGCGGACCTTGATCGACTGCACGCTCGCCTCTTCCAGCTTGGCGACCCACTGCTCGTCGAGCAGCGTGTTGCGGGTCACGATCGGCTCCTCGTCGTTGCCCGGCAGGAACACGTCCTCGGCCACGACGCGACCCAGCACGCGGTCCTTCAGCGGCTCGACCACGTCGCCGCCTTCCACGATCGGGGTCATGGTCAGGCCTTCCATCGTGCCGCAGTCGACCTCGGTGATCACCACGTCCTGCGCCACGTCGACCAGGCGACGGGTCAGGTAACCCGAGTTCGCCGTCTTCAGCGCGGTATCGGCCAGACCCTTACGGGCACCGTGGGTGGAGTTGAAGTACTCCTGCACGTTCAGGCCTTCGCGGAAGTTCGCCTTGATGGGCGTCTCGATGATCGAGCCGTCCGGGCGGGCCATCAGGCCGCGCATGCCGGCCAGCTGGCGGATCTGCGCCTGGCTACCACGCGCGCCGGAGTCGGCCATGATGTACAGCGAGTTCATCGACTTCTGGTCGATGGTCTCGCCCTTGGCGTTGACCACCTTCTCGGTGCCGATGGTGTCCATCATCGCCTTGGCGATGCGCTCGTTGGTACGCGACCAGATGTCCACGACCTTGTTGTAGCGCTCGCCGGCGGTGACCAGACCGGACTGGTACTGCTCCTGGATCTCCAGCACCTCGGCCTCGGCCTCGGTCAGGATGCCCTTCTTCTCGTCCGGGATCAGCATGTCGTCGATGCCGATCGACACGCCGGCGCGGGTCGCGTAGGCGTAGCCGGTGTACATCAGGCGGTCGGCGAACACCACGGTGTCCTTCAGGCCGAGCATGCGGTACGAGGAGTTGATCAGGCGCGAGATGTTTTTCTTGGTCATCTCGGTGTTCGCCAGGGCGAACGGCAGGCCTTCGGGCAGGATTTCGCTCAGCAGGGCGCGACCGACCGTGGTGTCCACGATCGAGGTCTTCTTCTGCTTGGCGCCGTTGTCGTCCGTCACCACCTCGGTGATGCGGACCTTCACCTTGGCATGCAGCTCGACCACGCGGTTGTCGTAGGCGCGCTTCACTTCGTTGGTGTTGGCAAACACCATGCCCTCGCCCTTCTTGTTCTCCAGGGCGCGGCTGAGGTAGTACAGGCCCAACACGACGTCCTGCGACGGCACGATGATCGGCTCGCCGTTGGCCGGCGACAGGATGTTGTTGGTGGACATCATCAGCGCACGCGCTTCCAGCTGGGCTTCCAGCGAGAGCGGCACGTGGACGGCCATCTGGTCACCGTCGAAGTCGGCGTTGAACGCGGTGCAGACCAGCGGGTGCAGCTGGATCGCCTTGCCTTCGATCAGCACCGGCTCGAACGCCTGGATGCCCAGGCGGTGCAGGGTCGGCGCGCGGTTCAGCAGCACCGGGTGCTCGCGGATGACCTCTTCGAGGATATCCCACACCTCGGCCTCTTCACGCTCGACCAGCTTCTTGGCGGCCTTGATCGTGGTGGCCAGGCCGCGACGCTGCAGCTTGGCGAAGACGAACGGCTTGAACAGCTCCAGCGCCATCTTCTTCGGCAGGCCGCACTGGTGCAGCTTCAGGTACGGACCGACGGTGATGACCGAACGGCCCGAGTAATCCACGCGCTTGCCGAGCAGGTTCTGGCGGAAACGACCCTGCTTGCCCTTGATCATGTCGGCCAGCGACTTGAGCGGGCGCTTGTTGGTGCCGGTGATGGCACGGCCACGACGGCCGTTGTCCAGCAGCGCGTCAACCGATTCCTGCAGCATGCGCTTTTCGTTGCGCACGATGATGTCCGGCGCGTTCAGCTCGAGCAGGCGGCGCAGGCGGTTGTTGCGGTTGATGACGCGGCGGTACAGGTCGTTGAGGTCGGAGGTCGCGAAGCGGCCGCCGTCCAGCGGGACCAGCGGGCGCAGGTCCGGCGGCAGCACCGGCAGCACGGTCATGACCATCCACTCCGGACGGTTGCCGGACTCGATGAAGGCCTCGATCAGCTTAATGCGCTTGGTGAGGCGCTTGAGCTTGGTTTCCGAACCGGTGCTGGCGATTTCCTCGCGCAGGCGGGTCATCTCCGACTGCAGGTCGATCGTGCGCAGCAGCTCGTACACGGCCTCGGCGCCCATGGCGGCGTCGAAATCGTCGCCGTGCTCCTGGCGCGCGGTCAGGTACTGCTCTTCGGTCAGCAGCTGGCGGCGCTCGAGCGAGGTCAGGCCCGGCTCGGTCACCACGTAGGCTTCGAAGTACAGCACGCGCTCGATGTCGCGCAGCGTCATGTCCAGCATCAGGCCGATGCGCGAGGGCAGCGACTTGAGGAACCAGATGTGGGCGACCGGCGAAGCCAGGTCGATGTGGCCCATGCGCTCGCGGCGCACCTTGGCCAGCGTCACTTCCGTGCCGCACTTCTCGCAGACCACGCCGCGGTGCTTCATGCGCTTGTACTTGCCGCACAGGCACTCGTAGTCCTTGATCGGCCCGAAGATGGCCGCGCAGAACAGGCCGTCACGCTCCGGCTTGAAGGTACGGTAGTTGATGGTTTCCGGCTTCTTCACTTCGCCGAAGGACCACGAACGGATCAGGTCCGGCGAAGCCAGCGCGATCTTGATCGCGTCGAAATCCAGCGTCTGGCGCTGCTGGTTGAAGAGGTTGAGCAGGTCTTTCATGGTGTTTCTCCGTCAGGAGGAATACTTGTCGATGGGGACTGTCGGACGCTTGCGGCGGCGCGGATGCCGGTGCGGCACCCGCGCCTGCGCGATCAATTGCCTTCCAGCTCCATGTTGATGGCCAGCGAGCGGATTTCCTTCACGAGCACGTTGAAGGACTCCGGCATGCCCGCGACCATCTCGTGCGCGCCATCGACGATGTTCTTGTACATCTGGTTGCGGCCCTGCACGTCGTCGGACTTCACCGTCAGCATTTCCTGCAGGGTGTAGGCCGCGCCGTAGGCTTCCAGCGCCCAGACTTCCATTTCACCGAAGCGCTGGCCACCGAACTGCGCCTTGCCGCCCAGCGGCTGCTGGGTGACGAGCGAGTACGGACCGGTCGAACGCGCGTGCATCTTGTCGTCAACCAGGTGGTTCAGCTTCAGCATGTGCATGTAGCCGACCGTGGTGTGGCGGTCGAACGGTTCGCCGGTGCGGCCGTCATACAGCTGGGTCTGACCGCTCTGCGGCAGGTCGGCCAGTTCCAGCATGCGCTTGATTTCCGCTTCGGTGGCGCCGTCGAACACCGGGGTCGCCATCGGCACGCCGTCGGTGAGGTTCTTGGCCAGGTTCAGCAGCTCGGCATCGGTGAACTGCGACAGGTCGACGCGGTCCTCGCCCAGCTTCTTCTCGTGGTTGTAGATGTCGGCGAGGAACTTGCGCAGCTCGGACACCGCAGTCTGGGCTTCCAGCATCTGCTGGATCTTGCGGCCCAGACCCTTGGCGGCCCAGCCCAGGTGCACTTCCAGCACCTGGCCGATGTTCATGCGCGACGGCACGCCCAACGGATTCAGCACGATGTCCACGGTCTCGCCGTTGGCCATGTAGGGCATGTCCTCGATCGGCTGGATCATGGACACCACACCCTTGTTGCCGTGGCGGCCGGCCATCTTGTCACCCGGCTGGATGCGACGCTTCACCGCCAGGAACACCTTGACCATCTTCAGCACGCCCGGGGCGAGGTCGTCACCCTGGGTGATCTTGCCGCGCTTGTCGGCGAAGCGGTGCTCGAACTCCTTCTCGTGCGCCTGGATCTGCTTCTGCGCGCGCTCGATCGCCTCGGCGGCGTCGTCGTCCTTCATGCGCAGCTGGAACCAGTCGGACTTCTTCAGGCCGTCCAGGTAGGCGTCGGTGACGCTGTCGCCCTTCTTCAGGCCGGCACCGCCGTTGGCCACCTTGCCGACGATCTGCGAGCGCAGGCGCGCGTAGATCGCCGCTTCCAGGATGCGGAACTGGTCGTCGAAGTCCTTCTTGACGCGCTTGATCTCCGATTCCTCGATCTGGCGGGCGCGCTTGTCCTTCTCGATGCCGTCGCGGGTGAAGACCTGCACGTCGATGACGGTGCCGTCCATGCCCGGCGGCACACGCAGCGAGCTGTCCTTCACGTCCGAAGCCTTCTCGCCGAAGATCGCGCGCAGCAGCTTCTCTTCCGGGGTCAGCTGGCTCTCGCCCTTCGGCGTGACCTTGCCGACCAGGATGTCGCCGGCGCGCACTTCCGCACCGATGTACACCACGCCGGATTCGTCCAGGCGGTTCAGCGCCTGCTCGGAGACGTTCGGGATGTCGGCCGAGATTTCCTCCGGCCCCAGCTTGGTGTCGCGCGCGACGCAGGTCAGCTCTTCGATGTGGATCGTGGTGTAGCGATCCTCCTCCACCACGCGCTCGGAGAGCAGGATGGAGTCTTCGAAGTTGTAGCCGTTCCAGGGCATGAACGCGATCAGCATGTTCTGGCCCAGGGCCAGCTCGCCGATGTCGGTGGACGGGCCGTCTGCCAGCACGTCGCCACGCGCCACCACGTCACCCACGTTCACCAGCGGACGCTGGTTGATGCAGGTGTTCTGGTTGGAACGGGTGTACTTGATCAGCGTGTAGATATCCACGCCCGCGTCGGTCTCGCCGACGATCTCGTTCTCGTTGACCTTCACCACGATGCGGCCGGCGTCGATCTGCTCGATCACGCCGCCACGACGCGCGTTCACGGTCACGCCCGAGTCGCGCGCCACCGCGCGCTCGATGCCGGTGCCGACCAGCGGCTTCTGCGCACGCAGGGTCGGGACGGCCTGGCGCTGCATGTTCGCGCCCATCAGTGCGCGGTTGGCGTCGTCGTGCTCGAGGAACGGGACCAGCGCGGCCGCGATGGACACGGTCTGCATCGGCGAGACGTCCATGAAGTGCACTTCGGACGGCGGCTTGAGCAGCGACTCGCCCTGGAAGCGGCACGGCACGAACTGCTCGGTCAGGCGGCTCTTGGCGTCATGCAGCGCGTTGGCCTGCGCGATGACGTACTCGTTTTCCTCGATCGCCGACAGGTACTCGACCTCGTCGGTGATCTGGCCGTCCACGACCTTGCGGTACGGCGTCTCGAGGAAGCCGTACTGGTTGGTGCGCGCGTACACGGCGAGCGAGTTGATCAGGCCGATGTTCGGGCCTTCCGGCGTTTCGATGGTGCACACGCGGCCGTAGTGGGTCGGGTGCACGTCGCGCACTTCGAAGCCAGCACGCTCGCGGGTCAGGCCGCCCGGGCCCAGGGCCGAGACGCGACGCTTGTGCGTGACTTCCGACAGCGGGTTGTTCTGGTCCATGAACTGCGACAGCTGCGAGGAGCCGAAGAACTCCTTGATCGCGGCGGCCACCGGCTTGGCGTTGATCAGCTCCTGCGGGGTCAAGCCTTCCGACTCGGCCATCGACAGGCGCTCCTTCACGGCGCGCTCGACGCGGACCAGGCCCACGCGGAACACGTTCTCGGCCATTTCGCCGACCGAACGCACGCGGCGGTTGCCCAGGTGGTCGATGTCGTCCACCACGCCACGGCCGTTACGGATTTCGCTCAGCACCTTGATGACGTCCAGGATGTCCGAGCTGTCGCCGTGCGCGGCCACCAGGCGCTTGGACTCTTCGTCGTTGCGCTCGCCATAGTACTTGCGGTCATACAGCACGGCTTCGCCGGTGACTTCCTTGCGGCCGACACGACGGTTGAACTTCATGCGGCCGACCGTGGACAGGTCGTAGCGCTCGAAGGTGAAGAACAGGTTGTGGAACAGGTTCTGCGCGGCGTCCTTGGTCGGCGGCTCGCCCGGGCGCATCATGCGGTAGATCTCGACCAGGGCCTCGAGCTGGGTCTTGGTCGGGTCGATGCGCAGGGTGTTGGACAGGTACGGACCGCGGTCCAGGTCGTTCACCCACAGGGTGCCGACGGCGTCCACGCCCGCCTTGCGGAAGGCGGCCAGCTGGTCGTCGGTGATTTCGTCGTTGGCGTTGGCCAGCAGTTCGCCGGTCGCCGCGTCGATGACGTCATGCGACAGGATGCGACCGACCAGGTATTCGTCCGGCACGGCCAGGGCGGCAATGCCCGAGGCTTCCAGCTGCTTGACGTGGCGCGCGGTGATGCGCTTGCCCGCTTCCACGATGACCTTGTCGCCATCGGCCAGGTCGAAGTTCAGCGTTTCGCCACGCAGGCGCTCGGGCACCAGCTCCAGCTGGACGCCTTCGTCCGGGTTGATGTGGAAGGTGTTGATGTCGAAGAACTCGTTCAGCATCTCCTCGTTGGAGTAGCCGAGCGCGCGCAGCAGGATCGAGACCGGCAGCTTGCGGCGACGGTCGATACGGGTGAACAGCGCGTCCTTCGGGTCGAACTCGAAGTCCAGCCACGAGCCGCGGTAGGGGATGATGCGGGCGCTGTACAGCAGCTTGCCCGAGCTGTGGGTCTTGCCACGGTCGTGGTCGAAGAACACGCCCGGCGAACGATGCAGCTGCGAGACGATGACGCGCTCGGTGCCGTTGACGATGAAGGTGCCGTTGTCGGTCATGAGCGGGATCTCGCCCAGGTAGACCTCCTGCTCCTTCACGTACTTGATCGCCTTGGTGGTCGACTCACGGTCGTAGATCACCAGGCGCACGGTCACGCGCAGCGGGGCGCCGTAGGACAGGCCACGGTTGCGGCACTCGCGTTCGTCGAACACCGGGTCGCCCAGCTTGTAGCCGACGTATTCCAGGGCAGCATTGCCGCTGTAGCTGGAGATCGGGAACACCGACTTCAGGGCGGCGTGCAGGCCATGGTCCGTGCGCTTGGCCGGATCGATGTTTTCCTGCAGGAATTCACGATAGGAATCCACCTGGATGGCGAGCAGGAACGGGACCTCGAGGATCGAGCGCTGCTTGCCGAAATCCTTGCGGATACGCTTCTTTTCGGTGAACGAATAAGACGTCATGGGATCTTCCACCTTGGCTGTGGGGGCCGCGCGTCCGCGGCCCAGAGATTGCGAGTTGTCAGTTGGAAGTCGCTGGTATTGCCGGCACCAGCACGCCTTCTCCCGCTACTTCCAACTACCAACTCCCGAAACTGAGTTGGTTTTCAGGCCGTCAGGGACACGCGATCCCATCAACGGCCAAAGGCCGGGGGCTTTCGCCCCCAGCCTTCAGTGCACCGCCGTGTCAGGCTGGCGATGCAAAGTGCTGCTTACTTGACTTCGACGGTCGCGCCAGCGGCCTCGAGTTCCTTCTTGAACTTCTCGGCGTCTTCCTTCGACACGGCTTCCTTCAGGACGCCGCCGGCCTCGGTGAGGTCCTTGGCTTCCTTCAGGCCCAGGCCGGTGATGGCGCGGACGGCCTTGATGACGTCGACCTTCTTGGCGCCGGCGTCCTTCAGGATGATGTTGAACTCGGTCTGCTCTTCGACGGCGGCGGCCGGGCCAGCGGCGGCGGCCACGGCCACCGGGGCGGCGGCGGAGACGCCGAACTTCTCTTCGATGGCCTTGACCAGGTCCATCACTTCCATCAGGGACTTCTCGGCGATGGCGTCGACGATCTGCTCGTTGGTAAGGGACATTGTGATTACCTTCTGAAATGTTTTCTGGATGGTGTTTCTAGCGGATCGCTAGGGACATCGAACTCAGGCGGTTTCGGCGGCAGGTTCGGCGGCGGCGCCACCTTCCTGCTTCTCGCCGACGGCCTTGACGGCGCGGGCGAACATCGTCACCGGCTCGGTCAGGACGCGGGCCAGCATGGCCAGGGCCTGGTCACGGGTCGGCAGCGAAGCCAGGACGTCGACGTGGCTGGCCGGGAAGACCTCACCACCGATCGAAACGACCTTCGCCTGCAGCTTGTCGTTACCCTTGGCAAATTCCTTGATCAGGCGACCGGCTGCGCCGGGCTCCTCGAGCGAGAACGCATACAGCAGCGGACCGACCAGCTTGTCCTTGACGACAGCGTAATCGGTGCCTTCGACGGCGCGCGCGGCCAGCGTGTTCTTGACAACCTTCAAGAAAACACCGGTTTCGCGGGCCTGCTTGCGCATCGCGGTCATCTGGGAGACCGTGGTGCCAGCGTATTCGGCTGCGATCAAGGAGTGGGCCTTGGCGGCGACGTCTGCCAGCTCGGCGACAACTTCTTGCTTCTGGGACAGATTGAGAGCCATTGCACTCCTCCAATTGAACTCCGCGCACGGCTCCTGCCGCTTGCGGTCCAGGGCGGCATCCTTCCTGGACGCCGGGAACATCGACCGATGTTCCGGTGGTGGCCGTTCTAGACCTGGAGTGAGCCAACCTGGGAAATCCCAGACCGCGTAACCAGAAAAACTCCAGAAGGGCGACACCATCTACGCAGGCCTACCTCCTGGCGGAAGTGGATTAAGCGCTGCTGC
Organism: Stenotrophomonas sp. HITSZ_GD; assembly: GCF_029543105.1. GTDB lineage: Bacteria > Pseudomonadota > Gammaproteobacteria > Xanthomonadales > Xanthomonadaceae > Stenotrophomonas_A. The sequence goes on from NZ_JARQXB010000030.1 coordinate 13,369, forward strand.
GGGACCGGCGGCGACTCCCTGCCATTGCGAGCTTCCTTGCCCGTCGCCGATCTACAAACACCGCGCCTGCGGTCTTTGACGGCTACCGCCGGCACGAGCCGGCGATCGCCTTCAAATGTCCCCGTCCGGACCGGAGCCCGGCGGGGGTGAAACCTGTACTACCGGGACAAGTCGGCCTGATGACAGGCCGCCCTGCCCTTGCATCACTTCAGCGAAAGGCTCGACTGGTCGACGGTGACGCCCGGGCCCATGGTCGAGCTCAGCGACACCTTCTGCAGGTAGGTACCCTTCGAGGTGGCCGGCTTGGCCTTGATCAGGTCGGCCAGCAGCGCCTGCAGGTTCGACTTCAGCGCTTCGTCGTCGAAGTTGGCCTTGCCGATCGTGCAGTGGATGATGCCGGCCTTGTCGGTGCGGTAACGCACCTGGCCCGACTTGGCGTTCTTCACCGCTTCGCCCGGGTTCGGGGAGACGGTGCCGACCTTCGGGTTCGGCATCAGGCCGCGCGGGCCCAGCACGGTACCCAGCTTGCCGACGACGCGCATGGCGTCCGGCGTCGCGATGACGACGTCGTAGTTCAGATCGCCGGCCTGCATCTTCTCGGCCAGGTCGTCCATGCCCACGGCCTCGGCACCCGCGGCCAGGGCCTCGTCAGCCTTGGCACCGGCCGGGGCGAACACCGCCACGCGCACGCTCTTGCCGGTACCGGCCGGCAGCACGGTCGAACCGCGCACCTGCTGGTCGGACTTCTTCGCGTCCACGCCCAGGCGCACCGCAACGTCGACGGACTCGACGAACTTGGCCTTGGTGACGGTCTTCAGGATCTTGATCGCGTCCTCGAAGGCGTACGCCTTGCCCGGGACGACAGCGGCCTGGATGGCCTTCTCACGCTTGGTCTGTGCCATCTGCTTAACCCTCCACCACCAGGCCCATGGAACGGGCCGAGCCCGCAATCGTACGCACCGCAGCTTCCAGCTCGGCCGCCGTCAGGTCGGCTTCCTTCGCCTTGGCGATCTCTTCGAGCTGCTTGCGGGTGACCTTGCCCACCTTCTCGGTGTTCGGGCGCTTGGAGCCCGAAGCCACGCCGGCGGCCTTCTTCAGCAGGACGCTGGCCGGGGTGCTCTTGGTGATGAACGTGAAGGTACGGTCCGAGTAGGCCGTGATGATGACCGGGGTCGGCAGACCCGGCTCGAGCTTCTGCGTGGCGGCATTGAACGCCTTGCAGAACTCCATGATGTTCAGGCCGCGCTGACCCAGCGCAGGACCGACCGGCGGCGAGGGGTTGGCCTGACCGGCCTTCACCTGCAGCTTGATGTAACCGACAACTTTCTTTGCCATGTGCGTGCTCTCCGGGTGCTAGCGCCTGGAATCAGGCTCCCCATCGGGCCGGGAAAGACGTACGCGTCCCGGCATCGCGTTTTCTCTTGCGCAGACGGCCACCGAGCGGTGGCCGAAGGTCCTGGCGGTCGCCAGGAGGAGCGAGCCGCGCAGTATAGCAGGGTTTTGGGGCCGCCGCTCAAGCGGCGGCCGGGACGGGCCTCAGCCCTTCTCGACCTGACCGAATTCCAGCTCGACCGGGGTCGAACGGCCGAAGATCAGCACGGCCACGCGCAGGCGGCTCTTCTCGTAGTTGACTTCCTCGACCACGCCGTTGAAGTCGTTGAACGGGCCGTCGATGACGCGGACCATCTGGCCCGGCTCGAACAGCACCTTGGGACGGGGCTTCTCTACGCCATCCTGAACGCGCTGCAGGATGGCATCGGCCTCCTCGTCGCGGATCGGCAGCGGGCGATCGGCGGTGCCGCCGATAAAGCCCATCACCTTCGGGGTTTCCTTGACCAGGTGCCAGCTCTCGTTGTCGATGCGCGGAATGCCGGCTTCGTCGTGGGTCTCGATCTGCACCAGGACGTAGCCCGGGAAGAACTTGCGCTCGGAACGGCGCTTCTGGCCGGAGCGCATTTCCACGACTTCCTCGGTCGGAACCAGGACATCGCCGAAGCGCTCCTGCATTTCCTCGCGGGCGATACGGTCGCGCAGGGCCTGCGCCACCGACTTCTCGAAGCCTGAATAGGCGTGAACGACGTACCAACGCTTCACTTGATCCTCCTCAACGGCCCAGCAGCCACTTGGTGCCCAACTGGATCAGGAAATCCATACCACCCAGCATCAGGCTGAGGACGATGACCACCACAATGACCACCCAAGTGGTCTGGATGGACTCCTTGCGCGTCGGCCAAACGACCTTGCGCAGCTCGAAGCGCGACTCGGACAGGAACTCGCGGGTCTGCCGACCCTTGCTCGACCCCAGGAAAACCAGGCCGCCCAGCACCAGGCCGACGATCACGGCCAGGCCACGGATCTGCGGCGTCCAGCTGCCGAGCTGGCTGGCACGTTCGGGCGCGGAGAACCAGAACCAAACAAAAAGACCCGCCACCACGAGGACCGCGGAGACGGCGTACTTGATCATGTCGCCGCCGGCAGCGGCAGCATTTTTTGAAGGTTCGATTTTACTATTCATCCGGCTCTGGGTACCCGATCTGACCTGGGTCGTAAGGGTGTTGCGAGATGGCACGCCAGGAGGGACTCGAACCCCCAACCTGCGGTTTTGGAGACCGCTGCTCTGCCAATTGAGCTACTGGCGTACACGAAACCCTTAGACAACGAAGGCGGACCGATGTTCAATCCGGCCCGCCGTTCGCGCGATCCGGCGGCCGAAGCCACCGGACAGCAGGCACTTACTTGGTGATCTTGGCCACCACGCCGGCGCCGACGGTAC
>NZ_JARQXB010000031.1 GCF_029543105.1 Stenotrophomonas sp. HITSZ_GD
TTTCGGGACCGTAGGCGACATGGATGTCGCCTACGAGCCTCCATGGATGGATTCACGGCGTGTCCCGAAAGGGCCCAGGCCCCGCAGGCCGCGCCGCGATCCCGGCAAGCCGGCCCACATCGAAGGCCAGCCAAACCACCGACCGCGAACACGCCCCCAGAAGAAAGCGGCCGCAGGGCCGCGACAACACCCCCTACCGACTCCGCCAGATCGCATACAAAATCCACAGCCCGCAAAGCCCGGCCCCGACGAACCCCGCCACCCCCATCGCCAGCAACCACCGGCTGGACACCCCGCCGATGCTGTTCATCACGATCGAAGAGCCGATGATCAGCGCCGCCGTCACGATGCCCATCGTCAACCGGTTCGCCGCCCGGTTGACCTGGTCGCCGAAGCCCTTGAGCGCCTCCGTCTCCACCCGCAACTGCAACCGCCCCCGCTTGGCCGCCTGCAGCAGCCGCCGCAGGTCGCGCGGCAGATCGCCTGCCAGCTCCAGCAGTCCTCCCACCCCGCGCCGCCCGCGCTGCCACATCTGCGCCGGCGAAAAGCGCTCGAGCATCACCCGCTGCAGGTACGGCCGCGCCTCGCTGGCCATGTCGAAATCCGGATCGAGCTGCCGCCCCATGCCTTCCAGCGTGAGGAAGGCCTTGATCATCAGCGCCAGGTCCGGCGGCAGCACCAGCGAGTGGTCGCGCAGGATGCCGGTGATGTCGGCCAGCATCTGCCCGATGCGCAGCTCCTTCAGCGGCACCCCGCGGTACTGCGCCACGAACAGCGCCACGTCCGTCTGCAGGCGCCCTTCGTCCACGTCCAGCCCGCCGTCGGCCCACGCCAGCAGCACATCGGTCACCGCCTCGGCGTCGTGCTCCACCGCGCCGTGCAGCAACCGCGCGATCTCGAAACGCCGCGCTTCGGTGAGTCGCCCCACCATGCCGAAGTCGATCACCCCGATGCGCCCGTCGCGCAGGTAGAAGATGTTCCCCGGATGCGGATCGGCGTGGAAATAGCCGTCCTCCAGCACCATCTTCAGCACGATGCCCGCGCCGCGCCGCGCCAGCGCCACCCGGTCCAGGCCGGCCGCGTCCACCCCGGCCAGGTCGCGCCCGGGAATTCCATCGACGAAGTCCTGCACGTTGAGCGAGGCACAGGTCCACTGCCAGTGCACCGCGGGGATGAAGATCTCCGGATGGCCGGCGAAGTTGGCCGCGATCTTCTCCGCATGCCGGCATTCGGCCGCGAAATCCAGTTCGCGGCGCAGCGACACGTTGAACTGCCGCACCACCTCGGTGGGCCGGTAGCGGCGCAGGTCCGGCGCATGCGCCTCGATCAGCTCCGCCAGCCGCGCCAGCAGGCGCAGGTCCGCCTCGATGGTCTCGCCGATGCCGGGCCGGCGAATCTTCAGCACCACCGCGCGCCCATCGTCCAGCCACGCACGATGGGTCTGCGCCAGCGAGGCGGCCGCCAGCGGCTGCTCGTCCAGCCGCGCGAAGATCTCCTCCGGCGGCGCGCCCAGGTCGGCCACCAGCTGCGGACGCACCTGCGCGAACGGCAACGCCGGCACCGCGTTCTGCAACTCGCTCAACTCGGCGATCCAGTCCGGCGGCAACAGGTCCACGCGCGTGGCCATCACCTGGCCGAGCTTGACGAAGGTGGGGCCCAGTTCCTCCAGCGCGCGGCGCACGCGCGTGGCGGCGGACATGCGCAGCATCTCGTCGGCGTTGTGCCAGTGCAGCAGCCGGCCGGCGCGCTCCAGCCATTCGGCCAGGCCGATGCGGCGCACGATGTCGCCGAAGCCGTAGCGGATCAGCACCGAGGCGATCTCCTGCATCCGCCCCAGGTCGCGCACCGTGCCCAGCGCCTCCCACATCAGCGCGCCCTCCCCTGGCCGGCCCGAGGCGCCGCCGCGTTCACAGCAGCGCGCTCAACCCGCGCAGCGCGGAGGCCACGGTCTGGCGGCGCACCGCGTCGCGGTCGCCGTCGAAATGAAATACCTCGGCCTTGGCGTAGCCGCCGCGCCGCTTCCAGCCGATCCACACGGTGCCGACCGGCTTGTCCTCGCTGCCGCCCCCCGGGCCGGCAATGCCGGTCACCGCCACGGCGATGCTCGCACCGGAATTGACCAGCGCGCCGGACACCATTTCGATCACCGTCTCCCGGCTCACCGCGCCATGCACTTCCAGCGTCTGCGGGCGCACGCCGAGCAAGGCCTGCTTGGCCTCGTAGCTGTAGGCGGCCATGCCGCAATCGAACCACGCCGAGGAACCGGCCACATCGGTGACCGCCTTGGCGATCCAGCCGCCGGTGCAGCTCTCCGCAGTGACCAGGCGCTCGCGCGCGCCGTGCAATTGGTTTCCCAGCAGCTCGGCGAGCTGCCGCAGTTCGGCATCGGTGGGACTCATGGCGGATCGGGTCGGGGGATGGCTGCCTTTGTAGCCCAATCCGGCAGCGCTGTCGCCCCGACCGGCGCGGTCACCATTCCTCGGCGGGCGGCTCGGGCAGCAACGCGCGGATCGGTGCGCCGTCGTGGCCGGCGGCCAGCCGCTCGGCCTCGGCGATGGGGATATCGACCTGCAGCAACCACCCGTCCTCGTCGGCCTGCTCGCCCTGCACCACTTCCAGCGCGTGCAGGCGCGAACGCAGGCGGCCAGCCGACGGCGGCAAGCGCAGCGAACCGGTGACATGCTGCAGGCCCAGGCGCTGGCCCAGCACGCGCTGCAGCAGCTCCAGGCCACGGCCGTCGCGCGCGGAGATCCACACGCGCTCGCGGCGTGCCTGGTCGGGCACGCCGTCCTGCGCATCGTGGCGCACTTCGGCGCCTTCGATGCGGTCGATCTTGTTGAACACCAGCAACTGCGGCAACTCGCCCGCGCCGACGGCCTGCAGCACCTCGTCGACCTGCCGAATGCGGTCCTCGCGCAACGGATCGGCCGCGTCGACCACATGCAGCAGCAAGTCGGCCTCGCGCGCCTCGGACAAGGTCGAACGGAACGCCGCCACCAGTTCGTGCGGCAAATCGCGCACGAAGCCGACGGTGTCGGCCAGGATCACCTGCCCGCCCGGCAACGCGATGCGGCGCACGGTCGGGTCCAGCGTGGCGAACAACTGGTCGGCCGCGTAGGCCTCCGCGCCGGTCAGCGCGTTGAACAGCGTGGACTTGCCGGCGTTGGTGTAGCCCACCAGCGCGATGCGCGGCAGCTCGCTGCGCACGCGCGCGCGGCGCATCTGCGTGCGCTGCACTTCCACCTTCTCCAGCCGCTTCTGCAACTGTTCCACCCGCTTCTGCAGCAGGCGGCGGTCGGTTTCCAGCTGCGTTTCACCCGGGCCGCGCAGGCCGATGGAACCGCCGCGCTGGCGCTCCAGGTGGGTCCAGCCGCGCACCAGCCGCGTGGCCAGGTGGCGCAACTGCGCCAGCTCGACCTGCAGCTTGCCTTCGTGGCTGTGCGCCCGCTGGGCGAAGATATCGAGGATCAGGCCGGTGCGGTCGATCACCCGCCGCTGCAGCGCCCGTTCCAGGTTGCGCTCCTGCACGGGCGAGAGCGAGTGGTTGACCAGCACCAGGTCGGCGCCGGTCGCATCGGCCGCCGCCTTGACCTCTTCCAACTTGCCGCTGCCGATCAGCGTGGACGGGCTGGGGCGGTCGATGCGCGCGGTCAGCGTCGCGGCCACGGTGGCGCCGGCCGACTTGGCCAGGTCCACGAACTCCTCGAGCACATCCTCCTCGGCAGGCCCACCGGCGTGGGTCTGGATCAACAGCGCGTGTTCGCCTCGCTTGGAGCGGTCAAACACGCAGAACTCCGGTATTACTCGACTTCATCTTCCGCCTGGGAACCATCATTGGACTGCACATAGCCACCGCCCGGCCCGACGCGGACATTGCGCGCCGGCACGACGGTGGAAATGGCGTGCTTGTAGACCATCTGGCTGACGGTATTACGCAGCAGCACCACGAACTGGTCGAAGGACTCGATCGTCCCCTGCAGCTTGATCCCGTTGACCAGATAGACCGAGACCGGCACCCGCTCCCGACGCAGGGCGTTCAGAAAAGGGTCCTGCAAGGATTGCCCCTTGGACATCGCACACGCTCCGTTATTGTTCTTATGCTCCCGGTCGACCCGCTTTCCCCAGCCGGTTCCGGAACGGTGATGTTACACGCCCGTTGCCGGCACGCCAGCACCCTTTGTGGCGAAGAACGCGGCAAGTGCCTGTTCAAGCTGACCGCCGTCACGCTCCGGGTCGAACCAGCGCGCGTCCAGCTCGCCGCGCAGCCAGGTCAGCTGCCGCTTGGCGAGCTGGCGGGTTGCCTGAATGGCCTTTTCGCGGAAGCTGGCCGCATCGGTCAGCCCCTCCAGGTGCTCCCACGCCTGGCGGTAGCCGACCGCGCGCACGGCCGGCAGGTCCAGCGGCGCGGCCACGGCCTGCATCTGCGGCAGTGCGCGCAGGTGTCGCACCTCGTCGAGAAATCCTTCCGCCAGCATGGCGTCGAAGCGGCGCGCGATGCGTTCGTGCAGCACTGCGCGTGCTGCGGGCGCGAGCACCAGCTTGAGCACGCGCAGCGGCAGGCGCGGCCCGGCCGGTTGCGCCTGCCAGTGGCTGATGGGCTTTCCGGTCAGGCGATGGACCTCCAGCGCACGCTGGATGCGCTGCGGGTCGGTGGCGTGGATGCGCGCGGCGGCGAGCGGGTCGATCCCGGCCAGCTGGCGATGCAACGCCGGCCAGCCGACGGTTTCGGCCTGCGCGGCGATGTCGGCGCGGATCGCCGGATCGGCCGGCGGCATCTCGGCCAGCCCGTCGAGCAACGCACTGAAGTAAAGCCCGGTCCCGCCGGCAAGGATCGGCACGCGCCCACGCGCGAGGATGCCGTCGATCGCCGTGCGCGCATCGGCGGCGAACTCGGCGGCCGAATACGTCTGCCAGGGATCGCGCACGTCCAGCAGGTGGTGCGGCACCGCCGCTTGCAGCGCGGCGTCCGGCTTGGCCGCGCCGATGTCCAGCCCCCGATACACCAGCGCCGAATCGACGCTGACGATTTCCCCGCTCAGGCGCTGGGCCCATTCGATCGCCAGCGCGGTCTTGCCGCTGGCGGTCGGGCCCATCAGCGCGATCGCCCGCGGCCGGCGATCGGCCGGCATCAGTCTTCGTCCGGCCAGCGGATCGCCGGCGCGACAGCGGCGCGATCCTGGCGCGGCGCGGGCACCGCGTCGATCGCCGCCCACACCTTCAATGCGTCCACGGTCGGCGCCACGTCGTGCACGCGCAACAACAGTGCGCCGCGCTGCGCGGCCACCAGGTGCGCGGCCACCGAACCGGCCACCCGCTCGCCGGGCACGCTGCGCCCGGTGATCTCGCCGATGCTGCGCTTGCGCGACAGCCCGGCCAGCAGCGGCAAGCCGAATTCGACGAAGCGCTCCAGCCCGGCCAGCAGCTGCAGGTTGTGCGCGGTGGTCTTGCCGAAGCCGAACCCCGGATCGAGGATGAGCCGGCGCTTGTCGATGCCGGCCATCTCCGCGGCGAAGATGCGCTCGGCGAGGAAGCGGTGCACCTCGGCCACGACGTCGTCGTAGACAGGGTGGTCCTGCATCGAACGCGGCTCGCCGAGCATGTGCATCAGCACCACGGGCACGCGCAGTTCGGCGGCCGCATCCAGCGCGCCGGGCGCGCGCAGGCCGTAGATATCGTTGATGAGGCCGGCGCCGGCGGCGACGGCCGCGCGCATGACCTCGGGCTTGAAGGTGTCGATGCTGATGGGCAGCGCGGTACGCGCGGCCAGTTGCTCGATCACCGGCACCACGCGGCGCAGTTCTTCCTCCAGCGGGACGGGCTCGGCGCCCGGCCGGGTGGATTCGCCGCCGATGTCCAGCACGTCGGCCCCTTCTTCGGCCAACTTCAAGCCGTGGGCGACCGCCGCCTCCACGCTGTCATGCGCGCCCCCATCGGAGAACGAATCCGGGGTGACGTTGACGATGCCCATCACCCGCGGGCGGTCGAGCCGCAGCGCGCGGCCGTTGCAGTCCAGCACCAGGGCGGTATCGAACATCAAGCGCTCCGCGCGCGTGGACGACGCGCCATCGAGCGAACCGGACGAAGAATGGAAAACGGCATGGGGCGATCTCTGTGCAACCGATCGCCATTGTCGCGCAGCGCGCGCGCCGCTGCCTACGGGGAGGCCGGCGCCGCGCGGCGGCGCCGGCGGCAGGTCACTCCAGGTCGCCGAGCGTGGCGCCATCCTTGGGCGCGGCGAGCCAGGCGGCGATGTCCTCGCCGACCGCGTTCACGGTGCGGTCCAGCACCGAGCACGAGCCCTTGTAGGCGCCCCACATGCCACCGCGCGAATTGCGCCGCGCCACGAAGGTGGCGACCTGGGCGCCATCGCGCAGCAGCGCGCCGCGCACGGTCACCGACTTGTGGTGGCCGATCCAGGCGTTGCCGTCGCTGACCGCATCGGCGATCTCCAGCTTGAGCGCCTCGCCCGGCACGTCGCTGAGCGGCGCCGGCACGAAGGCCACCTCGCGACCGACGGCCGCGGCCTCGCGCTTGATCGCTTCGGCCAGTTGCACCTCGATCTTGCACTCGCTCTTGATCTTGCCGGCGATGATCGAACCGTCCGCATACGGCACCGGGTTGAGCATGCTCACCGGCGCGGCCTGCGCGCTGCCGGCGGCCAGCACCGCCAGGACCACGAGAATCTTCTTCAACACTTCCCCCTTGCGCCCGCCTGGCTCGATGGCCCGCGCGGTGGCGGGCCATGCCGCGGCGGAACCACGCACGCTCCGGTGCGCGCATGAAGTGTGCCCACGCCGATGGCGGCCCGTCCATCGGGGGCTTCCCGACATTTTCTCCACGGCGTGCCGCGCAAAAAAAACGCGCCCCGTGGGGCGCGTTTCGTTCCTTCCTGGCGGTGGGCCGCCTCAGACCTGCTCGGCCGGCCCGGCGATCGGCGGCAGCGGCCGCGAGGAGTTCTTGTCGTTGCCATCCTTGCCCGACTTGCCCCAGCCCGCCGGCGGCGGCGGATCGCGGCCTTCCATGATCGCGTCGATCTGCGGCGCGTCGATGGTCTCGTACTGCAGCAGCAACTGCGACATCGCATGCAGCTTGTCGAGGTTGTCGGTGAGGATCTGGCGGGTCTTGCCGTAGGCCTTGTCCAGGATCGAGCGCACGACCTCGTCGATCTTGCGCGCGGTCTCGTCGGAGACGTTCTTGTGCTGGGTCACCGAACGGCCCAGGAACACCTCGTCCTCCTCCTCGCCGTAGGCCACCGGGCCGAGCTCGTCGGACAGGCCCCACTTGGTGACCATGTTGCGGGCCATCTTGGTGGCGCGCTCGATGTCGTTGGAAGCGCCGGTGGTGACCTTGTCCTCGCCGAAGATCAGCTCTTCGGCCACGCGCCCGCCATACAACGAGCACAGCTGGGACTCGATCGCCACGCGGTTCATCGAGTACTTGTCGCCTTCCGGCAGGTACATCGTCACGCCCAGCGCGCGGCCGCGAGGAATGATGGTGACCTTGTAGACCGGGTCATGCTCGGGCACCAGGCGGCCGACGATGGCGTGGCCGGCCTCGTGGTAGGCGGTGAGCGTCTTCTCGTCCTCGCTCATCGCCATCGAGCGACGCTCGGCGCCCATCAGGATCTTGTCGCGCGCGCGGTCGAAGTGGTCCATGCGCACTTCCTTGGCGTTCTCGCGCGCGGCGAACAGCGCCGCCTCGTTGGCGAGGTTGGCCAGATCGGCGCCGGAGAAACCCGGCGTACCGCGGGCGATGACCATCGGCTCCACGTCGTCGGCCAGCGGCAGCTTGCGCATGTGCACGCGCAGAATCTGCTCGCGGCCCTTCACGTCCGGCAGGCCGACCACGACCTGGCGGTCGAAGCGGCCCGGGCGCAGCAGCGCCGGGTCCAGCACGTCCGGGCGGTTGGTCGCGGCGATGACGATCACGCCCTCACCGCCCTCGAAGCCGTCCATCTCCACCAGCAGCTGGTTCAGGGTCTGCTCGCGCTCGTCGTGACCGCCGCCCAGGCCGGCGCCGCGGTGGCGGCCGACCGCGTCGATCTCGTCAATGAAGATGATGCACGGCGCGTGCTTCTTGGCCTGCTCGAACATGTCGCGCACGCGGCTGGCGCCGACGCCGACGAACATCTCCACGAAGTCGGAGCCGGAGATCGAGAAGAACGGCACCTTGGCCTCGCCGGCGATCGCCTTGGCGAGCAGGGTCTTGCCGGTACCGGGCGGGCCGACCATCAGCACGCCGCGCGGAATCTTGCCGCCCAGCTTGGTGAACTTAGAGGGGTCGCGCAGGAAGTCGACCAGTTCGCCGACCTCTTCCTTGGCCTCGTCGCAGCCGGCCACGTCGGCGAAGGTGATCTTGACCTGGTCCTCGCCCTGCAGCTTGGCGCGCGACTTGCCGAAGGACATGGCGCCCTTGGCGCCACCGCCGCCGCCCTGCATCTGGCGCATGATGAACAGCCAGAAGCCGATGATCAGGATCACCGGGAGGAAATTGAACAGGATCGCCGCCCAGCTGATGCCGTTGCTGGGCTTGTCGCGCTTGAGTTCGATCTTCTTCGCGTACAGCACGTCCACCAGCTTGTCGTCGGCCGGGCCGAACAGCGTGCCCTGGGTGCCGTCGGTGCGGGTGTAGCGGATCGAGTTGGCGGTCAGCGTGGTGTCGTCGGTGATTTCCACCAGCTTGATGCGGCCGTTGTCCACATCCTGCAGGAACTGGGTGTAGCTGATGCTTTCACCCGCACCGCCCGCCGTGCGTGGCGAGAAGCTCTGGAACACCACCATCAGCACGACGGCGACCACCACCCACAACAGCAGATTCTTGGTCAAGTCGTTCATCCTCATTGGCTCCGGTGTCCCTCTCTGGCTCTCTATGTACGGCGGTTCGCGATTGTCTGGGGCAGCTTACTTGATCTGGGCCCGCTTGCCCTGCCCCAGGGCGTACACCTCCGGCGAGCGCTTGCGCGAGGCCTCGGGCTTGCGGATGGACACCTTGTCGTAGCGGCGGCGCAGCTCGCGGACGTATTCATCGAAACCCACGCCCTGGAACAGCTTGATCAGGAACGCGCCGCCCGGCTTGAGGTGGTGGTCGGCGAAATCCATCGCCAGTTCGGCCAGATGCATCATCCGCGGTTGGTCCACCGCGTCCATGCCGCTCTTATTGGGGGCCATATCCGACAGTACAAGGTCCACCGGCTGGTCGCCCAACATCGCTTCGAACTGCGATAGGACGGTTTCCTCCCTGAAGTCACCATGAAGGAACTCGACCCCGGCCAGCGGGGGCATCTCCAGGATGTCCAGCGCCAGCACGCGGCCACGGTCGCCCATCTGCTTGCGGACCTGCTGCGACCAGCCGCCGGGCGCGGCGCCGAGATCGACCACGACCATGTCCGGCTTGAGCAGGCGGTCGCGCGCCAGCAGCTCCTCGAGCTTGTAGGCGGCACGCGAGCGCATGCCCTCCGACTGGGCCTTTTTCACGAACGGATCGGAAAAATGCTCCTTGAGCCAACGTTGGCTGCTCTTGCTGCGGGAGGCCATGGTCTGGAAGGTCAACAGGGCCGGCCATGATACCCTGAACCCCCTTGGCTTCCCGTTCGACCTGCATGTCTACCGCGCTTACCTCCGCCCAGAACCGTTTCCTGCGTGGCATGGCCCATGATCTCAAGGCCCTGCTGCAGACCGGCGGCAAGGGGGTCACCCCGGCGTTCGTGGCCGAGCTGGACGAGGTGCTGGAACGCCATGAGCTGGTCAAGGTGAAGGTCGCCGCGGAAGACCGCGAAAGCCGCGACGCGATGATCGAGGAGATCGTCGGCCAGACCGGCGCGGCCCTGGTGCAGCGCATCGGCCACGTGGCCGTGCTGTACCGGCCGAGCAAGGACAAGCGCCAGATCGTGCTGCCGCGCGGCTGAGACCTGCCGCCATGCAGCTGAGCGAAGACCGCCCCGACTACGAATTCGCCCTGCGCGCGGCCGACGGCCGCCACGCCAAGGTCAACGACCGGGTGCTGTCGCGCAGCTTCATCCTGGCGCCCGACCGGCTGGTCGAGGACTGGCCGGTGGCCGACCTGGCTACCCTGCAGCCCGAGGACATGGACGCGGTGCTGGCCCTGGCGCCGGCCCTGGTGCTGCTGGGCACGGGCAGTCGCCAGGGTTTCCCGGAACCGGCGGTGCTGGCGGCCTGCCTCACCCGCGGGATCGGCCTGGAAGCGATGGGCAACGATGCCGCCGCGCGCACCTACAACGTGCTGGCCGCCGAAGGCCGCAAGGTGGTGCTGGCGATGATCCTGGAGCGCGCTCCCTAGACCCTTCCGCCACCGGAGGGGAATGACGCCGTCGCCACGGCCGGCACGCACGACGCGCCGGCTTTCCGCGACCGCGCGGCTGGCCCCGCCTTACTTCTTCGGCAGGTAGATCAGCGGATCGACCGGCTTGCCGTTGTAGCGGATCTCGAAGTGCAGCATGTCGCGCGTGGCGCCGCTGCGGCCCATCTCGGCGATCTGCTGGCTGGCCTTCACGACCTGCCCTTCGTTGACCAGCCGCTTGCGGTTGTGGCCATACGCCGACAGCCACTGCTCGTTGTGCTTGATGATGATCAGCTCGCCGTAGCCCACCAGGCCCGAGCCCGAATACACCACCACGCCGTCGGCCGCCGCCTTCACCGCCTGGCCGTTGCTGCCGCCGATGTCGATGCCTTGCTTGGTGGTCTCACCGGCGACGAAGTTGCCCACCACCACGCCGTCCGCGGGCCAGCGCCAGCTGAACCCGCTGGCCGCCGGCGTGGGCGTCGGGGCCACCGGCGCCGGGCGCGACACGGCCGGCGCAGCCGCCGAGCCGCCACCACTGGCCGGCACCGGACGCGAGGCCACGGCGCCGCCGCCCGGATAGAGCTTGAGCGTCTGGCCGGGATAGATCGTGTCCGGCGAGGACAGGTTGTTCCAGGCCGCCAGGTCCAGCGGGCTGACGTTGGTGCGGCGGGCGATCGCGTACAGCGTGTCGCCCTTGTTGATGGTCACCGTGGCGCCGGGGCGCGCGACCGAGGTGCGCGGCACCGACCCGCCGCCGCCGCCCGCGCCATTCTTCTTGACCACCGTGGCGGTACCGCAGGCGCCCAGCGCCAGCGCGGCCATCGCGACGATCCACGGACGTGCCATCGTCCCCATGCGCTTCATGCTCATCCGAATTTCGCTCTCCAAATCACCCAACCGGCCAAGCCGACCAGGACCAGGCTGGCCAGCCAGCCTACCGGCTCGATCCAGCGATGCAATGCCGCCTCGGCACGCGCGCCGCCCAGGCGGATCGCACCGGCCACCAGGTACACCCGCTTGCCGCGGCCGACCGCCATGCTCGCCAGGAACGGCAGGATCGGCACGCCGACCACGCCCGAGGCCCAGGTAAAGATTTTCAACGGAATGGGGGTGAAGCCGGCGAGCACGAGCAACCAGAACGCGCGCCAGGGCGATTCGGCCACCACGGCGCGCAGGTGCGCGACCTGCTCGTCGATCTTCGCGCTCCAGCCCAGCCATTCGATCAGCGGGTGCAGCGCGGCGAAGGCGAAGTGCCCGAGCAGGTAGCCCACCATCGCGCCGCCGAGCGAGCCCAGCAGGCTGAGCGTGGCGAACCACATCGCGCGGCGCGGCTGCGCCAGCGACATCGGCGCGAGCATCACCTCCGGCGGCACCGGGAAGATGAAGCCTTCCAGGAAACTCAGCCCGGTCAGCAGGCCCGGGGCCCGGCGGTGACGCGACCAGCGGATCGCCAGGTCATAGAGGGGCCCGAATATCTTCATCGCGTCTCGTCCGTGGGATTCAGTCCAGCATGCCCGACAGCAGCGGCACGAACGTGACCGGCGCCAGAACCTCCTGCGCGATGCCGCCTTCGGCGTCGCGGCTGAGCTGCACCAGCGATTGCGAGGACGGCCCGCCGACCGGCGCGACCAGGCGGCCGCCCGGGGCGAGCTGGTCGATGAGCGCATCCACCAGCGCCGGCGCGGCGGCAGTGACGACGATGGCGTCGTAGGGGCCGTGCTCCGGCCAGCCGATGCGGCCGTCGTCGTGCTTGCTGCGCACGTTCATGCCGAGCTGGCGGAAGCGCTTGCGCGCCTGCCGCAGCAGGTCGCCGATGCGCTCCACGGTATGCACTTCCAGCCCCAGCGCGGCGAGGATGGCGCCCTGGTAGCCGGAACCGGTGCCCACTTCCAGCACCTTTTTCGGTTCGACCTGGAGGATCGCCTCGGTCATGCGCGCCACCACCCAGGGCTGGGAGATGGTCTGGCCGTGGCCGATCGGCAGCGCGGTGTCCTCGTAGGCCCGCGAGGCCAGCGCCTCGTCCATGAACAGGTGGCGCGGCACGGTGCGGATCGCATTGAGTACGCGCTCGTCGCCGATGCCGGCCTCGCGCAGGCGCTCGACCAGGCGGTCGCGCACGCGCTGGGAGGTCATGCCGATACCGACCGCTTCCGGCTGCAGGCGCAGGCGCGGGGTCACGCCAGCCCCTCGCCGGCCTCGTCCATGGCGGCGGTGAGCCCGCCGACCCAGCCGGCGACCTTCTCCAGCGCCTGGTAGCGCGTGAGGTCGACATGGATCGGCGTGATGGAGATATGGCCGGTGCGCACGGCGTGGAAATCGGTGCCGGGGCCGGCATCCTGCTCGGGGCCGGCCGGGCCGATCCAGTACACGGTGTTGCCGCGCGGATCGACCTGCGGCAGGCAGGCTTCGGAGCGATGCCGGTTGCCCAGGCGGGTGGTCTCGAAGCCGCGCACCTCGTCCCAGGCCAGGTCGGGCACGTTGACGTTGAGGATGGTGTCGGCCGGCAACGGGTCGGCGGCCAGGCGGGCGACGATCTGCACGGCGGCGCGCGCGGCGGTTTCGTAATGGCGCGCGTCGTGCTTGTGGGTGACCAGCGAGACCGCCACCGCGGGCAGGCCGAGGAAGCGGCCTTCCATGGCGGCCGAGACGGTGCCGGAGTAGATGACGTCGTCGCCCAGGTTGGCGGAATTGTTGATGCCGGAGACGACGATGTCCGGGTCGTAGTCCAGCATGCCGGTCAGCGCGAGGTGCACGCAATCGGTGGGCGTGCCGGCGACGCTGCAGGTGTAATGGTCGATGCGCTTGGTGCGGATCGGCAGGTCCAGCGTCAATGAATTGCTGGCGCCGGAACGATCGCGGTCGGGCGCGACCACCATCACCTCGTGGCCGGCGCCGCGCAGATGTTCGGCGAGAATCTTGATGCCGGGGGCGTCGACACCATCGTCGTTGCTAACCAGTACGCGCATGGGACTCCTCGAAAAGCCGCCCCATGATACCGGATGCATCCACGTGCTTGCCGGCCGCCGGTCGCCATTTGCGCGAACGCCGGCGCAGGCTACGCTGTGCGCATGTCGCATTCCGAAGACGAAGACCAGGACGACGCGGCGCTGTTTCGCGCGGCGATCGGCGAGGTGAAGCCGATCCGCCAGCCACAGGCCGATGCGCCGCAAAAGCCGCGCCCGCGCCCGCGCGCACGGATGGCCGAGCGCGACGAGGCCGAAGCGCAGGGCGAGTTCGCGCGGCTGCTGCGCGACAGCGCGCCGCTGGAGGCCGGCGACACGGCGAGCTACCGGCGCGAGCAGTTGCCGGCGCGCTTGTTCCAGCGGCTGCGCAAGGGGCAGTTCTCGGTGCAGGACGAGTTGGACCTGCACGGTGCGACGGCGGCGCAGGCCGAGGCGATGCTGCGGCAGTTCCTGCTGGAGGCGCACGCGCACGAGTTCGGGTGCGTGCGGATCATCCACGGCAAGGGCATGCAGTCCGATGGCGGGGTGCCGGTGCTGAAGAACCTGGTGGATCGGCTGCTGCGGCAGCGCAACGATGTGCTGGCCTTTCACTCCGCGCCGGCGGCGCAGGGGGGGACCGGGGCTTTGTTGGTGCTGCTGGCTAGGAAGTGAGGGGGGGTGTTTTTGGGGTTGCGGCGGCCGGTGGGCGCCGTTTTTGTTTTGTCGCGGGGGGTTTTGGTTTGTTTGGCGTCGATGTGTGTCGGGGGTGTGGGGTGTTTTGGGCGGCCCGCGG
>NZ_JARQXB010000032.1 GCF_029543105.1 Stenotrophomonas sp. HITSZ_GD
TCGCCTACGAGCCCCCATGGATGGGTTCACGGCGTGTCCCGAAAGGGCCCAGCCCCCGCAGGCCGTGCACAAAAACCTAAACAGCCGACCCACATCGAAGGCCAACAAACCCAAAAAAACCCACGCAGACAAACAAAAAGGGCGGCCAACGGCCGCCCCACAAAAAAAACCCCCTTCCCCTCACCCACCCCGAGCCGCAATCTCCGCCAGCGCAGCCGCCGTCACCGGATCACGCACCTCGCCCCCCTGCCCCTGCAACGCAGGCAGCAACTGGCTGGCGAGCTGCTTACCCAGCTCCACCCCGAACTGGTCGAACGCATTGATCCCCCACATCACCGACTGCACGTACACGCTGTGTTCGTACATCGAGATCAGCGCACCCAGCGCCTGCGGGGTCAAACGATCGAACAGCACCAGCGTGCTCGGCCGGCCACCGGGATAGTCCCGCGCCGGATCCTCGCTCCCCTGCCCGTTCGCCAACGCCTCGGTCTGCGCCAGCAGGTTGGCCAGCAGCGCCTGGTGGTTCACCGCGTACGGATCATCGTTGTTCACCGTGCCGATGAAATCGGCCGGCACCACGCTGGTGCCCTGGTGCAGCGCCTGGAAGAAGCTGTGCTGCACATCCGTGCCCGCACCGCCCCACCACACCGCCACCGTGTCGCTGTCCACCGGGCTGCCGTCGAGCTTCACCCGCTTGCCCAGGCTTTCCATGATCAGCTGCTGCAGGTAAGCCGGCAGCAGCGCCAGGCGCTGGTCGTAGGTCATCACCGCGTTGGTCGCATGGCCCAGCAGGTTGCGGTTCCACACCGCGGTCAAACCGTGCAGCACCGCCACGTTGTCGGGCAGCGGCGTGCCCAGCACATGCGCATCGAATTCCGCCGCGCCGGCCAGCAACTGCTCGAAACGCTCGAAACCGATCGCCAGCGCGATCGGGAAGCCCACCGCCGACCACAGCGAATAACGCCCGCCCACCCAGTCCCACATCGGCAGCACGCGGCCGGCGGCGATGTCGAAGGCCTTGGCCGCGCGCTCCGGGTTGGCGCTCACCGCGTACAGCCGCTCGCTGCCGCCCAGCCAGTCGCGCAGGATCTGCCCGTTGAGCAGCGTCTCCTGCGTGCCGAAGGTCTTGGAAATCAGGATGCCGGCGGTCCGGGCCGGGTCCAGCGTGGCCAGCGTGCGCTGCATCGCCGCGCCATCGACGTTGGAGACGAAGTGCACGCGGAAGCGCGCGCCCTCCACCGGGCGCAACGCGTCGGCCACCAGGCGCGGACCCAGGTCCGAACCGCCGATGCCGACGCTGACGATATCCGTCACGTCCGTGCGCGCCAGCGCGTCGATCAACTCGCGCATGTGCCCGCGCACCTCGGCGGCGGTGCGGTACGCCTCCTGGGCCACCGGGGCATCGGTCAGGTTGCCGCGCAGGGCCGTGTGCAGGGCCGCGCGACCCTCGGTCACGTTGACCTGCTCGCCACGGAACAGCCGCTGGAAGGCCTGCGCCAGCCCGCGCTGCTCGGCCAGGGCCAGCAGCGCCTGCAACGCGGCGTCATCGTATTTCTGCCGCGCGAAGTTGAAGTACAACGGACCGACCCGTTTCGCATACCGCGCCGGCCGGCCGGTCTCGGCGGCGAGCAGATCGGGAATGGACGCCCCGCGCAGGCGCTGGGCGTGGGAGTGCAGCGAGTCGAATCCGTTGGACTGTGTCATGCGGCCTGTGTGGGGATGCTGTGGTTGGTGTGGGTGATCTTGTTCTGCCCGTCCACGTACACCAGGTCGGGCTGGAACGTCTCGGCTTCCTCGGCGCTCAGGCCCACGAAGGCGGCGATGATGACCAGGTCGCCGACCTGCACGTGGCGCGCGGCGCCGCCGTTGAGCGAGATGACGCCGCTGCCGGCCTCCGCGCGGATCGCGTAGGTGGTGAAGCGGCTGCCGTTGGTCACGTCCCAGATGTGCACCTGCTCGAACTCGCGGATGCCGCTGGCCTGCAGCAGCAGGTCGTCGATGGCGATGGAGCCTTCGTAGTTGAGCTCCGAATGGGTGACGGTGGCGCGATGGATCTTGGCTTTCAGCAGGGACAGTTGCATGGGGGCGTAGCTACGGCACGTAGGAAAGGCGGAAAGTTTAGCGGCCGGGGACCGCGAAAGGTGAAACCGGGCCCTGTGGGGGCCCGGTCGTTCAGAACTCGAGGTTGTCGATCAGCCGGGTACGCCCCAGTTTGGCCGCCACCAGCGCCACACGCGGGCCGGCGTAGGCGTCGTCCGGCTCGGTCAACGCCGGGGTGCGTACCACCACGTAATCCACCTGGAAGCCGGCCGCCTCCAGCTGCGCGGTGGCGGCCGCTTCGGCGGTGGCCCGCGCGGTACCGGCCAGGCAGGCGTCGCGCAGCGCGACCAGCGTCTTGCGGATTTCCGCCGCCACCGGGCGCTCTTCGCCAGAGAGGTACTGGTTGCGCGAACTCATCGCCAGCCCATCCTGCTCGCGCACGATGCCGCCGCCGAGGATCTCGATCGGGAACGCCAGGTCGCTGACCATCTGCCGGATCACCGCCAGCTGCTGGTAGTCCTTCTTGCCGAAGGCCGCCACGTCCGGCTGAGCCTGGTTGAACAGCCGCGCCACCACCGTGCACACACCATCGAAGTGGCCCGGGCGGCAGGCGCCCTCCAGCACGTCGCTCACGCCCGGGGCGTGCATGCGCATCGCCAGCTCCGTGCCCAGCGGATACATCGTCTCCACGCTCGGCAGCCACAGCACGTCGCAGCCGGCATCCTGCAGGCCGCGCATGTCTGCCTCGGGCGTGCGCGGGTAGCGGGCGAAATCCTCGTTCGGGCCGAACTGGGTCGGGTTGACGAATACGCTGGAGACCACGCGGTCGGCGTACTGCCGGGCCAGCATCACCAGCGAGAAGTGGCCGGCGTGCAGGTTGCCCATGGTGGGCACCAGCGCCACGCGCAGGCCCTGGCGCTTCCAGCCGGTGACGAGTTCGCGCAGGCGCGCCAGTTCGGTAACGGTTTCGATCATGAGGCGTAGGCGTGCTCTGCGTCGGGGAAGCTGCCATCGCGCACCGCGGCGGCATAGGCGCGCACTGCGCCCGCCACCGAGCCGCCTTCGGCGAGGAAGTCCTTCACGAATTTCGGCCGGCGGTGGCCGCTGTCCAGACCGAGGAAATCGTGCAGCACCAGCACCTGGCCATCGCAGCCGGGGCCGGCCCCGATGCCGATCGTCGGGATCGACAGCTCGGCGGTGATCTGCGCGGCCAGCGGCGACGGCACGCATTCGAGCACCAGCAGCGAGGCACCGGCCTCGGCGACGGCACGGGCCTCGGCGCGCAGGCGCTCGCCCGCTTCGCCGCGGCCCTGCACCTTGTAGCCGCCGAAGCGCAGCACCGATTGCGGGGTCAGGCCCAGGTGCGAGCACACCGGGATCTCGCGTTCCACCAGGTAGCGGATGACGTCCAGCTTGTGCCCGGCGCCTTCGATCTTGACCATCTCCGCGCCAGCCTGCAGCAGGCGGGTGGCGGCGTCGAGCGCGCGCTCGGGGGTGGCGTCAGCCTGGAAGGACAGATCGCTCACCAGCAGCGCGCGCGACAGGCCGCGGGCCACGATGGTGGTGTGGTAGACCATGTCGTCGGTGGTCACCGGCAAGGTCGAATCCTGGCCCTGGACCACCATGCCCAGCGAGTCGCCGACCAGGATCAGGTCCACGCCGTGGGCGTCGAAAGTGCGGGCGAACCCGGCGTCGTAGGCGGTCAGCATGACCAGCTTGCGGCCATCGCGCTTGGCATCGGCCAGCGCGGGCACCGTCCAGGGCTTGCTGTCGGCGTGGGTACTCATGAGCTCATGACGTGGGGTGATGAGCCGCGCATTATCTACCCAATCGGCGCCAATCCGCCGGTTTCCACCGCGGCCAGCGCGGCCTGCACCGTTCCATGGCCCGGAATGACCGCCTGCGGGGCGATTTCGGCCAGCGGCAGCAGGGCGAACGCGCGCTCGTGCAGGTGCGGGTGCGGCACCTTCAGGCGCGGGGTATCGATGACCTGCTCGTCGTAGAGCAGCACGTCCAGGTCCAGCGTGCGCGGGCCCCAGCGCTCGCCGTCGGGGCGCTCACGCCCGTGCCGGCGCTCCAGCTCGAGCAGGGCATCGAGCAGCGCCTCCGGGGCCAGCGTGGTCTGCACGGTGGCGGCGGCATTGACGAAGGCCGGCTGGTCGAGCCGGCCCCAGGCCGGCGTGCGGTACAGCCGCGAGGCGGCCACGCAGCGCGTGCCGGGCAAGCCGTCGAGCGCGCGCAAGGCCTGGCGCACGGTCGCCTCGGCGTCGCCGAGGTTGCCGCCCAGGCCGATGTGGGCAATGTGGGCCACGCTCAGTCGGCGCTGGCTTCCGCGCCGGCACCCTCGCCGCCCGGGCGACGCCGGCGGCGCCGCCGCTTGCGCGGGGCGCCGTCCTCGGCCCCCTCGTCCTGCGGCGCATCCTCGTGCGAAGCCACTTCATGGCCGGAGGTCTGCAGGGTGTCGCGCCAGAACGCGATATCCACCGCGTGGTCGGCCGAGGCCGTTTGCCGCAGCACGAGGAAATCGAACGCCGCGCGGAAGCGCGGGTGCGACAGCGTGCGGAACACCCGCTTGCGCTGGCGCGAGGAGAAGCGCGACTGCAGCAGCCAGATCTCCTGCATCGGAAGGGAGAACCGGCGCGGCAGGGCCACCCGTTCGAGTTGGTGCAGGGTGACGCGGTCGGCGGCGCGTCGTTGCGCTTCCTCTGCGTGCACGCCCTGCGCCTGCAGGCCGATCAGCGTCTTGCAGAACGCCGGCCACAGCAGCAGCGCGAACAGGAACGCCGGCGATACCGGCTCGTCGTTGGCCACGCGCGCATCGGTATTGCGCAGGCCTTCGATGAGCATGCGGCGCAGCGCGCCGCTGCGGTTGCTGCGCAGCGCCGCCCCGCTTTCCGGGAACAGCGTGGCGAACAGGCCGTAGTGCTCCAGGCCTTCGAAACTGGCCACGGCGTGGCCGGAGAGGAACAGCTTGAGGATTTCCTCGAACAACCGGGCCGGCGCCGCCTCGCCCAGCAGGCCGGCCAGCCGCGGAATCGGGTTGGCGGTGGCCTCGTCGATGCTGAAACCGAGCTTGGCCGCCAGGCGCACCGCGCGCAGCATGCGCACCGGGTCCTCGCGGTAGCGCTGCTCGGGGTCGCCGATCAGCTTCATCACCCGCGCCTGCACGTCCTCGAAGCCGCCGACGTAATCGCGCACCGAGAAGTCCTCGATCGCGTAGTACAGCGCGTTGCAGGTGAAGTCGCGGCGGATCGCATCGTCCTCGATCGAGCCGTAGACGTTGTCGCGCACCAGCCTGCCGTTCTCCATCTCGCGATCGCCGCTGCCGTCGTCGCTGTTGGCGCGGAAGGTGGCGACCTCGATGATCTCGCGGCCGAACACCACGTGCGCCAGGCGGAAACGGCGGCCGATGAGGCGGCAGTTGCGGAACAGCGACTTGACCTGCTCGGGCGTGGCGTCGGTGGCCACGTCGAAGTCCTTCGGGTGGCCGCCGACCAGCAGGTCGCGCACCGCGCCACCGACCAGGTAGGCGCCGAAGCCGGCTTCGCGCAGGCGATAGAGCACGCGCAGCGCGTTCGGGCTGATGTCCCGGCGCGAGATGTTGTGCTGGTCACGCGGGATGACGCGCAGGGTGAACGATGATGTAACTGGCGTTTCGATGTCGGCGGTTCCCAGGAGCGAAACAGGATTGCGATGAGGCGATCAGCTCTCTATACTAGCGCGCTCGGCTGGACACGGCCAGAAACGCTCCCTTCGTCTAGTGGTTAGGACGTGGCCCTCTCAAGGCTAAAACAGGGGTTCGAGTCCCCTAGGGAGCGCCAGCATTACGCAAAAAAGCCCGCGAAAGCGGGCTTTTTTGCGTAATGCTGGCGCGCGAAGCCAGCCTCGCAGGCTTCGCCCCCCCCGCGCCCAACCCCCCGGGGGCCCCCCCCCCCCCCCCCCCAAACCCCCCCCCCCGGGCGCGCCCCCCCTAAACAAACGGGGCGTCGCTCCCAACAAAAACGCGG
>NZ_JARQXB010000033.1:2500-5413 GCF_029543105.1 Stenotrophomonas sp. HITSZ_GD
GGTATGGTTTTAGAAAAACAACCTGGAAAGGTTGGCCATAGAAGGTGATAGCCCTGTATTTGAAAGGGCCATACCAGTGAAGACGAGTAGGGCGGGGCACGTGAAACCCTGTCTGAACATGGGGGGACCATCCTCCAAGGCTAAATACTCCTGACCGACCGATAGTGAACCAGTACCGTGAGGGAAAGGCGAAAAGAACCCCGGAGAGGGGAGTGAAATAGATCCTGAAACCGTGTGCGTACAAGCAGTAGGAGCCCGCAAGGGTGACTGCGTACCTTTTGTATAATGGGTCAGCGACTTACTGTTCGTGGCAAGCTTAACCGTATAGGGGAGGCGAAGGGAAACCGAGTCTGATAAGGGCGCATAGTCGCGGGCAGTAGACCCGAAACCGGGTGATCTAGTCATGCCCAGGGTGAAGGTTGAGTAACATCAACTGGAGGCCCGAACCCACTCCCGTTGCAAAGGTAGGGGATGAGGTGTGATTAGGAGTGAAAAGCTAATCGAACCCGGAGATAGCTGGTTCTCCTCGAAAGCTATTTAGGTAGCGCCTCATATGTATCCTCTCGGGGGTAGAGCACTGTTATGGCTAGGGGGTCATCGCGACTTACCAAACCATTGCAAACTCCGAATACCGAGACGGACTGTATGGGAGACACACGGCGGGTGCTAACGTCCGTCGTGAAAAGGGAAACAACCCAGACCCACAGCTAAGGTCCCAAATTTTGTGCTAAGTGGAAAACCATGTGGAAAGGCACAGACAGCCAGGAGGTTGGCTTAGAAGCAGCCACCCTTTAAAGAAAGCGTAATAGCTCACTGGTCGAGTCGGTCTGCGGGGAAGATTTAACGGGGCTAAGCACAGAACCGAAGCTTGGGGTGCACAACTTCTGTTGTGCGCGGTAGAGGAGCGTTCCGTAAGCCTGCGAAGGTGGATTGAGAAGTCCGCTGGAGGTATCGGAAGTGCGAATGCTGACATGAGTAACGATAATGCGGGTGAAAAGCCCGCACGCCGAAAGCCCAAGGTTTCCTTGCGCAACGTTAATCGACGCAGGGTTAGTCGGTCCCTAAGGCGAGGGCGAAAGCCGTAGTCGATGGGAAGCAGGTTAATATTCCTGCACCTCGCGTGAGTGCGATGGAGGGACGGAGAAGGTTAGGTGTACCGGGCGTTGGTTGTCCCGGGGAAAGGCGGTAGGTTTGGATCTTTGGCAAATCCGGGATCCTTTAAGACCGAGCACCGAGACGAGCCCTTAGGGCGAAGTCACTGATACCACGCTTCCAGGAAAAGCTCCTAAGCTTCAGCTCACGAAGACCGTACCGTAAACCGACACAGGTGGGTAGGATGAGAATTCTCAGGCGCTTGAGAGAACTCGGGTGAAGGAACTAGGCAACATGGCACCGTAACTTCGGGAGAAGGTGCACCCTTTTTGGTGGCTCGTGCGAGCTATAGCTGAAGAGGGTCGCAGAAACCAGGCCGCTGCGACTGTTTATCAAAAACACAGCACTCTGCAAACACGAAAGTGGACGTATAGGGTGTGACGCCTGCCCGGTGCTGGAAGGTTAATTGATGGGGTCAGCCGCAAGGCGAAGCTCTTGATCGAAGCCCCAGTAAACGGCGGCCGTAACTATAACGGTCCTAAGGTAGCGAAATTCCTTGTCGGGTAAGTTCCGACCTGCACGAATGGCGTAACGACAGCGGCGCTGTCTCCACCCGAGACTCAGTGAAATTGAAATCGCTGTGAAGATGCAGCGTTCCCGTGGCAAGACGGAAAGACCCCGTGAACCTTTACTATAGCTTTACACTGAACGTTGAGTTCGTCTGTGTAGGATAGGTGGGAGGCTATGAAACCATGGCGCTAGCTGTGGTGGAGCCATCCTTGAAATACCACCCTGTCGTGCTTGACGTTCTAACCTAGGCCCGTAATCCGGGTCGGGGACCGTGTATGGTGGGTAGTTTGACTGGGGCGGTCTCCTCCTAAAGAGTAACGGAGGAGCACGAAGGTACGCTCAGCGCGGTCGGACATCGCGCACTGTGTGCAAAGGCATAAGCGTGCTTGACTGCAAGATCGACGGATCAAGCAGGTACGAAAGTAGGTCTTAGTGATCCGGTGGTTCTGTATGGAAGGGCCATCGCTCAACGGATAAAAGGTACTCCGGGGATAACAGGCTGATACCGCCCAAGAGTTCATATCGACGGCGGTGTTTGGCACCTCGATGTCGGCTCATCACATCCTGGGGCTGTAGTCGGTCCCAAGGGTATGGCTGTTCGCCATTTAAAGTGGTACGCGAGCTGGGTTCAGAACGTCGTGAGACAGTTCGGTCCCTATCTGCCATGGGCGTTGGAGATTTGAGAGGGGCTGCTCCTAGTACGAGAGGACCGGAGTGGACGAACCTCTGGTGTTCCGGTTGTCACGCCAGTGGCATTGCCGGGTAGCTATGTTCGGAAGCGATAACCGCTGAAAGCATCTAAGCGGGAAGCGCGCCTCAAGATGAGATCTCCCGGGGCACAAGCCCCCTAAAGGAACCATGTAGACTACGTGGTTGATAGGTCAGGTGTGTAAGTGCAGCAATGCATTGAGCTAACTGATACTAATGATCCGTGCGGCTTGACCATATAACCTCAAGTTGCCTTGGTCCCAACGAACACGTTGGTAGATACCAAATGCAAGCTACGTCACAAGTAACTATGCGAGACGCGCGCCTCATCCGCTCCTTGGATGGCGACGCTCCAACCGTCTCCCTGGTGAAATTAGCGCTGTGGAACCACCCGATCCCATCCCGAACTCGGAAGTGAAACGCAGCCGCGCCGATGGTAGTGTGGCTCAAGCCATGCGAGAGTAGGTCATCGCCAGGGGCTTTATCCCCAAACCCCCAGCCAATCGGCTGGGGGTTTGTCTTTTGCGGCTCAGAAAAGTGCGG
>NZ_JARQXB010000034.1 GCF_029543105.1 Stenotrophomonas sp. HITSZ_GD
GAATCGGACAGGACGTCTGCTGAGCCGTGACGACCATACC
This sequence comes from Stenotrophomonas sp. HITSZ_GD, assembly GCF_029543105.1. GTDB lineage: Bacteria > Pseudomonadota > Gammaproteobacteria > Xanthomonadales > Xanthomonadaceae > Stenotrophomonas_A. The sequence continues at coordinate 41 of NZ_JARQXB010000034.1, forward strand.
CGCCAGACCGGTGCCCGCACCGTAAGACAACGCAACAAACCGCCCAATCACGAGCGCGCCACTCAAAAAAACCACCACACCAAACAAACGCGAAAGAAACCTACCCCTGCCCAGCAGCAGCCTCAACCTCCCCCAACTCCTGCAACACCGCCGTCGCATAACACCCCGGCGGCAACTCGAACCCCACCCACAGCACATCGGCCTCGCGCCACTCGTAGCGCAACCCTACCGGCCGAAGCCGCAGCGCGCGCCGCTCCTGCTTGAGCCCCGCCTGCTCCAGGCCCGCCCGCAGCGCCAGCGACACCTCGTCGGTCATCGCATCCCGCTCCAGCGCCGCCGCCGCCTCCTGGCTGCGCAACTCGCCAACACCCCACAACGGCCCGCTCGGATGGATATCGAAATCCGCCAGCCGCTGCGCCAGCACCTCGCTCCACGGCTCCGGCCCGAACACGCTGCGCGAGCCGTCCAGCATCCAGACCTCGCCGTCCAGCGGCCGGTCCCAGTCGCCTTGCGCCACGCGCGCCGCCAGCACCTGGTTGAACAGCTGCGACCGCGCGGCGGACAACAGCAGCGAGCGTTGGTCCTTGCGCACGCGGCGCCCCGCGAACATCGACAACGCGGCCTCGACGTTTCCACCCCCGTGGCCGAAGCGCTGCTCGCCAAACCAGTTGGGAATGCCCCGCGCGGCGATCTCGTCCAGCCGCGCCTCGATGGCCCCGCGCTCGCCCTCGGTCCCGCGCAGCACCAGGCCGAACCGGTTACCCGCCAGCGCACCGCGCTGCAGCTTGCGGTTGTGCCACGTGGAAGCGATCACCTGGATGTCGGCGCCATCCAGCAACGCCAGGTCCGGCGCGACGCGCTTGGGCAGGTGGACGCTGAAACGCTGCGTGGTGACGGCGTGGCGATCCTTCAGGCCAGCGTAGCTGACGGCCATTTCCGGCAGTCCCGCCCACTGCGCCAGGCGGCGCGCTACGTGGGCGGTGTTCTGCCCGCGCTTGCGCACGGTGAGCAGCAAATGCTCGCCCTCGCCGGTCGGCTCGAAGGCCGGCAGTTCGTCCACCTGGAAATCTTCCGGCACGCTGCGCATGCGCGCGCGCAGCACGGGACCGCCAAACGCACGCAGCAGCTCGCTCACAGGGCCACCAGCAGTACGGCGGCCTGCGCGACGATGCCTTCCTGGCGACCAGTGAAGCCGAGCTTCTCGCTGGTGGTCGCCTTGACGCTGATGCAGTCCAGCGCGACGCCCAGCACCGCGGCGATGCGTTCGCGCATCGCCAGGGCATGCGGGCCCACCTTGGGCCGCTCGCAGATCACGGTGACGTCGGCATTGCCCACCTGCCAGCCACGCTCGCGCAGCAACGTGTTGCAGTGGTCCAGCAGGTGGCTGCTGTCGGCGCCCTTCCAGCGGTCGTCGGAGGGCGGAAAGTGCTGGCCGATGTCGCCCAGCGCCAGGGCACCGAGCATGGCATCGCACAGGGCATGCAGGATGACGTCGCCGTCGCTGTGCGCAAGCACGCCGTGGGTATGCGGCACGCGCACACCGCCCAGCATCACGTGGTCGCCCTCGCCAAAGGCATGTACGTCGTAGCCTTGGCCGATGCGGAAATTCAGACCGCTCATGTCGTGTGTGTCCTGCGGCAGGCGGCGCTCAGGCGCCGCGCCGCGAAAGTTCGAATTCGAAGCGGGCCAGGTCGGCCGGCGTGGTGATCTTGAAGTTGTCCTCGGCGCCTTCCACCAGCAGCGGGCGCAGGCCCAGGCGCTCCATCGCCATGGCTTCGTCGGTGACCTCGACCCCGGCGGCCGCGGCTTCTTCCAGCCCGCGCACCAGTTGGTGACGACGGAACAGCTGCGGGGTCAGCGCGCGCCACAACCGCTCGCGCGGCTCGGTGCGGTCGATGCCGCCATCGTCGCCGGCGCGCTTGAGGGTATCGCGCACGGGGCTGGCAAGGATGGCGCCGACCGGATCGGTGCGGCCGGTCTCCAGCAACCGATCCAGATCGGTGGGGCCGATGTTCGGCCGCGCGGCGTCGTGCACGAGCACGAAGTCGTCACTGCGCACGCTGTCCGGCAATGCCAGCAGGCCGGCCAGCACCGACGCCGCGCGCGTGGCGCCGCCCACGGCAGTGAGGATCGGCTTGCCGGCCACGGCGCGCCAGCCCGGCCAGTCCGGATCGTTCTCGGAAAGCACCACCATCACGCCGGCCACCACCGGATGCGCGGCAAGCGCGTCCAGGGTGTAGGCGATCAGCGGGCGACCGGCGGCAGGCAGGTATTGCTTCGGCAACGGCGCACCGAAGCGGGTGCCGCGACCGGCCGCGGGGACCACCGCCCAGACCGAGCCCATCAGGGCTGCTCGCCCGGCGTGGCGGCATCGCCCGCCGCCGGCTGGCCCGGCGCGGCGGGCGCCGGGGTCGGCGGCACGTCTTCGACGACGCGGTAGAACTTCTCGCCGGGCTTGATCATGCCCAACTCGCTGCGTGCGCGCTCCTCGATGGCCGCCTCGCCGTCCTTGAGGTCCTTGACCTCGGCGGCCAGCGCGTCGTTGCGCTGGCGGCGGCCTTCGTTGTCGCGCTTCTGCTTGGCCACCTGCTCCTCCAGCTGCACCACTTCGCCGGAATTGCCGGGGCCGAACCAGAAGCGGTACTGCAGCCAGGCCAGCAGTACCGCCAGCACCAGCAGCAGCCAGCGCCAGTTGCGCATCGCTTACGGCTTGATCGAGACGAAGGCGTTACGACCGGCGTAACGCGCGCCGGCGCCGAGGGCTTCCTCGATGCGCAGCAGCTGGTTGTACTTCGCCACGCGGTCGCTGCGGCACAGCGAGCCGGTCTTGATCTGGGTGGCGGTGGTGGCCACGGCGATGTCGGCGATGGTGGTGTCCTCGGTCTCGCCCGAGCGGTGGGACACGATGGCGGCGTACTTGGCGTGGTGCGCCATGGCGATCGCCTCCAGCGTCTCGGTCAGGGTGCCGATCTGGTTGACCTTGATCAGGATCGCGTTGGCGGTGCCGGACTCGATGCCCTGCTTGAAGATCTTCGGGTTGGTGACGAACAGGTCGTCGCCGACCAGCTGCACCTTCTTGCCGATGCGCTCGGTGAGCAGCTTCCAGCCAGCCCAGTCGTCCTCGGCCAGGCCGTCCTCGATGCTGATGATCGGGTACTGGGCGGCCCAGTCGGCGAGGAAGTCAACGAACTGCTCGGAGGTCAGGCGCTTGTTCTCGCCGACCAGGTTGTACTTGCCGTTCTCGTAGAACTCGCTGGAGGCCACGTCCAGGCCCAGCAGCACGTCTTCGCCGGCGGTGTAGCCCGCCTTGCCGATGGCTTCCAGGATGGTGTCCAGGGCTTCGACGTTGCTGCGGAAATCCGGGGCAAAGCCGCCTTCGTCACCGACGGCGGTGCTCAGGCCATGGCCCTTCAGCACGGACTTCAGCGAGTGGAAGATCTCGGTGCCGGCGCGCAGCGCCTCGGAGAACGAGCCAAAGCCGACCGGCAGGACCATGAATTCCTGGAAGTCGACGTTGTTGTCGGCATGCGCGCCGCCGTTGATGATGTTCATCATCGGCACGGGCAGCGAGATGTCCGATTCGGTGATGGTGGCCAGGTACTGCCACAGGGCCTGCTTGCGCGAGGCGGCGACGGCATGCGCGGCGGCCAGCGAAACGCCGAGCAGCGCGTTGGCGCCCAGGCGGCCCTTGTTCTCGGTGCCGTCGAGGTCGATCAGGCGACGGTCCAGGCCTTCCTGGTCGGCGGCATCGTAGCCCTTCAAGGCACCGGCGATGGTGCCGTTGACGTTGTCGACGGCCTTGCGCACGCCCTTGCCGAGGTAACGGGTCTTGTCGCCGTCACGCAGCTCCACCGCCTCCTTGGTGCCGGTCGAGGCACCCGAGGGCACGGCGGCGCGGCCGAACGAACCGTCCTCGAGGGTGACTTCCGCTTCCAGCGTGGGGTTGCCACGGGAGTCGAGGATTTCGCGGGCGTGGATCTTGGCAATCTGGGTCATGGGGTCCTGGCGATCTGCAGCGCCGCGCACGCGCGGCGGTTAGGGGGTCCACCCGGGCAGGCCTGCGGCCTCGGGCGCCGGAACAGCAGCCGCATTGTAGTGAATGTGGGGGGCGATGGGAGAAGACCGGTGCACTCGCAACCAATCCGCCTGCGCGGTCGTTTTGGATTTTCGCGCAGAGCCGGCGTTTCCATTGCCATCGCGCGGGCGCCCGGGGCGATGCCCTGGCGGGGGACGCCAACTTCCGCATCCATGCGGGGCTCGTAGGGCGACATCCATGTCGCCCCACGCCCCC
>NZ_JARQXB010000035.1 GCF_029543105.1 Stenotrophomonas sp. HITSZ_GD
GGACGCCCGATCGTCCCGCTTGGGCGGATCGAAGATCAAAGGCCCGCCGCCTCTCGCTCTGTTTGGACCACGCCATTGCAGGGGCGGCTTCAGCCGCGACCGTGCGGGTATCCGGCGGCTGTGGCGGCAGGCTTCGCTTGCTGGTGCGCGGCTCGCTCTGGTGCGTCGCGCGGCGCCCGGGAGCAGGCCCTTTCCGGGACACGCCGTGAATCCATCCATGGAGGCTCGTAGGCGACATCAGTGTCGCCTACGGTCCCGGAAAGGGCCTGCCCCCGGACGCCCGATCGTCCCGCGCGGGCGGATCGAAGATCAAAGGCCCGTGGCCGCTCGCTCGGTTTGGACCACGCCACTGCAGGGGCTGCTTCAGCTGCGACCGCGCGCCATCCGATCGCCTTGCACATGCAGGGCATTGGCCCCCTTCCCCGAAAACGATTAGATACCGGTCGCGGCCGAAGCCGCGCCTGCGCATCGGCGAATGGTTACAGGTCGCCCAGCTTCGCCTGCAGGGCGGCAATTGCCGCCAGGCCCGCCGTCTCGGTGCGCAGGATGCGCGGGCCGAGTTGCAGGCCCTGGAAGCCCGCCGCGGCCAGGGTCTGGCGGTCGCGCGGGGACCAGCCGCCTTCCGGGCCGATGGCCACGACGATGGGTGTATCCGCGCTCGCTTCGAGCGTGGCAAGGCGATGTTCGCCCTGCGGGTCGAGGGTGAGCTTGAGCGCTTCCGCGGGCACGGCGCGGGCGGCGTCGGCCAGCGACTGCGGCATCGCCAGCGCCGGGACGCGGGCGCGGCCGGATTGCTCGCACGCCGAGACGATCACGCTGCGCCAGTGCGCCACGCGCTTCTCCATCCGCTGGGCATCGAGCTTGACCTCGGTGCGCTCGGCGTTGACCGGCAGGAGGGCGGTGATGCCCAGCTCGGTCGCCTTCTGCAGGATCAGGTCCATCTTCTCGCCGCGGGCGATGCCTTGCAGCAGGTACAGCGGGCGCGGGGATTCGGTATGCACCGCGACCGGTGCGCCGAGGCGCACGCGTGCTTCGCGCTTGGCGGCGAGAGTGATCGTGGCGGGGTAGTCGTGGCCGTCGCCGTTGAACAGTACGCAGTCGTCACCTTCGCCCAGGCGCAACACGCGCAGCAGGTGGTTGGCGGTGTCCTCGGGCAGCAACAGCTCTGCGCCGGCCGAGAGCGGCAGGTCCACGTGGCTGCGGGTCAGGCGCATGCGGTGGCTTCCTCGATCGCGGCCAGGGTGGTTTCGGCCAGCAGGGCCAGCTGGGCTTCGTCCACGCAGTAGGGGGGCATCCAGTAGAGGATGTCGCCGAGCGGGCGCAGCACTACGCCGCGCGCCAGGGCGGCACGGTAGGCGCGCAGGCCGACGCGCGCTTCGGCGGGGAACGGGGTGCGGCGGTCGCCGTCGCGGGTCAGTTCGAAGGCCACCACCATGCCGGCTTGGCGCAGGTCGGCGACATGGCGGTGGTCGCCGAGGGGCTGCGATAGCTCGCGCATGCGCTCGATGGTGGCGTGGTTGCGCACGATGACCTCGTCGCGGGCGAAGATGTCCAGGCACGCCAGTGCGGCGGCGCAGGCGAGCGGGTTGCCGGTGTAGCTATGCGAATGCAGGAAGGCGCGCTCGCGCGAGTCGTCCAGGAAGGCGTCGTACAGGTCCTGCGTCGCCAACACCGCCGACAGCGGCAGGAAGCCGCCGGTCAGGCCCTTCGAGAGGCACATCAGGTCCGGCATCACGCCGGCCTGCTCGCAGGCGAACATCGTGCCGGTGCGGCCGAAGCCGGCGGCGATCTCGTCGGCGATCATGAACGCGCCATGCGCGTCGCACAGCTCGCGCACGCGCCGCACGTAGGCCGGGTGATGCATGCGCATGCCGCCGGCGCATTGCAGGCGCGGTTCCAGGATCACCGCGCAGATTTCGCCGGGGTGCTGGTCGAACAGGTCGGCCAGCGCGTCGGCGGCCTGCAGGGCGCGGCTCTCGGCCGACTGGCCCGGCGCGGCGAGGTAGGCGTCGGGCGAGGGCGCGAACAGCGCCTCGGCCAGCAGCGGGGCGTAGACACGGCGATACAACGGGATGTCGCCCACCGCCAGCGCGCCGATGGTTTCGCCGTGGTAGCCGTTCTCCAACGCGACGAAGCGCGTGCGCTGCGGCTCGCCGCGATTGCGGAAGTAGTGGAAGGCCATCTTCAGCGCCACCTCCACGCCGGCCGAACCGTTGTCGGCGTAGAACACCTTGGACAGCGGCGCGCGGCCGGGCTGGCGCGGGGCGATCTCCAGCAGCCGCTCGGCCAGGCGGATCGCCGGCTCGTGCCCGAAGCCGGCGAGCATCACCTGCTCCAGCGACCCGGCCTGCGCGGCGATGGCCGCGCCGATGCGCGGCTCGGCGTGGCCGAACAGGTTGGTCCACCAGCTGCTCACCGCGTCCAGGTAGTGGCGGCCGTCGTGGCCGATCAGCCAGGCGCCTTCACCGCGTGCAATGGGGACCAGCGGCAGGGTGTCGGGGTGCTCGCGCATCTGCGTGCACGGGTGCCAGAGCACGGCCAGGTCGCGCTTTCGCCAGGCATCGGCCAGGGCGGCGGGGTCTGCTAGCATTTCGGTGTGATCAATCTCTTTGCGCATATGCCCATTCTATCGGCCCGCCGCGGCGCGGCGTTTCCCGCATGAGCCGGACGCTGCCGGTGATCCACGAGGTCCGCGAGCTGGGCGAAGGCCGCCAGCAGCTGGACCTGGAGTTCTCCAACGGCGAACGCCGGCTGTACCACCGCCTGCTCAGCGGCGGGCACGGCGCGGTGGTGGTGGTGCCGCTGCTGGACGAGGAGACCGTGCTGCTGGTGCGCGAGTACGCCGCCGGCATGCACCGCTACGAGCTGGGCCTGGTCAAGGGCCGCATCGACGAAGGCGAAACCCCGGTGCAGGCCGCCGACCGCGAGCTGAAGGAGGAAGCTGGCTACGGCGCGCGCAAGCTCGACGTGCTGCGCGCGATGACGCTGGCCCCCACCTACATGGCGCACCAGTCCTGGCTGGTGGTGGCGCGCGACCTGTACCCCGAGCGCCTGCCCGGCGACGAGCCGGAGGAACTGGACGTGGTGCCGTGGAAGCTGGCCGATCTCGACCAGCTGCTGCTGCGCGAGGACTTCTCCGAAGGCCGTTCGCTGGCCGCGCTGCTGATCGCCCGCCAGTGGCTGGCGGGCAAGCTGTGAGCGCGGCGATCGACCCGGCCGTGGGCGAGGGCGTCATCGCCATCGCCCAGGCCGCCGGCGCGGCGATCATGACCGTGTACGCCGACGGTTTCTCGGTGCAGACCAAGGAAGACGCCAGCCCCCTGACGCAGGCCGATCTGGCCGCCAACCGCGTCATCGTCGAGGGCCTGGCGCAGCTCACGCCGGAGATTCCCGTGCTGTCGGAGGAATCGGCGCAGGTGCCGTGGGACGTGCGACGCCACTGGCGGCGCTACTGGCTGGTCGACCCGCTCGACGGCACGCGCGAGTTCATCAAGCGCAACGGCGAATTCAGCGTCAACATCGCGTTGATCGACGAAGGCGTGGCGGTGTTCGGCGTGATCCAGGCGCCCGTGGACGGACGGCTCTGGCACGCCTGGCGCGCGCAAGCCGCCTACCGCCGGGAAGGCGACCACGACGTGCGGCTGCAGGTGCGCACCCCGGCCACCGCGCCGCTGCGCGTGGCGGCGAGCCGCTCGCACCGCGGCGAGCGCACCGAGGCCCTGCTGGCGCGCATGGGCGAGGTGGAAGTGATCGCCCAAGGTTCCTCGTTGAAATTCTGCCGCATCGCCGATGGCGTGCTGGATGTGTATCCGCGTTTCGGCCCCACCTCCGAATGGGACACCGCCGCGGGGCAATGCGTGCTGGAGGCGGCCGGCGGACAGGTGCTGGCCGCGCACAGCGGCGAGCCATTCCGCTACAACCAGCGCGAGACCCTGCTCAATGGGGATTTCATCGCGCTGGGCGACCCCGCATTGCCGTGGCGCGAGTGGATGTGAGCGTGGCGCGCGAGCCTGTTGCCTGCCTCATCGCAAACGCGCGGTCGGTGTAGTTCTTCCGTGCAGCTCCCGCAGCCACGGATGGCCGATGCCCCGTCGTCCAGCGCCACCGCGCTGGACATCGAGCCCGTCGCTCATCGCCTTTGATCTTCGTTCCGTCCGGGTTGAACGATCGGGCGGGT
>NZ_JARQXB010000003.1 GCF_029543105.1 Stenotrophomonas sp. HITSZ_GD
TTTCGGGACACGCCGTGAACCCATCCATGGGGGCTCGTAGGCGACATCCATGTCGCCTACGGTCCCGAAAGGGCCCCGCCCCCGCAGACCCTCCAGATCATCACGACCGGATTGGAAAAGCCAAGGCAGAGCAAAGCCAAGCAAAGCAAAGCAAAGCAAAGCAAGCGAAGAGAGATTGTTGAGATATCAGAGAGGTCGCGGCCCCCGGCTTTTGCTCTTGCTTTTGCTCTTCCCCTACCCACTCTCTGGCGCACCGCTATCGAAGTGGGAACATTGACGCGCCATGCGCCGGTCTGCCGTATAGGGGCGTCAGCGGGCCATGGATGGCCCGCGTGCGGCGAGTCGAACAGGACGTTCGCCCGAGCCGTGACGCCCCTATACGGCAGGCCGGCGCCCGCACCGTAAGTCCGCTCACCGTCCGCACCACAGCCCGCTCGCCGTCCGCATCACAGCCCGCCCGCCGTCCACACCACCGCCCGCATCACCGCCCGCCTAACAACCAGGTGCGATAATCCCCACATGTCGCACATGTTCCGCTGGTTCGAATCACTGATCGAGGTCTTTCCTCGGCCCGAAACCGCGCCGCCGCCGAAAACGGTGTGGCGCTTCTACCTGCACTACCTGCGCCCGATCTGGCCGGTGCTGCTCGCCACGCTGGTCGCCGGCCTGCTGCTGGCGCTGGTGGAGGTGGCGATGTTCGACTTCCTCGGGCGCATCGTCGACCTGCTGGCCGAAGGGCCCGGGCCGGGCTTCTTCCAGCGCCACGTCGACGAACTGCTGTGGATGGCCGGCATCACGCTGGTGGCGCGGCCACTGCTGGTGGCCCTGCACAACCTGCTGGTCAACCAGGCGATCGTGCCGGGGCTGAGCAACCGCACGCGCTGGCTCATGCACAACTACGTGGTGCGGCAGAGCCTGGCGTTCTTCCAGAACGACTTCGCCGGGCGCATCGCCAACCGCGTGATGCAAACCGGCACCTCGCTGCGCGAGTCGGCCGTGCAGATGGTCGATGCGCTCTGGTACATCGTGGTCTACACCGGCAGCGCGCTGTGGCTGTTCGCGCGCGCCGACCCGGTGCTCACCATCCCGCTGCTGGTGTGGCTGGTGGTTTACGTCGGCCTGATGGCGTGGTTCGTGCCGCGCATGAAAGAGCGCGCCTGGATCGCCTCCGACGCGCGCTCCAAGGCGATGGGCCGCATCGTCGATGGCTACACCAACATCGCCACGCTCAAGCTGTTCGCGCACGCCGGGCGCGAACAGGCGTACGTGCGCGACGCGGTGGACGAACTGGCGGTGAAGCACCGCCGGCAGACGCGCATGACCACCGCGCTCGATACCTGGATCGCCATCGCCAACGGTTTCCTCATCGTGGGTACCTGCGCGCTGGCGCTGTGGCTGTGGAACCGCGGGCAGGTGAGCGTGGGCGCGATCACCCTGGCCACCGGGCTGGTCATCCGCATCCACAACATGTCCGGCTGGATCATGTGGACCGTGAACGGCATCTTCGAAGACATCGGCACCGTGCAGGACGGCATGCAGACGATCTCCCAGCCGCTGCAGGTGCAGGACGCGCCCGACGCGCGGCCGCTGGTGGTCAGGCGCGGCGAGGTCGATTTCCAGGACATCCACTTCCACTACGGCAAGCGCGGCGGGGTGATCGCCGGGCTGGGGCTGCAGGTGCGCCCGGGCGAGAAGATCGGGCTGGTCGGCCCTTCCGGCGCGGGCAAGTCCACGCTGGTGAACGTGCTGCTTCGGCTCTACGACCTGGAGCAGGGCCGCATCCTCATCGACGGGCAGGACATCGCGCACGTGACGCAGGAAAGCCTGCGCGGGCAGATCGGCGTGGTGACGCAGGACACTTCGCTGCTGCATCGCTCGATCCGCGACAACCTGCTCTACGGCCGCCCGGATGCCACGCCGGCGCAGGTGCAGGCCGCGGTGGAGAAGGCGCGGGCATCGGCGTTCATCGACTCACTGGTGGACGGCGAGGGCCGGCGCGGCTACGACGCGCATGTGGGCGAGCGCGGCGTGAAGCTGTCCGGCGGCCAGCGCCAGCGCATCGCCATCGCGCGCGTGCTGCTGAAGGATGCGCCGATCCTGGTGCTGGACGAGGCGACCTCGGCGCTGGATTCGGAAGTGGAAGCCGCGATCCAGGAAAGCCTGGACGACCTGATGGCCGGCAAGACGGTCATCGCCATCGCGCACCGGCTGTCCACCATCGCGCGGATGGACCGGCTGGTGGTGATGGACCGCGGCGCCATCGTGGAAAGCGGCACGCATGCCGAGCTGATCGCGCGCGGCGGACTGTACGCGCGGCTGTGGGCGCGGCAGACCGGCGGCTTCGTGGCGGCGGACGCCTAGCGGGATGCCCGTAGGTTGGAGCGGCTGCGGCCGCGGCCCGATGACGCCGGCCAATGCGGGCCGGCGCGGCTGACGCGACGACCGCGCGGGATTCGCCTCAACCGTCGAGCGGCACCGCCACCGGCTTGCCGCGTCGTGCCGCCAGCGCCGCACCGGCCGAGGCCACCATGATGCAGCCGATGGCCAGCCACTGCCGGCTGCTCAGGGCTTCGGACAGCAGCACCCAACCGGCCAGCGCGGCCACCGCCGGCTCCAGGCTCAGGAGGATGCCGAATGTCTGCCGCGGTAGGTGCTTGAGCGCGTAGATCTCCAGCGAATACGGAATGGCGCTGGAAAGCAGCGCCACGCCGGCGGCGAATGCCAGCAATGCCGGCGTGCCGAACACGGCGCCCACCTGCCCGGCGCCGAACGGCAGCGCGACCAGCGTGGCGACCAGCAGCCCCAGCGGCACGGTGGCGCGGCCACCGGCCTGGCCGGCGCGCTGGCCGGTCACGATATACAGCGCCCAGCACAGCGCGGCGAGCAATGCCCAGCCGACGCCCACCGGGTCGAGGGCCGCGTCCAGGCTGCCGCGCGGCACCAGCAGCGATAGCCCGGCGATGGCGAACACGATCCAGACGAAGTCCAGTGCGCGTCGCGAGGACAGCAGCGCCACCGCCAGCGGACCGGTGAATTCGATCGCCACCGCGATGCCGAACGGAATCGTGCGCAGCGCCAGGTAGAACGAGAGGTTCATCGCGCCGAGCACCACGCCGTAGCCGGCCACCAGCGCCAGCGCACGCGGCGCCGGCCAGGCCCGCCACGGACGTTGCACGGCGAACATCAGCAGCGCGGCGAAGCCCACGCGCAGCAGCGTGGTCGCGGGCGCGCCGATCAACGGGAACAGGTGCTTGGCCAGCGAAGTGCCGAAGCACAGCGAGGTGATCGAGCCGAGTACGGCCAGGATCGGCAGGGGGGTGCGATGGGGCGCGGACATGGGCTGCCGGGCGTTTCGGGGGACGGCATGATGCCACGCACGTCCCCCGTGCGTGCTGGCTAGAAGACCTGCTTCCAGCCCAGGGTGACCTGCCCGTCGCGGCCGAAGGTGGAATCGCGCACGCCCAGGTCCAGGCGCAGCCGCGCGTCGGTGCCGAAGGCGCGTTGCAGGCCGATATCCAACATCGTGACGTCCGGTGCGAGGGCCTCGGCGGCCAGCGTGCTCCAGGCGTCCAGCGCGGTGAAACGTGCCGTCAGGTCTGCCGAGGCCGACAGCAGGTGCTGCCACTCCACGCGGCCCTCCCACTGCCAGCGACCGGCCGCGGCGCGCTGCCAGCGTGCACCAAGCATGCCCAGCGTGGCATGCGAGCGCGTGTCCGCCGTGGTGAGCCCAAAGCCCGCGGCGCCTTGTTCACTGAAGCCGCCGTGTTCACTGTCGATGGCTTGCATGCCCACGTACGGCACCCATGCCGTATGGCCCCAACGCACACGCAGGCCTGCCTGCAGGTTGGCGCTGGCCTGTTGGTGCACATAGTCCGAACCGACGAGAGACCGGTCGCCCGCCAGGTCGATCTCGCGCCGCACCTGGCGCTGGCCCTGGCCGAACGCGAGGCTGCCGAGCAGGTAGCCATGCGGGCCGAAGCGCCAGTCGGCGTACACCTGCCCCTCGGTGAGGCGGTTGCGCGCGCGGTCCCAGCGACCGGCCTGCCACGCATCGCCCTGCGAACTGCCGAAGGACAGGCCCAGCAGCGTCTGGCCGCGCGACAGGTCGTAACCGCTCAGCCAGCCGCTCGATTGCAGGCCATAGCCTGCCGCCTGCTGCTGGCGATCGAAGCGGGCCGACCAGCCGCCGGCCGGGGCGCCTTCGCTCGCCTCGTCCAGCCGCGAGGCCAGCGCACGCAGCGATGCATCCGCAGCGGCCTGTGCGAAAGCCAGGTCCAGGCCATGCAGTTCGCCGGACAGGCTTCCCAGCGAACGTTCCAGTTGCGCCGCGGAGGAGGTCGCTTGCAGGGCGCCCGCGGCGGCGGCGAACTGCGGGTCGGGCGTCGTCGCCCCGGCGTCAAGTTCGCCGAACGCGTGCTCCACGCGCTGCGCGCCGCCGACCGCGGCTGCGGTCAGCCCCATGTGCAGCGCGGTGGTGGTGACGTTGTTGCGCACCAGCTCCAACCACACGCGGTCGCTCTCGTAATGCGGCGTTGCGCTCAGCAGGTAATAGCCGATCGAGTTGGTCACGGTGTCGAACTGGCCTTGCACCTGCTCCGCGCGCAGCACATCGGTCTGCGCCTTGAACGTGTAGCCCTGCGCGAGGCCGGCGATGTTCAGCGTGCCGGCCAGCTGCGCCGTGCCGCCGATCTCCAACGGCTGCTCGGACAGGTAGTAGCCCAGCGTGGCATTGGCCGCCTGCGTGTAGTCGCCACCGATGCGGATGGCCATGTTCGCGGTGGAGGTGAACACGCGCGACGCGTTGTGGACATCGCCCCCCACGGTGACGCGCGTGCCCGTGGCCCGGCTCCAGTTATTGCCCGACCCCAGCAGCAGGCCGGCGTTGTCACTCACGTCGATGCCACCGGCGACTTCCGCGCCGTTTGCCAAGGTGAGGTATGCATCGTGCCGCACCACGAAATCGCCCGCCTGGTAGCCGAACACGCCCAGCGTGGGGCCGTCCTGCACGGTCGTGGTGCCGGTATAGGTGTTGTGCCCGGACATCCACATCAGCCGCGGGGTGCCGCCCCCGTCGATGGTGAGGTTGCCGGTTCCGCTGATGTCGTTGGACCACTCGCCGGCCCAGCCTTGCGTGCCATTGCGATCCAGGTCGACCTGCAGGTCGCCCCAATCCAGGCGCGCGGGCCCTTTGACCGCCTTGGCGATGTTGAGCAGGCCATGGCCGTAGACGTCGTCCACGCCCGGGTCGCCAAGATCCGTGGCGGTGCCGAGTAGCACCTGCCGGATCTGTTCACCGGTCAGGTAGGGCAGGTAGGAGGAGACGAGTGCCGCCGCGCCCGCGACCTGCGCAGCCGCGTATTCGGTGCCATGGGCATCGACCGGGCTGGTGCCTGCCGGCGTGAGCGTCTTGACGTCCGCCGGGGCGAACAGGCACACGTCGCGCGCCGCGCCGCAGGCATTGGACGTGGCCGAGATCAGGCCCGGCTCGAGGCTGGAAACCCCGCCCACCACCAACCAGTGATCGCGCAGGTGCGCGGGATCGTTGCCGGAAAAGGGCAGCAGCGCCAACGCCGAGGGTTGGTGATCGTCGATGTCGTCGCCCGCGCCCACCACCACCAGGCCCCCGCTTGCGGTCACGCGCGCCAGGCCGTTCTGCAGTTCGGATCGACCGGCCTCGTCGTTCCACCGCAGCGTGGGGGACAAGACCACGACGTCCGCTTCGTGGCTGACCAGCCACTGCATCGCCGCGTCGAAGCCGTCGCCGGCCTGCACGTGCTGGGTGCCGGACAGATCGTCCTGGAGATAGCGCACGGACAGCAGCGTGGCTTGGCCGACGCCACCGGGGTGTCCGTCCATCGCGCGCCCCAGCATGATCTGCGCCACCTCGGTGCCGTGGCCGGCACGGTCGTCCACGGAGGTGTCCTTGGCTGCGGGGTCCACCACGTATTGCGGAACCTTCGGCACGATGGGCCGCAGCCGGACGGCCGAGACGCCGCTGTCCACCAGGCCGATGCGAAAGACGTCGTTCGTCGCGGTGCCAGGCCCGGTTGCGCCGGTGATGGACAGGTGCGCATTGAGCGGTGCGCTGTCCACCGGCGCCGCGCGCAGGAGAGGCGGCGGTGGCGGAGGCGGAGGCGGCGGAGGGGGCGGTGGCGGCACGACCGGCGGAGGTGTCACCGGCGGGGGCGTCACGGGCGGCGGTGGCGGAGGGGGTGGGGGTGTGACTGGCGGTGTGCCGCCGGCAGGCGGTGCCTCGCTGCGAACGCCACCACCGCCGCCACCACCGCCACATCCCGCCAGCATCATCGTGCACACGACCGTCGCCACGGCAACGGCCAGTGGCGCGCGCCCTCCCTTGCGCAGAACCATGTTTTTCCCCGTTTGATCGATTACGTCGCCGCCCTTGCGCGGCGCTCCCGCGTGCAGCCTAGTGAATGTCGCATGCCCTCTCAAGCGACGGCGCAATCGCCGTGGCGAAACCGCGACGCTCTCCACGAACACCGGCGCGCGGGTGAGGCAACTCCGGCGGCGAATGCTCCGCCGGGAAGTCCTCCACGCCGCGGGCAGCCCGCCGCTTGCGCTTGCCCTAGCGGGGCGGCAGCGGCGGGATAGCGGGCGCCGCCGTGCGTCCGGGCAATGCCGGCCAACGGCGCACGAACGTGGCGCGCACGCGCTTGGAGACGAGGAAGTAGGGAATCCAGATGAGCGCGACCACCAGCGACCGTCCCAGTTCGCGCAGCGATTCGCCATCGACAGGCTGTTCGGCGAGCGCGGGAATCAGGTTGCAGGCCATCAGGTCCAGGCTCACGATCGCCACGCTGCTGGCGTACAGCGTGATGGCCAGGACGGGCGTGTAGCGTGAGCGCGCCAGCATCAGCGTCAGCGTGGCGGCCGTCAGGGCGATCATGAAGAAGTTGGCGGCGAATTCGAACACGATCAGCGGCAGCCACAGCGGGTGATAGGCCGCGCCTTGCGGATCGGTGAGCTGCGCGAGCGTGCCGTTGGACAGGACGGGCATCAGGTCGGTGGCGATGGTCCAGGGAATCCGCACCAGGCTGAAGCACAGCCCGATGATCACCAGCGCCAGCCAACCGCCGAGCCCCTCGGGCCCGTTCTTCCCTGCGTTCATGCGCTGTCGTCCTGTCGGCGGCGCGCCCCAGCGGTGGGTACCGCTTCCCCAGGCGAGCCGTGGCCAAGAGCATAGCCCAAAGCCCCAGGCTGACGGCGTGGCCACATCGGCTGGGCGAGCGCAAAAAAAAGGCGGCCCCCGGGCACCAGGGGCCGCCCTCGCGTGTGGCGGCTTACTCGATCGGCTGATCCAGCATCAGCTCGCGCGCAAAGCGCACCGGCGGCGCACCGTAGGACAGGATCTGGTCGTGGTAGGCCTTCAGGTTGAACTTGTCGCCCAGCTTCTCCTGCACCGCCTTGCGCGTATCCAGATGCTCCTGCACGCCCACGAAGTAGGTCGGCAGCTGGGCCGAGGACAGCTGCGCGCGCACCCACTTGCCCGATGCCTCGCTCTCCTGCTGGAAGGCATCGTGCGTCATCAGGTGCATCGCCTGCTCGCGGCTCCAGTTGTCCACGTGCACGCCCTGGTCGAGGATCGCATTGGCGATCGAACGCAGGTAGAACTTCAGCTGCACGAGGTGGAACAGCGGGTCGTTATCCAGGTAGCCCTGCTCCTGCATCATCCGCTCGGTGTACACCGCCCAGCCCTCGGCGAACATGCCCGAACGCAACACCGCGCGCAGCGTGGAGGGGAACTTGGAGGAATGCCAGCCTTCCAGGTAGTGGCCCGGGATGCCCTCGTGGATCGAGAGCAGGTGGATCATCCGCGAGTTGTACTCGCGCAGGAACGAATCGGACTGCGCCTGGGTCCAGTCGTCCGGGATCGGTGAAATCGCGAAGAAGGTCGCCAGGTTCTTGTCCAGCGGGCCGGGCGAATCGCAGTACGCCACCGCCACGCCACGCTGGAACTCCGGCATCAGGATCACGTCCACCGGCGCATCCGGCAGCGTCACCAGGTCCTTCTCGCGCACGAAATCGGTCGCCGACTTCAGCGCCGCCTTGGCATCGTCCACCACCTTGTCGCGCGCCGGATGCTGCGCGTACGCCAACTCCAGCGCTGCCTCGATCGCCTTCTGCTGCTGCTCGTCGCTCGGATTCTCTGGCAGCGCAGGCGCGCCCGGCTTGTCCTTCAGCACTTCGCGCGCGATGCCGTACATGTCGCCGCGCACCCGCTTGAGTTCGGCTTCGGCGCGCTGCTTGATGTCCTGCCGCGACAGCGAGGACACCAGCGCGAACTTCAGCTTCTGGTCGTACTTTTCCGCGCCGATGCGGAAATCGCCCTTGGCATTGGGCACCAGCGTGTCATCGAGCCACTTCTGCTGCTCGGCCACGGCTTTCTTCAACCCGTCGATCGCCGCGTTGGTGCGCGCCGCGTCGGCCGGCGCCAGCTCGCCCAGGTGCGGGGTGATGAAGGTATCGACGATGGAAAGGATGCCCTGGTTCTGCTTGGCTACCGTCTGCGCATGGATCAGCGGCACGCGCGCCGGGTCCAGGTTCTCGCGCGCCTGGGCGAAGATCTGCGGGATCTTCTCCATGCGCTCGGTCGCCGACTTGATGCGCTCGGGCAGCGGCGCGAACTCGCGCGCCATCAAGCCGTAGATCGCACTGCCGGCCACGTTGTTGTAGACCTGCGGGTCCCACGCCCAGCTCTGCAATACCTCGGTATTCCAGATGTCCGATTGCAGCTGGTTACGCAGGATCGCCGCGTCCACCTGGTTCTCGCGCGAGAGCTGGGCCACGTCGATCTTGTCCAGCTGCGCCAGCAGCGACTTGCTGGCGTCCAGGCCCTTCTGCCGGCCGGCGGCGGAGAGGTCGTCGATCTGGCCATCGAAGCGGTGGTCGCCGATCTGCGTGGCCCCGACCGGCGAGAGCTGCATCCAGGTATCCAGCGCCTGCTTGGACAGCTCGGCGAAGCGCGCATCGGCCGTCGTCGCGGCGCTGGCGGCGCCGGCGGGGTTTTCGGCGGTGGGGGCGGTGTCGGCCTGTTTCTGGCAGCCGGCCAGGGCAGCCAGCAGGGCGGCGGTGAGCAGGGTCTTGCGCATCGGGGATCCCGGAGTGGACGAAAACGCCGAGCATAGGCCGCCCGGCGTGCCGGCGCACATGCCTTTGGATTACCTTAGCCGCTCCAACGGGAGGGACGGCCATGCAGTACGAAGGAAGCTGCCATTGCGGCGCGATCGCGTTCACCCTGACCACCCAAGCCCCGATCACCGAGGCCATGGACTGCAACTGTTCGCTGTGCCGGCGCCGCGGGGGCCTGCTCTGGTTCGGCCCGCGCGACGCGCTGGCGCTGCATGCCCAGGCCGAGGCCCAAGGCGAATACCGCTTCAACCACCACCATATCGCCCACCACTATTGCCGCGAATGCGGGATCGCCCCCTACAGCGAGGCGGTGGACCCGCGCTCCGGCCAGCTGATGGCGGCGGTGAACCTGCGCTGCGTGCCGGCGCTGGACCTGGCCGCCCTGAAGATCAACGCGTTCGATGGGGCGAGCCTTTGACCCGGCTGCACAGGGCCGGGTGGCTGCTGGCACTGGCGCTGGCGGGCGCCGGTTGCGGCAGGCATGCCGGGGGTTCGCCGGAAGCCGCCGCCGCGGCGGCGGCGGACGCCGCGGCGATGGCCGCGGAAGCCGCGGGCCTGGTGCCCCCCGCGCCGCCGCCGGCACCTGCAAAGATGCTGGCGCCGCCACCCGGCACGTTCCTGGCTTACGAACACGACGCCAGCGTGCGCCTGCCGGGGGCCGACATTCCGGCACACATCGCCGCGGTGCGCGATGCGTGCCAGCAGGCCCGCTTCGGGGATTGCGCGGTGTTGCAGATCGGGCAGCGCGGCGAGCCCTACCCGGGCGGCGACATCACCGTGCGCACCGCACCGGCGGGCGTGGAGCCGCTGCTGAAGCTGGCCGGCGAAGGCGGCGATATCGCCTCGCGCAGCACCCGCGCCGAGGATCTGGCGCAACAGGTCGCCGACACCCGGCTGACCCGGGCACGGCTGGAGAACGAGCATGCGCGCCTGCTGGAGTACCAGCGCCGCGGTGACTTGAAGATGGCGGACCTGCTGACCTTGTCCCAACGCCTGGCCGAGATCGAGAGCGGCCTGCAGGTGGCGGGGCAGGAAGCGGCGCAGCAGCAGCGGCGGATCGATACCCAGCGGCTCACCATCAACTTCCAGGCCATCGGCACCGAGCAGCGGCGCAGCGAACTGGGCCAGGCCTTCGCGGACACCGGCGCGATCTTCACCGGCAGCGTGGCGTGGGTGGTGCGCTTCATCGCGGGCGTGTTGCCGCCGGCGATCCTGGCGCTGGTGCTGCTGTGGGTGGCACGGGCGTGGTGGCGTCGTCGTCGCCGGCGGGTGGGCTGAGGCGTCGGGCGCCGCTGCGCGACGCCCCGCCGATCAGCAAGGGCGAGGGCCTCAGCCCTCGTCTTCCTCGAACTCCACGAACACGTCCAGCTCCAGCGCCAGCTCCTGCACCGCATCACGCACCTTCTGCGCGGTGAAATCGTTGCCGGCCTCGACCTCCAACTCGTGCGTGCCGGGGCCTTCGTCGTCGGACAGGCCGGCCGAGCTGGAATCGTCGTCGTCCAGGTGGGGCATCAGGTCGTCGACTTCCTCGACGTGTTCGATGCCGTCCAGGCTCAACAACAGGTTGCTGATCGCGCGGGCGTCGTCCTCGCTGCCGGTGATGCGCAGGCGCAGGGTGGGCATGGCAAACGTCTCCGATGAAGGGGAAGGCCAGCCTAGGCAAGCGCGGGGCAACGCCAAGTGAGGATGGCGCTCACCCCGGCAACCCCATCAACTCCGCCGGCAGCGGCGGCAGCGGGGTGCGCTCGTCGAGCGCCTCGCGGCGTAGCCAGTCGATCATCAGCTGCGCGGCCGGGCTCGGCGTCTGGTGTTCTGGATGCACGATGTAATACGCGAAACGCGGCTGCATCGAAGGCCCCGGCAGCCGCACCAGTTCGTACCGCTGCAGGTAGGGCTGTGCGACCAGCTTGCGCGCCAGCACCGCGCCCATGCCGTAGACCGCCGCGCGCAGCGCCTCGGTGCTGTCGCTGAAGCTGTGCATCGGCGGAAGGCGCACGCCGCGCACGCCGGCTGCGCGCAGCCAATCGCGCCAGCTCTGCGGCGACATGTCCGAGAGCAGCGGGAGCTGCAGGATGTCGGCCGGCGTGCGCAGCTGCGCCAATTGGGGCAGCGCCGGGGAAGCCACCGGGAACAGCGCGTCCTCCATCAGCGGCAGGGCGGTCAGGCCCGGCCAGTTGCCCGGCCCATAGCGGATGCCCAGGTCCGGGCCGCCGTCGTCGAACCGCGCCAGCGCGCCGCCGGTGTGGATTTCCACGCGCACGTGCGGGTGCAGCGCGCAGAAGCGCGGCAGGCGCGGCAGCAGCCAGCAGTAGGAAATCGAGTGCAGCGTGGTCACACGCAGCGGTACGGTGTCAGGCAGCGGGCGCAGGTTGCTGGCCACCGCGCCCAGGTCCGAAAGCGCCGCGCTGGCGGCGTCGGCCAGCTGCCGGCCTTCGGTGGTCAGGGTGACGCCGCGCGCGTGTCGTTGGAACAGGGGCGCACCCAGCATCGCTTCGAGCTTGCGGATGTGGTGGCTCACCGCGCTGGCGGTAAGGTGGAGCTCCGCCCCGGCCAGGGCGAAGTTCTGGTGGCGGGCGGCGACGGCGAAGACGCCCAGGGCGGGGAGCAGGGTAGGGCGCAGGTTCACGGGCGAGCCACGAATCAGATTTGTCGCTGCGCGTGATACTACGCGCTTGTCCGGCCCGCCGGGCGGGCGGATGCTGGCAGCTCTTCCGGCCTTCCCCTTCGACATGGACGCTTCCCCGCACCGCGTGGTCTTCGATTTCGAGATCGAATTCAGCAACGGCGGCGGCCTGCAGGGGCAGGATTTCCGGCTGGACATCGAAGGCGACGACATCGACGACGCAGCCCTGGCCGACTACCTCGTACGCGACCTGCGCCTGCTGATGGTCGCGCAGGTGCGCATCCTGCGCCGGCGCATCATCGTCGAACCCCACAAGCGGACCCCCCAGGAGACGGCATGAACAACACCGCTGAAGCGAGCCTCGCGCGCGGGCGCGACTGGCGCACCCCACTGGAACTGGGCGTGCTCGGCGCGATCTGGGGCTGCTCGTTCCTGTTCATGCGCATCGCCGCGCAGCCGTTCGGTCCGCTCGCGCTGGTCGAGGTGCGCCTGCTGCTCGGCGCGCTGGTGCTGGCGCCGTTCCTGTGGAAATCGCGCGCACTGTTCCCGCCGCGCCGGTGGCTGTGGCTGGCGCCCATCGGCCTGGTCAACTCGGCCATTCCGTTCCTGCTGTTCGCGTGGGGCGCCGAGCGCGCGCCGGCGGCGATCGGCGCGATCTGCAACGCGATGACGGTGCTGTTCGCCGCGCTGGTGGTGTTCCTGTTCTTCGGCGAGAAGATCGGCGCGCGCCGCGCGGTGGCGCTGCTGATCGGCTTCGTCGGCGTGGTGGTGCTGGCTACCGGCAAGTCGGCCGGCCTGAGCATCGGGCCGGCGGTATTGGCCGGCGCGCTGGCCGCGCTGCTGTATGGCGTCGGCGTGAATCTGGTCAAGCGCCACATGACCGGCCTGCCGCCGGCCGCCTCCGGCGCGGCCACGCTGGGCTGCGGCGCCGTCCTGCTGCTGCCGTTCGCGCTCACCCACTGGCCGCAGCAGCCGGTGCCGCCGCTGGCCTGGGCCAGCGCCATCGCGCTGGGCATGTTCTGCACCGGCTTCGCGTTCCTGCTGTATTACCGGCTGATCTACCGTGTCGGCCCGGCGATCGCCTCCACCGTGACCTACCTCATCCCGGTGTTCGGCGCGCTGTTCGCCTGGCTGTTCCTGCACGAGCCGATCACCGCGCGCATGCTCGCCGCCGGTGCGTTGATCCTCGGCAGCGTGGCTTTCAGCCAGAAGCGCTGAAGCCTTACTTCGGCGTGCGCACCGGCAGCGGCACGTTGCACAAGTCGATGTGCCCGGCCGGGCGCTTGTAGAAATCGTCCACGCGGTTGCGCCGTGCCTCGGCGACATCGCGGAAGGTCTGGCTGTCGGTGCGCAGCAGTTGCAGCGGGGTGCGCTCGGCCTCGGGCACCTCGCTCGCCAGGCGGATCGCGCGGATCGGCGTGCGCTGCGCGGCGTCCTCGTAGAAGCCCATCGGCTCGGGCCCGCGCGGCGTGGCGCTGAGCAGTTCCATGCCCTTGACCACGCGGCCGACCACGGTGATGTTGTTGTCCAGCTGGCGCGGCGATTGCCCGATTACCACGTACAGCTCGGCACCAACGCTGCTGTCCGGCGCGTTATTGCGCCCGGCGCCTACCGCGCCGTAGCAGTGGGCGAGCCAGGTCTGCCCGTTCGCGCCATCGCGGCCGACGGGGAAGCCATCCACGAAGCCGACCTCGCGTGCCCATCCATCGCTGTCGGGCAGGCGCGAAAACGCCAGGCCCTTCGAGGGCCGGGCGAATTCGGCGGGAAGGTGGGTTTTCGCCGAGCCCATGGGCTTGGCCTTGGCGGCGTCGTCGGCATCGGCATCGCCGAACTGCACGACGAAGTTGTCCTGCGCGCGGTAGATGCTGGTGTTGTCCCAGAAGTGCTCGGTGGCCAGCGTGCGGATGTTGGCGGCATGCTGCGGCGCGAACTGCGGCGCCAGCTCGATGACCACCCGGCCGGTCGCCAGCTCCAGGTACAGCGTGTTGGCCGGATCGAGCGTGCGCCAGTCACTGGCCGGCGAGGCATCGAGGATCTGCTGCGCGCTGCGGTGGGGCGCGGCGCAGGCGAGCGCGGGCAGGGTGGCGAGCAGGGCACAGGCGAGCAGGCGGGGGGTCGGGCGCATGGACGGGGCCGGATGGGAGTCGGTCGATTCTGGCCCGAGCGCGCGCCCTTGCGCCAGTCGCTCAGCGGCCGGGCTTGCGCTTGACGTAGAGCTGCTTGCGGACCTTGGCCACCACGTCGCCCTGCGCGTCGATGACCTCGTTCTCGAACCAGCGCAGCGTCTTCTCGCCGCCCGCGGTGGCCTGGCGCAGTTCGTCCAGCACCGCATCGTCGATGCGGAATTCGGCGCTGACCGTGCCGCGGCCCGGCTTGACGAACTCGATCGCCCCGGCCTTGTCCCACACGTAGTAGTCGCGGCCGATGTTGTGCATGACCAGCAGCATCCAGAACGGATCGGTCATCGCGAACAGGCTGCCGCCGAAGTGGGTGCCGACGTAGTTGCGGTTCCAGGGGCGCATGCGCAGCTCGACGCGCGCGTGGCGGTAATCCTCGGACAGTTCGACGACGCGGATGCCGGGGAACAGGAACGGCGGCCACAGATTGAGGCCGAGACGAAACAGCGAGGCTTTCATGCTGACAGCGAACGGCAGGGGCGGGGTTCGAAGCCTACCATACGCGCCGGTACGGGCGCTGGTGCAGGGGCGGCTTCAGCCGCGACTGAAGGCGTGCCGGGCCGCGACTGAAGTCCCAGCCAGAAGCACGCGCGCGGGCGTCTTCGGGTTACGCATCCCCTGCAGCAGAAGGCCCGGTTGACCGGGCCTTCGCTTCGCATCAGAACAGCAACGCGGACATCTTCCGGCGGTACTTGCCGACCAGGTCTTCGTCTTCGATCACCCGGAACGCGTCGATCAGCGTCTGCTTCGGCAGGCCTTCGCCATAGGTCCGATCCGTGCGCAGCAGTTCGATGAACTGCTCCAGCGCGGCTTCGTCCTGGCCCTCGACCAGCAAGCGCACGCCGAGCAGGTGCCGCGCGCGCGAGTCGCTCGGGTCCTGTGCCAAGGCCTGCGCCAGCACCTCGCGCGGCGGCGCATCCTTCAGCGCGTTGGCGAAGCCCAGGCGGGCGCGACCGCGCACGGCGCGATCGTCGGTGGCGAGGTTGGCCGGCAGGGCATCCAGCAGGCGCCCGGCTTCTTCCGCCTCGCCCACCCGCAGCAGCGCCAGCGCCAGATCGAGCTTGTGCTCGTCCTTGTCCGGCTCGGCGCCAGCCAACTCGCGCAGGCGCGCGACCTCGGCCTGCGGATCCAGCACGACCGGCGCGGGCACTTCCTCCGCCGGGGCGGCTTCGCCCGGCACCACGCCGTGCTGGGCCAGGAACTCGCGCAGCTGGCCCTCCGGCATCGCGCCGGGGAAACCATCCACGATCTGCCCGCCCTGCACCAGGAACACCGTGGGCACCGAGCGGATCTGGAACGCTGCGGCGATCTGCTGCTCCTGGTCCACATCGACCTTGGCCAGCACGAACGCGCCGTGGTACTCGGCGGCGAGCTTTTCCAGGATCGGGGTGAGCGTCTTGCACGGGCCGCACCAGGTGGCCCAGAAGTCCACCAGCACCGGCACCTGCAGGGATTTCTGCAGGACGTCGGCCTCGAAGGTCGCGGTAGTGGCGTCGAATACGTGCGGCTTGTCGGACATGATCGGGGTTCGGTGTAGGCGAATTCCCCTTTATGGTGACAAAAGCCCGGGTCTCAAGGCGAGTGGGGGCCGTGGCGGCTCCAACGAAAACGCGCGCCCGGGGGCGCGCGCGTCGGATCAAGGCCTGGTCGGCGCCGGCGCGGTGGCCGGCTCGGCGGCCGCCGGTGGCGGCGTGGCCGGCAGTGCCAGGCTGGGATCGCCTTGCTGGGCCTGCAACGCCTTGATGCGCTGCTGCAATGCATCCAGCTGGGAATTGCTGTTGCGCAGGTCCGAGCTGAGCGTCACCGCCTGCTGCTGGTTCTGCTGCAGGGCGGCGCTGACCTCCGCGGCCTGCTGGCGCTGCGCCTCCAGTTCCTGCTGCAGGCCCTGCAGGCGCTTCTCGTTCATCTGCACCATGCGGTCCGTATAGGCCTTGCCGGCCTGCAGGCGGATGGTGTCGATGTACACCTGCGACAACTGCGCGGTCTGCTCGACGAAGGTGCGGTACACCTGTTCGGCGTTGTCGGCCGAGTCGGTGCGGATCACGCGCCAGAATTCCTTGTCGTGGAAAAGCGCCACGTAGTAGTTCAGCGACTCGGCATGAAACAGCAGGCTCGCGCCGTAGTTGCCGTTGTAGGTGGTGCGCAGCTCGGTGAGCTGCTGGGCATCCATCAAGCGGCGCAGTTCGGCGGCGGTATTGCCCACCGTATTTTCGCTGGGCATCACGGTGTTGGTGGTGGACACGGGAACCGGACCACGCGCGGCCGAGGCCGTCGACGTGCACGCGGTGGTGCCCACAACGATGCCGATGGCCAGCCAGCAGAAGGCCATGTGCTTGGCTTGTTTCATTCCCCTTCAATCCCCGTTGGTAATGGCAGGCCGCACGCGCGCGGCCGCGTTCCTGATCGCGAGTCTAGCAGCGAAAAACCGCGGCTGGACAGGCCTGGCCACGTGTTCATCGCACCAGTTGCGCAGCGTGGCACTGGATGTCGTCCACGCGTACATCGGTGCGCCCCAGTTGCAGCCCCAGCACCTGGTCCAGCGTGGTGCCCAGCAGCGTGCCGACACCGTTCAACAGCGGCCGCAATGTGGCGTCCATCACGGGTTTGAGCAGCGCGCACAACACGGTGTTGCAGCTGCCGGTGCCGGTCTGTGGGTTGTAGCTCGTATCGCCCAGGCCGCCGGGCCGGGTCTGCAGGTATTTGGCCAGGTTGTCGCGCACGCAGGTGTTGTAGGCCAGCCCGGCGACCAGGCCGCCGCAGGAGGTCAGGCCCAACGCATCCAGCAGGCCGCCGACCAGCCCGCCCTTGATCTGCGTGGTGCCGAGGAAACCGTCCCACACGCTGCCCTGCTGGGTCGTGCAGACCAGGCCGAGCACGCTGTCGCACTTGACGATCTTCGTCTGCCAGTCGCCCAGCGCACCGAGGCCGCCGGTGCCATTGCGCAGCGCGCCAATGACCGCTTGCGGGTCGTAGGCGCCACTGCTCTTGCGCGTGGCCTCCAGGTACTGCGTGGCGAGGCTGCTGGCGGTGTCGTCGTTGCTGCCGCTGGTTTGGAACAGCTTGCCCAGCGCGTTGAACAACGCGTCGGTGAGCTGGGAGAGCAGCGTGCCGACCTGCAACGGGTTGGGCGCCACCGAGCCGGTGCCGCCCTCGGGCACCCACAACGTGTCCTGCGCCGGCAGCACGGGCAGCACGATGCGGTCGGTCAGCACGTTCAATCCGAACAGCTTGACCAACTGCTCGTTGCCGAGATTGGCGGCCGAGCACAGTTCGCGCGTGCTGCGCCAGTCGCCGCTCGGCTTGCCGACGCAGATGTTGGACACGCTGGACAGCACGTCGAAATTCGCCCGCTGCGGCGTGCTGGCGCAGTCCACATCCTTCAGCCGTGCGTAGCCGTCCACCGCGTCGATGTAGACCGGCAGGTGCAGGCGGATGCCCAGCAGCTTGACGAGCGGTCCGAGCAGGGCGAGCTGGTCGGTGTCGATGTCCAGGCGCACGCGCACCTGCGCGTTGTACGCGGTGGTGCCGACCGGCCCGATGCCGATGGAAGCCGGCTCGACGATGCTCGCCTGCGCGGTCACCGCGCCGAGCAGGTTGAGCTGCTGCACCTGTACCGCATGGCGGCCGTTGCCCACGCTGATCGCGCTGCCGAGCACGTCGAGCGCGTTGAGCTCCACGTCCAATGCGCTGTTGGCATCGCCGTCGGGCGCGACGAGGCTGGCGAACAGGCCCGCGTTGGCATCGTCCGAGCCCAGTTGCAGCTGCGCGCTGTCCAGGTTCGCCGCCGCCAGCCGCTGCTGCAGCAGCGACAGGTCCACGCCGGCGAGCTGCTGCTGGTTCGCCAGGGACGTCATCACCTGCAGCAGCTGGCCCACGCTGATCTGGCTGCGCGTGAGCAGGCCGTTGAGCTGGCCGAGCGTCAGGTCCGAAGACACGGGGATGCCCAGCGCCTGCAACAGGCCGCGCGGGGTGAGCTTGAGCTGGGCCAGGCCCCGGTAGCTGGCGACCTCGGTGCTGCTCAGGTCCACGCCCACGGTCTTGAGCAGTTGCTGCAGCGGCGCGGCGCCATCGACGTTCAACAGCTTGGCGCCGGCGCTGAAGGCGACCACGGGCGCGGCGCGGCGCGCCACCGCCGAGGCGCGCACCTGCGGCATCGATTCCACCCTGCCGAACATCGGCAACGCCCCGCGGCGCAGTTCCACCTGCACCGCATTGAGCGGATGGCCCGCGTCGGCGGCCACCAGTGGCGCGTCGGGCGCCTGCAGGTTCCAGAAGCCGCAGCGGGCCTGGAACGTGCCGTCGAAGGCGTTGTCCTTGAACGCGTTGCCGCGCGCGGCGGCGTTGTCGGTGCCGGCCGCGTTGCAGGTTTCCAGTTGCTGCGCGCCGGCCAGCGCGGCGAGGTCGGCGATCTTCTGCAGGTCGCGCTTGGACCAGTACAGGTAGCCGATCTCCACCAGCCCCAGCATCGCCGACAGCGCGATCATCAGCAGCATCAGCGTCAGCGCCGAGGCGCCCCGCTGCGTCGGCGCGGTGAAGCGGCCGGCGCGCATCGGCTCAGTGTCCTCCGTCCTGCGACTGCTTGAGGTTGAAGTCGAAGCGCTCGGGAATCGGGTATTTGAACGAATCCAGGTAGCGCTGGTACGCCAGGCTCGCCTGGTCGCCGAGCATCGGGCGCGCCGGCGCGGCGTAGGTGCCGGCGGCCTGCAGGCGCAGCAGCGCCCGCGTGGCGTCGCCGATCTCTCGGCGTGCCGGCGCGCCGGGGGCGGGCGGCGATGCGGTCGTCTCGAAGGGCGAGGTGGCCGGCGGCAGCGGCGTGGCCGCCGCCGGCGCCACGCCCGTGCCCATGCGCTCGCCGGTCAACGGTGTCTGCGGGGTCTGCGCGGCGGCCGCGCCGGCCAGCATGCACAGCGCCCACGTGGCGCGGACGAGGGGACGCACGAAGCGGCGGCTCATGGCGTGTTCTCCTGGGGCGTGGCGGACGGCCCGCCGAAACGTTGCAGCATCGAAGGCGGTGCGAGGATCGCGCCACGCGGCGCGGTGGGCGCCTCGGCCACGCCGCTGGCGTTGCCGCGCGCCGGCGGCGTGCGCGGACGCGCGTTGCGCAGGCTGCCGGCCAGCCGGTAGATCTCCCCGCGCGTGGCCTCCGGCAAGGCGGCCTGGCGCATGATCGCCTCGGCCTGGCTCGCCTCGCCGTGCAGCAGCGTCCACAGCGCCAGGTTGGCGACCGCGCGGGTGTCGGTGGGGGCCAGCTCGGCGGCCTGCGCGAGCGGCGCGCGCGCCTGCGCGCCTTCGCCTTCACGCAGGCGATGGAAGCCGAGGTCGCCGAGATAATCGACATTGAGCGGTTCCAGCGCGACCGCGCGCGCCAGCGCGTCCTCCGCTTCGCCCGGCCGCTCCGCGCCGGCGGCGATCAGCCCCAGCCCGTGCCACGCCGCGGCCGCCTGCGGGCCCTTGAGCAGGCCGCGGTAGATCGTGGTGGCCGCCTCGGTCTGGCCCGTGCGGCGCAGCGCCTCGGCCTGGAGTGCGCGCAGTTGCGGGCTGTCGCCGTAGCGCTGGCGGTACGCCTCGATATGCGCCAGCGACGCATACCACGCCCCTTCCTGCTGCATGCGCTGGATCAGCCCCACGTATACCGCCCGGTCCTCCTTCGGATCGGGCACGGCACTGGCGTCGGCGACCGGCGCGCGCAGGTATCCCTCGTGGGCACAGCCGGCGAGCGCGAGCAGCGCACCGTACAGGACGACACGCTTCATGAGCCCATCCTCTTCATCGCGCCGGCCAGGGCGAGGATCGCCGGGCCGGACAGCACCACCATCAAGGCCGGCAGCAGGGTGACCATCATCACCACGGTCATCTTCACCGACAGCTTGCCGACCTTGTCCTTGAGCTTCATGCGCCGCGATTCGCGCAGGCGCGCGCTGAACTGGCGCAACGGTTCCTGGATCGCGCCGCCGTGCTGGTGCACCTGCACGATCATCTGCACCAGGCTGCGCAGGTCCTCGTCGCCGAACGATTCGCCGATGCGGCGCAACGATTGGGCGCGCGTGCGGCCGTGGATGTAGGCGATGTTGGCTTCCTGCAACTCGCGCCCCAGCAGCGGGATGGCGGCGTGCAGCTTGTCGCCCAGCATCTGCAGGCTCTGGTCGATGCTGAAGCCCACGCTCTGCAGCAGGCGCAGCAGGTCGATCAGCATGGGCAGTTCGTCGTGGGCGCGCCTGCGCAGCCGCTGCGCCCAGCTGCGCAGCGCCAGCTTGGGCAGCAGCAGGCCGCTGGCCAGCCCCAGCACCAGCGCGGCCACGGCGCGCGCGCCGGCCGGCTGCAGCGCCGCCAGCAGCACGATCGGTACCAGCAGCGCCAGCAGCACGCGCAACGACAGGAAAATCGCCGTGCCGGAGCGGTGGTGCCAGTTGATCTGCTCCAGCAGCAGGCGGTCTTCCGGCGCGAGCAGCCAGCCTTGCACGCGGCTGCCCTCCAGGTGGCGGCCAAGCGCGGCGAGCCGTTCGAGCAGGCCCGTGCCGCGCGCACCGGCACCCGGCGCGGCGGCCGCGCCGGGCGTGTCCTGCAAGGCGGTGCGCAGCGCCGCTTCGGCACGTTCGCTGCCGCGGCCGCGCGCGAGCAGGCCGGCGGCCGCAACGAGCGCGGCGAGCGCGAAGGAGACCAACGCGGCGGCAATCAGCATCTGCATGGTTCGCCTCCCGCGCTCATAGCGACTTGGCCAGGCGATACAGCAGGAACGCGCCGAGCCCTTCCAGCGCCAGGGCCACCCACAGCAGCGCATGGCCGGCGGGCAACTCGACCATCGGGCGGAAGAACGCCGGGCTGAACAACGCCATCCCCAGCGCGGTGACCGGCGGCAGCAAGCCGATCACCCACGCCGACAGCCGCGTCTCGGAAGTGGTCGCGGCCAGTTCCTGCTGCACCTGTTCGATATCGCGAAGGAAATCGCTCATCCGCTGCAGGATCTGATCGCTGCGCCCGCCGATGCGCAGGCTGGTGCCCAGCACCACCGCCAGCGTTTCCATGGCGGCCAGCTTGTAGGGGCGCGAGGCCTGTTGCAGGGCGCGGTCCAGGTCCATGCCGCCGCGCGTGTAGAGCAGCGCGTTGTCCAGCAGCGGCCGCAGCGGCGGCGCCACCTGCTGGGTGGCGGTCTGGAACGCCATCGACAGGCTGTTGCCGATGCCGGCCAGGCGCACCATGTTCTCCAGGAAGTCGGGCAACTGGCGCAGCAGCTGGCGTTGCTGGCGTTCCATGCGCCGGCGCAGCAGCACCACCGCGCCGATGGCGTACAGCACCAACCCGAGCAGTGCGAACACCAGCGAATGCATGCGCAAGCCGCAGGCCAGCGCGAGCAGCACGCCGGGGGTGACGATCAGCGCGAGGGTGGCCGGGCGGTCGGGCAGTTGCGCGCGACGCAACGCGGCGCGCCAGCCGGGCAGCTTCACTACCGCCGCGCCCGCCGGCGCCGTGCGCGTGGCTTGCGCCTGGGCAGCGGCGGCGACGATGCCGCCCGGTGCGCCGGCCATGGGGGGCGCCGGTGCCAGCCGCTCTTCGGCATGCCGCGCGGCCACGCGTTGGCGTTGGCGCGCGGTGGCGTTCCACCACAGCTCCACGCCGCCGGCCAGGCACAGCAACGCTATCCCGAGCAATGCCAGCACCAGGGTCACAGGTAGGTCTCCGCGCCGGCGCTGCGCAGGAACTGGCGGAACGGTTCGAGCTTGTGGCAATGCGGGTGGAAGCCCAGTCCGGTCCAGCGGTCGCGTTCGATGTTCTCGCCGTCGTAGAAGCTTTCGTGGCGGAACAGCTCCTGCGTAGTGACCAGGTTGTCGGTGACGCCGGTGATCTCGGTGATCGAAGTGATCACCCGGCGGCCGCCGCCCAGGCGCGAGATCTGGAGGATGAAATCCACCGCGCTGGCGATCTGCCGGCGCAGGCTTTCCTCGCTGCCCTGGAAGCCGGCGAAGCCGGCCAACATCTCCATGCGGTACAGGCAATCGCGCGGCGAGTTGGCGTGGATGGTGGCCATCGAGCCATCGTGGCCGGTGTTCATCGCCTGCAGCATCTCCAGCACCTCGGCGCCGCGCACCTCGCCGACCACGATGCGGTCCGGGCGCATGCGCAGGCTGTTGCGCACCAGTTCGCGGATGCTGATCGCGCCGTTGCCGTCGGCGCCGCCCATGCGGCTTTCCAGGCGCACCACATGCGGGTGGTTGAGCGAAAGCTCGGCGGTGTCCTCGATGGTCACCACGCGCTCGTCGTGCGGCACGAAGCTGGCCAGCGCGTTGAGCAACGAGGTCTTGCCCGAGCTGGTGCCGCCGGAGATGAGGATGTTGCAGCGGCCCAGCACCATCGCGTTGAGCAGCGCGTGCATGGCCTGGTCGAATGTGCCGCGGGCGAGTAGCTCGGCCGGGGTGAAGGGGTCCTTGCGGAACTTGCGGATCGACACCATCGGCCCATCGACCGCCAGCGGCGGGATGATCGCGTTCAGGCGCCCGCCATTGGGCAGTCGCGCGTCGACCATCGGGTTGGAATCGTCCAGCCGGCGGCCGAGCGGGGCGAGGATGCGGCGCAGGATGCGCAGCAGGTGGCGGTCGTCGGTGAAGCGCTGCTGCGCGCGGCGCAGCACGCCGCCCTGGGAGATGTGCACGTCCTTGTAGCCGTTGATGAGGATGTCCTCGATGCTCGGATCGAGCAGCAGGTCCTCCAGCGGGCCGAAGCCGGTCAGTTCCTTGAGCAGCGCCGCGGCGACCAGCTCCATCTCCTCCTCGTTGACCGGGATGCGCCATTCCTGCACGAACGCCGCGGTGTGCATGCGCACGTACTTGGCGATGGTGTCCGGCGCCCAGGCATCCACGTCCAGCCGCTCGTCCTCGATGCGGTTGAGCAGGTGTTCGTGGGCCGCGGACAGCACGCCCTGGAACTGCTCGGTCTGGTCGAACGCCAGCGGCGTGGCCAATGCGTCTTCCAGCAGTGCCGCGGCAACGGGATTGAGAGGGGTCACTTTGTTTTCCATGGACGGATACCCAGGTGACGGGCCAGTCGCTGCAGCGCAGTGGCGGGCGGTGGCGGTGCATGCCCGGGCTCCAGGCGCTGCAGCAACGGCGCCAGGGCACGCAGGTAGGGATCTTGGGGCGACTGCTGGGACAGCAGCTGGCCCTCGGCGGCGCAGGCGCGCAGGGCGCGCGCGCGGTCGGGCAGGGTGGCCAGCAGCGGCAGGTCGAAGCGCTCGGCCAATGCGTGGCGGGAGAGCCCGTGGTTGTCGTCGTAGCGGTTGACGATCAGCCGGCAACGTTCATCGCGCAACTGCTGGGCATCGAGTTCCTTGATCAGCAGGTCCAGCGAGACCAACGCGCCGATGCTCTGGTCACCCACGATCCACACCTCGTGCGCCTGGCGCAGCAGGGCGATGGGCAACTGCTGCGGCGACAGGCCGCCCAGGTCGCACACCACCAGGTCGAACACGCCGAGCAGGCGGTTCATCAGCGGCGCGGGGTCCTGCACCGGGGGCGGTGCGCCGCCGGGTTGGCCAAGCACCGCCAGCCCGCTGGCGTGGTGCGCCAGCGCGGTGCGCGCCAGCGTGGCGTCGAGCCGGGCGAGATGGCGCTGGGCATCTTCGCAATGGAAATCCGGATGCAGGTTGAGATACAGCGCGCCATCGCCGGCCGGTTGCCCCAGGTCGAGCAGCAGATGGCGATGCAACGGCGCGTCGGCGC
This sequence comes from Stenotrophomonas sp. HITSZ_GD, assembly GCF_029543105.1. Classification (GTDB taxonomy): domain Bacteria; phylum Pseudomonadota; class Gammaproteobacteria; order Xanthomonadales; family Xanthomonadaceae; genus Stenotrophomonas_A. The sequence continues at coordinate 23,661 of NZ_JARQXB010000003.1, forward strand.
CTTCGCCCAGTGCATGCAGTGACGTGCCCAGCTGTACCGCCAGCGTGGTGACGCCCACGCCCGGCCGGCTGCCGAGCAGCGCCACCAGCCGCCCGCGCGGCTGCACGACGGGGCTTTCCGCCGGCGTGGGCGCGCGCGGCGCGGGGCGTTGTGCCAGCACGTGCTGCACGTTGCGCTGCACGTCTTCGGCCGGGCTTTCGATGTCGATGAAATCGCGCACGCCCGCGCGCATCGCCGCCAGCAGGATCGCGCCCTGGTCGGCGCCCGCCGCGCCCACCGCCACCAGCGGCAGTTCGGGCATCAGCGCGAGCAGCTGGCGCGCGAGTTCGCAGGAGTACTGCGCGTTGGCGCTGGTGTAATCCAGCAGCACCATCACCCAGCTGGTCTGCTGCGCCACCAGCAGCGAGGGCGCGATGTCGCGGCTGTCCAGCCAGGCCACGTCGGCGAAGCCGGCCAGCTTGGCCGCCATGCGCGCGTGGTGGCGGTTGTCGGGCGCATACATCAGCACGCGCGGGGGCGTGTCCGGGGCGCGTCGCGTCATGGGCGTGACCGTGGCCATGGCCGTCAGCGCGAGAAACCGGGCAGCGCGTCGGGGCCGGCCGGATGCAGCAGCCACGCCCCCCAGACCGGCAGCTTGCCCTGCGCTTCGCGGTCGCCGGGCAGCGGGATGTCGGTGCCGCGCGCGATCGGCCGCACCAGGTGCGGGGTGACCACGATGACCAGTTCCTTCTCCTGCTTGGTGTAGTTCAGGCTGCGGAAGAACGAGCCGATGATCGGCAGGTCGCCCAGCAGCGGCACCTTGTCCACGGTGGAGCTCAACGTGTTGCTGACCAGCCCGCCGATGACGAAGCTCTCGCCATCGCCCAGCTCGACGGTGGTGTCCGCGCGACGGGTGGAGATGGAGGGAATCTGCACGCCGTTGTAGGACAGGCCGTTGGCGTAATCCAGGTCGCTCGCTTCCGGCGCCACCTTCAGCGCGATGCGGTCGCCGGCCAGCACCGTGGGCGTCACCGTCAGGCCGATGCCGAACGGCTTGAACGTCACCGTCGTGGTGCCCAGGCCCTGTGGTTCGAGGATCGGCAGTTCGCCGCCGGCGAGGAAGTTCGCGCTCTGGCCGGACAACGCCACCAACGTCGGCTCGGCCAGCACGCGCGCCATGCCGTTGCGCTGGAGCAGGTCGATGTTGGTATCCCACTGGTGGGTCAGCGAGCCGGCCACGAGCTGGAACGCCGAGGACAGCGGATTGCTGCCGCCCTCGCCGCCGCCGGACGCGCTGCTGCTGGGCGGCGTGATGCCATAGCTGAAGCCGCCGTTGGTGTTGCGGAACTGGATGCCGATCTGCCGCAGCACGCTCTTGTTGAACTCGACCACCTTGACTTCGACCTGCACCACGCCGCCGGTGGCGATGCGGGAGGTGTCGATGATCTTGGTCGCGTCGCCGGCCGCCGCCTCCGCCGCCTGCCGCGCGCGCTCGTGGTCGAGCATCGAATCGCTGCCGCCTTGCAACAGCGCCCGGCCGTCGGCCACCGTCAAACCCAGCGGCTGGGACTGCAGCAGGTCCTGCTGCACCGCGCTGCGCACGGTGACCTGCAGGCGTTGCGGGGCCGATTGGCCGCGCCGCCACAGCAGCAGCGTCGTCTGCCCGGCCTGCTTGCCGACCAGCAGCGCCTGCTGGCGGTTCTTCAACGTCACCAGGTCGGCCACGGCCGGGTCGGCGATGGCAACCCGCTCCAGGTCCGCGGGCAGCGTCCACGGCCGCTGCTCGTGGGTCTGCAAAATCACGGCGGCTTCCTCGCTGGCCAACGCGCACGGCGCGCAGGCCAGCGCGAGCGCCAGGGCCAGCAGCGCACCGTGGAGGCGGGGGAAGGCGCGGGGACGGTGTCGGGTCATGGAGGCTTCGCGCACGGTCATGGGGGAGAAAGCGCGCCGGCCTGCGTGCCGCGGATGACGACCAGCGGCGGCGCGGCGGAACGATGGGGTGCCGCGTCGCGGCGTGCGGGGACGCCGGCGGGCAGGGTGGGGGCGCCCTCGCGGCCGGCGAGCGCATCGGCGTCGATGCCCGCATATGCATCGTTTTCCGGCGATGCGGCGGCCTCGCGCAATTCCGGGCTCAGATCCAGGCGCGGCTTGAGTACGTTGCGCGGCCGCGGGAACAGCGATTCGTCCGGGCTGCCGTTGTCGGAGGGATGGCGCAGGGCCAGGAACAGCTTGCCGTCCTGCGCGGCCAGCAACAGGCGGTTGGCCTGCGCCACCGGTACCGCAAGCACCGCGCTGCGCGCCGGCTGCGCACCGGCGGTGGAAGCGGTGGAGGCGGCGCCGCCGTTCTCGCGCGCGGCGATCGCATCCGCGCGCGCGTTGCCGCTCTCCGCAGGGGATTCCGTGCCGGCAGCCTGTGGCGCGGGCGGCTGGCCCAGGTCCTGCGCGCCGTAGCTGAGCACGCGCAGGCGCGAGAGCAGCAGGCGGTTCTGGCTGTCGTCGCCCTCGCGCGCGCGCGATTTGAGGTTCATGAAAACGTCCACGTAGTCGCCCGGTACCACGCGGTTGCCGGCGCCGGCCAACTCGTCCACCGGCACCGCGATGGCGCGTTCGCCCGGCTGCAGTTCCAGGGCCAGGCCATGCGCCAGCATCGAGGCGCTGATGATCGCGCCGGCGGCCACGGGCGTGGAAAGGATCTTGCCGACCAGCGCGCTCGGCGCGGCATAGCTGCCCGGCGGCATGGCCTCCACCTGCGAGACGCGCAGGTCGTTGGCATCCAGCGGCTCGCCCGCCGGCAGGTCGCGTGCGGCCACCAGTACCTGCGCGTGCGCCGGTGCCGGTGCAAGCGACATGGTCGGCGTGGGGCCGGCGGAGGGCGAACGGGCGCGCAGGCCGAGCAGCATCGCCAGCAGCAGGAGCACGATCGCGAAGGCGACCAGCAACAGGGCGGCGAGGCGGGTGGCTTTCTGCATGGACGCGCTCCGTAGGTGTCAGTGGCCCAGGTCGAGTTGCGCCGTGGCGACGCTGCTCAGGGGCGTGCCGATGGTCCAGCCGTACAACTTGCCGGTGCCCGGAATGAAGGGGTGCTGGTCGTAGTCGTAGCTCACCGTCACGCGCATGCACTGGCGATCGGCGCTGCCCAGGCAGGCGAAGGGCTGCGATACGGCGATCGGCGAGGCGGACGTGCTCGCGCAGTCCGGCGCCTGGCGGGCGTAGTCGAGCAGCCAGCCCATCGATTCGCGCGCGGCCATGCACGCCGCGGCGCGGCGTTCGGCGGTGGTGCCGTAGCGCAGCGAAGCGCGCGCGCCTTCGGCCGCCGCCAGGCTCAGCGATTGCTGCGCGGCGAAGATCAGCACCCCGCTGAAGGTGGCCAGGATCAACGGCAGGATGCCCAGCAACAGGAGCAGGGCATATTCGAGGCTGACGACCCCGCGCATGCGCCGCCGCGGCACGAAAGCGTGCTTCATGCGGCCATCCCGCCTTGCAGGACCACCAGCAAGGCCGCCAGCGCCAGATAGGTGGCGTAGGGAATGCCGCGCCGCCCGCGCCGCGCGGCGAGCATGCGCTGGTGCGGCGGCCACGCCTGAAGGCGCGCCTGGGTGTTCTCCAGCGCGAAGCGCAGCCCGAGCGGCATGCGCGCGCTCACGCCAGGCGCGGCCAGCACCGCCATCGCATGCAGGCCGGCCAGCAAGCTGGCGATGATCCATACCGGCAGCAGCGGGGCCGCGCCGCCCAGCAATGCCCCGAGCACCGCGAAGAACTTCACGTCGCCCGCGCCCATCCAGCCGATGGCGTAGCACGGCAACAGGATGGCCGCGCAGGCCAGGCCCAGTGCCGCGTGACCCCAGCGCGCCGCGTCGGCGCCTTGCGCCACGAGCAACGCGGCCAGCAGTGCCAGCGCTGTCAGCAGCCAGCGGTTGGACACCCTGCGTGCGTACAGGTCGCTCACGGCGACCTGCACGCACAGTGCGCAGGTGAGCAGGGCGATGGCCGTGTCCATGCGGGCGGTGGCGCGTGCCGGTCAGGACGAGGTGGTCGCATCCTTGCCGGCGTCGTCGATCGCCGCGGACAAGGTTTCAAACAGCTTCTTGAAGAACGACTGGATCGCCGGCGCGGCGAAGATCATCAGGGCGCCGGCCACGATGGCGGCCAGCAGGCCATATTCGAGCGCGGTGACGCCGTCCTCTTCCCGCACGAAGCGTTGGATCGAGCGAATCATCGATGTTTCTCCTTGCACGTGCCCTGCGTGATCAAGGCCGCGCCAGTCGGACAGGGCGTCAACCGCCCGGCGCGTGGAATGGCAAGGAGAGGTATGGCGGCCGTGGCTGCACGTACCTGCCCGGTCGTGCGAGTCACCTGAATAGTGGTCCCCGTGCCTTCCATTGCACTCCCCCTCTACTGCCTCGAGGCTTCTTTCCTCGATAGCGGCCATGCTCTGGGAATCTCCGCGGCATTGATGCGCAAAATCGGCAGAAGCAATATGCAAAATCGGCACAACCGCGCGGTGTTCTGTGAGTGCAATCACGAAACAATTTCCCGTGTGGTTAAATGCGTGAGGGAGGGGCTGAAATTTGTAGATTCCTTCACGCATGCTCCCACCCCGATCATTAAGTTATGCCCGCAGTTGCCGATGCGGTGGACTCCAAGCACGACTAGGTTTGGGGCTTGCAGGAAGAACGGTTGAATCCGTTCGGGCGTTCCACCGCGCCATTTGAGGAGATAAATGGGGGGGCTGGTTATGGGGGGTGCCGACGGCGCCCAGCTCTGCACATTCGATCTAGTGAACCTGTCCGGTTTGCTGCGCGTGTGTGACGTGGAGTTGGTATTGCTGGATGGGAACGGCCCGAAAGCTGCGGTGCACAGCGTCGTGCACGATGAAGCGCTTTTTTGCACGATCAAAACCGGCTTCACCGGGCGCGGCCGCTTCATGCTGCCGCTGGACTGGTGCCTGATCGGCTGCATCCACCGCACCGACGAGACGGCGAGCTGGTGCCATGGCGCACCGCTGTCCAACGGCAGCCTGATGACGCTGACGCCCGAGGGCATCAGCGAGTTCGTGCTCAGCGCCGACAGCTGGGTCACGCTGGTGATGGTGCCCTTCAAGCGCCTGCGCCAGAAATTCAGCGAGCTGCACTTGGGCGACATCGCCGCGCCCGGCCAGGCCAGCGCGCACCTGCACCTGCCCTCCGACCACCCGCTGTGCCACTACTACGCCGAGCTGGAAGCGCGCATCAGCAGCGGCTATTCGGCCCTGCAGGGCCTGTCGCTGGACGAGGTGCTGGAGCACCACGTGCGGTGCATCGTCGATTCGGGGCACTACGACCGCGCGGTGAGCGGGCGGGGGCGGCGCACGCATTACATGATCCTGCGCCGGGCCGAGGAGTTCATGCGAATGAACCTTCGGCACAACATCTACATGAACGAGATCTGCGATGCGGCGGGCGTCAGCGAGCGCGCCCTGCGCTACGCCTTCGACGACCTGCTGGGTATCTCGCCCAACCGGTACCTCTCGATGCTGCGCTTGTGCGCGGCGTGCCGCGGGCTTTCCTCCGCCGATGCGGGGCGCAAGTCGGTCAAGGCCATCGCGTTGAGCTGCGGCCTGTGGGACTTGTCGCGCTTCGCCGAGAACTACCGTCGCGTGTTCGGCGAGCTGCCGCGCGACACGCTGATGCGCCGTTCCGGCGTGCAGGAATCGGTGTGATGCACGGATTCGGCACGCTTGCCGCAAACGTGCATGGCGTTGCCGGAATTCGATAGCACTTTGCCAATTTGGCGGGATCGGCTGCCGGAATGGAGTAAATCGCAGCGCGCCGCAGCGGCGTAATGGCTCCCACGGAAGACATCGAAGTGCGATGTCTCCGCATCCAAGGGAGCGCATCATGAATCGTATCTATCGGCTGGTGTGGAGCCATGCCTTGAACGCCTTTGTGGTGGTGTCGGAACTGGCGACCACGCAGGGCAAGAAGCACTCGGTCACGCACGACGCACGGCGCACCGGCATGACGCCGCCGCTGCTGCTCGCGTTGGGCCTGCTGGGCAGCTGGGCCGGAAGCGCCCGCGCCGGCGATCCGCGTCTGGACGAACTGCTGAGCATCGCCGACAAGTACGCCCCTTCGGTGTCGAGCGGCGTCGAGGTGCCATTGAATGCGCAGTCGTCCATGCGCGCACGTGTCGACGTCGGCCCTGCCGCGGCGGCTTCCCCGGGTTCCACGACGTCGCCTTCGTCGTCGGCCGCTGCGCCCCCTCGGCCGGCGACGTTGGCGGCGTCTCTTGATACGGCGCTGATCGCCGGCACGCTGCAAGGCGATGCCAGCGTGCGCGCGCAACTCGCCGCGGTGCGCGCGGCGGCCGATCTCGGCTTGACCGTGACCGCCAACGACCTGCCTTCCGTGCTGCGCGATGAGCTCGCCGCGCCGGCAGGCCGGGTCGTCGCCCACGTTGCCGACGGGGTGGCGCCGGTGGTCGAAAAGGTCGCGCCGCGCACGCGTGCCCGCGTGCAACCGCGCGCCCAGGCACTGGCCGCTGGCGTCGCCACCAGCGGCAGGCAGCTGGCGACGGGCGATGCCGGTGGCGCGCTCGCCACCGCGCTCGCCACGCTGGCGCAATCCGCGCAGGGCACGCTCACCGATGCGCCGGCCCTGGGCCAGGCGCTGATCGACGACAAGCGCCACCTGCTGCAGGGCACCGGTCAGGTGGTCACCTCGGTGGCCGACAAGCTGCTGCCGGGTCGCGAGAACCTGTTGGGCCCGGTGAAGGACGCGGTCGCCACGACGGTCGGGCTGGTCGAGGGCGGCGGCGATGGCCGCCTGCCGAATTCGCTGGGCGAAGTCGTCATCGGCACGACGGGCGCCATCGATACGGGCGTGCGCGGCGTGGGCGGCAAGCTCGGGCAAGGGGTGGCCGCCGTGACGGGTTCGCCCGTGCTCGGCCACACCGTCACCGGCGTGACCGCGCAGGTGGGCGGCGGCGTGCAGCAGATCGGCGGGCAGGTGGTCGCGGGCAACGTGCCGGCGGTGGTGAGCCAGGCCAACCACACGGTGCAAGGCGTGGTCGGCACCACGCTGGGCGGGTTGGACGGTGTGCTCGCGGGCAGCACCGGCGGCAGCGTCGGGTTGACGGCCGTGGGTACCACGGTCAACGGCGTGCTCGCCCAGGTCGGCGGCAGCGTCGACGGACTGCTGAAGGGCCAGGGCGGCAGCTCGCAGCCGGTGGCGCAGGCATTGGCCGGCGCGGTGGGCGATGTGGTCGGCACCGCGGGCGCGACGACCGCGCAGTTGCTGTCCACGGCGCCGCAGCAGACCGTGCCGGTGGCATTGAACGGCGTCGGCCAGACGGTCGCGAACCTGGGCCAGACGCTGGCGGCGACGCCCGCGGTGGGCGATGTGCTCGTGCACGCGGGCACCGGTGTTCAGGCGACCGCGCAGCAGCTCGGCAGCGGCAACGTCGGCGGCGCGGTGGGCAGCGTGACGGGCACGGTGCAGACCGCGCTGCAGGATCTGACGGCCGGGCTTGGCCAGGTCGGCGACGGCGGCGCGGGCAATGTGGGCGCCACCCTCGGCGGCGTGGTTACGCAGACGGGCAACGTGGTCGAACAAATCACCGGTTCGCTGGGTAGCGCACTGAATTCCGCCGGCGGCGGCAGCGGCGCCGGTGCCGCGCTGGGCAACACCGTCACGCAAGTTGGTACCACCGTGGGTCAGGTAACCGACACGCTCGGCGGTGCACTGGCCGGTGCAGGCAATGGCAGCGGCGGCACCGGCAATCTCGGCGCCACGCTCGGTGGCGTGGTCACGCAGACGGGCAATGTGGCCGAACACGTCACCGGTTCGTTGGGTAGCGCATTGAATTCCGCCGGCGGCGGTAGCGGTGCCGGCGCTGCACTCGGCAACACGGTTACGCAAGTTGGCACGACCGTGGGTCAGGTCACCGACACGCTCGGTGGTGCGCTGGCCGGTGCAGGCAATGGCAGCGGCGGCACCGGCAATCTCGGCGCCACGCTCGGTGGCGTAGTCACGCAGACGGGCAATGTGGCCGAACAAATCACCGGTTCGTTGGGCAGCGCCCTGAATTCCGCCGGGGGCGGCAGCGGCGCCGGCGCTGCACTCGGCAACACCGTGACGCAAGTTGGCACGACCGTGGGTCAGGTCACCGACACGCTCGGTGGTGCACTGGCCGGCGCAGGCAATGGCAGCGGCGGCACCGGCAATCTCGGTGCCACGCTCGGTGGCGTGGTCACGCAGACGGGCAATGTGGCCGAACAAATCACTGGTTCGCTGGGCAGCGCATTGAGTTCCGCCGGCGGCGGTGGCGGCGCCGGCGCCGCGCTCGGCAATACCGTGACGCAAGTTGGCACGACCGTGGGTCAGGTCACCGACACGCTCGGTGGTGCGCTGGCCGGCGCAGGCAATGGCAGCGGCGGCACCGGCAATCTCGGCGCCACGCTCGGCGGCGTGGTCACGCAGACGGGCAATGTGGCCGAACAGGTCACTGGTTCGTTGGGTAGCGCATTGAGCTCCGCCGGTGGCGGTAGCGGTGCCGGTGCCGCGCTCGGCAATACCGTGACGCAAGTCGGTACCACCGTTAGCCAGGTGACCGGCACGCTCGGTGGCGCGCTCGCGGGCAGCGGGGGCGGCACGGGCACCGGCGGCGGCAATCCGGTCGGGCAAGCCGTCACCGGGCTGCTCGGCGGCGTTACGCAGACGGTGGGCAACGTCGTCGGCAGCGTGGCCGGCAACGTGGTCAATGGCGTCACCGGCGGTGTCGCGCCCGTGGTGAGCGGCGTCGGCCAGACGCTGGGCAATACCGTCGGCGCGGTCACCGGCTCGACGGCGCTCGCCAGCACCGTCACCGGCGCGACCGGTTCGCTCGCCAGCGGCCTGACCCAGGTGGGCGGCGAGCTGCAGCAGGGCGATCTCGGCGGCGCGGTCGGCAGCCTCGGCAACACGATCGGCACGGTGGGCAGCGGCGCGATCACCGGCGTGACCGGCGCGGTCGGCGGCCTCACCGGCTCCACTTCCGGCACCGGCGGCCTGGGCGGCACGCTCGGCGGGGTGGTGGGTGGTATCGGCAGCGGCCTGGGCAACGTGGTCGGCGGCCTCACCGGCGCCGCACCGGCGGCGGCGCCGACGGTGCCGCCGCAGGTCGGCAGCCCCGGGCTGATCATCGGCACCGGCGGCCTCACCGGCTCGCTCGGCGGCCTGCTCGACAGCACGACCACCGGCCTGTTCGGCGGCGATGGCTACGTGCGCAACGGCGACCTGGCGGTGAGCAACGCCAACTTCCAGCAGGGCTACGCGGTCACCAACGTGCTCGGCGTGCCGGTGGTGAACACCACGCCGGTCGGCACGCTGCTCAATGGCGTCGGCGGCGCGGCCACCGGCGGCAATTCGCACCTGACCCTGCTCGGCGGCGTCACCTCCGACAGCTACCTCTACAACATCAACAACGGCAACCCGGGCGGGCTGCTCGGCCTGCTGCTGCCGGACGGCTCGCCGGCCTGGGCGGGGCAGTGCGCCAACCTGCTGGGCCTGGCCACGACCGATTGCTGGGCGGTCAACGCCGCGCAGGACTACCAGGTGCTGATCGGCGACGGTGCGTATTCCAACGGCTCCAAGGAAGTGGTGATCGGCACCAACGCGCGCCACCAGCTGGCGGCGCAGGATGCGGACCTCGCCTTCCCGGGCGCCGGCCGCGACGATCCCAACAACCCCACCGGCGTGCCCACCGCCGACTACGACGCGCGCCTGGGCCATTCGGTGGTGATCGGCGACAACGCCACCGGCACCGCCAACGCGCAGACGCTGCTCGGCGCCGGCGCGACCTCCAACAAGGCGAACACGGTGGCGCTGGGCTACCTCTCCAACGCCGATCGCGGCGGACAGGACAACTACATGGCCTACGGACTGACCTCGGCAAGAACCTCCATCGGCGAAGTGGCGGTCGGCTCGGCCGGGCGCGAACGCCAGATCACCCACGTCGCCGCCGGCAGCGCGGCCACCGACGCGGTCAACGTCGAACAGCTGCAAGGGGCGATCAACCAGATCAACCAGGTGGACATCTTCGCGGTGACCTACGACACCGACGCCAGCGGCAACCCGGATTACTCGCGCGTCACGCTGGGCACGGTCGGCTCGGCCACCGCCACGGTGATCGGCAACCTGGCCGCCGGCGAGGTCTCGCTCAACAGCACCGAGGCGATCAACGGCGCGCAGCTCTACGCGCTGGGGCAGGGCACCTCGCTGCACCTGGGCGGCGGCTCCACCGTGGACGCCAACGGCGTGCCCACCGCGCCGACCTACGTCATCAACAACATCGGCAACGATGGCAGCGTCAGCATCGGCACCTACGACAACGTGGGCAGTGCATTGGCGGCGATCAGCCAGTCGCTGGGCAACATCGACCCGGCCGCGGCCGATGTCCTGGCCGTGCACTACGACGCCGATGCCAGCGGCAACGCGCTGAACCACGTCACCCTGGCCGGCGCCGGCACCGGCGCGGCGGTGGGCATCAGCAACGTCGCCGACGGCACCATCGCGCTGGGCAGCACCGATGCGGTGACCGGCGGGCAGCTGTTCCAGACCCACGAGGAGCTCGCCGCGTTCCTGGGCGGCACCACCGCCTACGACAGCGCCACCGGCACCTGGACCGCGCCGCAGTTCGCCATCAGCAGCTTCGATGCGAACGGCAACGTCACCGTCTCCACCTACCACGACGTCACCACGGCCTTCGGCGCGGTGGATGGCTCGCTGACCAACCTTAACAACCGCGTGCGCAACATCAGCGTCAACTCGAGCCCGTACCTGGCGGTGAACTCCACCGGCGGCGCGGCGGCGGCCGATGGCGACGAGGGCGTGGCGCTGGGGCCGGATGCAAGCGCGAGCGGCGAGGGCAGCCTGGCGTTGGGCAGTGGCGCGGTCGCCAGCGCGAGCGGCAGCATCGCGCTGGGTAGCGGCTCGGTGGCCAGCCGCGCCAATTCGGTTTCGGTGGGCAGCGTGGGCAACGAGCGGCAGATCGTCAACGTGGCCGCCGGCGCGGTGGCGCAGGGCAGCACCGATGCGGTCAACGGCGGCCAGCTGTACGCGACCAATAGCCAGGTCGCCAACTACTTCGGCGGCACCACCACCTACGACAGCAACACCGGCACCTGGACCGGCCCGAGCTTCAACATCACCTCGGTCAGCACCACCGGCGGCACCACGCGCACCACCTACAACAACGTCAGCTCGGCGTTCGAGGCGGTGGATGGTTCGATCGTCAACATCAACCAGCGCATCGACAACCTGCAGGACGGCGCCGGCAGCGAGTACTTCTCGGTGAACTCGACCGGCGCGCCGGCTGCGGCCACCGGTGCGGAGGCCATCGCCATCGGCCCGCAGGCCACGGCCACGGCGGCCAACAGCGTCGCGCTGGGCGCCGGTGCGGTGGCCGACCGCGCCAACGCGGTGTCGGTGGGCAGCGCCGGGAACGAGCGCCAGGTCATCAACGTCGCCGACGGCACCACCGCCACCGACGCGGTGAACGTGCGCCAGCTGCAGGCCTCGCAGGCCGGCACGGTGCGCTACGACACCACCAACGGGCAGACCAACTACGGCAGCGTGACGCTGGGCCAGGGCAACACTCCCACGCAGGTGCACAACGTCGCCGCCGGCACCGCCGACAACGACGCGGTGAACCTGGGCCAGCTCAAGTCCGGCATGGCCGACGCGATGGACTGGTCGAAGAACTACACCGACAGCCGCATCCAGGGCCTGGACAACCGCGCCTCGGCCGGCGTGGCCTCGGCGATGGCGATGGCCGGCCTGCCGCAGCCCTACGAAGCCGGCCGCAGCATGGCCTCGGTGGCCGCCAGTACCTACAACGGCGAATCCGGCATCGCGGTGGGCATCGCCGGCGTCACCGAAGGCGGGCGTTGGATCTACAAGGTCAGCGGTTCGACCAACTCGCGCGGCGAGGGCGGCGTGTCCGTCGGCGCCGGTATCCAGTGGTAAGCGACCGGCGCGGCCGGCATCCCGCGGCCCGGCGCCCTGCGCGCGCCGGGTCGCCCATCCGAGGGGAAACCACCATGCATACGCCTCATCCGCACACCTCCCGGCAGCCGCTGCCGTGGATCGTCCTCACCGCCGTGTTGCTGCTGGCCGGATTCGAAGCCGGCGCGCGCGATCGCGACGACGGCTTCCCGGATCCCGCGCGCGCCTATCCGCGCGCGGGCACCTTCATCGATGTCGACCTGCTGCGCCAGTACGCGCCGGGCATGAACAAGAAACAGGTGCAGGCCCTGCTGGGCGCGCCGCACTTCAACGAAGGGCTATGGGGCGTGCGCGAGTGGAACTACCTGCTCAACGTGCGCCCGGCCATCGGCGCGGCGCCGGTGCGCTGCCAACTGCAGATCGATTTCGACGGCCACGGCGTGGCCGAAGGGCAGCGCTGGGCGCCTTCGGCGTGCAGCGCGCTGATGCAGCCGCCCGCCGCACCGGTGGCCGCCGCCCCCGCGCCGCCGGCGCCGCCGCCGCAGATCCAGCCGGTACGCCTGTCGGCCGATGCGCTGTTCGAGTTCGACAGCGCGCAGCTGAGCGCGCGCGGCCGCGAGACGTTGCGCCAACTCGTGCAGCAGGCCGGCAGCCTGGCCAACCTGCAGCAGGTGGCGGTGGCCGGCTACGCCGACCGCTTCGGCAGCGCGAGCTACAACGTGGCCTTGTCCGAACGGCGCGCCGAGGCGGTGAAGTTCGCGCTGATCGAGCTGGGCGTGCCGGCCAGCGCCGTGTGGGCCGACGGGCGCGGCGCCAGCGACCCGCTGGTGAGCTGCCCGGGCCCGCGTTCGAGCCAGGTCATCTCCTGCCTGGCGCCCAACCGCCGCGTCGAGATCACCGGCATGGGGGTGCAGGCCGCCTCGCGCTGAGCGCACTCCCCGATAAAACTCCCCGAGCAGTACTTCGCCGTCCGGCCCCAGCCGGGCGGCGTTCTTTTTGCGCCGGCCGGGGCGATGCGACAATCCATCCCCGCGTGCGCCGTGGCGGCGCGCGCCCGGAACGGGAGTGGGCGTGGGCCAGAGTGAACGTTGGGGCCGCTGGGCGGCGACGGGATTGCTGCCGTGGCTGGCGGTGACGGTGGCCGGCTTCGGGCTGGCGATTCCGCTGTATTCGCAGTGGCGCTACCCGGTGACCCTGCTGGGCGGCGTGGGCGTGCCGCACGCCACCGCCTTCAACCTGCTGGCGATGGGGGTGACCGGCGTGGCGGCGGCCTTCGCCGCGCTCTCCGTGTTCGGTGGCGGCGTGGCACGGCACGCGTGGCCGCACCGGGTCGGCGTGCAGTTGCTGTTCCTGTCCGGCCTGGCCTTCGCCGGGCTGGGGCTGTTCCCGCTGGACCCTTCCGATTTCGAGGGGGCGGCCACCCAGCGCCACTCGGCGGCCTGGCTGTTGTGGGAGGTCTCCTTCATCCCGGCCATGCTCGCGCTCGGCGTGGCGATGCGCGGGCGCGACCGTACCCTGGCCGGGCTGTGCTGGGCCGCCGGCGCGGTGGTGCTGGTCACCGGTTTCGTGCCGCTGCTGCCCGCGCCGCTGGCGCAGCGGCTGGGTTTCCTGGCCTGGGCCGGCTGGTTCGGCGTGGCCGCCGCGCGCTGGCCGGCGCGCACCTGAGCGCGGCCGGCGCCCACCGGCGTTTGGAGCGCCCGGCCGCCTGCGGTACCCTGTACCGCTTTGCGCCGCCGCGTTTCTGACCGCTTCCATGTCCGCCGACACCCACGCCTACGACCCGCAGCAGGTCGAAACCGCCGCCCAGCAGTTCTGGGACGCCACCCGCGCCTTCGAGGTCGACGAGACTTCCGACAAGCCGAAGTACTACTGCCTGTCGATGCTGCCGTATCCGTCCGGTGCGCTGCACATGGGCCACGTGCGCAACTACACCATCGGCGATGTCATCAGCCGCTACCAGCGGATGATCGGCAAGAACGTGCTGCAGCCGATGGGCTGGGACGCCTTCGGCCTGCCGGCCGAGAACGCGGCGATCAAGAACAAGACCGCGCCGGCCAAGTGGACCTACGCCAACATCGACCACATGCGCAGCCAGCTCAAGTCGCTGGGCTACGCGATCGACTGGTCGCGCGAGTTCGCCACCTGCCGGCCCGAGTACTACGTGCACGAGCAGCGCATGTTCACCCGGCTGATGCGCAAGGGCCTGGCCTACCGCCGCAACGCGGTGGTGAACTGGGACCCGATCGACCAGACCGTGCTGGCCAACGAGCAGGTCATCGACGGCCGCGGCTGGCGCTCCGGCGCGCTGGTGGAAAAGCGCGAGATCCCGCAGTGGTTCCTGCGCATCACCGACTACGCGCAGGAGCTGCTGGACGGCCTGGACGAGCTGCCGGGCTGGCCGGAATCGGTCAAGACGATGCAGCGCAACTGGATTGGCCGCTCCGAAGGCCTGGAGATCCAGTTCGACGTGGTCGACGCGCAGGGTGCCGCGCTCGAACCGCTGCGCGTGTTCACCACGCGCCCGGACACGCTGATGGGCGTGACGTTCGTTTCCATCGCCGGCGAGCATCCGCTGGCCCAGCACGCCGCCGCGCACAATCCGGCGCTGGCGCAGCTGCTGGCCGAGCTCAAGCAGGGCGGCGTCTCCGAGGCCGAACTGGAGACGCAGGAAAAGCGCGGCATGGATACCGGCCTGAAGGCCGTGCATCCGATCACCAGCGAGCAAGTGCCGGTGTGGGTCGCCAACTTCGTGCTGATGGGCTACGGCACCGGCGCGGTGATGGCCGTGCCGGGCCATGACCAGCGCGATTTCGAGTTCGCCACCAAGTACCAGCTGCCGATCCGCCAGGTCATCGCGCTGAAGTCGCCGCGCAACGAGGCCGAACGGCAGTATGACCCGACCACCTGGCACGACTGGTACGGCGACAAGACCCGCGAGCTGGAGCTGGTGAACTCGGCCGAGTTCGACGGCCTGGACTTTGCCGGCGCCTTCGAGGCGCTGGCCGAGCGCTTCGAGCGCAAGGGCCAGGGCCAGCGCCGGGTGAACTACCGCCTGCGCGACTGGGGCGTGAGCCGCCAGCGCTACTGGGGTTGCCCGATTCCGGTGATCTACTGCGACAGCTGCGGCGCGCTGCCGGTGCCGGAAGACCAGCTGCCGGTGGTGCTGCCGGAGGACGTGCAGTTCAGCGGCACCGGTTCGCCGATCAAGACCGACCCGGAATGGCGCAAGACCACCTGCCCGCAGTGCGGCAAGCTGGCCGAGCGCGAGACCGACACCTTCGACACCTTCATGGAGTCGAGCTGGTACTACGCGCGCTACACCTCGCCGGGCGCGCGCGACATGGTCGACAAGCGCGGCAACTACTGGCTGCCGGTGGACCAGTACATCGGCGGCATCGAGCACGCGATCCTGCACCTGATGTACTTCCGCTTCTACCACAAGCTCATGCGCGACGCGCGTCTGGTGGACAGCGACGAGCCGGCCACCAACCTGCTCACCCAGGGCATGGTGATCGCCGAAACCTTCTACCGCCAGAACGCGGACGGCTCCAAGGACTGGATCAACCCGGCCGACGTGGAAGTGCAGCGCGACGAGCGCGCGCGCATCACCGGCGCGATCCTCAAGTCCGACGGCCAGCCGGTGCAGATCGGCGGCACCGAGAAGATGTCCAAGTCCAAGAACAACGGCGTGGACCCGAAGACGATGGTGGAGAAGTACGGCGCCGACACGGTGCGCCTGTTCTCGATGTTCGCCGCGCCGCCGGAGCAGTCGCTGGAGTGGAACGAGGCCGGCGTGGACGGCATGGCGCGCTTCCTGCGCCGGCTGTGGACGCAGGTGGAGAAGCACGCTGAAGGCGGCAGCGCGCCGGCGCTGGACGCCGCGGCGCTGGGTGCCAACCAGAAGGCGATGCGCCGCAAGACCCACGAGACCATCGGCAAGGTCGGCGACGACTACGGCCGCCGGCACAGCTTCAACACCGCCATCGCCGCGGTGATGGAACTGTCCAACGCGGTGCACAAGTTCGACGACGACAGCGCCCAGGGCCGCGCCGTGCGCCAGGAAGCGCTGGAGGCGATGGTGCTGCTGCTCAACCCGATCACCCCGCATGCCAGCCATGCGCTGTGGCAGGTGCTGGGCCACGGCGAGACGTTGCTGGAGGACGTGCGCTTCCCGCAGGCCGACCCGGCCGCGTTGGTGCGCGACGCGGTGACCCTGGCGGTGCAGGTCAACGGCAAGCTGCGCGGCACCATCGAGGTGGCCGCCGACGCGCCGCGCGAGCAGGTCGAGGCCCTGGCTCAGGCCGAGCCGAACGCCGCCAAGTTCCTGGAGGGGCTGACGGTGCGCAAGGTCATCATCGTGCCGGGGAAGATCGTCAACATCGTCGCGGCCTGAGCCGGACGCGGCGGCCTCAAGCCGCGTTCACGCCCGGTCGGGCACGCTGCGATGCATCGCGCGCCCGACCGGCGCATCCGCAAGTTGCCGCCCACCGCCCGCTGCCCCAGACTGTCGTCCATGATCCGAGCTCCCTTTACCTTCCTCGCCGCGCTCGCCTTGACCCTGGGCCTGAGCGCCTGCGGCTTCCACCTGCGCAACACGCTCAGCCTGCCGCCCGATACGCCGGCGGTGCGGGTGCAGTCGACCTCGCCGTACAGCGAGCTGGTGAAGATCCTCAACCGCGGCCTCACCGCCTCCGGCGCCACGCTGGCCGACGAGGACGCCAAGACCGGCTTTGCCACCCTGCAGGTGCTGTCCGAGCGCTGGGGCGACCTGCCGATCGCCATCGACGCCGAAGGCCGCGCCCAGGAATACAGCCTGCGCTACGCGGTGATCTTCAGCCTGCTGCGCGCCGATGGCTCGGTGCTGGTGCCGCAGCAGGTGATCGAGCTGTCGCGCGATTACGTCTCCCCGCCGCAGGACGCCACCGGCACCGCGACCGAGCGCGAGATCCTGGCCAACGAACTGCGCCGGGAGATGGCCGCCTCGATCATGCGGCGCATCGACAGCGTGGTGCGGGCGCGCCTGGAGCACGGGCAGTCGCTGGACAACCCGTCGCCGGGTGAGGCCACGCCGCCGGCGCTGCCCGTGCAGCCGCCGGCGCGATAACCGCGGTCCGCGCGGCGCCGATGGAACTCAGGCCCGAACAACTCGCCAGCCAGAGCGGCCAGCCGCTGCAGCCGGCCTACCTGATCGCCGGCCCGGAAACGCTGCGCGTGCTCGAAGCGGCCGATGCGGTGCGCGCCCGCGCGCGCGCCGAGGGCATCGGCGAGCGCGAGGTGTTCGACGCCGACGGCCGGGACTTCGACTGGAACCAGCTCGAGCAGAGCTTCAACGCGCCGAGCCTGTTCAGTGCGCGCCGCCTGGTGGAAGTGCGCATGCCCAGCGGCAAGCCGGGCAAGGAGGGCGCGGAGGTCATCAGCGCGTTCTGCGCCAATCCGCCGCCGGACGTGGTGTTGCTGATCACCGCCAACGACTGGAGCAAGGCGCATCACGGCAAGTGGGCCGACGCGATCGCGCGCATCGGCACGATTTCCGTGGCCTGGGCGATCAAGCCGCACGAGCTGCCGGAATGGATCGAGCGCCGCCTGCGCGGCAAGGGCCTGCGCGCCGACGCCGACGCCGTGCAGCGCCTGAGCGAGCGGGTGGAGGGCAACTTGCTGGCCGCCGCGCAGGAAATCGACAAGCTGGCGCTGCTCTCCGGCGGGCAGGCGCTGGACCTGGCGGCGATGGAGTCGCTGGTGGCCGATGCCGCCCGCTACGACGTGTTTCGCCTGGCCGAGGCCACGCTGGCGGGGCAGCCGGCCGCGGTGGGCCGCATGCTCGCCGGCCTGCGCGGCGAGGGCGAGGCGGTGGCCGCGCTGATGCCGATCCTGATCAAGGAATTGCTGCGCACCGCCGCGCTGGCGCGGGTGCAGGCACGCGGGGGCAACCTCGCCGGCGAGATGAAGGCGCAGGGCATCTGGGAATCGCGGCAGGCGCCGTTCAAGCGCGCGCTGGCCCGCCATGCCGAGCCGCGGCGCTGGGAGCGCTTCGTCGCCGAGGCGTCGAAGGTGGACCGCATCGCCAAGGGCCGCGGCGAGGGCGACGCGTGGGTCGCGCTGGAACGCCTGCTGCTGGCGGTCTCCGAGGCGCGCGCGGTGCGCCTGCTGGTGGCTTCCTGAGCCACGCCGCGGCGATGCACGCCCCGGACGCCGAGGACGCGCTGCGGCTGTGCTACGGCGGCACGTTCGACCCGATCCATTCCGGTCACCTGGCCATCGCCTGCGCCGCGCGCGATGCGCTGCACGTGCCGGTGTGGCTGATTCCGGCGGCCGATCCGCCGCACCGCGCGGCACCCGGCGCCGCCGCGGCGCAGCGGGCGGCGATGATCGCGCTGGCCATCGAGGGGTTGCCCGGGCTGCGCCTGGACCTGCGCGAGATCGAGCGCGCACGCACGCGCGATCGTCCTTCCTACACCTACGACACGTTGCGCGAACTGCGTCACGCCTTCGGGCCGACGCGGCCGTTGGCGTGGCTGATGGGCGCGGACAGCTTCGTGGGATTGGCGGGCTGGCATCGCTGGCGCGAGCTGGGCGAGCTGGCGCACTTGGTGATCGCCGAGCGGCCGGGCAGTGGGCTCGATGCGGCCCTGCCCGCGGAGCTGGCGGCCTGGGCGCAGCCGCGCTGGACCGGCGATGCGGCGCAGTTGCGGCAGCGGCCGGGCGGCTTGCTGTGGCGGCTGCACCAGCCGTTGCGGTCCGAATCGGCCAGCCAGGTGCGCGGCGAAATTGCCGAGGGCGGCCCTTGGCGCGCGCTGGTGCCGGCGGCGGTGGCGCGCTACATCGAAGGCCATGGCCTGTATGCGGCGCGGCCTGCCTGAACGCGCCGCCCGCGCCATTTGCCTATAATCCGCGCCATTCCCATCGAGTTGCCCGCTTTGACCAGCCAAGCCCAAGTCATCAAGACCCAGATTCCCACCCCGCCGCCGTCGGTGCCGCAGCTGCTGGCGACCGTCCGCGAGGCCATCGAGGAGCTCAAGGGCAAGGATGTGGTCGAGATCGACGTGCGCGGCAAGTCCAGCGTGGCCGACTACATGGTGGTGGTGTCGGGCACCTCGACGCGCCACGTGAAGTCCATCGCCGACGAGGTGGTGAAGTTCGCCAAGCGCCTGGAGCTGATGCCGCTGGGCGTGGAAGGCGAGCGCGAGGCGGAGTGGGTGCTGGTGGACCTGGGCGACGTGATCGTCCACGTGATGCTGCCGCGCGTGCGCGAGTTCTACGCGCTGGAGCGCCTGTGGACGGTGGGCGACCAGCCGCCGGCCGAGTTCGACCAGGACGCGTGACCGCGCGGCGATGAAGGCGCGCTTGATCGCCACCGGCGAGCGTGCGCCGGCCTGGGTGGCGCAGGGGTTTGCCGAATACCAGAAGCGGTTGTCGCACTGGTTGCCGCTGGAGTTGGTGGAAATCGAGCCGGGCCTGCGTGGCAAGGGGCGCGATGCGCAACGGGCCATCGACGACGAGGGGCGGCGGGTGATCGCCGCGCTCCCCAAGCAGCCTTACGTGGTGGCGCTGGATGTGCCGGGCAAGCCGTACAGCTCCGAGCAGCTGTCGCAGCGGATGGAACATTGGCGCACGCTGGGACGCGATCTGGCGTTCCTGATCGGGGGGCCGGAAGGGCACTCGGCCGACGTCGTGAAACTGGCTGACGAGCGCTGGTCCCTGGGGCCGCTGACGTTGCCGCACATGCTGGTGCGGCTCGTGGTGGCCGAGCAGCTTTATCGCGCTGCGGCTATGTTGGCCAATCATCCTTACCATCGGGCCTGATCTTTCTGCGCTGTCGTGGATGGCCGCTTTGCTGCTGTCGCGCAGCCGGCGGGCGGCATGCCCTTTCGGGACACGCCGTGAATCCATCCATGGAGGCTCGTAGGCGACATCCATGTCGCCTACGGTCCCGAAAGGGCATGCCGCCCGCCGGCTCGACCCTTCGGCGCAAGGGGACCGAAAAAGCGGCACCCATCTCGCCGCGCCGATGTTTCCGCTAATCGACGCTTATCTCCTGTAGGCGCAGCTTCAGTCGCGACCGTACGGCGTCCGCTCGCCGCAAGTCCTGGGAGCAAAAAAAGCCCGGGCATCGCTGCCCGGGCCGGAGGAAGTGCTGACTTGCCTGCTCAGTTCCAGGTGTACTTCGCCCCCACGGTGAAATAACGGCCGATCGCGCCGCTGAAATGCAGCGGGTTGTAGTTGATCGCGCCATAGGTCGCCGGATCCAGCGGGGCGGTGCGGTCGAACACGTTCTGCACCGAGCCGAAAATCTCCAGCGCGTCCGTCGCCTTCCAGTTGGCCGACAGGTCGAACGTGGTGAACGAGGCCAGTTCGCAATCGCCTGGGGCCGGCGAGCCGTCGGCGCGGAAGTTCAGGCAGGTCTCGTCCTTGCTGCCGCCGGTCTCGGGCGTGTTGTCCATGCTGCTGATGTAGTTGAGGATGCCGCTTACCGTCCAGGCGTTGTAGTTCCAGGTGGCGCCGAAGTTCACGCGGTCCTTCGGGGTGCCGATGCAGTTGGTGACATCGCAGTTGCCGTGGGTGCCGGCGTACTCGTGGGTGATGTCACCCTCGGTGCGCTCGAACTTCTTGATGTGGCTCCACTGCAGGTCCAGGCGCATGTCGCCGTAGGCACCCATCGGGATGTCCTGGCGGATGTCGGTATCCACGCCCTCCACCTCGGACGAATTGGCGTTCACGTACTGCGTGTTGATCGCCAGGATCGAGCCGGTGCCGGGCACGCCATTGAGCAGGTCGGTATCGCGCAACACATCGCCGGCGGCGATGGCATCGGCGGTGGAGCCCTGGGCGATCTCGTTGGTGCGCTTGATGCGCCATGCGTCCACGGTGATCGAGGTGGTGCGCGTGGGTTGCAGCACGATGCCCAGGCTGTAGCTCTTGGATTCTTCCGGCTTGAGGTTGGGGTTGGGCGTGGTGATGATCGCCACCGGCTGCAAGCCGCAGTCGTCCGCCGTGCCGCCCGGCGCCGGCGTGCCGTTGGGGCAGCGCACCGGGTCCAGCGCGTTGGAGAAGGCGGCCAAGCCGCCATCGCCGTTCTCGGCCGGGTTCGGGGCGCGGAAGCCTTCGGCGTAAGTGCCGCGCAGGGCGAACCAGTCCACCGGGTTCCACTTGAAGCCGACCTTCGGCTTCACCGCATCGTCGCCGCTTTCGTACTTGTCGTAGCGCACCGCGCCGGACAACTCCAGCGTCTCCAGGATCGGCGCGGACAGCTCCAGGTAGCCGGCGTAGACGTTCTGCGTGCCGTCGTAGGCCGAGTAGCCCAGGCCGATGATGTCGCCCACGTCGGTGTAGGTCTGCGGCGTCAGCGAGTTGGTCGTGCGGCGCCACTCGGTGCCGAACGCCAGCGAGAGCGGGCCGCCCTTCAGGTCGTAGAGCGCGCGCGAGGCGGTGAAGTCGAACATGTCCAGGCTCGACTTGGCGTAGGCGCGGATTTCCGGGGAGATGTAGTCGTACAGGCTCTGCGGGTTGGCGTCCGAACCCAGGCCGATATTCCACACCCCGCCCGGGCAGGCCGCGTTGCCCAGCGCGCATTGCACGGCGCTGTAGCGCAGGAAGCCGGTGCGCTTGTTGACCAGGTTGGTGGACGAGTGCAGGTAGGCGGTGTCGTAGTCCCAATCGCCCCAGGTGCCCTTGACGCCGGCGAGGAAGCGGAAGAACTCGTTGGTGTTGTCGGTGACGCGGCCGCCGACATCGGCGGCGTTGTAGCGCACGCGCACCGGCTCGTCGTACGGGTTGTCCGGATGGCCGACGCCGAGCACCACCGCGCCGGCGCCGCTGTTGGCGTTCACCGGGCCGCCGGGATAGCCCCACGCGCCGGAAACATTGGACGGCGTGTTGTGGAACACGGTTTCCTTCTTCGAGTAACCGAACTCGGTGTAGACCTCCGAGTTCTCGCCGAAGGCGAAGGTGCCGCGCGCGAACAGGTTGACGTACTTCTCTTCCGGCGTGAGGTCGCGCCAGTCGGCCATGTCCCACAGACAGCCGCCGCCTGGATCCTGCGGGCTGACATTGGACAGCTGCGCGCAGCCGGGCAGCGAGGTGAGCGTGGCCGGATCGGTGCCGGGCACGAAGACGCTACCGACTTGCGAGCTGCCGCCGCCGGTGCCGCCGCCGGTGATCGCGCCGCCGAGGAACTGGCTGCCGCCGGCGCTGTAGCCCCACGGACGCAGGTCGCCGGTGCCGATCCACTTGCGGTTGCTGCGGTCGGAGGCCTTGATGGCGTCGGTCTTGCCGACATCCAGGCTGAAGAATGCGTTCCAGCCGTCCTCGGCGAGATTGCCGGTGCCGGCGGTCAACGTCGCCTTGCGCGCGTTGCCGTCGCTGTCGTCGGACATGCCATAGGAGCCGCGCAGGATGGCGCCGGTGAAATCGGTGCGCAGGATGATGTTGACCACGCCGGCGATGGCGTCCGAACCGTAGATCGCCGACGCGCCGTCCTTGAGCACCTCCACGCGTTCCACCGCATCGAGCGGGATCGTGCTCAGGTCGGTGAAGACTTTCTGGCCATCGTCGGCCAGGCCATACGTGGCCATGCGGCGGCCGTTCAACAGCACCAGCGTAGAGCCGGCACCCAGGCCGCGCAGCGAGATGCCCGCGCCACCGCCGGCAAAGCCGTTACCGAAAGTCTTGGGAATGGAGCCCGCGCCGTCGGAGGTGAGCGTTTGCAGGTATTCGGCGACGGTGGTCTTGCCGGTGCGGTCGATGTCCTGGCGCGTCACCACCTGCACGGGCGAAGGCGTTTCGGTGTTGGTGCGGGGGATGTTGGAACCGGTGACCGTGATGCGGTCCAGGTTGGTCGGTGCTTCGGACTCCTGCGCGAAGGCGGGCAGCGTGGCGGTCGGCGCGAGCAGGACCAGCAGGGCGGCGGACAAGGGCGTGCGACGGCGCGCCGTATGGGGCGGGACATGACGAATCACGGCTCTCTCCTGACAAGGATGAAGAAACTTGGCAAATATGTCGGGAGGGGGCGCCGACGCCGGCGAATTTGGTTTTTTCTGGGTGAGTGAGTAGTGAAAAAGGCCTTAATACGCAGGCGTTTTGTTGCGCTGAGGTATAGCTACCTGAGTGGCTCAGGTTTGTCAGTCGTGCTGCGACAACGCCTCGATCATGGGCGCGAGTCCAGCCGCATACGGTGCCCACTTCGGGCGTTCGGACGCACTCGGGCGTGCGCGAACCTGCACCGCGCTGGCGGTGACCACGCCGCGCTGCCGGCTTTCGCTGTTCAACATGCCGGGCGAATACGCGATGCCACAGAACGCGGCCACTTCGTGCATCACCGCTTCCGGCTCGCGCACCAGCCGCGCATAGGACACATCGAGGATCCGGCCCGGAAAACGCGCATGCCAATGCGCCATCAGGCGGCGATAGCGCTGGTAGTAGCGGGCCAGCTCATGCATGTCGTAGCTGTATGGATTGGCCTCGGAGAACAGTTCGCGCAGGTTGGAGAAGCATGTCTCCACCGGGTCGCGCACCATGTGCAGGATGCGCGCGTGCGGCAGCGTGGCGGCGATGAAGCCGATGTTGAGGAAGTTCGAGGGCAGCTTGTCGGTGAAGCAGCGCTCGCCGTCCAGGCGCCACGACGTGCTGTGCAAGTAGCGTGCGCCGGTGGCCAACGGGTCGATGGCGGCGGCCCTGCGCACGATCTCCTCGTCCACCACGCCGCGGCAATGGTGGTCGGTGGCGTGCCGCATGGCGCTGGTGAAATCGTACAGTTCGCCGATTCCCTTCACTTCCGTCGAGCCGCACAGCATCTGCTCCAGCAGCGTGGTACCGGAGCGATGCATGCCGACGATGAACAGCGGCCGCGCGCCATCGGCGCTCGCCTCGGCCTGCGGCAACGGCGGCAGGGCGGTGAGGGCGTCGAACAGGCGCTGGTTGCGGGCGTCGTCGTAATCCAGCGTCGCGCGCTTGTGTGCGCAGCCTCGCGTCAGTGCCTGCCACGCGTCGTCGTATTCGCCGAGGTCGTCCAGGGTCTTGTGCAACGCGAATTCCAGCAGCGCCATGTCGTTGGCGGTGCGCCCCGGGCGTTGCAGTTCGCGGCGGATGGCCGCCGCGCCGTTGCGCTCGGCGCTCTGGCGCCCGAGCGCGGCCCGCAGCCAGTAGCCCTGCGCGATCTCCGGCGCGCGCCGTTGCGAACGCACGATGTCCTGCTCCGCTTCGTCGAAACGGCCGAGATACATCAGTACCTGCGCACGCGCGAGCAGGGTGGCGGGGTAGTCCGGGTCGGCGCGCTTGGCCTCGTCGAGATAGGCGATGGCCTCCTCGGGCAGGTTGGCGTAGGTGAGGTGCGAAGCGGCGGTGATCAGCGCGGGCACCTGCATGCGCGCCGGCGGCCCGAGGCGCGCCAATACGCGGCGTAGCGCGGGGATGTCGTTGAACGTGCGCAGGCGCGGGATCATCGCGGCCAGTTGCTGCGGCGTCGCCTGGGGGCTCGCCTGCGCGTGCTGCATCCAGGCTTCGGCGCCGCGATAGTGGCCGGCCAGCGAGTAGAGATAGGACAGCTGCAGGAGGCTGTCCACGCGCCCCGGCGATAGCGCCAGCGCGCGCTGGTGGCAGCCGATCGCCCGCGCGAAATCGCCGTGCGCGGCGAACTGCTCGGCCTGCGCGACCAGCGCGGCGATCTGCGTGCCGGCGGTGGTGTTCATCGGCCGGCGTCCGCGAGCCGCTCCGCCAGCGGTGCCAGCGGGGCGGCATAACGTTGCCATGCATCCAGCGCGCCGCGATGGACCGCGCCGCGCACCTGCACGCTGCTGGCGGTGCTGACCGGCGCGGGGTTGCGTTCCGGATGCGCCAGGCCGGGCCACGGTGGCAGGTCGAGGAAAGCGAGCAGCGCAGAGAGCGTGGGCTCGGTGTCCTCGACCAGCGAGCGGTAGTCCACCACGTGCACGCTGCCCGGCGCGCGCTCGGCCCAGTGGGTCATCCAGCGCCGGGCGAGGTTCACTTCCGCCGCCAGCGTGTCGAAGTCGTAGCTGTAGGCGTACGCACCGCCCTGGAACAGTTCCTTGAGGTTGGAGAAGGCCACGTCCATCGGGTCGCGTCGCACGCAGACGATGCGCGCCTGCGGCAGCGCGCCAAGGATGAGCGGCAGCTCGAACAGGTTGCGCGGGTGCTTGTCGATGGCCGCCGCGGTGGCGGGCGCGGCGCGGCGCAGGCGCTGCTGGTAGGCGTGGCCGATCGCGCCCAGGTCCTGTCCGGCGAGGAAGGCGAGCGGGTCTTCCAACTGGCACAGCCCCGGGTAGAACTGCCCGGCGGCCTCGCTGGCCGCGGCGATGAGGTCGTTGCGCTCGCCGACGCTGCTCACCCACCCGTGGTTGCCCAGCATGCGGTCCAGCAGGGTGGTGCCCGAGCGCGGCAGGCCGAGGATGAAGATCGGGCGCGGCTGCACGGCCTTCGGCGCCGCGGCGAGCGGCGCCCAGTCGCTGGCCATCAACCGTTCGGCGCGCGCGTGGCGCGTGGCTTGCGAGGTATCCGGGTGCAGCTGGCGCATCCGCGCCGCGCCTTCGGCCAGCGCCGCCCACGCAGCGTCGCGTTCGTCGGCGGCGTCGAGTTCGTGGAACAGCGCGTAGTACAGTTGGGCCCGGCCAGGCTCGTCGGTGGACGATGCCAGCGCCGTGCGCAGGCGCTGCAAGCGCGCCGGGCTGCCGCTCGGGCGCAGCTTGGCGATTGCCCAGTGCACGTCCGGCAAGTGGGGCGCCAGCGCGAGTGCGGATTCGTAATGGGTGGCGGCGCCTTCCAGGTCGCCCAGGTATTGCTTCAGCTGGCCGCGCGTGAAGCGCAGCAGCGGATGCGCGCCGACCTGCGGTTCCACCGCGTCCAGCAGCCGCTGCGCGTCGTCGTAGCGGCCGGCCAGCCACAGGTGCTGGGCCAGCGAAGGCGATTGGCGCAGCACGTCCGGATCGCGCCAGTCCGCGCCCAGGATGGTCGAGGCGACCTCGGCGTCTTCGGCGAAGTCGAGCAGGCGCAGCGTCACGTAGGCCAGCAGGCGCGTGCTGCCGCCCAGCCGCACGGCGTCGGCCGCGCGCAAGGCGTACTGGTGAGCCTGCGGGTATGCATTGCGTTCCTGCGCGAAGCGCGACAGCCGCAGCAACGCGGGAACATGATGGGGATGCAGCGCGAGCATGGCGGCGTAGGCTTCGCCCGCGGCCGGGTAGTCCGCCCTGCTTTCGTGTGCCTGGCCCTCGCGCCAGAGCTGGTCAAGCCGTTCTTGCATTCTTCCTTCCAGGCCGGCTCGGGAAAAAACGGCCGCCTTGCGGCGGCCGTCGGAGTAAAAGAGCCGTGTAGCTTCTCTGTGTGATACCGCGGTGGATCAGAAGTCGTACTGCACCATGAAGCGGAACGAACGCGGTGCCTGCGTGCTGCGGTAGACGCCGAAGGTGTTCAGCGGCGCACCGGTGGTGCCGTCCTCGGCCACTTCGGACAACGCGGTGACCTTCTGCTGGTCGAACACGTTGAACACGTCCACCTTGAACTGCAGGCCCGGGGCCCAGTGCGGCAGGTAGGCGATGTTCAGGTCCAGCGAGTTGGTCCACGGCAGGCGGCCGTAAGTGCCGCGCGGCACGGCCACGGACGGACCGTCCGCGCCACCGGCTTCGGTGGTGCCGCAACGGAAGAACGAGGAGCCGTACGGGTGGATGCCGCCGTGGTACGGGTACAGCACGCCCAGGCAGTTCTGCGGACGGCCGGACTGCACCAGGATGTTGGCACCCAGCGACCATTCGTCGGTGAACTGGTAGTTGCCGAAAATCTTGACGCTGTGGCGGCGGTCGTTGGGCAGGTAGCCGTAGGAGTCGACCATCAGTTCCTTGTAATCGAAGTCCTGCGTGACCGAGGTGTCGCCCTGGCCGATATCCGACTTCACGCCACCTTCGGTGTTGCCCTTGTTCCAGGACATGGTCCACGAAGCCTGGAAGAAGAACTTCTCCCAGCTGCCGTCCCAGAACAGTTCCAGCGCCTTGTACTCGCGCTTGGCCTTCGGCGAGAGCAGGTCGGCGGGGATGGTGTACTCGGTGAGCACGCCATTGCCTTCCACGTCGGTCAGGAACACCGAATCCTTGCCTGGGTTGAACAGGCGGCAGTACGGGAAGCCGGCGTTGGGGATGTTCGGGGTCAGGCCGTCGGCAACGGCGGCGTCGTAGATCGGGGTGTAATCGCAGTTGTCGTCGATCGCCGCCTTGAGCTTGCGGTAGATACCGCGCGCACCGATGGCCTGGTGGTCGGTGATCTGGCTCTGGAAGCCCAGGATGTACTCGTCCTGGTACATCGGGTCCAGGTTGGTCGCCGCGATGGTGGCCGGGTTCTTCGGCTCGCCGAACTCGCCGTTGATGTAGGTCAGGCCGCCGCGCGGGGTCAGGCCGGTGGGCGCACCGGTGACCGGGTCCACGCCGGTGTAGTTGTAGTTCTGGCGGGTATACAGCGAGGCGCTGGCGCCACGCACGGCCACGCTCGGTGTGAGCGGCAGGGCGTAACGGCCGGCGTTGCCGTAGATCTTCAGCGTCGAATCACCCAGCACGTCCCAGCTGAAGCCCAGGCGCGGGCCGAACTGGTTGTCGATCTTGACGTACTCCTGGCCATCGCCGTTGAAGTTCTCGAACGTATCCCAGCGCGCGCCGAGATAAGCCAGGAACGTGTCGGTGATGTTCCAGCTGTCCTCCACGTACATGGCCCACTGCTTGAGCTTGACCGTCGAACCCTGGTTGACGATCTGCTCGCGGACGATGTCGAACTCGTCGCCCGTGTTGGGCAGGCCGTCCGGGCCATTGTTGGTGGAGTAGCGCCAGTAGCGGCCGCCTTCGATCGAGGTGCCGGCCACGGACTCGTAGTCGTCGCGATCGTAGCCGAAGCGGATCAGGTGGTCGCCCAGCGACCACTCGAAGTCCACGCGGAACTGGTCGCGGGTGTCCTTGGAGTCGGCGCGGTCGATGGCGTCGTTGGTGATGTTGCACGAGGAAGTGATTTCCCCGCCGGTCAGCGCCTGGCGGTAGGCCGGGCGCACGTCGAGCACGCGCGGGCAGCCGGACGCCGGGTCGTTGAGGTCGCCGCTGTAGCTGACGTCCAGGCCCGTCGCGGTGCGCGCGCCGTCCTTGCGCTTGAACTCACCGTGGCCGTACAGCGCCGACATGGTGAAGTTGTCGGTGAAGTAGCCGGTGTACTTGCCGATCCAGTTCTGGCCACCGTTCTCCTGCTTGCGGGTGCCGATGTATTCACCGTTCGCCGGGTTGTAGACGTCGGTGTCGATCTTGCTGGTGTCGTTGAAGCCGGTCAGTTCCAGCTTGTTGCTGTCGTTGATGTTCCAGTCGACCTTGACCAGCCACGTCGGGCGCTTGGTTTCCTCGTCGGCCGGCTTGTCGCCGAACGGCGTGCCGGCCAGGCCCTTGTCGGTATCGCCGTAGGAGACCAGGCCGTAGGCGAACAGCTTGTCCTTGACCAGCGCGCCGGACGCCCACGCGGAGGTGATCCACTGGTTGGTGTCGACGTTGGAGTTGTCCTGCGCCAGCGTGCCCACATCGTCCGGGGCGAGCGGGTTGCGGTAGTAGTAGTTGACGGTGTCGGCGTTGAGCGAGCGCGGGGTGTAGAACACGTTGCCGCCGGCGTGGAACTCGTTCGTACCGCGCTTGGTGATCTGGTTGACCACGCCGCCAGTGGAACGGCCGAACTCGGCGCCGTAACCGCCCGTCTTGACCTGCTGCTCGGCGACCGCTTCGAACGGGATTTGCGAGAAGTTGAGGTTGCGGAACGAGTTGGTGACGTTGAAGCCGTTGACGTAATACTGGTTCTCGGCCACCGACGAGCCGCCGAACGAGGCCAGGTTGCCGAACGCGGTATCGCCACGCACGGTGCCCGGCGCGAGCAGGGCCACGGAGGTGGCGTCGCGCGCGACGGGGATTTTGGCGATCTGCTCGGAGGTCAGGATGGTGGTCGATTCCACCGAGGAGACGTCGATCGGGTTCACCGCCGAGGTGGCGCGAACCTGCACGGTATCCAGGGTGGAGGCGGCATCGCCGCGACCGGCGGCGAAGTTGACCGGCGTACCGGTGCCCACGTTGACGTTGACGCCTTCGCGGGTCGACGTGCTGCCATCGGTGCCCGTGTAGGTCACGGTGTAGGTGCCGGTCGGCAGGGCGGAGAAACGGTAAGCGCCGTCGTTGCCGACGGTGATGGAGCGGGAGAAGCCCGTCGCAGGATTCTGGATCTGGACGGTGGCGCCGGCGCCGGCCTGGCCAAAGATCGCGCCGGAGGTATTGGACTGCGCGTACAGCGTGGGACTGAAGCAAATGCCGAGGGCCAGACTGAGCGCCGAGCGCTGCAGGACCCGTTTGGTTCGCTGGTTGACTGCCACTAGCTCTCTCTCCTGAGTAGGGTTCTTTGCGATATCGGCGGCAAGGCCCGAAGGTCACCCCGCGAGGCCGATATTCAGAATCTACTCAGGTTTAAACGCCGCGTCACGAAAAATTCATGCTTGCAGCACAAATGTGACTTTGGTGGAATTTTTGCCACACGGCGCCAAAATTTACAATTTGCCGTCAACGGCGGCGAACGTGTGCGCTTCTGTCCGTACGGGATCGGATTGCTGCAGTGCGGCGGCGGCGGCCGCAGCCGGCCGCCGCCGTCGCGCTGCGCGCCAGGCTTAGTTCAGGGAAAACGCCACCGGCACCAGGCCGATCGCCTCGACGGCTTGGCCGTCCTGCATCGCCGGCCGGAACCGCCATTGGCGCATCACCTGCTGCTGTGCCGCCTGGTCCAGCACGCGGTGGCCGCTGCTCCGGGCAATGTCCACGGCCACGGGCCGGCCTTCGGTATCCACGTGGACCTGCAGGAGCACGGTGCCCTCCAGGCGGTCCTTGAGCGCGGTGCGCGGGTACGCGGGCGCCGGGGCGCGCAGGTATTGCAGGCTCGCACCCACGGCGGGCGGCGTCATCGCCGGTCCGGTGTCGAAGGTGGGCTGGGCGGGCGCCGCTTGCGCGGGCACGGCGTTGGGCGCGCTGTCGGCAGTGGCTTCGGCGATGCCGGGGGTCGGCGGGGTGGGCGCGCTGCGGTGGACGGGGGTGGTCGGGGGCACGGGGCGTGGTTCGGCCGGTGCGATCGGAACAGGCACGGGCGGCGTGGGCACAGTGATCGGGATCTGCCAGCGCGGCACAACCGGCGGCGGTGCGTCCGGGGCGGGGCGGCGGCTCAACGGAACCAGCAGCAGCAACAGGGCGAGCAGGTGCAGGGCAATCGCCGTGCTCAGGGCGAGGATGCGCGAGGGATCGAAGCGGAAGGCCAACGGCGAATAGTGCGTGCGAACCATGTCCCACCTCCTTGGAAAAGGAACTGCGGAGTGATGCTGCACGGGTGTCCCCGGAAGACGCCGCCACCGGAGGCACGCCTGCGGTTCGATCATTGGCCCAGGCCCGGGTGGCTGGATAGGGTGTCGGTTTGGCGCGTTTTGCTTCGGTTGGGTTTGGGGTGGGCGCGGCCTGCCGCCCGGACGCTCGATCGTCCAGCGCGAACAGGGCGGGACGGCGAGGGTGGACGGTCGCTCCAAAAAAAACGGGGCCGGATCGACCGGCCCCGAGTGCTTTGCTGCGGGCTCGTGCTTACCTGGCCAGCTCGAACGTCACGTCCAGGTTGACCGACAGCGTCGTCTCGCCAGGCGACACCGGGGTGTCCATGGCCGCGCTCTGCGCGCGCGCCGCCATCATCATCACCGGGCGCACGCCACCGCCGCGGCCTTCGGAAATGCTCACGATGCGGCGCACCTTCAAGCCCAGCTGGCGGGCGTAGGTGTCGGCACGCTGCTGCGCCTTCTTCAGCGCGGCGATGCGGGCTTCGTCATAGACCGGCTCGGGGTTGTCGATCTCGAAGCTGGGGCCGTTGATCTGGTTGGCGCCCTGGGCGGCCAGGGCGTCGAGCACCTTGCCCAGGCGCGAGACGTCGCGCACCTTCAGGCTCACGGTGTTGCTGGCCTGGTAGCCGTTGATCTTCGGCGCTTCGTTTTCCTTGTACTGGTACTGCGGGCTGAGGTTGATGCCGCTGGTCTGCACGTCCTTGTCGGCGATGCCCGCCGCCTTGATCGCGGCGACCACCTTGCTCATCTGCTCGGCGTTCTGGCGCATGGCGGTGTTGCCGTCGGCGGCCTGGGTGACGACGCCGGCCGAAAGACGGGCGATGTCCGGCACGCGGCTGGCCTCGGCCTCGGAAGACACGTTGAGGATCGTGGCGTCGGCGGGCAGGGTGTAGGCGGGGGCGGCGGTCTGGGCCTGGGCGGTCATGGCGAGGGCCAGCGGGGAAAGGGAAAGGGCAAGCAGCAGGGGCTTGAAGCGGGTGCGCATTCGACGGTCCTTGAGGATGGGCGGGGCCAGCGTGATTTCGGCACGATGAACCGCCTGTGAGCCGGGCGTGCGCCGCCGGTGAGGGCGCGGCTTCGCGGGGCCGCGGGTTATGCTTCGCCGATGCTCTGGCTCGCTTCCCGTTCCCCCCGCCGATCCGAACTCCTGCAGCGCCTTGCCATCCCCTTCCAGGTCGTGGACCTGGACGTGCCGGAAGTGCGCGGCGCCGACGAGCCGGCCCATGATTACGTGCGTCGCGTGGCGCTGGACAAGGCCCGCGCCGGCCTGGCCGCGGTGCGCGAGCGCGACCCAGACGCACGCGTGCTGGGCGCCGATACCGAGGTGATCCTAGGCCAGCGGGTGTTCGGCAAGCCGGCCGATGCGCAGGACGCGGCGGCGATGCTGCGCGCGCTGTCCGGCCAGGCCCACGACGTGGTCACCGCGCTGGCGCTGGTGGAGGCCGGCGGGCGCGAGCAGGTCGATACGGTGGTGTCGCGGGTGCGCTTCGCGCCGCTCGACGAGGCCACCATCGCCGCCTACGTCGCCACCGGCGAGCCCATGGGCAAGGCCGGGGCGTATGCGATCCAGGGCCGTGCCGAAAGTTTCGTCCAGCACCTCGAAGGCAGTTATTCGGGCGTGATGGGCCTGCCGCTGCACCAGACCGCGCAATTGCTCAACCCCCACGGAGCGCCCTGATGTCCGAAGAGATCCTGGTCAACGTGACCCCGCGCGAGACCCGCGTGGCGGTGATCGAGAACGGCATGCTGCAGGAGCTGCACATCGAGCGCGGTTGGCGCCGCGGCGTGGTCGGGAACATCTACAAGGGCAAGGTGCAGCGGGTAATGCCCGGCATGCAGGCGGCCTTCGTCGAGGTCGGGCTGGAACGGGCGGCGTTCCTGCACGCCAACGACGTGGTGCGCGTGGCTCCGCCCGGCGTGGTCGAATCCGGCGAGCCGCCGCTGACCCCGGCCACCGCGGTGCCCATCGTGGAACTGCTGCGCGACGGCCAGGACGTGGTGGTGCAGGTGGTCAAGGACCCCATCGGCAGCAAGGGCGCGCGGCTCACCACGCAGATCAGCATCCCCTCGCGCTACCTGGTGCTGCTGCCGCAGTCCAAGGTGGTCGGCGTGTCGGCGCGCATCGAGGACGAATCCGAGCGCGCGCGGCTCAAGGGCCTGGTCACCGAACTGGCCGCCAGCCACGGCGGCTACGGCTACATCATCCGCACCAACGCCGAGGGCCAGCCGGCCGAGGCGCTGGCCGAGGACATTGCCTATCTCTCGCGGGTGTGGAACGTGGTGGAGCGCCGCGGCCGCGAATCGCCGCCGTGCAGCATCATCTACGAGGACCTGAGCCTGCCGCTGCGTTCGGTGCGCGACCTGATCCGCAAGGACGTGGAGAAGGTGAAGGTTGATTCCAAGGAAACCTTCGGGCAGCTGCAGGCCTTCGTCGCCAAGTACATGCCGGTGCTGGCCGAGCGCATCGAACTGTATGCCGGCGACCGGCCGATCTTCGACCTGTACGGGGTCGAGGACGAGATCGGGCGCGCGCTGGAGAAGCAGGTACCGCTCAAGTCCGGCGGCTACCTGGTGATCGACCAGACCGAGGCGATGACCACCATCGACGTCAACACCGGCTCGTTCGTCGGCCAGCGCAACCTGGAGGAGACGGTGTTCCGCACCAACCTGGAGGCGGCGCAATCGGTGGCGCGCCAGCTGCGCCTGCGCAACCTGGGCGGCATCATCATCATCGACTTCATCGACATGGACGATCCCGAGCACCGCCGCCAGGTGCTGCGCACGCTGGAGAAATCGCTGGCGCGCGACCATGCCAAGACCACGGTGTACGACTTCTCCCCGCTGGGCCTGGTGGAGATGACCCGCAAGCGCACCGTCGAGAGCCTGGAACGCCAGCTCTCCGAGCCGTGCCCGGAATGCGGCGGGCGCGGCAGCATCAAGACCACCGAGACGGTGACCTACGAGATCTTCCGCGAGATCACCCGCGCGGTGCGCCAGTTCGACGCCGCCCGCCTGCTGGTGATCGCCTCGCCGAAGGTGGTCGCGCGGATCACCGACGAGGAGTCCACGGCGGTGGCCGAGCTGGAGGAGTTCCTCGGCAAGACCATCAGCTTCCAGTCCGACGACCAGTACCTGCAGGAGCAGTTCGACGTGGTGTTGTTGTGAAGGCCGGCCGGGCGGCCCGGCGCGGTGAAGGGGCTTTCGTGACGCCGTTGCGGTGGAGTTCCGCCCGCAGCTGGCATGCTGTGCGGCTCCGTCCTGCCTGCCGCCCGTTTTCCGGACCCTGATGCCCACGCCGCTGCGCCGCCGCCTGCGCCTCACCCGCCGCTATGCCAGCTACACGCTGGCGCTGGGCGTGGTGCTGGTCGCCTTGCTGGTGGGCGCGCTGAGCCAGTTGCTGCCTTTGGTGGAACGGCAGCCGCAGAAGGTCGAAGCCTGGCTGAGCGCGCGCGCCGGCCAGCCCGTGCATTTCGACGCCATGCGCACCGAATGGACGCGGCGCGGCCCGCTGCTGCGCTTGCAGGGCCTGCGCGTCGGTGCGCGCGACGGCGTGCGGGTGGGCGAGGCCGAGGTGATGGTGGCGATGTACTCGGGCCTGTTGCCCGGACGCTCGCTCACCGAGCTGCGCCTGCGCAACCTGGCGCTCACCTTGCAGCGCGCGGAGGACGGCGCGTGGTCCGTGCAGGGCCTGCCCAGCACCGGCAGCGGCGATCCGCTCGATGCGCTGCGCCGGCTGGGCGAACTGCAGGTGGTGGGGGGGCGGCTGAAAGTGCACGCGCCGGGCATCGGCATCGACACCGAGCTGCCGCGCATCGACCTGCGCCTGCGCGTGAGCGGGCACCAGGTGCGCGCCGGCGGCCGCGCCTGGATCGATACCGCCCATGCGCCGCTCAGCGCGGTGCTGGATTTCGACCGCCATGCCGGCGACGGCACCGCATATGCCGCGGCATCGCCGGCCGATCTCGCCGCCTGGTCGCCGCTGCTCAAGGCGGCCGGCGTGCAGCTGGCCGGCGGCGAGGGTCGCGCGCAGGTGTGGGCGCAGCTGCGAGCGAACCGCATCGTCGCCGTCACCACCCAGGCCGACCTGGGCAGCGTGCGCCTGCGCGGTACCGCCGCCAACGGGCCGGTGCCGGCCGTGGCCTGGGACCGCCTGCAGGCCAGCCTGCGCTGGCGCACCACCCCCGAGGGCTGGCGCGTGGACGCGCCGCTGCTGCGCATCACCACCGGCGGCAAGGTGCAGCCGCTGGATAGCCTCTCCGTCGCCATCGGGCGCCGCTACGCGATGAGCGGCCGCAATCTCGACGCCACCCCGCTGCTCGCCGTGCTCGGGCTGACCGACCAGGTCGAGCCGGGCCTGCGCCGCTGGTTGCAGCAGTCGCGGCCGGCGCTGCGGCTGGGGCGCCTGCGGGTGGCCGGCGAGCAGGGCGGCCCGCTGTGGGCCGAAGGCCGCCTGGACGAGCTGGCCTTCGCCAGCGCCGGCCACGCGCCCGGGCTGAGTGGCCTGCAGGGCGAATTCGAAGGCGATGCCGATGGCGTGCGCTTGCGGCCGGTGCCTGCCGCGCTGGTTCGCTTCGACTGGCCGTGGGGCTTCGGCGTGGTGCACGAACTGCGGCTGGCCGGCGAGATCGTCGGCTGGCGCGAAGGCGGCGGCTGGCGCGTGGCCACCCCGGCGCTGCGCGTGCAATCGCACGAATACGCCGCCAACGTGCGCGGCGGCCTGTGGTTCCAGGCCGATGGCACGCGCCCGCGCATCGACCTGGCCGCCGAGCTGGACGATGCCCCGGTGCCGGTGGCCAGCATGTTCTGGGTCCACGGCAAGATGAGCCAGAACGCGGTGGACTGGCTGGACATGGCGCTGGCCGGCGGCACGGTCACCGGCGGCACCGGCCTGGTCAGCGGCGACCTGGACGAATGGCCTTTCGACGAACGCAACGGTCGCTTCGAGGCCACCGGCCACATCCGCGACGGCGTGATCCGCTTCCAGCGCGATTGGCCGGCGATGGAGCAGGTCGAGGCCGATGTCGCCTTCATCGGCAACGGGTTCGAGCTGCATGGCCGCGGCGACCTGGCCGGCGCGCCCGTGGGGCGGCTGGAGGCGGGCATTCCCGATTTCGGCGAAGGCCAGTTGTACGTGCGCGCCCAGACCGATGCCGACGCCTCGCGGCTGCTCTCGGTGTTGCGGCGCAGCCCGCTGCACGCCAGCTATGGCGACACGCTCGACAACGTCACGGTCAGCGGCCCGGCCGACACGAGCTTCGACCTGCTGCTGCCGCTGCACGGCGGCCCGGGCGGCCACCTGCAAGGGCAGGTCGCGCTGCAGGGCGCCAAGCTGGCCGACAAGCGCTGGGACCTGGCCTTCGACCAGGTGCAGGGCACGGCCCAGTACAGCAGCGGGGGTTTCGCCGCCGAGGGGCTGTCGGTGCGCCACCACGGCAACGCGGGCACGCTGGACCTGCGTGCCGGCGCGCCGGTGAAGGACCCGGCGCAGGCGTTCGAGGCCAGCTACACCTCGCTGCTCGAAGCCAAGGACCTGTTCGACCGCGCGCCGCAGATGGCCTGGCTGCAGCCTTACGTACACGGCGCGTCGAACTGGCGGGTGGGCGTGAGCCTGCCCCGCGCGCAGCCGGGCAAGGCCGAGCCGGCCAGCCACCTGCGGCTGGATTCGGACCTGGTCGGCACGACGCTCGACTTGCCGGCCCCGCTCGACAAGCCCGCCGACCGGCCCCTGCCGACACGCGTCGATGTCGCGCTGCCCTTGGGCAGCGGCGAGGTCGACGTGGCCTTCGGGCACTTGGTGGCGCTGAAGGCGGTGACGCAGAAGGACCGCACGGGCGTGCGCGTGGTGATGGGCAGCGACACCGTCGCCGACGCGCCGCCGGAGCATGGCCTGGTCGTGACCGGCCACACCGCCTCGCTCGATGCGATGGACTGGATCAGCCTGGCGCGCGGCGGCGACAGCGACGAAGGCGACAGCCTGCCGTTGCAGCAGGTGGACGTGCAGGCCGATCGCCTGCTGCTGATCGGCGGCGCATTCGCGCAGACCCGCCTGCGCCTGAAGCCGCAGCGCGACGAGATCGCCGTGCAGCTGGACGGGCCTTCGTTGCAGGGCACGCTGCAGGTGCCCAACGCCGACGGCGCGGTGGTGCGTGGCGACCTGCAACGCGTCTACTGGCAATCCGCCGCGGCGCCGGCCGCGCCACCCGCCGATGAAGAGGCCACCGCGAGCGGCGCCTTGGCGCAGAGCGTGCCCGAGCCGCAGCGCCGCGCGGTGGACGAAATCGATCCGGCCAAGCTGCCGCCGCTGGCGCTGGACGTGGCCGACCTGCAGCTGGGCAAGCTCAAGCTCGGCAAGACGGTGCTGCGCACGCGCCGTCTCACCGACGGTTTGCAGCTGGACCA
This sequence comes from Stenotrophomonas sp. HITSZ_GD, assembly GCF_029543105.1. Taxonomy (GTDB): domain Bacteria; phylum Pseudomonadota; class Gammaproteobacteria; order Xanthomonadales; family Xanthomonadaceae; genus Stenotrophomonas_A. The sequence continues at coordinate 60,363 of NZ_JARQXB010000003.1, forward strand.
GTTGCAACTGCACTCGGCCGACCAGGACATCGCCTTGACCGGCGCGTGGCGCGGCAAGGGCGAGGCGGCGACGACGCGGCTGTCGGCGCGGCTGGACAGCCGCAACCTGGGCGACCTGGTGCGCGACCTGGGGTTTGGCGGGCAGTTGCGCGCTGGCGAGGGCGAGCTGCAGCTGGATGCGGGCTGGCCCGGCTCGCCCACCGGTTTCAAGCTCGCGGCGCTGGAAGGCAACCTCAAGGTAGCGGCACGCAACGGGCAGTTGCTGGAAGTGGAGCCGGGCGCGGGCCGGGTGTTGGGCCTGCTCAGCGTGGCGCAGCTGCCGCGGCGGTTGATGCTGGATTTCCGCGATTTCTTCTCCAAGGGTTTCGCGTTCAACCGCATCGATGGCGAGGTGCGCTTCGGCGACGGGCTGGCGCAGACCAGCCAGGTGCGCATCGAGGGGCCGGCGGCGGACATCGACATCCGCGGCGCGGCCGACCTGCGCCAGCAGCAGTTCGACCAGACCATCGACGTGCATCCGAAGTCGGGCAACTTGCTGACGGTGGTGGGCGCGGTGGCCGGCGGGCCGGTGGGCGCGGCGGTGGGGGCGGCGGCCAATGCGGTGCTGTCCAAGCCGCTCGGCGAGCTGGGCGCGCGCACTTACCGGGTCACCGGGCCGTGGAAAGATCCGAAGGTGGAGGTCGTCGGGCGCGAGGAGCACGACGCGGCCGATGCCACGCCTGCTGCTGGGAAGAAGGCGGATCCGAAGGACTAGGGCTTTCGGTTAGGTTTTCGCGCAGAGCAGCGGTGGGGTTTACCGTGCGGCAAGCGGTGGGCAAGCCGCATCGGGACACGCCGTGAATCCGTCCCTGGAGGCTCGTAGGCGACATCCATGTCGCCTACGGTCCCGATGCGGCTTGCCCACCGCTTGCCCGAAACGTTCCCGGCGCCTTTGCACTGCATCCACCCCTGTGCCTTTTTGCCGCCCTTTTGTAGGAGTGGCTTCAGCCGCGACCCTTCAATCCTTCTTCTCCGCGTCTTCTTCGGCCCGCACGAAACCCGGCAACCGCAATTTCGTGCGGTGGCCCGGTTCGGGCGTCGGCGAGTCGCCGGTGACGCCGCGGAAATAGCCGCGCTGCCAGCGTTCGCGCGAGGCCTCCGAGTTCGGGTCGTTGAGGTCCTGCAGGAACTGACCGCGGCTTTGCGTCCATTGCGTGTATAGACGTTCCAGGTCCGGTTCGTCTGAAAGCGGGCGCCATTCGGCCTTGCAGTCGTCCAGCATCCTGCGCTGCAACGGGAACAGGTGGCAGAACGGTTCGCCCGCCTGGAAGCGCACGCGGCCCGGGCGGGTGAAACGCCAGTTCATGGTGAAGGTGTAAGGGCTCCAGTCGGTTTCCACGATGCCGGTCAGGCCGGCGATGCCGTCCTTGGGGCGGTTCACCGGGCCGCCCACCATCAGGTCCACGCCTTCCTCCGTGCGGAACAGGCACGGGACATGGAAGGTCAGCACGCCGTAGCCGAAGTGGCTCACGGCGGGGGCGTGGGTGCCGGGGTCGGCGTAGATGCGCACGTCGTTCAATGCGTTGCCGCCGGTCCATTCGGCCATGAAGCCGGTCTGGCACAGCAGCTCCCAGCCGTGCGAGTTGGCGATCGCCAGCGGCAGGCAGCGGTAGGCGTAGTGCTGCTCGGTGGCGTCCATCCAGTCGCGTTCGCGCGGGGCGGGGCGGATGTCCAGGGTGTGGCCATCGAGGACGTAGGCGGTCAACTTCATCGGCATTCCCGGCCGGGGCGTGGGCGAAGTGTCCCGCGTTTGCGCACGTTTCCGCCAGATCGCGGCTTGTGCGCGGCCACGCCGGCCCCCATCCTGAGCACATGACCGATCACGCACTCGCCCTGGCCGAAACCCGGCTGCTGCTCCCCGCCGGCCTCGATGCCGGGCACCTCGACCGCACCTTCGGCACCCTGCTCGGGCCCGGGGTGGATTTCGGCGACCTGTATTTCCAGCATTCGCGCCGCGAGAGTTGGAGCATGGAAGACGGCATCGTCAAGGATGGCGCGCATTCCATCGAACAGGGCGTGGGCGTGCGCGCGATTGCCGGCGAGAAGACCGGCTTCGCGTATTCGGACGATATCCAGCGCGAGGCGCTGCAGGCCGCCGCGCAGTCCGCGCGGGCGATCTCCCGCGACGGCGGCGCGCAGCCGGCGCGCGCGCTGGTCGGCGGACAGGGCCGGGCGCTGTACCCGGCCACCGATCCCATCGACGATCTCGACAACGCCGCCAAGCTCGACGTGCTGCGCCGCCTGGACCAGTTCCTGCGCGCCGCCGACCCGCGGGTGAAGCAGGTGATGGTGAGCCTGTCCGGCGGGGTGGACACGATGCTGGTGGCGCGCAGCGACGGCGTGCTCGCCGCCGACGTGCGCCCGCTGGTGCGGCTCAACGTGCAGGTGATCGTGGAGCACAACGGCCGCCGCGAAAGCGGCTACGCCGGGGGTGGCGGCCGCTACGGCTATGCGGAGTTGTTCGCCGACGGCCGCCCGGAAGGTTTCGCGCGCGAAGCGTTGCGCCAGGCGCTGGTGAACCTGGACGCGGTGGCCGCGCCGGCCGGCACGATGCCGGTCGTGCTGGGCGCCGGCTGGCCCGGCGTGCTGCTGCACGAGGCGGTGGGCCACGGGCTGGAAGGCGATTTCAACCGCAAGGGCACCAGCGTCTATGCCGGACGCATCGGCCAGCGCGTGGCCTCGCCGGGCGTCACCATCGTCGACGACGGCACGCTGCCGGGCCGCCGCGGTTCGCTCAACGTGGACGACGAAGGCACGCCGACAAACTGCACCACGCTCATCGAGGACGGCGTGCTGGTGGGCTACATGCAGGACACGCTCAATGCGCGCCTGATGGGCATGGCGCCGACCGGCAACGGCCGCCGCGAGTCCTTCGCGCACCTGCCGATGCCGCGCATGACCAACACCTACATGCTCGCCGGCCAGCACGACCCGCAGGAGATGATCCGCTCGGTGAAGAAGGGCCTGTACGCGGTGAACTTCGGCGGCGGCCAGGTCGACATCACCAGTGGCAAGTACGTGTTCTCGGCGACGGAGGCCTACCTCATCGAGGACGGCAAGATCACCGCGCCGGTGAAGGGCGCCACGCTGATCGGCAACGGGCCGGAAACCATGCAGAAGGTGCGCATGGTCGGCAACGACCTGGCGCTGGACGAAGGCGTGGGCGTGTGCGGCAAGGATGGGCAGAGCCTGCCGGTGGGCGTGGGCCAGCCGTCGTTGCTGATCGACGGGCTCACCGTCGGCGGCACCCAGGCCTGAGGCGCGCATGCGCGCGGGTGCGTGGAGCGGGCAGGGCGCGTGGCGACGCGGCGCGCGCCCGCGCTCAGTCTTCTTCGCGCGCGGGGGTATCGTCGGCTTCTTCGCCGGCATCGTCCTCGCCGGCGGTGCGCGCCAGTTCGCGCAGCACCTGGAAGATTTCCCGGAACGCGCGCGGCGGCTTGTTGCGCAGCTTCTCCTCGCGCGCGTTGCGCAGCAGCGCACGCAGGTGCTGGCGGTCGGCGTGAGGATATTCCTCCAGCAACTCGGTCAGCGCCTCGTCGCCCTCGGCCAGCAAGCGCTCGCGCCAGCGCTCCAGGCGGTGCATGGTCGCCACCTCGCGGCGCGAGGTCTCGCTGTTGGCGTCGAGCGCCTCGCGGATCTTCTCCAGTGTCTCGTCGTCCTCGCGGCGCATCTGCTTGGCCAGAAACGCCAGCTGGCGCTTGTGGGCGATATGTGCGGTGATGCGGCGCGCTTCCTCGATGTGCGGAACCAACGATTCGGGCACCGGCAGGCGCGAGAGCTGCGCCGGGGTCAGCGCCACCAGTTTCTCGCCCAGGGCCAGCACTTCCAGGGCTTCGCGCCGTTGCTGGCTGCGGCTGCTGCCGAGGAATTCACCGGTTTCTTCGTCACGTCCGCGCATCGTCTTTCCAATTCTTCTTGGCCGCGACCCACGCGCGGCATTGACTCGCACAGGATAAAGCATTGAACGCGATCTCCCCCGATCTTCACGCCGCCGACGACAGCCAGGCCCGCCTGGACCGCTTGTCCGAGCTGTCCGAACGGCTGCTTGCGCGCGCCCGCGCGCTGGGCGCCAGCCAGGCCGAAGTGAGCTGCAGCGAGGAAACCGGGCTGGACGTGAATGTCCGCCTCGGCGAGGTCGAGACGGTGGAATCCACGCGCGATCGCGGTATCGCCGTCACCGTCTATTTCGGCCACCGCAAGGGCAGCGCCAGCACCGCCGACCTGCACGAATCCAGCCTGGAGGCCACCGTGGCCCAGGCCTGCGCGATCGCCCGCCACACCGAGGACGACCCGGCTTCCGGCCTGGCCGACGCCGCGTTGATGGCGCGCGCGTTTCCCGACCTGGACAGCTGGCACCCGTGGGCGCTGGAGGCCGACGCCGCGGTCGACCTCGCGCTGGCGTGCGAAGCCGCCGGCCGCGACGCCGACCCGCGCATCGGCAATTCCGATGGCGCCTCGGTGGGCAGCAACGCCAGCCTGTCGGTGTACGCCAACTCGCATGGCTTCATCGGGCGCGAACGCACGACCTCCTATTCCATCGGCTGCGCGCTGATCGCCGGCCAGGGCGAGGGCATGCAGCGCGATGGCTGGTACAGCAGCGCGCTGGCCCGCGAGGACCTGCAGACCCCGCAGGCGATCGGCCGCCGCGCCGCCGAACGCACCGTGGCCCGGTTGCAGCCGCGCTCGCTGGCCACCGCGCAGATGCCGGTGATCTTCGCGCCGGAAATCTCGCGCTCGTTGGTCGGCCACCTGCTCGGCGCGATCTCCGGCGGCGCACTGTACCGCCGCGCCAGCTTCCTGCTGGACAGCGTCGGCCAGCCGCTGTTCCCGGCGTGGCTGGATATCGACGAGCGCCCGCACCTGCGCCGCGGCCTGCGCTCGGCCGCGTTCGATGGCGACGGCGTGGCCACGCGCGAATCGGCGCTGGTCAGCGGCGGCGTGTTGCAGCGCTACGTGCTCGGCAGCTATTCGGCGCGCCGGCTGGGCCTGCAGACCACCGCCAATGCCGGCGGCGTGCACAACCTTCGGGTGTCCGCCAACGCGAAGGACTTGGCCGAGCTGGTCGCCGGGCAGTCGCGCGCGCTGCTGGTGACCGAGCTGATGGGCCAGGGCGTCAACGCGGTGACGGGCGACTACTCGCGCGGCGCCGGTGGTTTCCTTGTCGAAAACGGGGCCATCAGCCATCCGGTCGACAACGTCACCGTCGCCGGCAACCTGCGGCAGATGTTCCAACGCATCGCCGCGGTCGGCGCGGACATCGACCCGCGCTCGCACATCCACATCGGTAGCGTGCTGGTGGACGGCCTCACCGTGGCCGGCGAGGGCTGATCGGGGCGGACGTCTTGACAGGATCGGGGGCAGGCACCGACAGTGCCTGCGCCCTCTCATGCCAAGGAACGAACGATGAGCGAATACGACACCTCCGCCTCCCCGCCGCCGCCGCCGCTGGTCACCTCCGCGCCGCAGGAAGAACGCACGCTGGCGCTGGTGGCCCACCTGCTGGGTATCCTGACCTGGTTCGTCGGCGCACTGGTGGTCTGGCTGATCAGCAAGGACGCCAACCCGTCCAAGCCGTTCGCCACCGACCAGGCGAAGGAAGCGCTGAACTTCCAGATCACCATCGCCATCGCCTACGTGGCCTGCTTCATCCTCACCATCGTGTCCTTGGGCCTGCTGTCCTTCCTCGGCTTCCTGGTGTGGGTCGCCAACGTGGTGTTCTGCATCATCGCCGCGGTGAAGGCCAACAACGGCGAGGCCTACCGATACCCGGCCACGCTGCGGCTGATCAAGTAATCCCCGCGACGCGTTGGACGAAAAGGCCCGGCTTTCGCCGGGCCTTTTTCATGCCACCACCGCGCGCGGCTCAGTGGCCGCGTTCCACCGCCAGGCGTGCCAGCGCCGCCAGAGGCGCGGCCGCATCGCCTTCGCCGGCGAGGGCGGCGTGCATCCGTTCGCTGAGCGCGGCCAGCTGCGCGCGCGCGCCGTCCAGGCCGAGCAGGGCGGGGAAGGTGGATTTGTTCTGTGCCGCGTCCTTGCCGGCGGTCTTGCCGAGCTGCGCGGAGTCGGCCTCGACATCGAGGATGTCGTCGCGCACCTGGAAAGCCAGGCCGAGCGCGGCGGCGAAATCGTCCAGCCGCGCCAGCGTGGCCTCGTCCGCGCCGCCGCCCAGCGCGCCCATGCGCACGGACGCGCGGATCAGCGCGCCGGTCTTCAGTTCGTGCATCGCGGTGAGCTGCGGCAGACCCTGCACGTGGCCGGTGGCATCGATATCCAGCGCCTGCCCGCCACACATGCCGGCCGCGCCGGACGCGCGGGCCAGCGTGCGCAGCCAGGCCACGCGCAGGGCGTCCGGCGCGGGGCTGTCGGCCAGCACCTCGAAGGCGAGGGTCTGCAGCGCGTCGCCGGCCAGGATGGCGGTGGCTTCGTCGAAGGCGATGTGCACGGTGGGCTGGCCGCGGCGCAGGTCGTCGTCGTCCATCGCCGGCAGGTCGTCGTGCACCAGCGAATACGCGTGGACCATCTCCACGGCGGCGGCCGGGGCATCCAGCAGCGCCTCGTCGGCGCCGAGCAGGTGCCCGGTGGCGTAGACCAGCAGCGGACGCATGCGCTTGCCGCCCCCGGTGGCGGCGTGGCGCATCGCCGCGTGCAGCCGCCGCGGCGCCTGCGTGGCGTCGGGCAGGCAGGTATCGAGGAAGGCTTCGCTGCGCGCGCGCCAGCGCGCCAGCCGCTCAGCCGCCATGGAGCGGGGCGTCGAACGGTTCGGCGTCTTCCGGGCGCGCCGGATCGGTGAGCAGCTTCACGCGCAACTCGGCCTGCTCCAGCGCTTGCTGGCACTGGCGGTACAGGCCGACGCCGCGCTCGTAGGCGGCCAGCGACTGTTCCAGGCTGAGGTCGCCGGCTTCCATCTTGGCGACCAGCTGCTCGAGTTCTTCCAGCGACTGCTCGAAGCGGGCGACCGGCGAGGTCTCTGGGGGGGACGTCTTGGGCATGCGCAAAGTGTGCGCGGCGGGGACGGAAGGGTCAATTCACGCCGCCGGCGGCCGCCACGCCAGCTGCGCGCCGCGCGCCTGCAACCAGGCCGCGAACGGGGCCGATAGCAGGGTGTCGCCGGCGGCCTGCAGCGTGTCGCCTTCCCACAGCAGCGGCAGGGCGAAGCGCCGCCACGGCGGCATTGCCGCCTCCTGCAACAGGTGCTTGAGCGCACTGGAATGCGTGCGCCCCGGCAGGCGCAGGCGTTCGCCGCCGCGGCGCGCGCGAACGGTGAGCGGCTGCGCGAAGCCCGCCGCGCCGTGCAATGCGAGTTCGCCGCCATCGGGCAGCGCCAGCGGTGCGCGCCCGTCCCAGGACGCCGACCACGCCGCGGGCCAGGGGGCGGGGGGTGGCAACAGGTGCAAGTGAGCGCGCCAACGGCGGATTTCCACGCCGTGCCACGCGAAACGCGCGCCATCGCCCGCGTGCAGCACTTCGTTCTCCAGCGCGGCGATGCCGCGTGCCGGCAGCGCGGGCGCGGCCTGCTGCGCCACCCAGCGGCGCAACAGCCGGGCGCGCTGCGCGGGCGGTTCGCGCCGCAGGGCATCCAGGGCCAGGGTGTTGTCGGGCGCGTGTTCGGCCAACCACGCTTCCTCGCGCACGCCCAGCAGCGCGCTGGCCTGCCCGCTGAGCGCCGCGCTGGCGGCCAGCGCGGCCTCGGCCTGCGGCCAGCGCTGGCGCAGCAGTGGCAGCACCTGGTGGCGCAGGAAATTGCGGTCGTGGTGCAGGTCCGTATTGGCGGGATCCTCGATCCAGCACAGCGCATGGCGTTGTGCGTAAGCGCGCAGCACCTCGCGCGGTACCGCCAGCAGCGGACGCCACAGCTGGCCGGCCGCGAAGGGGCGCTGCGCCTGCATCGCCGCCAGGCCTTCCGGGCCGGAGCCGCGCAGGGCCCGCAGCAGGAAGGTTTCGGCCTGGTCGTCGCGATGATGCGCCAGCGCCAGCCACTCGCCCGCGCGCAGCACTTCGGCGAACGCCGCGCGCCGCGCGGCACGCGCCGCGCCTTCCAGCCCCAGCCCGCTGTCGCGCGCGACCTCGACCCGGCGCACCTCGCATGCCACGCCCAGCGACGCGCACAACGCCGCGCAGTGCGCCTGCCATGCATCGGCCTGCGCATGCAGGCCATGATGGATGTGCAAGGCGCGCAGGCCGCGCGCGCGGTAGTCAGGCAAGGCCGCCAGTGCGTGCAGCAGCACGCTGGAATCCAGCCCGCCGCTGAGCGCGACCAGCACCGGGCCGGGGGACTGCGCCGGCAGCAGCGCGGGCACGTCGCGCGGGGCGCTCACCGCGCGCTCCGGCGGCCCACGCGGTGAGCGCGGGTCGGGAAGGGAAACAGGCAGGGCAGGGCGGGGACCGGGTTCACCCGGTCATTGTGCCGCCTTGCGCTCGAAACGTTCCGGCTGGGGCAGTTCCACCGGCACGCCATCGGCGTTGCAGGTGCCCGCATCGCACAGGCGCTGGCGCAGCCTCGGCGTGGCCTGGACGATCACGTGGTAGATCACGTTCTCCTCCAGCGTGCCGCGGAATGCGCCGCTGCCCGGGCCGGTGGCCCAGATGCCGACATCCTCGCCGCCGTGGGTTTCCGACTTCAGCGGCACCAGGCTTTCCTGCAGGTAGGCCGGCGCTTCGGTATCCACGTGGGTGAGGTCGGGGCGACCTTCCACCGGCTCGGTGCTGCTCGGTTCGTGGTTGAACTTCTTCGGCCCGGCCGGCTGCGCGTTGCTGGCGCCCGTATAGCCGGGGCCGTTGGCGTAGCTCAGGGTGGTGTAGGGCTGGCCGTTGAGATCGCGCGCGTACTGGCTGCGGTCGCCATCCTCGCCGCCGAGGCCGCGCACCTTGCCCAGGATGGGGTTGCCGCGCACCGGGTAGCCGACGAAGTTCAACGTGTGCGAATGGTCGGCGGTGACGATGATGAGCGTGTCGGCCGGTGCGGTTTCCACTGCCGCGCGCACCGCGTCGGACAGCGAGACGGTTTCATCCAGCGCGCGGAACGCGTTGCCGGCGTGGTTGGCGTGGTCGATGCGGCCGCCTTCGATCATCAGCACGAAGCCGTGGGGATCGCGCGACAGCGAGCGGATCGCGGTGCGCGTCATCTCCGTCAGGCTCGGCTCGCCTTGCGGGCCGCGCTTGCGTTCGTGGTCGTACTGCATGTGGTCCGGCTCGAACAGGCCGAGCAACGCCGGCGCCTCCTGCGCGGCCTGCAGCTGCCCTTCGTTCCACACGTAGCGGCCCTGCGGATGCTGCTGCTGCCATTCGGCGATCAGGTCGCGGCCGTCCAGGCGCAGGCCCACCTTGTCGTCGTATTCCGGGTCGCGCTCGCTGGCCGGCATCAGCTCGATGCGCCCGCCGCCCATCACCACCTGCGGTCCACGGCCGTAGCGCTGCGCGGCGATCAACTGCTGGGCGATGTCGCGGCAGCCGGCGGCCTTGGCGGCCTCCGGCACGTCGGCGTCGCTTTCCCAGTTGCGCTCGGGCGAATGCGCGTAGGTCGCCGCCGGGGTGGCGTGGGTGATGCGCGTGGTGGTGACGATGCCGGTGGCCATGCCGGCGCTGTCTGCCAGGGTCAGCCAGCTCAGCAGGCCCTTGCCGAGGCTGTCGGCGCATCCCTCGCGCGTGCCGGCGCTGACGCCGATCGCGCCCATGTGGGTCTTCACGCCGGTGGAGATGGCGGTCATGGTGCCGGCCGAATCGGGCGTCTGCGAATCGGTGTTGTAGGTCTTGCTGAAGGCGGTGGCCGGGAACTGCTCCCACGACAGCAGGTTCTCCTCGCCCGGGCCGCCCTTGCGCTGGCCGTCGAGGATGCGCGCGGCGGCCACGGTGGTCAGGCTCATGCCATCGCCCAGGAACAGGATGACGTTCTTCGCCTGGCCGGCCATCGCGCCGTTGGCGGCCGCGCGCGCGGCGCCGCTGCGGTACCACCACTGCGGCGTTTCCTGCTGCGGGTGCCGGATCGGCGGCACGTCGACGGGCGCCACGGCGGTGCGGGGCGGGCTGGCGGTGCTGGCGCAGGCGCCCAGCAGCAGGGTGGACAGCAGGCCGAGCGCCGGCAGGCGCGGATCGAAGGCGCGGTGCGTCATCTGGAAGGGGAGCTCTCGCGGGAAACCGGTCCCCATTATGAACGGGCCAGCACGTCAGGCGGGTGACACGGCGATGCCGGCACGCCGGTGTTCCAGCGGTGGCGTCGTCCGCGCCGACGGGATCGGATAAGGTGCCCCGGTCTTCTTTCGATACCCGCCGATGATGAAACTGGTCTCCGCCTGGTTCCGCATTCCCTTCTGGCAACGCGTGGTCGCCGGCTTCGTGCTCGGCGCGCTCGCCGGCTGGGCCTTCGGGCCGGCCGCCAAGACCTGGTTCGAGCCGCTGGGCGACCTGTACGTCACGCTGATCAAGATGATCGCCGTGCCGCTGGTGTTCTTCGCGGTGATCAACGCGATCTCCTCGCTGCACGGGCAGAAATCGGTGGCCGCGCTGGGCGGGCGCACCTTCCTGTGGTTCATCGCCACCGCGGCGATGGCGGTGTGCGTGGGCCTGGCGGTGGGCACGCTGATGCAGCCCGGCGCGGGCCACTTCGGCCTCAGCGTGGATGCGCAGTGGACCCCGCGCGACGTGCCCAGCCCGGTGAAGGTGCTGCTGGACGTGGTGCCCTCCAACCCGTTCTACGCGCTCACCGGCATCGGCACGCGCACCAATGCCGCCGGCGAGACCGTGCTGGCCGCCGGGCGCGGTTCGATCCTGCCGGTGATCTTCTTCGCCGCGCTGCTGGGCTTTGCGCTGGTCAAGCTTGGCGAGCGCGTGGCCGAGGCACGCAAGCTCGTCGGCCAGATGAGCGAGATCATGATCCAGGTCACCCGCTTCGTGCTGGAGGTGACCCCGATCGGCACATTCGGCCTGATCGCCGGGCTGGTGGGTGCGTACGGCTTCGAGAAGCTGCTGCCGTTCGGCAATTTCGTGCTGGCGCTGTACATCGCCTGCATCATCCACATCGTGTTCGTCTATGGCTCGCTGCTGCTCGCGCACGGCTTGAACCCGCTGAAATTCTTCCGCGGCGCCGCGCCCGGCATGCAGGTGGCGTTCGTGTCCTCCTCCAGCTTCGCCGCGATGCCGGTGGCGATGCGCTCGATCACGCACAACCTGGGCGTCAACAAGGACTACGCCGCCTTCGCCGTGCCGCTGGGCGCGAGCATCAAGATGGACGGCTGCGGGGCGATCTACCCGGCGCTGTGCGCGGTGTTCATTGCGCAGTACACCGGCGTGCCGCTCACCGCCGACCAGTATTTCGTCGTGTTGATCGCCTCGGTGCTGGGCAGCTTCGGCACCGCGGGCGTGCCTGGCACGGCGGTGGTGATGGCGACCGTGGTGCTGAGCGCGGCCAACCTGCCGCTGGAAGTGATCGGTTACCTGTACGCCATCGACCGCATCCTGGACATGATGCGCACGATGACCAACGTCACCGGCCAGATGCTGGTGCCGGTGCTGGTCGCCAAGGAGACCGGCCTGCTTGACCGCGCGGCCTACGAGCGTGCATCGAGCAACGTGGGCGTGGAGGACGTGCCCGGCGAGGGGCATTCTTCTTGAATGCCGAAGCGGGCTATCGCGTCGAGGCGTTGACGCCTTCGCTGCACGATTACCTGCGGTTGCGCCAGCTCAGCGGGCTCTCGCCCAAGAGCGAAGCCGGTGCGCGCATCGGCCTGGCCCATTCGTGTTTCGCCGTGCGCGTGGCGCACGGGGCCGAGATCGTCGGCATGGGCCGGGTGATCGGCGATGGCGGCTGCTTCTTCCAGATCGTCGACATCGCCGTGGCGCCGGCGCACCAGGGCCAGGGCGTGGGCAAGGCGATCATGGCCGCGCTGATGGACTGGCTGCACGCGCATGCGCCGGATCGCGCCTACGTGTCGCTGATCGCCGATGGCCCGGCCAAGCACCTGTATGCGCGCTTCGGCTTCGCCGAAACCGCGCCCGCTTCGGTGGGCATGGCGCGCCTGCTCCGTCGCGACGAGGCGGTGTAACGCTGTAAAGCGGCCCTGTATCGCCGCTGTTACGCCGCGCGCCGATGCAGGCGCGACAAGGGCCTCACCCCGATGAACGCGCGCCCGCGCACGCCGCGCCCGCACCGGCCTGTCACATACACGCGGCCCTTGCGCCGCGGCACCCGCGCGCAAGTGCCTGAAAACACGGGCTTCCCGTACTTGGCACGGTAGCTGCTCTCTCCCTCCCCGCACGCACAGTGGGGGAGATCCCATGGAAAGCCCGACGCCGCGGCGGACGCCGCAACTGCTGATCCTGGTGATCCTGCTCGCCAGTGCGCCTTGCCTGGCCGACGAATTCCCGAAGATTCCGCAAGCCCAGGACCACGGCAAGCCGGTGGGCGCCGGTGCGCGCCAGGGCGTGTATGCCAGCCCCGGCGAGATGACGCTGATCCGCGATGTCGCTACCCGCCCGGCCTACCGGCCGGCGCCGCCGGGCGTGGCGACGATCGCCAACCCTTCGCCGGCGCGTGACCTCGCCCGCACGCTCGGCACCGACGACGGCTTTGCCGAACTCTCCGACGACGACTACGCCGCGATGGGTTCCGGCGCCGGCCTGCCCGGCACGCACGGCGCGCAGGGCGGTACGGTGACCACGGTCGAGCGCATGACCGGCAGCGCCGTCACCGGCACGCTGGGGCGCGTGGCCGGCAGCGACGGCCTGTTGAGTGGCAACAACCTCAGCCAGAGCATCAACGGCCCGGTGGGCGCGGTGGGCAACGCCACCCGCGGCATCGGCGACACCGTGATGGGCGCGCTGTCGCAATTCCCGCTGGGCGCGCCGGCCGGCACCGGCCACGGGCCGGGGAACTGAGCCGTGCGCACGCAGGCGCTCTGGCTTCTCGTGCTGGCCGCATCGCCCCCGTTGGCGATGGCGCAAGCCGGCGACGACTACGCGCAAATGCTCGGCTACCTCGCCGATAGCCGCATCGACGGCCGCGCGCTCGCCAACAGCCAGGGCGCCATCGCAGTGAACCAGGCGGCCGGCGACCTCAACCTGCAGGCCAACCTGCGCGCGCTGGCCAATGGCGGCCGCGCGCAGGCGCAGGTGCAGGCCATCCAGATCCATGCGGGCGACCGCTACGACACGCCGCTGCACGCCTCGGCCACCCTCGGTGGCGAAGCGCTCGCGGGTGCCAGCGGCATCGCCTCCATCAACCAGGCCAGCGGCAGCGGCAACACGGAACTCAACGCCGTGGCCGCCACGCTGGCCGACCAGGGCATACGCGAAACGAACGACGACACGCTCGCTTCGTTCGCGTCGGCAGGGGGGCAGGGCGAGGCCGTGGAGGGCCAGCCCGGCGGTACCCGCAGCGTCGGCGTCGAGTCGACGGCGTTGCGGGGATTCGGCGGTGTCCTGCAACTCAATCAGATCGCGGGTTCCGGCAACGCGACAGGCAACCAGTTGAGCCTGTCGGTGCAGAACCCGTGAGGCGTAACACCACCCGATAGTCAGCACACACGAGAAGAGGGCACCATGAACGCGAATCACAAATGGACGGTACTCGCCATGGCGGTTTCCACGCTGGTCTTCAGCGCGGCGGCCAGTGCGACGGATGACCAGAACCAGAGCGCCAACATCAACCACCTGCACAACGTGGTCGAGTCGCGCACCCACACGAACACCAATACCAACACGAACACCAACGTCAACACGAACGTCAACACCAACATGAGCCTGGACGCGCAGGCCAAGTTGCGCATGGATGCGGCCACCAAGCTGCGTTACGACGGCACCCGCACCGACGACGACACCAACATCTCCTACGACGAAACCCGCAACGTCGACGTCAACGAACACCACAACGTGTCCGGCGACGAGAAGAAGGAGAAGAACAACCACGGGCAGGATGCCAACGTGGAACGCGATTCGCGCCTGAAGACCGCCATCACGCTCACCGGCGATCCCACCGTGAGCGGCGACCTGGAAATCGACTCGGCCGCCACCGCGCTGATCGACAACCGCCAGACCGTCAGCGGCAACAAGGGCATCAACGACAAGCTGACCAACGATGCCTCGATCGGCGACGACGTGGCCTCGGAGGGTTCGGGCAACCTCGGCTTCAACGTCGCCGCCGGCGACAACAATGCCCAGGACAACGCCGCCGCGCTGTCGGCCGCCGACAGCAGCTTCACCTTCGGCATGGCCGACGCGGCCGTGTTCGTGAACCAGGGCGGTGCGGACAACGTCACCATCAACAAGGGCGTGACCAACACCGCCGGCGCGGGCGACAACGCCTTCAGCGGCGCCACCGGCAACATCGGCGTGAACATCACCTCGGGCAACAACAACGAGCAGAAGAACGCGCTGTCGGCCTCGGTAGCCACCAGCCGCGTCGCCACCGCGGCGATCTCCTCCAACCAGGTTTCGGCCGGCAACTTCACCAAGAACGAAGGCACCGTGGAGAAGTACACCGACACCACCGAGGTCACCCTGCGCGGCAAGGTGCAGGGCTACACGGCGGCGGTCGGCTACGGCGGCTACGAGGGCGAGACCTCGGGCAGCACGGCCAGCACCGGCAGCTCTTACCAGAAGGGCAACTTCTACCTGGATACCTGGTCCGGCGACACGCATCCCAGTGGCAACCAGACCGGCCACATCGACATGGACAACGAGATCCAGGGAGCGATCGCCAACCCGAACCGCCAGGGCGTGGGTGGCATCGCGTTCGACAACGACAGCGAAGGCAGCTACGAGGGCACCGAGAGCGGCGACCTGGGCTTCGTGGAGCTGGGCGTGGCCGATCTGTATGCGCAGCTGAGCGGCACGGTGAAGACCAGCCGCTGGGTGGTGGTCGATGCGACCAACACCGCTTCGCTGTCCGGCTCGGCGTTCTCCAATGCCTCCGGCAACATCGGCGTGAACGTCTCCGCCGGCACCGGCAACCTGCAGGCCAACAGCCTGGCCCTGGCCGTGGCGCAGCCCTCGACCGGCGCCCCGCCGCCGAGCGGTGGCGGCGAGTAAGCCTGGCCGCATTCGCCGCCACGCGGCGTTGATGGAGCAACAAACCCGGCCATCCGCCAATGGCCGGGCCACCCCGGAAGCCCCCGTTCCAAGTCCCCCTGGGGCGGGGGCTTCCAACCAGGAACCCGCGCGATGAACCGTACGATCCTGCTCTGCCTGCTGGTGTGGCTGTGCCCGAGTGCGTGGGCCGGCGAAGTGCCGTTTGCCGGCGTGCTGCCCAACGGCGCGCTGTACACCGGCCAGGTGGAGAGCATGCACGAGGCACGCTATCGCTATCTCGTGCGCCAGCAGACCGACTACAGCTGTGGCGCCGCCGCGCTGGCCACCATCCTCAAGTACGCCTATCACCTGGACGTGGACGAGCACACCGTCATCGAGGGCATGATGGGCGTATCGGACCCGCAGATCGTGCAGGAGCGCGGCTTCTCGCTGCTGGACATCAAGCGTTATGTCGAGACGCTCGGCATGCGCGGGCGCGGTTACCGCATCAACGAAGAACGCCTGCGCAGCCTGCGCGTGCCCGGCCTGGTGCTGATGGACGTGCGCGGCTTCCGCCATTTCGTGGTGCTCAAGCAGGTGCTGGGCGACCGCGTGGAGCTGGCCGACCCGATCCTGGGCAACCGCAACATTCCGTTATCCGATTTCGTCGCGGCGTGGCCCTCGCGCGCCGTGTTCGTGGTCATCGGCAGCGACTTCGACCGCAACACCGTGCTGCTGCAGCCGAGCACCCGCCCCAGCGCCCGCGCGTTGTATGCGCGACAGGGGCCGATCACCGAAGCGGAGCTGGTCGACTTCGGGTTCACCCATGCCGACCTGTTCTGAAGGAGCTTTGCCATGAACAAGCCCAATCCCTTGCTGCTGGCCCTCGGCGCGGCGCTGCTGCAGCCCGCGTTCCAGGCGCGCGCGCAGAGCGCCGACGATGCGCCCGCCCCGCCGGGCAGCGGCATCAGCGAGATTTCCGACGACGAGCTGTCCACCATGCGCGGCCGCTACACCGTGGGCGACAACACCGTGGCCTGGTTCGGCGTGTCGATGATCTCCACCTGGCAGACCGCCACCGGGCAGGTGCTGGAAAGCACGATGAAGGTTTCCATGGACTTCAGCCACGGCGGCAACGCACCGAAGGTGACGTTTACCCCGACCGTGAGCATCACGCGCGCCGATGCGCCCGAACCTCTGCCGGCCGCCTCCGCGGTGGCCGGCGTGGCGACCGCGCAGGCGCCCACGCCGCCGCGCAGCGAGCCGCAACGCAGCGTCGATGCCAGCGGCCTGCAGAACGTCTCCGGGCTGGTGCAGAGCGTGCAGGTGGCCGGCGATGCCAACGCGGCGACCAACAGCACCCAGCTCACCGTGCGCGAAGGCGCCGCGCCGGTCGCCGCCGCCGCGGTCGATGCGTCCCCCGCCACGGCCACCCTCACCGACGGCGCCGCCACTGCCAGCGCCCGCTACGCCAACGGGACCGCCGGCGTGCTGCTGCTGATCGCCGGACAGGGCGAGGTGCAGCAGTGGATCCGCAACGGCAGCGTCGGCCAGAGCATCCAGCTCACCGGCGACGCGCAGCAGATCAGCAACCGCCTGCAGCTGGACCTGGTCCGGCAGTCGGTATCCAACAACCTGCCGCTGAACCAGAACGTCGCCCAGGCCATCACCCTGGCGCGCGGGATCGGCCCGGGCAACGGCCAGTAGGGCCATCACTGAGACCGCGCCGTGGCGGCGACGGGGGAGAGCGTGCGATGCAAAGGATGATGCGGTATGGCGCGGCGGCCGGTGCGACCCTGGCGGCCTTGTGGGGCGGCGCGGCCGCGGCGCAGCAGGCGCCTGACGCGCCCGCGGCGGCGCCGGCGGCCAGCGCCGAAGATGCGGCCGACGTGCAGGCGCTGATGGCGCAGCTGGAGGCGTTGAAGGCCAACTATGCGCAGGAAGTGCGGCGGCTGCGCGAACTCGACGTGCAGGTGCAGGCCATGCAGGCACGCCTGGCCGGCAAGACCGGCGCGGCACTCGCGCCCACCACCGCCACGGCGATCGCCCCGGCGGCCGCGGCGGCGGCCTCGGCCGAAGCGACGGCCGAAGGGAGCAGCGGCCCGCCGCCGGCCGGCTATGCCAGCAGCAATGCCGAGGGCAAGCAGGCCAAGGAAGCGGCGCGGCGCAGCGTCAACGACGTCAAGCAGCAACAGCAGGCGCTGTTCAACCAGAAGCTGACCCTCGAGAACAGCCTCACCTACGCGCGCTACGACCGCAAGCTGCTCACGCTCAACGGCTTCCTCGCACTGGACGCGATCTTCCTGGGCAACATCGCCATCGAGAACGTCGAGTCCGATTCGCTCACCTACAACCTCGCCGCGCGCTGGGGCATCAGCCCCAACTTCACCCTCAATGTCGATGTGCCGTTCCTGGAGCGCAAGACGGTGTACCAGAAGGGCGGGGCCGGCGGTTCGGCCGCGGCGATCGCGCAGGAGGAAACCACCGGCGGCGGGCTGGGCGACATTTCGCTGAGCGGCAACTACCGCCTGTTCCCCGAGCGCAACAAGATTCCCGAGACCGTGCTGACCTTCGGCGTCACCGCGCCCACCGGGCGCGAGCCCTACGGCGTGGACTGGAAAGTGCTCGAGCGCGACGACGATCAGTTCATCCGCTTCGCGGTGCCCAGCAAGCAACCCACCGGCAACGGCGTGTGGCAGGCCAACGTGGGCCTGTCGGCGGTGAAGACCGCCGACCCGGCGATCCTGTTCGCCAACATCGGCTACATCTATTCGTTCAAGCGCAGCTTCGACGATATCGACAGCAATCCGGATACCGTCAATCCCGGTTCCGTGCGCCTGGGCGATTCGTACTATTTCGGCGCCGGCGTGGCGTTCGCCTTCAACGAGCGCACCAGCCTGAGCATTTCCTTCAGCGACAAGCTCAGTGCGCGCGCTTCCACGCGCTACCAGGGCGGGCAGTGGGTGAAGGTGATCGGCAGCGATGCCAATGCCGGCACGCTCAATTTCGGCGTCACCTACGCGCTGAATTCGCATGCCACGCTGGTGAGCCTGCTCGGCGTGGGCCTGACCCCGGACGCGCCCGACTTCAGCCTGGCGTTCAAGGTGCCCTACATGCTGTGAGTCACCGCGGGCGCGGCGGCACGGCCCGGCGCCCCGGATAGGGGGCGGGCCGCTAAGGCCGGCCCGCGAGCGGCACGCCGTGCTTGCGGCACAGCCGGTACACCGTGACCCGCGAGACCTGCATGCGCCGCGCGCACGCGCTGACGTTGTATTGGCTTTGGCGCAGATGGTGCAGCAGCGCATCGCGCTCGGCCTGGTCGCGCGCATGGCCGAGCGGATCGCGCGGTGCGGCCGCTGCCTGCGCCAGCTCCAGGTCGGCATCGTCGATCAGCTCATGCTCGGCGATCACCGCCGCGCGCTGCACGCGGTTGAGCAGTTCGCGCACGTTGCCCGGCCAGTCGAAGGCGGCCATCGCCTGCCATGCGCGCGGGGTGAAGCCGCGCGCGCGCGTGGTGTGCTGGGCGCGGAAGCGGTCGAGGAAGTGCTGGGCGAGCAGCGCGATGTCGGTGCCGCGCTCGCGCAGGGCCGGCATCGGCAGGCGCAGCACGTTGAGGCGGTAATAGAGGTCGCGGCGAAAACGGCCGGCCTCCACCGCCTGCTCCAGCTCCACGTGCGTGGCCGCCAGCACGCGCACGTCCACCTTCACCGCCTGGTGGCTGCCGACACGCTCGATGGTGCCTTCCTGCAGCACGCGCAGCAGGTTGGTCTGCGCATCCAGCGGCAGGTCGCCGATTTCGTCCAGGAACACCGTGCCGCCGCTGGCGGTCTCGAACAGGCCCAGGCGGCGCGCCGAGGCGCCGGTGAAGGCGCCGCGTTCGTGGCCGAACAGTTCCGACTGCACCAGGCTGGCGGGCAGCGCGCCACAGTTCACCGCCACGAAGGCGCGGTGGCCGCGTGCGGAGAGCTCGTGGATCGCATGCGCGGCCACTTCCTTGCCGGTGCCGGTTTCGCCGGTCACCAGCACCGGCAGGTCCACCGGGGCGAACTTGCGCAGCTTGGCGTGGGTGGCGCGCATGATCGAGCTGTCGCCGATCAACGCCTCCACGCCGTGGCGCGGCTGCGCTGCCACCGGGGTTTCGAGCAGGCGCAGCGCCTGCACGATGCGGCGTGGGTCCAACGGGCTGGGAAAGGTTTCGATGCAGTGGTCGAGCAGGTGGCCCAGGGCGTCGTCGTCGTTGGCGCCGACCGGCGTGATCGCCATCAGCGACAGGTAGCCGTGCGCATCGAGCAGACGCTGCACGCCGGCGAGGTCGGTGCCGCGCTCGCGCAGATCGACCAGGCCGACGACGAGGTCGTCGCTGCGCAGTCCGATGCCGGCGTCATCGTCGGACTCGACGATGCGCAGCCGCCAGCCGGCGGCGGCGAGCACTTCGCGTTCCTGCGCCTGCGGCCGGCCAAACCAGATGACACAACGCCGGGTGAAGTCGGGTAGGGCTGCCATGCACTTCCTGTCACGCTTGGAGCTGCGCGTGGGCGGAGCGCTGGAGCCGCGGTCACGTGTTCCGGCCAGGCCGCCCCCTGTCCGGTCGATGCCCTTGCGCGCGCGTGCGGCGCCCGGCACATCGCCTCTGCCACCCTTGCCGGAAGCTCCGGGGGCGGACACCCCTGTCAACGCATGTCATGGAACAGACCGGACAGCGGGGTGCCCGCGGCGGCGTGGCACACTGGGCGTCCCTGACCTGGAGGCCAGCCGTGAGTGGCGAGCAGCGCGAACTGAATTTCCGTTTCCTGGCCGAGCCGAACGACGTGAACTTCGGCGGCAAGGTCCACGGCGGCGTGGTCATGAAGTGGATCGACCAGGTGGGTTTCGCGGCCGCCAGCGGCTGGAGCAGCCACTATTGCGTCACCGTGGCGGTGGGCGGCATCCGCTTCGTGGCGCCGATCCTGATCGGCGACGTGGTGACGGTATCGGCCAAGCTGGTCTACACCGGCCGTACGAGCATGCACTTCGCCATCGACGTGCGCGCGCGCAATCCCACCGGCGGCGCTTCGCGGTTGTGCACCCATTGCATCATCGTGTTCGTGGCGATGGGCGATGACCACGCCACGCCGGTGGAAGTGCCGAGCTGGCGCCCGGACACCGAGCAGGATTGCCGCCTGGCCGAGTACGCGCTGAAGGTGATGGAGCTGAGCAAGGGCATCGAGGACACCATCGCGCAATACCAGGGCGGCGGCTGAGCCTTTCCTCGCCGTGCCCGGCGCCATGAAAAAGGCCGCGCGATGCGCGGCCTTCTCGTTGCAGCGGGTTGCCGGTCTTATAGCACCCGGCGGGCCTGCACGAACTTCTCGCTCCAGTAGCCGCTGGCCAGCGTGTCGATCTGCACGTCCTTGCCACGGCTCGGCGCATGCAGGAAACGGCCGTCGCCGACGTAGATGCCGACGTGGTCCACGCGGCCGCGACGGCCGAAGAACACCAGGTCGCCGGCGGTCAGCGAGTTGCGGTCCTTGATCAGCGCGGCGGCATCGTCACGCGCCATCTCGCGCGAAACGCGCGGCAACTCGATGCCCAGGGCGGTCTTGAACACGTAGCCGACCAGGCCGCTGCAGTCGAAGCCGTCCGGCGAGGTGCCGCCCCAGCGGTAGGGCGTGCCCAGCAGGCCCATGGCGCGCTTGAGGATGCTCTGGACCTGGCCGTCGTTGACGGCGATCTCGGCGCGGTCGGCCGCGCTCTGCGAAACGTCGTAGTTGGCCAGCAGGCGGCTGAGGTCGCCGGCGAACATCGCCGAGCGGTCCATCAGGGGAATGGTGTCGTTGCCGGCCAGTCGGGGCAGCAGGGCGGCCAGGGTGGCTGTGGCGGCGGCATCGGCGCGGCTGCGCGGGGCGGCCGGGGCGGTGGAAGCGGGGTCCTGCGAAGCGAGCTCGGGGCTGGCGGCGGCCTTGTCCGCGTTCTGGGCCAGAACCGGGGCGGCGGCCAGGCAGAGCACGGAAGCGCAGAGCAGGCGGAGCGGTTTCTGGAAAGAGAAACGCGAGGTGAAAGTCGGGTCGTCGGTCGTCACGCGGGAATCACATTGCGGCAGGCGATGCGCGATGATGCCCCGGTGAAGGGTGCGTGAGGTTCAATTTCCGTTAAAGTTTCGTTTTATGTGACGTGCGACACGTCACAATTCAGTGGAGAACCCGTTTTGCGCCGCTGTAGTGGTCCCGCCAGTAGACCCCGTCCAGCGTATCCAGGCGGACGGTCCCGCCGGTGCTGGGGGCGTGGACGAACCGCCCTTCGCCGACATAGATGCCCACGTGCGACACGCTGCCGCGGCTGCCGAAGAACACCAGGTCCCCGGCCGCCAGCCGTTCCGGGGCGATCTTCGGGCCCTGGAGGGCGGCCAGCTCGGAGGAGCTGCGCGGCAGCCGCAGGTCGAGCATGTCGCGGTAGACGTAGGTCACCAGCCCGCTGCAGTCGAAGCCGCCTTCGGGGGTGTTGCCGCCGTAGCGATAGGGCGTGCCGACCAGGCCGAGCGCCCGCATGAGCACCGCATTGGCGGCCGCCGGGTCGGCCGGGGCGACCTGCGGCCATACCCGCGGCGCGGGCGCGGCGGCCTTGCGCGGCGGCGGCTGGCTGGCGCAACCGGCCAGCGCGGTGGCGAGCACGAGCAGGACGGGGAGGGCGAGGCGCCGCCAGGGGGCGACGCGCGGGGGCGGAACGGCTGGCTTGTTCTGCATCGAGCCCGGATAATGCGCGGTTTGAATGGCCGCCATCATGGCGGCGACCCCGGCGGCCGACAAGCCGTCCCAACGTCTGCCACCGGGCAGCCTCCAGCCAGAGCCATCATGAAGATCGAAAAAGACCGCGTCGTCCGTTTCCACTACACCGTCTCGGAGGTCGGCCAGGCGCCGATCGAGAGCTCCAAGGACCGCGAGCCGCTGGCGATCCTGGTGGGCCACGGCAACATCATCCCGGGCCTGGAGAAGGCGATGATGGACAAGGAAGCCGGCGAGCACCTCAGCGTGGACGTGCCGGCCGCCGACGCCTACGGCGAGCGCCGCGACGGCCTGAGCCAGCGCGTGCCCAAGAAGCACTTCGGCAACACCAAGCTGGCCCCGGGCATGCAGGTCGTGCTGCAGACCAACTTCGGGCCGCGCGCGGTCACCGTGGAGAAGGTCGGCATGAGCGTGGTGGACGTGGACCTCAACCACCCGATGGCCGGCAAGGACCTGCACTTCGACGTGGAGATCGTGGACGTGCGCGAGGCCAGCGCCGAGGAAGTCGAGCACGGCCACGTGCACGGCGACGGCGGCCACCACCACTAAGCCCCGCCCGCTTTTCCCGCGCGGCCCGCTTCGGCGGGCCGCGCGCGTTTTGCGGCCCGCGCTCCCGCTATGGTGTCGCCATGAACACGCCCCGCCTGCTGCCGGTCGCGCCCGCCGAGCGCATCGTCCTGCTCGATGTGCTGCGGGGTTTCGCGCTGCTGGGCATCCTGCTGATGAACATCGAGGGCTTCGCTGGCCCGCTCAACAGCGCGTTGACCGGCGTGGACCCGGCGCTGTCCGGTGCCGACCGCCTGGCCGACGCGCTGGTGTACTTCTTCGTCCAGGGCAAGTTCTACACGCTGTTCTCGCTGCTGTTCGGCATGGGCTTTGCGGTGATGTCCGGCCGCGCCGAGCAGGCGCGGCGCGCATTCGTGCCGGTCTACCTGCGCCGCAGCGCCGGCCTGCTGGTGATCGGGCTGGCGCATGCGCTGCTGGTGTGGTCCGGCGACATCCTGGTCAGCTATGCGCTGCTCTCGCTGCTGCTGCTGGCCTTTGCCGAGGCGCCGACGCGCTGGCTGCCGGCGATGGGCTTGATCGTGTACCTGTTCGCCTCCTGCTGGGTGCTGCTGTTCGGGCTCATCGGCACGTGGATGCAGCACGATGCGGCGTTCCAGCAGCAGCTGGCGCAGGTCGGCGTGCAATGGCAGCAGGCGGTGGAGGCGCAGCGTCAGGCGTTCGGGGCCGGCAGCTACGCGCAGGCCACGCTGCAACGCGTGCACGACCTGGGCGAATCGCTGCGCGGCCTGCTGGTCAACGGCCCGGCCATGCTCGGCATGTTCCTGCTGGGCGCCTGGTTCCTGCGCAGCGGGGTGATCGCCGCACCGGAGCGGCATGCGCGGTTGTTCGCGTGGCTGCGCTGGGGTGCGTTGCCGCTGGGTATCGGGCTGATGGCCGCCAGCTACGCGATCTCGCCGTGGATGGACCCGGTGCGCCTGGACCTGGCCGCCTCCACGGGCTGGGTGCTGGGCTCTGTCGCCAACCTGCTCATGTGCCTGGGCTACCTGGCATGGGTGACGCGTGCGGCCCATGGGCTGCGCGGGCTCGCGCCGGCCGGGCGCATGGCGCTCAGCAACTACCTGTTGCAGTCGCTGGTGTGCACGCTGCTGTTCTACGGCTATGGCGCCGGCTGGTTCGAACGCATGCCGCGCGCGTGGCAGGTGCCGTTCGCGCTGGCGCTGTTCGCCGTGCAGGTGCTGCTGAGCCACGCGTGGCTGCGCTGGTTCCGCTTCGGCCCGGTGGAATGGCTGTGGCGCGGCTTCACCTACCTGCAGTGGCCGCCGCTGCGCCGGCGCCACGGCGCGGCTTGAACGCACGCCTGCCGCGATGCGGCGCGGCGCTCTACACTTCACGCGTGAGCATTCCCCGCGACGATGTCCTGGTGATCGGCGGCGGCGCGATCGGCCTGGCCTGTGCGCTGGCGCTGGTCGAGGCCGGCCGCGGCGTGCGCGTGCTGGAGGCCGGTCGCGTGGGCGGGGCCACCTCGCACGGCAACTGCGGCACGATCACGCCCAGCCATGCGCCGCCGCTCGCCGCGCCGGGCATGCCGTGGCAGGCATTGCGCTGGATGTTCACGCCCGACGCGCCGCTGTACGTGCCGCCGCGCCTGGATCCGGCGCTGTGGCGTTGGTTCGCGCGCTTCGCCGCGCGTTGCAACCTGCGCGACTGGCGCCGCAGCACGCTCGGCCGCGCGGCGCTGCTCAACGATTCGGCGCAGCGCCTGCATGCGTGGATCGAGCGCTACGGCCTGGACTGCGAATACCGCCAGGACGGCCTGGACTACGTTTTCCGCGACGAACGCAACTACCGCCATTACCTGCGCGAATGCGAGACGCTGGAAGCACTCGGCGTGCGCACCGAGGCGATCGACGGCGCCGCGTACGCGGCCGGCGATGCGGCCTTCCGCGGTGGCCTGGCCGGTGCGATCCGCTTCCCCGGCGATGGTCACCTGCGCCCGGATCGCTACACCGATGGCCTGGCCCGCGCGCTGCGCGAACGCGGCGGGGAGATCGACGAGCAGGTGCGCGTGGAAGCGCTGGCGCCGGATACCGATGGCGTGCGCGTCACCACCTCGCACGGCGTGCGCCAGGCGCGCGACGTGCTGATCGCCACTGGCCCGTGGTCGCCGCAGCTGGCCGCCGCGGTAGGCCTGCGCCTGCCGGTGCAGGCCGGCAAGGGCTATTCGATCACCTACAGCCGCCCGGCGGTGGCGCCCAAGCGACCCGTGGTGCTCAAGGACCGCTGGGTGTTCGTGACACCGTGGGAGAGCGGCCTGCGCGTGGGCAGCACGATGGAATTCTCCGGCTACGACACGCGCCTGAACGACACGCGCCTGGCCGCGCTGGAGCGCGCTGCCGCCGAATACCTGCACGAACCGGCCGGCCTGCAGGTGCAGGAGCGCTGGTATGGCTGGCGCCCGATGACCTGGGACGACCTGCCGGCGCTGGGCCGCGTGCCGCGCCACGCGCACGTCTGGCTCGCGGCCGGGCATGGCATGCTCGGCATCAGCATGAGCAGCGCGACGGGACACCTGATGGCCGACCTGATGACCGGGCGCGACCCGGCGATAGACCCTTACCCCTACCGCCCGGAGCGTTTCGCATGAGCCATGGCCACGACTACGACGTGCTGGTGATCGGCGGCGGTTCCGGCGGCCTGGCCGCCGCGTTCCGCGCCGCCCAGCACGGCGCGCGCGTCGCGCTGATGGAGCCGGGCGAGCTCGGCGGCACCTGCGTCAACATCGGCTGCGTGCCGAAGAAGGCGATGTGGCTGGCCGCCGACCTGGCCAGCAAGATGGAACTGGCCGCGGCCATCGGCTTCGATGTCGCCCCGCCGCGGTTGTCGTGGAAGGAGCTGGTCGCCCATCGCCAGGGCTACATCGCCAACATCCATGCCAGCTACCGCCGCCGCCTGGACGCGGACGGCATCGTGCTGATGCCCCAGCGCGGCCATTTCATCGACGCGCATACCGTGTCCTGCGCCGACGGCGTGCACACCAGCGCGGACCACATCGTCATCGCCACCGGTGCGCACCCGCTGCGCCCGCGGCTCGAGGGCGCAGAACTGGGCAGCGTCTCGGACGATTTCTTCAACCTGTGCGCCGCGCCGGAACACGTCGCCATCGTCGGCGGTGGCTATATCGCCGTCGAGCTGGCGGGCCTGCTGCAGGCACTGGGCAGCCGCGTGCACTTGCTCGTGCAGGGCCAGCAGTTGCTGGGCCGCTTCGATGCGGAGGTGACCGCGCAATTGGCCGAGAACCTGCGCCAGCAGGGCGTGCGCGTGCACTTCGAGTACCGCGCCAACCGGCTGTGGCGCGACGAAGGTGGCGCACTGCGCCTGGGCGGCACCGGCGAGTTGTGCGCCGAACAGCGCTTTGACCAGGTGTTCTTCGCCATCGGCCGCCGCGGCAACACGCAGGGCCTGGGCCTGGAGCGGGTGGGCGTGGCGCTGGGCGAGCATGGCGAGGTGGTCGTGGACGAGTACCAGGACACCGCGGTGCCAAGCATCCATGCGGTGGGCGACGTGGCCGGCAAGGTCGGGCTGACGCCGGTGGCCATTGCCGCCGCCCGCAAGCTGATGGACCGGTTGTACGGCGGGCGCCCGGACGCCCGCCTCGATTACGACAACGTGCCCAGCGTGGTGTTCTCGCATCCGCCGCTCGGCGCGGTGGGCCTGGCCGAGGAAGAGGCGCGCGCGCAATTCGGCGAGCAGGTGCGCGTTTACACCAGCAACTTCCGACCGATGCTGCACGCGCTGGCCGATTCGCCGCAACGCAGCCTGTTCAAGCTGGTGTGCGTGGGCGAGGAGGAGCGCGTCGTCGGCATCCACCTGCTCGGCGAGGGCGCGGACGAGATGCTGCAGGGTTTCGCGGTCGCGCTGAAGATGGGCGTGACCAAGCGCCAGTTCGAGGACACGGTGGCGATCCATCCCACCTCGTCCGAAGAAGTGGTGCTGATGCGCTGACGCCGCGCGGCCGGCACACTGTCGGCCCGCGTCCGCCAGGAGCCGCCGATGCCCATCGCCCGCAAGCCCGCCGCCCCCCGCGCGCCCAAGCCGGCCCCCATGCCGGCCGACGAGGCGCGGCTGCGCATCCTGCGCGCCATCCGCGCCATTCCCGCCGGCCAGGTGGCGGGCTACGGCGAGGTGGCCGCGCGCGCCGGGTTGCCCGGGCGTGCGCGGTTGGTGGCGCGGGTGCTCGGCGGCAACGGCGACCCCGACCTGCCGTGGCACCGCGTGCTGCGCTCGGATGGGCGCATCGCCATGCCGGAAGGCTCGCGTGGCTGGCGCGAGCAGAGCCAGCGGCTGCGCGCCGAGGGCGTGCGGGTCGAACGCGGGAGAGTGAAGCGCGCCCCACCGGCGAAGACGCTGGACGCGGCACTGTGGGGGCCGCCGCAGGGCTAGCGGCTATGATGGGGACGGTTCCCAAGGATGCTTCCATGTTCCCGCGCCTGCCCACCGTCACCAAGGCCCTGTTGATCGCCAACATCCTGATGTTCCTGCTCCAGACGGGGCTGGGCGACGCCTTGGCACCGCTGATGCTGTGGCCGGTGAGCGAAGGCGGCTTCGATCCGTTCTCGCCCGGGCAGAACTTCCAGCCCTGGCAGCTGCTGACCTACGGCTTCCTGCATGGCGGGCTGTGGCACCTGTTCTTCAACATGCTGGCCCTCTTCATGTTCGGCGCGCCGCTGGAGCAGACATGGGGCGAGAAGCGCTTTTTGACCTATTACCTCGTGTGCACCGTCGGCGCCGGCCTGTGCCAGCTGCTGGTGGGCTGGTGGACGGTGTCCCACGGCGGCGACGCCTATCCCACGGTGGGTGCATCCGGGGCGATCTACGGCCTGCTGCTGGCCTACGCCATGCTGTTCCCGAACCAGCAGATCATGCTGCTGTTCCCGCCGATCCCGATGAAGGCGCGCACGTTCGTGATCGTGTTCGGTGCGATCGAGCTGTTGGCCGGTTTCAATGGCTGGCAGCCGGGCGTGGCGCACTTCGCGCACCTGGGCGGCATGCTGTTCGGCTGGCTGCTGATCCGCTACTGGCGCGGCCAGCCGCCGTTCGGCCGGCGCGGGCCGCGCCCGCCGCATCTGCGCCGGGTGAAGTAGGGGCGATGCGCGGCCGGCCTCGCTGCCGGCGGTGGTAGGCGCGGCGCCAGCCGCGACGTCGCGGGCCATCGGGTCGCGGCGGAAGCCGCTTCTGCACGAGGCGGTGGCCAAAAAAAAAGGGCGCGGATCACTCCGCGCCCTTTTGCTTTCCTGCACGCCTGGCCTCAGCGCCAGATCTTCAGCTGCTCCGCGTCGGTACGCTGCATCGGCTGGCCGGCCTTGCACTGGAACGTGGCGCCGAACTCCGGCAGGTTCGACAGCGGGCCATTCACGCGCCACGGGCCCGGGGCCCGGATATCGGTGGCCGCGCGCTGCACCGCCTCGTTCGGCGAGACCTGCTGCGCCCACAGCCCGGCCCACGCATTGAAGAAGGCCTGGCGGCTGGCGACCGGCGCGTTCGGCTGCGCGGCATTGAATGCCTGCCACGCCAGCTCGACGCCGACCTGGTCGGCCAGGTTCGATTCGGCCGTCAGCGTGCCGTTGACCTTGGCGTTGGGCACGCCCGGGTACGGATAGGCGTTGTACTGCGCGGCGACGCGGTTGGTCAGTTCGGTCCAGGCGGTCTTCTCGGCCGGGCTCCACCAGCTGCGCAGCTCACCCTTGGCATCGACCAGCGCGCCCTTGGCGTCGATGGCGCGGGTGATCTCGCGCGCCACCAGCGCACCGTAGGCGCCGTATTGCGCGGCGACATCGCCGTTGCCGAACACCGGCGGCTGCAGCACGGCGGCAGTGACGATCAGGCGGTTCTGCGCGATGTCGTAGGCCAGCGCGGGCTGCTGCGGCAGCACGTCCCAGCGGCGGTCCGCGTTGCCCTTGCCGATGCGCTTCATCTCCTCGCGGTGGCGCCAGGTCGAGGCGATCAGCATGTTGCCGCCGAAGCTGCCGCGGCCCATCGGCTGCACGCTGTAGTCCAGGTCGCGACGCGGCGCGCCGATCTCGATCTTCATCGCCTGCAGCTTGGCCTTGGCTTCTTCCACCACCGCGCCGTTGCCCCAGCCGGTACGGGCGAGCGCGGCCACCTGCGCCTCGCGGACCTGGTCGGCGATCACTGCGGCCTGGCGGCGGGTATCGGCGCTCAGGTAACGCTCGACGTACTCGTGGCCGAGCATCGGGCCGGCGGCGACATTGATCGCGTCCAGCACCTGCTGCCAGCGCGGCGGCGGCACGGTTTCGCCGCGCAGCAGGCGGCCGCGGAAGTTGCCTTCGGCGTCACGGAAGCTCTTGGACAGGTACGGCGCCATGGAATCGCCCACGCGCCAGCGCAGGTAAGCCTTCCACTGGTCCGGCTTGAGGCTGGCGACCATCGCGTCGAGCTGCTTGAAGTAGCCCGGGTCGGACATCGAGACCAGGTCGTCGTTGACGCCTTGGGCCTTGAGGAAATCGCCCAGCTGCAGGTTGCGGTACTGCTTGGTGACGTCCTTCACCGCGACCGGCGCGTAGTTGTTGAACGGGTTGTTGACGTCGGCCACCGGCTTGGCGGCCTTGGCCAGCAGGGTTTCGATCTGGATCACCGAGACGGTGTCGGCTTCCAGCTGCGCGGCCGGGGTGCCGGTGAGGGCGAGGATCTGCTTGACGTAGGCGCGGTAGCGGCCCATCAGCGCGACGGTGTCGGCATCGGTGCGGGTGTAGAACGCCGGATCCGGCAGGCCCATGCCGCCCTGCATGAAGTAGCCGATGTGGCGGTCCAGCGCCTTGAGGTCCACGTCGGGGCTGAAGTTGAAGGCCACCGGGAGGCCGACCTGGTGCAGCGCGGCGATGGAGGCCGGCACGTCCTTGGCCTTCTTGATGGCGTCGATGCGCGAGAGCAGCGGGGCGATCGGCTGCGAGCCGTCCTTCTCCACCGCCGCTTCGTCCAGGCCGCTGGCCCAGAAGTCGCCGAGCAGCTTCTGCACGTTGCCCTGCGGGGCGCGCATGGCGGCATCGAGCAGGTCGCGCTGCTGTTGCTGGGCGCGCTCGGCCAGCTGGCCCAGCGCGGTGGTCGCGCCGCTCTGCGGCACCGGGTTGGCCTTCAGCCAAGCGGCGTTGGCGGTGGCGTAGAAGTCGCTGCAGGCCGGGGCCACGGCGGGCGCCTTGGGGCTGCTCTTCTTCTTGGGCGCCGCGTCGGCATGCGGGGCGGCGATCACGGAAGCCAGGGCCAGGGACAGGGCAAGCGGGCGGAGAAGGGGCATTCGAGGGAATCCAGCCAGGGAAATTTGCCGGAGTTTAGCGGAGGAGCGTGATGGGTGGTGTGGGGGTGTTGGCTGTTTGGGTGTTCCTTGTGTGGGTGGGTCGCGCGGCGACCGGGGGGAATGCCGTGGCGGGGGACGGCCGAAAACGGCCATCCATGGCCTCGAGCCTCGGTCGGCGGCATCCATGCCGCCTCACGCCCCCGCCACGGCATTCCCCCCGGTCACCCCCACCTCTCCCTCCACCGATCGAAAAGCAAAACCACCCGGCTGGGTGGGGTGAGGGGAAAAGCAAGGCAAGAGCAAAGCAAAGGCAAAGGCAAGGTCCTTGCGATCTTTGCTTTTGATGTTCGTTCCGCCGTATTCGTTGACCATCGGGTGGTCGGGCGGGAGGGCGCATCGGGGGCGTGAGGCGGCAGGATGCCGCCGACCGAGGCCCGAGGCCATGGATGGCCGCTTTCGGCCGTCCCCCGATGCGCCCTCCCGCCCGGCCACCGCGCGATGGCAACCGAAGCGCCGCGCATCAGGTCGCAGAAAATCCGCCACAAAAAGAAAGGCCCGGAAACATCCCGGGCCTTTCATCAACAACCAGAAGAACAGTTCAGGCGATTACCAGATCACCACCTGCTTGTCGCCAGCACGCACCATCGGCTGGCCCGCCTTGCACTCGAACGCCGCCGCGAACGCCGGCATGTTCGACGGCGCGCCGTTGGCACGGAAGTTCGCCGGGGCGTGCGGGTCGGTCTTCAGGCGCACGGCCAGTTCGTCCGGGGTGAAGTTGCGACGCCACACCGTGGCCCAGTTGAGGAAGAAGCGCTGGTCGCGCGTCAGGCCGTCCGTCTTCGGATCTTCCTGGCCGGCGGTCGCCGCCTTCATCGCGTCGTAGGCGGTGTTCAGGCCACCCAGGTCGGCGATGTTCTCGCCCAGCGTCAGGTTGCCGCTGACATTGCCCTTCTCGGTCTTGTAGCCGTCGAACTGCTTGACCAGGCGGTCGGTGCGCGAAGCGAAACCCTTCGAATCCGCCTCCGTCCACCAGTTCTCGAAGTTGCCGGTCGGCCCGAAACGGCTGCCCTGGTCGTCGTAACCGTGGGTCATCTCATGGCCGATCACCGCGCCGATGCCACCGTAGTTCATTTCCACCGGCGCATTCGGGTCGAAGAACGGCGGCTGCAGGATCGCCGCCGGGAACACGATCTCGTTCTGCAGCGGGTTGTAGTACGCGTTGATCGTCTGCGGGCTCATGCCCCACTCGGTCTTGTCGACCGGCTTGCCGATCTTGGACAGGTTCCACTTGTAGTTGAACTCGTTGGCCGCCTCGATGTTGCCCAGGTAGCTGTCACGGCTGGTGGCCAGGCCTTCCCACGAACGCCACTTGTCCGGGTAGCCGATCTTCGGCGTGAAGCTGTTCCACTTGGCGATGGCCTTTTCCTTGGTCTCCGGGCTCATCCAGTCCAGCTTCTCGATGCGGGCCTTCAGCGCGGTGCGCAGGTTGCCCACCAGCTCTTCCATCTTCGCCTTCGAATCGGCCGGGAAGGCGACCTGCACGTACATCTGGCCCAGCGCTTCGCCGGCCTGGCTGTTGATCGCCGCCAGCACGCGCTTCCAGCGCGGCTTCATTTCCTTCTGGCCACGCAGGGTCTGGTTGTAGAACGCGAAGTTCTCTTCCACGAACGGCTGGCTCAGGTACGGCGAGGCGCTGTCCACGGCGTGGAAACGCAGGTACGCACGCCAGATCGCCGGGTCGGTGTCGGCGATCATCTTGCTCACTTCCTCATGGAAGGCCGGGATCGCCAGCGAGAACATCTGCGGCACTTCCACGCCCTGCGACTTGAAGAATTCCGTCCACGACCAGTTCGGCGTCAGCTTGTCGGCATCGGCCGGGCTCACCGGGTTGTAGAACAGCGAAGCATCGCGCGACAGCTCGGTGCTGGTCTTGGAGACCTTGGCCAGGCGGGTTTCGAAGTCGATGACCTGCTTGGCCTGCGCGGCGGCGTCGGCATCGGCCACGCCCGAGAGCTTGAGCACGTTGGCCACGTGCTGCTGGTAGGCGTCCAGCTTGGCCTTGTTGTCGGCCTTGGTGTAGTACTCAGGATCCGGCAGGCCCAGGCCGCCCTGCGCGGCGTAGGCGATGTTCATGCTGGAATTCTTGAAGTCGGCCTCGGCGCCGAACGAGAACAGCTCGTTCTCGCCCTTGGCCGCGCTCGTGCGCAGGTAGTCGACCAGCTTGGCCTGGTCGGTCACGCCGTCGATGGCGGCCAGGGTCGGCTTCAGCGGCTCGATGCCCTGCGCGTTGACCTTGGCCTCATCCATGCCGGTGGCCCAGATGTCGCCGACCAGCTTCTCCACGCCCTGGGCGTCCTTCGCCGCGGCGGCCTGCTCCACGAGCTGGCGCTGCACGGCGTTGGAACGCTCGTCGAGCATCTCGAACGCGCCCCAGCTGGTGCGGTCGCCCGGCACCGGGTTGGCGGCCAGGAACTTGGCGTTCGCGTAGGCGTTGAGGTCGGTACAGGCGCTGGTGTTCGGGTCCAGGTCGCTGGCCTGGAACTGGTTGAACGGCGGCAGCTTGGATTCGTCGAGCGTG
The DNA here is from genome assembly GCF_029543105.1 of Stenotrophomonas sp. HITSZ_GD. Lineage (GTDB taxonomy): Bacteria > Pseudomonadota > Gammaproteobacteria > Xanthomonadales > Xanthomonadaceae > Stenotrophomonas_A. Next base: position 92,551 of record NZ_JARQXB010000003.1, read on the forward strand.
AGCTTCGGCGCGGTGGCGGTGGCGGCAGCGGTGTCGGCGGCCGGCGCGGCGGGCGCGGTGTCTTCGGACTTCTTGCAGCCGGCCAGGGCGGCGGCCACGGCCAGGGAAAGGGTGAGCAGATGCGGTTTACGGAGGGTCACGGTCAGGCTCCAGGCGCGACATGGACGGATGCCCCGGGGCCGGGGCAGGAACGCGCACTCTAAACCGTGCGGGCGATCCCAGTCAGCGGGTCGAAGGTCATGGTCTACGGCGCCGGGGGCGCGGCACGCTGCCACAGCTGTTCGAACCGGGTGCCCGGCACCGCCTCGGTCGCCACGCCCATGCTGCAGTGCAGGGCGTGGCGGGTGAGCAGCGGGGCGAGGTCGGCGCGGATCTCGCAGGCCACCGCCAGCGCGGCGTCGGCATCGGTATGCGCCAGCCACAGCACGAAGCCGTCGCGGCCGCCGCGGGCGACGCGGTCGTCGCCGCGCCGGGCACGCGCCTTGAGCGTACGCACGATGTCGGCCAGCGGCAGGCGCCGGTCCTTGGCGCCGCGCAGTTGCAGGCGTACCAGGCTGCAGGGCAGGGCGTCGGCGCTGCCCAGCGCCTGGCCGGCCGCGCGTTGCAGTCCCGCCAGGGGCTCCAGCTCCGGAAAGCGCCGCAGGCGCAGGCGCCGCAACAGGGCGACGAGCAGGATCGCCGCGGTGGTGGGCAGCGGCGGCCAACCGCGCCGGCCGGCCCATGCCGCCGCCGCGGCGAGCAGGAGCGGGCCGGCGGCCCAAAGCACGCCTGCCAGCCGGCCGCGCCGGGCCGTGCGCGGGCGCAGCAGCCAGAACAGGCCGGCCAGCATCGCCGCGAGCCAGGGGGCGTCATATAGATAGGTGTGCGCGCCGAGGTGGCGCAACAGCCAGGCGTCGGCCGGGGCGAGCAGTCCGCTGGCCGCGAGCACCAGCGCGAGCAACGCGGCCACGCCCGCACCAATCCACCGCACGGTGGCTTGCCGGCGCATCGTCACGCCGCCGCCCCGCGGGCCGCGGCCTTCCGGTCCGAACGCATGCCACGGCCCCCGCCGGTTCGAAGGCCCGCAGTATAGGCCTGGCCGCGTGCTATACCAGCGACGATGAAGACCGCCTACGACGCCCTGATCATCGGCGCCGGCCACAACGGCCTGACCTGCGCCGCCTACCTCGCCGCCGCCGGCCGCAAAGTGCTGGTGCTGGAGCGGCGCGAGGTCGTCGGCGGCGCGGCGGTCACCGAGACCTTCCACCCCGGCTTCCGCAATTCGGTGGCGTCCTACACGGTCTCGCTGCTGCAGCCCAAGGTCATCGCCGATCTGGAACTGGCCCGGCACGGGCTGCGCGTGGTGCCGCGCCGGCTCAACAATTTCCTGCCGCTGGACGAGCACGCCTACCTGCTCGCCGGTGCCGGGCGCACGCGCGCGGAGGTGGCGAAATTCTCCGCGCGCGATGCCGAACGCCTGCCCGCCTACGAAGCGCGGCTGGAGCAGCTGGCCGACGTGCTGCGCGCCCTCGCGCTGGCGCCGCCGCCGAACATCACCGACGGTGGCTGGTGGGCGGCGCTGCCCGAACTGCTGCGCGCCGGCCGCCTCGGCCGTCGCCTGCACGCGCTGCCGGCCGGCTTGCGGCAGGAGCTGCTGGACCTGTTCACGATTTCCGCCGCCGAATACCTGGACCGCTGGTTCGAGAGCGCGCCGATCAAGGCGCTGTTCGGCTTCGACGGCATCGTGGGCAACTACGCCAGCCCCTATGCGCCGGGAACCGCCTACGTGCTGTTGCACCACGTGTTCGGCGAGAGCAACGGCGTGAAGGGGGCCTGGGGCCACGCCATCGGCGGCATGGGCGCGATCACCCAGGCCATGGCCGCGTGCTGCCGCGAGCGCGGCGTGGAGATACGCACGGCGACCGGCGTGCGCGAGGTCGTGGTGCGCGGCGGCCGCGCGGTGGGCGTGGTCACCGAGCAAGGCGAGCAGATCCACGCGCGCGCGGTGGTGGCCAACGTCAATCCCAAGCTGCTGTACGAGCGCCTGATCGACCCGGCCCATGTGCCCGAGGCCACGCGCGAACGCATGGCGAACTGGCGCTGTGGTTCGGGCACGCTGCGCATGAACGTGGCGCTGTCGCGGCTGCCGGATTTCCGCGTGCTGCCCGGCGACGGCGACCACCTCACCGCCGGCATCATCATCGCGCCGAGCCTGGATTACATGGACCGCGCCTGGCGCGACGCGCGCGAGCAGGGCTGGTCGCGCGCGCCGGTGGTGGAGATGCTGATTCCCAGCACGCTGGACGATTCGCTCGCCCCGCCCGGGCAGCACGTGGCGAGCCTGTTCTGCCAGCACGTCGCGCCGCAGTTGCCGGACGGGCGCAGCTGGGACGACCACCGCGAGGAAGTGGCCGACCTGATGATCGCCACCGTGGAGCGACATGCGCCGGGTTTCGCAGCGTCGGTGCTGGGCCGGCAGGTACTGACGCCGCTGGACCTGGAGCGCGAATTCGGGCTGATCGGCGGGGACATCTTCCACGGCGCGCTGAGCCTCAACCAGCTGTTCAGTGCGCGGCCGATGCTGGGGCAGGCCGGTTATCGCGGCGCGATCGACGGGCTGTACCTGTGTGGCTCGGGCACACACCCTGGCGGTGGCGTGACGGGGGCGCCAGGACATAACGCGGCGCGGGTGGTGTTGGCAGGGTGAGGCGTTGCCGCGGAGCGGAACGCCGTGCGTGTGCGGGCATAATCGGTGACTCGATCCTGCGCCACCGGAATACGCCCTCCCCATGAATGCACAGATGGAGCAATACGCGCAGGCCGTGGCCGCGCTCAACCAGCGGCGCTGGCAGGAGGCATGGCAGCTCGCGCAGCGGCTGCTTCGCCAGGGCGAGCATGCCGGCGTCCATTTCGTGGCGGGCGTGGCCGCGTTCGAGATGCAGCAGATGCGGCCGGCGCTGGCGCATCTGCACCGCGCCACGGAGCTCAATCCGCAGCGGGCCGATTACGCCGCGCAGATGGCGCGCGCGCTGACCCAGGCGCGCTTGAACCGGCAGGCCATGGCGTTCGCCGACAAGGCCATGGCCATGGAGATCGACGACGCCTTCGCCCTGGATACGCTGGGCGTGGTGTACACGCGCGGCAACGAACACGCCAAGGCGCTGGTGGCCTACGAGCAGGCCGTGCGCCTGGCGCCGCGCCAGGCCAGCTTCCGCTACAACCTCGCAACCTGCCTGCTGTTCTTCGGCCGCATCGAGGAGGCCGAGCGCGAGTATCGCCAGACCCTGGCGGACGACCCGCGCTACTGGCGCGCCTACACCTCGCTGGCGCAACTGCGCCGCCGTTCGGCCGAGGACAACGACTTGCCGCAGCTGGAACAGGCGTTGCAGCTCGGTGCCGGGGTGGACGACGCCACACTGTACGTGAACCTGGCGATAGCCAAGGAGTGCGAGGACCTGGGCGATTACCCGCGCGCCTTCCAGCATTATGTCCAGGGCAAGGCCACCCAGAAGCGCGCGCGGAACTACGATGGATCGACAGACCGCGCGTTGTTCGCCGCCATCGAGCGCGCCTTTCCCGAAGGCGCGACGGCAGGGCACGGCTACGACAGCGAAGAACCGATCTTCGTGGTGGGCATGCCGCGCTCGGGCACCACGCTGGTGGAGCGCATCCTGTCGAGCCACTCGCAGGTGCATTCGGCGGGGGAACTGCAGAACTTCTCCGTGGCGTTGAAGCGCGTGCGCGGCACGCCGACGCCTGGCATCCTCGATATCGCCACCTTGACCGAACTGGACGGGGTGGACTGGCAGCGGGTAGGGCGCGAATACGTGGAGTCCACCCGGCCGGGAACCGGCCATACGCCACGCTTCGTCGACAAGCTGCCGCACAACTTCCTCTACGTGGGCCACATCGCGCGCGCGCTGCCCCGGGCCAGGATCATCTGCCTGCGACGCGACCCCATGGACACCTGCCTGGGCAACTTCCGCCAGCTGTTCGCGTTGAGCTCGCCGTACTACGACTACTCGTTCGACCTGATGGATGTCGGCCGCTACTACCTGATGTTCGACCGGCTGATGGCGCACTGGCGGCACCTGCTGCCCGATCGCTTCCTGGAAGTGCGCTACGAGGACCTGGTCACCGCGCAGCGTCCGGTCACCGAGCGCCTGCTCGCCTTCTGCGGGCTGCCGTGGGAAGAAGGCTGCATGGCCTTCGAGCGCAACCAGGCGCCGGTCGCCACCGCCAGCCTGGTGCAGGTGCGCGAGCCGATCAGCACCGCTTACCTCGGGCGCTGGCGCCGTTACGGGCAGGACATGGCGCCGCTGGCGGAATTGCTCGGCGTAGCCATGTCGGACTGACTCGCCACGCGGCGATGGCGGCCCATGAAAAAGCCCCATCCCTTTCGGGATGGGGCCTGGGTCTTTCAGGCGCTGGCCGGCGGCTTACTTGCCGAAGGCGTAGCGCATTTCCAGGTAATAGGCGCGGCCATACACGTCAAAGTTGTAGGCGTTATACGGCGCACCGGAGGTGCCCGGGTACGAGAAGTCGTACGGGGGCATGCGGTTGAACACGTTGTTGAGCATCAGCGACAGCTCCAGGCCTTCGAACAGCTTGTAGGTGGCGCTGACGTTATTGGTCGCATACGAGCCCAGCTTGCGGCCGTTCGCCGAACCGTAGCCGTCCTCGCTGATGCGCGCGGCGTAGTTCGGGGTCTCGGAGAACCAGTTGACGTACCAGGTCGCCGAGAAGTCGCCGATCGTCCAGGTCAGCGAGCCGTCGGCCTTGCGCTTCGGATCGCTGCTCCAGTACGGATCGTTCAGCAGGTTGATCTCGTCGTCGCCGGCGTAGATCTGCTGGGTGTGGTGCAGGTTCTGGGTGTAGCTGGTGCGCAGGCTCAGGTCACCCCAGCTGCCGAAGTCGTAGCCATAGTTGAACGCGGCGGTGACCGCTTCCAGCTTCTGGTTGGAGACGTTGATCTTCGGCGTGTAGATCTCGGTGATGAAGCCGGCCGCGTTGCGGGTGACCTGCGACATCGCCTGGGTGCAGAGCGGGGTGGTGATGTCGTCGATGCCGGCGCGGCAGCGATAGTCCTGCAGCGACAGCGCGTCGGCACTCTGCTGGGTGACCTCGTCGCTGATGTCCCAGTTGAAGTAGTCCACCGTCAGGCTCATGCGGTCGACCGGCGACCACACGAAGCCGGCGCTCCACACGTCGGCGTTGATCGGCTTCAGGTCGAGGTTGCCCGACTGGGTGCCGAAGAACTGGCGGCTGGAGTAGGCCTGCGGGCAGTTGTCGGTGTTGCCCGGCAGGTAGCCGCGCAGGGCGCACTGGTAGTAGTCGGTGACGGAGTTGTAGTAACCGCTGTCGCCCTGGTAGAGGTCGGACAAGGTCGGCGCACGGAACGCGGTGCCGTACTTGCCGCGCAGCAGCAGCGACTGCACCGGACGGTACTCCAGGCCCACGCTCCAGGTCGGCTTGTCGATGGTGCGGCCGCTGGCGTCGTAGGAGTCATAGCGGCCGGACGCGGTGACGGTCAGCGGGTCCCACAGCGGCATGCGCAGTTCGGAGGTGATCGCGTAACGGTCGCGGTCGCCGCCGCCGGCGACGGCGGTCTGGCCCCAGATGGAGCCATCGAGCAGGCCCGGCGCCGGGCTGTAATCCCACTTCTGCTTGCCCAGCTCGGCCACCACGGCCAGGCCGGCGTCGCCGCCCGGCAGCTTGAACAGCGTCGCATTGGTCAGCTGGAAGCGCAGCATGCTGTCGGAGGTCTTGCTGCGCGAGGTCTCGTAGCCGGTCATCGCCGCGAAGTCTTCCTGGCTGATCGGCTGGTAGAACGCGGCGTAGTCCGGGGTGAACACCGGGTAGGCGTCGTAGTAGGGGTCCAGGCCCTGCTGCGGGCCGAGCACGTGGTCGATGAAGTACTGGTCCATCGGCGCGGCGTAGCGGACGAAGTTCTTCTCCTTCAGCTTGTACTCGCTGTAGGTCACGCCCACGTCGTAGTCCCACGCCGAGGCGCCGAAGGTGCCCTTGACGCCGAAGTTCACGCGCACCGCGTCGCTGACGTCGTGGCTCATGGTGTCGCGGAAGCCCTGGCCGCCCATCTCCTCCGGCGCGAAGGCGCGCTGCAGGTTCAGCAGGTCATCCAGGTTGGGATCGTAGAAGTAGCCGAAGTCCGCGCCGGTGCCCCACCAGGTGTAGCCCGAGCCGACGTGGTAGTCGACCTTGTCGTGGCTGTAGAGCACATCGCCGTAGAGCTGGGTGTTGTCGTTGATGTCGAAGGTGCCGTGCACGTAGGCCTGGGTCGATTCCAGGCCGTTCTTCAGCGTGCGGTAGCCCGGCGTGTAGTACGAGCCGCAGAAGTTCTCGTCGCCGAAGCCGGGACGGGTCTGCAGGCCTTCGGTACCGCCGAACAGGCCGGTCACGTTGCCGCAGTTGGCCGGGTCGAGGAAGTTGTAGCTGGTGAACGGGCTGTAGATCAGCAGGTCGCGGCTGGGCAGTGCCGGCGAAGTGCCGTGCTGGTTGTACTGCTTGGTCAGGTCGCGCTGGTAGCCCCAGATCGGATTCGATTCTTCGTACTGCAGGCCGCCCAGGATGCTGACGCGGCCATCGGCCGAGCTCCAGCCATCGGCGATGCTGGCGCGGAAGTTGCTGCCGCCGCCTTCGGAATAGCCGCCGCCGCGGATGGCCAGCACCGCGCCGTCGAGCTTCTTCTTCAGGATGACGTTGATCACGCCGGCGATGGCGTCCGAGCCGTACAGCGAGGACTGGCCGCCGGGCAGGATCTCGATGCGGTCGACCAGGTCGATCGGAATGCCGCTGATGTTGTTGAACGTGTCGCTGCCGTTGTACAGCGCCGGGTAGTTCGACATCGGGCGGCCGTCGATCAGGTACTTCACGTAACCCGGCGGCAGGCCGAACAGGCTCACGGTGTTGGCGCCCTGGGTGAACGAGGCCGAGGTCTGCGCGCCCTGCACGCCGCCGGTGGCGAAGGAACTCTTGGCCAGCACGTCGGCCACCGAGGTGAAGCCACGCGCCTTGATGTCCTCGGCGCTGATGACCATCACCGGCGTGGCGGTCTCGATCTCGGTCTGCGGAATCAGCGAGCCGGTCACGGTGACGCGGTCGAGTTCCTTGGGCGGATCCTGGGCCAGCGCCGAACCCGTGGCGGGCAGGACGATGGCGGCGAAGACGGCCGCGGTCAGGCGGTGCCGCTTGAGGCGAGAAGCTTTGCTGGACGACATCTGGCGAATCCCCTTCTGTGTGCTGAGAACGGGGCAATGGACCGGCCCAGACAAAGATGTCCGTCGCGTGTCAATGGCATCACCCCTAACCCGACGTTAACACGCGGTTCATCCATTCGTGAACGGAAAGTTAGCAGAAAAATGTGAAATCCATCACGTTATTGTTATGAGAAAACGTTTTATCGGTGACGCGCGACACATGTTTCCTGTCCGCCCCCTGGCTCGCGGACAATAGGCGCATGAAGATTCCAGCCCATAAGCCGCAGGGCGGCCTGTCCCCCCATCCCCGCATCCGCAACGTCATCGCCATCGCCTCGGGCAAGGGCGGGGTGGGCAAGTCCACCACCGCGGTCAACCTGGCCCTGGCCCTGCAGGCGCAGGGCGCCCGGGTCGGCCTGCTCGACGCCGACATCTACGGCCCCAGCGTGCCGGCCATGCTCGGCCTGGCCGGCCGGCCCGACAGCCCGGACAACAAGTCGATCGAGCCGCTGCGCGCCTTTGGGGTGGAAGCCATGTCCATCGGCCTGCTGATCGATACCGACACCCCCATGATCTGGCGCGGCCCGATGGCCACCTCCGCGCTCACCCAGCTGTTCAACGACACCCTGTGGGACGACCTGGACTACCTGCTCATCGACCTGCCGCCGGGCACCGGCGACATCCAGCTGACCCTATCGCAGAAGATTCCGGTGGCGGGGGCCGTGATCGTCACCACGCCGCAGGAGATCGCCACGCTGGACGCACGCAAGGCGTTGAAGATGTTCGAGAAGGTGGAGGTGCCGGTGCTGGGCATCGTCGAGAACATGGCCGTACACACCTGTTCGAACTGCGGCCACACCGAGCACCTGTTCGGCGAAGGCGGCGGCCAACGCATGGCCGCGCAGTACGGCGTGCCGCTGCTGGGCTCGCTGCCGCTGGAAATCGCCATCCGCGAGCAGGGTGATGCCGGCACGCCGATCGTTGCCGCCGCGCCCGATTCGCCGGCCGCGCAGGCCTACGCCGCCGCCGCCACGCGCCTGGCCGAGGCGTTGGCCAAGCGGCCGCGCGCGGCCATCCCGATCGCCACCTCGTTCGGTTGAGCGCTCCGGGCGGCCGCGACACGCGCGGCCGCAGTGCCTAGAATCCGCAGGCGGCGCGCGCCGCCCCTCCACCACAGGAAGACCGAATGAGCATCAAGAGCGACCGCTGGATCAAGCGCATGGCCGAACAGCACGGCATGATCGAGCCGTTCGAGCCGGGCCAGATCAAGCAGGACGCCCAGGGGCAGCGCATCGTGAGCTACGGCACGTCGAGCTACGGCTACGACGTGCGCTGCTCGCGCGAGTTCAAGGTGTTCACCAACATCAACTCGACGATCGTCGATCCCAAGCATTTCGACAGCGGCAGCTTCGTGGATATCGAGTCGGACGTGTGCATCATCCCGCCGAACAGCTTCGCGCTGGCGCGCACGGTGGAGTATTTCCGCATCCCGCGCGACACGCTGGTGGTGTGCCTGGGCAAGAGCACCTACGCGCGCTGCGGCATCATCGTCAACGTCACGCCGCTGGAGCCGGAGTGGGAAGGCCACGTGACCCTGGAGTTCAGCAACACCACGCCGCTGCCGGCGCGCATCTACGCCAACGAGGGCGTGGCGCAGATGCTGTTCTTCCAGTCCGACGAGGTGTGCGAAACCAGCTACCGCGACCGCGGGGGCAAGTACCAGGGCCAGACCGGCGTGACCCTGCCGCGGACCTGAGCGGCGCGGCCCTGCGAACAAAAACGGCGCCCTTCGGCGCCGTTTTTCATTGCATCGCGCGGTTACTTGCCGCGTCCGAACAACATGCCGATGCCGACCGCCACCAGCAGGGCCGGCCACCAGGTGCTGATCAGCCGCCCGATGCTCAGGTGCGTCCAGCCCAGGTTGTTGGCCAGGAACAGCAGGCCGACGAGGATGAGGATCAGCGCGGCGACGACGTGGGATTTCATGTAGTCGGGGTCGGGTGGCTTGGACGGGCGCCTATCGTAGCCGGTGCGCCCATGCTTCGACACGCTGGCGCAGGTCGTCCGGCGCGAAGCGCTGCGCCGGGCCGCTGCCCCACACCGGCCCGGGCCACGCCGCGTCGCCCGCGTGGCGGCCCACCAGATGCACGTGCAGCTGGCGCACGATGTTGCCGAGCGCGCCCAGGTTGAGCTTCTCCACGCCGGGCTCGGCCTGCAACAGGCGCGAGACCTGGTTGACCTCGGCCAGCAACAGGCGTTGCTGGCCGCCGTCGAGGTCGATCCATTCGCTGGCATCGTCCACGCGCGGCACGAGCACCAGCCACGGGAAGCGCGCGTCGTCCATCAGGCGCACCTGGGAGAGCGGGCCGTCGGCGACGAACACGCTGTCCGCGGCCAGGCGCGGGTCGAGCTGGAAGTCGCTCACAGGTTGTCGGCAAAGAAGGCCAGCGTGCGCTCGCGGGCCAGCTTCGCGCTCTCCGGGGCGTAGTGCGGGCCGACGTCGCGGTTGAACGCGTGGTCGGCCGGGTACACGTACACCGGCATCTGCGGCAGCTTCTCGCGGTGGGCCTGCACGGCTTCCGGCGGGATGCTCTTGTCTTGGTCGCCGAAGTGGAAGATCACCGGTGCTTTCGGCGTCTCGTCCAGGAACTGCACGTTGCGCGCGCCGTAGTAGCTGACCGACGGCAGGCCCAGGCGGATGGCCGCCAGCAAGGCGACGCTGCCGCCCCAGCAATAGCCGACCGTGCCGACCTTGCCGGCCGGCGCCAGCACGGTGGCGGCGGCCTGGACGATGTCCACGGCACGGTCCATGCCCAGGGTCTTCACCATGTCCAGGCCCCGCTGCGTGCCGGCTTGGTCGTAAGGCAGCTGGGTGTCCTTCTCCACCAGGTCGAAGAACGCCGGCACCAGCACTTCGTAGCCTTCGGCAGCGAAATCCTCGCCCACCTGGCGCATGTGTTCGTTGACGCCGAAGATTTCCTGGATCACCACCAGGCCGCCGCGCGGCTGGCCGACCGGCGTGGCGTGCCAGGCGGCGACCTGGCCGTGGGGGGTATCGAGCGTGGTCCAGTGGCCCATGGGGACATCCTCGGGTAATGAATGGGGACCGCCATTATGGAAGCCTTGCCTGTTGGCAGGGGTGATGGAGTCTGGCCGGTGCGTTCAGGGCGCCTGCCCGCGGCCAGCTATAATTCCGCCGCTCAGGCCCCAGGCCGTTCCTCTCCCAGGCCCCCAGACTCCCCGCATGTCCCCGTCGAACCCCAAAGTCGGCTTCGTCAGCCTTGGCTGTCCGAAAGCGCTCGTCGATTCCGAACGCATCCTCACCCAGCTGCGGGTGGAGGGCTATGACATCGTCCCCAGCTACGACGCCGCCGACGTGGTGGTGGTCAACACCTGTGGCTTCATCGACTCGGCGGTGGCCGAATCGCTCGACGCCATCGGCGAGGCGATGAACGAGAACGGCAAGGTCATCGTCACCGGCTGCCTGGGCAAGAATTCGGCGCTGATCCGCGAGCAGTACCCGGACGTGCTCTCCGTCTCCGGCCCGCAGGATTACGCCACGGTGATGGAGGCGGTGCACGCCGCGCTGCCGCCGCAGCACAACCCGTTCGTGGATCTGGTGCCGGACTACGGCATCAAGCTCACCCCGCGCCACTACGCGTACCTGAAGATTTCCGAAGGCTGCAACCATCGCTGCAGCTTCTGCATCATTCCGTCCATGCGCGGCGACTTGGTCTCGCGCCCGGTCGATGACGTGCTGCGCGAGGCCGAGCGGCTGGTGCGCGGCGGGGTCAAGGAACTGCTGGTGGTTTCGCAGGACACCTCGGCCTACGGCGTGGACCTCAAGTACGCCGAGAAGACCTGGCAGGGCCGCCAGTACGCCACGCGCATGAAGGCGCTGTGCGAGGGCCTGTCCGAGCTGGACGTGTGGACGCGCCTGCACTACGTCTACCCGTACCCGCACGTGGACGATGTCGTGCCGCTGATGGCCGAAGGGAAAATCCTCCCGTACCTGGACATCCCGTTCCAGCACGCCAGCCCGCGCATCCTCAAGCTGATGAAGCGCCCCGGCGCGGTCGACAAGACGCTGGAGCGCGTGCTGCGCTGGCGGCAGATCTGCCCGGAGATCACCGTGCGCTCGACCTTCATCGTCGGCTTCCCGGGCGAGACGGAGGCCGAGTTCGAGGCGCTGCTGGATTTCCTCGACCAGGCGCAGTTGGATCGCGTCGGCGCGTTCGCCTATTCGCCGGTGGAGGGCGCCAGCGCCAACGCGCTGCCCGACCCGGTGCCGGAAGAAGTGAAGCAGGAGCGGCTGGCGCGCTTCATGGCGCGCCAGGCGGCCATTTCCGCCGCGCGGCTGGAAGCAAAGGTGGGCACGGTGCAGCAGTGCCTGGTCGATGGCCTGGAAGATGGCATCGCGGTGGCGCGTTCGCGCGCTGACGCGCCGGAGATCGACGGCCTGGTGCACATCCAGAACGGCGAGGAGATGGGCCTGCGCCCGGGCGATTTCGTGCAGGTGGAAATCACCGAGAGCGACGAGCACGACCTGTTCGGCGATGCGCTGGAACCGGCGCGCAAGCCGCTGCCGCTCGCAATGGTGTAAGGCCGCCGCGGGCCCTCGCTGTAGGAGCGGCTTCAGCCGCGACCGCACATCACCGGTCGCGGCGCCCCCTCACGCGTAATCGACTTCCACGATCACGAAACGGGTCATCCCGCCCGGCAGCATCACCTCGAACTCATCGTCCACGCGCTTCTTCAGCAGCGCCCGCGCCATGGGCGAATCGATGCTGATCCAGCCCTGCGCCGCGTCGGTTTCGTCCGGCCCGACGATGCGATAGCGCAGCAGCTCGCCGTCGCTCACCCGCTCCAGCTCCACCCGCGCGCCGAAGAACACCGCCTGCGGGTCGCTCGGCCGTGTGTCCACCACGCGCAGCGCTTCCAGCCGCTTGCTCAGGTAGCGTACGCGGCGGTCGATCTCGCCCAGCTGCTTCTTGCGATAGGTGTACTCGGCGTTCTCCGAGCGATCGCCCTCTGCCGCCGCGGCGGCCAGCGCCTTGACCACTTCCGGCCGGCGCACGCGCCACAGGTCGTCCAGCTCGGCCTTGAGCCGGGCGTGGCCGGCGGCGGTGATCAGCGCGGTGCTTTTCTCTGCGGGAGGACGCCAACGGGTCATGCGGAAGCGGCAATCGAAGCGGGGAGGGGATGCTAGCGCGGCTCGGCTTGCATGTCGCCAGGCCGATCGTCGAAGCTGCGCGCTTCGCGCCGACAGGGGATGTTGCCGATGTTGATCCTGCCTTTGCACAAGCCGCTCACCTGGGCGACCTGGCCCTGGATGACCAGCTTGCTGCTGCTGGTCAACGTGATCGTGTTCTTCGGCGCGCAGGCCGGCGACACCGAGGCGATGACGCAGGCCCAACGCTACTACGTGCAATCCGGCCTGGCCGAACAGGAGCTGCCGGCCTATCGCCAGTACCTGCTCGACACCGGCCGCGGCGACGAGTTGCAGGCGTTGGACGAACAGGATGAAGGCGAGCAATGGGGCCAGCTCGCCGGGGCCGCGGTGAATGACCTGGGCTTTCGCGCGCGCCTGGCGCAACGTGCGCCCGGCAAGGACGAGGACGCCCAGGCGCGCTGGCGCCCGCTGCGCGCCGAATTCGACCGCCGCCTGGACGCCATCTTTACCTTGCGCCACATGCAGCGCGGCTCGGAGTGGTCGCCGCACCGCATGCTCACGGCGGCGTTCCTGCATGCCGATCCCATGCACCTGGTCGGCAACATGCTCTTCCTGGTCGCGCTCGGCCTGCTGTTGGAAGGCGCCATCGGTGCGTGGTGGCTGCTGGGCGTCTACGTGGTGGGTGCTTACGGCTCGGCCGCGGCGAGCGTGCTGTGGCGCTGGGGCGAGTACGGCGGCGGGTTGGGCGCCTCGGGTGCCATCGCCGCGATGATGGGGGCGTTCTGCGCGGTATGGGGTCGCCAGCCGGTGCGCTTCTTCTACTGGTTCGGGGTGGTGTTCGACTACGTGCGCGCACCGGCCATCGCGTTGTTCCCGCTGTGGCTGGGCTGGGAAGTGTTCAACCTGCTTTCGCAGGACGATGCGCGCGTCGCTTTCGAAGCGCATGCGGGTGGGCTGGTCACCGGTGCGTTGATGGGCGCCGTGCTGGTGTGGACGCGGCAGACGCGGCCGGCATTCCTCCAGGATACGCCGGCCGCCCTGGTGGACGACCGCTGGGAACGCGCGCAGCGTCACCTGGGGCGGATGGAAAACATCGAGGCCGAATCGCTGCTGGCCGAACTGGCGGCCGAGCAACCGCAAAGTTTCGAGGTGGCACTGGCACGTTGCCGCGTGGCGCGCAACGCGGGGCAGGGGCAGTTCCTGCGCGAACGCGCACTGGCATTGCTACGCCTGCCCGCCGGCGACGCCGCGCAGGTGCAGGCACAGTGGGGGCTGGTGCAAACCCTGTCGGCGGAGGGGCTGGTGCTGCCGGCGGAGATGCGTGACGTACTGGTCTCGCAGTGGATCGCGCTGGGCCACCTGCAGGAGGCCGAGCAGCTGTTGTCATCGGACGGCGCGGCCGGCCTGCGCGATACGCAGGCCCAGCTGTGGCTGAAACTGGCGCTGGCCCATGGCACGCGCCCGTCGGGCGACCAGCGGCGCCTGCTCGCCCATCTGCTGCAGGCCTTCCCCGATCAGCCGCAGGCGGCCAAGGCGCGCTTCCTGCTGGACAACCTCTGAGGGATCAGGCGGCCGGCGTGGCGGCGGGATTGATCGCCGCCAGCGCGTTCTGCAGGCGACGCCGGACGTCCTCGTCTTCGCAGGTGACGAGCGCGGTCTCCAGCAGTGCGCGGGCCTCCTCGTCGCGGCCGTAGCGCTCGGCCAGCAGCAGCGCGGCATCGAGCGCCCATTGCGCGGCGGCCTCGTGGCGTGGCCACTTGCGCACCATCGCGCGCAACGCGTCGACGGTGAGCTGGTGCTGGCCGGCCATGCGCGCGCGGTCCACCAGGGCGATCGCCTGTTCGACCTGTGCCGGGGTGAAATCCGGGTCGGTCTCGAGCATCTCGCGCAACAGCGACAGCGCGCGGCGCTCCTGCTTCTCGGCGATGAGCCGGCTGATGTACTGCTGCGCGTGGTCGTGGAGTTCCGGCGAAGGGCCCTCCTTGCGCAGCAGGCGCTGGTACAGCTCGTGCACGCCCAGCGACACCGCGCGGCCGCGGATCGCCCCGCGCAATGCTTCGCGCGCCTCGCGCGGATGGCCGTCGCGCACGTGGCCCTCGGCTTCGTCGAGCAGGCGCTGGTCTGGGTCGGCGCGGCGGGTGTCCTGCAGGGCTTCCGGTTCGAAACCCAGGACCTCGTGGTACTGGTAGACCAGGTAGCCGAGGAGATGGAAGGTCGAAAACAGGCCCCAGATCGCCACGAAATTGAAGGCCACGCTGCTGACCTCCGGAGGCAGATAGGCGCGCAGCCACTTGCCGGCCAACATCGTGCTGATCTGGATCACGAACAGCAGGCAGAACGCAGCCAGATAGGGCCAGCCGATCCGTAGCGCCAGATCCAGCGGGACCAGTGGATTCAGCGCCCTGCGCAAGCTGCCGTCCAAGGCGAGGGAAATCACCATGCCCGGTTGCATCAGCGCGATCACCCCGATGGTCAGCAGCAGCATCCCCACGCTGCGCGTCAGGAACGCCACCGCGATCAGCCCGGCGATCACCAGCAGCGACAGCGCGAACAGCCGTATCACCGCGCCATCGCCCAGCTCCAGGGCATACTCGGGCGCGCCGGGATGGCCATTGGCCGTGTGGCGAAGAATCTCGAAGGCGTAGCGGTAAACCGCCAGCCAAGTCACCAGGCTGAATATCCAGCCGATTCCGGGGACTACACCGAGTAAGGTGCAAAGCGTCAGCGCGAGCAGTGACCACAAGGCCGCGCCCTGCAGCGGATAGAAGGTAATGGCGCGCACGCGCGACCAGAACGGTTCGGGCTGCGCATGCCGCTGCCTACGACGATCTTCCATGACGCTCCCCCTGAGCGGTCGTTGTCCGTCCGGATTGTGCTGGCACGCGCCCGGCGCGCGCAATGGTGCCGGGCGCCGCGTCCGTCAGCGCTTGCCGCCGCCGAAGATGCCACCCAGGATGCCGCGCACGATCTGCTGGCCGAGCTTGCTGCCCACGGTACGCGTGGTCTGCTTGGCCATCGTCTCCAGCAGGCCCTGGCGGCGCTTGGTGCCGAACACCGCGTCCTTCACCGCCTGGCCCCAATCGTTGCCGGCGGCCGCGTCGTGTTCCGGCCCGCGCGCCGGCGGCGCGTCGGTCTTGGCGACCTGTTCCTGCGCCCGCCTGGCGAGCATTTCCGCGGCCGATTCGCGGTTCACCGCGGTGTCGTACTTGCCGCCCACCGGGCTGCCCGCGCGCACCTGCGCGCGTTCGGCGTCGGTGATCGCGCCCATGCGGCAACGCGGCGGGGCAATCAGCGTCTGCTCCACGGGCATCGGCACGCCCTTGTCCTGCAGCGTGGAGACCAATGCCTCGCCGGTACCCAGGCTGGAGATCGCGCTGGCCACATCGAGCTTGGGATTGGCGACAAATGTCTCGGCGGCGGTCTTGACCGCCTTCTGGTCGCGCGGGGTATACGCACGCAGCGCGTGCTGCACGCGGTTGCCAAGCTGGCCGAGGATGTTGGCCGGCACGTCGTCCGGGAACTGCGAGCAGAAGTACACGCCCACGCCCTTGGAGCGGATCAGCCGCACCACCTGCTCGATACGCTGCACCAGCGCCGGCGGCGCGTCGTCGAACAGCAGGTGTGCCTCGTCGAACACGAACACCAGCTTGGGCTTGTCCAGGTCGCCCACTTCCGGCAGCCGCTCGAACAATTCCGAGAGCAGCCACAGCAGGAAGGTGGAGTACAGCCGCGGCTTGAGCACCAGCTGCGCGGCGGCCAGGATGCCGATCACCCCGCGCCCGTCGGGCGTGGTGCGCATCAGGTCTTCCAGCGCCAGCGCCGGCTCGCCGAAGAAGCCTTCGCCGCCATCCTGTGCCAGCCGCAGCAGGGCGCGCTGGATCGCCGCCACCGAGGGCGCGCTGACCAGCCCGTATTCGGTGGAGATTTCCTTGCGGTCTTCCACCACCAGGTTGAGCAGGGCGCGCAGGTCGTCCAGGTCGAGCAGCAGCAGGCCGCGGTCGTCGGCCAGCTTGAACACGATGTCCAGCACGCCGGCCTGGGTGTCGTTGAGTTCGAGGATGCGGGCGAGCAGGGTGGGGCCCATCTCGCTCACCGTGGTGCGCACCGGGTGGCCGAGCTGGCCGTACAGGTCCCAGAACACCACCGGGCTGGCGGCCGGCGCGTAGTCGGGCACGCCGATCTCGGCGGCGCGCTGGCGCAGTTTCTCGTTGCCATCGCCGGCCACCGCCAGGCCGGCCACGTCGCCCTTCACGTCGGCCAGGAACACCGGGACGCCGATGCGCGAGAAGCCTTCGGCCAGCGTCATCAGGGTCACCGTCTTGCCGGTGCCGGTCGCACCGGCCACCAGGCCGTGGCGATTGCCCAGCCGGGGCTGGAGGACCACGGCGATGTCGTCGGTGACGCCCTTGCCCAGCAGGATCGGATCCATGGCATGCCTCGCATTCAAGTTGCGCGGATTCTACGGCGCTGGCTGACGTTGCACTGTACCCGTCCTGCAGCGCGCCTTGCCCCGGCGCGCGACCGGCGGCTACCCTGCCAGACCTCTTCGCCGCCGTACCGAAAGATGCCGCTTCCGTTCCCTGTTCCGCGCCCGTGGTCCGTGCTGGCCGCCGTGGCGCTGCTGTCGGTCGTTCCCTCCGCCCAGGCGCTGTCCAAGCGCGACGAGGCCCGCGTGGAGGCCCTCCAGGGGCGGATGGCCGCCGCCGAGAAGCGCTACCGCGACGCCCAGGTGCTGGTGGGCAACGCCGACCCCAAGGGCCAGGCCGAAAGCGACGCCGCGCTGGAGGACATGGAGGACGTCATCACCGCCTGCACCCAGCAGCGCGGCTGCCAGATGGGCACGATGCTGGCGACCTACAAGCGCCTGCTGAAGGCCAACACCGACGCCCAGCAGCAGGACGACGCCGACGGCGCGGACGATGGCCTGCTCGAAGCCGACCCGGACCACGTCGGCCCGCTGGCCGCCGATGTGCCGGAGGCCGCGCGCGCCGCGGCCCTGCTCAACGACCGCCGGCACGAGTTCGACACCATGGTCGAATACAACGCCGCCGTGCAGGCCGGCATCCGCCGCTGGCTCACCGACCTGCGCCCGCAGCTGCTCACCAGCTACGAGAACTACGAGAACCTGCGCGGCATCATGTGGCCCGAATGGCAGCGCCGCGCGCTGCCCGAGGCGCTGTTGTTCGGCATCATGGCCAAGGAATCCAACGGCCGCGTCCATGCCAGCTCGCGCGCCGGCGCCGCCGGGCTGATGCAGTTCATGCCGGCCACCGGCCGCCGCTTCGGCCTGGGCGTGGACGACACCGGCTTTGACAGCCGCTTCGACCCGCGCAGCGCGGCGATGGCCAGCGCGGCCTACCTCAACGAGCGCATGGGCGAGCTCAACCGCAACATCGAGCTGGCCCTGGCCGCCTACAACGGCGGCGAAGGCCGCGCGGCGCGCGTCTATGGCGCCACTGGCGGGCGCAGCTTCTGGGACCAGTCGGTGTACGACCAGTTCCCGGCCGAGACCAAGGACTACGTGCCGATGGTGATCGCCGCGGCATGGCTGTTCCTGCACCCGCAGCAGTACGGGCTGGAGCTGCCGAAGGTCAACGCGGTGCCGGCCACGCTCACGCTCGCGCGTTCGACCACGATCTACGAGCTGACCATCTGCCTGGGCAGCGCCGGCACGCGCGACGGCTACATGCGCGCGCTGCGTAACCTCAACCCGCGCTACGAGCCGGATGGCTGGATTCCCGGCGGCACGACGATCAACGCCACCACGCGCATCGTCGGGCTGTACAACCGCTACTGCGTGAAGGGCCCGCGCGCGGACCTGGCGCGCACGCTGATCACCGCCGACCTCAACCAGGCCATCGTGCGGCCTTCGCCGCAATCGTTCACCGGCAGCGTGGCGGTGGGCAGCGCCACCCCGATGGCCGGCGTGGCGACCACGGTGGCGACCGGCCAGCCGGCGCCGGCCAAGCCCAAGGCCAAGCAGGTGCGCAGCTACAAGGTGGCCAAGGGCGACACGCTGGGGCGCATCGCCGACAAGCACCAGTGCGAGATCAAGGAACTGGCCAAGGCGAACAAGCTGCGCGCCCCGGCGTATGCGCTCAAGCCAGGGCAGGTGATCCAACTGGTGGGCTGCGACAGGTAAGGCGGGGCGGCCCCGGCGGGCGGACGTTCCTCCGTTTTTTGTAGGAGCGGCTTCAGCCGCGACCGCGCGATCCCGCGGTCGCGGCTGAAGCCGCTCCTACAAAGGAAGGGCGCGGGCGGGCTGCGCGCCGCGCGCCAGTTCCCTCAGCGCAGCGTCGCCAGCGCCTCGCCCAGCTTCACCGGCGATTCGGCGCGCAGCTGCGGCGCGAATTCGGCCACGCCCGGCGGCAGCAGCACGATCACGGTGGAGCCGTAGTTGAAGCGCGCCATCTCGGCGAAGCGCTCCAGCGTGATGCCCTGGCCGCGATAGTCCTTGCGCGTGATGCGGTCGCCGTAGGCCGGAATCTCCTCGCCGCTCCACACCGTTTCCACGCCGGAGACCAGCAACGCGCCGACCATCACCGAGGCCATCGGCCCGAAGTCGGTATCGAAATGGCACACCAGCCGCTCGTTGCGCGCGAACAGCCGCGGCACGCCGGCCACCGCGGCCGGGCCCACGCTGAACAAGCGCCCGGGCACGTGCGCCGTCTCGCGCAGCGTGCCGGTCCACGGCATGTGCACGCGGTGGTAGTCGCGCGGCGACAGGTAGACCGTGGCGAACAGCCCTTCGCGGTACGGCAGGGCGGAGGCTTCGTCGCCGAGCAGTTCGGCGGCGGTGAACGATTGCCCCTTGGCCTGGAAAATGCGGCCATCCTCGATGGCGCCAAGCTGGCTGATGCGGCCGTCCGCCGGCATCACCAGCGTGCGCGGGTCCGCATCGGCACGGCGCGCGCCTTCCTTCAGCGCGCGGGTGAAGAACGCATTGAACGACGGGTAGGCGGTCGGGTCCGGCTGCGCGGCCTCGGCTAGGTTGACGTCGAACTTCTCGGTCACCGTGTCGATCAGCCACTGCTTCACGCGCGGGTTCGTCGAATAGGCGAGCCGGCGCGCCAGCGAGGACAGCGCGCGGTGCGGCAGGGCGTAGGTCAGGGCGGTGGTGAGGTTCATGGGGTGGAAGCCTGGGTCAGCCGGGTGAAATCCGCGGCGATGGCCTGCGGCTGGAAAGGGGGGCGGATCAGGCCGGCGAGCCGGCCCTCCGGGTCGAGCACGGCGATGCCGGCCGAGTGGTCCATGCTGTAGTCGTTCGGGTTCTCGTCGAAATGCTTGCCCGGCACCTTCTGGAACACGAAGCCCAGCGCGGTGGCGAAACGCTCCAGTTCCGGCACGTCGGCGGTCGCGGCCAGGGTGTCCTTGTGGAAGGCGTGGGCGTATTCGCCGACACGCGCCGGCGGGTCGCGATCGGGATCGATGGACACGAACAGCACGCGCGGGCGCAGGCTTTCGGGAATCGTCGTCC
This sequence comes from Stenotrophomonas sp. HITSZ_GD, assembly GCF_029543105.1. Classification (GTDB taxonomy): domain Bacteria; phylum Pseudomonadota; class Gammaproteobacteria; order Xanthomonadales; family Xanthomonadaceae; genus Stenotrophomonas_A. Next base: position 112,397 of record NZ_JARQXB010000003.1, read on the forward strand.
ACTGCTGCTGCGCGCGGGCGAGGTCGGCCAGGGTGGTCGGGCACACGTCCGGGCAGGACAGGAAGCCGATGAACACCAGCGTCCAATGGCCCTTCAGCTCGCCGGGCACCAGCGAGGTACCGTCGGACTGGCGCAGGTTGAAGTCGGGCAGGGGCCGCGGCTGCGGATACATCACCACCGTCTCGGTGGCCGCCGGCGCGCGATCCAGGAAGACCTTCTGCGCGGCAATCAGGCCCAGGCCCGCGGCCAGGGCGGCGGCAATCACGATGCCGGTTGTACGTAGGGTCATGCGGCCAGCCACCTCGTTCCAGGGCGCCGGCGGACCGGCGCGGGTCGGCGGATCAGGCCGCCGGCGGGCGTCGCCCGGGGGCCGGCGCGGCCCGCGCGCCGAAGTTTCCCCTGCAACAGACGCTCATGATAGCGGCCGCGCGCCTATAATCGGGGGCCTTTCCCCACACGCTTTCGCCATGACTGCCGCCGCGGCCGACGAACTGTCCACGATCATCGACCTGATCCGCTACGGCACCAGCCGTTTCAACGAAGCCGGCCTGACCTTCGGCCACAGCTACGACAACGCGCTGGACGAGGCGACCCAACTGGTCCTGCACACCCTGCACCTGCCGCACGACCTGGGCCCGGCCTACGGCGCCGCGCGCCTGACCCGCGCCGAGCGCGAGCAGGTGCTGGCGCTGTTCCAGCGCCGCATCGACGAGCGCGTGCCGGCGGCCTACCTCACCGGCGAGGCGTGGTTCGCCGGGCTGAGCTTCAAGAGCGATGCGCGCGCGCTGGTGCCGCGCTCGCCGATCGCCGAGCTGATCGAGGCCGGCTTCGAGCCGTGGCTGGGCGGGCGCGAGGTCAGCCGCGCGCTGGACCTGTGCACCGGCTCGGGCTGCATCGCCATCGCCATGGGCCACTACAACCCGAACTGGCAGGTGGACGGCGTGGACATCAGCGACGACGCGCTCGCGCTGGCCGCCGAGAACAAGGCGCGCCTGCACGCCGACAACGTCACCCTGCTCAAGTCGGACCTGTTCAACGGGCTGACCGGCCGCCATTACGACCTGATCGTCACCAACCCGCCCTACGTCACCAACGAGGAGACCGATGCGCTGCCGCGCGAGTACTCCTACGAGCCGGAGCTGGGCTTGCGCGCGGGCGACGACGGGCTGGACCTGGTGCTGAAGATCCTGCGCGACGCGCCGATCCACCTGTCCGAGGACGGGCTGCTGATCTGCGAGGTCGGCGAATCCGAGCGGCATCTGGTCAAGCTGCTGCCGGAGGTCGATTTCGCCTGGATCGAGTTCAAGGTCGGCCAGATGGGCATCTTCGCGGTGGAGTGCCGCGAGCTGATCGCGCACAGCGCGCGCATCACGGAGCTGGCCGCACAGCGATGAGCGCGAACAGCTTCGGCAAGCTGCTGACGGTCACCACGTTCGGCGAGTCGCACGGCCCGGCGATCGGCTGCGTGGTCGATGGCTGTCCGCCGGGGCTGGCGCTGGACGCGGCCGAATTCACCCACGATTTGCAGCGCCGCGCCACCGGCAAGACCCGCCATACCTCGGCGCGCCGCGAGGCCGACGAGGTGGAGATCCTCTCCGGCGTGTACGAAGGCCTGACCACCGGCACGCCGATCGCGCTGCTGATCCGCAATACCGACCAGCGCAGCAAGGATTACGCGAACATCGCCCAACAGTTCCGCCCGGGCCATGCCGACTACAGCTATTGGCAGAAGTACGGCATCCGCGATCCGCGCGGCGGCGGGCGCTCGTCCGCGCGCGAGACCACCGTGCGCGTGGCCGCTGGCGTGATCGCCAAGAAGTGGCTGGCGCAGCGCTACGGTGTCACCGTGCGCGGCTGGCTGTCGCAGCTCGGGCCGATCGTGCCGGAAGGCTTCGACTGGAACGCGGTGGAGGACAACCCGTTCTTCTGGCCGCACGCCGCGCAGGTGGACGCGCTGGAAAGCTACATGGATGCGCTGCGCAAGTCCGGCGACTCGGTCGGCGCGCGCGTCACCGTGGTGGCCGACGGCGTGCCGCCGGGCTGGGGCGAGCCGATCTACGGCAAGCTCGATGGCGAACTGGCCGCCGCGCTGATGAGCATCAACGCGGTCAAGGGCGTGGAGATCGGCGACGGTTTCGACGTGATCGCGCAGAAGGGCACCGAGCATCGCGACCTGATCTCCGCGCAGGGCTTCCACAGCAATCACGCCGGCGGCATCCTCGGCGGCATTTCCACCGGGCAGCAGGTCGTGGCCTCGATCGCGCTCAAGCCCACCTCCAGCCTGCGCCTGCCTGGCGAGAGCGTGGACGTGGACGGGCAGCCGATCGAGGTGGTGACCACCGGCCGCCATGATCCGTGCGTGGGCATCCGCGCCACGCCGATCGCCGAGGCGATGATGGCGCTGGTGCTGATGGACCAGGCGCTGCGCCATCGCGCGCAGTGTGGGGATGTCGGCCCGATCTCGCCGCGTATTCCCGGAACGCTCGATGGCTGAAGCGCGCCCGCGCGTGTGGGTCAGCCAGCCGCTGTTCGACGAGGAGATCGAACGGCTCGGGCAGTATGTCGACGTGCAGGCCACGGCGGAGGTCACGAAGTATTCGGCCGGCGACATCGCCGCGCGCCTGGCCGGCGTGGACGGCGCGCTGATCACCCTCAACGAGCGCGTGGGCGCGGCGGAAATCGCCGATGCGCACGCGTTGCGGGCGCTCGCCAATGTCGGGGTCGGCTACAACAACCTCGATCTCGACGCGCTCAGCGCCGCCGGGATCATCGCCAGCAACACCCCGGACGTACTCACCGAGACCACGGCCGACCTCGGTTTCGCCCTGCTGATGGCGGCCGCGCGGCGCATCACCGAATCCGAGCGCTGGCTGCGCGAGGGGCAGTGGCGGCAGTGGTCGTTCAAGACCATGCTCGGCCACGACATCCACGGCAGCACGCTGGGCATCCTGGGCATGGGCCGCATCGGCCAGGGCATCGCGCGCCGCGGCGCGCTCGGCTTCGGCATGAAGGTGCTGTACCACAACCGCAGCCGGCTGCCGGAGTCGGTGGAAGCGCAGACCGGTGCGCGCTACGTCGGCTTCGATGACCTGCTCGCGCAATCTGACCATCTCGTGCTGGTGCTGCCCTACACGCCGGCCGCGCACCACCTGATCGATGCCGCCGCGCTGGCGAAGATGAAGCCTTCCGCCACGCTGGTGAACATCGCGCGCGGCGGGCTGGTGGACGAAGTGGCGCTGGCCGACGCACTGGCCCGCGGGCGCCTGGCCGCCGCGGGCCTGGACGTGTACGAGGGCGAGCCGGACGTGCGCCCCGAGCTGCTCGCCCTGCGCAACGTGGTGCTGACCCCGCATATCGGCAGCGCCAGCCTGCACACGCGCCGCGCCATGGTCGCGCTGGCCGTGGACAACCTGATCGCCGCGCTGGGCCGGGGGCCGGATGCCGGCCGGCCGCCGAGCGCGCTGAACCTGGACCGGATCGACGCCGGCAAAACCGGCGGCGCGGGCGTGCGCGCGCGCAAAATCGGCGACGCCAAACGATAGGGAGCCTCCGCGTCCGTTTCACCGGAGGTTCCCCGAACCCAGCGATGCTGCGCCGAACTCCTTTTCCCATCGAATCATCGAGTCACATTCCATGAGCCAGAACACCCGTCGTTTCAACGTCGCCATCGTCGGCGCCACCGGTGCGGTCGGCGAGACCATGCTGAGCATCCTCGCCGAGCGCGATTTCCCCATCGCCACCCTCCACGCGCTGGCCTCCGAGCGCTCGGCCGGCGGCACCGTCGAGTACAAGGGCCAGAAGATTCCCGTCCAGGACCTGGCCACCTTCGATCCCAAGGGCGTGGACATCGCGCTGTTCTCCGCCGGCGGCAGCGTGTCCAAGGAATACGCGCCGAAGTTCGCCGCCGCGGGCGCCGTGGTGATCGACAACTCCTCGGCCTTCCGCTACGACGACGACGTGCCGCTGGTGGTGTCCGAAGTGAACCCGGACGCGCTGAAGGACCGCCCGCGCGGCATCATCGCCAACCCCAACTGCTCGACCATGCAGATGCTGGTGGCGCTGGGCCCGATCCACCGCCAGTACGGCATCGAGCGCATCAACGTGGCCACTTACCAGTCGGTGTCCGGCGGCGGCCGTTCGGCGCTGGAGGAACTGGGCAAGCAGACCGGCCAGCTGCTGAACTTCCAGGAGATCGACCCGCAGCGCTTCCCGGTGCAGATCGCCTTCAACCTGATCCCGCACATCGACGACTTCCAGGACAACGGCTTCACCAAGGAAGAAATGAAGCTGGTGTGGGAGACGCAGAAGATCCTGGGCGATGACAGCATCAAGGTGAACCCCACCGCCGTGCGCGTGCCGGTGTTCTACGGCCATTCCGAGGCCGTGGCCATCGAGACGCGCGAGAAGATCACCGTGGAAGCGGCGCGCGAACTGCTCGCGCGTTCGCCCGGCGTGGAAGTGGTGGACGAGCGCAAGGCCGGTGGCTACCCGACGCCGGTGACGCACGCCTCGGGCCAGGATGCGGTGTACGTCGGCCGTATCCGCGAGGATTTCTCGCACCCCCGCGGCCTGAACCTGTGGATCGTCTCGGACAACATCCGCAAGGGCGCCGCGCTCAACGCGGTGCAACTGGCCGAACTGGTCGCCGCCGAGCAGGCCTGAGCCTGCTGCATTGCGGGAAGGACGCCGGGGTTTCGCCGCGGCGTCCTTCACCTGCCCGTAGGCAGTCTTCCGGCGCGACGTTATATTGGCGCCCATGAAACGCAGGGGAATGGGCGCCAGGCGCCCCCTACAAGGTATCGGCGCGCTGGTCCTGACGCTGTGCAGCGGTGCTGCGATGGCGCTCGGGCTGGGCGACATCCGCGTGCTGTCCCGCCCGGGGCAGCCGCTGGTGGCCGAGATCCCGGTCATCTCCAACGAGCCTGGCGAACTGGAGAACGCGCACGTCGCGCTGGCTTCGCCGGCGACGTTCGCCCGTGTCGGCCTGGCGCCGCCGCAGGGCCTGGTCAACGAACTGCAGTTCCAGTTCACGCAGGATGCCGGTGGCCGTGCGGTCATCCGCGTCACCAGCGCATTGCCGGTCTCGCAGCAGGCGTTGTCCTTCCTGATCGAGGTGGATTGGGGCCAGGGTCGCCTGGTGCGCGAGTATTCGGCCCTGGTCGATGCGCCCAACACCGCCGCGGCGATCGCCGAGCCGATGATCCAGGCGCCCGCCGCCAGCGCCGAGAACCGCATCATCCGCGAGACCGAAGCGCTGCCGCCCGAACCGGCCGCCGCGCCCGAGACGCCGGCACCGGAAGCCGGTGCACCGGTCGCACCTGCAGTTGCACCCGCACCCGCACCGCGTCCGGTGCGCCAGGCGCCGACAGCGCCGGCGCTGTCGCCGGGCGATGCGCTCACCGTGCGCAGCGGCCAGACGTTGTCCGGCATCGCCGCGCAGCTGGCGCGCGAGGGCGGCACCACGTTGGACCAGACCATGGTCGCGCTGCTGCGCGCCAACCCGGATGCGTTCATCGGCGGCAACATCAACCGGCTCAAGGCCGGCGCGGTGCTGCGCACCCCGGCGCAGGAAGAGCTGGCGCGCGTGGGCGCGGCCGAGGCCCGCGCGATGGTGCAGGAGCAGGCCGCGCAATGGCGCCAGGCGCGCGCGGCGATTCCGCAGCCGGCCGAAGCCGGCGCGGCCGCCACGCCGGCGCCGACGCCGGCCAGCACCCCGGCGTCGCCGGCGGTGGAAGGTGCACGCCTGGAGATCGCCCCGGCGGTGGCCAGTGACGCGAAGAATGCCGGAACGACCAGCGGCACCGGTGCCGGAGGCGAGGGAGACATGGCGGCGAACGAACAACTGCAGCAGGCGCGCGAGGACATCGCCACGCGCGATGCCGAGATCCAGGAGCTGCGCACCCGCGTGGGCGAACTGGAGAAGCTCAAGCAGGACCAGCAGAAGCTGATCGCGATGAAGGACAGCGACCTGGCCGCGGCGCAGGCGCGCCTGGCCAAGGCCGGCACGCAGCCCGCCGCCGAGGCGGGCACGCCGATGTGGCTGTGGGGTGGGCTGGCGCTGCTGCTCGCCGGCGTCGCCGCCTGGCTGGCCTCGCGCCGGCGCAAGCCTTCGCCGTTGCCGCCGCTGCCGCGCCATGGCTTCGATGCCGCCGCACTGGCCGCCGCCGTGCCCGGTGCGGAAGCGCCGAGCGTGGGCGAGCGCGAAGTGGACCGCGAGGTCGAGCTGGAAGAAGTGGACCTGCGCGAAGAGGAACACGCGGCGTGGCGTGCGCCGGCCGAGGAAATCCCCGAGCCGGTGATCGTGCCGGAGCCCGAGCCGGTGGCGCCGGCCTGGCATGCCGATGCGCTGGCGCCATTGAATCCCGTGCCGGCGGGCCGCGACCGCCTCGAACTGGCGGTGGCCTACCTCGACCTGGGCGATACCGAAACCGCGCGCAGCCTGCTGCTGGAAGTGGCGCAGGGGCCCGATGCGGAGGCGCGCGCCGAAGCGGTCGCGCTGCTGGGCCAGCTGCGCTGAGCCGATCGTGATGCCCGCCGCGCGGCGGGCATCGGCCATGGCCACACCCGGGCGGCGCCGGCCGCCCTCATCACCGGACAAGACGATGCGTTACGCCCTGGGCGTGGAGTACGACGGCAGCGAATTCCTGGGCTGGCAGCAGCTCGGCGAACACGGCGGGCCGAGCGTGCAGGCGGCGCTGCAGGACGCGCTGTCGTCCGTGGCCGATGCGCCGGTGTCGGTGGTGTGCGCCGGGCGTACCGATGCCGGCGTGCACGGCGAGTGCCAGGTCGTGCATTTCGACAGCGACGCCGGGCGCGATCCGCGCGCCTGGGTGCTGGGCACCACCACCCGCCTGCCGCGCTCGGTGGCGGTGCGCTGGTGCGTGCCGGTGGCGCACGATTTCCACGCGCGCTTTTCCGCGCGCGCGCGCCGCTATCGCTACCGGCTGCTGAACCGCACGGTGCGGCCGGCGCTGTACCGGCAGACCCTGAGCTGGGAACGGCGGCCGCTGGACGCGGCGGCCATGCACGAGGCCGCGCAGGCGTTGCTGGGCGAGAACGACTTCGGCGCGTTCCGCAGCGTGCAGTGCCAGGCGTTGCACGCGCGGCGCGAGCTGCAGGCCATTTCCGTGCGTCGTGAGGGCGAAGTGATCGAAGTGGCGGTGCAGGCGAATGCATTCCTTCATCACATGGTGCGCAATATCGTGGGCTCGCTGGTGCTGGTCGGTGCCGGGGAGCAGCCGGTGGCGTGGATCGCCGAGCTGCTGGCCGGGCGCGACCGCACAGTGGCAGGACCGACCGCACCGCCGCAGGGGCTGGTGTTCGTCGGGCCGCTGTACGACCGGCAATGGCAGCTGCCCACCGAGGTCACGCAATGAATCGAACGCTGTACCGGACCCGCATCAAGTTCTGTGGCATGACCCGCGCCGGCGACATCCGCCTGGCCGGCGAGCTTGGCGTGGACGCGATCGGATTCGTGTTCGCGCACGGCAGCCCGCGCCGCGTGGCGCCGGCCGAGGCGCGCGCGATGCGCCAGGCCACCGCGCCGATGGTCGACGTGGTGGCGCTGTTCCGCAACAACACCAAGGACGAAGTGCGCGAGGCGGTGCGGACCGTGCGGCCGACACTGCTGCAATTCCATGGCGAGGAAGAAGACAGCTTCTGCCGCAGTTTCAGCCTGCCCTACATGAAGGCGATCCCGATGGGCGGTGGGCAGGTACACAACGCGCGCGCGCTGCAGATGGCGTTTCCCAATGCGGCCGCGTTCCTGTTCGACAGCCACGCGCCGGGCGGCAGTGGCGGCAGCGGCAGCACGTTCAACTGGGCGCAGGTGCCGACCGGCCTGCATCGCCCGTTCCTGCTGGCGGGCGGCATGACGCCGGAAAACGTGTTCGATGCGGTGATCGCGACGCTGCCGTGGGGCGTGGATGTCTCCAGCGGCATCGAGAGTGAGCCGGGCATCAAGGACGGCGAGAAGATGCGCCGTTTCGTCGAGGAAGTGCGGCGGGCCGATTGCCACGAGATGTCGTGAGGCGACCGGCGGGCGCGCGCCTGGCGAGGATGCCGGTGTGCTGAGGCTTGCCGTTCGCGGCTGAAGCCGCGCCTACGAAGGCGGCCTCTCCGCGCCCAATTCGTGGCGCAGCCACTCGGCCAATGCGTCGATGCGCCGGTCCGTGTTGCGCGCGTCGGCGCACAGCACCCACTGCGCCGATGTCTGCACGAAGCCCCACGGCGCGATCAGGCGCCCGCTGGCGAGGTCGTCGGCCACCAGCGGTTGCGGCGCGATCGCCACGCCCAGCCCGGCCACGGCCGCCTCCAGCAGATACAGCAGGTGCTCGAAATCGTTGGCGATCGGCAGCGCCTCGGGCGCGATGCCGTGCGCGTGGGCCCACTGCGGCCAGGCCTGGGGCCGCGAGCGCGTGCCCAGCAGGGGCAGCGTGGCGATCCGCCCGGCGGGCACGTGCGCGTCGGCGCCGGCCATGCGGGGGCTCAGCACCGGGCCGATGCGCTCCGGCCCCAGTGCATGTACCTGCCAGCCCGCCGGCCAGGGCGGCGCGGCCAGCAGCAGCGCCGCATCCAGGCCGGCCAGTTCCGGGCCGGGCGCGTGCTCGGTGGCCGACAGGTGCAGCGTCAGCTGGGGCAGGGCTTCGCCCAGTCGCGCCAGGCGGGGAATGACCCAGCGGGCCAGCAGGCTGCCGCTGCAGCCGAGCACCAGCGGGGCGTGCGCGGGCCGGCGGCGCAGATCGCGCCAGGCCTCGCGCAGGCGGCCGAAGGCATCGCCGCTGGCCTCGCGCAGGCGCTCACCGGCCTCCGTCAGCACCAGCCCACGGCCCTGGCGCGCGAACAGCGGCAGGCCCAGCGCGTCTTCCAGCGTGCGCACATGGCGGCTCACCGCGCCGTGGGTCACGTGCAGTTCCCCGGCCGCCCGGCTCACGCTGCCCAGGCGGGCGGCGGCCTCGAAGGCGCGCAGGGCAGGCAGGGGCGGCAGGTCCTGGCTCATGTGAGCGAAACTCACGGGTCGTGGAGGATGATTCGATTATCGCGCGGCCAGCGCTGCGGTAAAGTGCCTGTCATTGCGGCGCCCATGCCGCGCGAACACGCTCCAGGTTGCCATGTCCACCCCCTCCATCAGTGACTTCCACGCCTATCCCGACGCCGCCGGCCACTTCGGCCGCTACGGCGGCCGCTTCGTCGCCGAGACCCTGATCGGACCGCTGCAGGAATTGGCGGCCGCCTACGATGCCGCGCGCCAGGACCCGGCGTTCATCGCCGCCTACGACAAGGACCTCAAGCACTACGTGGGCCGGCCCAGCCCGATCTACCACGCCGAGCGGCTGAGCCGCGAAGTGGGCGGCGCGCAGATCCTGCTCAAGCGCGAGGACCTGAACCACACCGGCGCGCACAAGATCAACAACACCATCGGCCAGGCGCTGCTGGCCAGCCGCATGGGCAAGAAGCGCATCATCGCCGAGACCGGCGCCGGCCAGCATGGCGTGGCCAGCGCCACCGTCGCCGCGCGCCTGGGCCTGGAATGCGTGGTGTACATGGGCGCCACCGATATCGAGCGGCAGAAGATCAACGTCTACCGCATGAAGCTGCTCGGCGCGACGGTGGTGCCGGTGACCAGCGGTTCGGCCACGCTGAAGGACGCGCTCAACGAGGCGATGCGCGACTGGGTCACCAACGTCGCCGATACCTTCTACATCATCGGTACCGTGGCCGGGCCGGACCCGTACCCGCGCATGGTGCGCGACTTCAACGCCATCGTCGGCCGCGAGGCGCGCGCGCAGATGCTGGAGGATTACGGCCGGCTGCCGGATGCGATCACCGCCTGCGTGGGCGGCGGCAGCAATGCCATCGGCCTGTTCCATGCCTTCCTCAACGACCCGGGTGTGGCGATCTACGGCGCCGAAGCGGCGGGTGACGGCATCGCCACCGGCCGCCATGCGGCCTCCATCGCCGCCGGCCGGCCCGGCGTGCTGCACGGCAACCGCACGTACGTGATCTGCGACGACGACGGGCAGATCATCGAGACCCACTCGGTCTCCGCCGGCCTGGATTACCCGGGCGTCGGCCCGGAGCATGCCTTCCTCGCCGACACCGGCCGCGCGCAGTACCTGGGCATCACCGACGACGAGGCCTTGGCCGCCTTCCATCTGCTGGCGCACACCGAGGGCATCCTGGCGGCGCTGGAATCCAGCCACGCGGTCGCGCAGGCGATCAAGCTGGCGCGCGACCTGCCCAAGGACGCGCTGGTGCTGTGCAACCTCTCCGGCCGTGGCGACAAGGATGTGCATACCATCGCCGCCCGCGAAGGGGTGACGGTGTGAGCTTTGCGGACGCCGCCCAGGCGTCTGCAACACCGTCACCGCCCGGCCATGGATGGCCGGGCCGGACGCTCCGGAGCCGATTTGCCGCGCCACGGACGGCAGCCATCCTTTCAGAAGAATCCAACCCATGAGCCGCATCGACGACACGTTCGCCCAGCTCCGCGCCACAAACCGCAAGGCGCTGATCCCCTTCATCACCGCCGGCGACCCCTCGCTGGAAGCCACCGTGCCGGTGATGCACGCGCTGGTGCGCGCAGGCGCCGACGTCATCGAACTGGGCGTGCCGTTTTCCGACCCCATGGCCGATGGCCCAACTATTCAGCGCAGCTCCGAGCGCGCGCTGGGGCGCGGGGCCGGGCTGGCCTACGTACTGGAGGCGGTGCATGAATTCCGCCGCGAGGACGCCACCACGCCCGTGGTGCTGATGGGCTATCTGAACCCCGTCGAGATCCACGGCACCGCCCGCTTTGCCGAGGCGGCGGTGGCGGCGGGCGTCGATGGCGTGCTGCTGGTCGACCTGCCGCCGGAGGAAGCGCAGGAAACCCGCGAGCTGTTCGATCGCGCCGGCCTGGCGCTGATCGCCCTGGCCGCGCCGACCACCGACGACCAGCGCTTGCCGCAGGTCTGCGCCAGCGCTCGCGGCTATCTGTACTACGTGAGCTTTGCCGGCGTCACCGGCGCCGACCGCCTGGATACCCGGGCCGCCGGCCAGCGCCTGCAGGCGTTGCGCAAGGCGGCCACGGTGCCGGTGGTGGCCGGCTTCGGCATCAAGGACGCGGCCAGCGCCGCGGCCATGGCGGTGGATGCCGATGGCGTGGTGGTGGGCAGCGCACTGGTGCAGGCGCTGGAGGGCGCGGCCGACAGCGGCCAGGCGCGCCAGCGCGCCGAGGCGTTCCTGGTCCCGCTGCGGGCCGCGCTGGACGCCGGGTGAGGATGCGGCGAGCGCTCGCCCTGCGGGCGCGGCCGCCGCAACGTACGCTGGCGTCCTGCACCGTATCGAACTGGCTGGGATAGACTGACGCCCCTCTGCGGCCCCCCGGGGCCGCCCTGCAAGGATCGTCATCACCGCATGAGCTGGCTCAGCAAACTGATGCCCTCGGGCATCCGCACCGACAACACCCCGAGCAAGAAGCGCAGCGTCCCCGAAGGCCTGTGGGAGAAGTGCAGCAACTGCGGCAGCGTGCTGTACCGCCCCGAGCTGGAAGAGAACCTCGAGGTCTGCCCGAAGTGCGGCCACCACATGGCCATCCGCGCCCGCGCGCGCCTGGCGTCGCTGTTCGACGAAGGCAGCACCAGCGAGATCGCCGCGCACCTGGGCCCGGTGGACGTGCTCAAGTTCCGCGACCAGAAGAAGTACGCCGACCGCATCAAGTCCACCCAGAAGGCCACCGGCGAGTACGACGCGCTGGTCGCCATGCGCGGCCTGCTCAAGGGCAACCCGCTGGTCGCCTCCTCGTTCGATTTCGCCTTCATGGGCGGCTCGATGGGCTCGGTGGTCGGCGAGCGCTTCGCCCGTGCCGCTGAGGTGGCGCTGGAGTTGGGCTGTCCTTACGTGTGCTTCTCCGCCAGCGGCGGTGCGCGCATGCAGGAAGGCCTGTTCTCGCTGATGCAGATGGCCAAGACCTCCGCCGCGCTCGGCCGCCTGCGCGAGGCCGGCCTGCCGTACATCTCGGTGCTCACCCATCCCACCACCGGCGGCGTGTCGGCGTCCTTCGCGATGCTGGGCGACATCAACATCGCCGAGCCGCAGGCGCTGATCGGCTTCGCCGGCCCGCGCGTGATCGAGCAGACCGTGCGCGAAAAGCTGCCGGAAGGGTTCCAGCGTTCGGAGTTCCTGCTCGAGCACGGCGCGATCGACCAGATCTGCGACCGCCGCGAAATGCGCGAGCGCCTGGCCGACCTCACCGCGATGATGATGCGCCAGGCGCGTCCGGCCGCCGACGACAAGCCCGCCGCCGCATGAGCGCACGCAAGTATTTTGGTACCGACGGCATTCGTGGCCGCGTCGGGCAGGGGCCGATTTCGGCCGATTTCGTGCTGCGCCTGGGCAACGCCCTGGGCCGTGTGCTGGGCGAGGGCGGCCGTGGCCGACCGGTGGTGCTGATCGGCAAGGACACGCGCATTTCCGGCTACATGTTCGAGGCCGCGCTGGAGGCCGGGCTGGTCGCCGCCGGCGCCGACGTGCAGCTGATCGGCCCGATGCCCACGCCGGCCATCGCCTTCCTGACCCATACGCTGCGCGCCGATGCCGGCATCGTCATCAGCGCCTCGCACAACCCGCACTACGACAACGGCATCAAGTTCTTCTCCGCCGACGGCGAGAAGCTCGACGACGCCACCGAGCTGGCGATCGAAGCCGCGCTGGACGCGCCGTTCCTCACCGTGGATTCGGCGCGGCTGGGCAAGGCCGCGCGTGCGCGCGATGCGATCGGCCGCTACATCGAGTTCTGCAAGTCCAGCGTGCCGCGCGGCTTCCACCTGCGCGGGCTGAAGATCGTACTGGACTGCGCGCACGGCGCCACCTACCACATCGCCCCGATGCTGTTCCGCGAGCTGGGCGCGGAGGTGGTGGTGATCGGCGCCACGCCCGATGGCCTGAACATCAACGACGGCGTGGGTTCAACCCACATCGACAACCTCGCCGCGAAGGTGCGCGAGGTCGGTGCGGACCTCGGCATCGCCTTCGACGGCGACGGCGACCGCGTGCTGATGGCCGACGACCAGGGCCACCCGGTCGATGGCGACGACCTGCTGTACGTGCTGGCGCGCGGCTGGCAGGCGAGCGGGCGGCTGAAGGGCACGGTGGTCGGCACGCTGATGACCAACTACGGCCTGGAGCAGGCGCTGGCCGCGCTGGAGATTCCGTTCGTGCGCGTGAAGGTCGGCGACCGCTACGTGCACCAGGCCTTGGTCGAGGGGGGCGGCGTGCTGGGCGGCGAGACGTCCGGCCACATGCTGTGCCTGGACCGCGCCACCACCGGCGACGGCATCGTCAGTGCGCTGCAGGTGCTGGAAACCCTGCGCCGCGAGGGCGCAAGCCTGCGCCAGGCGCTGTCGGGCCTGCGCAAGGTGCCGCAGAAGACCGTCAACGTGAAGCTCGATGGCGGCGATGCCAAGGCGGTCGTGGGCGCGGCTTCCGTGCAGCAGGCGCTGTTGCAGGCGCAGGCGGCGGTGAGCGGGCGCGGGCGCGCGTTCCTGCGGCCCTCCGGCACCGAGCCGGTGGTGCGCGTCACGGTGGAGGCCGACGAGGCCGCGCTGATGCAGGACACGCTCGATGGGCTCGCCGCGGCGGTGCGCGCGGCGGTGTAAGCGCGCCCTTCGCGATGCCTCGGGAACGCCGGCCTTGCGCCGGCGTTTTCGTTTGCGGCGGGCCGGCGTTGGACGAAGCCGCATCGGCTGCGTAGCCGCGCGCTGTCCGCGGCGGGCAGGGCGCTCCTGGCGTTCATCGCGCGGGCGGCGCGCGCTGGCCGAGCGGGTGGGGCGATCTGTCACAATGGCGACCCTCGGCGGCACCGGCCGCCTTCATTGCCCGCACCGCAGGACACGCCGTGAGCCAGATTCCGACCCTCGACATCACCCGCTTCGATACCGACCGCGAGGCCTTCGTGGCCGAGCTCGGCGCCGCCTATCGCGAATGGGGGTTTGCCGGCATCCGCAACCACGGCATCCCGCAGGCCGAGATCGACGCGGCCTACGAGGTATTCAAGGCGTTCTTCGCCCTGCCCGAAGACGTCAAGCGCCAGTACGTGCTGCCCGGCAGCGGCGGCGCGCGCGGCTACACCGCCTTCGGCGTGGAGACGGCCAAGGACTCCAAGCATTTCGACCTCAAGGAGTTCTGGCACATCGGGCGCGAGATTCCCGCGGGCTCGAAGTATCGCGACGTGATGCCGGCCAACCTGTGGCCGGACGAGATCGAAGGCTTCCGCGAACACGGCTACAACCTCTACAGCAAGCTCGACCAGCTCGGCGCACGCGTGCTTTCCGCGCTGGCGCTGCACATCGGCCTGCCGGAAGACTATTTCGTCGACAAGACCGATTCGGGCAACTCGATCCTGCGCCCGATCCACTATCCGCCGATCACCGCCGACGACATCCCCAATGTGCGCGCCGGCGCGCATGAGGACATCAATCTGATCACCCTGCTGGTCGGCGCCAGCGCCGCCGGGCTGGAAGTGAAATCCAAGCAGGGCGAATGGGTGCCCTTCACCTCCTCGGCCGACACCATCGTGGTCAACATCGGCGACATGCTGCAGCGCCTGACCAACCATGTGTACCCGTCGACCACCCATCGTGTGGTCAATCCCCCAGGCGAGCTGGCCCGCCAGCCGCGCTACTCGGTGCCGTTCTTCCTGCACCCGAACCCGGATTTCCTGATCGACGTGCTGCCCTCCACGGTCACCGCCGACAATCCGAGCCGCTATCCGGAGCCGATCACCGCCCAGGGCTACCTGGAAGAACGCCTGCGCGAGATCAAGCTCAAGTAAGGTAGGGGCAGGGCGCCCGCCCGCCGCATGCCGGGGCCGGTCCATGACCGGCCCTTTTTTGTCGCCTGCCGGCGGCGGGATGGCGTGGCCGGGACGCGTTTTGTCCCGCCGTTGTCCGCGATAACGGTTCGGCATGGCGCATTGGATTATTCTTATACCCTTTTGCAAGGAGTGACCCAGCGATGGCGATGCGTCGCAAGATCGTGGCCGGCAATTGGAAACTGCACGGTACCCGCCGGTTCGCCACCGAACTGGTCGCCCAGGTCGCCGCGGGGATGCCGCTGGAGGGGGTGGACGTCGTCATCCTGCCGCCGCTGCCCTACCTCGGTGACCTGATCGAGGATTTCGAAGGCGGCCACCTGCGCTTCGGCGCCCAGGACGTGAGCAGCAACGAAAAGGGCGCCTACACCGGCGAGGTCTCGGCCACCATGCTGGTGGATGTGGGCGCCGACTATGGGCTGGTCGGGCACTCCGAGCGCCGCCAGTACCACTTCGAGAGCAGCGAGCTGGTGGCGCGCAAGTTTGCCGCCGCGCTGCACGCCGGGCTGACCCCGATCCTGTGCGTGGGCGAATCCCTGCAGGACCGCGAGGCCGGCCTGACCGAGCAGGTCATCGCCAGCCAGCTAGCGCCCGTGGTGGCGCTGGTGGGGGTGGAGGGGTTCCGGCAGGCGGTGGTGTCCTACGAGCCGATCTGGGCCATCGGCACCGGCCGCAGCGCCAGCCCGGCGCAGGCCCAGGCGGTGCACGCCTTCATTCGTGGTCAAATCCGCGCCCTCGATGCTAGAATCGCCGATTCGTTGCCGGTCCTGTATGGCGGCAGCGTCAAGCCCGATAACGCCGCGGAACTGTTCTCGCAGCCCGATGTCGATGGCGGGCTGGTCGGCGGCGCTTCGCTGGTCGCCGAGGATTTCCTGGCGATCGCCCGGGCGGCGGTCGGTTGCTAAACCCTCAAAGTCATTAGTCCGGGGACGGATTCGAAAATGCTGATGTTGATCCTCAATGTGATCTATGTGCTGATCGCGGTGGCGATGATCGCGCTGATCCTGATGCAGCGCGGCGCCGGTGCAGCCGCCGGTTCGGGCTTCGGCGCGGGCGCCTCGGGCACCGTGTTCGGCGCGCGCGGCGCTTCGAATTTCCTCTCCAAGTCCACCAAGTGGCTGGCCGTGGCGTTCTTCGCCATCAGCCTCTTCATGGCCTGGTACGCCAGCCATGGTGCCCGCCCGACCGAGCAGGGCCTGGGCGTGATGTCGCAGGAAGCCGCCCCGGCCGCGCCGGCCGGTGAATTGAGCCAGGCGCTGCCGCAGGCGCCGGCTTCCTCCACGGTGCCGAGCGCGCCGGTCCAGACCGCACCGGCGCAGCAGGCGCCGGCCGCCTCCGCGCCCGCCGAACAGGCGCCGCCGGCAGCCGAAGAAAATAACGCCGGCGCGTCACAAAAACGCTGAAGCCGGTTACAATACGCTGCGCACTGCAACGCCGGTGCGCAACGCAAGCCCAGGTGGCGGAATTGGTAGACGCACTACCTTGAGGTGGTAGCGACTTAGGTCGTAGGGGTTCGAGTCCCCTCTTGGGCACCATGTTTGGCTGCGGTTCCTGCGGGTTGTGGCAACGCCTGCCGCGGGTACCGCCTATACCCCATGCCGGCGCGCCCCACGCGCACGGCAGAGGCAAGAGAGAATCGCTGTGCTGGCCGAATATTTGCCGAGTCTGCTGTTCCTGGTCGTCGCTACGGGCATCGGCATCGCGCTGATGGTCATTGGCCGGTTGCTCGGCCCCCGCCGCCCCGATCTCCAGAAACTCTCGCCGTACGAATGCGGCTTCGAAGCCTTCGAAGACGCGCGCATGAAGTTCGACGTGCGCTACTACCTGATCGCGATCCAGTTCATCGTCTTCGATCTGGAAATCATCTTCATCGTGCCCTGGACGCAGGTGTTCATGGAAATCGGCGCGCGTTCGCTGGTCACCATGGGCCTGTTCGTCGGCATGCTGTTCCTCGGTTTCATTTACGTCTGGAAAAAGGGAGCCCTGGAATGGGAGTGATTCAGACCCTCGATCGTCTGATGACCAATCCGATCCCGGAAGGTCGCATCGACGACATTCTCCGCCCCGAAGGCGAGAACCCGCTGCTCGAAAAGGGCTACGTCACCACCAGCGTCGACGCGCTGCTCAACTGGGCGCGCACCGGCTCGATGTGGCCGATGACCTTCGGCCTGGCCTGCTGCGCGGTGGAGATGATGCACGCCGGCGCCGCGCGCCTGGATCTGGACCGCTACGGCGTGGTGTTCCGCCCGTCGCCGCGCCAGTCCGACGTGATGATCGTCGCCGGCACGCTGGTCAACAAGATGGCCCCGGCGCTGCGCAAGGTCTACGACCAGATGCCCGACCCGAAGTGGGTCATCTCGATGGGCAGCTGCGCCAACGGCGGCGGCTACTACCACTATTCGTACTCGGTGGTGCGCGGCTGCGACCGCGTGGTGCCGGTCGACGTCTACGTGCCGGGCTGCCCGCCGACGGCCGAGGCGCTGGTGTACGGCATCCTGCAGCTGCAGAAGAAGATCTGGCGTACCCAGACGATCGCACGCTGACCCGTCTTCCTCTTACAAAGCAGCCAAGCCCCCATGGCAGAGCAAGCAACTCCCTTCACTGACCGACTCAGCGCGCGTTTCGCCGGCGCGCGGGTCACCGTGGTCGAACCGCGCGGCGAAGTGACGATGGAAGTCTCTGCCGCCGACTGGCATGCGACCTGCCTGGCACTGCGCGACGAACTCGGTTTCGAGCAGCTCTCGGACCTGTGCGGGGTGGACTACCTCGGCTACGGCAGCGACGAGTGGGATACCGACGACGTCTCCTCGCAGGGCTTCAGCCGTGGCGTGGAAGGCAAGTCGGCCGGTCGCTTCGCCTGGGGCGAGTTCCCCAGCCGCGAGACGCCGGAAGGCGCGCAGCCGGACACCATGCCGCAGCAGCGCTTCGCGGTGGTCGCCCAGCTGATCTCCTACCAGCACAACCAGCGCCTGCGCGTGCGTTGCTACGCGCCCAACGACGAGCTGCCGGTGGTGGCCTCGGTGTGCGACATCTGGCCGGGCGTGAACTGGTTCGAGCGCGAGGCGTTCGACCTGTTCGGCATCGTGTTCGCCGGCCACCCGGACCTGCGCCGCATCCTGACCGACTACGGTTTCGTGGGTCATCCGTTCCGCAAGGATTTCCCGCTGATCGGCAACGTCGAAGTGCGCTACGACGAAGAGAAGAAGCGCGTGGTGTACGAGCCGGTGACCTCGGTCGAGCCGCGCGTGAACGTGCCGCGCGTGATCCGCGACGACGCGCGTTACCAGACCGCGGCCGGTGAGTCGCGCACGGAGGCCGCCAAGTGAGCGAGTTCCACCAGGCCGGCCAGGCCTTCGCGAGCAATCCTGCCGAAAGCAAGCAGGAAATCCGCAACTACACGATGAACTTCGGCCCGCAGCATCCTGCGGCGCACGGCGTGCTGCGCCTGATCCTGGAAATGGACGGCGAAACCGTGGTGCGTGCCGACCCGCATATCGGCCTGCTGCACCGTGGCACCGAGAAGCTGGCCGAGTCCAAGCCGTTCAACCAGTCGATCGGCTACATGGATCGCCTGGACTACGTGTCGATGATGTGCAACGAGCACGCCTACGTGCGCGCGATCGAGACCCTGATGGGGATCGAGGCGCCGGAACGTGCGCAGTACATCCGCACGATGTTCGACGAGATCACCCGCATCCTGAACCACCTCATGTGGGTGGGTTCCAACGCGCTCGACCTGGGCGCGATGGCGGTCATGCTCTATGCGTTCCGCGAGCGCGAAGAGCTGATGGACGTGTACGAGGCGGTGAGCGGCGCGCGCATGCACGCGACCTACTACCGCCCGGGTGGCGTCTACCGCGACCTGCCGGACCGCATGCCGAAGTACAAGGAATCGCGCTGGCACAAGGGCAATGCGCTGAAGAAGCTCAACGCCGCCCGCGAAGGGTCGATGCTCGACTTCCTGGAAGACTTCACCAACACGTTCCCGTCGCGCGTGGACGAGTACGAAACCCTGCTGACGGATAACCGCATCTGGAAGCAGCGTACCGTGGGCGTGGGCGTGGTGACGCCGGAGCTGGCCCGTGCCTGGGGCATGACCGGCGTGATGCTGCGTGGCTCGGGCATCGAGTGGGACCTGCGCAAGAAGCAGCCGTATGCCAAGTACGACGCGGTCGATTTCGACATCCCGCTCGGCACCGAAGGCGATTGCTACGACCGCTATCTGGTCCGCGTGGCCGAGATGCGCGAGTCCAACCGCATCATCAAGCAGTGCGTGGCATGGCTGAAGGCCAACCCCGGCCCGGTCATGGTCAAGAACTTCAAGGTCGCTCCGCCCAGCCGCGAGGACATGAAGGACGACATGGAAGCGCTGATCCACCACTTCAAGCTGTTCAGCGAAGGCTACTGCGTGCCGGCCGGCGAGACCTACAGCGCGGTGGAAGCGCCGAAGGGCGAGTTCGGCTGCTACCTGCTGTCCGACGGTGCCAACAAGCCGTTCCGCGTGCACCTGCGCGCGCCGGGCTTCGTGCACCTGTCCTCGATGGACGCGATCATCCGCGGTCACATGCTGCCGGACGTGGTGGCAATGATCGGTACTTACGATTTGGTTTTCGGTGAGGTCGACCGATGAAGGCGACGGGCAATTTCGAAGCGGCGCGCGACGTCGATCCGCTGGTGGTGCTGAGCGACAAGACGCGCGCTCACATCGATCATTGGCTCTCCAAGTTCCCGCCGGACCGCAAGCGTTCGGCGGTGCTGCAGGGCCTGCATGCCGCGCAGGAGCAGAACGAGGGCTGGCTGACCGACGAACTCATCGCCGGCGTCGCCAAGTACCTGGACCTGCCGCCGGTGTGGGCCTACGAGGTGGCGAGCTTCTACTCGATGTTCGAGACCGAGAAGGTCGGCCGCAACAACGTCGCGTTCTGCACCAACATCAGCTGCTGGCTCAACGGCGCCGAGGACCTGGTCGCGCATGCCGAGAAGAAACTCGGCTGCAAGCTGGGCCAGTCCACCGCCGATGGCCGCGTCTACCTCAAGCGTGAGGAAGAGTGCCTGGCCGGTTGTGCCGGTGCACCGATGATGGTCATCAATGGCCACTACCACGAGCATCTGACCAAGGAAAAGGTCGATGCCCTGCTGGACGGGCTGGAGTAACGGCATGGCACAGCATCCCCACGCATCCACCGGTCCGGTCGGCCCCGCGCCGCAGCCGCACCAGGTCGTCTACACGACGCTGCACTACGACACCCCCTGGTCCTACGAGAGCTACCTGAAGACCGGCGGCTACGCGGCGCTGCGCAAGATCCTCGAAGAGAAGATTTCGCCGGCCGACGTGATCGAGATGGTCAAGCAGTCGGGCCTGCGCGGCCGCGGCGGCGCGGGCTTCCCGACCGGCCTGAAGTGGTCCTTCATGCCCAAGGGCGACATGCAGAAGTACATCCTCTGCAACTCGGACGAATCCGAGCCGGGCACCTGCAAGGATCGCGACATCCTGCGCTACAACCCGCACTCGGTGGTGGAGGGCATGGCGATCGCCTGCTACGCCACCGGTTCGACCGTGGGCTACAACTACCTGCGCGGCGAGTTCCACCACGAACCGTTCGAGCATTTCGAGCAGGCCCTGGCCGACGCGTATGCGAACGGCTGGCTGGGCAAGAACGTGCTGGGCTCGGGCGTGGACATCGACATCTACGGTGCGCTGGGCGCCGGTGCCTACATCTGCGGCGAAGAAACCGCGCTGATGGAATCGCTGGAAGGCAAGAAGGGGCAGCCGCGCTACAAGCCGCCGTTCCCGGCCAACTTCGGCCTGTACGGCAAGCCGTCGACGATCAACAACACCGAGACCTACGCCTCGGTGCCGGCGATCATCCGCAACGGCGCCGAGTGGTTCAAGGGCCTGAGCAAGACCGCCAACGGCGGCCCGAAGATCTTCTCGGTCTCCGGCTGCGTGCAGAAGGGCGGCAATTTCGAAGTGCCGCTGGGCACGACCTTCGATGAGCTGCTGGAAATGGCCGGTGGCCTGCGTCCGGGCCGCAAGCTGAAGGCGGCGATCCCGGGCGGCGTGTCGATGCCGGTGCTCAAGGCCGACCAGCTGGCCGGCCTGCAGATGGATTACGACACCCTGCGGAACCTCGGCACCGGCCTGGGTTCGGGCGCCATCGTGGTGCTGGACGACAGCGTGTGCTGCGTGCGCTTTGCCTGCCGCATCTCGCAGTTCTTCCACAAGGAGTCCTGCGGCCAGTGCACCCCGTGCCGCGAAGGCACCGGCTGGATGCACCGCGTGCTGGAGCGCATCGTCGCTGGCAAGGCGACCATGGAAGACCTGCACCAGCTCAAGGCGGTGGCCGGCCAGATCGAGGGCCATACCATCTGCGCGTTCGGCGAAGCCGCGGCCTGGCCGATCCAGGGTTTCCTGCGCCAGTTCTGGGATGAATTCGAGTACTACATCGTCAACGGTCGCTCGATCGTGGACGGGCAAATGGGAGTGGCTGCGTGAGCGCACAGCCGGTAAATCCGAACGTTCCGCCGGATCACGTGACCGTCGAAATCGACGGCCAGAGCCTGGTCGTGCCCAAGGGCTCGATGATCATCCAGGCCGCCGACAAGGCCGGCATCCCGATCCCGCGTTTCTGCTATCACGAGAAGCTGCCGATCGCCGCCAACTGCCGCATGTGCCTGGTGGACGTGGAGAAGTCGCCCAAGCCGGCGCCGGCCTGCGCCACCCCGGTGATGGACGGCATGAAGGTCGCCACGCGCAGCGAGAAGGCGCTGAAGTTCCAGCGCAGCGTGATGGAGTTCCTGCTGATCAACCACCCGCTGGATTGCCCGATCTGCGACCAGGGCGGCGAGTGCGAGCTGCAGGACGTCTCGCTCGGCTACGGTCGTTCGGTGAGCCGCTTCAACGAGCGCAAGCGCGTGGTGCCGGACGAGGACATCGGACCGCTGGTCGCCACCGAGATGACCCGCTGCATCCAGTGCACGCGCTGCGTGCGCTTCACCGCGGATGTCGCCGGCACCTATGAGCTGGGCGGCATGTACCGCGGCGAGAACCTGCAGATCGGCACCTACGACGGCAAGCCGCTGACCACCGAGATCTCCGGCAACGTCATCGACGTGTGCCCGGTGGGCGCGCTGACCAACAAGGTGTTCCAGTTCCGCGCCCGCCCGTGGGAGCTGGCCGCGCGCGAGTCGCTGGGCTATCACGACGCGATGGGTTCGAACCTGTTCCTGCACGTGCGTCGTGGCGAAGTGCTGCGCACCGTGCCGCGCGACAACGAGCTGGTCAACGAATGCTGGCTGTCGGACCGCGACCGCTACTCGCACCAGGGCCTGTACAGCGCGGACCGCGCGGTCAAGCCGCTGAAGAAGGTCAACGGCGAGTGGGTGGAAGTGAGCTGGGCCGAAGGCCTGTCCGCCGCTGCCGCCATCCTCAAGGCGCAGTCGGGTGACAACCTCGGCGTGCTGGTCCACCCGGCCACCTCCAACGAGGAGGGCGAGCTGCTGGCGCGCCTGGCCTCGGGCCTGGGCACCGGCAACCTGGACCACCGCATCTTCAACCGCGATTTCTCCGATGCCGCCGTCGCCGAACCGTTCGCCGTGCCGCTGGCCGAGATCGAGCAGGCCGACGTGGTGGTGATCGTCGGCAGCAACGTGCGCCATGAGCTGCCGCTGCTGCACGCCCGCCTGCGCAAGGCGCAGGTGGCCAACGGCACGAAGATCCACGCGGTCAACCCGGTCGATTTCGACTTCACCTTCAAGCTGGCCGGCAAGCAGATCGTGGCCCCCTCGCAGATCGCCTCGGCGCTCTCCGATGCCGCGCTGCGCGATGCGGTCCAGGGCGCCTCGCGCGCCGTGGTGATCGTCGGCGGGCTGGTCGAGAACCACCCGCAGGCCGCCTCTCTGCGCGCCGCGGTGCGTGATTTCGCCGGCGCCACGGGCGCGGCGGTGTGCCGCATCCCGCAGGGCGCCAATGCCGTCGGCCTGGTCGCGCAGGGCGTGCTGCCCACCGCGCGCGATGCCGGCGCGATGCTGGCCCAGCCGCGTTCGGCCTATGTGATCTACGGCATCGAGCCGGGCCTGGACTTCGCCGACGCTCCGGCCGCGCGTGCCGCGCTGCATGGCGCCCAGGTGGTGGCTTTCAGCCAGTTCGCCTGCGCCTCCACCCGCGATGTCGCCGACGTCATCCTGCCGATCGGCGCGCTGCCGGAAATCGAGGCGACGCTGACCAACCTGGACGGCCGCGTGCAGAAGGCCAAGGCCGGCGGCAAGCTGCCGGTGGAAGCCCGCGAGGGCTGGCGCGTGCTGCGTGCCCTCGGCGGCGAACTGGGCCTGGCGGGTTTCGAGTTCATCGACCTGGCCGGCCTGCGCGCCGGCATGCAGGGCCGCAGCGTCACCCCGAGCGCTTCGGCTCAGCCGGCGGTGGCGGGCGAGGGCCTGGAAGTGGCCGCGACCGCCGCGATCTACCGCACCGACGCGGTCGTTCGGCGCGCCGCCGCGCTGCAGGCGCATCCGCTCAACCTGGCCCCGGCCGTGGTGATGAGCCCGGAGGCCGCCGCGCAGTTGCAGGTCGCCGAAGGCCAGATGGTCAAGGTCGGTACCGCCGCCGGCAAGGCGACGCTGCCGGTGGTGCTGGACAAGCGGGTGGCCGCGGGCACGGTGTGGATTGAATCCGGCCATGGCGCAACCGCGCCGCTCGGCGCCGGTCGCGTAACGGTGGTGGCTGCATGAACGAGATGCTGTTGAACCTGGTCGATCCGCTGCACCAGTGGCTGCTGGGCCTGGGCGACATCGGCGCGGTGTTGTGGATCATCGCCAAGATCCTGGTGATCGCGGTGCCGGTCATCACCGCGGTGGCCTTCTACGTGGTGTGGGAGCGCAAGCTGATCGGCTGGATGCATGTCCGCCACGGGCCGAGCTACGTCGGCCTCGGCGGTCTGCTGCAGGCCTTCGCCGACGTCTTCAAGCTGCTCACCAAGGAAATCATCCAGCCGTCCAGCGCGCACAAGGCGCTGTACGTGATCGCCCCGCTGATCGTGCTGGCCCCGGCCTTCGCGGCCTGGTCGGTGGTGCCGTTCGACGCGAAGATCGTGCTGTCCAACGCCAACGTCGGCCTGCTGTACCTGCTGGCGATGACCTCGCTGGGCGTGTACGGCATCATCCTGGCCGGCTGGGCGTCGAACTCGAAGTACGCCTTCCTCGGCGCGATGCGTTCGGCCGCGCAGGTGGTGAGCTACGAAATCGCGATGGGCTTCGCGCTGGTCGGCGTGATGATCGCCGCGCAGAGCGTGAACCTCACCGCGATCGTTGAAGCCCAGGGCGGCAACTCCGGCTTCTTCGATTGGTTCCTGATCCCGCTGTTCCCGCTGTTCGTCGTGTACTGGGTGTCCGGCGTGGCCGAGACCAACCGCGCGCCGTTCGACGTGGTGGAAGGCGAATCGGAAATCGTCGCCGGCCACATGGTGGAGTACTCGGGCGGCGCCTTCGCGCTGTTCTTCCTGGCCGAGTACGCCAACATGATCCTGGTCAGCTTCCTGATCTCGATCTTCTTCCTCGGTGGCTGGCTGAGCCCGATCCAGGGCTGGGTCAACCCGGGCAGCGTCTCGCCGCTGGTGGACTGGATCTGGCTGGGCGGCTGGCCGTGGCTGTTCATCAAGGTGTTCTTCTTCGCCAGCGCCTACATCTGGTTCCGCGCGTCGTTCCCGCGCTACCGCTACGACCAGATCATGCGCCTGGGCTGGAAGATCTTCATTCCGCTGACCATCGTCTGGATCGCGGTTACGGCATTGATGGTGTTCTACGGCGTGATCCAGAAGGGCGTGTAATCGATGAACAAGATCACCCATTACTTCAAGAGCCTGCTGCTCCTCGAGCTGCTCAGCGGCCTGTGGCTGACGCTGAAGTACACCTTCAAGCCGAAGTACACCGTCATCTACCCGATGGAGAAGTTCCCGCAGTCGCCGCGTTTCCGCGGCCTGCACGCGCTGCGCCGCTACCCGAACGGGGAAGAGCGCTGCATCGCCTGCAAGCTGTGCGAGGCGGTGTGCCCGGCGCTGGCCATCACCATCGACTCGGCCAAGCGCGAGGACGGCACCCGCCGCACCACGCGCTACGACATCGACCTGTTCAAGTGCATCTTCTGCGGCTTCTGCGAAGAGAGCTGCCCGGTCGACTCGATCGTGGAAACCCACATCCTCGAGTACCACTTCGAGAACCGTGGCGAAAACATCGTCACCAAGCCGCAGCTGCTGGCGATCGGCGACCGTCTCGAATCCGAGATCGCCGAGCGCCGCGCCGCCGACGCCGCCTTCCGCTGAGGTCATGATGGACTGGGTCAATATTCTCTTCTGGGCCTTCTCGGCGATCGCGGTGGTCTCGGCCGCCTCGGTGATCAGCGTGCGCAACCCCGTCTACGCGGTGCTGTGCCTGATCCTGACGTTCTTCTCCATCGCCTGCGTGTGGGTGCTGGTGGGCGCCGAGTTCCTCGGTGTCACCCTGGTGCTGGTCTACGTCGGTGCGGTGATGGTGCTGTTCCTGTTCGTGGTGATGATGCTGGACATCGACACCAGCCGCTTGCGCGAGGGCTGGGTGAGGTACCTGCCGGTCGGCATCCTCTTCGCGGTGGTGATGCTGGTGCAGATGTTCGCGCTGGTGGGAGTGAAGTCGCGCACCGCCGCCGCGCTGCCGGCCGACAACGCCGCCGCGCTGGCCGCCGACACCTCCAACCTGACCTGGCTGGCGCGCAGCCTGTTCACCGAGTTCCTGCTGCCGTTCGAGTTCGCCGCCGTCATCCTGACCGTGGCGGTGATCGCCGCGGTGATGCTCACCCTGCGCAAGCGCACCGGCGTCAAGACCCAGGACCCCTCGGCGCAGACCCGCGTCAAGTCGCGTGACCGCCTGCGCATGGTCAAGATGGCCGCCGTGAAGCCGGCCGCCCCGGCGCCGGGCGATGCCGGCAACACCCAGGAGGCAAATTCGTGATCACCCTTGGCCACCTGCTGGGCCTGGGCGCGGTGCTGTTCTGCATCAGCCTCGCCGGCATCTTCCTCAACCGAAAGAACGTCATCGTGCTGCTGATGTGCATCGAGCTGCTGCTGCTCTCGGTGAACATCAACTTCATCGCCTTCTCGCGCCATCTCGGCGACACGGCGGGGCAGCTGTTCGTGTTCTTCATCCTGACCGTCGCCGCCGCCGAAGCCGCCATCGGCCTGGCCATCCTGGTGACCCTGTTCCGCACCCGCCGCACGATCAATGTGGCCGAAGTCGATTCGCTGAAGGGCTGACCCGAAGATGGAAATCACACTCTCCAAGGGCCTGCTCATCACCGTGGTGCTCGCACCGCTGGTGGGCAGCATCATCGCCGGCCTGTTCGGCCGGCAGGTCGGACGAAAGGGCGCCCAGTTCGCCACCATCCTCGGCGTGGCCATCAGCTGCGCGCTGTCGTGCTTCGTGCTTTACCAGTTGGTGGGGCAGGGCGCCGCCCCGTTCAACCAGAACCTGTACACCTTCTTCGAAGTGGGCCAGTACAGCGCGCACGTCGGTTTCATGATCGACAAGCTGACCGCGATGATGATGGTCGTGGTGACCTTCGTCTCGCTGCTGGTCCACATCTACACCATCGGCTACATGGCCGATGATCCGGGCTACCAGCGCTTCTTCAGCTACATCTCGCTGTTCACCTTCTCGATGCTCACCCTGGTGATGAGCAACAACTTCCTGCAGCTGTTCTTCGGCTGGGAAGCGGTGGGCCTGGTGTCGTACCTGCTGATCGGCTTCTGGTTCAAGCGCCCGACCGCCGTGTTCGCCAACATGAAGGCGTTCCTGGTCAACCGCGTCGGCGACTTCGGCTTCATCCTCGGCATCGCCGCGGTGCTGTGGGTGTTCAATACGCTCGATTACGCCACCGTGTTCGCCAACGCCGGCCTGCTTGCCGACCCGCGTGCGGCCGTGCAGCTGTGGGATGGCTCCATCGACCTGTTCGGCCAGCACTTCGCGCTGCTCAGCCAGCCGGTGGTGTGGTCGGTCGCCACGCTGATCTGCATCTGCCTGTTCATCGGCGCGATGGGCAAGTCGGCACAGGTGCCGCTGCACGTCTGGCTGCCGGACTCGATGGAAGGCCCGACCCCGATCTCGGCGCTGATCCACGCCGCCACGATGGTCACCGCCGGCATCTTCATGGTGGCGCGCATGTCGCCGCTGTTCGAGCTGTCGCAGACCGCGCTGAACTTCGTGCTGTTCGTCGGTGCCACCACCGCGTTCTTCACCGGCCTGATCGGCATCGTGCAGAACGACATCAAGCGCGTGGTCGCCTACTCGACGCTCTCTCAGCTGGGCTACATGACCGTCGCGCTCGGCGTGTCGGCCTACTCGGCGGCCGTGTTCCACCTGATGACGCACGCCTTCTTCAAGGCGCTGCTGTTCCTGGCGGCCGGCTCGGTCATCATCGGCATGCACCACGAGCAGGACATGCGCAAGATGGGCGGCCTGCGCAAGTACATGCCGATCACCTACTGGACCAGCGTCATCGGCACCCTGGCGCTGGTGGGCACGCCGTTCTTCTCCGGCTTCTACTCGAAGGACACCATCATCGAGGCGGCCGAGCTGCACGCGCACCACGCCAACAACTGGGTGGCGACCTACGGCTACTGGGCGGTGCTCGGCGGCGTGCTGGTCACCAGCTTCTACAGCTTCCGCCTGCTGTTCCTGACCTTCCACGGCAAGGAACGCTTCCGCGACGCCCATGCGCATGACCACGCGCACGACGACCACGCGCATGGCGATGCCGACCACGCCGACGCCGAAGCGCAGCAGCACGCGCACGACGACCACGGCCACGGCCACGGCGCGCACGAGCCGCACGAGTCGCCGTGGGTGGTGACCCTGCCGCTGATCCTGCTGGCGATCCCGTCCATCGCGATCGGCTTCTTCACCGCCGGCCCAATGCTGTTCGGCACCGACTGGCTGGGCCACCACGCCGAGGGCGGTGTTCCCGGCCAGCTGTTGACCTTCTTCAGCGGCATCATCGATTTCTACGTCCCGGCCCGCGATACCGTGGCGCTGGTGGGCGAGGAGGGCTGGCATGGCCCGGTGGCCTTCGCGCTGCACGGCATCACCGCCTGGCCGTTCGTGCTCACCGTGCTGGGCTTCCTGCTGGCCGCGGTGCTGTACCTGTGGAAGACCGACCTGCCGGGCAAGCTGCGCCACGCCCTGCGGCTGCCGGTACGCATCCTCGAAGAGAAGTACGGTTTCGACAAGCTCTGGATCAACGGCTTCGCCGGCGGCGGTGTCCGCCTGGGCAAGGTGTCCCGCGCGATCGACACCTATGTGGTCGACGGCGCGGTGGTCAACGGATCGGCCCGCGTGGTCGACCTGGCCGCCCACCTGCTGCGTCGCACGCAGTCCGGTTTCCTCTACCACTACGCCTTCGCGATGATCATCGGGCTGATCGCCCTGCTGATGGTCGTGATGTTTGTCTGGCGTTGACCTGTACGGATAAGAAGACGTGTCGAACTGGCCCCTACTGAGTGTCCTGATCTGGCTGCCGATCCTTGGCGGCGCCCTGATCCTTGCCCTGCGCAACGCACAGGCCGCCCGCTGGGCATCGCTGCTGGTCGCGGTGGTGACCCTGCTGGTCAGCCTGCCGCTGCTCACCGGCTATGACCGCAGCAGCGACGCGCTGCAGTTCGTCGAGCTGCATGCGTGGATCCCCGCCTACAACATCGGCTACAACCTGGGCGTGGACGGCATTGCCATCGCGCTGATCGTGCTGACCACGCTGGTCACGGTGCTGGCCCTGGTCGGCGCCTGGGGCGTGATCGAGAAGCGCGTCAACCAGTACGTGGCGGCCTTCCTGATCCTGGAAGGCGTGACCGTGGGCATCTTCGCGGCGACCGACGCGATGCTGTTCTACGTGTTCTTCGAGGCGATGCTGATCCCGATGTTCCTGATCATCGGCGTGTGGGGCGGTCCGCGCCGCATCTACGCCGCGATCAAGTTCTTCCTGTACACCTTCCTCGGCTCGGTGCTGATGCTGGTGGCGCTGATCTACCTGTACCTGAAGGGCGGCAGCTTCCAGCTCGCCGACCTCTACGCGATGCAGCTCACCGCCAAGGAGCAGACCTGGATCTTCTTCGCCTTCCTGATCGCCTTCGCGGTCAAGGTGCCGATGTTCCCGGTGCACACCTGGCTGCCGGACGCGCACGTGGAAGCGCCGACCGCCGGTTCGGTGATCCTGGCGGCGATCGCGCTGAAGATCGGCGGCTACGGCTTCCTGCGTTTCAACCTGCCGATCGTGCCGGACGCCAGCAACCACTTCGCCTGGGTGGTCATCGCGCTGTCGCTGATCGCGGTGATCTACGTCGGCCTGGTCGCCCTGGTGCAGGACGACATGAAGAAACTGGTGGCCTATTCGTCCATCGCCCACATGGGTTTCGTCACCCTGGGTACCTTCATCGCCTTCACCCTGGTGCGTGACTACGGCAGCATCGACGCCGCCCGCCTGGGCCTGCAGGGCGCGATGGTGCAGATGATCTCGCACGGTTTCGTCTCCGGCGCGATGTTCACCTGCATCGGCGTGCTGTACGACCGCATGCATACCCGCCGCATCGCCGACTACGGCGGCGTGGTCAACGTGATGCCGTGGTTCGCCACCTTCGCCATGCTGTTCTACATGGCCAACGCCGGCCTGCCGGGTACCAGCGGCTTCGTGGGCGAGTTCATGGTGATCATGGCCAGCTTCCAGAAGCATCCGTTCATCGCCTTCGGCGCGGCCACCACGCTGGTGATCACCGCCGCCTATACGCTGTGGCTGTACAAGCGCGTGTTCTTCGGCGAGGTCGCCAATGCCCACGTCGCCGAGCTGAAGGACATCAATGGCCGCGAGGCGTTCGTGCTGGGCGTGTTCGCCGCCGGCGTGCTGGCCCTGGGTATCTATCCCAAGCCGCTGACCGACCTGATGGAACCGTCGATCGCGAAGCTGGCGACCCAGATCGCCGTCAGCAAGCTCTGATGGGCCGCCGCAAGAAATTGAACCAGGAATGATGATGACCACGCCAACGCCCCTGTCGTTGACCACTGCCGACCTGGCGCCGCTCGCCCCCGAGCTGGTGCTGATCGGCGGCGCCTTCGCCCTGCTGATGATCGACCTGTTCGTCAGCCAGCGGCACAAGGTCTGGACCCACCTGATCTCGGTCGCGATCCTCGCCATCGTGCTGGCGATGCTGGCCACCGGCGTGGGCGGGCAGGGCGAGATCTTCAACGGCATGTTCGTGCGCGACACCGCCGCGGACGTGATGAAGACCGTGATCGTGCTGGTCAGTGGCCTGACCCTGGTCTACGGCTGGAGCTACCTGCGCGAGCGCAACCTGTTCCAGGGCGAGATCCCCGTGCTGGTGCTGTTCGCCACCGCCGGCATGATGATCCTGGTTTCGGCCGGCAGTCTGCTGATGGTCTACCTGGGGCTGGAACTGCTGGCGCTGTGCTCCTACGCGCTGGTGGCCTCCAACCGCGACAACGGCCTGGCCACCGAGGCGGCGATGAAGTACATCGTGCTCGGCTCGCTGGCCTCGGGCCTGCTGCTGTACGGCATGTCGCTGATCTACGGCGCCACCGGCACGCTGAGCCTGGCCGGCATCCACGACGCCATCGATGGCTCGCCCGAGCGGCTGCTGCTGCTCACCGGCACGGTCTTCATGATCGCCGGCGTGGCCTTCAAGCTGGGCGCGGCGCCGTTCCACATGTGGCTGCCCGACGTGTACCAGGGTGCGCCGGCGCCGATCGCGCTGTTCATCAGCTCGGCGCCGAAGCTCGCCGCTTTCGGCATGGCCTACCGCCTGCTGGAGACGGGCATGGGCCCGCTCTCGCCGCAGTGGAGTTTGCTGATCGGCGCGCTGTCGGCGCTGTCGCTGGTGATCGGCAACCTGATGGCGATCGCGCAAAGCAACCTCAAGCGCATGCTGGCTTATTCGACCGTCTCGCACATCGGCTTCCTGCTGATGGGCGTGGCCGGCGGCGACGAGCGCGGGTATTCGGCCGCGATGTTCTACGCGGTGAGCTACGCGATCATGTCCACCGCCTCGTTCGGCGCGATCATCGCGCTCTCGCGCAGCGGCTTCGAAGCCGAGAACATCGACGACTTCAAGGGCCTGAACGCGCGCAACCCGTGGATGGCCGGCCTGGTGCTGTGCATCATGGCCTCGCTCGCCGGCATTCCGCCGTTCCTGGGCTTCTGGACCAAGCTGGCCGTGCTGGGCGCGGCGGTGCAGGGCCACATGCTGTGGCTGGCGATCCTCGGCGTGATCTGCGCGGTGATCGGTGCGTACTACTACCTGCGCGTCATCAAGGTGATGTACTTCGACGAACCGGTCGGCGAACCGCTGCCGGCGAACCACGACCGCGTGCTGGGCGTGGTGCTCGGCGTGAACGCGCTGGCACTGCTGGCGCTGGGCGTGGCGTGGAATCCGATCATGGTGTGGTGCCAGCGCGCGTTCGAGCACCTGGCCTGATTTACGCAAAAAACGCTACAGGGGGGTTGCAATAGTTCGCCTGTATCGTCATAATCTCTTTCTCTGCTGCGGGGTGGAGCAGTCTGGCAGCTCGTCGGGCTCATAACCCGAAGGTCGCAGGTTCAAATCCTGCCCCCGCTACCACATCAGCATCCCGGCGTTCGCGACGGGGTCGCAGTAGAAAAAACGAAGCGGCGGATCCGGAAACGGATCCGCCGTTTTCGTTTGCCGCATCGTCCGCGGTGGCCCAGCGGGTGAAAATCCCGCTCACGCCGGGCTCATCGCGCGCACACCTGGGTCATCGCACGCTATCGCCGATTCACATTCCGCCAGAGGAGATATCGACGATGATCATCGAAAGCATCATGAGCCGGGACGTGCATACCGTGCGCCCCGACCAGACCCTGCGCGAAGCCGCCGAGGCGATGCGCACGCTCAACATCGGCAGCTTGCCGGTGCGCGACAACGACCGCCTGGTCGGCATGCTGACCGACCGCGACATCGTGGTGCGCGCGGTCGCCGAAGGCGATATCGACACCCGCACCGTGCGCGACGTGATGTCCCCGGCGGTGAAGTACTGCTATGCCAGCGACGACGTGCAGGACATCGCGCGCAACATGGCCAGCCTGGAAGTGCGCCGCCTGCCGGTGCTGGATGGCGACAAGCGGCTGGTGGGGATCGTGTCGCTGGCCAACATGGTGCATTCCGAACCGTCGGCCGGTGCGGTGATGGCGCAGGGCGTGGCGACGCCGCACTGAGCCGCGCCTGCCTGGCAGGGGCGCACTACGCGTTGAACGCCGGCTGGCGCCTTGCACGGTGCCGGCCCGGCGCAGGGTTGCCACCGCAGGGGGTAGCCCGTAACATACCGGGCTCTTGCGGAAAGCGTTTCAGGGTCGGCGCCATGGGCCTCCGACCGGGACCCGGCTTCCGTTGGCGGACCCCACCCGGCCCGGCAGGGCAGGCGCACTGGATCCGAAGTCGTGGCAGCCATGTTCCCGCTGCCGCGCCGGCCCCCGAGGCCGGGCACACTCGCAAGGGGCCCATGGGGCCCCTTGCTGTTTCCCGGGGCTGGATTTTGACCTGGCCCGTACCCATTACCGAGGGCAGCTGTGAGCGACAAGGCTACTGAAATCGCCGAACTGCTGGCACCCACCGTCCAGGCGCTGGGGCTGGAACTTCTGGGCGCCGAGTATCTGCCGGCGCCCGGAAGCGCGACATTGCGCCTGTACATCGACGTGCCGCTGGACGAGCAGCCCGAGCGCGTGGTCAACATCGACGATTGCGAGCGCGTGAGCCGCGAGGTGTCCGCGCAGCTCGACGTGGAGGACCCGATCAGCGGCAACTACACGCTGGAAGTGTCCTCGCCGGGCGTGGACCGCCCGCTGTTCACCCTGGCCCAGTTCGCCCGCCACGTGGGCGAGTCGGCCAAGGTGGGCCTGAAGCTGCCGCAGAACAACCGCCGCCGCCTGCAGGGCGAGATCGTGCGGGTCGATGCGGACGCCGGGCAGGTGGAATTCGACGTCGAAGGCGCGCAGGTCGTGGTGACCTTCGACAACATCGACAAGGCACGCATCGTGCCGGACTGGGTCGCCCTGGGGCTGGCCCCGCAGAAACCCAACAAGCCGGGCCCGAAGAAGGCGGGCCAGGGCACCAAGAAACCATCCAACGAGTCGGCGGCAAAGAAGCCGCGCGCGGAGTGACCAAATGAGCAAGGAACTTTTGCTGGTAGTGGACGCGGTGGCCAATGAAAAAGGCGTGCCGCGTGAAGTGATCTTCGACGCGATCGAGGCCGCGCTGGCCTCGGCGGCGAAGAAGCGCTACCCCGACCAGGACGTGCTGACCCGCGTGTCGATCGACCACAAGGACGGCAGCTACGAGACCTACCGCCGCTGGGAAGTCGTCGCCGACGACGTCGTGATGGATTCGCCGGACCGGCAGATCCGCATGATGGATGCGGTGGACGAAGCCGACGGCGTGGAGATCGGCGACTTCATCGAAGAGCAGATCGAGAACCCGGATTTCGGCCGTATCGCCGCCCAGGCCGCCAAGCAGGTGATCGTGCAGCGCGTGCGCGAAGCCGAGCGCCAGCAGGTGGTGGACGCGTGGAAGGATCGCGTGGGCGAGCTGATCACCGGCGTGGTCAAGCGTGCCGAGCGCGGCAACATCTACGTCGACCTCGGCGGCAACGCCGAAGGCTTCATCCCCAAGGACAAGGGCATCCCGCGCGACGTGCTGCGCGCCGGCGACCGCGTGCGCGGCTACCTGGCCGAGGTGCGTTCGGAGCCCCGCGGCCCGCAGCTGTTCATCAGCCGCGCCGCGCCGGAATTCATGATCGAGCTGTTCAAGCTCGAGGTGCCGGAAGTCGGCCAGGGCCTGGTGGAAATCAAGGGCTGCGCCCGTGACCCGGGCGACCGCGCCAAGATCGCCGTCATCGCCCACGACGCGCGCACCGATCCGATCGGCGCGTGCATCGGCATGCGCGGTTCGCGCGTGCAGGCCGTGTCCAACGAGCTCAACGGTGAGCGCGTGGACATCGTGCTGTGGAACGAGAACCCGGCCAACTTCGTCATCAACGCGATGGCGCCGGCCGAGGTGCAGTCGATCATCGTCGACGAAGAGAAGCACTCGATGGACCTGGCCGTGGCCGAGGACCGCCTGGCCCAGGCGATCGGCAAGGGTGGCCAGAATGTGCGCCTGGCCAGCCGCCTGACCGGCTGGCAGCTCAACGTGATGACCGCCGACCAGGTGCAGGCCAAGAGCGAGGCCGAGCAGGCCACCGCCCGCCAGCTGTTCATGGACAAGCTGGAAGTGGACGAGGAAATCGCCGGCATCCTGGTCGCCGAGGGCTTCAGCACGGTCGAGGAAATCGCCTACGTGCCGGTGGGCGAGCTGCTGGCGGTGGAGGGCTTCGACGAGGACATCGTCGAGGAACTGCGCGCCCGCGCCCGCGACGCCCTGCTCAACGCCGCCCTGGCCGAGGAAGAGGGCCTGGACGAGCACCAGCCGGCCGAGGACCTGCTGGCGCTCAAGGGCATGGACGAGGCTACCGCCTACGCCCTGGCCGCCCACGGCGTGCGCACCAGCGAGGACCTGTCCGACCTGGCCGCCGACGAGGTGGTCGATTTCGGCATCGAAGGGCTGACCGCCGAGCGCGCCGCCGCGCTGATCCTGGCGGCCCGCGCCGAGGAGATCGCCCGCTTGGAGCGCGGCGAATGAGCCGGCGATGAAACCCGCCCTGAGCCGCTCAGGGCTTAGAATCTGCGCTTCCCTTGCTCTGGGCGAGGGGGCGCCAACCAGATCATAGGATCCGAATGTCGCAGCAAACCACCATCCGCAAGCTTGCCGAACTGGTCAATACGCCGGTCGAGAAACTGCTGGAACAGCTGGCCACGGCCGGTATGAAGTTCAGCGGTCCCGACCAGGTCGTGACCAGCACCGAGAAGATGAAGCTGCTCGGCTTCCTGCGTCGCACCCACGGCAAGTCCGAGGCGTCGGCCGAATCGGTGGGCGAAGCGCCGAAGAAGATCACCCTGAACCGGCGCAAGGTCGAGGAAGTGACGGTCAGCGCGGGCCGCAGCAAGACCACGGTCAACGTCGAAGTCCGCCAGAAGCGCACCTACGTGAAGGCGGCCGATGCCGAGGCGCCGGCGGCGCCGGTGGCCGCGCCCGTCGCCGCTGCCGCACCGGTGGCCGCGCCCCCGCGTCCCGCCGCGCCGTCCGGCCCGATCGATCCTGAGCGTGCCGAAATCCTGCGCAAGCTGGAGGAGTCGCGCGCGCGCAACCTGGCCGAGCAGCAGGCGCTGGCCGAGGTCGACCGCAAGCGGGCCGAGGAACTGGACCGCAAGCGCAAGGAAGAACAGGCCGAGCGCGACCGCGTGGAAGCCGAGCGCAAGGCCGCCGAGGCCGCCGCCCGTGCCGACAGCGCGGACGCGGCTTCCGCCGGCACCGCTGCCGCGCCCGCCCGCGCCGCCCGCCCGGCGCCGTCTTCGGCGCCGCGTGCGCCGCTGCCGCCGCGCGCGCCCGCGCCGCGTGCGGACGATCGCAACAACAACGCCGCGCGCCACAAGACCCGTGGCTCGCACGCCATGGTGGCGGGCGTGGAAGACGACGACGCGACCAAGCGCTTCGCCGGCCAGCTGCACCTGTCGGCCGCCGACCGCGCGCGCCGTTCCAACGTGCGCGGCAAGCCCAAGCCGACCGGCGGGCGCCGCGGCTTCGACAGCCCGCGTGGCGGTAGCAGCAGCGGCGGTGCGCATGGCTTCGAACGCCCGACCGCCCCGGTCGTGCGCGAGATCGCCATCGGCGAGACCATCACCGTGGCCGACCTGGCGCAGAAGCTCGCGCTCAAGGGCGGCGACGTGGTGAAGGCGCTGTTCAAGATGGGCGTGATGGCCACCATCACCCAGAGCATCGACCACGACACCGCGGTGCTGATCACCGAAGAGCTCGGCCACAAGGCCGTGCGCGCCGACAGCAACGACTTCGAGGACGCTCTCCTGGCGCACTCGGAGGAAGTGCAGGGCGAGGCGCGTCCGCGTCCGCCGGTGGTCACCATCATGGGCCACGTCGACCACGGCAAGACCTCGCTGCTGGATTACATCCGCCGCACCAAGATCGCCTCGGGCGAAGCCGGCGGCATCACCCAGCACATCGGTGCGTACCACGTCGAAACCCCGAAGGGCGTCATCAGCTTCCTCGACACCCCGGGCCACGCCGCCTTCACCTCGATGCGTGCGCGCGGCGCCAAGCTGACCGACATCGTGGTGCTGGTCGTGGCTGCCGACGACGGCGTCATGCCGCAGACCAAGGAAGCCGTGCAGCACGCCAAGGCGGCCGGCGTGCCGCTGATCGTGGCGGTCAACAAGATGGACAAGTCCGACGCCGATCCGCTGCGCGTGAAGAACGAGCTGCTGAGCGAGGACGTGGTGGCCGAAGAGTTCGGTGGCGACACCCAGTTCGTCGAGGTCTCGGCCAAGACGGGCATGGGCATCGACACGCTGCTGGACGCCATCTCGCTGCAGGCCGAAGTGCTCGAGCTCAAGGCAGTGCCGGAAGGCCGCGCCAGCGGTACGGTCATCGAGTCCTCGTTGGACAAGGGCCGTGGCCCGGTCGCCACCGTGCTGGTCCAGCAGGGCCAGCTGAAGAAGGGCGATTACCTGGTGTGCGGTATCCAGTACGGCCGCGTGCGTGCGCTGTTCGACGAAACCGGCAAGCAGCCGGATTCGGCCGGCCCGTCGATCCCGGTGCAGGTGCTCGGCCTGTCGGGCGTGCCGGATGCCGGCGACGACTTCGTCGTGGTCGAGGACGAGCGCCTGGCCAAGGACGTCGCGCAGCAGCGCGAAGCCAAGCGCCGCGAGACGCGCCTGGTCGCTTCGGCGGGCAACCGCATGGAAGACATCCTGGCCCAGATGGGCAAGGGCGAAGGCCAGCAGGTGCTGAACCTGGTGATCAAGGCCGACGTGCAGGGCTCGGTCGAGGCGCTGAAGCAGGCGCTGGTGGCGTTGTCCAACGACGACATCCGCATCAACGTGATCCACTCCGGCGTGGGCGGCATCACCGAGTCGGACGCCAACTCGGCGGTCGCCTCGAAGGCCACGGTCATCGGCTTCAACGTGCGTGCCGACGCCTCGGCGCGCAAGATCATCGAAGCCAACGGCGTGGACCTGCGCTACTTCTCGATCATCTATGACGTGATCGACCAGGTGAAGCAGGTCGCCTCGGGTCTGCTGGGCGTGGAGATTCGCGAGGAGATCATCGGTATCGCCGAAGTCCGCGACGTGTTCCGCAGCTCCAAGTTCGGCGCCGTGGCCGGCTGCATGGTGGTCGAGGGCGTGGTCAAGCGCTCCAAGCCGATCCGTGTGCTGCGCGACAGCGTGGTGGTGTTCGAGGGCGAACTGGAATCGCTGCGCCGCTTCAAGGAGAACGTCGAGGAAGTTCGCAACGGTACCGAATGCGGTATCGGCGTGAAGGCCTACAACGACGTCAAGGTGGGCGACCAGATCGAGTGCTTCGAGCGCATCGAAGTGCCGCGCACCCTGTAAGACCTGTTCCGGGGCCTGCCACCGCGGGCCCCGGTTCCCCGTATCCGCCGTTCCCCCGCAATAGAAGAAGAATCCCAAGCACGTGCCGACCAAGTCCTTCCATCGCACCGATCGCGTTTCCGCCCAGCTCCGCCGCGAGCTCGGCACCCTGGTGCATGTCGCCGTGCGCGAGCACGGGCTGCCGTCGGTGAGCGTTTCCGACGTGGAGGTCACCCGCGACCTCGCGCATGCCAAGGTGTTCGTCACCGCGCTGCAGCCGGAGCGTTCGGCCGAGGCGATGAAGGGGCTCAAGGAACTGGCGCGCGAGCTGCGCATGCAGCTGGCGCGTGCGATGAAGCTGCGGCATGTGCCGGAGCTGCACTTCCATTACGACGATTCGGTCGACCGCGGCGAGCGCATCGACAACCTGCTGCGCGACCTGCCGACGGCGCCGGCCGACGACGAGTCCTGACGGCGCGATCCCCGCAGCAGCGGCTTCAGCCGCGACTGCACGGCCTGTCGGATTCCCGGGGTCGCGGCTGAAGCCGCGCCTACAATCAGCGGGTTCGGCGCGCTTCCGGCACCCATGAGCATTCCATGTCGAAGATCCCCTTCCGTCGCCTCGACGGCATCCTGCTGCTCGACAAGCCGGCCGGCCTGAGTTCCAACCAGGCGCTGCAGGCGGCGCGCCGGTTGCTGCGCGCGGAAAAGGGCGGCCATACCGGCGCGCTGGACCCGCTGGCCACCGGCCTGTTGCCGCTGTGCTTCGGCGAGGCCACTAAGATCGCCGGCCTGCTGCTCGGCTCGGCCAAGGCTTACGACGCCGAGATCGTGCTGGGCGTCACGACCGACACAGACGATGCCGATGGCGTGCCGCTGCGCGAGCGCCCCGTTCCCGTGCTTGACGAGGCCGCCATCGCCACGGCCCTGGTCCCGCTGACCGGCCGCATCCGCCAGCGGGCGCCGATCTATTCGGCGCTCAAGCAAGGCGGCGAGCCGCTGTACGCCAAGGCCCGCCGCGGCGAGGCGATCGAGGCGCCGGAGCGCGAGGTGGAGGTCCACGCCGCCGAGATTCTCGGCCTGGACGGCCCGCGCTTGCGCTTGCGGGTGACCTGCGGGTCGGGCACCTATATCCGCAGCTTGGCCCGCGATCTGGGCGAGTCCCTGGGCTGCGGCGCGCATATCGCCGGCCTTCGCCGCCTGTGGGTGGAACCGTTCCGGGCACCGGCGATGTTCACGCTGGAGGCCCTGGAGGCCCGGCTGGCGGCCGGCGAGCCGGCCGAGGCGCTGCTGCTGCCGCTGGCGGCCGGGCTGGCCGATTATCCCCGCATCGACCTGGCCGAAGCGCCGGCCCGCCGCTTCCGCATGGGCCAGCGCCTGCGCGACGCGGCGTTCCCGGCCGGCGAGGTGGTCGTCTTCGGGCCCGACGGCCAGCCCTCCGGCCTGGGCCGGGTGGACGCCGACGGCCTGCTGGCGCCGCAGCGCCTGTTCAACGCCTGAATCCGGGCGCGCCGGGGCGACCTTGTCCGCGGCGGTCATGGCCGGTACAATTTCGCGGCCTTTTCAGGCACCTCGCGCTTCACGCGCAATCACCCGCAATCGGCGAGTCAGGCGGTGCGCCCCCTGCGCGTTCCTGCCGACCCCGCATCTACCAGAGAAAACATCATGTCGATCGACACCCAGAAGGTCATTGAAGACAACAAGCGCAGCGCCGCCGACACCGGTTCGCCGGAAGTCCAGGTCGCCCTGCTGACCGCCCGCATCGAGCAGCTGACCGGCCACTTTAAGACCCACAAGAAGGATCACCACAGCCGCCGCGGCCTGCTGCAGATGGTCAACCGCCGCCGCAGCCTGCTCGACTACCTGAAGAAGAAGGACGGCGAGCGTTACAAGTCCCTGATCGAGAAGCTTGGCCTGCGCCGCTGATCGATCCCCCACCGCGGCGCAGTGATGCGCCGCGGTTTCGTTTTGTGTGACCCCCCGCATTCCGGGCCGGACCGCCGGCCACCCATCCTTGGCAAGGGCCGAGGGTGGTCCATCCGAAGAAAGCTACATTCCCAAGGAAACCCCCGTGGCAAAAATCACCAAAACCTTCCAGTACGGCAAGCACACCGTCACGCTTGAAACGGGCGAGATCGCCCGCCAGGCCGGTGGCGCCGTCATCGTCAAGATGGACGACACCGTACTGCTGGTCACCGCCGTCGCCGCCAAGAGCGCGCGCGAAGGCCAGGACTTCTTCCCGCTCACGGTCGACTACCAGGAGAAGTTCTACGCCGGCGGCCGTATCCCGGGTGGCTTCTTCAAGCGCGAAGGCCGTGCGACCGAGAAGGAGACGCTGATCTCCCGCCTGATCGACCGTCCGATCCGCCCGCTGTTCCCGGAGGACTACAAGAACGAAGTCCAGATCATCGCCACCCTGATGTCGCTCAATCCCGAAGTGGACGGCGATATCCCGGCGATGATCGGTGCCTCGGCGGCGCTGGCGCTGGCCGGCACCCCGTTCATGGGCCCGATCGGCGCGGCCAAGGTCGGCTACAAGAACGGTGAGTACATCCTCAACCCGACCGCCACCGAGCTGAAGGAATCGCAGCTGGAGCTGGTCGTCGCCGGTACCTCCAACGCGGTGCTGATGGTCGAGTCCGAAGCCGAGCTGCTGTCGGAAGAAGTGATGCTGGGCGCGGTCACCTTCGGCCACCGCGAGCTGCAGAAGGTCATCAACGCGATCAACGAGCTGACCGTCGAAGCCGGCACCAAGCCGAGCGAGTGGGTGGCCCCGGCCAAGAACACCGCGCTGATCTCCGCGCTGAAGGAAGCCATCGGCCCGCGCCTGGGCGAGGCCTTCCAGGTGCGCGACAAGCTGCAGCGCCGCGATGCCATCTCGGCGATCAAGAAGGACGTGGTCGAGTCGCTGGCCGGCCGCGTGGCCGCCGAAGGCTGGAACCCGGCCGAGCTGTCGAAGGAATTCGGCGAGCTGGAATACCGCACCATGCGCGACTCGGTGCTCGACACCAAGGTCCGCATCGACGGCCGCGCCCTGGACACCGTGCGCCCGATCGCCGTGAAGACCGGCGTGCTGCCGCGTACCCACGGCTCGGCGCTGTTCACCCGCGGCGAAACGCAGGCGATCGTGACCATCACGCTGGGCACCGCCCGCGATGGCCAGGTGATCGATGCGGTGTCGGGCGAGTACAAGGAAAACTTCCTGTTCCATTACAACTTCCCGCCCTACTCGGTGGGTGAGTGCGGCCGTTTCGGCGCGCCGAAGCGCCGCGAGATCGGCCACGGCCGCCTGGCCAAGCGCGGCGTGCTGGCCGTGATGCCGACCATCGAAGCCTTCCCGTACACCATCCGCGTGGTCTCGGAGATCACCGAATCCAACGGCTC
Organism: Stenotrophomonas sp. HITSZ_GD; assembly: GCF_029543105.1. Taxonomy (GTDB): domain Bacteria; phylum Pseudomonadota; class Gammaproteobacteria; order Xanthomonadales; family Xanthomonadaceae; genus Stenotrophomonas_A. The sequence goes on from NZ_JARQXB010000003.1 coordinate 153,151, forward strand.
CTCCTCGATGGCGTCGGTGTGTGGTTCGTCGCTGGCGCTGATGGATGCCGGCGTGCCGGTGAAGTCGCCGGTGGCGGGCATCGCCATGGGCCTGGTGAAGGAAGGCGACCGCTTCGTCGTCCTGTCCGACATCCTGGGTGACGAAGACCACCTGGGCGACATGGACTTCAAGGTGGCCGGTACCGCCGAGGGCATCTCCGCCCTGCAGATGGACATCAAGATCGAAGGCATCACCGAGGAGATCATGAAGCAGGCGCTGGAGCAGGCGAAGGCCGGCCGTCTGCACATCCTCGGCGAGATGGCCCATGGCCTGACCGCGCCGCGTTCGGAGCTGTCGGACTACGCGCCTCGCCTGCTGACCATCAAGATCCACCCGGACAAGATCCGCGAAGTGATCGGCAAGGGTGGCTCGACCATCCAGGCCATCACCAAGGAAACCGGCACGCAGATCGACATCCAGGACGACGGCACCATCGTCATCGCCTCGGTCAACGCGATCGCCGCGCAGGCCGCCAAGGCGCGCATCGAGCAGATCACCTCGGACGTGGAGCCGGGCCGCATCTACGAAGGCAAGGTCGCCAAGATCATGGACTTCGGTGCGTTCGTGACCATCCTGCCGGGCAAGGACGGCCTGGTGCACGTCTCGCAGATCTCCAGCGAGCGCGTGGAGAAGGTCAGCGACAAGCTGAAGGAAGGCGATCTGGTGAAGGTCAAGGTGCTGGAAGTCGACAAGCAGGGCCGTATCCGCCTGTCGATCAAGGCCGTCGAGGAAGAGGGCGCGGGCGAGTAATCGCTGGCTTCCCCTGACTTGCGAGAAAAGCGGGCTTCGGCCCGCTTTTTTTGTGGGTGCTTCTTTTGCAGGGCGCTGCTTGTGTAGGGGCGTCCTCGGCTTCGGCCCGTTGCCGGGGCAGGCGCTCAGGCGGGCGGCGCCCATGCCATGCCGGGGGACGCCAAAAACCGCATCCATGCGGGGCTCGTAGGGCGACATCCATGTCGCCCTACGCCCCCGCCATGGCATGGGCGCCGCCCGCCTGAGCGCCTGCCCCGGCAACTAGCGGTTGCGAGGACTGGGGCCTATCGCCGGAGCGCGCGCTACCGCGGTTTGATGGGAGTGTTCGGTTCTGCGGGCGTGGCCGGGGTCTGCTGCGGCACCGGACGCGGTGGCACCACGCGCGGGAAGCCCGGCGGCATCGGTGTCTGTGTCGGGGTGGCCGGCGTCACCGTCGGCAGCGCCTGGGGCGGGGGCGCGATCAGCAGCGCCGTGGGCCGCAGTTTCAGCAGCGCCGCCCAATCGCGGCGGTTGAGGTCGCACTGGGCCTCGCGCGCCGGGGAGCAATCCAGCGCGACACCCACGCCGTCCTCGCTGCCATCGCCCGTCGCCAACGGCTTGGGCAGCACCAGGCGGCCGGTGCGGTCCAGCGGCAGCTTGCGCATCATCACCGTGTTGAACACGTTGCCGCCGATCAGGTACAGCGTGCGGTCGCCGCCCACGTTCGCCGCGATCACGATGTCGCAATGCGAGGGCCAGCCCACGGCGCCCGTGCGTGACAGCGCCGCGCTCAGGCCGGCGAAGCCCACCACGTCGTCGCGCCCGCGCAGCAGGCACAACAGGTCGCCGGGCTCGGGCTTGGAGTTCTCCGGGTCGGTGAAGGTGTAGGCATCGCCGTCTTGCGCACGGTAGGCCGCGCGGATGTAGTCCAGGTGCCGCGCCGAAGCGTGGAAACCGGCCACGCCGGCGCGCGCCATTACCCAGGAGACGAACGCCGCCGACCACGGCGTGTCGATCAGGAACGCACGGCAATCCACCTCGCTCCAACGCGAGCCGTCCGGCGCCATGCAGCTACGCGCGCCCGGGCGGTCGCCTACCGAGGCCAGCAGCCCGGTGTCACGCCAGTACGCCGCGACCCGCATCCAGGCGGGCATGCCGACATAGGACAGCTCGCCACGCTCGGCTTCGGTAAGGCTGAGGCTGGCGACACGGCCCTGCGTATCGATGAAAGGCTGGTTCCAGGCGCGATGCTCGTTGCAGGCTGTGCGCACGATCGCCATGGCCGCGGGGCTCAATCCGTAACGTGGCGGCAGGTCGCAGATCTCGGCCGCCGCCGCGTGGCCGCAGGCCACCAGCAACAGCGCAAGAGCACAGCGGAACAGGGCGCGGTATTTCATCGGCGAGTGAGCGGTCGGGACAACCGAACACTGCCAGAGCGCCGTTCAGGCGGTGTGATGAGGGGGCGGGCCGAGCTTGAGCGAAAGATCCACCGCGTGCACGTGCTTGGTCAGCCCGCCGATGGAGATGCAATCCACGCCGTCCTCGGCGATCGCGCGCAAGCCTTCCAGGCCGACGCTGCCGGAAACTTCCAGCGGAATGCGCTGTGCCTGCGGCACGCTGCGCGCGATGCGCACCGCCTCGCGGCGCAGTGCGGGCTCGAAGTCGTCGATGAGGATGCGCTCGCAGCCCGCGGCGATCGCTTCGCGCAACTGGTCCAGGTCCTCAACCTCCACCACCAGCGGCAACGTGGGCTGCTGCCGGCGCGCCGCGGCGACCGCCGCGGTGATCGAGCCGGCGGCGCGGACGTGGTTCTCCTTGAGCATCACCGTATCGAACAGGCCGATGCGATGGTTCTCGCCGCCGCCGCAGCGCACCGCGTACTTCTGCGCCAGCCGCAGGCCGGGCAGGGTCTTGCGCGTGTCCAGGATGCGCGTGCCGGTGCCGGCGACGGCCGCCACGTAGCGCGCGGTGGTGGTGGCGGTGCCGCTCAGGGTCTGCAGGAAATTCAGCGAGGTGCGCTCGGCGCTGACCAGGCTGCGGCTGCGCCCGGCGAGCGTGGCCAGCACGCTGCCCGCCGCCACGCGCTCGCCTTCGGACACGCGCCAGTCGATCCGCACCTGCGGGTCGAGTGCGCGGTGGCAGGCGTCGAACCAGGGGCGGCCGGCAATCACCGCATCCTGCTTGCACAGCAGGTAGGCGATGTCGTCGGTGTCGGGCAACAAGGCGGCGGTCACGTCGCCGCTGCCGATGTCCTCGGCCAGGGCGCGGGCCACGTCGGCGTCGATCTGCGCCTGCGGCAGCCAGGCCGGCAGCACGGGGGCGGCGAAGGACACGGTTCAGCGCGCGGGGAAGTCGGCGACCTGGCTGGTGTCGATGGCTTCTTCGGCCAGCAGCACCGGGATGCCATCCTCGACGCGGAAGATCTGCTTGCGGTCGCGGCTCACCAGCGCCTCGCGCAGTGGCTGCGCCAGCGCCTCGCCATCGGCCTTGCGCACGTTGCCAGCGGCGATGGCGCGGTTCAATGCATCCAGTCCGGCGGATTCCAGCAGCCCGAGCGGCTGGCGGGTGTGGGGCGAGCAGAGCAGGTCGAGCAGTTTGCGGTCCATGGCCTGGGTCGGGTCTTCGTCTTGCGTGGAAGGCGGCTAGAATACGTCTTTAAGGCAGGGTAGGGCCATGACCTCCAAGCAAACCGCGCCGCTGGTCGGCATCGTGATGGGCTCGCGCTCGGACTGGGACACCATGCAGCACGCGGCCCAGAAGCTCGACGCGCTGGGCGTTCCTTACGAAGTGAAGGTGGTATCGGCGCATCGCACGCCGGACGTGCTGTTCCAGTACGCCGAGCAGGCGGCCGCGCGCGGCCTGCGCGCGATTGTCGCGGGCGCCGGCGGCGCTGCGCACCTGCCGGGCATGCTCGCCGCCAAGACCGCGGTGCCGGTGCTCGGCGTGCCGGTGCAATCCAAGGCGCTCAACGGCATGGATTCGCTGCTGTCGATCGTGCAGATGCCCGCGGGCATCCCCGTGGCGACCTTCGCCATCGGCAACGCCGGTGCGGCCAATGCCGCGCTGTTCGCCGCGGCGATGCTCGCACCGCAACAGCCGGCGATCGGCCAGGCGCTGGACGCGTTCCGCCAGCGCCAGACCAACGATGTGATGGCCAGCGACGACCCGCGCCAATGACCACGGTTGGCATCCTCGGCGGCGGCCAGTTGGCGCGCATGATGATCCTGGCCGGTGCGCCGCTCGGCCTGCGCTTCAAGTTGCTCGATCCTTCCGCCGAAGCCTGCGCGGGTCAGCTCGCACCGCTGCAGGTCGGTGCGTTCGACGACCACGACGCGCTCGCCCGCTTCGTCGAAGGCGTGGACGTGGTGACCTTTGATTTCGAGAACGTGCCGGCCGACAGCACGCAGTGGCTGCTCGACCACGCACCGGTGTTCCCCGGCCCGCAGGCCTTGGCCGTGGCGCAGGACCGGCTGAGCGAGAAGACGTTGTTCCGCGAGTTGGGCATCCCGGTGCCGGATTTCGCCGCCGTCTCCGATCGCGCGGGGCTGGACGAGGCGCTGGCGCGCATCGGCACGCCGTGCATCCTCAAGACGCGCCGCTTCGGCTACGACGGCAAGGGGCAGTTCCGCATCAAGTCGCCGGCCGACGCCGCCGCGGCGTGGGACGCGCTGGGCGCGCAGGCCGGCAGCGTCGGGTTGATCGTCGAGGCATTCGTGCCGTTCCAGCGCGAGGTCAGCGTGGTCGCCGTGCGTGGCCGCGATGGCGAATTCCGCGCGTGGCCGCTCACCGAGAACTGGCATGTCGACGGCGTGCTGTCGGCAAGCCTGGCACCGGCGCGCGCCGACGCCGCGTTGCAGGCCACCGCGGCCGGCCATGCGCAGCGCCTGGCCGAGCGGCTGGACTACGTGGGCGTGTTCGCGCTGGAGCTGTTCTGCCGCGATGGCGAACTGCTGGCCAACGAAATGGCGCCGCGCGTGCACAACTCCGGGCACTGGACCATCGAAGGCGCAGAGACCTCGCAGTTCGAGAACCACCTGCGCGCGGTGCTGGGCCTGCCGCTGGGCGATACCGCGATGCGCGGCCACGCCTGCATGCTCAACTGGCTGGGCGAGATGCCCGATGCGTCCGCGTTCCTGGCGGTGCCGGGCGGGCATTGGCACGACTACGGCAAGACCTCGCGCGCCGGTCGCAAGGTGGGCCATGCCACGCTGCGCGCCGATACCCAGGTCGCGCTGGCGCAGGCGCTTTCCCGCGCCGGCCAGGCGCTCGGGCGGGTGGCGCAGGTCGCGCCGGTGGTGGCGCGGCTGGAAGAAGGCTGAGCGGTATCGGCTGCGCGCCTGGCCGCAATGGCTTCAGGCGCGGGCGCGGAATGCGCGGTCGCGATGGAAGCCGCCGCCGCGGATTCTCCGCGCGGGCGGCGGCGCCACGGCGATCAACGCAGCCGCGAGGCCACGAAGTCCCAGTTCACCAGCTTCCAGAACGCTTCCAGGTATTGCGCGCGGCCGTTGCGGTAGTCGATGTAGTAGGCGTGCTCCCACACGTCGCAGGCCAGCAGCGGGGTGTCGTCGCCGGTCAGCGGGGTGGACGCATTGGCCGTGCTGACCACCGCCAGCTGCCCATCCGGGCGTTGCACCAGCCACGTCCAGCCCGACCCGAAGGTGCTTAGCGCCATGCGGTCGAACTCGCCACGGAAATGGCCGAAGTCGCCGAACGCCTGCACGATTTTCTCCCCCAGCTTGCCGGTCGGCTCGCCGCCGCCGCGTGGGCGCAGGCACTGCCAGTAGAACTCGTGGTTCCACACCTGCGCGGCCTGGTTGAAGAGCTGGCCTTGCGCGCGCCGCACGATGTCCTCCAGTACCAGTTCGGCGAATTCGGTGCCGGCGATCAGCGCGTTGAGGCGGTCCACGTAGGCGCGCTGGTGCTTGCCATGGTGGTAATCCAGCGTTTCGGCCGACAGGTGCGGCGCCAGCGCGGCGCGGTCGTAGGGCAGGGGCGTGAGTTCGATGGGCATGGGCGAGGGAAGGGGCCACGTGGGTCGCGGCCTGTGCTTACAATGACGGACCAGGCAGCAGTCTAGCCGACCCGCAGGTCGGTACTGCCGCCGCTACAGGAGAATCGCCATGCCGGTGATGGAGCGCATCCAGGCGGAAGTCGAAGGGCATCCGATCGTGTTGTTCATGAAGGGAACCCCGCAGTTCCCCATGTGCGGTTTTTCCAGTCGCGCCGTGCAGGCGCTGCTGGCCGCCGGCGCCGAGCGCCTGCACACGGTCAACGTGCTCGAGGAGCCGGAGATCCGCGCCAACCTGCCGCGCTATTCCAACTGGCCGACGTTCCCGCAGTTGTTCATCCATGGCGAGCTGATCGGCGGCTGCGACATCACCCTGGAGCTGTTCGAATCCGGCGAACTCAAGCGCATCGTCGCCGAGGCCTACGCCTCGTGAGTGCCGGCGAGGCGGCCAGCGCACCGGGCGTGCTCGAAGGCCGCGTGGTGCTGATCAGCGGTGCGGCCGGCGGGCTCGGCGCCGCCGCCGCGCAAGCCGCCGCCGCCGCGGGGGCCACCGTCATCCTGCTCGGCCGCAAGCCGGCGAAGCTGGAACGCCTGTACGACCGCCTCGCCCAGGTCGGGCCGGAGCCGGTGATCTACCCGTTGGACCTGGCCGGTGCCACGCCGGACGATTACGCCACCCTGGCGCAGCGCGTGCAGGACGAATTGGGCCGCCTCGATGGCGTGCTCCATTGCGCCGCCGACTTTCCCGGCCTGACGCCGTTCGAGCTGGCCGATCCGGCGGTGATGGCGCGGGTGCTGCACGTCAACCTCACCGCGCGTGCGTGGCTGTCGCAGGCCTGCCTGCCGCTGCTGCGCCAGCGCGAGGACGCCGCGTTGGTATTCGTCGTCGATGATCCCGCGCGCGTCGGCCAGGCGTACTGGGGAGGCTATGGGGTCTCGCAGCAAGGCCAACGCGGGCTGCTCGCGAGCCTGCATGGCGAAACTGCCGCCAGCCCGGTGCGGGTCTGCGCCCTGCAGCCGGGGCCGATGCGAACCGCGTTGCGCGCGCGGGCCTACACCCACCAGGAAGACCGCGAGGCCGTCGAGGCCTCGCGCTACGCCGCGGCCTGCGTGACCTTGCTCGCGCCTGCCGGCGCCGCGCATCGCGGCACGGTATGGGCGGCCACGCCCACGCCGGCCTAGCCGAATCGCATCCGGCACGGGACAATACGCGCCCGACGCGCCGTGCCGGCGCCCTGCTGCCGAGGCCGCGTCCGGCGCCCGCGCCCGGCGCCGCTTTCGTGACCGCCGCCAAGGCGGGCGCCTTCCGTCTTCCCAGGCTCTCCCATGACCATCCTGTCCGCCGCCCTGCTGCTGTTCCTGATCCTCGATCCGCTGGGCAACATTCCCGTCTTCCTCAGCGTGCTCAAGCCGCTGCCGGCGCGGCGCCAGCGCATCGTGCTCGCCCGCGAGCTTCTGATCGCGCTGGTCGTGCTGATGGGTTTCCTGTGGGGCGGCAAGTACGCGTTGGAGATGATGCACCTGCGCCAGGAGTCGGTATCCATCGCCGGCGGCATCGTGCTGTTCCTGATCGGTATCCGCATGATCTTCCCGCGCCCGGAGGGGCTGATGGGCGAGATCCCGGATGGCGAGCCCTTCATCGTGCCGCTGGCCATTCCGCTGGTCGCCGGTCCCTCCGGCATGGCTGCGGTGATGCTGATGGGCAGCGGCGAGCCGCACCGCCTGCCGGATTTCAGCTTCGCGCTGCTGATCGCCTGGGGCGCGACCTCGGCGATCCTGTTCTCCGCCACGCTGCTCTACAAGCTGCTGGGCCACCGCGCCCTCTCGGCGCTGGAGCGGCTGATGGGCATGTTGCTGGTGGCGATCTCGGTCCAGATGTTCCTGGATGGCATCGGCACCTACCTCAAGCTGCCGACCACCATCTGACGGCGCCCCATGCCCGCCGTACACGGGGCGTGATGAAGCGCTGACCGTGTCCTTGCAAGCCCCGCCATGCTGCGGGCGCACATAAGTGCCTGTTTCGGCGCAAGTCTTTGTGTTGCAAGCGTTTCCATCCGTGGCGCGCGGTGGATTCGTAGTCACGCGCCCGTCACATTTCCCGACTAACGTGTTAACCTGTTGTTAACCGTTACGGCCGAAACCAGACCGTCCGGTAGGGAACCCCAGATCACATCAGCGCATTGCCGGCGACGGCGGTGGCTGAGCCGTTTTTTCCGCATCCGTCAACGCATCGAGGCTACCGCCCATGACTCACCCCCGCCAGTTCCGCATGTCCAAGCTCGCGCTTGGCCTCGTGGCCGCCCTTGCCGCCGCGCCCGTGTTCGCGCAGAGCACCTCCGCCGGCGTCGGCGGCGTGGTCACCTCCACCAGCGGCCAGCCGGTGTCCGGCGCCGAAGTGACCATCACCCACGTCGAGTCGGGCACGGTCAGCCGCGCCACCACGGACGAAGCGGGTCGCTACACCGCGCGCGGCCTGCGCGTCGGTGGTCCGTACAGCATCACCATCACCAAGCCGGGCGAGGGCACCAAGACCGAGGACGGCATCTACCTGGGCGTCAACCAGACCGCGAGCGTCAACGCCGCGCTGACCGGTGACCTGACCACCCTGGAAACCGTCAACGCCGTGGCCGTGGCCGGTGGCTCGGAAGTGTTCAGCGCCACCAAGACCGGCTCGGGCACCCAGGTCAGCCAGGAGACGATCACCGCGCTGCCGTCCATCAACGGCAACATCCAGGACTACATGCGGCTGGACCCGCGCGTGGCCTTCGTTGACCGCGCCTCGGGCAGCATCTCGGCCGGCGGCCTGAACCCGCGCTACAACTCCGTCAGCATCGACGGCGTCGCCGCCAGCGACACCTTCGGCCTGGAAGGCAACAACATGGCGACCCGTCGCCAGCCGGTGTCGATGGAGGCCATCGAAGCCCTCGACATCAACCTGTCCAACTACGACGTCAGCATCGCCAGCGCCGCCGGCGCCACCGTCAACGCGGTGACCAAGTCCGGTACCAACGAGTTCCACGGCTCGGTGTACGGCAGCTACCGCGACGGCGACTGGTTCGGCGACAACCCGGACGGCACCCCGTTCAACGGCTTCACCAAGGAAAAGACCTACGGCATGACCCTGGGTGGTCCGGTCGTCAAGGACAAGCTGTTCTTCTTCGCCAACTACGAGAAGTTCGAGCAGAACGCGCCGGGCGCCGACCTGGCCAGCACCGCGTACGGCAAGGCCAATGCGGTCATCAATGACGACTTCATCGCGAAGGCCCAGCAGATCGCCCAGAACAACTGGGGCATCGACCCGGGCACGCTGAGCAGCAACGGCAACACCGACCTGGAAGAGTACGCGCTGAAGCTGGACTGGAACATCAACGACCAGCACCGCGCCAGCGTGCGCTACAGCAAGCTCGACCAGAGCAAGCTGCGCATCAACGGCATGGCCAGCAGCTCGGTCTCGCTGAGCTCGTACTGGTACCAGCACGAGAAGTCGATCGAGAGCTACGTCGGCCAGCTGTTCTCCGACTGGACCGACACCTTCTCGACCGAGTTCAAGGTGTCCTACCGTGACTACTCGGCCATCCGCGTCACCCCGACCACCGCGCCGAGCATCCAGATCCAGTCGGGCAACGACTCGCTGTACCTGGGTACGGAGCTGAGCTCGCAGAACAACATCCTGACGACCAAGACCTGGAACTACTACGGTGCCGGTACCTGGACGCTGGGTGACCACGACCTGAAGTTCGGCGTGGACTACAGCACCAACGAGATCTACAACTACTTCGCCCAGAACGGCTGGGGCAGCTACATCTTCCAGGGCCTGGACAACTTCGCCGCCGGCATCTGGTCCAGCTACCGCCTGGCCGCCGAGACCTCGCCCGGTTCGATCCCGGCCGACTACAAGTACAACAGCCTGGGCCTGTTCGTGCAGGACACCTGGTACGTCAACAGCAACCTGACCCTGACCCTGGGCCTGCGCGCCGACCGTCCGGACACCAGCCCGTCGCCGACCTACAACGCGCCCGCCTCGAACACCTTCGGCTACAACAACAGCGAAATCTTCAACGGCGATTTCCTGTTCCAGCCGCGCGTGGGCTTCAACTACAACTTCGACACCGACCGCCCGATGCAGCTGCGCGGTGGCGTGGGCCTGTTCCAGGGTGATTCGCCGCAGGTGTGGATCGGCAACAGCTACTCCAACACCGGCCTGAACTACACCTCGTACAACCAGACAAACACCAGCACCACTACCACGCCTGTGCCGTTCTCGCCGGATGGTCTGAACCAGCCGGTCCCGACCGTGCCGGGCTCGCGGCTGCAGAACGTCAACTTCGTCGGCCACGACTTCAAGCAGCCGTCGCTGTGGAAGGCGAACCTGGCCATTGACAGCGAGTTGCCGTGGTATGGCATCGTCGCGTCGGCCGAAGTGCTGTACACCAAGGTCAAGGACGGCCTGTACTACCAGGCGCTGAACCTGGGCCCGGGCTATACCGGTCCGGACGGCCGCACCCTGTACTGGAACCCGACCAAGGTCAGCTGGACCTCGGCGGAAACCGGCAGCAACTCGGCCGCCAGCCGCTTCGGTCGCTACAGCAACTACGACGCCGTCTACCTGATCGACAACACCGACAAGGGCAAGACCTCGCAGTTCACCGTCTCGCTGACCAAGCCGTTCTCGGAAGGCAGCGACTGGTCCTGGACCCTGGGCTACACCTACACCCACGCCACCGAAGTCGGCCCGCTGACCAGCTCCACCGCCAGCTCGGGCTGGGCGTACCAGTACGCCTTCGACGTGAACTCGAACACCGAGAACACCTCGCGCTACGAGATCAAGGACCGCATCAGCGGTTCGCTGGACTGGAAGCACAAGTTCTTCGGTGACTACGAAACCCGCGTGGGCCTGGTGTACGAAGGCCGCAGCGGTCGTCCGTTCAGCTACGTCTACGCCAACGACTTCAATGGCGACGGCCGTACCTACAACGACCTGTTCTACGTTCCGAATGGCGACGTGCTGTTCGGCAGCGTGAACTCGGCCGGCCAGTTCACCCCGGACGCCACCATGGCCGCCAACTTCAATGCCTGGCTCGCCGCGCATCCGGAAGTGGCGAAGTACGCCGGCAGCTATGCCCCGGCCAATGCCTTCCGCACCGGTTTCGTGAACACCTTCGACGTGCGCATCAGCCAGGAGCTGCCGGGCTTCTACAAGGGCCACAAGTCGCAGATCTGGCTGGACATCCAGAACGTGGGCAACCTGATCAACAAGGATTGGGGCCACATCGTGGACTACGGCTTCTACGCCGACGCCTCGGTGGCGCGCCTGGCCGGCATCTACAACGGCCAGTACGTGTACAACTACACCGGCACCAGCCAGCCGACCGCTGCCAACGCGGACGCCGACGGCTTCAACGTCGGTGTCTCGCAGTGGTCGCTGCAGGTGGGCTTCCGCTACCAGTTCTGATCCTTCGGAACCCAAGCGGAACAGGAGACGGCCGGGGCAACCCGGCCGTTTTCTTTTGTCGGGGGGACTGGGTTACAGTCCCGCGGCTGCATTGAAGGAGTAGCTCATGGAACAAGGCAACAAGGTGGCGACGGCGCTGCCGGCAGTGGATGCGCGGATCTACCCGCGCGGCGGGCTGGACGTGCTCTCCCGCGCCGAAGTGGCGCGCCTGCGCGATGCTTCCGCCGGCGGCATGCATGAATTGTTGCGCCGTTGCGCGCTGGCGGTGCTGACCAGCGGCAGCGCCTCGGACGACCCGCGCGCCGCGCGCGATCTCTATCCGGATTTCGACATCCAGGTCACCCAGCAGGACCGGGGGGTGCGCATCGACCTGAGCAAGGCGCCGGCGATGGCGTTCGTGGATGGCGAGATCATCCGCGGCGTGGCCGAGCTGCTGTTCGCCGTGGTGCGCGACCTGGCCTACATGGCCATCGAACTGGGCCCGCAGTACGCGGCTGACCTGGAGTCGGGCGAGGGCATCACCAACGCGGTCTTCGGCCTGCTGCGCAACGCGCGCATCCTGCAGCCCTCCGACCCGAACCTGGTGGTGTGCTGGGGCGGCCACTCGATCTCGCGCGACGAATACCTCTACACCAAGCAGGTCGGCTACGAGCTGGGCCTGCGCGGGCTGGACATCTGCACCGGCTGCGGCCCGGGCGCGATGAAGGGGCCCATGAAGGGCGCCACCATCGCCCACGCCAAGCAGCGCCGCACCAACACGCGCTACATCGGCGTGACCGAGCCGGGCATCATCGCCGCCGAATCGCCCAACCCCATCGTCAACCACCTGGTCATCATGCCGGACATCGAGAAGCGCCTGGAGGCCTTCGTCCGCATCGGCCACGGCATCATCGTCTTCCCGGGCGGCGTGGGCACGGCGGAGGAAATCCTCTACCTGCTGGGCATCCTGCTGCGCGAGGAAAACGCCCACCTCCCGCTGCCGCTGATCCTCACCGGCCCGAGCATCGCCGCGCCGTACTTCGAGCAGATCGACCGCTTCATCCGCCTGACGCTGGGCGATGCGGCCGCCTCGCGCTACGAGATCATCGTTGGCGACCCGGTCGAGGTGGCGCGCCGCATGACCCGCGGCATCAAGCAGGTGCGCGAATACCGCATCGCCCAGCGCGACTCGTTCTACTTCAACTGGTCGATCACCATTCCCGAGGAATACCAGCGCCCGTTCGTGCCCACGCACGAGGCGATGGCCGGGCTGGACCTGCACCAGGGCCGGCCGGCGCCGGCGCTGGCGGCCGACTTGCGCCGCGCGTTCTCCGGCATCGTGGCCGGCAACGTGAAGGAGGAAAGCATGCAGCGGATCGAGGCCCACGGCCCGTTCGAGATCCACGGCGATGCCCAGATGATGCAGGCCCTGGACGAACTGCTGCGCGCCTTCGTCGAGCAGCGCCGCATGAAGATCGCCGGGGACTACAAGCCCTGCTACCGGGTCGTGACCTGATCCGGGCGCCGGCCCCCGGGGCTGGCCGGGGAGGGCGGGCGTCAAAGCCTTGACGCCCGTCCGCCCGAACCGACCGTTCGTCCCGCCCGTGCTTGCCCCCGGCGGTCCCGGCGGGCACGCTGGGCACCTACACGCTGGGGAGCGTATGTATGCCGTGCCGTAGCAGTCGTGGCTTCACACTGGTGGAACTGATGGTGACCATCGCCGTGCTGGCGATCCTGGTCGCGATCGCCTTCCCCAGCTTCGAGGCGACCTTCCGTTCCAACCGCGTGGCCACCACCAACAACGCGCTGCTGTCGGCCCTGTCGATGGCCCGCAGCGAGGCGGTACGCAACACCCGCGGCGGCGGCGTGTGCGCCAGCGCCGACGGCGAGGGCTGCAACGGCAACTGGAGCAATGGCTGGATCGCGTTCGCCGACAACGACGGCAGCGGCGATTTCACCGATGGCGATACCGTCATCAACTTCACCCAGCTCAACCCCAAGATGGAAGCCGATGGCGACGGCGTGGACGTGATCGCCTTCAACTCGCGCGGCATGCGCGTTTCCACGGCCGACCAGGCCATCGTCCTGCGTCCCACCACCTGCGGCGGCCAGGAGCTGCAGCGCACCGTCAACGTGAGCCCGACGGGCACGGTGCGCGTCACCAAGGGAAATTGCCCATGAGCCGGCGTTTGAGTTTCCGTCCCCGCGCCAGCGCGGCGGGCTTCACCCTGATCGAAGTGATGATCGCCGTGCTGGTGATGGGCGTGGGCCTGCTGGCCTTCGCGCTGCTGCAGACGATGAACGTGCGTTTCACCAAGAGCGCGCAGCAGCGCACCGTGGCCACCAACCTGGCCTACGAGATCATCGACATCATGCGCAGCCAGCGCAGCCGCGGCTCCTACTTCAACGGCATCAGCTACGACAGCTTCGGCGGCATCAGCGGGCCGTGCGAGCGGGGCCAGGACATGGGGCCCACGGCCAGCATCGATCGCTGGAAGTGCGAGGTCGCCACCGCGCTGCCGGACGGGCAGGCGCAGGTGCAGCTGCAGGCGGACGGCACCGTGGACGTGACCGTGCGCTGGGGCGATTCCAGCTGGGAAACCGACGTCACCAAGGCCGTGACCGCGTTCACCGTGAGGAGCCGGATATGAGTTTCGCCGTAGCCCGCGCGGCAGCGCGAGGCCGCCGTCGCCAGGCGGGTCTGTCGCTGATCGAACTGATGATCGCCATGGTGATCGGCCTGGTGCTGATCCTCGGCCTGATCCAGGTCTTCGCCGCTTCGCGCCAGGCTTACCAGCTTTCCCAGGGCATCGCGCGCAACCAGGAGAACGGCCGCTTCGCGATCGACTTCCTGTCGCGCGACCTGCGCATGGCCGGCCACACCGGCTGCGTCAACGACCAGCAGCTGCTGGCCGCCAATGCCGCCGGCCTGCCGATCGGCGGCAACATCCGCACGCTGTTCCTCAACGAGGCCGACCGCAACAGCAATACGGTGGCCAACGTTCCGTTCCCGCTGCGCTTCGATGTCGCCATCCAGGGCTTCGATGCGGTCGGCACCGAACCGGGCGACAGCCTCGCGGTCAGCACCACGCCCGCCGCCGGTGCCGCTGCCGACTGGTCGCCGGCGCTGCCCAACGCGCTGGCCAACCTGACCCCGCGGCCGATCCGCGGCAGCGACATCGTCATGCTGCGCTACTTCTCGGCGGAAGAAACCAAGATCCAGGGCTACACACCTGGCGCGACGCCGGCCGTCATTTACCCGGACGAAGGCGCGGCGGGCAGCACCCGCGTGGCGACCGGTGGCCGCGGCCTGTACGCGGTGGCCGACTGCGGTGGCGCCACCGTGTTCCAGGCCACCGCCGCGCCGGGCAACACCGGCATGAACGTGGACCAGAGCGGCTTGAACCTCAGCTCGCTGAGCTTCGTCGGCTCCCACGACGGCGCGCCGGCCTACAGCGCCGGCCAGGCGTCGCTGTTCCGCGCCGAGTCAGTGGCCTACTACGTGGGGCTGAACGCGGACAACGTGCCGTCGCTGTATCGCGCGCGCTGGCGCGCCAATCCGGCGGGCGCGCTCGCCGTGGATTCGGAAGAGATGGTGGAAGGCGTGGAGTCCTTGCAGCTGCTGTATGGCCAGGACTCGGCCGCGCTGACCTCCATGCCCAGCGGCTACATCAACGAAAGCTATTCGGCCGCCGACATCGGCGATGCGACCAACGCCGCGCGTTGGCGCCGCATCGGCTCGGTGCAGGTGGGCCTGATCGTGCGCGGCGGCAGCGAGCGGGCCGCCTCCGAGCAGGCCGAGGACGGCGACATGAGCGTGCTGGCGGTGTCGATCAATCCGCCCGCCGACGGGCATTACCGCTCCGTATACGAAACCACGGTTGCGCTGCGCAACCGCCTGTTCGGGAACTGACGCATGAACCAGCGCAAATTCCAGGCCACCCGCCTGGGTGGCGGCCACCAGCAAGGCGCCGTGCTCTACGTGGCCTTGATCATGTTGATCCTGCTGGCGCTGATCGGCGTGGTCGGCATGCAGGTCGCCAGCATGCAGGAGCGCATGTCGGCCAACTACCTGGCGTCCAACCAGGCGTTCCAGCAAGCCGAATTGCAGGTGCGCGAGCGCGAGGCCGACATCACCAGCGGCGGCGAGTACGACTACGAAGAATGCAACGTGCCGTTCGAGCCGGTGGAGTGGGCGAACGAGGTGGGCAACGACGTGGGTTCGGAGGTGCGCACGCGCAACGTCAGCATCTGCAACCGCCAGTGCAGCGCCGGGGCCGGCGTGGATGTCTCCGAGCAGCCCTGCAACATGTTCCGCACCACCGCGTTCAGCCGCAATCTCCCCGATGACGCCGCCGCTTCTTCTTCGCTGGCCGCGGTCGACACCATCTTCATCAGGCCCTGATCGATGAAACTCAATCTCCTCAAGTACGGCTTGCCCCTGGTCGCGATCGCCGCGCTGGGTTCGCTCGTCTACAAGGGCGTCACCGCGCCGGGCCCGCTCAACATCGCCGACGCGCCGCTGTTCACCCGCGTCGCGCTGCCGCCGCTGAACATGCTGGTGATGGGGCGCGACCACAAGCTCTATTACGAGGCGTACAACGACGCCTCGGACCTGGACAACGATGGCGCGCTGGACGTCGGCTACAAGCCGGACCAGATCTCGACCTACTACGGCTACTACAACTCCCACGTCTGCTACACGACCGACGGCACCAAGTTCGTGCCCTCGTCGGCGGCCGGCGGCACCAACGGCAAGCAGTGCGACGGCGCCACCTGGAGCGGCGACTTCCTCAACTACGTGACCACCTCGCGCATGGACGCCCTGCGCAAGGTGCTTTTCGGTGGCTACCGCGAGGTCGATAGCGCCACGCAGACCATCCTGCGCGCGTCCTACACCCCGCAGGACGCCCATAGCTGGGGCAAGCAGTACACCTCCCAGGCGGTGGATGGTTACGACATCACCAAGTACACCCCGCTGAGCGCGCCGGGCACCGGCCGTTACCACCTGTTCGCGGTGACCACGCTCAGCGACAACGGCATCCCGCAGATGCGGGTGCTGCGCAACACCACCTTCAAGATCTGGAACTGGGTGTCGATCGAACGCCCGGTGGCCGGTGACGATTGCTTCACCGCCAACAACAGCCGCGTGAACTGCGTGACCGGCTCCGGCACGGCGGATGGCTGGCAGGTGGTGCCGGCCGCCAACCTGTCCAACCTGCGGATCACGACGTGGAAGCGTTCGGGCAACACGCCCGGCAGCGACGCGGATATGACCACGTTCTTCAACGGCAACCGCGACAACAACCGTTGCGGCACGGGCACCAACCTCACCCAGATCTACACCACCGGTCCGAACAACAATCCCTTCGTGCCCGGCAGCAACAACTGTACGCAGGATGGGTACGCCACGCTGATCACCGGCAATATCTACGCCTCCACCGCCGGCAACTACAGCTTCGCCGTCAACGGCGACGACGCGATCGACGTGTATATCGACGGCCGCCTCGTGGTCGGCTGGTATGGCGACCATGGCGGCGACACCTCCGCCAACGGCCTGACCAGCCACTCCGGCACGGTCAACCTCACCCAGGGCAGCCACACCGTGCAGGTCCGCCATCGCGAAAACGCCGGCGACGACTACTGGCAGCTGTACTGGAAGACGCCCGATTCCGGCGGCTCGGTCAGCATGACCAACTATCCGCTGCGCGTGGAAGCGTGCCCGCCGGGTGCCGGCAAGGCCGCGTTGCGCGAGGACAACTGCAAGGTCTACTCGAACAACACCTCCTACAAGCCGACCGGCATCCTGCACGAGTACGGCGAGAGCAACCGCATGTTCTTCGGCCTGCTCACCGGCTCGTACCAGAAGAACACCACCGGTGGCGTGCTGCATTCGAACATGTCGAGCTTCTCGCGCGAGCTGAGCCCGACCACTGGCCAGTTCTGCCTCAACGGCAACTGCGGCAGCGGCAACGACGTGAAGGGCATCGTGCATACGATTAGCACCTTCCGCATGCTCGACTTCAACTACAACGGCTACCAGTACGGCTGCGGCTGGATCACCACCCGCCCGGTGAATGCCGGCGAGTGCTGGATGTGGGGCAACCCCGTCGCGGAAATGATGTACGAGACGCTGCGCTACTTCGGCGGCGCCACGCAGCCGCGCGCGGAATACGACATCAACAACAACTCGCAGGACATCGCCACGCTGGCGCTGTCCAAGCCGAGCTGGGTGCCGCCTTACACCTCCAAGGCCAACGGCGGTGGCGGCTACCCGGCCTGCTCGCAGCCGACCATGACGGTGCTCAGCGACATCAACCCGTCCTACGACTACAAGTTGCCTGGCTCCCACTGGAGCACGTTCAGCGGTAGCGGCGACCCGACCTCGCTCAGCGGGCTGAACGTGTCCACCGAGGCCGACGCCATCTGGGCGGCGGAAGGCGGCGGCACGCGCAAGGTGTTCATCGGCGAATCCAACGGCGTGGTGGACAACGCGCCGACGCCGAAGGACGTCAACAACATGTCCACCATCCGCGGCCTGTCGCCGGAGGAGCCGTCCAAGCAGGGTACGTACTACTCCGCCTCGGTGGCGCGCTTCGGCGCCAACCACAAGATCGGTGGCGACAAGTTCGTGCGGACCTACTCGGTGGCGCTGGCTTCGCCGCTGCCGAAGTTCGAATTCCCGGTGGGAAGCGGCCGGGTGACCCTGGTGCCGTTCGCCAAGTCGGTGCGCGGCAGCTCGATCGACGCCAGCGGCAACTTCCAGCCGACCGACCAGATCGTGGACTTCTACGTCGCCAAGGTCGCCAACACGGGTGCGCGCGACCAGGACGCCACGGTCAACGGCGGCCGCCCCTACGCCGAGTTCCGCATCAACTACGAGGACGTGGAGCAGGGCGCCGACCATGACATGGACGCCATCGTGCTCTACACGCTGGAGGTGACGGCGACCAACGAGCTGAAGGTGACGCTGAAGTCCGAGTACGCCGCCGGCGGCATCGACCAGCACATGGGCTACATCATCTCCGGCACCACCGACGACGGCGTGTACCTGGAGGTCTGTGACCTGGCCGACGGCCGCACCAACGACGGCAACCGCAGCAGCTGCGCCGGCCAGCAGGCCTACAAGTTGAATACCCCGCCGGGCCGTTCGCCGGGCTACTGCAACACCACTTCGATGCCGAGCGACTGCACCGGCCTGCCGCCGACCGCCGTGCGCAACTTCAGCGTGGGCAACACCGCCGGCGCGACGTTGCTCAAGGATCCGCTGTGGTATGCCGCCAAGTATGGCAACGACCAGGGCGTGACCCTGGACGCCGATGGCGACCCGACCAACTACTTCCTGGTCACCAACCCGCTGTACCTGCGCGAGCAGCTGACCAAGGCGTTCGATGCCATCGGCACCTCGTCCGGCTTCAGCGGTTCCACCGCGGTGGTCGGCGCCCGCGTCAGCGCCAGCTCGTTCCTGGTGGTGCCGTCGTATGCCAGCCTCAACGACGGCAAGGACTGGGTGGGCGATATCACCGCCTACTCGGTGTCCTCCAGCGGTGGTTTCGGCGCCAAGCTGTGGTCGGCGGCCGCGCGCCTGCCGGCGACGGCCACGGCGGTGAACGAGCGCAAGGTGTACACCGCCATCGCCGACGTCAATTCGGCCAACCGCGACGACAACGTACGCGAGTTCCGCGCCGCGCAACTCGCCGTGGACCCGAATAACACCAGCAACAGCGAGATGTTCGGGCGGCTGGGCTATACCGAAGGCGAGATCTCCGCCAACTTCGGCGCGGTCACGCCGAACCAGCTGGTCGCCTACCTGCGCGGCGAGCGCACGATGGAGGGTGCGGTGCTCAATACGGCGCCGTTCCGTACGCGCAGCAGCATCATGGGCGACATTATCAACTCCTCGCCGGTGGTGGCCACCAAGCGCGCCAACTACGGCTGGGCACGCGCCAGCGGCCTGCCGCAGGCCACGCGCACCGCGTACACCACCTATCTGACCGCCAAGGCGGATTCGAGCAACCGCGAGTACGTGTACGTAGGCGCCAACGACGGCATGCTGCACGCCTTCAACGACCAGGGCGACGAGCAGTTCGCCTATGTCCCCAACGGCGTGCTGCGCAACATGGCCTACCTGGCCAACCGCGCCTACCAGCACCAGTACTACGTGGATGGCAAGCTCACGCTGGGCGACGCCGTGGTCGATGGCAGCTGGAAGACCGTGCTGGTGGGTGGCCTGGGCGCCGGCGGCCGCTCGGTGTTCGGCCTGGATATCAGCAACCCCGGCGAGTTCGACGAAAGCAACGTGATGTGGGAAGTCACCTCCACCACGCAGCCGGACCTGGGCTACGTGATGGGCAAGCCGGTCGTGGTGCCGCTGCAGAACGGCCGCTGGGTCGCGCTGTTCGGCAACGGCTACAACAGCACGAACGGCCGGGCCGGCTTGTTCGTGGTGGATATCGCCACCGGTGCGGTGATCAAGAAGATCATGGTGGACGATGGCATCGTCGGCAACGAGACCGCCGCGGGGTTGTCCGAGCTGGGCTACAACGGCATGGGCAGCATCTCCGCCGTGGATACCGACTACGACGGCCTGGTGGACACCGTGTACGGCGGCGACCTCCACGGCAACCTGTGGAAGTTCGACCTGAGCGACGCGAACGAAGCGAACTGGGGCACGTCCTATCGCGACGGCCTGGGCAATGCCAAGCCGCTGTTCATCGCGCGCGACCCGAGCGGCAACCGGCAGCCGATCACCGGCGGCTTGGAAATCGCGGTGGGTCCGGGCACGGGCTACATGGTGTACTTCGGTACCGGCCGCTACTTCGCCGTGGGCGACAACGGCACCAAGGACATCAGCAGCCTGTATGCGGTGTGGGACAACGGCACGGCGGTGGACAATTCGCGTAGCGCGCTCGTGCAACAGACGCTCAGTGCCGGCAGCAATGGAGATCCCTCCACGCGCGTGGGCAGCCGCAATTCGGTGAACTACTACACGCACCGCGGCTGGTTCATGGACCTGGTGGTGGGCGACGATGCACAGGGCGAGCGCATGATCGCCCAGCCACAGATCTCCGAAGGCAGCATCCTGTTCCCGACCTACACGCCGGGCGTCACGGCCGACTGCGATCCGGGCGGCCTGAACATGACGTACAAGCTGGCCTCGCTGACCGGTACGCCGAACATGGGCGTGGTGACGCTGGAGCCTTCCGGCACCACCGTGGGTGGCGAGGACACGGTGGCGGTGGGTACCAAGGGCGATGCGCCGAACCAGAACGTGGGCCTGACGCACAACTCCAAGCCGGACCCGGCGTTCTGCAACCCCGGCGACGACGACTGCACACTGCCCGACGAGGACGGTGGCAGCGAGGCGCGTTGCACCGAGGTGATCCTGGACAGCCCCGATTCGACCAACACCCTGACCACCGCGCGCGTGTGCGGCCGTCAATCCTGGCGACAACTGCGATGAACACGAGGACTTCGATGATGGCCCTGGGCAGCACCCGTAATCGCCGCGACGCCGCCGGCTTCACCCTGATCGAGCTGATGATCGTGGTGGCGATCATCGCGATCATCGCGGCGATCGCGTATCCCTCGTTCACCGACCAGGTGCGCAAGTCGCGTCGCGCGCAGGCCAAGGCCGACCTGCTCGAGCTGGCGCAGCTCGCCGAGCGCTCCCGCACGGTGCACAACACCTATGGCGAGTTCGACCTGCCATTTGCGCAGTCGCCGCGCGAAGGGACCGCGCGTTACACGATCCAGTGGTCGGAAGAGCCCGATGCCAGCACGTTCGAGCTGGAAGCGGTGCCGGTGGGAAGCCAGGAGGGTGACCCGTGCGGCACGCTCACCATCAATCAGGCGAACCGCAAGACGCCCGCGCCGAGTGACGACGGCCCGGTTTGCTGGTGATATCAGGGTCTGAAAAGAAGTGATGTTCGGGCGCTTGCATGCCTCCCGGAAATCTCGTTACAATGCGCGCCCCCGCCCGAATAGCTCAGCCGGTTAGAGCACTTGACTGTTAATCAGGGGGTCGTTGGTTCGAGTCCAACTTCGGGCGCCAGAAATATCAAGGGCTTGCGGATCTTCCGCAGGCCCTTTTTCTTTGTGCGGGGAAATCGCCGGGAGAATGAGGCCTTTTCAGGGCCGGAGCGACCTCGTCGAGGTCCCGCGCTCCTCCGTGCAGGAACTTGGGCGGCATGACGTGCATGTAGTAGCCGCATTGACGCGGCATCTGCGGGCGGTGGGGAAGGGCGCGACGGTATCGCCGGTGCGCACAACAACGCCTCCTTGGTACCCGCGGATCGAGCGCGGCCGACAGCCTCTTTATGCCATCGATCATTCCTGGTCTCGATCTCGGCGCTGAAGCGTCTTCGTCAAACCGCCTTGCGCATTGAGCGGGCCAAGCGCAAGTTGCGTCATCAGCAGTGCGTGCTTTTCAAGCGAAAGCAGGAGCAGACGCTTCAGGGTCTTCGGGTTCGGCGCGGCCATTGCGTACTTGGTCCATGCCCTGAGCAAGTCTTCGTTCAATGCGCATCGTTTCAGCCTTGCGATAGCCCCCACGGATCGCCACCACTCGACGAAATTTCTCAAACGTGCGCGACATCCACGCCGAGTGAGCGCGTGATCACCCGCGCTACACGTAATGCAATCGCCGCTGACGCAAATCCGCGTCGGAATGAATTCGTACAGGTTCGCCTTTGCATGCTCGGGTCGACGTTCACAAGGAGCCGCCTATGCGATTCTTGGATAAGACCCCGGCAGAGATGCTGGAATTTGCCGGCAGCAAGCCTGCTCGCGCCGCGCAGCAGTTTCTCGCGAACCGCTACCCCACGGTGGCGTGGACGGCGACGAGCTTTATCGGAACGCCGCCGGAAGTGGCCAGTGCCACCTACTTGGATGACGGGGGAAATACCCTCGTGCTGCTGTTCCAGCAGCGCGGTATTGCCTGGTTGATCAGCGAAAAGGCGCCCGACTAAATGCAGGTGACTGCCGAACGCGTCTTCGCCAAGTACGGCGAAACGGGCGGAGCGACGTTGCGTCGCTCCGCCCTGTCTTTACTTCAAGGTGCCGCGCCAGCGACCTGGTTTTCCACCGCCGGCGCGTCCAGTGCCTTGCGGACCGCGTTGGAAAGATCCGCGCGCGTGAACGGCTTGGCGAGGATCGCCGTGCCGCGTGCCACGCTGTCCTGCGCCGCCATGTCGCGCGGGTAGCCAGACGCCAGCAGCACGCGCAGTCCCGGCTTGCGCAGCTTGGCTTGCTGGGCGAGTTCCCAGCCGCTCATGCCCGGCATGACAATGTCGGAGAGCAGCAGGTCCACGCGCACGTCGGGGCGCTCCAGCAGGCGCAGCGCGGATGCGCCGTCATGCGCTTCCAGTACGCGATAGCCCAGGTGGCGCAGCGCCTCCACGGTGTACGCGCGCACATCGTCGTTGTCTTCGGCTACCAGCAGGGTTTCTTCCGGTGCGTCGACGCCTGCCATCAGCGGGGCCGGCGTCTCGCGCGAAAGCGGCAGCGGCAGGTCCGAACGCGGGAACAGCAGCGTGACCATCGTGCCCACGCCCAGCGTGGACTCCAGCAGCACGTGGCCGCCGGATTGTTTGACGAAGCCATATACCATCGGCAAGCCCAGGCCCGTGCCGCGGCCAACTTCCTTGGTCGTGAAGAACGGCTCGAACACCCGCACCATGGTCTCGTGTGACATGCCGTGCCCGGTATCGCGGATGCGCAGCCGCACGTAGTCGCCTTCGGCGATGTCCGGATGCTGGGCGGCATAGTCCTCGTCCAGATGAACGTTAGCCGCTTCGATCGACAGCACGCCGCCCTCGGGCATGGCGTCGCGGGCATTGACCGCGAGATTGAGAATCGCGCTCTCCAGCTGCGCCGGGTCCAGCTCCACGCACCACGCGTCGGGGGCGACATCGACCTGCAGCCGCACCAGTTCCCCGAGGGCACGCTGCAGCATGTCCTGCATGCCCTGCATGTGCGCACCGATGTCCACCGCCTGGCTCTGCAGCGGCTGCTGCCGCGCGAACGCCAGCAGCCGCTGGGTCAGCGCGGCGGCGCGCGAGACGCCCCGCATCGCGTTGTCCAACGCGCGGGCGGGGCGGGCGGCGGCATCGCCGAGGTGGTCGATCATCAATCGCGCGTGTTCGATGTTGCCCGCGATGATGGTCAGGATGTTGTTGAAATCGTGCGCGATGCCGCCGGTGAGCTGGCCCACCGCCTCGATCTTCTGGCTCTGCCGCAAGGCCGCCTCGGCCTGGCGGCGCTCGGTGGTCTCCACCGCCTCGGACACCACGGCCGACACCTCGCCGTCCGGGTCGTGCAGCGGGCGGAACGAGAAGTCGAAGCTGCGCGTACCGGTCGGCAATTGCAGCTCCAGCTCGTGGCGCGACTCGCGGCCGGCCGCGGCCGCGCTCACCGCTTCGCGGATCAGCGCCGGGGCGCCGGGCGTGGCGGCGAACCATGCCGATTCGCAGAACGGCTGGCCGGCGACCTCCGGCAACGTGCACAGGATGGCCGCCAGCGAGGCGGCATTGGCCTGCACGATATCGCCATGGATGGTCAGCAGGCTCTGGTGCTGGAAGCTGGATTGGAACACGGCCTGCAAGCGGCTCTCGCTGCGGCGCAGGTCGGCGGTGCGCTCCAGCACCTGGTGCTCCAGCGACTCGTTGATCTGACGCAGCGAGAGCTCCGCGCGCTTGAGGTCGCTGATGTCGCGCGCCATCGTGTAGTAGCCGGTAACGGCGCCGTGCGCGTCGCGCTCGGGCACGCCATCCACCTGCGCATAGCGCACCGAACCGTCCGGGCGCGTGAGATGGCTTTCGAAGTTGATCCGCTCGCCCGCGAGCGCGCGCTCCAGGTGGGGACGCGCGCGCTCGAAGGCGGCCTCGCCCACGACCTCGGCGATCGACATGCCGATCAGTGCGTCGGGCGCGATGCCATACCAATCCAGGCTGGCGGGGTTGGCGAAGCGGAAGCGGTGGTCCGGGCCGAGATGGCTGATCAGGGCCGGCAGTGAATCGGTGATCAGCTGCAGGCGGTTGCGGCTTTGCTGCAGCTCGGCCTCGGCGCGCGCCAGCTTGGCGCGCTCGGTGCGCTCGGCGAGCGCGCGCACGACGGCATCGGGCAGCCGTTGCAGGCGCTGCTTGACGACGTAATCGCGCGCACCGCGCGTCAGCGCCTGCACGGCCAGCTCTTCGGTGAGCGTGCCGGACACGAAGATGAAGGGGATCTCCGGCGCATGCTCGCGCGCCAGGGTCAGCGCGGTGTCGCCATCGAAACCGGGCAAGACGTGGTCGGCGAGGATCACGTCGTAGTCGTGCTCGATCGCCCGCAGGAAGTCCTCGCGCGTCCACACGCGATCCACCGCGAACACCAGGCTCGCGCGCTTGAGTTGGGCGACGATGAGCTCGGCGTCGAGCGCACTGTCTTCCAGCATGAGGATACGGATCGGCCCTGCGCGCTGCGTCTCAACCATTGCCGCGGACAGGCCCGGTAGCGAAGGGCCGATGGGGCGGCGGCTGGTTGGTGATGCCCCAGAACATGCCCAGACCCTGGATGGCTTCGAAGAACTCCTTGAAGTCCACCGGTTTGACGACAAAGGCGTTCACACCCAATTCGTAGCTCCTCACCAGGTCACGCTCTTCCTTCGAGGAGGTGAGCATAACGATGGGGGTGCTGCTCAGGTGGGGGTCTTTGCGGACCTCGGCGAGAACCTCTAAACCGTTCAGTTTTGGCAGCTTGAGGTCGAGCAGGACAACCACCGGGCCGCCATGCTGCGCGCCCGCGTAAGCGCCCTGGGCGCGCAGGTAGTCCAGCGCCTCGGCGCCGTCGCGCACGTGGGTGACCTCGTTGAGCAGCTGGCAGCGCGCCAGCGCGGCCAGGGTCAGTTCGGCGTCCTTGGGGTTGTCTTCCACCAGCAGGATGGGGCGCAGGTCCCTCATTGGTCGGCTCCGGGAGAAAGGGGGAGGGTGAAATAGAAGGTCGCGCCCTTGCCGAGCTCGCCCTCGGCCCACGTGCGCCCGCCGTGGCGGTCGATGATGCGGCGCACGTTGGCCAGGCCGATCCCGGTGCCTTCGTATTCGTCGGCATGGTGCAGGCGCTGGAAGACACCGAAAAGCTTGTCGACATAGCGCGGGTCGAAGCCGCAGCCGTTGTCCTTCACGTGGAAGACGTTCTCGTCGCCCACGCGGGCGTAGCCGATCTCGATCAGCGGCTCCGGCGTGTGCCGGGTGAACTTGATGGCGTTGGAGAGCAGGTTCTGCCAGACCAGACGCAGCATGGCCGGGTCCACCTCCACGCGCGGCAAGGGGGCCATGCGCCACTGGATCGAGCGGCCCGCGTACTCCATGTCCAACTTGCTGCGCACGTCTTCGGCCAGCACGCCCAGGTCCACCGACGCCAGGCCCAGGGTGGAGCGACCCATCTGGGAGAAGCTCAGCAGGTCGTCGACCAGGGTGCCGGCCGATTTGGCCGATTCGACGATGGTGGCCAGGAAGCGGCGTTCGGTATCGTCCAGGCGCTCGGCGGCCGAGGCGCCGAGCAACTCGGAATAGCCCACGATGTGGCGGAACGGCGCGCGCAGGTCGTGGCTGACCGAGTAGGAGAAGGCTTCCAGCTCCTTGTTGCTGCGCACCAGCTGTTCGTTGAGTTCGGCCATCTCCTCGGCCTTGCGCAGCACGATGTCCACGATGGCCGTGCGCAGTTCCAGCGCCGCGTCGCGATCCACCTCCTGCCAGGGCAGGGATTGCTGGCGCACCGTCTGCTTCCACGCCTCGAAGGACATGCGCGGGCTGAGCGCCTGGCCCGCGTCGCCGGCCTGCAGCTTGTGGCGCGGATCGCCGCCCCAGCGCACGGTGCGCACCACTTCCGGGCGGAACCAGAGCAGGAAGCTGTCATGCAACTGCGAGATGGAAATCGCCAGCACGCCGCTTGCCGGTCCGCAGAACGCTTCGGCCTGCGGCCACACGGCCGGCAGTTTCTCCGTCCAGAACACATCCTGGTCGCCATGCTGGGCGGTCAGCCAGTGCACCAGCGCCAGCACCTGCGATTGCTGCGGGCATTCGCCGAGCATGATGCAGGCGCCGCGATGCACGATCGCCGCGCCCCCGGCCTGCGTCAACGCGAGCAGGCTGCCGGGATCGCGCCCGAGCGCCGCCATGAAATCCTCGTCGCCGGCCATGCGCGCCAGCAGGCGCACCTGGATCGCGCGCCGCGCGACACGTTCCTCCACCGCCAGCGCACGCTCCTTGAGCGCGATCTGCAGTGAAAGGATCTGGCCGATGAACTCGCAGGCCGTGCGCACGTGGTAGGCCACGCGCCGCGGCACGCGGTTGTGGCAGGAAATCAGCCCCCACAGCTGGCCTTCGCGGATCAGCGACACCGACATCGACGCGCCGGTGCCCATGTTGCGCATGTACTGCAGGTGCACGGGCGAGACGCTGCGCAGCATGGAGGCGCTGAGGTCGGTAGGCGGGGCATCCGCCCGCGCGCCATCGCGCAGCAGCGGCACCGGGGTGTAGTCGCAGTCGGCGATCAGCCGCACGCGGTTGCGTTGGTACAGCGCACGCGCCTGGGCCGGGATATCGGACTCGGGAAAGCGCAGGTCCATGTACGACGCCAACGCCTCGTTGAGGTCCTCGGCGATGACCGTGCCGTTCCACTCGCGATCGAACTGGTACACCAGCGCGCGATCGAACTGCGACATCGCCCGGACGTGCCGGGTCGCGACCTGGCACTGCTCGGCCACGTTCGTCGCATTCTCGATCTCGACCATGAACTGGCGGATCTCCGGATACAGATCCTCCAGCGATCCCGGTTCGCCGGCGATGGGCGCTTCCATCTCCACCAGCAGGTAGTGGGCCGAACGATGCGCCAGCGCGTGATGGGGGCCCGCCTCGCCCAGCGGCAACGTGCCGAGGAAGGCCGATGTATCCGGTGCCAGGGCGGAGAGCGTGGCGTGCGAGGCGCGCAGCACGCCGCCGAGCACCGCGTCGAGCGGCTGGCCGAGCGGGTTGCCGAACTGCGCCACGACGCCCGGCTGCGCCACGGCGCACTCGATCACGACCCAGCGTTCGGGATCGACCACCAGCAGCAGGCCGTACGGCTGGATCGCACCGGGCGTGTGGATGGGCTCACGCGCGCATTGGAACAGATCCAGCGTCGGGTCCAGCAAGGGGGCGTCGGGCATTCGGAACTCCTGTTGCGGGCCGCACACCTTGCGATCGGGGCCTCGGCGCCGATTTCCGCACGGTGTGAACATCAGCGGGATACTTGCGCGCCCGCGTCGCGCATCTTGCCGCAATCGCATGGTGAATACGACCAGCGAGGGCCTTTCCGCCAAGTGATGTGAAGGTCAGGCGAATGCTTCGCGCACGTAAGCGTGAACGCGCGTGAAGGCCGCACGCGCACCGGCGACGACAAGCGCTTCCTCGGTGGCATCGAGCTCGATCGCATCGAGCGCGGCAGTGAAGTGCCGCCAGTGTGCGGCCACGCCCGCGGGGGCGGGCGCAAGGTGCGTGGCGCCGAACGACGCCGACAGGCCCAGCGCGGCAGCGAGCTTGAGAATGACCGCCGCGCCGAGCTGGGAGCCTTCGGCCACGTACAGCCATCCGAGTGCGGTGGGTAGAGGCATCCGCGCCGCCGGCACCTCGCCGGACACGCGCGGTACTTCGACGCCCAGCGCGTGAAGGTCGGCCCGCACCTGCGCCAGGCGAGCACGCGTGGCGAGTGCGGGGAGCGCGGCGTTCAGGTCTTCACGCGCGTAGAGCGGTGCGATATCCGTATGGAAGCGATGCTGCACGTGAAGGAAGCGGGCGAAGCGCGCGCGGTCCTGGAAGATGCCCCCGGCCATGATCGCCTGATCGAGCCGCGCGTGGGTCGTGCTGGTCAGGCGGCGCAGGGATTCGGCGCGCGACGTGACGGCGAGGACAAGGGGAGCGGGCATGCATTCAGCGTATCAGGATCGTGCCGGTTTGGGACTTGGCGAGCGGCGGCCAAGACGCGAGCATGGCGCGCCCTGACGACAGGTTCCTTGCATGCTGATCACCGCGTTCTTCGCCGGCTTGCTCTCCGGCGCCGGCCTCATCGTCGCCATCGGCGCACAGAATGCGTTCGTGTTGCGGCAGGGACTGCGGCGGCGCCATGTCGCCCTCGTGGTGGCGACGTGCGCGCTGGGCGACATCGGGCTGATCGCATGTGGAGTCGGCGGCATGGGCGCGCTCGTGCGCGCGTGGCCGGTGGTGCTCGACCTGTTCCGCTACGGCGGTGCGGCCTTCCTGTTCTGTTACGGCCTGCTGGCCGCCCGGCGTGCGTGGGCCGGTGGCGGCGCCCTCGCGCCGGGCACGGAAGCGGATCTGGGGTGGCGCGCCGTGTTCGCCACCTGCCTGGCCTTTACGTTCCTGAATCCCCACGTGTACCTGGACACGATGATCCTGCTCGGCAGCCTGTCCACGCGTTACCCCGGCGCCGCGCAATGGGCTTTTGCCCTCGGCGCATGCCTGGCGAGCGTCGTGTGGTTTTCGGCATTGGGCTTCGGTGCGCGGCTGTTGCTGCCGTTGTTCCGAAAGCCGGTGGCGTGGCGCGTGCTCGATGGCTTGGTGGCGGCCTTCATGCTGGTGTTGTGCGTGCTGCTGGTGACCCGGCCGCTGCAGTGAGGCAGGGCGCCGCAGTGGATCAGGACAGGGTGGCGTTGACCCGCGACCGGGCCTGCGGCGCCCATGCCGCGCCAATCAAACGGCGGCCCACCAGATAGATCACCAGCGGCAGCGCCCAGCTCACCCACAGCAAGGTGGCGATCATCGTCGGCGGCGAGGCGAGCGCCATGAGGCCGGGGACCCGGATCATCAGGCGGAACGTGACGGGAGCCAGGGTCACCAGATAGCAGCAGGTCATCGCGGGCCGATGCAGGGCGACATCGCCGCGGCGGATGGCCCGCATGCCGATCAGGGCACACGTCAGCCAGGCCAGCGCCGTACTGGCGAAGGCCACGCGGATGCCGGTCGGCGCCGGAGACGTGGCGATCAGCCCGGCCGCCCCCGTGGAGGCGACCAGCATGCCGACGAGGAACGTGCGCCCGACCCAGCGATGCCACCGCGCGCGCGTTCGCCACCAAGGCGTGAGCAACTGCACCGGCCCCAGCAGCAGGGTGATCGCGCCGCCCGCCAGGTGCGTCCATAGCCAGCCGTGCCGCTCGGCGAACAGGGCATAGGCATCGGAGCCCAGGTGGCGGTACTTGCCGTAGGCGATCAACAGGAACTCGCCGCACCACCACGCCACCGCCAGCCACAGCAGCCACGCCGCCAGGCGCAACACGCCGCGGCGCGGAGAGGCCCACCCCTGTGCCGACCTGACTTCCATGCAGCGCCTCCGGAGTCGTCGCGCGCCAGCCTACACGTAAACCCGGGCGGCTAGCGCTCACCCCTCGCAGGCCTGCCAGCCGGGCAGGCGCCGCGAACGCACGCGGCCCAGGTTGTTGACCACCACTTCGCCGCGCAGCTGGCCTGCCAGGCAGATGCGCAGGCGCAGGTTGCTGCCGGCGCTGCGGCCATCCGGCAGGAAGTGCAGGGCGCGGCGCCCCGCGCTGGAATGGAACCGCAGGGTGGCATGCCCCGGCGGTGGAAAACGGCGCAGGACGGCCTGCGGTGCTTCGGGTTGGGAAGCGCGATGCCGGCCCCCATACATGAGCCAGCCGTGGCTCCAGTCCATTGTCTCGTCGCATTCCGTGCCGCCCGCAGAGGGGCACAGGGTGACCACCTCGCGACGCGTGATGGCCGCATGGCGCGCCGTGGCGAACTGCGCCGCGACCAGGAACACCGCCCCGCTGATGCGCTGCCGCTCCAGGCTGGCCCGGAAGGCCGGGATGCCGAGCCCGAGGAGCACGGCCAGCACCGCCAGGGTGACGAGCAGTTCGAGAACGGTGAAGCCGGAAGGGCGTTGCATGGGCGGCGCTACGGGGTGAGGAAGCGCCAGTATTTCCGGCGCGCCGGTCGCCCCCTATCGGCCTACGACCCGGCGCGGCATCGGCCCGCGCCTCGCGAGCCCGTCATCCCCCCATCGCTATACTGACCAATCGTTTCCGAGGCACGTTCCATGAGCGACCGGTTCCAGCTTGTATCCCCTTACTCGCCCTCCGGCGACCAACCGCAGGCCATCGAGAAACTGGTGTCCAACTTCGAGGCTGGCCTGGCCAAGCAGACCCTGCTGGGCGTCACCGGTTCGGGCAAGACGTATACCGTGGCCAACGTGGTGCAGCAGATCCAGAAGCCCACGCTGGTGATGGCGCCGAACAAGACGCTCGCGGCCCAGTTGTACGGCGAGTTCAAGGCGTTCTTCCCGCACAACGCGGTGGAATACTTCGTCAGCTACTACGACTACTACCAGCCGGAAGCCTACGTGCCTTCGTCGGACACCTTCATCGAGAAGGACAGTTCGATCAACGAACACATCGAGCAGATGCGCCTGGCCGCGACCAAGACGCTGCTGTCCCGCCGCGATGCGCTGGTGGTGGCGACCGTCTCGGCGATCTACGGCCTGGGCGCGCCGGAGGATTACCTGTCGCTGCGGTTGATCCTTTCGGTGGGCGAGCATATCGAGCAGCGGCAGTTGATCCGCCACCTCACCGACCTGCAATACACCCGCAACGAGTTCGAACTCACCCGCGGCGCCTTCCGCGTGCGCGGCGAGGTGGTGGACGTGTTCCCGGCCGAATCGGACACCGAAGCGCTGCGTATCGAGCTGTTCGACGGCGATATCGAGAAGCTGACCCTGTTCGACCCGCTCACCGGCGAGACGCTGCGCGTGCTGCAGCGCTACACCGTTTACCCCAAGACGCACTACGCCACGACCCGCGAGCGCACGCTCAGCGCCGTGGACACCATCAAGGAAGAGCTCAAGGAGCGCCTGGAGGTGCTGTACGCGCAGAACAAGCTCGTCGAAGCGCAGCGCCTGGCGCAGCGCACGCAATTCGACCTGGAGATGATGGCCGAGGTCGGCTACTGCAACGGCATCGAGAACTACTCCCGCCACCTCACCGGCAAGGGCCCGGGCGAGCCGCCGCCGACGCTGTTCGACTACCTGCCGGCCGACGCGCTGCTGGTGATCGACGAATCGCACGTGACCATCCCGCAGATCGGCGCGATGTACAAGGGCGACCGTTCGCGCAAGGAAACGCTGGTGGAGTTCGGCTTCCGCCTGCCTTCGGCGCTGGACAACCGCCCGCTGCGCTTCGAGGAATGGGAGGCGCGTTCGCCACGCAGCATCTACGTCTCGGCAACGCCCGGGCCGTACGAGCTGCGTGAATCGGGCGAGGAGATCACCGAGCTGGTGGTGCGCCCGACCGGCCTGGTGGACCCGGAGGTGGAGATTCGGCCGGTCGGCACGCAGGTGGACGACCTGATGAGCGAATGCAACAAGCGCATCGCCATGGGTGACCGCGTGCTGGTGACCACGCTCACCAAGCGCATGGCCGAGAACCTGACCGAGTACCTGGGCGAGCACGGCATTCGCGTGCGCTACCTGCATTCGGACATCGACACGGTGGAGCGCGTGGAGATTATCCGCGACCTGCGCCTGGGCAAGTTCGACGTGCTGGTGGGCATCAACCTGCTGCGCGAGGGCCTGGACATGCCGGAAGTGTCGCTGGTGGCGATCCTGGACGCGGACAAGGAGGGCTTCCTGCGCTCGACCGGTTCGCTGATCCAGACCATCGGCCGCGCCGCGCGCAACCTGCGCGGCAAGGCGATCCTCTATGCGGACACGATGACCCGCTCGATGAAGGCGGCGATCGACGAAACCGACCGCCGCCGCCAGAAGCAGGTGGAGTACAACGAAGCGCATGGCATCGTGCCCAAATCCGTGGCGCGGCCGATTGCCGACATCCTGGAAGGCGCGCGCGAGGAGGGCGCCAGCGGGCGCGGCAAGGGCAAGGGCCGGCGCGTGGCGGTGGCCGAGGAGCCGGCGGATTACCGGGCGCTGGCGCCGGCGGAGATCGCCTCCAAGCTCAAGGCGCTGGAGCAGCAGATGTACCAGCACGCCCGCGACCTGGAGTTCGAGGAAGCGGCGCAGATCCGCGACCAGATTCAGAAGCTGAAGGCTGCCAGCCTGGCGTAAGGCGGCCCCGCGCGCGACGCCTGGCGGGCTATTGCCCTGCGTCGCGCGGCTGGGCTAGAATGCGCGCCCCGCAACGCGCAACGTGTTGCCGGGCTTACCGGGCGGTTAGCTCAGCGGTAGAGCACTACCTTGACATGGTAGGGGTCACAGGTTCGAACCCTGTACCGCCCACCATCTAAGTACCTGAGGAATCAGGGGAAAGATGGATCAGACGAAAGCCGGCCGAGAGGTCGGCTTTTTCGTAAGTGCCGTATAAGTGCGGTTCCATCGTCCGATCTTGTCTCTGCGACGGTGGCCGGGATGTCGCCAGCATGCGTCCTGACTGCGCTCAGTGGCCGGTTAGCTCCATAGAACACTGAGGTTGACGTCCTCGCTGTCTGGAGACTTGCCTCTCGCCAGTTGCTCTACCTGCATCACTAACGGGAGTTCGAAGGCGGTTCCCGTCGCCACACAACAGCCCTGGGCTAGCGTCGGAACCAGCGCGCGCGATAGTGCGTCCAACGTGCTGAGCGTGTTGTCAATGAGGAATAAATCTCGATCGTTGACCAGCCGATGTATGAAGAAGTTGTGCAGCTGGGAAACAATTGTGGGTGAGATGTCCGCCGGGCGTTGGCTGGAAACCGTCAAAAAGAAGCCAAACTTTCGTCCTTCTTTGATGATCTCCTCGAACATCTCTAGGCGATAGTCACGCCAGCTTTCGTGTTCGCGCGTGGATTGCTGCGACAGGATGTTGTGGGCCTCATCAATTATCAGGTGCGTTGTTCGCTCCGGTGGGGTCAGGGACTGAGCCTTGTGGCGTTGGTAGAAGTGTTGTGCCAACAGCAGAGGGACGACCTTCTTGATCTCTGTGTTGCAGCGCTTCAGTGAAATGACGCTTACCAAGTCGGAAGTTGAAAGAGGGTCTCGTCCAACCGCAATCACCTTTTGGAGGCCGCCCACAAGGGATTCCATTCGCTTAACCAGTGGTTGTATGTGATCGAACTGAACGAATCCGTGCTGCAACTCCCGGGTCAACTGTATGTGGACGCGGACGATTAGCTCGTCGAACGCGCTAAGTCGCGATAAATCGAGCATAAGAACGGTCTGTTCAAGTGTGGCGGCGTACTCCAGGCCGTCGGCATCGAAGTAGATGGTCCTGTTAGGGGTGCGACGGAAGAAGTTCTTCAGAGTCGCATTCCAGGATATGTCTTGCAGCGCACTTTCAACGGTAGCTGAGCCAGCTATCCTGCAAATTCTCCGCAATAGCTCTAGCGACTCTGGTCGAGGGGATGCTGAGCTAAAGACCTTCTTGAAGGTGGCCTGTGCGTAGCCGCTCAGTGAGTTGGGGAGGCCGCCAAACAGGC
The DNA here is from genome assembly GCF_029543105.1 of Stenotrophomonas sp. HITSZ_GD. Lineage (GTDB taxonomy): Bacteria > Pseudomonadota > Gammaproteobacteria > Xanthomonadales > Xanthomonadaceae > Stenotrophomonas_A. Next base: position 186,807 of record NZ_JARQXB010000003.1, read on the forward strand.
GGCGTCCTTCCACCAGTCTGGTTAGAAAGGGTCGTTGGGTGTTCTGGGTCGCTTGGAAGAGCAGCGAGAGCGTGTCTGAATTCCAGAACTCTTCTTGGTCGATGTAGAAGAGCGAATTGCTTGGATTCGTTGACAGGTGGTAGGACCTTTTTTGGGTCGTAAGTTGATTGCCGGTGTACTCTCCGTTGAAATCGATGATCACGAACTGGCTTTTTCCAAGGATGCTGGCTTGGCGCTCTTCGAAAAGTGTTGTGAAAAGCTTGGCTAGCGTGTTGGACTTTCCGCTGCCAGTGTTTCCGAAGATGCCGATGTGGCTGTTGAAGAGGCGGTGCCACGGTAGCCTCACCGGAAGGTCTTCCTTCAGCATTCTCCCGATGGTGAGTCCGCCGGCCTTAGATGTTTCGTAGATCTGCAGGACCCGTGCCTCGTTCAAGAGGAATGCGGCATCCTTGATCATTGGTAGGAACTTGACGCCATGTTTGAATGTGTCGCCTTCGAAGTAGCCTATGGGGCGAACTTCAATCTTGCGAATGTACTGGGTGCGATCGCCGTCTAGCTCGAACTTTTTCTCATCGAGCTGTTCCCCTTCCACGATGCACACAATGTCTTTGAATCCCCTCTGGATGGCTATGTGCTCCCGAATCGAGATGCCCTTATACCTTTGCCCTTCATGGAAGAGTGTTTCTTTATTCGATTCCTCGTCGATGCGGAGCGTTATCCTTATGCCGCTAATCGCGACTACCTCGCCGACTCTGATGCTCATGGGGTGTCTCCACCAGGAGTAGGCGCGCTATCGGGCAAAGTGGATTCAAGGGTAAAGACGGTGCGATTGAACTCGTCAAAGTTGATGTTCGACGCGCCGGGTTGAATGCATGTGACGTTCTTGAAGGCTCTGAACGTCTTTTGTACGCGCTCGTATTGGGCGCTGTCATAGCAGCAGACGAATAGCTGAAGTGACGGATTTGAGAGTGATCTTTCGACAAGATGCAAGATGTGCTCGTCAGCGAACGAGAATCCGAACGTGATAAGGATCGAGTTTGGCTTCTCGAGTTCGTAGCTAAGTAGCCTCAGCATCTGATAGTAGTGCTCGTCAAAGACCGTCTCGTGGAACTTCCACTTGGTCGGGTTCACAATTGGAAGTTGCTTGTATGTAGTCCAGAAATTTTCCAGCTTGCTCTGGGTGATTTTGGGGGTGGGGATCTCTGAGTAAGTCAATCCGTCATCCCAGAGCGAGGTGCTAAACGGCGTCAGGCTATTCATCGTCTGCTTATCGATAAGATCTGCAGTCGCTGGGTTGGAGTAATCCACCGCGATCCCGGTGCCCTCCTTTTTCCAGTAGATCGACCCGTGGAGGTGGATTAGATTGATTTGGGGGATGCTCGACTGCGTTCGGTCGAAAATTCCGGTCTGGCATAGGAATGAGTTGAAGTTTCGGGCGTTGAGGGTCTTCCTACGAAATCCTCTCGCTCCGTCGTTGAGCACGAAGTCGATTGCCGATTCTTCAATGAGAGCGTCGGCGGCATGTGCGAAGCAGCTGTCGTAGTTGGTCGTAAAGATGTTGCACCGCTTGTCAAGCGGCTTCCGACGTTGCAGAGCAGTGAGAATCGTGCGCAGTAGTGTCTTGTAGTTGTCGAGAACTCTAATCTTGTCCTCGCTCTTTACATTGGCTGGGTCATAGAGCTGCGCGGGTCGAACGCACCGTGTGTAGTAGTACATAAACAGTGGGATGTAGCGCGCGTCTGATGCAGCTTCAAATGCGGTGGCGAGCGACTCAATCGTCATCTTCTCGCCGAAGTCGTCCCTTACCTGCAGCGACAGGGTCGGGAACAATCCGGCGGATGCGCCGGAGCCAATTAGGAAATTGACATTCTTATCGTAGATATCTGGAATGTTGATTTTGCTAGCCATCGCGCGCGTCCCCCTTCGGCCGAGTCGAGGCGACGTGTTTCCGCTTCTGGCATGCCATGGCAGTCGGGCATGGCCAGATCCGTGGCCCCTTGTGGGCGAACTTTATAACCCGTGAGGCCATTGGAGGAAGAGGGGGGCGGTCACCGGCGCGAGGCCTCTAGGATCTGCAGGGAGCCGGCCCAGGCTGCAGGTGTTCTTGGGGACACCGCCTGCTGGTCCCTTCGCAATCAGCTCGCCAGCAGTACCTCCGGATTGACGTCGGCGCGCCGGGCGATGCGGACGCCGACGGCAGCTGCTTGGCGGATGATGCGCTCCTCCTGGCGTTCGAGCTCGCCGAACTTGGCTTCCATCTTTCCGCGCTCCTTGTCATCAGCGATGGTCACACCACCGGCATAGGCGGCTTTGATCTCGGTAGTTAGCAGCCCGATGACCTGCTCCGGAAATAGCTTGCAAAGTAGCGCGTAGGCGCCGTTGGCGCCCTGAGGCGTCGGGTTGACCAGGTGGCTGCGCTCCTGATCGAGGAAGTGGTGGGCAGGGAAGTCGACGTCGGCGGCGAAGGCGTAGACGCTCGCCTCAGCGCGCTGTAGCGCGGCCGCCTTCGGCAGTACGCCATTCTCCTGCTCTTGCAGCTGTTCCTTAAGCGCGGCGATCTGGCTGCGCAGGCGGCTCACGTCTTTGTTGAAGTCGGGCATGAGGCGCGCCTCAGTGGTTCTCAAAGCCCCAGGCCACCAGCGTGCTGCGCATGTGCTGCTGGGCGGCTTGGAAGGCGGCAGCGTCGCCGCGGTTCTCCTCGTGGTCGCGCTTTGCCTTCTCCACGATCTCGAGCATGGCGTCGATGGCGGCGACCTGCTGGCGTGCTGCCTCGGTCTTGGCCTTGACCGCCGCATCGACGCTGCCGCGCGAGTTGTAGCGGCGTTCGCCGGGCATGATGTGCGGCTGGCTACCGTCGAAGTAGTTGGCCAGATCCTGGATCTCCTGTTCCAGCGAGCGGCGGTGACGGCGAAGGTCGTTGGCGCGTTCGGTCAGCGCGCGCGACGCGCCGTAGTAGGCGACGCTCAGCACGCGCAAGCGTTCGGGGTGCAGGAGAGATACGGGCTTCCCGCGCGTCCGACGTGGTCGATCTCGGTTCAAATAGACAGATCGCAAAAAAGCGCCGGGATGTTGAATTTTTCCCACCGCCATGCGGAAGGCCCGCTTGCCGATGAGCTTCGTTCTGCCCGGCGCCACTCAATCGTGATTCACCGCCTGCCGAAACAACTTCAACGTCCCATCGCCATCCCGCTTCCAAAGATTCAGGCTTTTCCCCTCCACCACACCATGCGTATCGCCCGCCCGCCAGGCGACGCGGTAAAGGCCTTCCTCCAACGCAAGGTCGCGGCCCTGCAGCGGGTAAAGCTTGCCGCTGCGTAGCGCCAGCGATTCGATCGTCACGTCGCCGGGCCGCTCATGCGCCACGAAGTAATCGCGGATCTGCGTCATGCCCAGGAGCATCGGCGTGTAGTACGTGAGGTACGCCGCGTCCGGCATGAACAGCTCGGCGTGTTCGGCGCCGCGCCGCGCCGTCACCAGTTCGCCGATGATCCGGTTGCGCCCGGTGATTTCCTGGAGCAGTGCGGCGTCGGCCGGCGATGCGGTCACCTCCGGGGCCGTGGCCGCATTGAGCCTGGGCCATATCGCGGGATCGAACGGTGCGTCCGTTCCCCACAGCTCGCAGATCAGTCGCGGCTGCGGCGAGGCCAGGTCCCATAACGCCATGAACTTGCCGTTGAACGTGGTACGCCCCGCATCTGCCTGCGAGAACGCCAGCGCATAGTGGCCGATCTGCACCGCATGCTGCCCATATACGGTCACGTCGTGGGAAGTGCGTTGGTAATCCTCCACCCGCACCGCATCGAACAGCGCGGCGTAGTACTGGCCGATGTTCGACGCGCCGCGGCGCACCTGGCTGTGTTCCGGCATGAGGGTGGCGTCGGGCGTATACCGGCGAGCGAGTGCCGCGGCGTCGGCGGTTCGCCAGTCCGCGGCGATGCCGGCATTGGCGTCTTGCAGCCGCTGCGCGACGGTGGCGGCCTCGGTGCCGGCGGCGGCACCAGAAAAGGACAACAGGACCAACAGGAGCCACTTCATGGTGGACCTCGTGCGGTGTCGGGAATGGCCGATCCGGCGCACTCTAACCCCAAATCGGCGGGGTGCGCCACGCGCCTCGGCCGAGCGGGCCGAGGGGTTCCGTCGCCTGCTGGTGGGGGAGCTTCCGGGCCTCCGGCGGACGCGAGCCGAGTCAGGCGGCTCGCTGCGCCGCGCGCAGCAGGTCCTCCCAGCAGTCGTGCGCGATTCCGCGCAGTTCCTCATCGGTAGCGTGCAGCGCGGGCTGGCGGGCCAACTCTCGCGTGAGTTGCCGCCACATCCGTCCCGCTTGCCCGGGATGCGCGCGATACGCCGCGCACGCCGCAAGCAGAATCGGCACGACCTGCCGTTCGAAATGCAGGTGCTGGTACGGCCCCAGCGCGTGGGTGGCGCGCCATGCCGGCAGTGCGTATTCCAGGGGGTCGGGAGGGCAGGTGGGGAAGGGCATGGCGTACACCGCGCATGGGCCTTCCACGTTAGGCTTCGCGGCGGCAAACGCCATGGGCCACGTTGTCGCACCCGTTCGCGCGTTCTTGACGCCGGCGCCCGCAGGGTAATGGCGTCGGCCGCCACGCCGCCGCGGGTCCGCGAAAGGAAAAGTCCGCTTCCATGCCGATGATCGAACGCTGGCGTCACCAACTGTCCGCAGGCCTGGCCCGTGCGGACCTCGAGCGCCTCACCCTGCACGACGCGGCCGAGCTGCTGCGACGCCTGGTGCCGTCGTACGCGGAATTCCGCCGCGTGGTGCCGGACATGTCGGCGGTGCACTGGTACGAGGACCCCGAGCTGGCCATTGCCGATGGCATCTGGCGGGCCACCCATCGTCCTTACGATCCGCAGTGGCCGCTGTTCAAGGCCATTGGCCGGCCGGTGGTCAACGAGGATGGGCTGTGGTCGGTCGGGAGCGCGCGCCGGCGCTGACCGTGGCGGGCGCACTTGACGGCGGACGTCGGCTGCCGCCGAATGCGCGCGGACGCCCCGTCCGGCCCCGGAGTTGCCGCATGCAGATCCGTTCCGCCTTCCGTGTTCGTTCGTTGCTGCCCATATGCGCCGCCATCGGCGTGCTGGCCGGCTGCCAGCGCCAGGCCCCGGAGGCGCTGGCCTCCGCCGCCACGCCCGCCGAGGCCAAGGCGTTCTCCTGGCCCGCGTCGCTCAAGCCCATCGGCGATGGCTTCCCGCGCTCGGGCGATGCGTGCCGCCGGCTGGGCGAATCACCCGCGGTATCGGCTTACCTGGACCACACCTCGGTGCTGGTCGGTTGCCCCGGTCCGGCCGATGCGGCACCGGCGGCGGCGTTGTTGTCCGGTGGGCAGGGCAAGTTGATCAGCAGCATCGACGGCGTCACCGTCATCGCGCTCCCACCCAACGCCGCGTTGTGATGCACGTCCTCCTCGCTTGAATACGTATGCATCCCGGCCCTGTGCCGGGACGCCGACGCTAAGCTAGCCGGGTTCGTTCGAGGCCCCGTTTTTCTGGGGGCTTTCAAAGCCCGGAGGGGGGCTCGATGTCGAAGACTCCATGGTGGCGGGGTGCCGTCATCTATCAGATTTATCCGCGCAGCTTCCTGGATGCGAATGGCGATGGCGTGGGCGACCTGCCCGGCATCATCGAGCGCCTGGACCACATCGCCGCGCTCGGCGTGGACGCCATCTGGGTGTCGCCGTTCTTCAAGTCGCCGATGGCCGATTTCGGCTACGACATTGCCGACTACCGCGATGTCGATCCGCTGTTCGGCACGCTGGACGATTTCGATCGCCTGCTCGCCAAGGCGCACGCGCTGGGCCTGAAAGTGATGATCGACCAGGTGCTCAGCCATACCTCCATCGAGCATGCCTGGTTCCGCGAGAGCCGGCAGGACCGCACCAACCCCAAGGCCGACTGGTACGTCTGGGCCGACCCGCGCGAGGACGGCACCGCGCCGAACAACTGGATGTCGCTGTTCGGTGGCGTGGCCTGGCAATGGGAGCCGCGGCGCGAGCAGTATTTCCTGCACAACTTCCTGGCCAGCCAGCCGGACCTGAACTTCCACAACCCGCAGGTGCAGCAGGCCACGCTGGACAACGTGCGCTTCTGGCTGGACCGCGGCGTGGACGGCTTCCGCCTGGACGCCATCAACTTCTGCTTCCACGACGCCCAGCTGCGCGACAACCCGCCCAAGCCGGCGGACAAGCGGGTCGGCCGCGGTTTCAGCCCGGACAACCCGTACGCCTACCAGTACCACTACTACAACAACACCCAGCCGGAGAACCTGGCGTTCCTGGAGCGCCTGCGCGCGCTGCTGGACCAGTACCCCGGCGCGGTGAGCCTGGGCGAGATTTCCTCGGAGGATTCGCTGGCCACCACCGCCGAGTACACCACCGCCGGCCGCCTGCACATGGGCTACAGCTTCGAGCTGCTGGTGGACGATTTCAGCGCGGCTTACATCCGCCAGACCGTCTCGCGCCTGGAAGCGGCGATGACCGAGGGCTGGCCATGCTGGGCGATCTCCAACCACGACGTGGAGCGCGCGGTGACGCGCTGGGGCGGCCACCCGGCCAATCCGCGCCTGGCGCGCCTGCTGGTGGCGATGCTGTGTTCGCTGCGCGGCTCCATCTGCCTCTACCAGGGCGAGGAGCTGGGCCTGGGCGAGGCCGACGTGCCGTTCGAGGCGCTGCAGGACCCCTACGGCATCACCTTCTGGCCCAACTTCAAGGGCCGCGATGGCTGCCGCACGCCGATGCCGTGGAACGACGGCCCGCAGGCCGGCTTCACCACCGGCACGCCGTGGCTGCCGATTCCCGACGAGCACAAGGCGATGTCGGTGGCGGGGCAGACGCATGACCCCGCCTCGGTGCTCAGCGCGTTCCGCCAGTTCCTGACCTGGCGGCGCACCATGCCGGTGCTGGTGGAGGGCGCGATCCGCTTCCACGACAGCGCCGAACCGGTGCTGCTGTTCGAACGCCAGCTGGGCGATGAAGTGCTGCTGCTGGCCTTCAACCTCTCGGCCGAACCGGCCCAGGTCGCCCTGCCGTCGGGCGCATGGCATCAGGTCCATGTGCCGGGCCCGGACACGGGCGAGGCACGCGACGGCCTCGTCCACCTGCCGGGCCATGCGATGTACTGCGCCAAGCGCGGCTGACCCCGCGCCGCGCGCCCGCGGCGTTACCATCCGGCTTCCCCCCTGACCGGGCCAGGCCGGCGTGAAAATCGGCGCTCCTTCCCCTGCGGCCGCTTCCGGCAACACGCGCGGCCCTCAAGGCGATGCGACGGCGCGCCCGGGGCCGGTGGGCCAGGCGCCGGCGCGGTTGAACCTCACCGCGCCGCCCAGCCTGGGCATGGGCTGGCTCGCGCCGCGCCTGGATGGCTTCCATCGCCAGCACCCGCACCTGTCCATCGAACTGGAAATGTCGCGCGACGTGCGCGATCTGTCGTCTGGCCAATTCGATGCGGCCATCCGCGCCGGGCATGGCCACTGGCGTGGGTTGCACGCGGCCCGGTTGTTCCCGTGCATCTTCATGCCGCTGTGCGCGCCGCCGCTGCGCCGCGCCGCCGGCGCGATCGAAGACCCCGGCCAGCCGCTCGACCTGCCGCTGCTGGGCAGGCCCGACTGGTGGCGCCTGTGGTATCGCGCACGCGGATTTCCGCTGGCGGATCTCTCCGGGAAGCTCGGCGCGCGCCTGCCGGAAACGCACCTGGACGTCGCCGCGGCGGTGGCGGGGCAGGGCGTGGCGATCGCCTCGCCGCTGGTGTTCGAGCGCGAATTGCGCGCCGGCCTGCTGGTGCCGGCACATACGTTCGTCGCCTCCGATGGGCGCGCGTTCTGGTTCGCCGCGCCGGTCAAGCGTTGCCAGCACGACAAGATCGCGCGGCTGCGAAGGTGGCTCGAGGCCGAAGCGGCCGCCACCCGGCAACACGCCCGGCCGTTTCTTTCCCGCGTGGTGGCCTGCCCACCGGCGCTGGGCGACTGAGCAAAAGAAAAAGGCCCGCTGCCGAAGCAGCGGGCCCTTCCTTTCTGCACCTTTGGGAGGGATCAGAACTTGTACGTCACGCCCATCAGGTAGGTACGGCCCCACTCGATGTATTCCAGCGGGCGATCCTTCTGCCCGGCGTAGGTGCGGTACGGCGCGTTGGTGAGGTTGCTCACCTGCAGCAGGATGCTCAGGCCTTCCAGCGAATCGCCGAAGCTGTAGCTGACCTGCGCGTCGGTGACGCTCTCGCCGACCACGTAACGCAGCGTGCGGTTGCCGTTGAAGTTGCCGATCTCGCCGATGAAGTCCGAACGACGGCGCTGGCTCACGCGGGCCTCGAAGCCCTTGTTCTCGTAGTAGGCGGTGAAGTTGTACACGCGGTCGGACAGGCCCGGCAGGCTGATCTCGCCGCTGCCCACGCTGGAGGCGCTCTCCGGATCGCGGATCTTCACGTCGCTGTCGTTGAACGTCGCGCTGGCCTGCACGCCGAAGCCGCGCAGCGGCGACCACAGCATGTCCAGCGGCAGCGAGGCAGTCAGTTCCAGGCCGCGCAGCGTGCCGCCGTTGCCGTTCTCCGGCGCGGTGAACGTGCCGATGGTCTGCGCCGGCGCGCCGCCCGGCGGCGGGACGTAATCGGCCACGAACGAGGAGAAATCGTAGTTGTCGCGGCTCTGCGTGTAGATGTAGCTCTTCAGGTCCTTGTAGAACACCGCGGCGGCCACATAGGCCTTTTCGCCGAAATACTTCTCGTAGGAGAGGTCCAGCGCGTTGGCGCGCCACGGGTCGAGCAGCGGGTTGCCGCCGCTGGCGCCGGGCTTGCCGGTGGCCGTATCCACGCCGAATTCCAGCGAGGCGCGCATCTGGTCCACGCGCGGGCGCGCGACCTGCTTAGCGGCGGCGAAGCGCAGCGTCTGGTCGTGCGGGAAGCCGAACACCAGGTTCATGCTCGGCAGCCAGTCGTTGTAGGTCTTGCCCGCTTCGTACGGCTGCACTTCGTTGCCGGCCGGCTGGGTGCCGTCCCAGTAGTTGGCCTGGGAGGACTGGTCGGTGTGCTGCATCTGCACGCCGATGTTGCCGCGCAGGGTGACGTTCTCGCCCAGCTCGGTATCCAGGTTGGCCTTCAGCCAGGCGGTGGTGATCTTCTCGTTCACCGTCCAGGCCTTCGACACCAGGTAGGACAGGTCGTCCACCGGCTCGAAGATCATGTAGCGGCCCACGGCGGCCGGCACGTTCCAGGCCGGGATATAGCCCACGCCGGCGAAGCCGAGGTTGACCGGGCTGTACTGCAGGTCGCTGGCGATGGCGGTGTCGCCCTGGGCGCCGAGCAGGATGTTGCCTTCCGGCTGTTCCTTGTGCTTTTCGCGGTCGGCGTAGTTCACGCCCACGTCCAGGTCCGAGAACCAGCCCAGCTGCATCGGGAAGCTGGCCTGCAGGCGCGCGCCCTTGAGGCGGTCTTCCACGCTGGGCACCTTGCCGTAGCCGGAGCCGTAGATGGTGTTGGTCAGGTAGAGCGTGCTCGGGTCGGAATAGTCGCGGCCCGGCACCAGCTGCGAGAAGTCGTTGCTGCGATAGGTCAGGCCGACCGTATCGAGTTGCGGCATCGGAGTCAGCTGGGTGTTGTTCTCCAGGTTCAGCTCTTCGCGGGTGGCCTTGGAGTAGCTGACGTCGGCGTTGAAGCGGATGCCCGAATCGGTGGTGAATTCGTTGTTCCAGCCAAACGCGTCGATCTTGTCCTCGCGCTTGTTGTACATGCCGCGCACCAGCGGGTACACGCCGCTGGCGGTGCCGCCGGTCATGGTGCCGTTGTCGTTGACCTGCACGCCGGTGACGTTCAGGCCCGGGGTGTAGCCGCCGTTGTAGTTGCTGAGGTTGACCTCGAACTGGTTGGCGGTGTCGATCTGCTCGGCCTTGGTGTGGAAGGCGTCCAGCGTGCTGGTCCAGGCGTTGGACGGGCGGAACTGCACGGTGGCCATGAAGGCGTCGCGCTTGGCGTTGCCGGTGCGGCGCAGGGCCTTGATGCCATCCGAGTAGTAGGTGCCCGCCGGCACGCCGGGGCGGTAGCCCTGGTCGGTGTTCTCGGTGCTCCACGGCTCGTACAGGCCGACCTGGTTTTCCTGGATCGGCGTGTCGGTGTGCGCGTAGCCGATCGAGATGCCCCAGGTCTTGTCGGCGAACTGGTCGATGTAGCTGGCGTTGAAGCGGTTGCCGTTGGCGTCGACGTTGGCCGCCTTGCCCAGCGAGTTGTTCTGGAAGTGCCCGCCGACAGTGATCACGCGCTCGCTGAAGCTCAGCGGTCGCACGGTCTGCATGTCGATGGTGCCCGACAGGCCCTGGCCGACCAGGCCGGCATCCGGGGTCTTGTATACGGTGACGCCGTTCATCAGCTCGGCCGGGTACTGGTCGAACTCGACGCTGCGGTTGTCGCCGGTGCTGACGACCTCGCGGCCGTTGAGCAGGGTGGTGGCGAAGTCGGGCGACAGGCCGCGCACGCTGATCACCTGCGCGCGACCGGCCACGCGCTGGGCCGACAGGCCCGGCAGGCGCGACAGCGATTCGGCGATGGAGATGTCCGGCAGCTTGCCGATGTCCTCGGCCGAGATCGCCTCGACCACCGAGGTGGAATCGCGCTTGACCGCGATGGCGCTCTCGATGCCGCGGCGGATGCCGGTGACCTCGACGGTATCCAGGTTGGTGACATCGCTCGACGGTGTGGCCTGCGTGTCTTCGGCGGCCGGATCGGCCGATTGCGCGGCGGCCATCATGGGCATCATGGCGGCGGCCAGCGCGATGCTCAGCGCGCTGTGCTTGTGGTTCAACATTTTCCCCTCCCAGGCAATGTTGTCATTTCGAATTGTGTCGCCCCCGCGAGCGGGTAGCGCGTCGCAACCAGGGCGGTGCGCGACTGTGGGTAATGGTAGGCAGTGTGCTGCGCGTATGAATATTTCTGCATACGTATTCAATGCGGGTCATCGCGCTGGAATCGATTCCAAGCGGCGCGGCTATGCCAGCGGCGGGCGCGTGCAGCGTTTCCAATGTAGGAGCGGCTTCAGCCGCGACCGCCATGTGGCAGGTCGCGGCTGAAGCCGCTCCTACAGATGCGGTGGCTACGGCAAAGGAATGAAACGCACGGCCTCGCCGCCGCCGGGCGCCAGCTTCAGTTCCAGCGTATCGCCGCTGCGGACTTCGCGCGTCTCGCGCACGAACGCGAAGGGATTCGTGCGGAAATCCGCGCCGTCGCCATCGCGGTATATCTCCGCGCGATAGCGAACGCCCGGTTCCAGGAAGGAAAGGGATACCGGCAGCACGCGGCCGTACTCGTCGGTGATGCTGCCCAGGAACCAGTCGCGGCTGTGCCGGTCCTTGCGCGCGATGGTGACGTAGTCACCCACCTCGCCGTCCAGCACGCGGGTGTCGTCCCAATCCACGGCCACGTCCTCGATGAAGCGGAAGGCGTCGCGGTGCTGTTCGTAGCGCTCGGGCAGGTCGGCCGCCATCTGCAGCGGGCTGTACAGGGTCACGTACAGCGCCAGCTGGCGGGCGAGGGTGCTGGGGATCTTCTGCCCGTTGCGGCCCACCAGGCTGACGATGCCCGGGGTGTAGTCCATCGGCCCGGCCAACAGCCGGGTGAATACGAGGTTGACCTCGTGCTCGGGCGGGTTGGGCGGCTGGCCCCAGGCGTTGTATTCCATGCCGCGCGCACCTTCGCGCGACATCCAGTTGGGATACGTGCGGCGCAGGCCGGTGTCCTTGATCGGCTCGTGCGCGTTGACCGCGATATGCCGCGCCGCGGCTTCCTCCACCACTTTGAGGTGGTGCTCGGCCATGAACTGGCCGTCGTGCCATTCGCGCCACGGCGCGCCACCGGCCGGGTTGCGTCGTTCCACCTGGCCGTCGTCGCACACGTAGCCCGTCTTGACCGCATCCACGCCCAGGCGCGCATACAGGTCCAGCGCGGCGCCGAGTTGGTCCTCGTAGTGGTCGATCGCGCAGCCGGTCTCGTGGTGGCCGATCAGGTGCACGCCCTTGCGCGCGCCATACGCCGAGAGCGCTTCGATGTCGAAATCCGGCGTGGGTCGGGTGAAGTCGAAGCCGTTGCCGTTGCCGACCCAATCACCGTTCCAGCCCGGGTTCCAGCCTTCCACCAGCACGCCGCGGAAGCCGTGCGCGGCGGCGAAGTCGATATAGCGCTTGGTGTTCTTCGTGGTGGCCGCGTGCCTGGGACCGGTGGCCCAGGTCTCCTGGTTCAGGTGCATCGACCACCACACGCCGATGTACTTGGCCGGGTGCACCCAGCTGACATCGCCGAGCTTGTTGGGCTCGTTGAGGTTGAGGATCAGGCTGGATTCGACCAGGCCGCCGGCGCGGTCGCTGATCTGCAGCGTGCGCCAGGGCGTGTCGAAGGGCAGGGTGCGCCGCACCTTCCAGCCCTCGGCGGCCGGCGAGAGCTGCGCGCGCAGGCGCTGGCCCTCGGTGCGGCGCAGCCACATGCCGGCGTAGTCCACCAGCGCGGCCTCGTGGATCGATACGTGCAGCCCGTCGTGGCTGCGCAGGGTGATCGGCGTGTGCGCCAGCGGCACTTCGTCCAGCGGCGTGCGGCGATACAGGTATTCATAGTGGATCGGCTCGCCGGCGGGGATCCACCAGGCGGTCGATTCGGGGGCGATGTCGAACTCGGTCAGCTCGTCGTCGATGATTGCCTCGCGCATTCCCGGCTGCTCCGGGAAGCGGTAGCGGAAGCCGAGGCCGTCGTCGTAGACGCGGAACACCACGTCCAGCCGCCGCTTGGCGCCGCCGCGTTCGGCCAGGTGCACCACCAGTTCGTTGTAGTGGTTGCGCACGAAGCGGCGCTCGCCCCAGGGTTGTTCCCAGGTGTCGTCGACGCTGCGGGTTTCCTGCGCCAGGGCGGCCAGGTCGCGATCCAGGCGGCCGTCCCGCAACTGGAACCCCAGCTTGGAGCGGCCCACCACCGGCTCGCCGAAGCGCTCGACGCGGTAGCTGGGTTGCCCCCCGTCCAGTTCGAAGGCCACGCGCAGCACCTTGCCGGGCGATTCGACGCTGGCCACGGTGGCCGGTTCGGCATGCAGCGAGGCGATGCCGCAGGCCGCGGCGCACAGGACCAGCAGGATGCGCGGCACGCGCCGCAACAGGAACAACGACGGCATTTCCCCTCCCAAGGCGGCCGCGTGACTGCCGGGGACTATAGCGACGGTGGCCGCTCGCGCCGCGCCGCACGCCATGAATACGTATGCAGCTGGACGCGCATCACGCCGCCGTGCCTACCATGTGGCAGGCCCCTGGGAGGGGGCCGCGAACGTGCGCCGGGCGACCGGCGTGCACCACCACGCGGGCAAAGAGGGAGGGAGGCTGGCCGGTGCGAACCGGTTTGCCGCTTCGATGCTGAAGATGATCTGCCTGGCCGTGGCCCTCGGGGCGACGGCGGGTCCGGCCGCGGCTGCGGCGGACCTGGAATTCGACGGCCGCCAAGCGCGCGCCGAGACCGCCACCGACGGTGGCTACGTGCTGCACGCGTCCGGCGAGGACGTGCGCATCGCCGCGCAGCCGATGCGCAGCGACACCGGCAGCGCGCTGTTCGATGCGCTGTTCGCGCTGGCGCAGCAGGAGCTGGACGCCAATCGGGTCGATGCGATCCGTGATCCGGCCTTCGACGAAGGGCGGCCGGTGCCGTGCGAGTGCTTCCAGACCGGTGCGCGCTGGCCCTACGTGTGGACGCGCGACATGAGCTTCGCGGCCGACCTGGCGCTGGCACGGCTGGACCCGCAACGCACCCGCCAATCGTTGCGCTTCAAGCTCTCGCCGGCGCGCGACGGGCACACGCCGGGGCTGTTCGTGGCCCAGGACACCGGATCGGGCGGTAGCTGGCCGATCAGCACCGACCGCGTGGTGTGGTTCCTGGCCGCGCGCGACCTGCTCGACGACGAGGCCTTCGCCGCGGAGACCTGGCAAGCCCTGCAGGCGACCGTGGCGCAGGATCGCCAGTACGCGTTCGACGCCTCGGTGGGCCTGTATCGCGGCGAGACCTCGTTCCTGGATTGGCGCGAGCAGACCTACCCGGGCTGGACTGCGCAGGACGTGCGCTTCATCGGCGAGTCCTACGCGCTGTCCACCAACGTCCTGCACTACCAGGCGCTGCGGTTGGCCGAAGCGTTGGCGCGGCGCCACGGCGACGCCCGCGCGGCGCAGTACGCGCAGTGGGCTGATGCGCTGCGCACGCAGATCGACCAGCTTTTCTGGCGAGAGGACGCCGGGCAATACATGAGCTACCTCGGCCCGGCCGGCGGTCGCAACGCCGGGGGCGGCGCGTCCGCGCCGCTGCCGGTGGCCAAGTACGACCTGCTGGGCCTGTCGCTCGGCGTGCTGGCCGACGTGTTCCCGGCCGAACGCGCGCGCCGCGCGTTGCAAGGCTATCCCACCACGGCCGCCGGCAGCCCCGTGGTGTGGCCGCAGGAAGCGGACCAGCCCATCTACCACAACCGCGCGATCTGGCCGTTCGTCAGCGCCTACGCGCTGCGCGCGGCGCGCCAGTTGGACGATGCGCCGCGCATCGCGGTGGAGATCGAGTCGATCCTGCGCGGTGCCGCGCTGGCCGGTTCGAACATGGAGAACTACGAGATGCTCAGCCAGGCCGTGCATGTGGACGACGGCAAGCTGAGCGGCCCGGTCGTCAATTCGCAGCGCCAGCTGTGGTCGGTGGCCGGCTACCTGGCGATGGTGCGCGAAGCCGTGTTCGGCGTGATGCCGGACGGGCAGGTCGCGCCGAAGCTGCCGGTGTCGCTGGTGCCCATGCTGTTCGGCACGCGCGATCGCATTACCCTGGACGAGGGCGCGCATCGCTACGTGCTGGTGCGCCCGGCGCGCGTGCAAGGCGACCTGCTGGTGGCCGGCAAGGTGGAAACCCGCGGCGAACAGACCGTGGTGCAACTGGTCGGCCGCCGCAGTGCCGCCAGCGCGCCGCCGCAGCCCACCGCGCGCTTCGCGCCGGCCACGCCCGCCGCGCCGGCCGTGGAGGCCGAGGGCGCCGCGTGGCGGGTCCACGTGGGCGCCGACGAGGTGCTGTGGCGCGATGGCGTGGCGCAGCCCGCCGGCACGACGCGCGTGTCGCTGGCGCCCGGCGCGGCGACCTGCCTGCGGCTCACGCGCCGTGGCCGCGACGGGCTGGAATCGCTGCCGAGCCCGGAAGCCTGCGTCGGCGAGCTTCTCCACCTCGAGGGGCCCGGCGACTGGCGCTGGACGGCCCCGCGCCCCGGCGTGTGGCGCGCGCGCTTGCGCTACGACAACCCGCACGGCCCGATCAACACCGGCGTGACCGCGGCGGTGAAGCAGCTGCAGGTGCAGTGCGAGGGCTTGCCGGCGCAACGGCTTGCCGTGGTGCTGCCGCACAGCGTGGGCCCGCAGGACTCGACGCTGGTGGAATTCCAGGCCGGCCGCGGACCTTGCCGCCTCGCGCTGGAACCCGGTTTCAACATGAGCGCGCTGGCGCATTTCGCCCATTACACGGGCGGGCAGGGCGGGCACGAGGGCGTGGTCAACGACGCCCGCGTGCTGAGCCTGAGCCTGTACCCGCTGCCGGTCGTGGAGGCCGCCCGATGACGTCCAAGCCGCGCCTGTCGTTCTGGCAGATATGGAACATGTGTTTCGGCTTCCTCGGCATCCAGTTCGGGTTTGCCCTGCAGAACGCCAACGCCAGCCGCATCTTCGAAACGCTCGGCGCGCCGATGGACGCCGTGCCCGGGCTGTGGATCGCCGCGCCGCTGACCGGCCTGCTCGTGCAGCCGGTGATCGGCTACCTCTCCGACCGCACCTGGACGCGCTGGGGCCGCCGCCGGCCCTACTTCATGCTCGGCGCGCTGTTCACCACGCTGGCGCTGCTGGTGATGCCGAACTCGCCCGCGCTGTGGATCGCCGCCGGCACGCTGTGGATACTGGATGCCTCCATCAACATTTCGATGGAGCCGTTCCGCGCCTTCGTCGGCGACCAGCTTTCGCCGCGCCAGCGCCCCACCGGCTACGCGATGCAGAGTTTCTTCATCGGCGTGGGCGCGATCGTCGCCAGTTTCCTGCCCTACCTGCTGGCGCACTGGGGCGTGGCCAATACCGCCGCGCCGGGGCAGGTGCCCGATACGGTGCGCTGGTCGTTCTATGCCGGCGCGGCGGTACTGCTGCTGTCCATCGGCTGGACGGTGCTGCGCACGCGCGAGTATTCGCCGCAGCAGCTGGCCGCCTTCGACGACGCCGAACCCGCCGTGGCGCACCGCGCCGAACGGCGTAATGGCCCGCCGCCGTTCGCGCAGGTCGTACGCTGGCTGGTGATCGGCATCGTGCTGGCGGCGGCCATTGCCTGGCGCGATGGCGACCGCATGCTCTACGTGCTGGCCGGCCTGTGCGCCGGTTACGGCGTGCTGCTGTGGCTCGCGCGCCAGCTGCCGGGCACGCACATGCTGTCGGCGATCGTGGACGACCTGCGCGGCATGCCCGCGACCATGCGCCGGCTGGCGTGGGTGCAGTTCTTCTCCTGGTTCGCGCTGTTCGCGATGTGGATCTACACCACCGCGGCGGTGGCAGGGCGCCACTTCGGGGCGACGGATACCGCGTCGGCCGCCTACAACGAAGGCGCCAACTGGGTGGGCGTGCTGTTCGGTGCGTACAACGGCTTCGCCGCCGTGGCCGCGCTGCTGATCCCGTGGATGGTGCGCGCCATCGGCCTGCGCTGGAGCCACCTGGTCAACCTGTGGCTGGGCGGGCTGGGCTTGATCTCGCTGACGGTGATCGGCGACCCGCACTGGCTGCTGCTGTCGATGGTCGGGGTCGGCTTTGCCTGGGCCTCGATCCTCTCGCTGCCCTACGCCTTGCTGTCGGACAGCGTGCCGGCGGCGAAGATGGGCGTGTACATGGGCATCTTCAATTTCTTCATCGTGATCCCGCAGCTGGTCGCCGCCAGCGCGCTCGGCTTCGTGCTGCGCACGCTGCTGGGCGGCGAGCCGATGCGCGTGCTGGTGCTGGGCGGCGTGAGCCTGCTCATCGCCGGCGTGTGCGCGCTGCGGGTGCCCGCCGTTTCGGAGACTCCCTGATGCATTCGCGCTCGATCCTGTTCCTCGGCACCTGCCTGGCACTGCTCGCTGGCACGTCCCACGCTGCCTCGGCCCCGGACTATTACGGCACGCTGGAGCCGTTCGCCAGCGACGCGGTGTACTTCGTCGTCACCGACCGCTTCGTCAACGGCGACCCGTCCAATGACCACCGCGACCAGGGCGGGCAGCACCCCACCTTCGACATCCCGGTGCATTGCCCGGACGGCATCGACGGCAACATCGGCTACCTCGGCGGCGACTTCAAGGGCGTGGCCGACAATGCCGGCTACATCCGCGACCTGGGCTTTGGCGCGGTGTGGATCACCCCGATCGTCGACAACCCGGACGAGCCGTTCAGCGGCGGCAAGCCGGTGAGCTGCGACAGCAACCTCAGCGACAACGGCAAGACCGGCTACCACGGCTACTGGGGCGTGAACTTCTACCAGCTCGACGAGCACCTGCCGAGCCCGGGACTGGATTTCGCCGGTTTCACCCGCGCGCTGCACGCCAAGGACCTGAAGGTGGTGCTGGACATCGTGGGCAACCACGGCTCGCCGGCGTTCGGCATGACCCGCAAGCAGGCGAAGTTCGGCCAGGTGTTCGACCGTGACGGCAAGCTATTGGCCGACCACCAGAACCTGCCGCCGCGCAAGCTCGATCCGAAGCACAACCCGCTGCACGCGTTCTACAACAACATCGGCGCGGTGGATGCGAAGGATGGTTCGATCTTCGACGGCAACCTGGCCGAGTTGGCCGACTTCAACCAGGACAATCCGGCGGTGCTGGATTACCTGGCCGGCGCGTATCTGCAATGGCTGGACCAGGGCGCCGACGCGTTCCGCATCGACACCATCGCCTGGATGCCGGACCGGTTCTGGCACGCCTTCAGTGCGCGCATCCGGGCACACAAGCCCGGCTTTTTCATGTTCGGCGAAGCCTTCGACTACGACCCGGCCTCCATCGCGCGCCACACCTGGCAGCGCAACGCCGGCGTGAGCGTGCTCGATTTCCCGCAGCGCGGCGCGATGTCCGAGGTGTTCGGCCGCAAGGGCGAAGGCTTCGAGAAGCTGGACGGCACGCTGTTCCTGGGGGAGGGGCCGTATCGCAACCCCTACGAGCTGATGACGTTCTACGACAACCATGACATGGCGCGGCTCGATGCCACCGATGCGGGGTTCATCGACGCCAACAACTGGCTGTTCACCGCGCGCGGCATTCCGGTGCTGTACTACGGCTCGGAGATCGGCTTCATGCGCGGGCGGGCCGAGCATGCGGGCAACCGCGCGTATTTCGGCCAGGAACGCATCGATGCCGCGCCGCAAAGCCCGATCTACGCGCCGCTGCGGCGTATCGCGCGGCTGCGCGAGGAGAGCGTGGCGTTGCAGCGCGGCCTGCAGGTGAACCTGCGGCTGCAGGGCGACGAAGCGGTCTTCCTGCGCGTCTACCAGCATGACGGGCAGGCGCAGACGGCCCTGGTGATGCTCAACAAGGGCGACGCCCCGAAGACGCTGCAGGCGGATCGCTACGTGCAGGCCGGGGCATGGCGCGATGCGTTCGATGGCGCGCCGGTGAAGGCGAGGGGCCGGCTGGCGGCCGACGTGCCGGCCCACGGCGTGCGGGTGTTCCTGCTCGACGCGCCCGTGCGCGACGCGGGCTTGCAGGCGGCGCTGGCGCAGGCGATGAAGCAGCAGGCGGCGCGTGATGCGCGCGATGCCCAGCGCGAGGCACCGGCTACGTCGAACCCGTAGGAGGGGCTTCAGCCCCGACAGGCGGCGTCGTCAACGGTGGGATGGCCATCGCGGCGGCAGCCGCACCTACGAGGGGAGGGGCAGGTTTGACGTGAGGATCGGGAACGCGGGCCGGCCGTCGGCCCGTTGCTCTTATCGCCGAGAGGAATCTCGCGGCACCAGCCGGGTCGGAATGGCCCGGCTTTCCGCCGCTTCACCGCGGATCAGCGCGATCAACCCGTCCACCAGCAGGCTGCCCGCCAGCTTGGTGTCCTGCTGCACGGTCGTCAGCGAGGGCGAGACCGAGCCGGCCAGCGGGATGTCGTCGAACCCCGTCACGGCCACGTCGGCCGGCACCTGCAGGCCGTGCTCGCGCAACGCCCGCATCGCGCCGATGGCGATCAGGTCGCTCGCCGCGCATACCGCGTCGAAGCGCTCGCCGCGTGCCAGCAGCGCCTGGCAGGCGTCGTAGCCGGACTGCTCGGTGGTGATCGCATCCTGCTGCAGCGCCGGCTCGGCCTGGATGCCCGCCGCACGCATCGCCTCCACATGGCCGCGATAGCGCTCCTCGAACTCGGGGTAGTGGCTGGAGGCGTGCCCCAGGAACGCGATGCGCCGGCAGCCCTGCGCCAGCAGGTGGCCGGTGATGTCGAACCCGCCCTGGAAGTTGTCGCTGCCGATGGACACGCCGGGCTGGTCCGGCAGGGCGGCACCCCAGCGCACGAAATGCGTGCCCTGCTCGACCAGGGTCTGCAGCCGCGCGCGCGACTCATGGTAGTCGCCATAGCCGAGCAGGATGATGCCGTCGGCCTTGTTGCTGTCCTCGTAGTCGGCCTGCCAATCGGTGGACAGCTGCTGGAACGACACCAGCAGGTCATAGCCGCGCAGGGCGCAGGCGCGGGTGATCGAGCCCAGCATCGAATGGAAGAACGGGTTGATCAGCGAATCGTCCGGGGTCGGGTCCTCGAAGAACAGCAGGGCCAGCGTGCCGGCATTGCGCAGGCGCAGGCTGGAGGCATTCTTGTCGACCTTGTAGTTCAGCTGCCGGGCGATGCTCAGGATGCGCCGCCGGGTTTCTTCGTTGACCATCGGGCTGCCACGCAGGGCGCGCGACACCGTCGGCTGCGAAACGCCCGCCAGGTAGGCGATGTCGAGGGAAGTGGCCTTGCCTTTGGTGGTCATCGGGTCGCGCGGCGGAAACGGCGCTCGCATCATGCCACGCGGCGCCTGCGCAGGCCCGCCGCGATTGGTTTACCATGCACCCCTGACCCAAACAGCCCAGGTGGCCCGCGGCAACGCCGGCCTAGCGTGCGACATGAGCACTACCACCGCCCAGCGCTGATTCCCGACGAGGCCCGGCCCCCGGCGCCCTCGCGGCGCTTTTTTTTCGCCCGGCCGCCACGCCGATCTTTCGTTTTCCACCGCCCGCGGCCGCCGCCGCCCGGTTTTTCATCCAGATACCCGCCATGATCACGATCACGCTCCCCGACGGCAGCCGCCGCGAGTACGAACAGCCCGTTTCCGTCATGCAGGTCGCCCAGTCGATCGGCGCCGGCCTGGCCAAGGCCACCCTGGCCGGGGCCGTGGATGGCGTGCTGGTGGACGCCAGCGACGTCATCGACCACGACGCCACCCTGCGCATCATCACGCCCAAGGACGAGGAAGGCCTGGAGATCATCCGCCATTCCAGCGCCCACCTGGTCGGCCACGCGGTCAAGCAGCTGTACCCGGACGTGAAGATGGTCATCGGCCCGGTGATCGCCGAGGGCTTCTACTACGACATCTACTCCGAGCGCCCGTTCACGCCCGAGGACATGGCCGCCATCGAGCAGCGCATGGCCGAGCTGATCGCCCAGGACTACGACGTCGTCAAGAAGATGACCCCGCGCGCGGAGGTCATCGAGATCTTCAAGGCCCGCGGCGAGGACTACAAGCTGCGCCTGATCGAGGACATGCCCGAGGACATCCAGGCGATGGGCATGTACTACCACCAGGAATATGTGGACATGTGCCGCGGCCCCCACGTGCCGAACACGCGCTTCCTCAAGGCGTTCAAGCTGACCCGCATCTCCGGCGCCTACTGGCGCGGCGATGCCAAGAACGAGCAGCTGCAGCGCATCTACGGCACCGCCTGGGCGGACAAGAAGCAGCTGGACGCCTACATCAAGCGCATCGAGGAAGCCGAGATGCGCGACCACCGCCGCATCGGCAAGCAGCAGGACCTGTTCCACCTGCAGGAAGAGGCCCCGGGCCTGGTGTTCTGGCACCCCAAGGGCTGGTCGATCTGGCAGGTCGTCGAGCAGCACATGCGCAAGGTGTACCGCGATACCGGCTATGGCGAGGTGCGTTGCCCGCAGATCCTGGACGTGAGCCTGTGGCAGAAATCCGGCCACTGGGACAACTACAAGGACAACATGTTCTTCACCGAGTCCGAGAAGCGGACCTACGCGGTGAAGCCGATGAACTGCCCCGGCCACGTGCAGGTGTTCAACCAGGGCCTGCACAGCTACCGCGACCTGCCGATCCGCTACGGCGAGTTCGGCTCGTGCCACCGCAACGAGCCCTCCGGCGCGCTGCACGGCATCCTGCGCGTGCGCGGCTTCACCCAGGACGATGGCCACGTGTTCTGCACCGAGGGCCAGATCGAAGGCGAGGTGCGCGCATTCCACGAGCAGGCGCTGAAGGTCTACGCCGACTTCGGCTTCGAGGAGATCCAGATCAAGATCGCCCTGCGCCCGGATTCGCGCCTGGGCGACGACGCCACCTGGGACAAGGCCGAAGGCGCGCTGCGCTCGGCGCTGCGTGCCTCGGGCGTGGAATGGCAGGAGCTGCCGGGTGAGGGCGCCTTCTACGGCCCGAAGATCGAGTACCACCTCAAGGACGCCATCGGCCGCACCTGGCAGCTGGGCACCATGCAGGTGGATTTCATGATGCCCGGCCGCCTCGGCGCCGAGTACGTGGACGAAAACAGCCAGCGCCGCCACCCGGTGATGCTGCACCGGGCCATCGTCGGCTCGATGGAGCGCTTCATCGGTATCCTGATCGAGCACCACGCCGGTTCCTTCCCGGCCTGGCTGGCCCCGGTGCAGGCCGTGGTGGCCACTATCACCGATGCGCAGGCTGAATACGTCGAATCGGTTCGGAAAACCCTTGCAAATCAAGGCTTCCGGGTCCAGGCCGATTTGCGCAACGAGAAGATCGGCTATAAGATTCGCGAGCATACGCTGCAGCGCGTGCCCTACCTGCTGGTCGTCGGCGACCGCGAGAGGGACAATGGCGCCGTTGCGGTACGCACCCGTTCGGGCGAGGATCTGGGCACGATGTCCGTGGAAGCCTTCGCCGAACGCCTGCGTGCCGAGCACGCCGCGTAAGCCAACCCCGGCCGTCTGGAGGTTCCGGAAGCGCCGGTTCGATTCCCCTGGGAGATTGCAACATCAGTACACCTGACAACAAACAGAACCGTCGTAATCAGGAAATCCGTGTGCCGCGCGTGCGCGTGATCGGCAGCGACGGAGAGATGATCGGCGTGTTGTCGCGCGACGAAGCGCTGGCGAAGGCGGAGGAGGAAGGGCTCGACCTGGTCGAGATCCAGCCCCAGGCCGACCCGCCGGTCTGCAAGATCATGGACTTCGGCAAGTTCAAGTTCGAGCAGCAGAAGAAGGCCAACGAGGCCAAGAAGAAGACCAAGCAGGTCGAGATCAAGGAGCTGAAGTTCCGTCCGGTCACGGACGAGGGCGACTACCAGATCAAGCTGCGCAACATGCGCCGCTTCCTGGAGGAAGGCGACAAGGTCAAGGTCAACATCCGCTTCCGTGGCCGCGAGATGAGCCACCAGGAGCTGGGCCGCGAGATGGCCGCGCGGATCGAGGCCGACCTGGGCGAGGACATCGTCATCGAATCCCGTCCGCGCCTGGAAGGCCGGCAGATGGTGATGATGATCGCGCCGAAGAAGAAGAGCTGACCCCAGCTCCCGCCGGTGGCGCCGCCACCGGCCCTGCGCGCGGTCGCCGACCGCGCCAGAACCCGCTGATTTGCATGGCTTTCCCCGCCCGGGCATAATGTGCGGCCCGATCCGTCGGGAATGCCGTGCAAACGGTGACAGGACCGGCTGTTGTTCCTTAGGAATCAAGAGCTTACAAGCAGGCGAGGGCATGGACGGAAAGTGTGGCGCGAGCCACCGCCCTGGTCAGTGACATAAAAACCATCAAGGACATAGCAATGCCCAAGATCAAGACCAACCGGGCGGCGGCCAAGCGTTTCCGCAAGACCGCTTCCGGCAAGTACAAGGCTGGCCACGCCAACCGTAGCCACATCCTCACCAAGAAGGCGACCAAGCGGAAGCGCAACCTGCGGCAGACGAACCACGTTCGTGCCGAGGACGCGGGCCGTCTGGACCGCATGCTTCCCTACCTCTGAGGACTGAACAATGGCACGAGTTAAGCGTGGTGTGCAGGCGCGTCGCCGGCACAAGAAGATCCTGACCCTGGCGAAGGGCTACTACAACGCCCGTCGCAAGGTTTTCCGCGTCGCCAAGCAGGCGGTCATCAAGGCGCAGCAGTACGCCTACATCGGCCGCAAGCAGAAGAAGCGCAATTTCCGTTCGCTGTGGATCACCCGCATCAATGCGGCGGCCCGCATCAACGGCCTGAGCTACAGCCGTTTCATGAACGGCCTGCTGAAGGCTGGCATCACCCTGGACCGCAAGGTGCTGGCGGACATCGCCGTGCACGACGCGGCGGGTTTTGCCGCGCTGGCTGAGAAGGCGAAGGGCGCGCTGGCGGCATAAGTCGTTCCGGTCGCCCGCGCATGGCGCGGGCGTCCAGGTAGGACCAATGCATGGGGAAGGGCGCGAGTCCTTCCCCATTCTTTTTTGTGCCGGCGCATGCCGGACGGACATTGCAAGCAGGACACGTGGCAAGCCCATGAGCGAGATCGAAACCCTGACCGGACAGGCGCTGGCGGATATCGCCGCCGCCCAGGCGCCCGAGCACCTGGAAAACCTGCGCGTGGCCCTGCTGGGCAAGAACGGCTCCATCACCGCCCAGCTCAAGCAGCTTGGCGCGTTGCCGCCCGAGCAGCGCAAGGCCGCCGGCGAGGCGATCAACCTGGCCCGCGATGCGGTGTCCGAAGCGCTGGCGCAGCGCCGCCAGGTGCTGGACGCCGCCGCCCTGGATGCGCGCCTGGCCGGCGAGCGCATCGATGTCACCCTGCCGGGCCGTCGTGCCGAGCGCGGTGGCCTGCATCCGGTCAGCCGCACGCTGGAGCGCATCACCGGCATCTTCGCCCGCCTGGGCTACGAGCTTGCCGACGGGCCGGAGATCGAGGATGACTGGCACAACTTCGAGGCGCTGAATTTCCCGCCGCACCACCCGGCGCGCGCCATGCACGACACCTTCTACTTCGGCGACGGCCGCCTGCTGCGCACCCATACCTCCGGCGTGCAGGTGCGCTACATGGGCGAACACGCCCCGCCGCTGCGCATGATCGCCGCCGGCAAGGTCTACCGCAGCGACAGCGACCAGACCCACTCGCCGATGTTCCACCAGGTCGAAGGCCTGCTGGTCGACGAGCATTCGACCTTCGCCGACCTGAAGGGCACGCTGTCCGAATTCGTGCGCGCCTTTTTCGAGCGCGATTTCGAGATGCGCTTTCGCCCGAGCTACTTCCCGTTCGTCGAACCCGGCGCGGAAGTGGACATCGCCTGGCAGCAGCCCGATGGCAGCACGCGCTGGCTGGAAGTGCTCGGCTGCGGCATGGTGCATCCGAACGTGCTGCGCGCGGTCGGCATCGATCCGGAGCGCTACACCGGCTTCGCGTTCGGCCTGGGCGTGGAGCGCTTCGCCATGCTGCGCTACGGCGTGAACGACCTGCGCGCGTTCTTCGAGAACGACGTGCGGTTCCTGCGGCAGTTCGCGTAAGTCGAACGTCCTTCCTTTCGCCTTCTGATTCCGGCTTCCCATGAAATTCTCCGAAAACTGGCTGCGCAGCCATGTCCCCACCGACGCCGACCGCGACGCGCTCGCCGCGACCCTCACCGCGATCGGCCTGGAGGTCGAGGAAGTGACGCCGCTTGGCGGCGCGCTCGGCCAGGTGGTGGTGGCGCGCATCGTCGAGGCGGTGCGCCACCCCGAGGCCGATCGCCTGCAGGTTTGCCAGGTCGATGCCGGCGGCGGCGAGCGCTTGCAGATCGTGTGCGGTGCGCCGAACGCGCGCCCGGGCCTGGTCGCGCCGCTGGCGCTGGTCGGCGCGCAGATCGGCGAGATGAAGATCAAGGCCGCCAAGCTGCGCGGCGTGGAATCCAACGGCATGCTGTGTTCGGCCAAGGAACTGGGCCTGGACAGCGATGCTTCCGGCCTGTTCGAGCTGCCGGACGATGCGCCGGTCGGCACGCCGCTGGCCGAGTACCTCGGCCTGCCGGATGCCAGCATCGAGATCAAGCTCACCCCCAACCGCGCCGACTGCTTCAGCGTGCGCGGCATCGCCTACGACGTGGCCGCCGCGTGCGGCAGCGAAGTGGTGGCGATGGATGTGCCCGCCGTGCCGGCGGCGTCCACCCGCACCCTCGCCGTGGAACTCAACGCCGGCGCGGAAGCGCCGCGTTTCTGCGGCCGCGTGATCGAAGGCATCGACCCGTCCGCGCGCACGCCGGTGTGGATGGCCGAGCGCCTGCGCCGCAGCGGCGTGCGCCCGGTGTCGCTGCTGGTGGACATCACCCAGTACGTGATGCTCGAACTCGGCCAGCCGATGCATGCCTACGATCTCGATACGCTGAAGGGCCCCGTCGCCGCGCGCCGTTCGCGCACCGGCGAGGCCCTCAAGCTGCTCGATGGCCGCGACGTCACCCTGGATGACAGCTTCCTGGTCATCACCGATGCCGATCGCCCGGTCGGCCTGGCCGGCCTGATGGGGGGCTTCGACACCCGCGTCACCGAGGCCACGCGCAACGTGTTCCTCGAGGCGGCGCACTTCCAGCCGGCCGCCATCATGGGCCGCGGCCGCAAGCTCGGCTTGCACACCGATGCCGGCCACCGCTTCGAGCGCGGCGTGGACCCGCAGTTGCCGCCGCAGGCCATCGAGCTGGCCACCCGCCTGGTGCTGGAGCTGGCCGGTGGTACGCCCGGCCCGGTCACCCAGGCCGACCTGCCGCAATACTTGCCGGTAGCCACGCGCATCGGCCTGCGCCGCGCGCGTGTGGCGCGCGTGCTGGGCCTGGAGATCGCCGATGCCGAGATCGAGCGCATCCTGCGCGCGCTGGGCATGCAGGTCGAGGCGGACGCCGCCGGCTGGCAGGTCACCGCGCCGACGCGCCGCTTCGATATCGCCATCGAGGAAGACCTGATCGAGGAACTGGCGCGCATCCACGGCTACGACAGCATCCCGACCACGTTGCCCGGCGGCGCCAGCCGCATCGCGATGCCGACCGAGACGGTGCTGGAGGACTCGGCCGTGCGCGCGCAACTGGTCGCGCGCGACCTGCAGGAAACCATCAACTACGCCTTCGTCGAGGCCGACCTGCTGGCCAAGTGGCAGCTGCGGGACGGGCTCGTGTCGCTGGCCAACCCGCTCAGCGCCGAGCTGGCGGTGATGCGCCCGGCGCTGCTGCCGGGGCTGGTCGCCGCGCTGGGCCGCAACGCCGCCCGCCAGGCCGGGCGCGTGCGCCTGTTCGAGCTGGGCAAGGTGTTCGCCGCTGCGTCCGAAGCGGGCGCCGCGCCGGTGGAGACCCAGCACGTGGCCGCCGCGGTCTGCGGCGATGCCGTGGCGCTGCAGTGGGGCGAGCCCGCGCGCAAGGTCGATTTCCACGACCTCAAGGGCGACCTGGCCTCGCTGGCCGCCGCCAGCGGCGCGGCACTGGAGTACCGCCCCTCGACGCGCGCGTTCGGGCATCCGGGCCGGTCGGCCGACGTGTGGCGCGACGGCCAGTGCATCGGCTGGATCGGCCAACTGCACCCGGCGCTGGCCAAGGCGCTGGAGATCGACGTGGACGTGGTGGCCTTCGAGTTGGCCCTGGCGCCGCTGGCCGCGCGCGCGCTGCCGCGCGCCGGCGAGCTGTCCCGCTTCCCCTCGGTGCGCCGCGACCTGGCCTTCCTGGTGCCCGAGCAGGTCGCCTGGGCGGACCTGGCCGCCACCGTGCGCGCCAGCATCGGCCCGCTGCTGCGCGATGTGCAGCTGTTCGACCGCTACGTCGGGCCCGGCGTCGAAGCCGGCTTCAAGAGTCTGGCTATGGGCTTGATTTTGCAGGATAACTCGCGCACGCTCACGGATCGGGATGTGGACGCCGTGGTGACCGACGTGGTGACCGCCGTCGAGCGCGAGCACCGCGCCCGGATCCGGAGTTGAGGCGGTCATCAGGGGGAATGCCATGGCATTGACCAAAGCGGAAATGGCCGAGCGCCTGTTCGACGAAGTCGGTCTGAACAAGCGCGAGGCCAAGGAGTTCGTCGACGCGTTCTTCGACGTGCTGCGCGATGCGCTGGAGCAGGGACGCCAGGTGAAGCTGTCGGGGTTCGGCAACTTCGACCTGCGGCGCAAGAACCAGAGGCCCGGTCGCAATCCCAAGACCGGTGAGGAAATTCCGATTTCCGCGCGGACGGTGGTGACCTTCCGCCCGGGACAGAAGCTCAAGGAACGGGTGGAGACTTATGCTGGATCCGGGCAGTAACCGCGAACTTCCGCCGATACCGGCCAAGCGCTACTTCACCATCGGTGAGGTGAGCGAGCTGTGCGACGTCAAGCCGCACGTGCTGCGTTACTGGGAGACCGAGTTTCCCAGCCTGGAGCCGGTGAAGCGTCGCGGCAACCGCCGCTACTACCAGCGCCACGACGTGCTGATGGTGCGGCAGATCCGCGGCCTGCTGTACGAACAGGGCTACACCATCGGCGGCGCGCGGCTGCGCCTGGATAGCGCTGGCGCGCGCGAGGAATCGGCGCTGAGCAACCAGATCATCAAGCAGGTGCGGATGGAGCTGGAAGAAGTCCTGCAGCTGCTGCGTCGCTGAAGTCGAGCGACAACGGCGCGCGAAGCCGTTATAATCGCGGGCCGCCCGCAAGGGCGGAGCACCAACCTTCCGGGGTATAGCGCAGCCTGGTAGCGCACCAGTCTGGGGGACTGGTGGTCGTCGGTTCGAATCCGGCTACCCCGACCAAATTCCCTTTTACGAACAACGGCCTACGCTGACGAAGCGTGGGCCGTTGTTCGTTTGCACCCTATTTCCACCCTAACCTCACCCTATCTGTCTGGAACCACGGCCTCAGGTCGAGTGCGATGCAACTGTCGATCGACGTTTGCCTCAAAATTGGCTAACATTTTGCGATGACGACAATGCTGGACTTGCCCACTGCAGTGGACTTATTTTCCGGTGTCGGCGGCATGAGTCTGGGTGTGTCCCGGGCGGGATTCCAGCTCGCTTGTTCCGTTGAGCTTGACGCCATTGCCAGCGCGACCCACAAGATCAATTTCCCCGCTGCGCGGCACCTTCAACATGACGTCGCGGAGCTTGATGCAAAGACGCTTTGGCCGAGTGCGGTTAAGCTCGACCTGATGGTAGGTGGGCCGCCTTGCCAGGGCTTCAGTACGATGGGCCACGGCCGTCCCGATGACCCGCGCAATGATCTGTTCGGGCACTTCTTTCGTATCGTTGCCGAGGCTAAGCCGCGTGCATTCCTTGCCGAGAACGTCCCCGGTCTGCTCGCGCCAAAGAACGCGGCAACGATCGAAGCGGCACTCAGCCGGTTGCCCAGCAAGTATCGCGTACTCCGGCCGACCGTGGTCTCAGCTGAAGAACTCGGCGCGCCGACGACCCGGAAGCGGGTGTTCTTCTTCGGATACGATCCCGACGAAGTCGATTCGGTCACGGAGCTGGATTTGTTCGGGCCGGAGGCTGTGACCGCTCCCACAGTCGGCGAGGCGCTCAAAGGCATGCCAGGAGTGCGGAGCAGTTGGCAGTTGCCTAGCCAGGGCTGGCGCAAGATTTGCTATGACGGCATGCGAGCGGACCTAGTAGCTAACTTATCGTCCAACATACCGCCGGGCGTGGGCAGTGCCTATGCGATAGAGCAGCTTGCGGTGGGAGGTCTGACGTCTGGCAACCTTGGGACGGAACACACAGCCGAAGTGGTGGAGCGCTTTCGTAGGACGCCTCAAGGGCGAACCGAGCCGATCTCGCGTTTCCCGCGACTGAAGGAAAGTGGCTATTGCCCGACATTGAGAGCAGGAACTGGTTCAGACAGGGGGAGCTTCCAAGCTGTACGGCCAATTCATCATAGGGCGCATCGTGTGGTTAGTCCTCGAGAGGCAGCCAGGCTCCAGGGCTTCCCTGACTGGTTCCAATTCCATGATACTAAGTGGCACGCGTTTCGCCAGATCGGAAACAGCGTCAGCCCAGTCGTGGCGGAAGTTATTGTGAAAAGGATTCGGCGGCTGATGGTCTAAGGTCGACGCGAGACAAGGAGTGCAGGGGGCACTAATGAACGTCATCGATGCTTCGCCAACGAAAGATTTCTTCATCTCTATCATCACCAGAGACATTTCGCTGTTAGACGCTGCGAAGGACTTGGTGGACAACTGCATAGACGGTGCTAGGCGATTGAGGCCAGGGGAGGCAGCTTCCTACGAAGGGCTTCATATCTCGATTGAGCTGTCCGAGACTCACTTCGCAATTGCTGACAATTGCGGTGGGATACAGGTAAGTGTCGCGCGTGAATATGCGTTTCGGTTTGGTCGGCCGGCTGACGCACCGGTAACTGACGGCTCGATCGGGCAGTTCGGCGTGGGAATGAAGCGCGCGCTTTTCAAGATGGGAAACAACTTCGAGATCCAATCGAAGGCACCGGACTCTCATTTCCTGCTCGAAGTCAACGTGCATGAGTGGCGAACAAGAAAGGATGAGAAGGGTCGAGACGACTGGACCTTCGAGTTCAAGGAGGCAATCGAGGGAGAGACGCGTCCCCCAGATGAGTGCTCAACGACAATTGTCGTCACGGATCTGCACCCGCCCATCGCTGCAGAATTTGCTACTGAAAGATTCAAGACCACGCTGATTCGCGGCATACAAGAGGCGCATGCGCGGAGCTTGGATGCTGGCTTAGAGATAACCGTCAACAACCATCAATTGACGCACAATATTGCGATGTTGTTGCAGAGCGGGCAGCTCAAGCCGATTCGGATCGTTCAGTCGTTTCCAGCGAACCCGGCGCAGGGAATTCGAAGGCCGGTTCTTGTGAATCTCTATGCTGGTGTGGCCGAGTCAAACATTGACGAGGCTGGTTGGTACATCGTCTGTAACGGGCGCCAGATTGTGCGTGCCGACAAGAGCGCATTGACTGGATGGGGCGCGGTATTCAATGAAATTACCGTGCCTAAAGTCCACAATCAGTTCTCTCGGTTTCGAGGGTACGTATTCTTCGAAAGCGATGATGCCCAATCATTGCCTTGGAACACCGCCAAGAGTGGCGTTGATGAAGAGAACTCGATCTTCCAGTTCATGAAGGGTGAAATGGTGGCTGCCCTCAGGCAGGTGATCGATTTCCTGAACGCGCTCGATGCCGAACTGGATACCGACAGTACTCACCTTCGGGACGTAGTCGCTGCGGCCAGACCGGTTCGACTCTCGATGATCACCGAGTCAAGATCGTTTTACTACCCGCAGACGGGGCCCGCGCACAGGCCAAAGACAGTAAGAATCCAGTACGACAGGGCAGTCGAAGATGTGGACTGGGCGAAGGATTTTTTTGGCGTTAAAAGCGCACGCCAAGTGGGCGAGCTTGCATTTGAATACGTGTGGGACAGGGAGCACTGACGTGGCAGGAAGCTACGCGAAAATCGACTATCGAGTCAGGCCGGCGAAAAGCATCGAAAGGAAGATGTTGGTCGACTCGTTCCGCGCCCTCCGCAGCTTCGGGGCAGTGGAGAAGTATCGCTACGTAGGGCTCGGTTCTGTCTACTTCACCGATTTCTCGCTTGTGCACAGGGCGCTGGGTATCGAAGAGATGGTGAGCATTGAGGATGCGCAGGATCTCACCGTGCAGGCTAGATTTCGCCTGAACGTGCCGTTCGGCAACATTCAGATGCATTTCGGCGCATCCACGGCTGTTCTGCAGAAGCTCAAGTGGAACGTGCGAACGATTTGCTGGCTAGATTACGACGGGGCGCTTGCCGCTAGTTGCCTTGAAGACGTCGCGTATTTCGTGCGGAACGCCCCAAGCGGCTCGCTGTTGTTGCTGAGCCTCAACGCGGGTCCGATACAGAGCAGTGGATCCGAGGGCATGAAGCCGCTAGACACGCTGAAGGTGCAGGTGGGTGCAGAAGCAGTTCCTGCAGACGTTGAGAACAAGCACCTCTCGGGGTGGGGCGTCGGAGATGTGTACCGGCGCATTGTGATGGCCGTCATCGAGGAGGCCCTTCGCGTGCGTGGCTCTACGGGAGGCTCTAGCTCGCGCATGACCTTCGAGCCTGTCTATAACTTTCGTTACGCTGACGGAACGAAGATGGTGACTTTCGGCGGCGTTCTGGTTGAGGACGCCCATAAGGGCGTTTTCCGAGCGTGCAACTTCGAGCAATTTGAATTTTGCCGTTTCGGTGGGGATGCCTACCTGATTGAGGCGCCCTTGGTTACCTACGCAGAGATGCGCCACATGGACTCGGAAAGAACTAAAGCGTCGTGTCGGCTACCCCTTCCGGCGGCGGAGATCGAGAAGTATGCGAAGTTCTATCGATACTTTCCGAAGTTCGTTGAAGCTGAGATCAGTTAGACTCGCCGCGCTGGCCGACGCCTAACGGTGTTCCTGGCTGAACCTCGCTCCACGGCGCGTCGTGGCCGTCGAGATACACTGCCGTCATCGTTGTACTCGCGTGACCCATCAGTTGCTGCACCTGCTGAAGCGTCCAACCGGACTGACGCAATAGCGCGCCGCCCAAGCTGCGAATCTCGTGGAAGGTCGGCGCGTTCTCGGCCTCCAGTCCGGCAGCCTCGCGCGCGTCCTGAAAGGCACGGGTCAGCTGTTCCGGCAGGACCTGCGTGTGGTGATCGCGCGCCTTGGCTCGCTTCTGCTGCGGCCGCGCCTTCTCCGGCAGGCGGTGCACGATGTAGGGCGAGACCACCCGATCAC
Organism: Stenotrophomonas sp. HITSZ_GD; assembly: GCF_029543105.1. Taxonomy (GTDB): domain Bacteria; phylum Pseudomonadota; class Gammaproteobacteria; order Xanthomonadales; family Xanthomonadaceae; genus Stenotrophomonas_A. The sequence continues at coordinate 218,703 of NZ_JARQXB010000003.1, forward strand.
GTGCGCGCGTGAGCACGGCCTGGAGTTCTGGTGTGAGCGTGATCTTGAGCTTCACCAGCGTGCTGTCTTCGGTCTTGCTGGGCACGACCCAGAGCGCGCCGTCGTGCACATCGGCAAACGTCAGGCTCACCACGTCGTCGCGGCGGAGCAGGGTGAGGAGTGAGAGATCCATCGCCACCTGCAGCCAGTGCGGCGCAGCCGCGCGGATCGCTTGGAACGTCTCCAGCGTCAGGCGCTGGCGCTTCCGCGTGAAGGCAAACTTCCGCGTCACCGTCGCTGGGTTCGAGTCGATCCAGCCTTCCTCGACGGCGCACGCAAGGATCCAGCCCAGCACCAGGCGCCGGGTCTGCCGGCCGCGCTCGGATTCCGTATCGGCGCGCAGCCATTCCGCGCAGTCCTTCACCGACAGCGACTCCAGCGGCTTGTCGCCCAGGCCGCGCTCGATGCGGCGGATGATGATCTCGTATTCGGCCGCGGTCCTTGCTCCCCACTTCCGGTTGGGGATGTCGTCCTTCCGGAAGACCTCTACCGCGTCGGCCACGGTCTTCGCTGACCCCGTGACGCGCGCGACCAGGTCTGTCGCCTGGCTGAGCAGCGCGTTGAGCTGGCGGGCAGCGGCGAAGGCCTTCGCCTTGTCCTTGCCCATCCAGGTTTCGCGGCGCGTCACCGGGTGCCGGTACTTGAAGCCGTCCCGGTTCGGGTAGAGGTTGTCGGGCCATCCAGCCCTGCTGCGTGAACGGACACGTCCCATCATCGGAGATTACCCCGCCTCAGCCAGGACGCGCAGGACCAGCTCGTCGCCGCCGGCAAGCCACTGGTGTTCGTCGATGTACCAGGTGCCACCGACCTTGCGACCCGGCAGCACGCCGTTCTGGATCCATCTCCGCACGGTGATCTCAGAGGGCTCGCTGCCTAGCGCAAAGTACTTCGCCGACCAGGCCGAAACGGTCATCAGGAGCATGGCGTGGTTTCCTTTCCCGGCCGCTGTCGCGGGGTCGGGCGTACTGTGAGTGCGCTCCACGTGAGCGGGGAGGGGCCGCGCCGCGCGCGGTCGTAGGCGGTCGTCATCGACACGTCCAGGCGCTCGGCGATCTGTGCCGTGGTGACGCATCGGCCTTCGACTGCCTGCGCGAAGTGGTGGGCTCGGGAGTGGCCGCCGCGCCGGCACTTGCGCTGCTGGTCCGCCGCGCTGTCGATGGCCAACGGGTGAGTACCGTCAGCCATTGCCGGCCTCCCGCGCCTTCATTCGCTGGTGCAGCGCCCGGACGAAGTCCATGCCCACGCTGCTGATGCCGCTATTCGTCACGGCCCACAGCGCCGCCATTGCCAGGTCATCGGGCGTAGCGAGGGGCGCGCCCGGAATGATGGTGAGGACCGACGCGGGGTCGTCGGCTTCCACCGCGACGATTCCAGCTTCCTCCATCCGTGCGCGATCCAGCTCCTTCAACTGACCGCGCGGGAAAACGATGATCTGGCTCATGCTGCCTTCCTATGAAAGAGGCGCCACCACCACGGGCGGCGCAGGTGGTCGATCTCGGCACGGAGCCGGATGTTCTCTTCGGTGACGGTGGCCACCTGGTCGCGCAGCTGCTCCTTCGTCGGCTGGCGCATGCGCTTCGGCGGCTTGGGGAAGAGCTGGGCGGTCATGCCACGACTCCCAGCGGCAGGCCGGGCTGCGCCGCGCGGATGCGCGCTTCGGCGATAGCCGCATAGGCGGAGTCGAGCTCGATACCGATGAACTGGAATCCCTCCAGCACGGCAGCCTTGCCGGTGCTGCCGCTTCCAGCGAAGGGGTCGAGAACGATCCCGCCTGCCGGCGTCACCAGCCGGCACAGGTAGCGCATCAAATCCGTGGGCTTCACGGTCGGGTGGTAGTTAGCGCGGGCAGCGACTTCGTAGCCGTCGTCGCGCCGCGTCATGTGCTGTCCGCTCGTATTCGACACCATCCCGGCGGGGCGCTTCGCCATGGCCTCGAGCCCTTCGTCGCGGTCAGCCTTGCTCGCCTTGGCGCAATAGAAGAAGCGCGCTGCGCCGCCTGCATCGAACCGCCGCGCGCCGGGGCGCATCTTGAACCCAACTGCGCCTTCATTCTCGCTGTCCGCGCTGGCTTCATCGCCGCGTCCGCGCCGCATCGCGCCGTAGGTGTTCTGGGTCTTGCGCTGGTCGCGGTTTCGGCTCGCATCCGCGAGCTGGCCTGGCGCGTCCGGGAACTCAGCGAGAACCTCAGCGCTGCCGTCGTGAATCAGATTGGCCGGCCAGCGACCCAGCGCCTCGCCTGCGCGCTCAGCACGATAGGCCGCTTCGGTTTGTCGGCTCTCCAGCTTGCCGTCGGCCTGTGCCTCGGCTGCGCTGCGGGTGCTGAGATGACCTACCGCCCCTTGCCTCCTGGCGATGCTCGGATTTACCTCGCCTCCGGTCACGACACGGCAGCCGTCGATGTTCAGCGCCCCGGTGCCGTGCGCGCGCCAGTTCGACTCCACCGTGCCGATCAGCGGCTTGCGCGCCATGACGATGGGCTCGTGCGCTGGCTTGAGCGCGGTGCCGCCCCATGGCCCGTTGTGTGACTTCGGGAATCCGGAGCCGAACACCCACATGATCTGGTCGCGCACATCGAAACCGGCATCCTCGATGCCGCTGGCCATCCGGTGGTAGGTGCGCGCGGCGGCAAACGATAGGAGGTACCCACCAGGCTTGAGCACGCGCAGCGCCTCAGCTGCCCACGCAGCACTGAACCGCTGAAACGCTCGCATCGCTTCGGGGCTGAGGTCGTAGGCACCGGCCGCCGCTGCTGCGCTGTTGTGCGCCCCATTCGCGGTCGCGGTGGGATCGGCCGAAGGCATGCTGCGCCGCTTTCCGTGGCGCGCTGCGATGTCGGCCCCGTCCCAGGCCTTCCCCATGAACCCGATGCCGTAGGGCGGATCGGTCACGACAGCGTCGACCGAGTTCTCGGCCATGCCGCGCATCACTTCCAGACAGTCGCCGATGTGAATCACCCGTGCACCGCCTTCTGCACCATGTCGCGCTCGGCCTGCAGGGCCGGCAGCACGTTGAGGCGCACGAGGTTGTGGGTCTGAACAGCCTCACATGCACGGGCAATGGACGGATTCAGGGCATCGGGAAAATCGAAAATGCTAGTCACTCGCAACCCTCCTTGGCTTCTTGGGGTTCAATGCGCGATAGCGCAAAGGCTCGTGGACTCCGAGAGGGAGAGCGGATATGGCGAGAAAGCGATACGACGCACGGCAAGCGCAGGCGCTTCGAGAGGACTACAGGGCCTGGCTTGAGAAGGAGGGCCGGCAGCACAGCCGAGAGATGGCGTCGATCTACGCCATGCGTGCTGTGCTTCGGCAAGGCGGCGCGGCGTCCCACGGCTGCTCCGAAGCGGAGATATGCGAGATCCTGGGCGGCGATTACTACTACACGCGCTGAGAGCGTCATGCGGCCTCCTCGGCAGCGTACATCGCGGCCAGCTCGATCTCGTCGACCTTGTCGCGCAGCTGGTGGCAGGCCCGGCGCAGGCGCTTGGCTACGCGTGTCGGCGCTTCGGTCGCGGAAAAGGTCATCGCGCGCATGTGCAGCGCGCCACTGTGGTCGCGGCGGAACAGGCGCCATGTGATGAAGGCTCCATCGAACGTGGCCAGCCGGCCCCACGAGAAGTCGCCATTGCGCTTCGGCGCGCGGCGGGTGGCATGACGGCTCATGCAGCGCACCTCAGCGGGGTTCCACGATCGACCGGGCCGTGCCAGATCTCGGCGGCGTTGTTCAGGCGTACCTGGAGCGGATCGATCCGCACCGGCGCCAGGCGGGCGCGCACGCGCTGCTCATCCGCTTCGCAGAGCCGGCAGGTGGAGCGGCGCCGCTCCGCCGGTGGGAAGTGGTCCGACGGCAAGCGTCGGCAGCAGCTGGTGCAGGTGCGGGACATCAGGGGGCCTCCTCGCAACCACGGCCGACTCGGCCTACGTCACCCGGGTCGGTGAACTCCTGCCATGGCACCCAGCCCCGCTCTGGGCAGTGGAAGCCCCAGTTGCGCACACGCGGTCCCGTGATGAAGAGCGTCCAGCACGGCCGCGGCTGCCCGTAGGCGCGGCGCAGCTCGATGCGGTGGGCACGGCTGGGCAAGCTGACTTTGATGCTGGGGGCGATTCGAAGGCGGCGGTGGTGGATCCCACCAGCGTCGATGGTGTGCTCGGTGTAGCCGCCCTGCAGCAGGACGGAGCACCACATCCACGGATGGTCGTGCAGCGCCCGGTCGTCGTCATCGCGCAGGAAGCAGTGCACGTAGACGTTGAACAGCCGGTTGCGCGGGATCAGCCACCAGCGGAGCAGGTAGGGCGATTCATTCCCGCCGACGATGAAGTCAGGCTCCCGGGCCTGGGCGTGGGCGACAATGCGTGCGCGCATGCGGGACAGCAGTTGGTGGATCATGCTGCGCGGGCCTCAACAGGACGGATGGGGATGACGGTGAGCGGCAGCGGGCGCTGGTCCGTGCCGACCGGCATCGGGTGCCCGTGCATCCGGCACCACTCGCGAAGCGCGTCGATGTACTCCTGCTGCTTGCTGGTGGCGCTGCAGGAGCACTCCAGGAAATGGCCGCCGCCGGCGCTGGCACGGCGGGCGTCGAGGATGTGGCGCGCGCTGTGGCCGTGCTGGCAGCGTGGCAGCGGATCGAGGTGGGTGACCTGGCGCTGGCTCACGGCACGCCAGCCTTGCCGACGCGCTCGGCATCGGGAAGTTGGAGATCCTGGTTCCCCTTGAGGATCGCGCCGTCGCTGGTGTACTCGCTGACCTCCAAGCCCGTCGGGGCCGGCAATGCAGGCAGGTCTTGGCTCATTGCCGCGATGAAGTCGCGCTCGTTCATGAGTTGGCCACCGCCTGCAGAAGGAGGGAGATCACGACGCCTGCGATGAAGCTGCCGGCATTGAGGACGATGCCGAACCGGAAGTGATCGCGGTTCAGGTCTTCGAGCTGCTGTTCGAAGCGGCTCATGCTTCCTCCTTGCGCGCGGCGCAGGCGAGGGCGGCCTTGAGCTTGGACACCACCGCGGCGGCGCTGCCGCGACCGTCGAGGACGTCCCGGCGGGCCACGCGCGCTGCGCGCAACGCCAGGTGCTCGGAGTAGCCCATGCGGCGGGCGGCGATGTTCACTGCCGCGAACGCGCCGTCGGCGTTGGTAGCCCGAGCAGGGCGCACAAAGGGCAGGATGACGGCGCTCACGACGCACCCCCGACGCGGGCGAGGGCGGCGGCACGGCGAGCAGCGTGATCCGACAGGTCGCGCGCCATCAGCTCGGCACCCAGCCGTCCCTTTTCCCGTTCGGATAGGTTGTCGTTGAGGCAGGACAGCAGGACCGCTACCAGCCTTGCGTCCGCCTTCTGGGAGTCGATCAGCTCGGCCACGGCGGCGCGGGCATCGATAGACCGACTCCAAAGTGCTTGCGCTCGCTGCGATTCCTCGACCGAATGAGAAGACATCCGGGCCTGCGCGAGCCGATCAGCCCGGGATGCGCGCGCATCCGCGTCTATCACCGCTAGCACATCGACAGGCGCGGCGTCGGTGTCAAAGATCGCCTTGCCATCGAGGTCGAACACACGGTGACGGCTGCCATCCCGCGCGGCCCAAGTTCGGGCGGTGGCGATCGCTGCTTCCCGCGTGAGGCGATTCATTCCGCCATGCCAGCGCCCGCCCGAATGGGCTTCGATGTTGAAAGTGCCGGGCTGATGCACGGGACCGGCGCTCATGCTGCTTCTCCCAGCTCAGCGCACGCGCGCTGGAGGTCATGCAGCAACTGCTCGGCCGGCTTGCCGATCTGGCGGGGCTGGACGCCCAGGCCGCGCAGCACCGCCTCGGCGCGTCTGACGATGGCAGGCAGCTCGGAGCATTTGGCGAGGTGGTGGGCGTTGGCGGCGTTGCCCTCAACGCTCAGCTGGGGCGACTTGCACTCGGCGATGCGGATGCTGCCATTGCCGGACCAGATGGTCGTGACGCCGGGGCCGCAGTAGAACGGACCTGGGGTGGGCGATACCTCGAAGCTCGAACGGCTGTCGCCTGTGGCCAACGTGAAGCGAGGTGCTGCGGACATCTCTCTCTCCGGGCCACGTTACCGGGAAGTCCGGGGGTCCTCGTGGCTACGGCGCAAGATTAGGGGCGCTAATTATTGGTGTCAATAGGGGCGCTAATATTGCCTCTGGGCAGGGTCGGCTATGCTCAGGTGAGGAGACGGGGAGGACAGGATGGAAAGGCGACTTTGTCTATGGGCGGCCGCGGCAGTGCTGGCCGCCGTGGCAGGTAGCGGTTGCGTCATGCCGACAAAGCAGCCGCCCGCGAAGGACGTGCGGATGGCGCCGGCCGAGCGCGTGTTCGCCTTGCCCGATCAGGGGGTGACAAAAGGCGAGGTGGTTATCACCCGCGACGTGGGTCTGATTGGAAGCGGCTGCTTCCTCGGGATATTCGTGGATGGAACCGAAGCGGCCCGGCTCGATCCCTCCGAGCAGGTGCGCTTCCAACTTAGCGCTGGGCGACATGTGCTGACGCCACGCTATATCGGGGGCAATGGCTTGTGCGGAGCCTTCTACAGCGAGAAGGCCGCGACGGCCCGCGCTAGATCAGCGGAGATCACGGTGGACGCTGGACAGAGTAGGCGCTACCGCATCCATACAAACACGGACAACGAGCCGACGATAGAGCCCGTGCTGTAGGGGGAATGCGGCACGCGCCGCAACTTCAGTCGGCCCAGCCGCCTATCCAGTGGACGCGGCCGATCACGGTAATCGGCGATCGGGCGGAATCCATACGCCTGGGTTTTTTCCAGTTGTGATCACCTGTGGGGTTGTCGCTGGCAAAGAACACGATTCCGTCCAGCACCGTAGCGCGTTTCACGAAGTACTCCGGATTGCCATTCCCATGGAACTGCACCAAGTACAGAACGCCATCGACCACGCGCGTGTCAGATGTGTCGAACAGGATGGCATCGCCATCCTTGATGGTCGGTTCCATGCTGTCGCCCCTGCCGTAGTACACGGCGAGAGGGCGGCCGAAGATACCGCGTCGCCGAAGACTAGTGGCCTTGAACTTCAGCTTGTGCGTCTCCGCATACTCATCGGCCTCGGCGCCATTGCCCAAGCCCGCCGCCTGCGAGTAGCCCGTCACGTCCTCCCATTCGGCTTCAGGGGTCGCGCTGGCCCCCAAGCGCTGCTCCGGAAGGTCTGAGCGAATGTCCGTGTCCGCTATGCCGAGGGCTTGGCTGAAGGCCATCAGCGTCCGGTAGTTCATCGGAATGCGGCCGTTCAGGTACTGGCTTACGGCGCCTTGCGTTATCCCGAGCTCGTCTGCCAGCTTCTCCTGGGTCAGTCCGAGATCGCGCGCGCGGGCATGCCACGCCGCCTTGAGGCGGGCGGCAGAGGCTACGTCCTGTGGAGTGGGCTTTGCCCGTCGATTCGAGTCCATATCAGCAACGCTAATGAACGCGGCCGACTGTCGCCATGAGGGGCGCTATTGACTGCAGGATTAGGGGCGCTAATATTGGGCCATGGACCTCGCCACCTACCGACAGGAAAAAGGGCTGTCTCAGGCTGCTCTTGCGGCTCTGCTGACAGCGACTGGATCGCCAGCCACACAGGGACTCGTTTCCCAGTGGGAAAACGGGACGGTGCTGATCCCGCCCGAGCGATGGGCGTTCATCGAGCGCGTGACCGATGGATATGTGACCCATCGAGATCTGCGGCCTGATCTGTTCCCGCCCGCCAAAGGGCAGGAGGTCGCCGATGCTGCATGAGTGCAGGGAGGCGGGGCCGTCCATAGCCAATGCCGTCAATCCTTCCGCAATAGCCGGACGTGCATTTGGCCGTCCGCCCACCGCAATCCGAACACGTTCCCAGCGACCCGCACGATCGTCACGACGTTCGGGGCTCGCTTCCTTGCCGCTTTGATCCTTCGCTGCAGTTCGTCCATGGCGCACAGCCTGCCGGACTGCTCAGTTCCGAACCACGTTCAGGTATTCCGCCCATGAACATCCTCGACGCCGCGCACAAGACCGTGAAGAACTACCCGGGCGGTAGCGAATCGCTAGCTCCGCGCATCGGCATGTCTGCCGCTGTGCTGCGCAACAAGGTCAACCCGAACAACGACACGCACCACCTGACCCTGGTCGAGGCCAGCGAGATCATGGGTGTGACCAGCGACGACAGGATCTTGCACGCGCTGGCGGCCGAGCATGGCTACACGCTGCAGCCAATTTCGACGAGTGCGCATGACACCGTCATGGGCGCGGTGCTGGCCAACGCGTCACAGCAGGGCGCTTTCGCACAGGCTCTCCGCGACGCCCTCTCTGACGGCCTGATCACCGAAAACGAGATGAACTCGCTCAGTGCCGCTGGCACCGCGCAGATGGAGGCCATGGTCCACCTGCTTTCGCGCTTGCGTGCTGTGACTGGTCGGCCCGGAGTCGAGGCATGAGCCGGGGCTCGCTGCGCATGAATGCCACCGAACGCGCGCTGTGCGCGGTGCGCCGTCGCTGGCTGTGGGCCGGCCTCGTTCGGCGCCTGACGGGGAGGGCTGCCTGGTGAGGCGAGGAGACTTTAAAAGGTACGTCGCTGGCCCGCCGATGGCCCCGCTTGAGCCCCGTCTGCCCAAGACCATGCTGGAGGTCCAGCTCGAGCTGGCTACCCACCGGCTGGATGACTTGTGCGGGCGTCTGGCCTCGTGCAGCAGCGAGTGGCGCCGCGTCCGCCTGTCCGAGGAGCTCTTCTATCAGCGCAGAACGGTCGAGCGCCTCAAGGCCGCGGTCGCCGCCGAGGTGAAGCCGTGAGCCGGGCCGCGCAGATTCGCGCGCTGGCCACTGAGCGCTGCAACGTCACCGAGATCGCCTTGGCACTGGGTGCCGAGCCGTCCCAAGTTCGAGAGGTACTCGTGGCGGATGTGCGCTACTCAGGCCGTCTGCATTCGCAGCGCCGCATCGCGCGCGCGTTCAACCATTGGCAGGACAACCAAGCGGCGCGGCATCCGCTGGGGGGTTCGAGGCCATGAGCGTTGAGGCCATCACCTGGGCCCTAAAGCAGCCCATCCGCCAGTCGTCGACAAAGTTCGTGCTGGTGGTTCTGGCCAACTGTGCCAGCGGCGACAGCTGGCTCGCATTTCCGTCTACGGCTTACTTGGCCGAGGCCACGGGACAGGACCGGAAGACCGTCGTCTCGAACCTAGCCAAGCTCCGCGAGTGGGGCCTGATCGAGGACAGCGGCAAGCGGCAGGGCGACACCAGGCAGGTGATCGTCTACCGCCTGCGAGGTCCCGATTTCATGTGGTCCGACGACGGCGGAAAGGGCGGGGAGAAACGGAACAGTTCCGAAAACGGAACAGTTCCGAAAACGGAGGCAAACAGTACCGTTTTTCCCGCCAAACAGTCCCGTTTTTCCCGTGAAGAGTCCCAAAAACGGGACACGGAACCGTCATTAACCGTAAGGAACCGTAAGGAACCGTCATCTGCGCATGCGCGCGACGACGACGGCCGCCTCTCGCCGGATGCGATCGAGCGGGAGCTCGCTGGCCTGCCCCGGATTCCGGCCAACCTCGATCGCGAAGTGCTGGCGAGTTTCGTCCGTCACCGGCGTGTGGGCCGGCGAACCTGGTCGATCAGCTCCTGGCTGGAGCTGCTTCCGCGCTTCGCCGAGCTCGAAGCGCAAGGCCATGACCTCAACGAATCGCTGCGGCAGACGATCCGCGCCGGCTTGCACCTGCCGGTCACCCCGACCTCCAGCACCAGCACCCACGGAAACCACCATGGCGAATCCCTTGCAGACCGCGCTGCCCGGCAGCATGACCACCAGCGCCGTGAATCCGCAGACGGCCCGAGCCGAGGTGCAGGCGTGGGCCGCGGCGGTCACGCCGGAGAACTTGCCGGTGACGTCGTCGACGTCGAATGGCGAGCAGTCGGCACGACTCCATGAGGCGCTGCGCGCGCTGTGGGAGGCGATGCTCGGCATCTATGGCAACACCTGGGCCAGCCAGTACGGACTGAGCCCGATGCGGGAGGGGGAGCTGTCCCAGGCGGGCAAGGCCTGGGCAGAGGCGATCTCCGGGCTGACGCCGCGACACGTCATCGCGGGCATCACCGCAGCCCAGCGATCCGGTCACGAGTTCCCGCCCAACGCGGCACGCTTCCGGATCCTGGCGCTGGGGCTACCCAGCCTCGCGCAGGTGGAGGCCGAATTGGGCCCGGGGCAGGACCGCTCGCCGTTCTCAGTGCTGGTGTGGTCGAAGCTGGACCTGCACCGTTACCGGACAGGGGATGGCCGCGACCAGCATCGGCTGGTGCAGAACGCCTACGAGCAGGCGCTGCGGCTGGTGCAGGCTGGGGAGCCGTTGCCTTCGGCGGCGAAAGCCATCGCGCACGAGCCGATGCGCGCGCCGTTGGTGTCCGACAGAGCGAAGGCGCGCGCTGCCATGGAGCGCGCCGCTGCCGAGCTGAGCGCTGCCTTCGATGGGGGTAGCGATGGCGAGTAAGGCCCGGCAAGGGAAGCTGGTGATCGCGTTGAAGCCGACACCTTCGGACTTTCGTCAGGCCGCGCTGCGCGCGCTGGAGAATCCGTGGGAGACGCCGGACGCGTGCCAGCGCCGCCACGACCACTACATGGCCGAGGCCGAGCGGCTGGAGCGGGAGAGGGGCCATGCGTAGCTCTGCGCCGCCGCCTAACGCTGTCGAGTCGGCGCGAATTGAAGCGTCTAAGGCCGGTCCTTGCATGGCCTGTCTTGTCCTCAACCTGCATGGGAGGCTCGCCGCTGCCCACGTCGTCTACGGCTGCGACTACCAGCACTGCAAGAGCGGCAACCGCCGCCGCGGCCATGCCTTCGGCTTTGCCCTGTGCGTCTGGCACCACCGGCACCAGCCGATGCACGGCCTCTCATTCCGCGAGACCGCTGACCGATACGGTCCGAGCCTCATGGATGGGTCCAGGCGTTTCCACGAGACCTACGGCGCCGACGACGAACTGATCGAGCAGCAGACCGTCATCATCGAAATGAGGCAGGCAGCATGACCACCAGCATCAAGACCGGCATCGGCGCCCGGGTGCGCGCCGTCTTCGAAGCGACTTCCGACGAGCTTTGCATGGCCGACATCTGCGCCGCGCTGGGCATCGTGACTGGGAAGGATCGGAAGCGCGTCGCATGGGCAACGCGGGATCTCGTGGCGGCCGGCTACGTGAGCCAGTCCGGAGAGCGCCTGCACAGCCGCTACCGCTCGACGGGCAAGGTCCAGGTACTGCGTCAGCCGTTGAGTCCGGACGAACTTCGGCAGTACCAGCGCCAAGCCTCCCAGCGGTATCGAGCCCGGCATCCGGAGCGGGTGCGCGAGCTGGAGCGCGCCCGCCGGCGACCGGCGAAAGCACGGCCTGCAGCTCGGCAACCGCGGCTGGCCAGAGTAGGGCTGGGCGCAGCGAACATTCCAGCGCCCGCTGCCGGCGCGCGCGCTGTTCGACCTGTGGAGACCGTTGCCGAGTTCGAGGCACGGGGCGGTCGCGTAGAGGTTCTGCCCGTTTATTGGAGGGCGGCATGATGCTTTCGGTGACACTCCCGTGGCCGGACCGGCTCCTGCATCCAAACGCTCGTACGCACTGGGGCAAGAAGGCCAAGGCCACAAAGGCGGCCCGTGAGGCGGCGTTTGCGCTTGCCCTGCAGGCCGGCTGGCGACGCGCGCTGCTTCCCGAGGGACGCCTGGATCTCTGGGTCGACTTTTACCCTCCGGACCGCCGCCGCCGGGACGATGACGGAATGCTCGCCAGCTTCAAGGCTGCTCGCGACGGACTGGCGCAGGCGCTGGGCATCGACGACAGCAGGTTCTACAGCCATCCGCGCCTGCAGGACGAGGTGCGCCCGGGCGGCGTGGTGGTCGTGCGGATCACGCCAGCAGGGGCGCTGCTATGAAGCCCGGTTTCATGGACGAGCTTGGCGGCCCCCGCACCTCGGTGATCGCCGGTGCCGAACTGGCATTCCGACTGGCCGAGGCGTACCCGCATCGGGTGCCGACGCCGCAGGAGCTGATGGACCGCTGGGGAATGCATCGAGCGACGGCGTATCGCTGGGTGCGGACTATGAAATCGGCCCGAGGCCAACTGACTGGGGAGGGGAACCATGGCTGACGTACGAGAGCTGCTGGCGCGGCTGAATCCGCAAACGATCAAGTTCGACATCGGCAAGGGCGGTGGCGCGCCGGCGCTGACGAACCAGGACATCGCCGCGGCGCTGGCCATGGTGCCGGCTGGCCTGGGTCGCGAGCTTCTGGAGGCCTGCTGGTGGCCGGATGGCGCTGCCCTTCGCCGCCATCGGCTGAGGGATGCAGTGATCGCGCTGGTCGCCCCTGAGCTGCAGCGCCAGCAGCGCCGGCTGGCTGATGCGCGAACGGAGGTTGGTCTGGCCGAGGTCTGCATGGGCTGGTCGGGCACGGTGACCGCGGAGCAACGTGCAGAGCGTGACCGCGCGGCCGAGCGCCTGGGCCATATCAAGCGGCAGTGCTGGCCACGGTCGACCCTGGAATCCTTGCCCACCCTAGCCACCGCCGTAATTGCTGAGATCGCGGGCTGTAACCACTGTACGACTTGCGAGGGACGGGGCCAGGCGATGGCCTGCGAGCTCCTGGTGACGTGCAAGACCTGCTCGGGGTACGGCACTGTGCCGCTCAGCGACAGGGGTAGGGCGGCTGCGATTGGGCGTGATGAGTCCAGCTACCGGGAGGCTTGGAGAGGGGTCTATGAATGGATGCTTCGCCGGATGCAGGAAGCTGAACGGGATGCCGCCGACGCGTTTCGTTTAGCCCTCGGACGTTCGGCCTGGCCTCAGGCCTGCGGAGTCTCTTTGGTGCGTGAGATTAACGACGCTCAACCCAGGACAAAGAGGCCAATTGCAGGCAGTCCAACATAGTGCGAGCATGGGCGCGTCGGACCATCAGGGGCGGTCCGACCTGAAGATTGAAGTCCCTTTGGGCACTAGGAGAGGAAACCAGCCATGAAGATGTTCGATCAAGGCGAAGGCGACTGCTAATCGCACAAAGGGGCCCCGGAAGGGGCCCTTCTATATTGTCTCAGGGGGAAAGCGTGGAACGGAATCCGCATGCGGTGATGAGTCACATCAGTGGCCCGATGGCTTTCGCATTAGTAGCGATCGCCATGTTTATTGCGCTGTGCTTTGGGCTCGACATTGCGGACTATCCAGCTTACGAAGAATACAAGCCTGGGGTTTTCCTGATCATCGGCGGCGCCTTCGTCGTCACGATGGCAATCGCCGTTCGCAGATGCGCTGATAGGGGTGCCAAGAGCATTGGTCAGGTTTGTTTCTGGTCAGTGGTCTTGCTGATTGTCACGCTAACTCTGCTTTACCTTGCGTATTTCATGACCTTCGGACAGATGTCGGCTGGTCCTGACTCTGGTCCGCTCGGGGTCGATAAGCTTCTGAATATCCCACCAGTCATTGCTGCGACCTGGGCCGCCGGATTGGGCTGGTACGTTCATTTTCAAGCAACAGCGAAAGCCCATCGGACCAATAACGCATGGAACTTGCTGATGCAGACGCGCACCAGCAAGGAGTTCCTGCAAAGGGCCGAAGCGATCAACCGGTATTTTCCGCATGGTACCCAGCTAACGGACGATGACGCGTCACTTGCAAATTGGGTGCAGTTGCGCGAGAGAGAGGATCGTTTGGCGCTCCTGCAGGTGGTTAAGGGGCACGATGCTGGGGGCGGCGCTGAGGCTGAACTGAAGCAAGAGATTTCCAAGATCGAAGCGCTTCTCGCAATTCGCTACATGCTCAACTTTTACGAGTTCATGGCGGTGGGCATCGAGAAGAACGATCTGGATGACCATCTGCTCTATGACTCGCTTGGAACCCATGTCCCGTCCATCTATCGGCGAGCTGAGGCCTATGTTCGAAAGGTGCAATCGAAGGATAAGGACTCACTTGCGTTTAGTGCGCTAGATCCTCTCGTCGAGCGGTGGGAAAAGCAGTGCGATAAGGAGCGGGCGGAGCGGGCCGAGAAGGAAAGAAGGTCCTGATGATTTCGTGTGCCGTGAGCAGCTTGTCCTAGGGCGGTGACTATTTCACCTAGCTCGCTCTTCTGCTGCCAGCACGACTGATCAAAGCCTTGGTCGGTCAGCTGACCAGCTGCATTGTTGGCTACCTGGACGTCTAGGTGCTACGGCTTTGAGCTTCGCGCGGCCTAGCCCGCTGGTCATTCGACTCTGTGTTCTCCGAGAATTAGCGCATGTAGCTGGTGCGGGGTTGCTGCCCCCGCACATTCGGACGTAGATTCCTACTATCGCAAGTGAACCGAGCCTCGGCCGACCAGCCGGGGCTTTTTCTTTGCCCATCCTCTCGCCAAATCTACCCTCGGACCACCTGGACCGCAGGACGGGCACCTATTGCCGGAGGCACCATGGCCAGCAGCTTCGACCAGTTCATCGGCCGGGTCCTCTCCCACGAGGGCGGCTACGTCAACGACCCGAAGGACCCGGGCGGCGAGACGCAGTGGGGCATCAGCAAGCGGAGCTACCCGCAGCTCAACATCCGGGCGCTGACCCGCGAGGATGCGGTGGAGATCTACCGCCGCGACTTCTGGGCGCGCGTGCAGGGCGACAAGTTGCCGCAGGCGTTCGCCTTCCAGGCGCTGGATGCAGCGGTGAACCACGGGATCGGGAACGCTGTGCGTTGGCTGCAGCGCGCCGCCGGCGTCGCCGACGACGGGATCATCGGCCCTGCCACGCTGGCCGCGGTGGCACGCGCCCAGCCCGCCGACCTGGTGCTGCTGTTCAATGCCGAGCGGCTGGAGTTCTACACCAAGCTGAGCACGTTCGACACCTTCGGCCGCGGCTGGACGCGCCGCGTGGCCGGGAACCTGCGCTATGCGGCGGGCGACAACTGATGTCGGGGAAGAAGCCCGCCAAGCTGCCGGCCGAGAGCCAGCTGCGCGGCGTCCTGATGGTCCTGGACCAGAAGACGAAGACGCCGACGGCGGAGGTGCTGGGCACGATCCGGACGATGGTCCAGGACGCGCTGGACGTGCTCCAGGAGCGGGACCCGCTGCAGAAGCGGGTGGCATTCGTGCTTCTGGCGGTTCAGCAGTCCACGCAGGTGACCCAGCGCACGGTGCGCGGCAAGCAGCTGACGAGGGTGACGATCGTGGACCAGAGCCTGTACCACTGGGCGCTGGGCGAGATCCACGCACTGGCGGGCGCGGCATGAGCTGGGCCACGCGCAACGCCGGCGCCGGCCGCATCGGCATCGCCGTGCTGATCCTCTTCATGTACGGCATGGCCATGGCCGCGCTGATCACGGTGGCGATCCCGGACAGCAACCGGGACGCCTTCTCGCTGCTGCTGGGCGGCTTGAACACCGCCCTCGGCGGCGTGGTCGGCTACTTCTTCAACATCACCAGCCGGCGCCAGGCCGGCGGGAGCTGAGCGTGAACCGGATCCTGATCGCGGTGGTCGCCTTCGTTGTGTGGTCGGCTGCCGCCTTCGGCGCTGGCTGGGCCTGGAGAGGGGACCGAGCCGAGAAGGCGGACGCCGAGCGGCAGTTCCAGTCGGGCACGGCCGCACTGGCCCAGGTCAACGAAGTCCGCACCACCGAACACACCCAGGCGGCCGCGCTGGCCGACATCGGAGCGAAGCATGAAGAAGACCGCCGGGCAGCCGAGGCTGTCCCTGCTGCTGTGGTCGATGACCTGCGCACTGGCAATCTCCGGCTGCGCGACGACCTTGCCACCTGCAACACCGCCCGCCTGTCCGAAGCCGTCGCCGGCGCCGTCGAACGTGATGCGGGCGCCCAACTACGAGCAGAGGTCGCGGGCGCTCTTGTTCGAGTCGCCCGAGACGCCGACGACCAAGTCCGAGCAGCCCAGGCCGTGATCGAGGCCGATCGAGTTGGGCCGGTCGCACCCAGCGAGGGAGCTCGCTAGAGATGGCAGTGCTTCAGCGCAAGCGTCCCAGCCTGCGTAAGCGCCAGTGGGTGGTCAGGTACATGGGTGGCGAAGCCCAGCCGAACGGCCCACGCCTGATGCGCCTCGGAGATGGGTTGCCGGTCCTGTATACGGGCCAGAATTCGGAGCGCTTCTACGGGTGTGGGGTTCATGGTGCACTCCGACAGAAGGGCGACCACATTGAACTGCTCGAAGTAGGGGAGTGTTACGGGACGCGCGGACGCGGGTACGTGGCAGGCACAACGCTAAACGTCCTCAGGTTTCCGCACGCACGCTCGTCGCATGCCAGCGTCGACCAACCTCTGCAGGCCCACCATTGATGGCACGCCTGCACACCGTTCCCTCGCGCCTGCAGCAGGTGCCCAGCAGGTTGGCCACGGTCAACTCGGATAGCTGGAGGGCAGGGAAGCAGGGCAGCACGGCGCGTGGCTACGGCTACCAGTGGCAGCAGTACCGCCTGCGGTACCTGGCGCAGCACCCGCTGTGCGTGATGTGCGAGGCCGCAGGCCGGGTGGAGGCTGCGGTGGTGGTGGACCACGTGGTGCCGCATGAGGGGGACCAGCAGTTGTTCTGGTCGGCGTCGAACCACCAGGCGCTCTGCAAGCCCTGCCACGACGGCACGAAGCAGCGGCAGGAGGCAGCAGACCGCTCGGCTGGGCGCGCCACCACGGGCCGACTGCGGGCATCCAGCGCCCCCCCCGGCACGACCCCGAGCCGACCCGGGAGGGGTGGGTCGAAAGTCGGCGCGGTTCCGAAAAGCTAGACCGGCTGTCCTCTCATGCAGAGAAAAAATCCCCCTTTCAGTGAGGTAATCAGCAAATGGCAGGCGTGAAGGGCAAGAGCGGCGGCCCGCGGAAGAACGCAGGCGGCGCAAGGCCTGGCGCCGGTCGGAAGCCCAAGATGACCACCCCGGCGAAGGCTGCGAAATCAGCAAATACCAAGGCCAAGCCGAAGGCGGCGACCTCGGTGGCGGTGAAGCTGGAAGCTCAGCCGCACGGCGGCGCTCTGAAGCGCTCGAAAGAGCAGCCCGTCGAGCAGGAGGAGCAGGACATGCTGACCCTGTTGCAGAACATCGCGCTGGGCAAGACTGCTGCCAATGCCATCCAGGTGAAGGCGGCGGTGGCCGCCGTGCAGTACACACACGCCAAGAAGGGCGAGGGCGGCAAGAAGGAAGAGCGGCAGAAGGCCGCGGAGAAGGTCGGCGGGCGGTTCGCGCCGACCGCCCCGCCCCGGGCGCGGATGAACTGACGTGGTTCCTACGTATTCCACCGCCTGCCCGGATTGGGCGGCGCGGTTGCGCGCGGGTGCATCGATCATCCCGCCGCCGATCTTTCCTGATCGAGCCGAGGAGGCGTTGCGGGTTTTCAAGCAGCTGCGGATCGTCGATGCGCCGGGCAGCCCGACGTTTGGCGAGGCCTGCGACCAGTGGGTGTTCGACTTCGTGGCGGCCATCTTCGGCGCCTATGACGCGGAGACCGGTCGGCGGCTGATCCGGGAAGTGCTGATGCTCATCCCGAAGAAGAACAGCAAGTCCACGCTGGCGGCCGGGATCATGGTCACCGCGATGATCCTCAACTGGCGCATGTCCGCCGAGATGATCATCCTGGCACCGACCATCAAGATCGCCAACAACGCCTTCGCGCCGGCGCGCGACATGATCAAGGCGGACGACGAGCTGGTCGAGCTGTTCCAGGTGCAGGACCACATCCGCACGATCACGCACCGGCTGACCAAGGCCACGCTGACCGTGCTGGCCGCCGATAGCGACACGGTCGGCGGCAACAAGGCGAGCTGGGTCCTCATCGACGAGGAGTGGCTGTTCGGCAAGAAAGCGAACACGGATGCGATGTTCCGCGAAGCGACCGGCGGGTTGACCTCACGCCCGGAAGGCATCGTGATCAAGTTGAGCACCCAGTCGGATGAGCCGCCCGCGGGCGTCTTCAAAGCGGACCTGCAGCGGATGCGGTCGATCCGAGACGGACTGATCGTCGATGTGACCTCTCTGCCGGTGCTTTACGAGCATCCGCCGGAGATGGTCGCCTCGGGGGAGCACCTGAAGCTGGAGAACCTGCGGCTGGTGAACCCGAACTTCGGGATATCGGTAGACGCGGAGTACCTGCGCCGCGAGTACATAAAGGCGGACCAGGAAGGCGAGCACGCGCTGCGCGGATTCCTGGCCAAGCATGGCAACGTCGAAGTCGGCCAGAACCTTCGCTCGGACCGCTGGGCCGGCGCAGATTTCTGGGAGTGCCGGGCGGATCGCGCGCTGTCCATTGAGGATTTGATTGAGCGGTGCGACGTCGTGACGTTCGGCATCGACGGCGGCGGCCTGGACGATCTCCTGGGATTGGCGGCCCTTGGCCGAGAACGCCAGACCCGTCGGTGGGTCGCCTGGTGCCACGCATGGGCCCACGAGATCGTGCTGGAGCGGCGCAAGGACGTGGTGTCGAGCCTGCGCGACTTCGAACGCGACGGCGACCTCACGATCGTCCAGCGGCCAGGGCTGGACGTGCAGCAGGTTGCGGACGTGATCTGCCAGGTGCTCGATGCGGGGCTACTGCCGGAGGAGCACGCCATCGGCGTTGACCCGGCGGGCATTGGTGCCATCGTCGATGAGCTGACCACCGAAGACCGTGGCGTGGACATGAAGCAGATTGTGGCCGTGTCGCAAGGCTGGAAGCTCAACGGCGCGATCAAGACCGCGGAACGGGCGCTGGCTGGCGGGTCGCTCATCCACGGAGGACAGCCCATGATGGCGTGGTGCGTCGGCAACGCGAAGGTGGTGCCGACTGGCAATGCCATCACCATCACGAAGCAAGTCAGTGGCTCGGCAAAGATCGACCCACTGATGGCTCTCTTCAACGCCGTGTCGCTGATGGCGCTCAACCCTGAAGGACAAGGCTGTATGGACGACTGGCTCAGCAACCCGGTGAGGGCAGGCCGCGCATGAAGATCAAGCCGACCGGCGGCATCGTCAGCCGCGTGCGCGCCGCCGTGGATGGCTGGGTGCGCTCGTTCACGCTGCGTGACAGCGAACTGTACGCGGACCGTGTGCTGGCCAGCGAGGCGGGCGTGGAGGTCACGGCCAAGACGGTGCTGCAGCTCGACGCGGTCTGGTCGTGCGTGCGTCTGATCTCCGAGACCATCGCCACGCTGCCCCTGTCGATGTACGAGCGCACCTCGGCAGGCAAGCGCGTGGCCAGCCAGCACCCGCTGCATTTCGTCATCCATGACCAGCCGAACGACGAATCGACGGCAGCGGTGTTCTGGGAAGCGATGGTGGTGGCCATGTTGCTGCGCGGGAACGGGCGCGCGGAGAAGCTGTACGCCGGCCCGCGGCTGATCGGCCTGATGCTCCTCGATCCGGACAAGCTCACGATCAATCGGGACCAGCGCGGTAACAAGATTTACCGGTACCTGAAGCAGGACGGGACGCCTCGCGTAATTCCGGCCTCGCGGATCTGGACCCTGCCGGGCTTTACGCTGGACGGCCAGCATGGCGTCTCGGTGATCCGCTACGGCGCGAAGGTCTTCGGCAACGCGATGGCAGCAGACAAGGCTGCTGCGCAGACCTTTCGCAACGGTCTGCTGCAGACCATCTACTACAAGGTCAGCGCGTTCCTGAACCCGAAGCAGCGCGCTGAGTTCAAGGCCAATCTCGTCGGCTCGATCGAGCGGGGCGAGGCACCGCTGCTGGAAGGCGGGACCGAGGCCGGTACGCTGGGAGTAAACCCGTCCGACGCTCAGCTGCTGGAATCGCGCGGCTTCTCGGTCGAGTCCATCTGCCGCTGGTTCCGCGTCCCACCGTGGATGGTTGGCCATACCGAGAAGTCGACCAGCTGGGGTACCGGCATCGAGCAGCAGATGATCGGCTTCCTGACCTTCACGCTCGGCCCCTGGCTGCGTCGGATCGAGCAGGGCATCAGCAAGGACCTACTGACTCCTGGCGAGCGCCTGCGGTACTACCCGAAGTTCAACGTGGAAGGCCTGCTGCGCGCCGACAGCGCCGGCCGCGCGGCCTTCTACGCCGCCATGGTGAATAACGGCATCCTGACCCGCGACGAGGTGCGCGAGCTTGAGGACCGCGAGGCCATGGGCGGCAACGCTGCCGTGCTCACCGTGCAGTCGGCCATGACCACGCTGGACGGAATCGGCACCAGCACCGACGCCAACCAGGCCCGGGCCGCGATCCTTGCGTTCCTGGGCTTCTCCGACGACCAGAAGGACTGATCCTCATGACCATCAAGACGTTGCCGGGTGCTCCGGAGGGTCGGCCGTGCGCCGGCGTCAGCAGTCAGCTGCAGCCGCGCGCCCTTGACCGCTGGAACGCGGGCGTGCGCGCCGCGGCCGACAGCGAGGGCGAGCGCAGCATCAGCATCTACGACGTGATCGGCTACGACTACTGGACCGGCGATGGCGTCACCGCAAAGCGCATAGCCGCAGCGCTGCGCGGTATGGGCGCCGGCCCGGTCACCGTGAACATCAACTCGCCCGGCGGCGACATGTTCGAAGGCCTGGCCATCTACAACCTGCTGCGCGAGCACGACGGCGAGGTGACCGTGAAGGTCCTCGGCCTGGCCGCCTCCGCGGCTTCGGTCATCGCCATGGCCGGCGACAAGATCCAGATCGCCCGCGCGGCGTTCCTGATGATCCACAACGCCTGGGTCATGGCCGTGGGCAACCGGCACGACCTCGAGGAGGTTGCCGCAACCCTCAAGCCCTTCGACGACGCGATGGCCAGCATCTACGCCGCGCAGACCGGCCAGGACAGCACGGCCATGGCGAAGCTCATGGACCGCGAGACCTGGATCGCCGGCGAGGCCGCGGTAGAGGACGGCTTCGCCGACGAGCTTCTGCCCTCCGACAAAGTCGAAAAGGGCGCCAGCAAGGCAGGCGCCTCTGCCGTACGCCGCATTGAGTCGGCGCTGCGCGCCAGCGGGATGCCGAAGAGCGAGGCGATGCGCCTCATCAGCGAGATCAAGACCAGCTCGGGTGACCCGGCTGGCGGCGGTGAGGGAGATCCCACCGAACCCGGCGACGACGCCGGCGCAGTACCCAGCGAGGAGGCGTTCGCCGCCGCGCTGCGCAGCTTTTCCCTCACCCAGTAACCAACGGAGACACCATGAACACCAAGAAGTACCTCTACCTGCTGGCGATCACCGCGATCGTCGCGCTGTTCTTCACCTTCGACGCGGGCGCTGCCACCCTGGTGCAGCACCTGCTGCACTCGGATCACGCCGGTGCCGTGATGGCCGCCCCGGTCATGGCCGCACTGCCCGAAGGCATCAAGGCCGAGCTGGAGCGCATCGGCGACCAGGTCAAAGCCATGGCCGAGCAGGCGCAGAGCGAGATCAAGGCTCATGCAAAGCTGGCCGATGAGACCAAGGCCAAGGTCGACGAACTGCTGATGAGGCAGGGTGAGCTGCAGGCCAACCTGCAGGGCGCCGAGCAGAAGCTGGCAAAGATCGAGGCGAACGGCGCCGGCGGCGACGTCCAGCACCAGACCTTCGGCGAGCAGTTCATCGGCAGCGATCAGTGGAAGGCCTTCCGCAGCCAGACCACCCCGCGCGGCCGAGTGGATATGACGTTCCAGGCGGCGATCACGAGCATCACCACCGACACCGACGGCGCTGCCGGCGATCTGGTCCAGACCACCCGCCTGCCGGGCATCATCGCGCCGCCGGACCGCCGCATGACGGTGCGCGACCTGATCACTCCTGGCCGCATGGACGGCAGCACACTGGAGTACGTGAAAGAGACCGGTTTCACCAACAACGCCGGCATGGTTGCCGAGGGCGCGAAGAAGCCCGAGTCGACCCTGAAGTTCGACCTGGTGAACACCAGCGCCAAGGTCATCGCGCACTTCGTGAAGGCCTCGCGCCAGATCCTGGACGACGCCTCGCAGCTGCAGAGCTACATCGACGGCCGCCTGCGCTACGGCCTGGCCTTCAAGGAAGAGCAGCAGCTGCTCAACGGCGACGGCACCGGCCAGAACCTGCTCGGCATCATCCCGCAGGCCACTGCGTACGCCGCGCCGTTCGATCCGGGCGACGTCACCGTGATCGACCAGATCCGGCTGGCGATGCTGCAGGCCGAGCTGGCGGAGTACCCGGCCACCGGCATCGTGCTGAACCCGACGGACTGGGCGCGCGTCGAGCTGCTGAAGGACACCACCGGCCGCTACATCATCGGCAACCCGCAGGGCGTCATCGGCGCCAGCCTGTGGAACCGTCCGGTCGTGGCCACCCAGGCCATCGCGGTGGACAAGTTCCTCACCGGTGCCTTCCGCCTGGGCGCGCAGGTGTTCGATCGCTGGCAGGCCCGCGTCGAGGTGGCGACGGAGAACGAGGACGACTTCGTCAAGAACCTGGTCACGATCCTGGCCGAGGAGCGTCTGGCGCTGGCGGTGTACCGCCCGCAGGCCTTCATCTACGGCGACCTGGGCAACGTGGCCTGATCGCAGCGCCGCCTGTCCGCAGGTGGCATTGAGGGGCGCGCTTCGGCGCGCCTCTCCTCTTTCGGAGGTATCCCATGCTCATCAAGTTCAAGAACCCAGATCCGCGCGCCGGACAGACCGTCCGCATGGACAGCAGCCGCGGGCAGTACTTCATCGACACCGGTTCCGCGGACCTGGTCAAGGAAGGCGCCGTGACGGACGTCCAGTCGCCCGCGCCGCCCGTCGACGGCCCGACCCCCGGCGAGCAGCTGGTCTCGGGCACGGCTGCCGAGGTCATCGCCAGCCTGGACGCCGTGACGGACGTCGAGCTGGGCCGCGCCGCGCTGGCGGCCGAGCAGGCCGAGGCCGGCAAAAAGCGCAAGACGGTGGTCGAGGCGCTGACCGCGCGCATCGCCGTGCTCGAGCAGCCGCAGGCCTGAATCTGTGGACCTGATCACCCTTGAGCAGGCCCGGCAGCACTGCCGGGCCGATGCCGGCGACGACGACATGCTGACCGTATACGCCGACGCCGCGGAGCAGGCCGCGCAGGACTTCCTCAACCGGCGTGTGTTCAAGGACGCCGATGCGCTGGCCGACGCGGTGATCGACGAGGTCGCTGGCGACGATCCCATGGTGGTCACCAAGCCGGTGGTTGCCGCCATCCTGCTGATCCTCGGCCATCTGTACCGCACGCGCGAGGACGTGCAGACCGGCCAAGGCGCCGCCGCGGTCCAAATCCCGATGGGCGCCCACAGCCTGCTGTGGCCGTACCGCGTCGGGCTGGGGGTTTGAGGTGAGCATCGCCGCCGGCGAGCTGAACCGCCGCATCCGCATCGAGCGGCGCGGCACCGGGACGGATGGCTGGGGCCAGCCTATCGAGGAGTGGGCGCTGGTGGGCGAGGTGTGGGCCGGCATCGGGAACGAGACCGGCATGGGCGCCATTCGCTCCAGCTTGCAGGGCAATGTGCCCGCGTCCATCGCGCGCTACAGCTTCCTCGTGCGCTTTCAGACCGCGCAGGCGCTCGCTATCGACCAGGGCATGCGCATCGTCCACGACGGCCTGGTGTTCGACATCAAGGGCGTCACGCGCGACCTGAAGGACCGGGAGCGCGCGTACATCCTGGCCGAGCAGGGCGGGAACAATGGCTAGCCGGGTGAACCTGTCCAGTGCGCTCGCCGGACTCGACAACCTGGGCGAGATGACCACGAGCGTGGCGCGCTCAATGGGCGTGGCCGCCGGCCAGGCCGTCCGCGGCGAGGCAAAGGCCCGCGCGCCGGTAGACGACGGCACGCTGCGCGACTCGATCTACCTGGCCTACCGCGAGGGCGAGTCCAGCGACGCGCGAGTCGTCTACCAGATCAGCTGGAACAGCAAGAAGGCGCCGCACGGCCACCTGTTGGAGTTCGGCCACTGGCGCACCAACGTGCTGGTGCGCGGCGAGGACGGGAAGTGGCGCGCAACCACGGAGCTGCTGCCGGCGCCGGTGTGGACTCCGGCGTACCCATTCCTGCGGCCCGCCTACGAGGCGACCCTGGCGCGTCTCACGGAGATCGCCGCGGCGCGCGGGCGCAAGCGCCTGGCCGAGCTTCTGAGCGGGGAGGGTGAAGGCGATGCCGTATGAGCCGCTGCTGCATGGGCTGGTCGCGCCGCTGCTGAGCGGTCGGTTCTACGCCGACGTGCTTCCGGACAATCCGACCTATCCCTGCGGCGTCTACCAGCAGGTCGGCGGCCGCGGCCTGTGGTTCGCCGAGGGCGCGATGCCTGATCACAAGCACGCGCGCCTGCAGATCACCCTCTGGGCGGGAAGCCGCGCCGAGGCCAACACGCTGATGCGCGCCATCGAGGGCGTGCTGTGCACGAGCCTGCCGAAGTCCGAAGTGATCGGCGCGCTGACCGCGACCTACGAGGACGCGATCAAGAAGTACGGGGCCCGGCAGGACTTCGGACTCTGGTACCCCGACCCCTGAGCAGTTCTCTCCACCGCCCGGCGTCGCGCCGGGCTTTTTTTTGACCAAAGCGAGGTTTTCCCATGGCACTGAAGCTCCCCAAGGGCATCCAGTTCGGTTTCGCGTCGGTGCTTTCCAGCGCCATCGCGGCGACCGCATTCTCCAAGGCCGATCCGACCGTTGCCACCGTCGCCACCGGCGAGGTTGATGAGGGCGAGGTTGTCCTTATCCAGCTCGCTGGCTGGCCGCTGCTCAACAACAAGGTCGCGGTCGCGGGCGAGGAAGTTGCGGGCGCGCTGCCCCTGCTGGGCGCCGACACCTCCGATTCGGTGCTCTTCCCCGGCACCAGCGGCGCCGGCACCCTGCTGATCGCCGGCGAGTTCGTGGACTACACCCAGCAGGGCGACCCTTCCTCGTCTGGGGGTGACCAGCAGTACTGGCAGGGCACCCTCCTCGAAGATCCGACCGGCCGGCAGATTTCGATCCCCACCACGAAGAACGCCAAGACCCTGACCCTGCCCACCTACTACGATCCGAAGCTGCCCTGGTACAAGGCGGCGAAGGCGGTCGACGCGCGCAGCGAGCCCATCATCCTGCGCTGCAAGATCCCGGGCGGCGATGTGCTGTACTGGTACGGCTACATGTCCTTCGACGGCGACCCGACCATCGCGGCGAACACGCCGATGGGCAACACTATGACGTTCACCGCGCTGAGCGAGTCGACCCTGGTGGAGGCTGTCTGATGCCCGTACGCAAGGGCGAGGCCCCCAGGCAACTGCCGGCGGAGCTGAACTTCAGCTCCGCGGCGGAGAAGTTTGCGCTGAACGTGAAGTTCGTCAACCACACCAGCAAGGAATACCGCGAGCACAAGGGCACGATTGGCGAGCTGGTGCTGTGGCTGATCGACGATTGGGACGCGGAGTATCCGCTGACCGTGGATGGCATCTCCGACTTCGAGGATGAGCACCCGGGCATCAGTCAGGGCCTGATCGAAGCCTGGTGGCGCGCGCGCACGGTGGCGCTGGAAAAAAACTGATCGAGGCGGTCGGGGCGCTGTACTTCCGCGTCCCGACCGCCGCCGAACTCGAAGGCACCGGCTTCAAGCCGAAGCACTACGTCGCCCCGGTGGTCGACCTCTGGCCCGAGAACCACCGCGCTGTGGACTTGTTCCGGCGCATTTCCAACCAGTGGCGCTGCGGCGCGGGCGGTCCTATCGGCCTGGACTACGGCGTCGTCTTCAACGAGATGGCCCACGCCGGGATCACCGGCCAGGAGCGGGACGAGGTCATGGGCGCGCTGGCCGTAATTGAGGCGGCTGCGCTTCGAGCTCTTGCCGAAGCTTGAGGCGCCGTTTCCGGGGCGATGGAACGGCCCGCTCAGCTGTGGTAGATAGGCCGCACGGCAGGCATGACGCCTGTTGCACAGGGGAAAGGAATGAACAGAAAATTTGCTGCCAGCGTTTGCTTAGTGGCTCTATTCTGTGCGGGGTGTTCAACGGTAGGGGTTTCGGGCGGCGACTTGCGCACGGTTCGCGTGGGTTCGCTCGACAAGGGTCGATCCAAAGAGCAGCAGGAAGAGGATCGGCGAGTGGAGGAAGCCCTTAAGCAGGCGATGGCCGTCTGTGACAGACGCCTATCCTCGTTCGAAGCAAGCTCCCGCACCCAGCGGAAGTGGGCACTGGGTGTCTATTTGACTGGACTGGTTGCTGGTTCGATCGTGGTCCCAGCCCTTGCGGCTGCGAATGCATCGGCCAATGCCGCCACGATCGCAGGGCTCAGCGGTCTCGCAGGCGCCTCCGGCCTTACAGGAAAGGCGCTGGAATCGACTGGATTGGGAGGCGCTGCCGACGCCGAGACTCGGAATGAGATTGCTGCGAAGGTGAGAGAGCAGGTGAAGATCGCGATCACCGGAGCTAACGAGGAGCAGGTGCGCATGGGCGCGGTGGCGATGATAGCTGCCGAGTGTTCCATTTACTCGATAAAAGTGCCGAGTACTCTCGCTTCCGACAAGCCGTAGAGACGCCCTAGAAGCGGCTCAACAAAGCCCGCCATCTGGCGGGCTTCTTTTTTGCACGAAGGATTCCCAATGTCAGACCAGAGCATTGGCACCGCCCGAATTGAAATCGAGATCGACAACAGCAAGGTCGAGCCCGGCATCAATCGCGCGAAGCAGTCGGTTTCCTCGCTCACCACGGAGGTAGAGCAGGGTAGCCAGCGGCAGGTCCAGGCCACGACGCGACAGATTCGTGCGCTGGAGCGGCAGATCGCCACCCTCGGCAAGGACCGCGAGGAGATCATCCGTTGGCGCATCGCGCAGCAGGCGAGCGGTGACCAAGCTGCTCGCCTTACGGCATTGCTGGACAAGCAGGTCCAGTCGATGAAGGGGGCGGCAACCGCTTCCGGCCAGTACCGCGCCGCCCTGCGCAGCCTGCCCGCACAGGGCACCGACATCGTGACCCAGCTGGCCGGCGGCCAGAACCTGGGCCTGGTGCTGCTGCAGCAGGGTGGCCAGATCCGCGACCAGTTCGGCAGCGCCAGCCTGGCGATCCGTGGCGTCGGCACGGCGCTCGCGGGCCTCGTGAACCCGATCACCCTGACGGTGGCCGGCATAGGCGCGCTGGCGCTGGCGTGGAACGCAGCCCGCCAGGAGCAGGCGGCCTTCCAGAGCGCGCTCATCCTGACCGGCGACTACGCAGGCAAGTCAGTCACCCAGCTGCAGTCGCTGGCGCTGCAGCTGGACCAGCTTGACGGTGTCACGCGCGGCGGCGCCACAGATGCGGTGCGGGCGGTGGCCGAATCGGGGCGCTTCGCCGGCCAGCAGTTCGACCTGGTCGCCACCGCCGCAGCGCGGATGGAGGCCAGCGCCGGCCAGGCGATCGACACGACTATCGACCGCTTCAAGGACATCGCCAACGACCCGGTCAAGGCGCTGCTCAAGCTAAACGAGGCCGAGCACTTCCTGACGCAGGCCCAGATCGACCGCATCCGGCAGCTCGAGGAAGAGGGCCGCGCGCAGGATGCCGCATCGGAAGGCGTCCGCATCTACGCCGAGCACCTGGATGAGGTCGCGCGCCGGTCGGAAGCCGCGCTCCCCGCCACCACCAAGCTCTGGCGCGAGGCCACGGACTACGCCAGCCAGTTGGTCGGTGAGGTCAAGACCTACGCGGACCTGCTCGCCCGCGTGGCCGCGATGAAGCTGGGTGGCACCGGCGTACAGGGCCTCAGCGACCTTCTTCCCATCGGCAATCTGCAGCAGCTGCAGCTGCTCAATGCGTACGGGCGCAAGTACCTTGCGGCGCAGAATCCCGCCGACGCCAGCATCGCTGGCCGGCCGCAGCACTCGCCCGGCAGCGGCGCGTCCGGCGCTATCGTCGATTCTGCCGAGGTCGAGCGCCAGATCAAGCTGGAGAAGGAGTGGACCCAGCTCACCCAGCAGAGCCTCGACAAGGAAGGGAAGAAGCGCAAGGAGATCAACGACGCCCGGGAGCTGGGCAACAAGCTCGGCAAGACCCAGGCGGAGATCTCCGCGCAGGTCGCGGCCATCGAGGCGAAGTACGCCGACAAGGCGGCCGGCAACGCCGCGGCGGCCAAGGCCAAAGCAGACTCGAACAGCGCGCAGACGCTGGTGGAGTCGATCCAGCGGCAGATCACGGCAAACGAGCAGCTGCGCGATACCGGCGACAAGGTGACGGCCGGCGATCAGCTGGCCATCCAGGCCAAGCAGATGCTGGCCGACAAGAACAACCAGATGTCCGCGAGCTCCCGCGCGCTGCTCAAGGCCATCCTGCCCGAGCTGGAGACCAGCGAAGCGCTCACGGACAGCTACACCAAGCAGGAGAAGGCGAAGGAGGCGCTGGCGCGCCAGAACGCCATCTTCGCTCAGCAATCGGAGAACCAGCGGCGGGCCAACGAGGCGGACCTCGTCCAGATCGGGCACGGCTCCGAGGCTTCGGAGCTACTTCGTAGGCAGCTCGACATTCGCCGCGCCTATGAGGACGAACTTAAGCGCCTGGGCGACCGCAGCGTGGCGGCGGACAAGGACAGCTGGGACGCTCAGAAGGCCAACGCCGAGCGGCACCTGGCGGACATGCTGGAAACGGAGCGCGAGTACCAGGCTGAGCGCATTGCCATGATGGGCGACTGGCGCAACGGCGCGAACGCGGCATGGGAGGAGTATCGCGCCCAGGCAGGCGACGTCGCGAGCCAGACGCAGCACCTGCTCGAGAACGCGTTCACGGGCGCGGAAGATGCCTTCGTGAAGTTCGTCCAGACCGGTAAGTTGTCCTTCACCGACCTGGCGAATTCCATCATCGCAGACCTCGCGCGCATCGCGGCCAAACAAGCGATCGTGGGCATCGTCAACATGGTCGCCAGCGCGTTCACCGGTAGCGCGGGAGGCGTGTCGGGTACCTACAGCGCGCAGAGCTTCGGCAACAATACCGACTGGCTGAACAACGGCGCCGGCTACAGCTTCGGTGGTGGGCGCGCCGCGGGCGGACCTGTCTCCCGGTCCTCGCTTTATGAGGTCGGGGAGAACAACAAGCCGGAAATCTTCAGTACCGGCGGACGCAGCTACCTCATTCCCGGCAACGACGGCACCGTGCGGCCGATCTCTGCGGCAAGCCGCACGACTGGCGCTGCCGCTTCGCCAGTCGTGAACATCGCGGTGACCGTGGATAGCGGCGGAAGCCAGGACGAGGTGTCCGGAAGCACAGACACGCAGGCCAGGCAGCTCGCCGGCCTCATCAAGGCGCAGGTGGTCGAGGTGCTGATCCAGCAGCAGCGCCCCGGCGGCATGTTCAGCGCTTCGAGGGCTCGCTGATGGCTGACATCTTCGGTTGGCGCCCCACGGCGCAGAGCAGCAGCGGCACTGCCGCCGGCAAGGTGAGCCGTGCCCAGTTCGGCGACGGCTACAGCCAGTCGAGCGCCGACGGGATCAACCCCATCTCGCGCGAATGGCAGGTGAGCTTCACCGACCGCGAGTCCGTTATCCAGGCCGTCGCCTCCTTCCTGGACGCCCACGTGGGCCAATCCTTCCTGTGGAAGCCACCGCTTGCGGCGCAGGGCCTCTACCAGTGCGATGGCTACAACGCCAGCGACAACGGCGGAGGCATCTTCACGCTCTCCGCAACCTTCCAGCAATCCTTCCAGCCCTGAGACACCCATGGCACAGCAGCACATCCAACTCGGCACGCCGCCCGCTGGAACCGACGGCGATACCGCGCGGCAGGCTTTCGCGAAGGCGGAAGAGAACTTCAACGATCTCTATGGCCTCGTGGTGGGCGATGGATCCGGCACCTCCCTTGATGAGCGAGTTGACGTCATTGAGTCGGCGATCGCTTTGGCCCTGGGAAAGAATAAGCTCATCAACGGCAACTTCGATTTCTGGCAGCGCGGCTGGGGTCCGTTCACCGTTACCGGCTACGGGCCGGATCGTTGGAATTGCGCCTTCAATGCGCTCACCGGTGCGGGTATCCAAGCGTATGTCGTCGGTGCTGGCGATGCCAACTTCAAGACGGGTGCGTTCGCTTGCAGTGTGAACAACACTGGAAACAGCGACGGCACGAACCACTTTTTCATCATGACCCAGAAGATCGAGAACGTTAATACGTTCAACGGTCAGACGGTCAGTTTTAGCGCAACGGTCTTCAATGCTGGCGCAGCGGGACGGCAGATCGCCGTGGAGTTTTTGCAGGAGTTCGGTACGGGCGGCTCTGCTACGGTAACCGGCATCAGCCCTAAGAAGTTCACCTTGGCGGCTGGCATCAATCACATTTCTGGGCAAGTGACATTGCCCAGCACGGCCGGAAAAACTATCGGTAACGCCAACCACTGCCTGAGCATGGTGCTGTGGTTCTCCGGCGGCAGCTCCTACAGCGCCCGCAACGGCTCGCTTGGAGCGCAGTCTGGCCAGCTGTACATCGGTGAAGTGCAGCTAGAGCGCGGAACGGTACCCAGCAACTTCGAGGTTCGTCCTCTTGGCGTAGAGCTGGTGCTGTGCCAGCGCTACTGCGAAAAGAGCTTTCAGCTCGATGTATTCCCAGGCACGCTTTCCAACCTAGGACGGTTCTCTATCGGCATTAGCAGTGCAGTAAATGCCGACATGTTTGTGTCCGTACCGTTCAAGGTCACTAAGCGGGTAGCCCCAGCCGTTGCGCTGTGGGGCACAGGTCTGACCAGTTCCGCCGGCACTGTGGGGCAGGACGACGGAAGCCTGATCTCCGCCTCTATCAGCCACGTCGGCGTGCATCAGTTCCAAGTCAACTGGAAGAACACGGCGTCGCGTTGGGGTGGCTTCTTCCACTTCATTTCTGATGCGGAGATTCCCTAATGTACCGTCTGACTCATGATCCCGAGTGCGTGGTACGCATTGAGGATTCCATGTACATCCCGCGTGGCCACCGCTGGTGGGATGAGTACGAGGCCTGGCTCGCCGCGGGGAATGAGGCCGAGCCGGCGGATCCGCCTGCTACCCTGCAGTCGCTGAAGGACGGTCTGCGCGCAGCAGCCACCGCCCAGCGCTGGTCGCACGAGACCGGCGGTATTGAGGTGGGCGGCGTCTCGGTGGCCACCGGCCTGGAGGACCAGAACCGCATAAGTTCGGTACTGGCTGCTGGCCAGCTGGGAGATCTCGCCGAGGTCGATTTCAAGGCGGCGTCCGGCTGGACGCGACTGACGCTCGCCGAGATCCAGGCCATCGCCGGAGCTATCTCCGTGCACGTGCAGGCGTGCTTCAGCGCCGAGCGCGCGCACCACGAGGCCATCGACGCGTTGCCGGATATCGCGGCCGCTGAGGCCTATGACGTGACGAGCGGGTGGCCGGCGTGAGCGTGCTGGCCGACATCCAGACCCTGGAGCCCGGCGCACGGGTCACCGTGTTCGAGCTCGACGCACGCGGCATCGGCGCCGACCAGCTGTTCTTCCACGCCCACCTGCAGAGCGAGCCGATCATCTGGCAGGGGCAGGACTATGGTCCGTGGCCGATCGAGGCGACGGGATTCGAGCGCACGAGCGACCAGCCGCCGAACCCGCGCCTGAGCGTGGGCAACATCGACGGCAGCATCACAGCGATGTGCCTGCTGTTCGACGACCTGGTGGGCGCGAAGCTCATCCGCAGGCAGACGCTGAGGCAGTACCTCGATGCGCCGAACTTCGCCCAGGGCAACCCCGAGGCGGATCCCGACGAGCATTTTCCGGACGAGATCTGGTTCATCGAGCGCAAGGTGCGTGAAGACCGCGAGGTCGTCGAGTTCGAACTGTCCACTGCGATCGACCTCAACGAGGTGACGTTGCCCCGCCGCCAGATTATCGCCGGCGTTTGCGCCTGGGTGACCATCGGCGGGTACCGCGGCCCCTACTGCGGCTATGCAGGACCGCCGGTAGCCGACATTAACGACGTGCCGACCAGCGACCCGAGCCGCGACCAGTGCGGCGGCCGGCTGGGGAGCTGCAAACTGCGGTTCGGCCAAAACGATCCGCTTCCTTACGGCGGGTTCCCCGCCGCCGGGCTGCTGAGGAGCTGACCATGGACGCGTTGACCTTGGCGGCAATCCATGAGCACGCCGTGGCCGAATACCCGCGCGAATGCTGCGGGCTGGTGGTCGCCATCGAAGGGCGTGAGACCTACGTGCCTTGCCGCAATGAGGCGGCCGCGCCCAGCGAGCACTTTCGCCTGCCGGCGGAGGACTACGCCTCAGCTGAGGATCGTGGCGAGGTGCTGGCGCTCGTGCACAGCCACCCCAATGCGCCGGCAACGCCCAGTGACGCCGACCGGGTTCAGTGCGAAGGCAGCGGCTTGGTTTGGCATATCGTCAGCGTGGGCCAGGTGGATGGCGCGGCCGAGTGCGGCGACATCCAGACGATCGAGCCGTCCGGTTACGAGGCACCGTTGATCGGACGCCAGTTCGCGCACGGCATTTTGGATTGCTACACGCTCGTGCAGGACTTCTATCGCCGCGAGCTCGGCATCCAGTTGTCGAACTACACCCGCGAGGACGACTGGTGGCTCAAGGGTCAGCAGCTCTACAGCCTGGATCGCCTGCAGGCCGAGGGGTTCGAGCGCATCACGGATGCCCCGCGTCGTGGCGACCTGATCCTCATGCAGATCCGGTCCACGGTCCCCAACCACGCCGGCATCTACCTGGGCGACGGGGTGATGCTGCACCACCTCCACAGCCGGCTATCCGACCGGGTCGTCTACGGCGGCTACTGGGCCGAGCGGACCTGCTACATCGTGCGACACCGGGAGATGATCGATGGCTGAGACTATCCGCACCATTCGGCTATATGGCGCGCTGGGCGCGCGGTTCGGGCGGGAGTTCCACCTGGCCGTAGATAGCGCAGCTGAGGCTATGCGTGCGCTGTGCGTGCAGATTCCGGGGCTGGCTGCCTACCTGAACTCCGCAAAGGACAAGGGCATGGTCTTCGCCGTCTTCCTGGGCAAGCGCAATATCGGCGAGCAGCAATTGCACGATCCGCCGGGCTCGGCCGAAATCCGCGTTGCGCCGGTTCTGCAGGGCGCCAAGCGCGCGGGTGTGCTGCAGACCATCGTTGGCGCGATCCTGGTGGTGGTCGGTGTGGTGCTCAACGTGTACACCGGCTTCAGCGGCACGCCCTTCATCAATCTGGGTGTCGCCATGATCGCTGGCGGTGTCGTGCAAATGCTCTCTCCACAGCCCAAAGGGCTCGGTGCAAAGGACAGTCCCGAAAACCAGCCCAGCTACAGCTTCAATGGGCCGGTCAACACCGAGGCCGAGGGCAACCCGGTACCGGTGGGCTATGGCCGCTGCTGGGGCGGTTCGGCAGTGATCAGCGGCGGCGTTTACGCTGAGGACCAGGCGTGAGCGCAGGCCCTGAATTCCGCGGTGCCGGCGGCAAGGGCTCCAGCAGCGCCCGCACGCCCGTCGAGTCGCCCGATAGCCTGCACTCGATCGCCTACGCCAAGATCATCGACCTGATCAGCGAGGGCGAGATCCGCGGCCTGGCCAACGGGTTGCAGTCGATCGCGCTGGATGGTGCGCCGCTGCAAGGCAGCGACGGCTCCATGAACTTCCAGAACGTCGTGGTGCAGACGCGCGTCGGCACGCAGGACCAGGAATACGTGGCCGGCTTCCCGAGCGTCGAGAACGAGATTTCGGTGGGCGTGGAGCTGCGCAGCGACACGCCGATCGTGCGCACCGTCTCCGGCTCCGAGCTGTCGGCAGTGCGCGTGCGCCTGGCCGTGCCGGCGTTGCAGCGGACGAAGACCGACAACGGCGACACCGTGGGGTACAGCATCACCTATGCGGTGGACGTGGCCACCGACGGCGGCGCCTACACCACGCTGCTCACCGACACGATCACCGGCAAGACCACCACCCAGTACGAGCGCAGCCGGCGCATCGACCTACCTGCTGGGAGCGTGTGGCAGATCCGCTTCCGGCGCCTGACGCCCAACGCGAACAGCGCCACCATCGCCGACACGCTCAACATCCTGTCGTTGACCGAGATCATCGACGCGAAGTTGCGCTACCCCAACAGTGCGCTGGTCGCCATCGAAGTGGACGCCAGCCAGTTCCAGAGCATCCCCACGCGTGGCTACGACTGCTACTGGCGGATCATCCGCGTGCCGACGAACTACGACCCCGAGACTCGGGCCTACGTCGGTATTTGGGATGGCACGTTCAAGTCGGCGTGGTCGGACAACCCGGCCTGGGTGTTCTACGACATGGTCACCAACGACCGGTTCGGCCTGGGCGGCATCGTCGCGCCGGAGATGGTCGATCGGTGGCGGCTGTACCAGATCGCCCAGTACTGCGACCAGCTGGTGAGCGACGGGCTCGGGGGCCAGGAGCCGCGCTTCACCTGCAACGTGTACCTGCAGACCGCCCAGGATGCCTACAAGCTCCTGCAGGACCTGGCTTCGGTGTTCCGGGGCATCAGCTACTACGCCATGGGCCAGGTTCTGGCCTCGGCGGACATGCCGATGGACCCGGTCTATACCTACACCGGCGCCAACGTGATCGACAGCCGGTTCAGTTACGAGGGCAGCGGCCGCAAGGCGCGCCACACCGTGGCGCTGGTGTCCTGGAGCGACCAGAGCGACTTCGGCCGACAGAAGGTCGAGCCGGTGATCTACCGCGAGGGCGTGGCGCGCTACGGCATCCAGCAGACCGAGGTGACCGCTTTCGGGTGCACCTCCCGCAGCCAGGCACAGCGCATCGGCAACCACATCCTGCTCTCGGAGAACCTGGAGACCGAGACGGTGAGCTTCGCCGTCGGCCTTGATGGCGTGGTGGCCGAGCCGGGGCAGATCATCCAGGTGGCTGACGCGAAGCGTGCTGGCCGTCGGATTGGCGGGCGCATCCACTCGGCGAGCGGCCAGACTGTTGTGCTTGACCTGGCGCCGGAGGGCATGGCGGCGGGGGACAGCCTCGTGGTGATGCTCCCCACCGGCCGCAGCCAGGCGCGCACCATCGCCGCGATCAGCGGCAACCAGGTGACGGTCTCCGCTCCGTGGTCGTCGGAGCCCCAGCCGCAGGGGGTCTGGGCGACGGAAAGCGCTGAGCTGGCGCTGCAGACCTTCAAGGTGCTGGCGGTGACGGAGGGCGAGGGGATCACCTTCAACATCACTGCGCTCAAGCACGTGCCCGGCAAGTTCGCCGCGATCGACGATGGCGCCAAGCTGGAGCTGCCGCCGCTCAGCATCATCCCGCCCAGCGTCCAGGCCCCGCCGACCAACGTCACCTTGGCCTCGCGCTCGATGGTGGAGCAGGGCATTGCCACCGTAGCCGCCGGACGTCCCGGTCCTCGCGCAATTCTGCGCGGTCGACAAGGCGGTGGAAGCATCCCGCCGCCGCTGCCGGGGAAATACGTTCGAACTGGCCGGTCGCAGCACATGCGACGCCCTCAATTCATCCTCCCGGCCATGCCCAAAGCCACCACCAAGGCCCGCAGGGCCGCTCAGCGGGCGGAAGCCATCGAGCGGCAGATCCTGGCGATGACCCCGCCACGCGCGGGAGGCTGGCGCGCCTGGTGCCGCCATGCCGACGCCGTGGCCAGGCTCCATCGGGTGGCGGCCCGTCTACGCCGCCTCAACGGCACCGGACCTAGGCTGTCCTCCCAAGCGGAGGTCAAGCCATGGCCCTGACCCGAGACCAACTGCAGGTGCATCTGGACCAGCTCGAGGGCAGCGTGCCCGGGCTGGTCGATACCCAGGAGCACCACTTCATCGAAGCGTTCGCGGCCATGGTCGAGACGATCGCCGACGCGGCTGGTCCTGGCGCCGACCGGGACTGGGTCGAGCA
Organism: Stenotrophomonas sp. HITSZ_GD; assembly: GCF_029543105.1. Lineage (GTDB taxonomy): Bacteria > Pseudomonadota > Gammaproteobacteria > Xanthomonadales > Xanthomonadaceae > Stenotrophomonas_A. Next base: position 254,324 of record NZ_JARQXB010000003.1, read on the forward strand.
TCAGGCCTTGGGTATGCTGGCCCGCCACGGGCTGATTCCGCCGATCGACGAGGCCGCTTGACCCATGTGCTACTCCGCGCAGGTGATGGCCGACTACCGGAAGCTGGTGCGCACGTACGGCGCAATCATGTCGCTGGACGACTTCGCCAAGCTGTACTTCCACGACCCGGGCAAGGCGCGGCCGAAGACGCCCAAGGCCATGGATGACGCCTTCGCCGAGTGGTCGAACACCGCCGAGCACGACATCTGGCGCGACATCGTGGCGTGGCGGGGCGAAGAGGCCACGGTTCTGGAGAAGGAGCTCTTCGCTCAGAAGACGCGCCTGAACACCGCGCAGCGCGCCCTGCAGGTGAAGGTCACCAAGAAGGCCGAGAACGACGTGCGCGTGGCCACCAACAAGATCGAGCGCGCCACCAAGCGCCTGGCCGACCTGCGGCGCGATGAACCTCTCGACCGGGACAGCCGCATCTTCCCCGGCATGTACGCGCCGGTGATCGTCATGGAGGGCGGCAAGCGCGTCATCAAGCCGATGCGCTACCAGTGCCGGCTGGAGGGTAAGCCAGCCTTCTACGACACCAAGTTCCCCGGCACCTACAACGCCCGCCGCGACAGCCTGGAGAGCTACTGGCGCGAGGCCTTCGGCCGGCGCCACGGCATCCTGGTGGTGGACACCTTCTACGAGAACGTGGAAGGGCCGGACGGCAAGAACCAGGTTCTGCAGTTCACCCCGCGCGATCGCGAGCCAATGCTGGTGGCCTGCCTGTGGGCAGCCTGGACCGATCCGAAGGGGCAGGAGCCGGACCTGCTGAGCTTCGCGGCGATCACCGACGAGCCGGAGCCCGAGGTCGCCGCCGCTGGCCACGACAGGACGATCATCAACATCAAGCCCGAGCACGTCGACGCCTGGCTCAGCCCCGACCCCAATAACCTGGCGGCCCTGTACGCGATCTTCGACGACAAGCGGCACCCCTTCTACGAGCACCAGTTGGCGGCGTGATCAATATCCCGCTAGCGGGCGAATATGCTCGCGGCGTAGACCAAAAGCAGCACGTACAAACACCCCAGAGCCGCCTTCACGGGCACTTCGAATCGACGTAGAAATTCCATGCGCTCCCCCTTCGCATGGCTACAATCTAGGACGGTTGCCGGCCGTCCGCAAGCAGGGTTTTTTGTGCGCAACGGCAAGGGAGAATTGGCATCTCTCGCGTGCGGGATCCGATCAAATGTCAACCGGACGGCACCGCCTCGCCCCAGGCTGGCAGATTTTGGCAGTTCAACTCGGAGGCATCATGCAGAAGCCTACGGAAGCAGAACTCGTTGAGGTGCTCCAGGCCAGGTGTGACGCACTGACGTGGGTGGCGACCGCGTTGATTCAGTCGCATCAGGATCTGGAAGTGGTGCGCTGGCGCTGGCATGCCCGCCGGCTGGCCGACGAGCGAGCCGGAAGGACACAGGGGGAGGGCATTGGCTACAAGCATGCCTACGTGGATGAGCTGGCGGCGTGGACTGAGACCCTGGACGCACTTATTGCTGCAAGAGATTTGAGCCCACCAAGTCCCAGTGAGTTGACATAAGCTTCGCCTTGTCTGCAAGGGCCTAGACACCATGGATTTGATCCGCCTGTTACGTTCCCTCGAAGAGTTCCTCTACGAGCTGGTGGGTTGGCTAGTCTTCTATCCCCGGACCCTGTGGAGAATTCTTTGCCATCCAGGGCAGATTGCGCGGTATACCCACGAGGAGCTGTCAAAGCCACTGGAGAGTCGGTTTCAGGAGACCATCAGCCCCGTGTTGATGTTGATTCTGACCGTCGCGCTCGCCCATGCGCTTGAGCTCTCGCTGAAGATGCCACTGCCGAAGATCGAAAGTCCGGTGGGGCAGGTATTGTTCGGGACCGAGGAAGGTCTAATCCTGACAAGATCTGCGATCTTTTGCGTGTATGCACTCGGCGCAGCGCTCGGTACTCTGAGGCGACAGCGGTCGCGCGTCACGCGGGACACACTTCGTGAGCCGTTTTCGATCCAGGCATTTGTGGCGTGTCCCTTCGTGCTCGGCTTGGCCGTCAGCGAGTACATGATTCGCTGGCCTACTGGAAACTGGAGCATGTGGGGCGTAGCTCTGCAGCTGGCGAGCGTTACTTGGTACTTGTGGGCGCGAACCTCGGCCTTTCGAGCACTCAACCAGGCAAGCTGGTTGCGCGCCTTTGGGCTCGTGCTCGCGTCTTTCCTAATTACGACGGCCGCGATCCTTATCGTGGCGGCTTTCTTTGTCGTGTAGCTGGCATGGATCGCGCGACCGCCACCGCGCTGATCGACCAACTTTGCCGGGAGCTGCCCTCGGGCGGCACTCCCCAGGCTGACGACTTCGACTACGGCTGGTTCCGGGAGCGGGTGGCCAGCGTCGCCGATCAGTGCCGGGCTGACAGCATCTACATCTGGCAGTACGCGCTCTGGCATCTGGACCGGGCCGGCCTGATGCCCGACGGCATCGCCCCGGTCAACCGCGCTTAGGCGGGGAAGGTGAACGGCTCAGCGCCGTGATCCGCGCGTCGCAAGCGCCGAGACGCGGCGGCGTAGGATCGTCGGCATGGACCTTCCGAACCTTCCCCCCGGCTTCCAATGGCGCCCCTGGGGCACCGAGCTGCACCTTCACCTCGACGGCCGGGGGATCGGCCTGATCGTCGAACTGCCGGAGGGCCGAGGCTGTCGCGTCTCCCGGAACGACGGGACGACGAACCTCCGATTCGAGTTCCTTCCGAGCCGTGACGCGTCTGTCCGCTTCCTGGAGCGCTGGGCCGTGCGCTGGGAGGAGCGGATCCGGGAGCAGTACCGCGGTCTGGGCTGCGCGCTGCCAGAAGAACGCCGGACCGGCGTCGAGGTTCAGACGACCCATCGGCGCCGGCGGCGTCGCTGAGGCGGGACGGGACTCATGACGGGCCATGACGAACCCCCGATCCTGCTCAACGGCCAAGTGCCGGACGAGCCAGTGCGCCTGCAGAACGGCGACACGGTGGTGCTGGTGAACCCGGCTGTCGCTGGCAAGATCGTGGTCGGGCCGCTGCGAATCCTCGGCCCCAACGGCTATCAGGCCACCCACATCGCCACCGAGCCGCCTGGGGCGCTGCCGGACGGCGCGCCGGACGACTGGTATTTCACCCGAGGAGCGATCTACGAGGTCAGGCGCCCGGTGCGCTGATCACCCTATCGGGGTGTAACGTCTTGATTCTTTTAATACGAGAAGGCCATCTTTAGACGGTGCCGCGGAGGGCTCAGCGCAATAGATTTCAAATGCTTGCGCTGCACAGAGGTCAAGTCTGGGGGACTGGTGGTCGTCGGTTCGAATCCGGCTACCCCGACCAAATTCCCTTTTACGAACAACGGCCTACGCTGACGAAGCGTGGGCCGTTGTTCGTTTGCACGGGCGGGTCGCCTACTGGTCGGCCCAGGCACGCACAGCGCACCGCGATTTCAGCCTAGTATCGCGAAGCGGGTGGCCTTGAGACGCGCTCGAGGCCGGCGCCCGCCATCCATCAGCGTTTTCCGTCACCCGCACAGGACAATCACGCGATGTCGTCACGAACCCGCATCACGCAGGCCTTCCTGTGGGCTTCCACGTTCGCCTGGGGCATCGGGCTCGGAGCGAAGATATTTGATCTTCTCGTCGTGGCGGGTGCATGGGGGGCTTCGCCGCCTGCGTCATTTGCGCTGCTGCCGTATGGCCCGAAGTATCCGATGAGCCCGGGAGGCTTCTTCCAGCCGCTGTCGATCTTCATGGCCATCACGATCGTCGGAGCGCTGGTTGCCGGATGGAACCAGCCTCGCGCGGTACGCCCCTGGTTGCTGGCGGGAACGGGGGCGTTCGTGGTGATCTGGGCGATCACGCCCACGATCTTTTGGCCGATGATCAACGCGCAATACGACATTGCCACGGGCAAGGCTGTGGCCAGCGTGGCGCAGGCCGTGGAACTCACCGCGCGCTGGAGGGCGTGGGACGGGTTCCGGATCGCACTCATCGCCGTCGGCTTTCTCGCCTCCGTCAGAGCGCTTACGCTCGCCACGCCGGGCATCCGCCTGCCCGCAGGCGAGGTGTAGACATTCCCTGCCTGGCGGGCTGGAGCGCGTGATCACCCCGTCAAGCTTATGCCGGGCGGGTGGCGTATGCTGCATCCAACGGTCCCGCTTGCGCCGGGCCGTCTTCCAGATGAAGGCGTCGTAGCCTGCACCTGCCCCTTCGCGTTTTCGCAGGTGATCAAAACATGCAGCCCAGGGCGACTGACTACACGTCGAGTAGGCCAACCCGTTCGCGCGTACGCGCCGTCGACGTCCAGCAGGATGTGGCGGAATTTCTCAGAACGGGGGGAAAGATCGAGCGGCTCGGCAATACGCCATTGCGTCGCGCCACCGGCACGGTGAGCGCCGGCGGTCAATCGGGCGGCAGCGAACCCGAGGAACGTGGTGGACGGTGAGCGCGCCTACGCAGGGGCGCGATCTCGCAACGAGGTCATCGAGTTTCGCGGCAAGTACGTCATCCATCGATACTGTTTTTCGGACCACGACCTGTGCGATTTCTACGCCAGCGGTCCGGGCTTTCGAAGGGTGGTGTTCGACGTGAAGCCCGAAGACGCGCAGCGGGTGATTTCCGAGTTGCGCGAGATGGTGGACCGTCTTCGGACAGATACGCCATCCGCTTGAGGTGCGCGGTCGTGGCGGCGGCTCCGCGCGGGCCGCCGCGATCAGCTCGCAGGGAGGGATGCGCCGGTAGCCGGGCTACGCCCGGGTTGGATTTTCCAGCGCACGCCAGCAGTGCTCGGCCACGCAATCCACTTGGCGCGAGGTGGTGCGCAATCTCACCATGTATTCCACCTGCGTGCGGTAGCACTGCCTCATCTGCGGGCGGCTGCCGTTGCAGGACACGTAGGAGGCGCACGCTGCGCGAATCAGCGGCGCGATATCGCGTTCGAACATCAGGTTTCCCAGCTCGCCCCGGGCGTGCCTGGCGCGCCAATGCTCGATCATGGCGTGGATATCGATCCCCGACGGCGGGTGGGTCACGGCTCAGTATCCCTGCCGAAATCGAGCCAGGCGGATGCGTATCCGGCGCAACGCATCGCTTTCGGGAATCCTCGCGACGCGATACCCGTCGGGTTCGTCGTTGGCGGGCTCATCGCGCCTGTGCAGGATTTCCTCGAGATCTTCCAGTAGCGATTCGATGCGTGACTCGGGTGAGGTCATGGCGCTTCCATGGCGGGCAGGGCGGGCACCATGGCGTCTGCGCAGGGCACTTTCACAGATGCCTGCCGTCTATGAATCCACGTGCCAGGTGCGCGCCGATGTCCAAGGCCGCATCGATCCCCATGCAGACCGGTAGGTGGCCGGCAGGCACCGGCAACCTGTCGACATCCACGCGGTGCACAAACGCCTCCGAGCCCTCGCGAAGCCAAGCTTCGACGGAAAACTCGCTGCCGTTGTGCCTGCCTTCGACGAACCGCTTTTCCAGGATGGGCTTGGTGCTGCTCATGTCGATGTTTCACCTTCCCCGTGTTGGCCGGCAGGGGCGCCAGGGAGCGGGATTCTTTGCAGGACGCGCGTCGGTCCGAGCTTTTCGATCTCGCCGCCCTGGCGCTGGAAAGCCATCAGGTCGGCAGCGAGTTGGTGCGAAGAAATCTTGCTCGCACCGGGGCGGTACGGTGAGTATTGATGGTTTCCACGCTGTAGCATTTCGATCTCCGTTGGAGATGAAGGGGCGAGGCGGCCGAGTCTGTCGCGACGGGAGATCGTTCCAGGCGCCACCTTCTGGGCGGCGGAACGTGGGAAGTCGGGTGCCGGTTGACCGTACTCCCTATTGGGCCAAGAAGCGAATGGATTCGATATCGCGCCCCCGCGCGCCGGAATGCGAGTGGTGCGCGGCCGCCGATGGCCGGCGACCCGGCACGCACGCCGCCTGCAGACGCGTTCCTTCTTTTTCGTGCTTGCCGAATCCGTGTAACGCGCGGCACGCGGCCGCGCTTTACTGGCGCCAGGGGGCATGAAGGCGGCGAGGCAAGTCATGGAACGCAAGTACTGGTACGTGCTGATGCATATCAACGGGTGGGCGGTGCGCGAGGGCGAGGGGATCCTGGCGGCCGGCGCGGCCCGGCAGTTCCGCACGAAGGAAGAGGCGCTGGAGTTCGCCCGCTTCTGCGCGCGCGCGGCGCACGCCGCCACCGGCGCGCTCACCGGCGTGCGGATCCAGGGCAGCGATGCGCGCTGGCGCGAGGGCTGGTCCTATGGGCTGGATCCGGTGGCCGCCAGCGGATGATCTGCGCCGCGTGACGTGGGCGCAGGCCGGGCAAGGCACGGCGCACTGGATGGCGTGGGCGGCGCATGCAGGCCCTGCGCATGGCATCGGCTATGGTCTGCACCACACGCCTAGGGATCGCCGATGCGCAACATGCTCGACTTCAGCTCCTGGAACGCGTTGCTGACCACCTTGTTCGGACTGGTGATGGTCTCGCTCGTCGCGGTGGGCGTGCGCCTGCTGTTCATGCAGACGCTGCAGCGGCGGCGCGAACGCGAGAACCGCCAGATCAACGAGCGCCTGAAGACGCTGATCGCGGCCTACAAGGTGCTCGGAGGTTCTTTCACCGGTGAGTTGAGCGTGGACCCGAGCCACCTGCGCGACCTGCGCGCGCGCCAGGAGACCGGCGCGCAAGGCGGCGAGCCGGCGCTTAACGGCTCGGACCGGCGCCGGCGCATCCGCGACGCGGTCGAGGCGGCGCTCTCGGATGTGGTGCTGCTCGGCACCGAGGAGCAGGTGCGGCTGGCCGCCCGGGCGGCAGCCGAGATGGTGGCCGGCCGCCCGGTGGAGACCGCCGAGCTGGTCGTCTCGCTGCGCGATTTCATCCGCCAGGCGCTGGACCTGGCCCCGATTCCCGCGTCGCTGGCGATTCCCTCGCAAGGCCCTACCCGGAGCAGCGGTGGGTCGCGGGCAAAGGAGGGCGAGGGCAAGCGCGGCGGGGCCGGCGGCGGAGGCGGTGGCGGTAGCATGGGTGGGGGCATGGGTGGGGGCATGGGAGGCGGCATGGGCGGGGGTGGCGCGCATCCCGCCGGCGATGACGACCCGTGGTCCCCACACGCGTCCTAGTGCACGGATTCACGACCTGCCCATCGCTTAGGATGGCGCGCACAGGGGCCACCGTGAGGTAGAGCGGGGCGAAGGTCATGTTGAGCCGAGTAGAACTCGATCGCTGCCTGGATACATTGCAGGACCAGCTGCCGAACCTGCGCAGCGACGAGGATGCCGATTTCGATTTCCTGGCCTTCCAGGCCCAGGCGGACCGCATTGTCGCGTCGGCCGCGCCGGAGGATATCGAGCATGTGCGAGGTCGCCTGCAGGCCATGCTGGAGCAGGCGGGCCTGATTCCCACCGATGCGGAGGCCGAGCGCAGGCGTTGAGCGGCGCGACGTGCAGCGCGCGTGAATTCCGCGCAGATGCCACGCCGCGACATGTCGCGCTTCATCGTCGCACTTGAAACGATTCGGCACCGCACGGAATAGCGACCCTCACCCGATGGCATGTCGTGATGCATTTAGCGCCTCGATTCGTGCGGTCATGCACACTTTTTCGCTAGCCGTGCAGGGCGCGTGAACGCGCCGCAGACGAACTTGAACCAAGAACCCCGCGCGCGCCATTTTTTTGGCGCATAGGGATTGCCTGAAGCGTTTTCTATGCCATAGTGCGTCGCAACAACGCTTTGCCAACGCAACAACGCTTCCCCCATAACGTTGATGTCAGCGGAGCGCCGGTGTCCCCCCGCCGGCAAGCAAGGCCACTCCATCACCTCAGTTCACCACTGCCTGGCCGCGTGCCGGTCGGAGTGGACGAGGTCGTACCGAAAATCCCGATCGAGGCGGTGATCCCCACGCATGAGTTACGCCACCAGAAGTAGACGCCTGACGAGATTGTTGCTGCCGCTCGGCCTGATGTTCCTGCTGGCCGCGTGCGCCGGCACGTCCCACATGGCAAACGAATTGCCCCAGCCCGACCCGTTGGCCCTGGCCACCGTGCAGCCGGAGTACCGGCTTTCGCCTGGCGACGTGCTTCTGGTCAAGGTGTTCCAGGTCGACGACCTGGAGCGGCAGATCCGCGTGGATAACGACGGCAACGTCTCGCTGCCGCTGATCGGTACCGTGACCGCCGCGGGCAAGGGCGTGGCCGAATTCGAGCGCGAGGTTGCCCAGCGCTACCAGCAGAGCTATCTGCAGAACCCGCAGGTGTCGGTGTTCGTGCAGGAGGCCAACGGCCGCCGCGTCACCGTGACCGGCGCCGTGGACGAGCCGGGCATCTATCCGGTGGTGGGCGCCAACCTCACGCTGCAACAGGCGATCGCGCAGGCCAAGGGCGTGAGCAACATCGCCAGCCGCGGCAACATCATCGTGTTCCGCACGGTCCAGGGCCAGAAGATGATCGCGCGCTTCGACCTGAGCGACATCGAGCACGGCAAGGCGCCGGACCCGGAAATCTACGGCGGCGACGTCGTCGTGGTATACCGCTCCGATGCCCGCCTGCTGCTGCGCACGGCGCTGGAGCTGACTCCCTTCGTGATGGTGTGGCGGGCTTATCGATGAGCCAGCCCATTGCCCCGACCCCGCACACCCACGTGCACCATCACCCCGAGCTGGGCCTTCGCGACTACTGGCGCGCGCTGCTCGCGCAGCGTTGGCTCATCGTCGGCATCACCGCGGCCATCGTGCTGGTGGCGTTGGTGGTGACCTTTCTGATGACGCCTTCGTACCGCGCCACCAGCACCCTGCAGATCGAGCGCGAAGCGCTCAACGTGGTCAACGTCGAGAACCTTATGCCGGCCGAATCGCCGCAGGATCGCGACTTCTACGAAACCCAGTACGAGCTGCTCAAGAGCCGTTCGCTGGCCCGCCAGGTGGCGCGAGAGGCGCAGCTGGCCAACGATCCATACTTCCGCCCGCTGGTGGACAAGGTGACGGCCAAGTTCGACGCCAGCCACCCGGAAGGCGGCAAGCAATCGCCCGAGCGCCAGGCCGCCATCGAACGGGCGCTGGTCGCCGCCCTGCTGGACGGGCTGGAGATCGAGCCGATCCGCAACTCGCGCCTGGTCCGGGTCAATTTCGACTCGCCCGATCCGCGCGTGGCCGCCAAGGTCGCCAACGCCTATGCGCGCGTGTTCATCGTCAGCAACCAGCAGCGCCGCATGCAGGCGTCGGCGTTCGCGACCAAGTACCTGTCCGAACGCCTGGAGCAGCTGCAAGGCCGCGTGGAGGATTCCGAGCGCAAGCTGGTGGCCTACTCCAGCCAGGAGATGATCGTGCCGGTGGGCGATGACAAGCCATCTCTGCCGGCGCAGAACCTCAGCGAACTCAATGCGCTGCTGGCCGGTGCGCAGGATCAGCGCATCAAGTCCGAGGCGGCGTGGCGCCAGGCCAGCCGCGGCGATGGATTGTCGCTGCCGCAGGTGATCTCCAATCCGCTCGTGCAGCAGCTGCGCGCCGAGCAGGTGCGGCTGAATGCGGAGTACCAGCAAAAGCTCTCCACGTTCAAGCCCGATTACCCGGAGATGCAGCGCCTGAAGTCGCAGATCGGCGAAGTGCAGCGGCAGATCAACGGCGAAGTGCTCAACATCCGGCAGGCGCTGAAGGCCCAGTACGACGCCGACACTCAGCAGGAGCAGCTGATGAACGCGCGTATCACCGCGCTCAAGGGCGACGAGCTGGACCTGCAGACGCGCTCCATCCAGTACAACCTGCTCAAGCGCGAAGCCGATACCAACCGCCAGCTCTACGACGCGTTGCTGCAGCGTTACAAGGAGATCGGCGTGGCCGGCAATGTCGGCAACAACAACGTCTCCATCGTCGATGGCGCCGATGTGCCGAGCAATCCCAACATGCCCAAGCTGCCGCTTAACGTGGCGCTGGCGCTGGTGTTCGGGCTGTTCATCGGCGTGGCGGTGGCGCTGCTGCGTTTCCTGTTACGTGATCCGCTCGATGAACCGGCGGCTGCGTGAGGGCGTGCGCGGTCAACTTGGTGACAAGTGGTTCAGGGTCGAAACGAATGGATGGATTAGTTTTCAAGCTGTCGTTAGCGCGGGTCGGGAGGAAGGTTTGACCGATGCACCAGATAGGCGGCGGTGAGGATACCGCCGAGTGAAAAGGGCTGCCGCGGGATCCGGGGTCGACGTAGGAGGGCGTCGCTGATCCATGTGGCAGGCGATCGAGGCCAGAAGGCGCAGCGTGTTCCCCCACGCGCGCGACGCCTGAAGGTTTGGAGGACATTCCCATGTTGTTGGCCGATCTGAGCAGTGCGACCTATACGGCGACTTCGCCGCGATTGTTGACCAAGTACTCCGCCGCCGCGGACCTGGTGCTGCGCGTCTTCGACGTCGCGGTGGTGGTGGCCAGCGCCTTGTGCGCATACCGCCTCCTGTACGGCACCTGGGTGCCGGCCGCCGCGTATCGCGTGGCGATCGGCACCACCGCGCTGTACGCGGTGATCTGCTTTGCCCTGTTCCCCTTGTACCGCAGCTGGCGGGGGCGTGGCCTGCGCCAGGAGCTGCTCGTGCTGGGTGCCGCCTTTGGCGGCGTGTTCGCGCTGTTCTCCGTGCATGCGCTGGTGGTGCAATTCGGCCAGGGCGTGTCGCGCTTGTGGATCGGCCTGTGGTTCGCCGGCGCGCTGGGCAGCCTGCTGGTCTCGCGCACCACCTTGCGCATGCTGCTCAACAACCTGCGCAGCCGCGGCGTGGATACCCAGCGCGTGGTGGTGGTGGGCCTGCGCCATCCGGTGATGAAGATCCAGCAGCACCTGAGCCGCAATCCCTGGGTGGGCATGCAGGTGGTCGGCTACTTCAGCAGCCGCTACGACCTCACGCTGGCCGACCACCGGCAGGAAGACCTGCCGTGCCTGGGCGACCCGGAAGGGCTGATCGACTACCTGGAAGGCAACCATGTCGACCAGGTGTGGATCTCGCTGCCGCTGGGCGAGCGCGACCACATCAAGCAGCTGCTGGAGCGCCTGGACCGCTACCCGATCAACGTCAAGCTGGTGCCGGACCTGTTCGACTTCGGCATGCTCAACCAGTCCGGCGAGGTGATCGGCAACGTGCCGGTGATCAACCTGCGCCAGGGCGGCGTGGACCGCGACAGCTACTTCATCGTCGCCAAGGCGATGCAGGACAAGATCGTCGCCATCGCCGCGCTGCTGGTGCTGTGGCCGGTAATGCTGGCCTGCGCGTTGGGCGTCAAGCTCAGCTCGCCCGGCCCCGTGCTGTTCCGCCAGCGCCGCCACGGCCTGGGCGGGCGCGAGTTCTGGATGCTGAAGTTCCGCTCCATGCGCGTGCACGACGAAAGCCAGCATGTGCAGCAGGCCACGCGCAACGACAGCCGCATCACCCGCTTTGGCGCTTTCCTGCGCCGCTCCAGCCTGGATGAGCTGCCGCAGATCTTCAACGTGCTCGGCGGCAGCATGTCGGTGGTCGGCCCGCGCCCGCACGCGGCCCAGCACAACACCCACTACGAGAAGCTGATCCACCATTACATGCAGCGCCACTACGTCAAGCCGGGCATCACCGGCTGGGCGCAGGTCAATGGCTTCCGCGGCGAGACGCCGGAGCTGCGCACGATGAAGAAGCGCATCCAGTATGACCTGGACTACATCCGCCGCTGGTCGCTGTGGCTGGATTTGCGCATCATCGTGCTCACCGCGGTGCGGGTGCTCGGCCAGAAGAACGCTTACTGATGTCGGCCCTCGGTGCCCACGCCGGCGCGCCGTCGCCGTCGCCCGCGTGGGCGACGGCGTTGCCGCCGCACGTCGCGCACCGGGTGCGCTGGCGCAACGTGGCCATCGAATGCGTGCTGTTGCTGGCGGTGGGGTACAACTTCGTCCTGGCGGTGATCAACGCCAAGGTATTCACCGTGCGCCCGGCGATGACCTACGTGGTGGAGTTCGCGCTGTACGGCGCCTGCTTCGTCCTCGGCCTGTGGTCGCTGGACCGCAAGCGAGCCGCGCTGGTCATCGGCGGGCTCGGCTTCCTCGTGGCACTGGTATTGCTGCGCTTCTTCCTGACGTGGGAGTTCGACCCCAAGTTCCTGCGCGATGCGTTGATTCCCTTCGCGTTCCTGGTGCTGGGCTGCGCGTATCGCGGCTCGGTGCCGCAGCTGTGCGTGCGCATGACGCTGGTGATCGCGCTGGTCGCCGGGTTCGAGCTCGCCGCCCCCACGACCTATGGCGACGTGGTGAACCCCAAGAGCTACTTCGTCAACGCCCGCGGCTTCAGCGCCTCCGGCTTCTGGAACGAGGACAGCAACCTGTTCGTCAGCGCGACCCGGCCGGGCGCGCGCAACTTCCTGCCTTCGAGCAACCTGCCGCGCGCCTCCTCGGTGTTCATCGAGCCGGTGACGATGGGCAACTACATCATCTTCTTCACCGCCGTGCTGCTGGCGTTCCGGCGCTGGCTGAGCGGTTGGAAACAACTGTTGAGCATCGGCCTGATCGGCTTTCTCATCGTCGCCTCGGACGGCCGCCTGGCCGCCGGCACATGCGTGCTGATGGCGATGCTCGCACCGATCCTGCGGCGCGTTGACCAGCGGCTGGCCTTCGGGCTGTTCCTCCTCGTCCTGTTCGGGGGCTGGCTGCTGGTCACCGCGGCGGGGGTACAGGCCTATGAGGACACCACCCTGGGCCGCATCTTCTTCACCGTCGACTCCATCTCGCGCCTCTCGCTGCCCGCCTGGCTGGGCCTGGATACCGATGCGGCGTACCGCTATTTCGACAGCGGCATCGCGTACTTCATCGTTTCCCAGTCGATCTTCGTCGTGCTCGCCTTCCTGCTCGCGTATTCCTTCCTGATGTTCCTGCCGGGCACGGAAGGGCAGCTGTTCAAGCAATTGGCGATCTTCGCGTTCGCGCTGAGCCTGCTGGTGTCCAACGGCTATTTCTCGATCAAGACCGCCGCCCTGTGGTGGTTCGTGTGCGGCTGGCTGTGGCAGGGCGCGCCCGTGCTGCCATCGGCGCGGCGGCTCTGGCATGCCCGTCGCCTGCATGCGGAGCCGGCGACGTGAACGCGGCGGCGGCCACGCGCGACGGGCGCATCGATGCCACCCGCGCCATTGCCATCGTGCTGGTCGTGCTCGGGCACGCCAAGGGCGTGCCGCAGGCGTATACGCTGCTCGCCTTCAGCTTCCACGTGCCGCTGTTCTTCTTCCTGTCCGGCTGGGTGGGCGCGGCCTATGGCCGTCCGCGCAGCGACGCGCAGACCTGGGCCAAGCTCGTGCGCGGGCTGGTCGTGCCTTACGTGTTCTTCTTCTTCGTCGCCTATGCCTACTGGTTGGCGACGCGCCACATCGGCACGAAGGCCGCGCGCTGGGGTGCGTTGCCCTGGTGGGACCCGCTGGTGGGCGGGGCGCAGGGCACCGGCGAAGGCCTGTACGTGCAGCCGGCGCTGTGGTTCCTGCCGGCGCTGTTCGTCACCGCGCTCGCATTCCACTATGTGGGCAAGCGCGCGCCCGCCATGCTGCTTGCCGCGGTGATGGCCGTCGTGGCCTGCCTATGGTGCGCGTGGTTCCCGGGGCAGGGCGTGCGCCTGCCGTGGGGCCTGGACGTGCTGCCGGTGTCGCTGTTCTTCTTCGCCGCCGGTGCCGCGGTGGCCCGCCATGCGGCCGCCGCCCAGCCCCACCCGGCGCTGCGCTGGTGGGGCATGCCCTTGCTGCTGGCGGTGCTGTGGCTGCCCCTGGCCTGGATCAACGGCAAGGTCGACGTGAACCTGCTGCGCTTCGGCCAGTCGCCGGCCGTGTTCCTGGGCGTGGCGCTGCTGGGCACCGCGCTGATGCTGCATGTGGGCGGCTGGATCCAGCACGTGCCCGGCGTGCAGTGGATCGGCCGCAACACGCTGGTGATCCTCTGCACCCACTTCCTGGTGCTGTTCTTTCTGTCCGGTGTGCGGTCCGTGGCAGGTATCGGCGGGCCGCCCGGCCCGGCATGGGCGCTGTTCGCCACCGCCGTGGCCATCGCCGCGGCGGTGCCCGCGCGCGCGATGCTGGCGCGCTGGGCGCCTTGGGCGTTGGGCCTGTCGCCCACCGCCATGTACCGCAAGCCGGTCCCCGCTGCTCCCGAGGTAGGTTCGCAATGAGAGTCGTGCACGTCGTTCGCCAGTTCCATCCTTCCGTGGGCGGCATGGAGGAGGTCGTGCTCAACGTGGCGCGGCAACACCAGCAGCAGGGCGGGCAAGCCGAGGTGCTCACGCTCGACCGCCTGTTCACCGCGCCGGACACCCGGCTGGAGACGCACGACGAGGTGGAGGGCATCGCGATCCGCCGCATCGGCTACCGCGGTTCCTCCCGCTATCCGCTGGCGCCCTCGGTGCTCTCGCACCTGCACGATGCCGACCTGGTGCACGTGCATGGCATCGACTTCTTCTACGATTTCCTGGCGCTCAGCCGCCCGCTGCACCGCAAGCCGATGGTGGTGTCCACGCACGGCGGCTTCTTCCATACCGCCTACGCCTCGCGCTTGAAGCAACTGTGGTTCCGCACGCTCACCCGCGCCTCGGCGCGGGCCTACGCGCGCATCATCGCCACCAGCGAGAACGACGGCCGGCTGTTCTCGCAGATCGTGCCGGGCCGGAGGCTGCGCGTGATCGAGAACGGCGTGGACGTGGCGAAGTTCGCCGGGCGCGGCAGCCCGCATGCCGGGCGCACCCTGGTGTACTTCGGTCGCTGGTCGGTCAACAAGGGGCTGCTGGAGACGCTGGACCTGCTCGCCGCGCTGCGCGCACGCGATCCGCGCTGGCGGCTGTTGCTGGCCGGGCGCGAATACGATTTCGACCTGGGAACGCTGCAGCAGGCCATCGGCGCGCGCGGGCTGGCCGAGGCGGTGCAGCTGGTGCCGTCGCCGACTCCTTCGCAGCTGGCCAAGCTGCTGGAGCAGGCGCAATTCTTCGTGTGCCTTTCGCGCCACGAGGGCTTCGGCATCGCGGCGGTGGAGGCGATGAGCGCCGGCCTGCTGCCCGTGCTGAGCGACATCCCGCCATTCGCACGCCTGCATCGCGAGTCCGGCCTGGGCGTGATCGTGCAGCCATCCGATGCGCACGCCGCCGCAGCGCGCGTGCAGGCGCTGGCACAGGCCAGCGATGCCGACCTGCCGGCGCTGCGCGAGCAAGCCATGGCGTTTTCCGCCCGCTACGACTGGCGCCACATCGCGCGCCAGTACCAGGACGAATACCGCTTCGCGCTCGATCCGAACGCCGCGACGGAGGTGGCCCGATGACCCCGCGCCGCGACGCCCCATCGATGGTGGTGCTGTTCTCCACCGATCCCCCGGGCGACAAGACCAATCCCTACCTCACGCAGCTCTATCGCGCGTTGCCGGGCCATGTCGCCGTGCGTTACTTCTCCATGCGCACCGCATTGCTGTCGCGCTACGACGTGCTGCACGTGCACTGGCCCGAGTACCTGATGCGCCATCCCAGCCGCGCCGGTACCTGGGCCAAGCGCGCCTGCGCCGCGCTGCTGCTCCTGCGCCTGCAACTCACCCGCACGCCGGTAGTGCGGACCCTGCACAACCTGCAGCCGCACGAAAGCCAGGGCCGCGTGGAGCAGTGGCTGCTGGGCTGGCTCGACCGGCAGACGCGGCGTTGGGTCCGCATCAACGCCGTCACGCCGCCGCGCCCGCCGTTCACCGACACCATCCTGCACGGACACTACAGCGACTGGTTCGCCGGCTTCCCGCAGCCCGCCTCGCAACGCGGCCGCCTGCTGCACTTCGGCCTGATCCGGCCGTACAAGGGCGTGGAGACGCTGATCGACGTGGTGCAGGCTACGCCCGATCCCGAACTGCGGCTGCGCATCTGCGGCAATCCGGCCACGCCGGACATGCGCGCCACGGTGGAGGCGGCCTGCGCCGCCGATCCGCGCATCAGCGCCCAGCTGGCCTATGTGGACGACGAGACGCTCGCGCGCGAGGTCGGCCTGTCCGAACTGGTCGTGCTGCCTTACCGGCAGATGCACAACTCCGGCACGCTATTGCTGGCGCTCTCGCTGCATCGCCCGGTGCTGGCGCCGTGGAGCGAGTCCAACGCCGCCGTGGCCGAGGAAGTCGGGCCGGGCTGGGTGCATCTGTATCGCGGCGAGCTGAGCCGTGAAGTGCTCGCCGACACCTTGGCCCGCCTGCGCGATCAACCCCGCCGCGCCGCGCCGGACCTCTCGCGCCGCGACTGGCCCAAGATCGGCCTGCAGCACTACCGCACCTACCTGGAAGCGCTCGGCCACGACAGCGAGGCCTACGCATGAGCAGCGAGGCCGCGCGAATGTCGCCCGCACCGCGCCTGGGCGCACGCGCCGCCGGTGGCGCCTTCGTCACCATGGCCGGGCAGGGCGTGCGGGTGGCCGTGCAGTTCGGCGGCATCATCCTGCTGGCGCGCCTGCTCACCCCGCACGATTACGGCCTGATGGCGATGGTCACCGCCATCGTGGGCGCGGCGGAGATCCTGCGTGATTTCGGCTTGTCCTCGGCGGCGATCCAGGCCAAGGAGGTCAGCCGGCAACAGCGCGACAACCTGTTCTGGATCAACAGCGGCATCGGCCTGCTGCTGGCGGTGGCGGTGTTCGCCGGCGCCCACGCGCTGGCCGCGTTCTACCACGAGCCGGCGCTGGTGCAGATTTCGCAGGCCCTGGCGGTCACGTTCCTGCTCAGCGGCATGACCACCCAGTTCCGCGCCCACCTCAGCCGCGGCCTGCGCTTCGGCCAGCTGGCGCTGAGCGACGTGGGCGCGCAGGTCGCCGGCCTGGCCGCTGCCGTGGCCGCCGCGCTGGCCGGGCTGGGCTTCTGGGCGCTGGTGTTGCAGCAGGTGGTGCAGGCCGGCGTGCAGCTGCTGCTGACCGTGCTGTGCGCGCGCTGGCTGCCGCGTGGCTATACCCGCGCCGCGCCCATGCGCCAGTTCCTCGGTTTCGGCTGGAACCTGATGCTGGCGCAATTGCTCGGCTACGCCAGCCGCAACGTCGGGCAGGTCATCATCGGCGCGCGCACCGGTGCCGAGGCGCTGGGCCTGTATAACCGCGCCTTCCAGCTGCTGATGATGCCGCTGAACCAGATCAACGCGCCGGCCACCACGGTCGCGCTGCCGGTGCTATCGCAGTTGCAGGACGAGCGCGAGCGCTTCACCGCGTTCCTGGTGCGCGGGCAGACGGTGATGGTGCACCTGATCGTGGCCACCTTCGCCTTCGCCTGCGCGCAAGCGTTGCCGCTAATGGTGCTCGTGCTGGGCGAGCAGTGGCGCCCGGCGGTGCCGCTGTTCCAGTGGCTGACGGCCGGCGGCGTCTTCCAGACCACCGCCTACGCTGCCTACTGGGTGTTCCTTGCCAAAGGCCTGATGGGCGCGCAGCTGCGCTATTCGGTGGTGACGCGGGTGCTGCTGATCGCCTGCATCTTCGCCGGCTCGTGGTGGGGCGTGGAAGGCGTGGCCGCGGGCTACTCGTTCGGCCTGCTGGTGATGTGGCCGCTGTCGCTGTACTGGGTGGGCCGCGTGAGCGACATCCCGGTATGGACGGTGTTCGCCAACGGCCTGCGCGCCGTCGTGGGCTACGGCCTGTGCGCGGTGGCGTCGTGGGCGGCCTCCTGGTGGATCGGCGGGGCGCTGTGGCGCCAGCTGGCCGTCGGCACCGGCGCGATGCTCGCCGCCTTCGCCCTTGTCTTCGTCGCCTGGCCGGCCTTCCGCCGCGACGTGTTGTCCATCCTGCAGACCCGCCACCTGATCGCCGAAGCCCGGAGCCGCCGATGAACGCCCTCCTGTCCACCCCCTCGCGCCCAGAAGCGCGCACGCCGCGCTACCTCGTGCTCTCGGCGCACGACTACCGCACCCCGCGCCGCGCCAACATCCATTTCATCGCCGAGCAGCTGGCGCTGCGCGGGCAGACCCGCTTCTTCTCGCTGCGCTACAGCCGCCTGTCGCGCTGGAAGGGCGATGCGCGCCTGCCGCTGGACGACACCGCCAACCGCGTTGTGGAGCATCGCGGCGTGGAGTGCTACCTGTGGCGCGCGCTGGTGCATCCGTTCAACACGCGCCGGCGCTGGGCGCGGCCGATCGAGAACGCGATGTTCGACTGGTATGCGCGCCATCCGCCGGAGATCCTGCGGCAATGGATGGTGGAGTCCGACGTGATCGTGTTCGAGAGCGGCACGGCCATCGCGTTCATCGAGCTGGCACGCCGGCTCAACCCGCGCGCCCGGCTGATCTACCGCGCCTCCGACGCGCTCTCGGCCATCGATGTCGCCGACTGGGTCGCGCGCACCTTCGACCGGGTCGCGCCGCAGCTGGACGTGATCGCGTTGGTCTCGCCGGCGATGGCCGGGGAGATCGCCAGCCGCGAGAACGTCTTCCACATCGGCCACGGCATCGACCACGACCTGGACGCACTCGGCGATCCGTCTCCCTACGGCGAAGGCCTGCATGCGGTGGCGGTGGGCTCGATGTTGTTCGATCCGCGCTTCTTCGTCACCGCCAGCCGCGCCTTCCCGCAGGTGACCTTCCATGTCATCGGCTCGGGCATGGGGCGCCATCCCGACTACGGCGACAACGTGGTCGTGTACGGTGAGATGAAGCACGCCGACACCATCCGCTACATCAAGCATGCGCAGGTCGGCATCGCGCCGTATGCGTCCGAGCAGGTGCCGGCCTACCTGGCCGACAGCTCGATGAAGCTGCTGCAGTACGATTTCTTCGGCCTGCCGGCGGTGTGCCCGCACGCGGTGGTGGGCGACTACCGCTCGCGCTTCGGCTACACGCCCGGCGACGAGGCCTCCATCGTGGCGGCGATGTCGCTGGCCCTGGCCGCCCCGCGCGAACGCCTGCGCCAGTGCCTGGACTGGTCGCAGACCACCGACCGCGTGCTCGACCCCACGCAATACCCCGACACCCGCCTCGCCCTCGTGCGCTGATCCTTCTCCCGAGACCTCTCCATGCCCAACGCCCTGCTGCACCGCTGGATCACCCACGCCGAGCGCCGCGCCATGTTCTGGTGGCAGCCCAAGGACGGCCGCATCAACATGGGCGACCAGCTCTCGCAGGTGATCGTCGCGCGCACCCTGGGGCTGCGCGACCTGGAACTGATCGACAAGCCGGCCAACGGCCAGCGCCTGTTCGCCATCGGCTCGGTCTTGCACTTCGCCCGCACCGGCGACACGGTGTGGGGCAGCGGCATCAACGGCAAGATCGCCGCCGACGCACACCAGTTCGGCATGCTCGACGTGCGCGCGGTGCGCGGTCCGCGCACGCGGCAGTACCTGCTCGATCGCGGCATCCCCGTGCCGGAGGTCTATGGCGATCCCGGCCTGCTGATGCCGCTGTTTTTCCCGCCCGACCTGCTGGGCGGCGGCACGCCGCGCGATGTCGTGGTGGTGCCGCATTTCAACGAGCCGGCGGAAAAGTACCGAGAATTCGCCGGCCAGCTGGTCGCCCCGGATTGCCCGCCGGTGACCTTCATGCGCCGCCTGCTCGGCGCCCGCCTGGTGGTGAGCAGTTCGCTGCATGGCTTGATCTTGGCCGAGGCCTACGGCATCCCCGCCGTCTATCTGGACTGGGGCAATGGCGAGGATCGCTTCAAGTACGACGATTACTACAGCGGCACCGGGCGGGAGCAATGGCACGCCGGCACCAGCGTGGCCGAGTGCATCGCGCTGGGCGGCAACGGCGATTTCGACCTGGCCGCGGTCCAGCACGGCCTGCTCGATGCCTTTCCGTACGATCTGTGGACGCGCGCATGAGCAGCGACCCGGCCGCCTCGGACCTCGGTGGTGGCGCGGACCGGTTCGCGGTCGGCGAGGTCGTGCGCCTGGGCGGCTTTCCGGTGTTGTCCACCACGCAGGCGGCGTTCGCGAACGAGCTGTTCGCCGCGCGCGCCCGGGGCGAACAGCGGCAAGTGTTCTTCGCCAACACCAACTTCATCGTGCAGTGCCAGCCGTTGCGCGCGCGATTCGACGCGCCGGGCGTGCGCATCGTCAACGACGGCATCGGCATGGACCTGGCCGCGCGCTGGCTGCACGGCCGCCGCTTCGCCGGCAACCTCAACGGCACCGACCTCATTCCTTATCTGTGCCGCCACGCATCGCGGCCGCTGCGCTTCTTCCTCCTGGGCGGGAAGCCGGGCGTGGCCGAGGCCGCCGCGCGCGCGCTGCGCGAGCAGCACGGGCAGATCGTGGTGGGCGTGTGCGACGGCTATGCGGGCCGCCGGGAGGCGGGCGATGCGCTGCCGGCGCTGATCGAAGACAGCGGCGCGGACGTGCTGCTGGTGGCGTTCGGCAACCCGTTGCAGGAACAGTGGATACTCGACCACGCCCCGCGCCTGCGCACGCCGCTGGTATTCGGCGTGGGGGCCTTGCTCGACTTCCTCTCCGGCAACGCGCGCCGGGCGCCGCAGTGGGTAAGGCGTTTCCACCTGGAGTGGCTGTACCGCCTGGCGCACGAGCCGCGCCGCCTGCTCAAGCGCTACAGTTGGGACCTGCTGGTGTTCTTCCGCACCTGCCATGCGCGCCGACACGAGTGAGCGCGCCGCGCTAGGATGCGGCGATGGACGCCGCCGCCCTCGCACTCGTCACCCGTCTCGGCCTGGAACCGCACCCGGAAGGTGGCCACTTCCGCCGCTGCTACGAATCGGCGTTGCGCCCGAATGGACGGCCGGCGCTCACCGCCATTCACTACCTGCTCACGCGCGGCGAGCGCAGCCGCTGGCATCGCGTGGACGCCGACGAATGCTGGCACTGGCAGCAGGGCGGCGCGATGGAGTTGCGCATGCTCGACCCGGCCACGCGCAACCTGCATGTGTGCCGGCTCGGCGCGGCCGAGGCCGGCGAGCCGGCGATGCAGGTGGTGCCCGCCGGCTGGTGGCAAGCCGCGCGCCCGTTGGAGGCATTTGCACTGGTGGCCTGCACCGTATCGCCGGGCTTCGTCTGGGAACGCTTCGCGCTGATGGCCGACGACGATCCGCTGGCCGCGTGGTTGCGCACGCAAGGCCAATGGCCGTGAACCCGGCAACGAATCGCTAACGCAAAAACGCGCGCCATCGTTTAGCGTCCGCGCAGGCGAACCAACGGAGCGGGTCATGCTGGACGCGGTGCGGCGAAGGAAGTGGGTGGGCGGGTTGATGGCGGCGTTGCTGGCATCCAGCGTGGCGCAGGCGCAGGACGCCTTGCCGTCCGCGGCGAACGGGCAGGGCGGCATCGTCGATCTCGAGGCGATGGTGGTGCGCGGCGTGCAGCCCGGCCCGGGGTTGTGGAAGATCACCCAGGGCGAGCACACGCTGTGGATTCTGGGCACCATCGCGCCGCTGCCGAGCGAGATGACCTGGCAGGCGGACGAGGTCGAGGCGGCCATCGCGCAATCGCAACAGATCCTGTCCTCGCCTTCGGTGAAGCTCGATGCCGATGTGGGCTTCTTCGGCAAGCTGGCGCTGGTGCCTTCGGCGATGAAGGCGATGAAGAACCCGGACGGCGCCACGCTGCAGCAAGTGCTCCCGGCCGATCTGTACGCACGCTGGGTGCCGCTGAAGGCGTATTACCTGGGCCGCGACGGCGGGGTGGAGAAGAAGCGCCCGATGATCGCCGCCGGCGAGCTGTACCAGGCGGCCATCAAGAAGAATGGTCTGTCGCGCAAGCCGGTGGTATGGCCGGTGGTGGAGGCGGCCGCCAAGCGCCACGGGATCACGCCCACGCCGACCACGCTGGAATTCAAGGTGGCCGACCCGAAGCAGGCGCTGCGCGATTTCACCGCCGGCGGCATCCACGATGCGGGGTGCTTCCGCAGCCTGATCAATGCGGTGCAGAACGACCTGCCCACCATGGTGGAGCGTGCGAACGCCTGGGCCGTGGGGGATATCGAGGCGTTGCGGCAAATGCCGCGCGAGGACCCGGCCTCGGCATGCAGCGCGGCGTTGTCGGATACGGATTTCGCGCGCAACCGCGGCATGGATCGGCTGGAGCAGCGCTTGCGCGAGCATTGGCTGGGCATCGCCCGCAAAGCCCTGCGCGAGAACAGCGGCACCTTCGCGGTGCTGCCGCTGAGCGTGTTGCTGGCGCCGAACGGCTACCTGGAGGCGTTGCGGGCCGAAGGGTACGCGGTGGAGGCGCCGGAATAGGGCGCGGCATCGCACGCCGGCGCAGCGCCTACGCGGCGCGCGCCCGGCGGCAGGCCGGGCTTGCGCTCAGCCCGCCACGCTCAGCGGCGGCTTGGTACCCAGCTCCGGCCAGCGCCGGAGCACGGCCGCCCGGATGCCCGCCGCGTCGATGCCGGCCTCGGCCAGCAGGTCCTCGCGGCTGGCATGGTGCTGGAAGGCATCGGGCAGGCCCAGGTGCAGCACCGGGCGCAGCACGCCTTCGGCGTTGAACAGCTCCGACACGCCCGAACCCGCGCCGCCGGCCACCACGTTGTCCTCGATGGTCACGAAGCCTTCGTGCGTCTGCGCCAACTGCAGCAGCAACGCGCGGTCCAGCGGCTTGATGAAGCGCATGTTCACCACCGTCAGGCCCAGCTCCGCGCCTACCTTCTCGGCCGCCGGCACGGTCGCGCCGAACGCGAGCAGCGCGATGCGGCGTCCTTCGTGGCGCACCTGCGCCTTGCCGATCGGCAAGGTGGACAGGTCGCTGCCCACCGCGGTCCCCGGGCCGGTGCCGCGCGGATAGCGCACCGCCGCCGGGCCCACGTGGCGATGGCCGGTGCTCAGCATCTGCCGCGCCTCGGCTTCGTCGGCGGGCGCCATCACCACCATGTTCGGCACGCAGCGCAGGAAGCTCAGGTCCAGGTTGCCGGCGTGCGTGGCGCCGTCCGGGCCGACCACGCCGCCGCGGTCGATCGCGAACAGCACGTCCAGGTCCTGCACGGCCACGTCGTGCACCAGCTGGTCGTAGGCGCGCTGCAGGAAGGTCGAGTAGATCGCCACCACCGGCTTGGCGCCCTGGGTGGCCATACCCGCCGCCAGCGTCACCGCATGCTGCTCGGCGATGGCGGTGTCGAAATAGCGCTGCGGGTATTCCTTGCTGAAACGCACCAGGCCCGAGCCCTCGCGCATCGCCGGGGTGATGCCCAGCAGCTTCGGATCGGCGGCGGCCATGTCGCACAGCCAGTCGCTGAAGATGTCGGTATAGGTCGGCTTCTTCACCGCGCCGGCCTTGGCGACCAGGCCCTTTTCCGGGTCGAACGGGCCCACCGCGTGGTAGCCGATCTGGTCGCCCTCGGCCAGCTCGTAGCCCTTGCCCTTGGTGGTGATCACGTGCAGCAGCTGCGGACCCTTGAGGGTCTTGAGCGTCTTCAGCGCGCCCAGCAGGGCGGGCAGGTCGTGGCCGTCGATCGGGCCGGTGTAGTGGAAGCCCATTTCCTCGAACAGCGTGGACGGCACGAACATGCCCTTCCAGTGTTCTTCCCAGCGGCGCACGAAGCGCGCGGTCGGGTTGTTCTTCTTGTCGCCGAGGATCTTCTTGCCGCCCTCGCGGATCGCGTTGAGGGTGCGACTACCGGTCGCACGCCCCAGCATCTTGGTCAGCCCGCCGACCGCCTCGGAAATCGACATGCGGTTGTCGTTGAGGATGACCAGCAGGTTCGGTTCCGGCTCCATGCCGCCGGCGTGGTTGAGCGCCTCGTAGGCCATGCCGGCGGTCATCGCGCCATCGCCGATCACCGCCACCACCTTGCGCTCGTCGCCGGTCTGCTGCAGCGCGATGGCCATGCCCAGCGCGGCGGAGATCGAGGTGGACGAATGGCCCACGCCGAAGGTGTCGTAGGGGCTTTCCTCGCGCTTGGGGAACGGCGCCACGCCGTCCTTCTGCTTGACCGTGTGGATCTGGTCGCGCCGCCCGGTGAGGATCTTGTGCGGGTAGGTCTGGTGGCCCACGTCCCACACCAGCTGGTCGGCCGGGGTCTGATAGAGGTAGTGCAGGGCGACCGTCAGCTCGATGACGCCCAGGCCGGCCGCGAAGTGCCCGCCGCTTTTGCCCACGGATTCAATCAGATACGCCCGCAGTTCCTCGGCGATGGCCGGCAGCTCGTCCTCGCCGAAGCGGCGCAGGTCGGCCGGGGTCTGCACCTGGGACAGGCGGGGGTAGCGGGCGGAATCGATCATGGAGGTGGGGCGTGCTGAATGACTGGCTATTGTCCCGCCCCGGTGCGCGGGGGGCAAGAATGGCAGTTTTCCGTTCATTTGGGCGTGAAGGATTGCGTGCTCACTGTTCGATGGCGATCTCGCCGCCAGTCGTGGAGAACCCTTCTCCAAAACGTTCGATCAAATGCCGTCAGCGCTTTTGATGTCAGCAATTCGCTGAAGCTGCTGCAGGTAGTCTGCCTTCTTGGAGGCAAGCCAACGGACGACCGATGCATTATTCAATAGAGAGTTCCTTACGTAGGTTCTAACGATCTCTAGTTGAAGGCTAGAAGGTCCGTAGCTTTCTTCCAGTAGCTTGGTATCGGCCTGGAGCGCAGCAAGCTCTCTTTCAAGTCGTTGCAGTGCTGCAGCGGGGGATGCATTCTGATTCTGCCCATTCGGTGGATCTAACAGTTGCTCAGCTGGGGTGTTCTGAAGGAGTGCCGTGGCTAATCGGATCGAGTAGTCACCAAGATTGATCATGGTGTGCGCTGCATCAATCTGCCGGAACGGCCGCATCTTTCGCAGGAGGCGAAACACGCCCGCAGCGACAGGCTTATCGGCAAGAGCTGTTGCGACGTCTTCGCTAATCCCCTCCAAGAGCCGAAATCTGTCACGAATGGTGCTCGGCGATATGTCTAGAGCAGCTGACAACTGTTCAATCGATACCCCGCGCTCGACAGCTCGCAGGATCATACGGTGCTCCTGTATCACGGATAGTCGATTGACATACTTGTTGTAGGTGTACCCCTCGTCATCAGTCGATAGCATGCAAGTTGCTGAAGCAGCGCCAATGTCTCTCAGAGCTTCAAGGCGTAAACGGCCATCCAATATAAGAAACTTATTGGGCGCACTCCTGTCTACCGTCACTGCAACTGGTTCAACTAGCCCGACTGCCTTGATCGATGCGACGATCTGGCGGTACTTGATCGACTGCTTCACTCCGCTCGGAATGTCGATGGTGTAGTGGAGTTGGTCAAGCGGGATCTGGATGCAACTCCTTTGGAAGCCAAGTCTGACTGCTTCTGATTTGGGCGTTGTCATCTTGCTTTTCCGGCTGGAAGTAGGTCGGCCAAAGGCTGTGGGATGGTTCGGAGGTCCTGCTCCCTCATGAGGGCAAGAAAATCTTCATCACGGAAGAGGTCCCTCATAATTTCTCTGCACAGTAGGAGTGATCTTTCGACAAACTCAGCCTTCTTCTGAATCTTCCTGTGCATTTCGGCGTCTCGTTTATAGAGGTTGGACAAGTCCTCTGGGGTCATTTTTCTTCTGTTTGCTTGTCGTGAAAAGGTGGATGTACCACTCTTTCCGCTGTGCGAGCGCCGATCTAACAACCTTCTGACGATAGAGATCTTTCTGCCCTTCAAATCGCCGGACTCGTAGGCATCTATCAACAGCTGCTGGACATCCTGGTCCTCCGATCTTGATATCTCGATTGCAAGATTCATCGACATGTGGCCCGCTTCTACAGCGGAAAGAAGTCGGCGTTCACCACGCTCAAGAAGATTTCCGACGATGTTTACCCAAGATGCGGTGCATCCGAGTTTGGTGGCTATATCGCGATCTGAGTATCCCGAGCAGCGAAGATCTTGGACTCTGTCCATGATTTCAGCCGCACGAGGGGTTCGGCGCGCCACGTTCTCGATGATGCCCATTACATGACCCGTCTTCTCGTCTACGTTCAGAACAAGAGCTGGGACGCTCTTGTGGCCCAGTTGCTGGCAGGCTTCCAAGCGTCCTTGTCCGCAGATGAGCACGTATGGGCGGGGGTCGTCAGATGAGCTCGCGGGTCTGACGCTGATTGGACGTTTGATTCCGATGGTTTCGATGCTACGAACAATGCTTCTGTGCGTCCGCTGATTGCGGACCCGTGGGTTGGATATATGAATGTCGGATATTTCTATCATCTTGATGCTGCCGTCATGGATGCTCATGAGGACTCCGTCAGTAGGGCGCGACGTGTAAGCTCGAAGAGACTTTCGAGAGAGAGCGTTCTGTACGCATCCAGAGAGAATCCATTGTCCTCCCGGGTCGGCAAATTGGTTGGCGCAAGGTCGAGCGACGGCAGTACGTAGAAGTCCTGAGGCTTTTGATTGCCGGAATCCATGCGGGCGACGACTACGATTTCTGTCTCAAGCGGTGTGGGAAGTTGGATCAGCCAGCGGTACGATCCGCCGGGCGTCTGACGGCAGCGGGCAATAGCTACCAGAATGCGAAGCTCGCCGTTTACGTTGAGGATCTCATTTCCGTGGCCTGTCTCTGCCTGGCCGCCGTGATTCAAGATCCCGTCAATGGTTTCATCGAGGAGTGATCTGCGGAAGGCTCTTATCTGCTGATTGATTTGCAGATATGAGTAGTCCCGTTTGGGCACATACCCGATTAGCGAATATGCCCGTAGCAAGCTGCCGAATCTCGTTCGGAACACGCTGCTGGATGGGGAAGCCTCTTCTTCATCGATGAGTGCCTTCGACAGATCTCCGCGCTTATCCAGGATGCATCGAAGACTTTCAAGCATCTGGCTATCGCTCAAGTGCTGGCATCGCGCTGCTATGACCGCTTGCGCTTGGTTGAATAGATCCAGGGAAACGATTGGCTCGAATGCGTTCTTGGTGCAGATCCACTCATCTGGCGGGTTCTGTACTCTTCTAAGCTTGAGCTTGAACGATCTACGGTTGTAGATATTGCTGCCGATGTACTTTTCGTTTGTGAGAACTTGGTGGATCGTCGAACGTGTCCACGAATTATCCGATCCGTTGTAGATGCCTTCCCTGTTGAGTGTCGCGGCGATCACGCGTTCTGGGAGGGCCTTCTCCACAAATAGTCGATAGATTCGTAGTACGGTTGCCACCTCGCTTTCTGGGCCTGGAACGAGCCTGACCCTGTCCGTCTGTATGCTCTTCTTCTCCCCTCTGACCAATAGTGTCTTGGGTCTGTGGTTCTCATCGATCAGTTGGCGACGAAGTCCGAAGCCGGGTGGGCCGCCCTGTCTGTAGCCATGACGAGCGATAGTGCATGCTCCTCGAAACACTTTTTCGGAAAGCTCTCGGCTGTATTCCGCAGCCATGCTTCTTTTTAGTCCGATGAGGAGCGTCGATGGCAGGGATCCGTCATTCTTGAAGGGCTCCGCGCAATAAATGACGGGTATGCCTCTGCTCTTGCAGGCGTGAACATAGGCAGCAGCTTCGTCGGGATCAGGAAATCTTCCCCAGCGACTGACGTCATATACGAGTATGGCTTGAAATCCGGGGTCGGAGGACTCGACGTCGCGCAGAAGGGATCTAAGTGCAGATCTGCCTCTTAGGTTCAGGCCGCTTTTGCCGTGATCTTCGTATGTTCGGACAACCTCCATTCCGTTTGCAGCTGCGTACTCGCGGATGGCGTTGGACTGGTTCTCGGTGGAGTATCGCTGGTGCTCAGTTGACATGCGCACGTATTGAGCTACCGGAACTCGTGGGCTCTTGTTGCAACGGTCCTGAGTTCCACAATGAGCAGAATTCATTGCGATAATCCGCATGCGTGCCGTTCATCCGGATAAAGCTAGTTATCCTGCTTTGCAGAAATATTTCAGATTTCTTGGTCCGATGAACCACTCATCGCCGTGATTGCGCGGGCGGGAGGCCACGGTAAGCCCGTCGGCAACATTCATGTTGCCGACGGGTCAAGCAGTCAGTGATCGCCTTTTTGCTGGTGCGTTCTATGCTTCCACCAACGATCAAGCCCCTCTATCAGGATAAGGATGATCGTGGTGAGGATCGCGAGCACGACGATGAACCACCCGCGCGGTACGCGCGTTTGCAGTGGACTTGCTGTGCAGATCAGCATCGCAACGTAAAGCGAGCTCTTGATCCACCAAGGCATAGTCGGAGTCCTAACTGCTATAGATGCGGACGATCCACGCCCTCAGTCCAGCAGGTGTGCCACCGAAAGGACCGGAGAACCTTCCACCAATTGCCATGTTGTTGGCGGCCAGGGCTCCGCCGATACATCCGGCCAGCCCACCGGCGACGCCGCCAAAGCCAGTGCCTATCGCTCCGCCTGCGGCGCAGCCGACAGTTTCGCGAGATACCCCGTTGATTGCGCCGCACACCTGCGCGATTTCGCATTCGGACAACACTCTCATGATCTTTCCTTTTAATCGCCAGCAATCTTCTGGCTTTTCAAGGAAAGCCCCTTTTGATGCTCTCGACTATAAGAAAATTCGTTGGGGACATGCTGTTGTCAGAACTGCTGACGTTGACAGGAATGCGGCGTAAACATCTACGCTTCGCCCTTCTTCCAACTTCAGATGAGCTATTTCAGAATCCCGGGCAGATCCAGCCCCTTTTCCTTCGCGCAGTCGATGGCGATGTCGTAGCCCGCGTCAGCGTGCCGCATCACGCCCGTGGCCGGGTCGTTCCATAGCACGCGCGCGATGCGCTTGGCGGCCGCTTCGGTACCGTCGCAGACGATCACCATGCCCGCATGCTGGGAGAACCCCATGCCCACGCCGCCGCCGTGGTGCAGCGATACCCACGTCGCGCCCGAGGCGGTGTTGAGCAATGCATTGAGCAACGGCCAGTCCGATACCGCGTCCGAGCCGTCGCGCATGGCTTCGGTCTCGCGGTTCGGCGAGGCCACGCTGCCACTGTCCAGGTGGTCGCGGCCGATCACTACCGGCGCCTTCAGCTCGCCCTTGGCGACCATCTCGTTGAACGCCAGGCCCAGGCGGTCGCGGTCGCCCAGGCCGACCCAGCAGATGCGCGCCGGCAGGCCCTGGAACTTGATCTTCTCGGCGGCCATGTCCAGCCAGCGGTGCAGGTGCGGGTTGTCCGGGATCAGCTCCTTCACCTTGGCATCCGTCTTGGCGATGTCTTCCGGGTCCCCGCTCAGCGCGGCCCAGCGGAACGGGCCGATGCCCCGGCAGAACAGCGGGCGGATGTAGGCGGGCACGAAGCCGGGGAAGTCGAAGGCATTCGCCACGCCTTCCTCCAGCGCCATCTGCCGCAGGTTGTTGCCGTAGTCCACCGTGGGCACGCCCAGTGCGTGGAAACCCAGCATGGCGCGGATGTGGTTCGCCATCGAGGCGCGCGCGGCCTTCTCCACTTCCTTCGGCGCGGTAACACGCTTGTCGTCCCACTGTTCGACCGTCCAGCCCTGCGGCAGGTAGCCGTTCACCGGGTCGTGCGCGGAGGTCTGGTCGGTGAGCAGGTCCGGCTTGATGCCGCGTGCGAGCAGCTCGGCGAGCACGTCGGCCACGTTGCCGAGCAGGCCGACGGACAGCGGCTTCTTCGCGCGGCACGATTCGTCGATCAACCGCAGCGCTTCGTCCAGCGAATCGGTCCAGGTGTCCAGGTAGCCGGTGCGCAGGCGCATGTCGATGCTGGATTGGCGGCATTCCACCGCCAGGCACGAGGCGCCGGCCATCACCGCCGCCAGCGGCTGCGCGCCGCCCATGCCGCCCAGCCCGCCGGTGAACAGCCACTTGCCGGACAGGTCGCCGCCGTAGTGCTGGCGGCCCATTTCCACGAAGGTTTCGTAGGTGCCCTGCACGATGCCCTGCGCGCCGATGTAGATCCAGCTGCCGGCGGTCATCTGGCCGTACATGGCCAGGCCTTTCTTGTCCAACTCGTTGAAGTGGTCCCAATTGGCCCAGCGCGGCACCAGGTTGGAATTGGCGATCAGCACGCGCGGCGCATCGGCGTGCGTGCGGAACACGCCCACCGGCTTGCCGGATTGCACCAGCAAGGTCTGGTCGTCCTCCAGCCGCTTGAGCGTCTCGACGATGGCGTCGAAGCTTTCCCAGTCGCGCGCCGCGCGGCCGATGCCGCCGTACACCACCAGCTCTTCGGGGCGCTCGGCCACGTCCGGGTCCAGGTTGTTCTGGATCATGCGCAGCGGCGCTTCGGTGAGCCAGCTCTTCGCGCTCAGCGTGGTGCCGGTCGGGGCGTGGATGACGCGGGTCGGGTCGCGGCGGGTCATGCGGGGTTCCTCGAAGACGAAGGCAAGGTGTTGTCGGTGTCGCGGGCGAACGCCAGGCATGCGCGCAGCACCTGGCACAGCACGGCGCGCAGCGGCACGGCGCGTTCGGGCAGCCAGGGCGAAGGCCAGTTGCCGGCGGCCACCGCATCGGGCTCGTGCATGTAGCCGCGGCAGGCCAGCTCCATCTGGATCGCATGCACCCCGTCGGCCGGCGCGCCGTAGTGGCGGGTGATCCAGCCGCCCTTGAAGCGGCCGTTGCGCACGTGGCCCATGCCGCTGGCAGCGCACAGGGCTTCGACCGCATCGGTCAGCGCCGCATCGCAGCTGGCATCCATGTTCGTGCCGATGTTGAACTGCGGCAGCTGGCCCTCGAACAGGTGCGGAATGTGCGAGCGGATCGAATGCGCGTCGTACACCACCACGCGCGGATGGATCGCACGCAGGCGCTGGATTTCCGCGCGCAGCGTGGCGTGGTACGGGTCGAACCACTTCTGGCGGCGCTCGGCGATTTCGGCCTCGTCCGGCGCCTGCCCCTCGCGGTACAGCGGCTCGTTGTCGAAGGTGGTCAGCGGACACAGGCCGGTGGTGTTCTGCCCCGGATACAGCGACACGCCGCTGGGGTCGCGGTTGACGTCGATCACCGAGCGCGAGATGGACGTGCGCACGGTGGTGGCGCCGAGCGCCTCGGCGGCGAAGTCGTACAGGTGGTGCACCCACCAGTCTGTATCGCGCTGTGCCAGCCACGGGGTGGCATAGCGCTCGGTGAGTTCGGGCGGGAAGTCGCTGCCGGTATGCGGGAAGCTGATCAGCAGCGGCGCCTCGCCGCGGTGCACGGTCAACCAGTCGGGGAGGGCGTTCATCGCGGGCTCCTGGCGGGGATCATTCGCCGCAGACATCGGGCAGTGCCACGCCGGCGGCGGCCGCCAGCGCGCCGGCGCGCACCAGCGCGGTGGCGGCGAGCATGTCCGGGTGGAAATGGCGGTCTTCCTGCAGCATCGGCACCTGCGCGCGCAGCAGCGCACGCGCCGCCTCCAGCGCCGTGCTGGAGCGCAGAGGGGCGTGGAAGTCGCAGCCCTGCGCAGCGGCGAGCAGTTCGATGCCCACCACGTGCGCGGCATTGGCGGCCATCTCCAGCAGGCGGCGCGCGCCATGCGCGGCCATCGAGACGTGGTCTTCCTGGTTGGCCGAGGTCGGGATCGAATCCACGCTGGCCGGGTAGGCGCGCTGCTTGTTCTCCGACACCAGCGCCGCGGCGGTGACCTGCGGGATCATGAAGCCCGAGTTGAGGCCGGGCTTGGGCGTGAGGAACGCGGGCAAGCCGGACAACGCCGGATCCACCAGCATCGCGGTGCGGCGCTCGCTGATCGAGCCGATCTCGCACACCGCCAACGCCAGCATGTCGGCGGCGAAGGCCACCGGCTCGGCGTGGAAGTTGCCGCCGCTCAGCGCCTCGCCGGTGTCGGTGAACACCAGCGGGTTGTCGGAGACGCCATTGGCCTCGGTTTCCAGCGTGGCGGCGGCCTGGCGCATCACGTCCAGCGCCGCGCCCATCACCTGCGGCTGGCAGCGCAGGCAGTACGGGTCCTGCACGCGCACATCGCCCAGGCGGTGTGATTCGCGGATTTCCGAGCCGGTCATCAGCGCGCGCAAGGCCTGCGCGGTGGCGATCTGGCCGGGCTGGCGGCGCAACGCGTGGATGCGCGGGTCGAACGGCGTGTCCGAGCCCTTGGCCGCTTCCACCGACAGCGCGCCGGCGACCAACGCGGCGGAAAATACGGTCTGGATCTCGAACAGGCCCGCCAGCGCGTAGGCGGTCGAATACTGCGTACCGTTGAGCAGCGCCAGGCCTTCCTTCGCGCCGAGCACGATCGGCTGCAGGCCTGCACGTGCCAGCGCTTCGGTGGCCGGCAGGCGCTCATCGCCGACGAAGGCCTCGCCCACGCCGATCATCACCGCCGCCATGTGCGACAGCGGCGCCAGGTCGCCCGAGGCGCCCACCGAGCCCTGGCACGGCACGACCGGAATCACGTCGTGCACCAGCAGCGCTTCCAGCAGCGCCAGCGTGGCCGGCTGGATGCCCGAGGCGCCCTGCGCCAGGCTGGTGAGCTTGAGCGCGAGCATCAGCCGCACCACCGCGCGCGGCATTGGCTCGCCCACGCCGGCGGCATGCGAGAGCACGATGTTGCGTTGGAGCTGGGCCAGGTCGGCATCGGCGATGCGCACGCTGGCGAGCTTGCCGAAGCCGGTGTTGATGCCGTAGACCGGCTCGCCGCGCGCGACGATCTGTGCCACGGCCTGCGCGCTGCGTTCGACCGCGGCCAGCGCGGCGGGGTCCAGGCGCACGTCGGCGCCGTGGTAAAGCGCGCGCCACTGCGCGAGGGTGACCGCGCCGGGGCGCAGCACGAGGGGGGAACTCATCGATCTCTCCGGGAAGCGGTGGTGCGCCCGCGCCAGACGCGCGCGTGCAGCGGGTTGAAGCCCATGCGGTAGACCAGGTCGGCGGGCGCGTCGATGTCCCAGATCGCCAGGTCGCCGTCGAAGCCTTCGCGCAGCTGGCCCAGCCGCTGGCCCCGGCCGAGCGCGCGTGCGGCATGGCGGGTGAAGCCGGCGATGCACTCGTCCACCGTCATGCGGAACAGCGTGGCGGCCATGTTCATCGCCAGCAGCGGGCTGGTGAGCGGCGAGGTGCCGGGGTTGCAGTCGGTGGCCAGCGCCAGTGGCACGCCGGCCGCGCGCAGGGCGTCCAGCGGCGGCACGAGCGTGTCGCGGGTGAAATAGAACGCGCCGGGCAGCAGCACGGCGACGGTGCCGGCGGCGGCCATCGCGGCCACGCCGTCGGCGTCCAGGTGCTCGATGTGGTCGGCCGACAGCGCGCCGTGGCGCGCGGCCAGCGCCGCGCCATGCTGGTTGCTCAGCTGCTCGGCGTGGATCTTGATCGCCAGCCCGTGCGTGCGCGCCGCCGCGAACACCTGTTCGGCCTGCGCCGGCGAGAAGGCGATGTGCTCGCAGAACACGTCCACCGCTTCGGCCAGCCCTTCGGCGGCGATGGCGGGGATCATCCGCGTGCAGACCTCGTCGATGTACGCCTGCGCCTCCATCCCCGGCGGCACCGCGTGCGCGCCGAGGAAGGTGGGCGCCACTTCCACCGCACGCAGTTCGCCCAGGCGGCGCGCCACGCGCAGCTGGCGGCTTTCGTCTTCCAGGGTGAGGCCGTAGCCGGATTTGATCTCGATCGTGGTCACGCCTTCGGCCAGCATCGCGCCCAGGCGCGGCAGCGAGGCCGCGATGAGCGCGTCCTCATCCGCCGCGCGGGTGGCGCGCACGGTGGAGACGATGCCGCCGCCGGCCTGTGCGATTTCCGCGTAGGTGGCGCCACGCAGTCGCTGCTCGAATTCGTGGGCGCGGTTGCCCGCGTAGACGAGATGGGTATGGCAGTCAATCAGGCCGGGGGTAATCCAGCGCCCGCCGCAGTCGATGCGTTCGGCGGCGTCGAAGGTGGGCGCGGCGGCCGCGGGTCCGGCATGCACGATGACGCCGTCGCGGCAGGCCACCACGCCATCGCGCACGATGCCCAGGCCGTCGTCTTCGGCCAGCGTGGCGAGGTGGGCGTTGTGCCAGAGCGTGTCGCAGTGCATGGTGTGCGCCGGGCTGATCTGATATGTCTATACAATAGAAGCCGGCGAAGGAGGGTGTCCAGTGGCGGCGCAGCAAAACTCCAACGAAGCGTCCCGGGGCCTGTGGGCCGAGCATGCGCTGCTGCCGCAAGGCTGGGCGCGCGCGGTGCGGCTGGTGTCGGCGGGCGGGCGCTGGGAATCGGTCGCGGCCGGTGTGCCGGCGCAACCGGGCGACGAGCGCCTGGGCGTCGTCGTGCCGGGCCTGGGCAACCTGCACAGCCATGCGTTCCAGCGCGGCATGGCCGGGCTCACCGAGATCGGGGACCACGGCGGCGACAGCTTCTGGAGCTGGCGCGAGTTGATGTACCGCTTCCTGGCGCACCTGGACGCGGACAGCTTCCAGGCCATCGCCGAGCTGGCCTACATCGAGATGCTCGAAGCCGGCTTCACCCGCGTGGGCGAATTCCACTACCTGCACCACGACGCCGAAGGCCGCGCGCATGCCGACCCGGCCGAGATGTCCGCGCGCGTGGCCGCCGCCGCGCAGGCCAGCGGCATCGGGCTGACGTTGTTGCCGGTGTTCTACGCGCATGCGGATTTCGGCGGCGCGCCGCCAAACCCGGCGCAGCGCCGCCTGATCCACGACGTGGACGGCTTCGCGCGGCTGCTGGAAGGTTGCCGCCACGCGTTGGCGCCGTTGCCCGATGCCGTGCTCGGCATCGCGCCGCACAGCCTGCGCGCGGTGACGCCCGATGAGCTGTCCGCGCTGCTGCCGCTCAACGACGGCCCGGTGCACATCCACATCGCCGAGCAGACGCGCGAGGTGGAAGCCAGCGTGGCGTGGTCCGGCCTGCGTCCGGTGCAGTGGCTGCTGGCCCACGCACCGGTCGATGCGCGCTGGTGCCTGGTGCACGCCACGCACGTCACCGCGCAGGAGTGGCAGGGCGTGGTCGCGCGCGAGGCGGTGGTGGGCTTGTGCCCGATCACCGAGGCCAACCTCGGCGACGGGCTGTTCCCGATGCGCGATTTCGCCGCTGCCGGCGGGCGCTTCGGCGTGGGCTCCGATTCCAACGTGCTGATCGATGCGGCCGAGGAGCTGCGCCTGCTCGAATACGGCCAGCGCCTGGCACTGCGCGGCCGCAACGTGCTGGCGCGCGAGGGCGCTTCCAGCGGCCGCTGGTTGTTCGCGCAGGCGCTCGACGGCGCGGCGCAGGCGCTGGGCGTGCAGGCGGGGCTGGCCACGGGGCGGCCGGCCGAACTGGTCGAACTGGACACCACGCATCCGGCACTCGCCATGCGCGAAGGCGATGCCTGGCTGGACAGCTGGATCTTCGCCGCGCGCGGCGGTGCCGTGCGTTCGGTATGGCGCGACGGCCGCGCGCTGGTGCGCGACGGCCGCCACGTGGCGCGCGAACGCATCGCCGCGCGCTACGCGCAGGTGCTCAAGGCACTGTTGGGCGCGTCGGCGTGAGCGACGCCGTCGCCAGCGTCGCGGCCTCGCTGCACCAGCGCATCCGCGACGACATCCAGGGCCGCATCCTGCGCGGCGAGTGGGCGCCCGGCCACCGCGTGCCGAGCGAGCACGAACTGATGGCCGAATACGCCTGCTCGCGCATGACGGTGAACAAGGCGCTGACCCAACTCGCCAGCGCCGGGTTGATCGAGCGCCGCCGCCGCGCGGGCAGCTTCGTGGCGCGGCCGCATCCGCACCTGGAGCAGGTGGCGCTGCAGATTCCCGATATCGAGGCGCAGGTCACCGAGCGCGGCTTCGCCTATCGCTTCGAACTGCTGCAGCGGCAGCTGCGCGCGCCGCGCGCCGGGCAGGCAGAGGAGCGTGCGCTGGCCGAAGGCGGGCGCGTGCTGGCGCTGGACAGCCGGCACCTGGCCGACGGCCGGCCTTTCGCGCTGGAACAACGCTTGATCGACCCGCGCGCGGTGCCCGCCGCCATCGAACAGGATTTCGCCGCGCAGGCGCCGGGCAGCTGGCTGCTGCGGCATGTGCCGTGGACCCGCGCCGAGCACCGCATCAGCGCGATCAACGCCGACGCGGCGCAAGCACGGCTGCTTGACGTGCCCGAAGCCACCGCCTGCCTGGTGATCGAACGGCGTACATGGCGCGACGATCAACCGGTGACGTGGGTGCGCCAGGTATTCCTGGGCAGCTTCTACGACCTGGTCGCGCGTTTTTCGCCCGGCCTGCGCTGAGCGCTGCGCGCGCGCCCCGCCTCAGCCCGCGTCGGGGGCGACGAAGCCGGCCGGCTTTTCCGCATCGCGGGCGAACAGGAACTTCTGCAGTTCGCCTTCCAGGAACGCACGGTGCGCCGGGTCGCGCGGCGACAGGCGGTTCTCGTTGATCAGCATGGTCTGGTGCGCCAGCCACGCGGCCCACGCCTCCTGGCTGATCTCGGCGAACACGCGCTGGCCGATCGGGCCGGGATACGGCACGAAGGCCAGGCCGGGCGCTTCGCGCTGGAGGTAATGGCAGAACACGGTACGGGACATGGCGGTCAGGGGCCCAGGAGTTTGCGGATCGGCGCGGGCAAGCCCAGCGCGGCGAGGTCGCCGGGGGCGACCCAGCGCAGGTCGGCATTGTCGCGCACCGCGTCGCCGGGGGCGACCGGGGCGATAGCCAGCGGCTGCATGTGCAGGCGGAAATGGGTGAACACGTGGACAAGGTCCGGCAGGCTTTCGGCGGCATCGAAATCGCCGCGCACGTGCTGCTCGAACCACGCGCGCGCACCGGCGAGGTCGTCGGCCTGCGGCAGCGACCACAGCGAGGACCAGATGCCGGTCGGCGGGCGCTTGTGCATCAGCAGTTCGCCACGCGCGTTGCGCAGCAGCAGGAATACCGCCGAGCGTTCGGGCACCGCCTTGCCCGGCTTGGGCGTGGGCAGCGCATCGGTGCGGCCTTCGCGGCGGGCCACGCAATCGTCCTGCAGGGGGCACAGCGCGCACGCAGGCCTGGCGCGCGTGCACAGGGTGGCGCCGAAATCCATCTGCGCCTGCGTGTAGTCGGCGAGGCGGCCGGCCGGCACGGTGTCCACGTGCGCCTGCGCGAGTGCCCACAGCTGGCGTTCGATCGCCGGCAGGCCGGGAAAACCTTCCACGCCGTGGAAACGCGCGAGCACGCGCTTGACGTTGCCATCGAGGATGGGGAAGCGGTCGTTCCAGGCCTGGCTGAGGATTGCGCCGGCGGTACTGCGGCCGATGCCCGGCAGCGCATGCAGCGCGTCGAAATCCCGCGGCAACTCGCCGCCATGCAATTCAACGCAGCGCCGGGCCGCCGCATGCAGGTTGCGCGCGCGGGCGTAGTAGCCCAGGCCGGCCCACTGCGCCATGACGGCGTCGTCGGAGGCGGCGGCCAGGTCGGGCAGGGTGGGGAAATGCTGCAGGAAGCGCGCGAAATACGGGATCACCGTGGCGACCTGCGTCTGCTGCAGCATGATTTCCGACAGCCACACCCGGTACGGCGTGCGCGGGTGCTGCCAGGGCAGGTCATGGCGGCCGTGGCGGTCGAACCAGGCCAGCAGGCGGTGGCTGTAGGCGTCCGGCATGCGGTGCGCGTCCCCGCGCGGCGGCGGGGACGGGGCGGTCAGGCGCCCAGCGCCTCGGGCAGCAGCGCGTCGACGAACGCTTCCGGGTCGAACACGCGCAGGTCTTCCGGGCGCTCGCCGATGCCGGCGAAACGGATCGGAATGCCGAACTCGCGTGCCAGCGCGAACACCACGCCGCCCTTGGCGGTGCCATCGAGCTTGGTCACCACCAGGCCGGTCACGCCGACCGCGGCATGGAACTGGCGCAGCTGAGAAAGCGCGTTCTGGCCGGTGGTGCCGTCGATGACCATCAGCACTTCGTGCGGCGCGGTCGGATCGACCTTGCCGAGCACGCGGCGGATCTTGCCCAGTTCGTTCATCAGGCCGGTCTGCGTATGCAGGCGGCCGGCGGTGTCGGCGATCAGCACGTCGGTGCCGCGCGCCTTGCCGGCTTGCAACGCGTCGAATGCCACCGAGGCGGCGTCGGCGTTCTGGCCCTGCGCGATCACGGTGACGCCGTTGCGCTGGCCCCACGCCTGCAGCTGGGCGACGGCGGCGGCGCGGAAGGTATCGCCGGCGGCCAGCATCAGGCCGTGGCCTTCGTCCTTGAAACGCTTGGCGAGCTTGCCGATGGTGGTGGTCTTGCCGACGCCGTTGACGCCCACGGTGAGCACCACGAACGGCTTGGCCGCGCGATCGATCACCAGCGGCTGCGAGACCGGGCGCAGCATGCCGATCAACTCGGCGCGCAGCGCGGCCAGCAGCGCCGGCGCATCGGCGAACTCGCGCGACTTCATGCGCTTGCGCAGGCCCTCGACCAATGCGGTGGTGGCCGGCACGCCGACGTCGGCGGTGATCAGCGCGGTTTCGATTTCGTCCAGCAGGTCGTCGTCCAGGCGCGGGTTGCGCGAGAACAGGCCACCGAAGCTGCGCGCGAAGCCGCTGTTGCGCAGGCGCTCGCGCCAACCCGGCTTGCCGGCCGCTGCCGGCACCGCGTCGTGCGCGCCGAGGTCGGCCATGTCGTTGGCCGGCGTCGCGGCGGGGGGTTCGACGGGCGCGGGCGGGGCGGCCGCGGGCACCGCGCCAGGCGTTTGGATACTGGCCTCGGCCGGGGCCACCGCAGTGGGCTCGGCGGCGGCGGGCGCGGCTTCCGCAGCCCCCGTGGCGGCCGCTGGCGCCTCCTGCGGCAGGGCCTGCACCAGCTCGGCCTCGGTCACCGTCTCGCTGGCCTGGGCCGGCGCCTGCGGGAACGCGGCGGCCAGCTCCTCGGCCGAGTAGTGCTGGGTGGCGGGCGCGTCCGGCGCGGCGTCCTGGGGCTTCTTGCGGCGGAAAATATTGAGCATTGGCGGGGGCTTCAAGACAGGTCGATATGCTAACACCCGGGGCCGTGGCGCCCGCGTGGACTCAAGTCCAGGCGCGCGCGGCCGCTACCGAGCGTGCAGGGCTGCCGTTCTGGGCGGCACGGAGGCGTACATGGACAGTCTGGGTATTTCGGCGTCGGGCATGCGGGTGGCGGCGTTGCGGCTGGAGGCGAGCGCGTCCAACGTGGCGCGCCTGCCGGTGGAAGGCAGCCCGCGCGTGGCGGTCAGCGCCACCGCCAGTGCCGGCGGCGGCGTGCAGGGCACGCTCACCGAAGCCGCGCCGGACGCCGGCGCGCCGGTGGGCGACCTGGTGGACGCCCGCGCCTCGGCGCTGGCCTTCGATGCCAACGCGCGGATGCTGAAGGCGAGTGATGAAAGCCTTGGGTTTTTGCTGGATGTGATGGCGTGAGGGGGGCGGGGGAGGCGTTGCCGGTGGCGGCGTCGCTGGCATGGAGGCTGGCTTTGCTGCTGGATCGCCGGTCCGCCCGCCGTCCGCGTGCCTTGCCGCCCGCATTGTAGGAGCGGCTTCAGCCGCGACTGCACCCTCTACGGGTCGCGGCTGAAGCCGCTCCTACAACGGCAGGCAACGCGACACCGAGGCGAGCAACGCACGACGCCCACGGCCAGCCACGCGACACCGAGCCTCCAGCCATCAACGCGAGACCGCGGCCCAAAGCGGGCGCCGCGTCACCTCGACGATCAGCTGCCGCACCCTGCAAAAAAGAAGGGGCGACGCCGACCATCGCCCCTCCCGCACCCATCACCGCCCCGCCAACTCCAGCAGCAGCTTGTTGAGCCGGCGCACATAACCCGCCGGATCCTTCAGCGTATCGCCGGCCGCCAACGCCGCCTGGTCGAACAGCACGTGCGCCAGCTCGCCGAAGCGCGCGTCGTCGCGCTCCGCATCCAGCCGTTCGATCAGCGGATGCGCCGGGTTGAACTCGAACACCGGCTTGGCTTCCGGCAGCTTCTGCCCGCTGGCTTCCAGAATCTGGCGCATCTGCAGGCCCAGGTCGTCGCGGCCGATGGCCAGGATCGCCGGCGAATCGGTCAGCCGCTGCGACACCCGCACCTCGGCCACCTCATCGCCCAGCGCCTGCTGGATCCGTTCCGCCAACGCCTGCTTCTCCTGCGCGGCCTGCGCCTGCGCCTGCTTCTCCTCCTCGCTGTCCAGCGCGCCCAGGTCGAGGTCGCCACGGGCGATGTCCACGAACGACTTGCCGTCGAACTCGGTCAGGTAGCCCATCAGCCACTCGTCGATGCGGTCGGTCAGCAGCAGCACCTCGATGCCCTTCTTGCGGAACACCTCCAGGTGCGGGCTGTCCTTGATCTGCGCGTAGCTTTCGCCGGTCAGGTAATACAGCTTGTCCTGGCCTTCCTTCATGCGCGCCACGTAGTCGGCCAGGGCCACGTCCTGCGCGCCGTCGCTGCCGTGGGTGGAGGCGAAGCGCAGCAGCCCGGCGATCTTCTCGCGGTTGCCGTAGTCCTCGGCCGGGCCTTCCTTCAGCACCTGGCCGAACTGCTTCCAGAACGCGGCGTAATCTTCCGGCTTGTCCTTGGCCAGCTTCTCCAGCATGTCCAGCGAGCGCTTGGTCAGCGCGGCCTTCATCGAGTCGATCACCGGCCCGGCCTGCAGGATTTCGCGCGAGACGTTGAGCGAGAGGTCCGCCGAATCCACCACGCCCTTGATGAAGCGCAGGTACAGCGGCAGGAACTGCTCGGCCTGGTCCATGATGAAAACGCGCTGCACGTAGAGCTTGAGCCCC
The DNA here is from genome assembly GCF_029543105.1 of Stenotrophomonas sp. HITSZ_GD. Classification (GTDB taxonomy): domain Bacteria; phylum Pseudomonadota; class Gammaproteobacteria; order Xanthomonadales; family Xanthomonadaceae; genus Stenotrophomonas_A. The sequence continues at coordinate 294,672 of NZ_JARQXB010000003.1, forward strand.
TTGGCGGCGTCGCGGTGGTACAGGTCGAACGGCGCGCGGCCGGGCACGTACAGCAGCGAGGTGTATTCCAGCTTGCCCTCGACCTTGTTGTGGCTCCACGCCAGCGGGTTGGCATGGTCGTGCGCGAGGTGCTTGTAGAACTCCTGGTATTCCTCGTCCTTCACCTCGCCGCGCGGCCGCGTCCACAGCGCGCTGGCGCGGTTCACCGCTTCCCACTGGGCCTCGGCGCCGGCGTCTTCGCCCTCGGCCTCCTTGCGCAGCTCCACCGGCAAGGCGATGTGGTCCGAATACTTCTTGATGATGCCGCGCAGGCGCCAGGCGTCGGCATAGCCTTCCTCGCCGTCCTTGAGATGCAGCACGATGCGCGTGCCGCGCTCGGGGCGCTCGATGGTGGCGACGTTGAACTCGCCTTCGCCGCGCGAGGACCAATGCACGCCCTCGCTGGCCGGCAGGCCGGCGCGGCGGCTGTAGACATCGACCTGGTCGGCGACGATGAAGGCGCTGTAGAAGCCCACGCCGAATTGGCCGATCAGGTGCGCGTCCTTCTTCTGGTCGCCGCTGAGGTGGGCCAGGAAGTCGGCGGTGCCGGACTTGGCGATGGTGCCCAGGTGGGCCACGGCTTCCTCGCGGCTCATGCCGATGCCGTTGTCCTCGATGCTGACCGTGCGCGCGGCGGCGTCGTAATCGACCCGGATGCGCAGCTCGCCGCCGCCTTCCAGCAGTTCCGGCCGCACCAGCGACTCGAAGCGCAGCTTGTCCGCGGCGTCGGCCGCGTTGGATACCAGCTCGCGCAGGAAGATCTCCTTGTTCGAGTACAGCGAGTGGATCATCAGCTGCAGCAGCTGTTTGACCTCGGTCTGGAAACCCAGGGTCTGCGGTTGCGATTCGGTCATGGGCGTGGCTCCTCGTGTTGCGGCCGCGGATGCGGCGATGCGCTCCGGGTATGGGCCGGCGCGCGCTTTTCAAGGTGGTGGCCGCGCTGGTCTATCATGCGCGGCCTGATGACCCGCCTGCCTTCCGCCCCGTATCGGCCCTGCCGCCCCGTCGCATCCGCGCGGGGCCGCGCGTGAGCGCGCGCAAGCCAGAAGGGCAGGTCCGCATCATCGGCGGACGCTGGCGCAACACGCGCCTGGCCGTGCCGGACCTGCCCGGCCTGCGCCCCACGGGCGACCGCGTGCGCGAAACCCTGTTCAACTGGCTGCAGCCGGCGCTGCCCGGCGCACGCGTGCTGGACCTGTTCGCCGGCAGCGGCGCGCTCGGGCTGGAGGCCGTCTCCCGCGGCGCCGGCAGCGCGTGCCTGGTGGAGCGCGACGCCGGGCTGGCTGCGCGCCTGCGCGAGCAGGTCGGCAAGCTCGGCGCGGCGGGGCAGGTGGAGGTGGTACAGGAAGACGCCCTGCGCTGGCTGGCGCGCCCGCCGGCGGCGCGTTTCGATATTGCCTTCGTCGACCCGCCTTTCGCCGCCGGCCTTTGGAATCAGGTGCTTGCGGCGCTGCCCGCGCAGCTGTCCGAGCAGGCCTGGCTGTACGTGGAGGCGCCGCATGACGCCGCGCCCGCGCTGCCGGCCGAATGGCGCCCGCACCGCGAGGGCACGACCCGCGAGGTGCGCTATGCGCTGTACCAGCGGCGGGCCGCTGCTACACTGACGCCACCTTAACGCGGTAATCCAGCATGACCGTGGCCAATCGCCGCATCGCCGTCTATCCGGGCACCTTCGACCCGATCACCAACGGCCATATCGACCTCGTCGCGCGGGCCGCCCCGCTGTTCGACAAGGTGGTGGTCGGCGTGGCGTACAGCCCTTCCAAGGGGCCGGCGCTGCCGCTGGAGCGCCGCGTGGCGCTGGCGCGCGAGGCGCTGGGCGGGCACGACAACATCGAGGTGCGCGGCTTCGACACCCTGCTGGCGCATTTCGTGCGCGAGGTGAAGGCCGGGGTGCTGCTGCGTGGCCTGCGCGCGGTGTCGGACTTCGAATACGAATTCCAGATGGCGAGCATGAACCGCCACCTGATCCCGGAGGTGGAGACCTTGTTCCTCACCCCGGCCGAGCAGTACAGCTTCATCTCGTCCTCGCTGGTGCGCGAGATCGCCCGCCTGGGCGGCGACGTGTCCGGCTTCGTCCCCGCCTCGGTGGTCGAGGCGCTGCGCCAGGCGCGCCAAGCGCGCGCCCAGGCGTGAATTTCACCCGTCACACCCATAACAAAACAGGAAACAGGGAGGATCACCCAATGAAGAATCTCATGCGTGGGCTGCTCATCGCATCGATGGCCGCGCTGGCGTTCACCGCCTGCAAGAAGGAAGAAGCCAAGCCTGCCACCGAGGCCGCCGTGGCGCTGAAGGCCCCGGGCAAGGACGACGATGCCGGCTGGAAGCAGTACCTGCAGCAGGTGGCGATCCAGAACATGGGCAACGTCACCAACAGCCCGTTCCTGTACTACCTGCCGCCGGAATCGGATCCGGAGTTCCAGGCCAAGTACGAGCGCCAGGTCGAGAGCGCGACCACGACCATCAGCCGCGGCATCAGCCCGGGCAACATGATCGCCTTCGGCTCCTCGGCCTCGGCCAAGATGGCCGACATGATCGCCGCGGTGTTCAAGGACGTGCAGGCCGACTCCATGAAGGGCGTGCGCATCGTGTTCATCGGCGACGCCGCCGACAACGCGCGCGTGCAGACCATCATCCAGCCGACCGGCGCCGAGTACATCTTCGTCGAAGCCAAGTAATACCCGCGGACCGGGCGCCCCGTGCGCCCGGTCCCTCCATCGGAACCGCCTTGCCGTACCCGCAACTCCCCCTGGCGATCGGCGCGCTCGCGCACGATCCCCGCCACGCCGGACCGGCCCGTGCCGGCGCCGCGCCCCCGCCCCGCGCGCGACACGCCGCACGCGCAGACGCGATGCCGCCGCCATGTCGCTGAAGATCAACGAGCTGTGCGTCAACTGCGATGTCTGCGAGCCGGCCTGCCCGAACCGGGCCATCTCCATGGGCGAGACCATCTACATCATCGACCCGGCGCGCTGCACCGAGTGCGTGGGCCATTACGATGAGCCGCAGTGCGTGATGGTCTGCCCGGTCGAATGCATCGACCCCGATCCGGACATCCCGGAGACCCACGACCAGCTCCTGGCCAAGCTGCGCCAATTGCAGCGCGACCATCCCGAGTTCTACGAAGAGGAACCGCCATCGCCATGAAGCCCTTCGCCCGCCCCGTGCTGCTGTGCCTGCTGGTGTTGTTCACCGCGCCCGCGTTCGCCGCCGAACCGCCAGTGGCGGCGCCCGCAACCGGCCGGCATCCGCCCGGCGCGGCCGTGGCCAGCGGCCACCACCTGGCTACCGAGGCCGGCCTGCAGATCCTCAAGGAAGGCGGCAACGCGTTCGATGCGGCGGTGGCGGTGTCCTCCACGCTGGCGGTGGTCGAGCCGATCAGTTCGGGCCTGGGCGGTGGCGGCTTCTTCCTGCTGCACGACGCCAGGACCGGCCAGGACGTGATGCTGGACGCGCGCGAGTACGCGCCCGAGTCCGCCACCCCGCAGCAGTTCCTGGACAAGAATGGCGAGCTGGACCGCGACCGCTCGATCAACGGCCCGTGGTCGGCCGGCATCCCGGGCCTGCCGGCGGCGCTGGTGGAGCTGGCCGGCAAGCACGGCCGGCTGCCGCTGAAGCAGTCGCTGGCGCCGGCGATCCGCATCGCCACCGAGGGTTTCCCGGTGTACGAGCGCATGGCCAAGGGCTACGCCTCGCGCCGCGAAGTGATGGAACGCTACCCCGGCACGCGCGAGGTGTACCTGCGCAACGGCCGCCCCATCGCCACCGGCGACGTGTTCAAGCAGCCGGAGCTGGCGCACACGCTGGCGCTGCTCGGCGAGAAGGGCTTTGATGGCTTCTACCGCGGCGAGACCGCCAAGAAGCTGCTGGCCGGCGTGAAGCAGGCCGGCGGCCGCTGGACCGCGCAGGAACTGGCCGGTTACCAGGTCAAGCAACGCACGCCGATCAGCTTCCAGTACCGCGACTGGAAGATCACCACCGCGCCGCCGCCGTCCTCCGGCGGCATTGCGCTGGCCGAGATGCTGCAGATCCTCGAAGGCTGGGACCTGGCCAAGCTGGACGAGGTGCAGCGCACGCACCTGGTGGTGGAGGCCATGCGCCGCGCCTACCGCGACCGCACGTTCTTCCTGGGCGATCCGGATTTCGTCACCATCCCGCAGCGCGTGCTGACCAGCAAGGATTACGCGATGGGGCTGCGTGCCACCCTCAATCCGGCCAAGGCCACGCCCAGCGACCTGCTCTCGGGCAACCCCACGCCGCTGGAAGACGACGAGACCACGCACTTCTCGATCATCGACAGCGAAGGCAACCGCGTGGGCGCCACGCAGACGGTGAACCTGCTGTACGGCTCGGGCCTGATTCCCAAGGGCACCGGCGTGCTGCTCAACGACGAGATGGATGATTTCGCGCTCAAGCCCGGCACGCCGAATGCGTTTGGCGTGATGGGCTACGAGGCCAACGCGCCCAAGCCGGGCAAGCGCATGCTCTCGTCGATGACGCCGACGTTCATGGAATCGCCGCAGCGCGTGACCGTGCTCGGCACGCCGGGCGGCAGCCGCATCATCACCATGGTGCTGCTGGGCATCCTCGGCTACGACGCCGGCCTGGACGCGCAGCAGGTCGCCGCGTTGCCGCGCTACCACCACCAGTGGCTGCCGGACACCATCGAGGCCGAGGGCGGCGCCTTCGGCCCGGACGTGGTCGCCGGGCTGCGCAAGCTCGGTCATACGGTGGACGTGCCGGGCGACAGCGCCGAAGGCGGCCGCGGTTCCAGCCACGTGTGGGGCAACCTGCAGACGGTGGAGTGGGACCTGCAAGGCAACGTGCTGCGCGGCGGCAGCGACCCGCGCAACCCGGTGGGCAGCGCCGAAGTGATCGCCGCCCCGTCGAACTGAGGCGCGCGCGATGAAACTCTGGTCCCTGCGCGGCAACAGCCAGAAGCTGGATGGCGGCGCGATGTTCGGCAACGCGCCGCGCGCGGTGTGGGAGAAGTGGGCCGCGCCGGACGAGCACAACCGCATCGCGCTGGCCTGCCGCGCGTTGCTGGCCAGCCCGCTGGCCGGCAAGACGGTGCTGTTCGAAACCGGCATCGGCGCGTTTTTCGAGCCCAGGCTGCGCGAGCGCTACGGCGTGCAGGAAGACCGGCACGTGCTGGTGGATTCGCTGCGCGAAGCCGGTTTCGAGCACGAGGACATCGACGTGGTGGTGCTGAGCCACCTCCACTTCGACCATGCCGGCGGCCTGCTGGCGCCCTGGAGCGAAGGCCGCGCGCCGGAACTGCTGTTTCCCAATGCCACGTTCCTGGTGGGCGCGGCGCATTGGCAACGCGCGCTGCACCCGCATCCGCGCGACCGCGCCAGCTTCATTGCCGAACTGCCGGCGTTGCTGGAGGCCAGCGGGCGGCTGGAGATCGTCGAAGGCGCCTGTTCGCAGGCCCTCGGCGACAGCGTGCGCTTCACCTTCAGCGACGGCCATACGCCGGGGCTGATGCTGGCCGAGATCGTCGGCCCGGAATGGATCGACGGGCAGCCGCACGGTGGGGTGGTGTTCTGCGCCGACCTGATCCCCGGGCGTTCGTGGGTGCACGTGCCCATCACCATGGGCTACGACCGCAATGCCGAGCTGCTGATCGACGAGAAGCACGCTTTCCTGGACGACAAGCTGGCGCGCAACGTCCATCTGTTCTTCACCCACGACCCGGACTGCGCCTTGGCGCAGGTGGTGCGCGACGCGCGCGGCCGCTACGGCACCACGCACGAGGTGGCCGAGCTGCGCGCGCGCAGCTTGTTCACGCCGCTGCTGGCCTGAGCACACGTGCCGCGGCTGGACACGGCGCGATCTGCATGAAGGTTCGCCGACCCGGCGTCGCCGCGCGGCTTGCGCCCGCGACCGCAGGCCGGGCAGGATCGGGCGTCCCGCCCGTGAGCCTGCCTCGATGTCCCACCGCCTGTTGCGCCTTGCCGCATCCTGCCTGCTGGTCGCCGCCGTTCCCGCGCTGGCCGAACCGGCCATCCGTGTCGACCAGCTCGGATTTGCCCCTGGCGCACGCAAGCTGGCGGTGGTGGAGGGCATCGAGGCGAGCCAACCCTTCACCGTGGTGCGCGCGAAGGATGGCAAGACGGTGTTCAAGGGCACGCTGGGCGCGCCGGCGCGCTGGGCGCCGGCCGACCGCATGGCGGCGCTGGCTGATTTCAGCCCACTGGCCACGCCAGGCCAGTACCGCATCGAGGTGCGTGGCGTGCCGGCCTCCGACCTTTTCCGCATCGACGCCAACGCGTATGCCGGGCTGAACGACGCCGCGTTGAAGGCGTACTACTACAACCGCGCCAGCACCGCGCTGGACGCGCGCTACGCCGGGCAGTTCGCGCGCGCGGCCGGCCACCCGGATACGCAGGTGGAGATCCATCCTTCCGCCGCATCGCCCGGGCGGCCGGCCGGCACCGTGGTCTCCGCGCCCAGGGGCTGGTACGACGCCGGCGACTACAACAAGTACGTGGTGAACTCCGGCATCTCGACCTGGACCTTGCTGGCCGCCTACGCGCATTACCCGCAGGTCTTCAAGGGCCGGGACATCAATATCCCCGAAAGCGGCAACGCCGTGCCGGACATCCTCGACGAGGCGATGTGGAACCTGGAATGGATGCTCGCCATGCAGGACCCGGGCGATGGCGGCGTGTACCACAAGCTCACCAACCTGCAGTTCGACGGCATCGTGATGCCCGCGCAAGCGAACGCCAGGCGCTACATGGTCGGCAAGGGCACGGCGGCGACGTTGGATTTCGCCGCGGTCATGGCGATGGCCGCGCGGGTCTACGCGCCCTATGAAGCCCGCTTTCCCGGCGTGCCGGCGCGCATGCGCGCGGCGGCCGAAGCGGCGTGGGGCTGGGCGATGACCCATCCGGACGTGGCTTACGTGCAGCCAGCCGACGTCAAGACCGGCGGCTACAACGATGACAAGTTCGACGACGAATTCGCGTGGGCGGCCGCCGAGCTGTACCTGCTGACCGGCACGCCGGCCTACTACCAGACCTTCGAGCGCTACGCGCAGCCGCCGGGCGTGCCGAACTGGGCGGACGTGGGCGCGCTGGGCTGGATCTCGCTGGCCAGCGAACTGCCCAAGCTGCCCGACGATGCCGCGCGGGCGAAAGTGCGCGACGGCGTGACAGGCGAGGCGGCGAAGCTGGCGACGAAGTGGTCGCAATCGGCGTGGCGGGTGACGATGCAGCCACAGGATTTTCGCTGGGGCAGCAATGCCGACGTGCTCAACCAGGCGCTGATGCTGCTGCAGGGCTACCGGCTGGACGGCGATCGCGTGCAACTGGACGCCGCGCAGTCGCAGCTGGATTACATCCTGGGGCGCAATCCGCTGGGCGTGTCGTTCGTGACCGGGCAGGGCGCGCGCAGCCCGATGAATATCCACCACCGGCCTTCGGAAGCGGACGGCATCGCCGCCCCGGTGCCGGGCTGGTTGTCCGGCGGCCCGAACCCGGGCCAGCAGGATGCGAAGGATTGCGGAGCGGTGCGCTATCCCAGCGCGTTGCCGGCGCTGTCGTGGCTGGACGATACGTGCAGCTACGCGAGCAACGAGGTGGCGATCAACTGGAACGCACCGCTGGTGTACGTGAGCGCTGCGTTGCAGGCGCTGACCCCGGCAACGGTGGAAGGGAAGCGCTGAGGCGAAGCGGTTGCTTGTCAGCCGGCGGGAACTGACGGAACATCGGGCCCCATCGGGCGTCGCGACTGAGAGGATTCGCCCGGCTGCCGACCATTGGAGGGACGGATGACCCGATCGACCGTACGTGCACTGCTTGTGATGTCCCTCATCTGGGTGGGGATGATCGCAGGTCTTGCTGCGTTGTTATATCCGGCAGTCGGCGCCATCGCTGCTCTGCCGGAACCCAATCCATTCTGGTCCGTGTCGGTGACCAACATTCCCTCGGCGCCTTTCCAGGTGACGCTTCACACCATGTCGTGGCTGCTGATTTGTCTGGGTCCATTGGCGGCACTGTGGGGATTTTCAGCGTTCATCGCCGTCGCAGCGCGGTCTCCCAAACTGCCTGGTGCATGACCACGGCGGGATATCAGGGGCCAGAACGCCAGCCATTTGCCATCCTATAGCGCGCGTCTATCAGCACCAGGGCGCTGCCTGCCGGCAGCGCCTTCTCTCCATGCGCCGCGTTTCTCGAGCATGCCTTACCGGTCGAGGAACGCCACCAGCGCCGGAATCGTCTGCCCGGGCGCTTCTTCCATCAGCCAGTGGCCCGAGCCCTTGATGATGATGCCCTCCACATTCGTGTCCACCATCCGCCCCTGGTCGATCAGGAACTGGCCGCCGGCCTTCTCGCCGGACAGCACCAGCATCGGCATGTGCAACGGCGTCCGGGCGAAGCCGGCGAAGTCCTTCGCATCCTGCTCGAAGTTGCGGAAGTACTCGAAGCCGGCACGCATGCCACCGGGCTGGGCGTACTGCGCCGCGTAGAACTGCCGGTCGGCCTCGGGCACCGAGTGGTTGCGGTCGGCGGCGAAGTCGTTCCAGAAGTGCTCGAAGTAGATGCGCTCGCGGCCATCGACCAGCTTCAGCGGCGTTTCGCCGTAGAAGTGGAAATGCCACAGGTCCCGCAGCAGCCACACCTTGGTCCAGTCGCCCACGCCCGGCAGGAACGCATCCATCAGCACCACGCTTTCGACCTGGTCCGGGTACTGCGCCGCGTAGGCGTAGGCGACCATCAGGCCGATGTCGTGGCCGACGATCTTCACCTTGGGATAGCCCAGCGATTGCACGAGCGCGTGGATATCCTGCGCCAGGGTCTTCTTGTCGTAGCCGCCGGCCGGCTTGGAGGAGCCGCCCGCGCCGCGCAGGTCCGGCGCGATCATCACGTGGCGGCCGGCCAGCTCGCGCATCAGCGGCTGCCACATGCGGCTGGTTTCGGCATAGCCGTGCAGCAACACCACCGGCGTGCCGTCGCCGTGGCCGGCCTGCAGGTAATGCAGGGTGACGCCATTGACCTGGGCGGTATGGCTTTGGATGTCCACGTTCGCCGCGTGGGCGAGGGTGGCGGCGAACAGCGCCATGCCCGCGAGGGCGGCGCGCTGGAAGAGGCGAAGGAGCGTTTTCATGGGAATTCCTCGTCGGGTTCGATGGTTCACGGGTCGGTGGTGAAGGGCACGCGCGCCAGGAATTCGCGCGTGGTCAGCAGGGCATGCGCAAAGGTCGGTCCGTTGACCTCGTGCGCGTAGAACATCGCGTCGTGGCTGAGCGCGGCCGTGGCATCGGTGACCAGGGTGACGTGGTAGCCCAGCTCGCTGGCATGGCGCGCGGTGGTCTCGATGCAGGTGTTGGCGATCGCACCGACCACGACGACGTGGCTGATGCGCTGTTGCTTGAGCAGCAGGTCCAGGTCCGTGCCAAGAAAGCCGTTAGTGCCCCAATGCTCCCGGGCCACGGTGTCGCCGGGCCCGGGCGTGAGATCGGGATGCCACTGGCCGCCCCAGCTATTCATGGCGAAGGCCTGGGCCTGGGACATCGCCTGCTGCCACGGCGTGGGGTGCTGCCAGCGTTCGAAGTCATTGGGCATCGCGCGGTGATGGGGGACGAAGAACAGGGGCCAGCGGGCACAGCGGATCGCCTGGCGGATGCGGCGCAGGTTCGCCAGCAGGTCCACGCCCGCCGCGACCTCGGCCAGGCGCGGCCAGAACTTGCCGCCTTCGGAAAGGAAGTCGTTGTAGGGATCCACCAGCAGCAGCGCGGTATGTCCCGGTGGATAGACCGGCCCCAGCGAATCCATGGCTGCTTCTCCGCGCGCCGTATGCGCCTGCCGGAGCAGCATCGGCCGTGCCCCGGGCCGGGTCATCGCGGTGAACGGTGGCCCGCGTGTCCTCCATTTGGGGGATGCCCCCGGAGGGCCGCCGGTTGCTATACATTGCGCCGTGACCGGCAGCGGCGGGCGTAGCGGAGCGGGACATGAGCATCCGGATACTGACCATCGACGACCATCCGCTCGTGCGCAACGGCATCCGCGCCATGCTGGAGGTGGAGCCGGACCTGGTCGTGGCCGGCGAGGCCGGCGACGCCGACGACGGCCTGGCGCAGTTCCGCCGGCTGCTGCCCGATGTCGTGCTGGTGGACCTGCAGATGCCGGGCTGCAACGGCATCGAATTCATCCGCCGCCTGCGCGCGGAGTTTCCCGAGGCCCGCGTGGCCGTGCTCACGACCTACAGCGGCGATGGCAACGCGCGCGAGGCGATCGCCGCCGGCGCGTACGGCTACCTGCTGAAGAGCGCGCTGCGCGGCGAGCTGATCGACGCGCTGCGCAAGATCGCGCAGGGCAAGCGCTGCGTCTCCAACGAGGTGTCCCAGGAGATTTCGCGGCACATCGGCGATGAGGCACTCACCGCGCGCGAACTGACCATCCTCACCGCGCTGGCGCGGGGATGGGAGAACAAGCGGATCGCCAACGAGATGGGCATCTCGGCCGAAACCGTGAAGTCGCACCTGACGCGCATCTTCGAGAAGATCGATGCGAGCAACCGCACCGAGGCGTTCCATATCGCGCTGCGCCGCGGGCTGGTGCGGCTGGACGATTGAGCAGGCGGGCTGCGCCGCGCGCAGCCTGCGCGCCGCGAGGTCAGATCACCGAGCGCACCACGCCGCCGTCCACGCGCACCGCCGCGCCGGTGGTGGCCGACGCCTGCTCGGAGGCCAAGTAGACGCTCAGGTTGGCCACTTCCTCCACCGTGGCCAGGCGCTGGATCAGCGAGGTCGGCCGGTGCGTGGCAATGAAGTCGCGCTCGACCTCGGCCAGCGAGCTGCCCTTTTCGGCGGCGATCTTCCCGAAGAAATCACCCACGCCCTCCGACCGCGTCGGGCCGGGCAGGATGGCGTTGACGGTGACGCCGGTGCCGGCCAGTGTTTCGGCGAGCCCGCGCGATACCGCCAGCTGCGCGGTCTTGGTCGTGCCGTAATGGACCATTTCCGTCGGAATCTGCACGCCCGACTCGCTGGAGAGGAACTGGACCCGGCCCCAGCCACGTTGCGCCATGCCCTGCGCATAGTGGCGGGCCAGCCGGATACCGCTGAGCACGTTCACTTCGAAGAAGCGCATCCAGTCTTCGTCGGGGATATCGAAGAAGGCCTTTGGCTCGAAGATGCCCAGGTTGTTGACCAGGATGTCGGTCGACGGTTCGGCTTCGATCAGCGCCTGCGCGCCTTTCAACGTGCCTAGGTCGCCGGCCACGCCCGACACGCGGGCGCCGGGCACCTGGCGGGTGAGGGTGGCGATGGCCTCGTCCACGCGCGGCTGCGTGCGTCCGGTGACGACCACCCGTGCGCCGGAGGCGGCCAGCCCGTGGGCAATGGCCAGCCCGATGCCGGCCGTCGAACCGGTGACGATGGCGCTCCTGTGGCTCAGGTCGATGTGCATGGAAGCTCCTTTCAGCAGGGGGGAAGGGCGGTAACGCCTGGATGGGTGTTTTACCGCCGCGCAGGTTCCGGGCGCATCAAGGACCGCGCTTCAATGCCCGGCGTGTGGGTCGTCGGCGGGATTCTCGTACACCGTATCCGTCGGACCCATGCCGGTGATGAGCACGGTGACGGGCTCGTCCCCGGTCTGCGCGAAGTGCGCCGCGTTCGCCGGCTCCGTATACACCGAACCGGCCGGCAGGGTCTTCAGCTTGCGCGCGTCGAACTTGCTTCCATAGCCGAAGTGCCACGTGCCCGACAGCACCGTGGCGACACGGTCGCCCGCGTGATGATGCGCGGGGATGGCCGCGTGCGGCGCCGCGCGTAGCAACTGGCTGTACGGGCCGGACCGGGAGGGATCGCCCAGCAACCTGACCACCTGCACCTTCGCATTGCCCGAACCGCCCGCGCCGCCCGTCGTGGCGAGGGCCGACAGTTCCGCCGGCGTCTTGGCGTACGGGTCGGACACCGCGGGCGGGGTAGCCTGCGCGGTAGCCGCGAAGGCCACCAGGAGGGTCATCGTCCATCTGCTCATCTGTGCGCTCCTTCCAGTTTGGGTGGCGGTTCAGTGGCCTTCGACCGCGAACAGGATCTCCGTGAAGCCCGGCACCGTGGCCTCGCGGTTCCAGTCGCGCTGGAGCTCGCAGATCAGCTGCACCCAGCTGGTGGGTTGGGCACCGGCCTGGAACAGTCGCTCCAGGCCGGCGTCGTGGGCTTCCAGCGAGGTGCCGCCGCAGGCATCGACCACCGGGTAGACCTCGAAGCCTTCCGCCAGGGCATCCAGCGCCGGGTGCACGAGGCACACCTCCGTCCACAGCGCGGCCATCACCAGTTTCTTCCGGCCGGTCGCCTTCACGGCGGAGACGAAATCCTGGTCTTCCCACGCGTTGATCGACGTGCGGTCCACGACCGGGACGTCGGGCAGCACGTCGGTCAGCTGGTGGATCAGTGGCTGGTTTCGGCCGGTGGCAACGTTTACCGACGACAGCACCGTGGGCAGGCCGTAGAGCCGGGTGATGCGCGCGAGCGCGGTGATGTTGGCCACCAGCTGGCGCTTGTCGCGCGAGGCGATGGAGCTGACCTGCACCGGCTGGAAATCGATGATGACCACCGCGGCGTTCTGCGGCGTCAGGAGGCGGTCGTGGAGCGCATCGCGGACGTGGGGATAGGAGGTCATCTCGGTTGCCTGCAGGAAAGAAGGGGCGCGGCCGATGGCAGCGCGGAGGTGGGGCGTGGTGCCAGCATCCGCGCGGGTGGGGCGCTTCGCATCACAGGGATCGGGCGGGCGGCGCTCCTCCATTTGGGGGAGCGGTATCGGCGTGGCCCGGGCGGGCATCGGGCCGCTGTGCGGCGACCCGGAGGCTGGGCCATACTCGCGCCGCCCATCCCGGCGGGGGGAGATCGCCGGGCACCTTCCTTCGACACCCGCGCCGCCATGGCCCCTCCGGTCCCTGCTGTTTCTTCCTGGCGGTGCGTCGCGCCCAGGCACGCGCTGCGCCGTGTGCTGCGCATGGGCCTGGTCATGTTCTGGCTTGGCCTGTGCGCTGGTGCCCAGGCGCTCGCGCCGGATCGCGCGCTCTCGCAGCTGCGGCACGACCGCTGGACACCCGAACAGGGCGCGCCGGCGCAGATCCTGTCGATCGCGCAAACGCCCGATGGCTTCCTCTGGCTGGGGTCACGGCAGGGCCTGTATCGCTTCGATGGCCTGCGCTTCGAACGCATCACCGCCATCGCCGGCGCCCCCATCGTCGATGACGACATCCTCAACCTGTTCGTCGATCGCGACGGCAGCGTGTGGGTGGGTTATGTCAGCGGCGGGATGAGCCGCATGGGCGGCGCCCATCCGGCGAACTACGAATACCAGCGCGACGACGTACCGCTGGGTTCGGTGATCGGCTTCGGGCGCGATGCCACGGGGCGGCTGTGGGCCGCCACGTCGGCCGCGCTCGTCTACCTGGACCCTGCCACGGACACGTGGAAGAGCGTCCCGGACATGGGCTTCGATCCTGCCTGGATGCCGCAGCGCTTGTTCTTCGACCGCGACCACGGCATGTGGGTGGCGTATTCGGACGGCACCTCCGCGCACATCGCGCATCTGGCACCGGGTGCGCGCGCGTTCGAGGTCATGCCGCAGTCCATCGACTCCCCGTTCTTCGACCAGTCGCCCGATGGCACGCTGTGGGCGGCCGACGAGTGGGGCGTGCGTCCGTTGTCGCAGGCCGTGCCGCTTCCCGGACGCGCGGGCGTCACCGCCAGTTGGCTCGACCCGGCCTTCAAGGGCGCCGGCCTGCGCTTCGACCGCGATGGCGTGATGTGGCTCGCCAACGAACATGGCGTCGCGCGTGTGCGGGACCCCGCCGTGCTGCATGCGCCGGACAGGGCCCACGCCGCGCCGACGCCGGAATATTTCGGCACGGCACAGGGCCTGACCTCCGAGGTGGTGTGGACGCTGTTCGAAGACCGCGAAGGCAACCTGTGGGTCGGTACCGCCAACGGGCTGGATCGCTTCCGTGCCAACACGCTGGCCGCCATCCAACTGCCGCGCCGCGACCAGGTGTTCGCGGTAGGCGTGGACGGGCAGGGCCAGGTGTGGGCCGCGAACGCGGACAAGGGCCCGATGCGCATCACCCCGGATCCGGACGCGCCGGGCGGCGCGCGCGTGCAGGAGGTGGCGGGCGCGGAAGCCGGCGTGACCGCGCTGTTTCGCGATGGCAACGGCCAGTTCTGGGTCGGTGATGCGAACGGCGGCCTGTGGCGCAGCGAGGGCGCCAAGCTGCAGTCGGTGCCGCTGCCGCCCGAGGTGGCCGGCAACGGCACGATCGTGACGATGGCCAGCGACCGCGACGGCGCCCTGTGGGTGAGCAAGGTCAACGGCGGGCTGTTGCGGCTGTACCAGGGGCGGTGGGAAGCGCAGAACGCCAAGTACGGCATGCAAGCGGGCACCGCGCCGCGCGCGCTTGCGCAGGATGCGCAAGGCCGCCTCTGGTCCGACGCCGGACAGACGATCCGCGTGTTCGAGGAAGGCGGCCACCACGATTTCGACGCAGACGGGCCGCAGGTCGGGCGCATCGCCGTGCTGCGGGCCTGGAAGGACGAGCTGTGGATCGGCGGCGTGCGGGGCGTGGCCGCGCGCATCGGCGACCATTTCCAGCACCTGCTCGGGCGCGGGGGTGAAACGTTCGAGCGCACGGCCGGCATCGTGATGCTCGCCAATGGCGAAGCGTGGCTGGTCGGGCGGCCCGGCGTGACCCGCGTGCCCGCCCGCGAGATGGCCCGATGGCGGGCGCAGCCATCCTATCGCGTGGCCTTCGAGCGGTTCGGGGTGCTCGATGGCCTGCGGGGGGCGGCGGAACAAAGCGGCGCGTCCCCGGTGGCGGTGGCCGACGACCAGGGCCGGATATGGGTCGCGACGAGTCGCGGCGTGCATTGGATCGACCCCGCCGCGCACCCGCGCCGCGACGCCAAGCCCGCAGCACCGCCCGTCGTGCTGGCGGTGCACGTGGACGACAGGGCGGTGCCGCTGGCGTCGGCGATGTCCTTGCCGGCGCGCAGCCGCGACCTGCGGATCGACTACACCGCGCCGTTCCTGGGCCGGCCAGAACGCGCCCGTTTCCGCTATCGATTGGAAGGGCGGGAGACCGACTGGCATGACGCCGGCGCGCAACGCCAGGCGATGTACAGCGGCCTGGCGCCCGGCCACTACCGCTTCACGTTGCAGGCGGCCGACAGCGGCGAGGACGGGTCCGGAAACGAAGCCACGTGGGCATTCGACGTGCCGCCGGCGTTCTGGCAGACCTGGTGGTTCTCGCTGGCTTGCCTGGCGGCACTGCTGTGCGCGATCTGGGCGCTCGTGCGCTGGCGCGTGGCCGCCGCACGCGCGGGGCTGCAGCGGGTGTATCGCGCGCGCTTCGTCGAACGCGAGCGCATCGCGCGTGATTTGCACGACACCTTGCTGCAATCCATGCAGGCGCTGATGTTCATGGTGGAGGCGGCGCGAGCGCGGCTCGAAAAAGGCGATGGCGAAGCGGCCAAGGCCGCGCTGTCGCGCGTGGTGACCGAAGCCAACGCCGGGCTGGTGGAAGGCCGCGACAGGATTCGCGAGTTGCGCCAGGAACCCGCCGAGCCGCGACACCTGGAGGCCC
This sequence comes from Stenotrophomonas sp. HITSZ_GD, assembly GCF_029543105.1. Taxonomy (GTDB): domain Bacteria; phylum Pseudomonadota; class Gammaproteobacteria; order Xanthomonadales; family Xanthomonadaceae; genus Stenotrophomonas_A. The sequence continues at coordinate 310,314 of NZ_JARQXB010000003.1, forward strand.
GGTTGGGCGAGTTGCCCGAGAAGTTGGCGCTACCGCCGGAGACCACCTACGCGTTCAGTACGCGCGGCAGGCCGGGCCGCTTGAAGCCCGCCGAGCAGGACGAGGTGTACCGCATCGTGCGCGAAGCGGTGGCCAACGCGGCGCGTCACGCCGGTGCGCGGCACATCACGGTATCCGTGGCCCACGGCTGGCGGGGCGTGCGGGTGGAGGTGCGTGACGACGGCTGCGGCATCGACCCGGCCTTGCTTGCCGGTGGACAACGCGAAGGCCACTGGGGATTGATCGGCATGCGTGAACGGGCCCGCGCGCTGGGGGCAACCCTGTCGCTGGCGTCCACGCCGGGGAATGGCACGCTCGTGCGCTTGTTCCTGCCGCGCTGGCGCGGCGCGAGGTGACGGCTCGAATCTCGACACGCCACCGCCGCCGTGGCGATCGCCGTGGGCGTGCGGGCAGCCTTACAACCGCGTCCCGAAGATTCGATCCCCCGCATCCCCCAACCCCGGCAGGATGTAACCCTTCTCGTTGAGCCGTGCGTCGATGGCCGCGGTGTACACCTCCACGTCCGGATGCGCGGCTTCCAGCGCCTTCAGTCCCTCCGGCGCGGCGACCAGGAAGATGCCCTTGATCTTGCGCGCGCCGGCGCGCTTGAGCATGTCCACCGTGGCGATCAGCGTGCCGCCGGTGGCCAGCATCGGGTCCAGAATCAGCGCGTCGCGCTCTTCCAGTCGGCCGGTCAGCCGCTCGAAATACGGCACCGGCTGCAGCGTCTCCTCGTCGCGCTGCAGGCCCACCACGCTCACGCGCGCGGCCGGGATCAGCGCCAGCACGCCCGGCAGCATGCCCAGCCCGGCGCGCAGGATCGGCACCAGGGTGATCTTCGCGCCGGCGATGCGCTGCACCTGCACCGGGCCGGCCCAGCCTTCCATCGTGTGCGATTCGGTCTCCAGGTCGGCGGTGGCCTCGTAAGCCAGCAGCGTGCCCAGCTCCGTCACCAGCTCGCGGAAGCCCTTGGTGCTCAGCGCGGCGTCGCGCAACAGGCCGATCTTGTGCTGCACGAGCGGATGACGGACTTCGACGATCTTCATGGCGGTTCGATGACGGTGGCAGGTAAGCACAGTGTGCCGGAGAGGGCGCCGCGACCGCCAGCGCGCTCACGTCCGCACAGAACAGTCGCCCCGGTGTCATGCCGATGAAACCTCGTGGACATACCGTGCACACCCATTCTTGACACCTCCCCCGGGGCGCACAGTGACCACGAACCGCAAGCCGTTGTTTCTCGCCATTTCCATGACCCTGTCCTCGCTCGCCGTGCCGGCCATGGCCGCCGATGCCGCCAGCGGTGCTCCGGCCGCCACCGACCTGGACCGCATCGAAGTGCGCCCGCAGATCGAAGCGCAGGCACGCGCGGTCGAACTCAAGCGCGATGCGCAGGCGATCCTCGACGCGGTGTCCTCCGACGCCATGGGCGACTACCCGGACAAGAACGTCGCCGAGTCGCTGCAGCGCCTGCCGGGCGTGAGCGTCACCCGCGACCAGGGCGAGGGCCGCTACGTGGTGATCCGCGGCCTGGACGCCAACCTCAACAGCGTCACCGTGGACGGCATCGCGATGGGCACGCCGGAGGATTCCAGCCGCTCGGCGCCGCTGGACGTGATCCCCTCCGACTCGACCGAGCGGCTGAAGGTCATCAAGTCGCCGACCCCGGACATGCCGGGCGACTCGATCGGCGGTGCCATCGAGGTGGAATCGGTCTCGGCGTTCGACCGCGATGGCCGCAGCGTGCGCGGCAGCGTCGAGGCCAGCCACCAGCAGCTCAGCGGCAAGACCAGCCCGAAGGCCGCCTTCAACTACAGCGACATCTTCAACGACACCTTCGGCGTGGCCGTGGGCGTGAACTACCAGGACCGCGAATTCGAGTCCGACAACACCGAGGTCGAGTACGACGAGTACGACGAAGACCGGCCGGACGACCTGTTCGCCACCGAGGTGCAGCGCCGCAAGTACACCATCGAGCGCAAGCGCACCGGTGCCAACCTCAACCTGGACTGGCGCCCCGACGCGGACAACCGCTACTACTTCCGCTCGCTGTACAGCAAGTTCGAGGATGCCGAGACCCGGCAGAACACCGTGTTCGGCCTGGGCGATGGCGACGTGTCCGGCAACGGCGACGGCACCTACACCGTCAGCGACCTGCCGGCGGACGCCATCACCAAGCGCGTGCGCTACCGCACCAAGAGCGAGGACACGCTGGCCGCCAGCTTCGGCGGCGAGCACCGGCTGACCGCCGCCACGCTGGACTACAAGGTCGGCTACACCAAGACCCGCGAGCGCGTGAACGACGAGAAGGAAGCGCGCTTCGAATATGCCGGCGACGACATCGACACGGTGACCGTGGACCAGAACCACCGCATCCCGACCCTGGATTTCTCCGATAACGGCTGGGAAAGCAACGACGAGTTCGAGTTCAACCGCTTCGTGATTTCGCCCAAGCAGGTGGACGACAAGGAGCACAGCGCGCAGGTGAACGTGCGCTTCGACGGCGATGCGTCCAGCTACAAGTTCGGCGTGCTGGGGCGCTGGCGCGACCGCAGCGTGAACTCGGACGAGGAAGAGCTGCGCAACGGACCGGACATCGACCTGGGCCCGTGGACCACCAACGCGCCGGAACATCGCGGCGGCACGCTGGGCGAGAGCCTGAGCTCGTCGGAGATGCGCCGCTACTGGACGGCCAACGGCAGCCTCTACCGGGCCCGCCCGCAGGACGCCGGCGCCAATGCCGTCACCCGCTTGTCGGAGGACTACACCGCCAGCGAGGACGTGCTGGCCGCCTACGCGATGGGCACCTGGGACATCGACGCGCTGCGCGTGATCGCCGGCGTGCGCGTGGAGAACACCCAGTTCGACGCGCAGGGCAACCAGGTGGACGTGGCCGACGGCGGCCGCGCCTATACCGTCACCCCGACCCGCGCCAGCAGCAGCTACACCAGCGTGCTGCCGGGCCTGCACCTGCGCTATGACGCGGGCAACGACTGGGTGTTGCGCCTGGCCGCGACCAAGACGATCTCGCGTCCGTCCTTCGGCGACATCGCCCCGCGCCTGACCGTCAACCGCGACGACGAGGAAGTGGACGTCGGCAACCCGGAGCTGGACCCGTACAAGTCCACCAACCTGGACCTGTCGGCGGAGAAGTACCTGGGCGACAGCGGCATCGTTTCGTTGGGCCTGTTCCACAAGTCGATCGACGACTACATCGTGCAGACCTTCAGCAACGATGACCCGCAATACCCGGACTTCGACGTGACGCGCGTGATCAACGGCGACAAGGCCGAGGTGTACGGCGCCGAGTTCAACTGGCAGCAGCAGCTGAGCTTCCTGCCGGAAGGCTGGGATGGCTTGCTGGTCGGCGTCAGCGCGACCTACCTGGACACCGATTTCGACCCGGGCCTGGCCGACCGCGACGGCGACGACTTCACCTTGCCGCGCGCCTCGAAGAACCTGTACAGCGCGCATATCGGCTACGAGAAGTACGGCTTCAGCGCCCGCGTGGCGACGGTGTATCGCAGCGCGTACCTCGACACCATTGGCGACAGCAAGGCCTACGACATCTATGTGGCGCCGAACACGCAGCTGGACTTCAGCATGAGCTACCAGTTCACCGACGCGGTGAGCGTCTACTTCGAAGCGCAGAACCTGCTCGACGAACCGCTGGAGCTCTACCAGGGCGTGTGTTCGCGCACGCTGCAGAACGAGGAATACGGCCGCACCTACGCCCTCGGCCTGAAGGTGGCCCTGTGAGGGCGGTAGGCCATCGCACGCACGCCGCCCGCGGCGCGCTGCTGGCGCTGGCGGCGGCGCTGCTGGCCGCCTGTGCGTCCACGTCGGCGCCCGCGCCCCGCGTACAGGCGGACCGCGAGCCGGACGAGCAGGGCGGGGAGCCGCTGCTGTCCAAGGCGCATGTGCCGCACGCGGTGATCAGTGAGACCTTCCTGACCCCGTCCGCGCCGGCCGACAACCTCGATTCGCCCGCCGCCTGGCGCGCGCCGGATGGCCGCCGCTGGATCATCACCACCGCCAAGGGCAGCCACCAGCTGGTGGTGTTCGACGGCGACAGCGGCGTGCGCCTGCGCGGCGTGGGCGGCAAGGGAGCGGCCCTGGGCCAGCTCGATCGCCCGAACGGCATCTCGGTGGTGGATGACCTCGCGTTCGTGGTCGAACGCGACAACCGCCGCGTGCAGGTGTTCTCGCTACCTGCCTTCGAGCCGCTGGCGGTATTCGGTAGCGACGTGCTGCGCGAGCCGTACGGCCTGTGGGTGCGCCCGCTCGAAGGCGGCTACGAGGTGATCGTCAGCGACAACTACATGTCGCCGGGCGACAAGGACGTGCCGCCGCCGTTGGCTGAACTGGGCCAGCGCTTCAAGCGCTTCCGCTTCGCCCGCGAAGGCGGCCAGTGGCAAGGCAAAGCCATCGGCAGCTTCGGCGACACCGGCGCGCAGGGCGCGGTGCGCATCGCCGAGTCGGTGTATGGCGATGTCGCCCACGACCGGCTGATGATCGCCGAGGAAGACACCGCGTTAGGCACGCAGCTGCGCGAATACGGCCTGGACGGTCGCTACAAGAGCCGCAATGTCGGCGCGAGGTTGTTCCAGGCGCAGGCCGAAGGCATGGCGCTGCTGCAGTGCCAGGATGGCAGCGGCTATTGGATCGCCACCGACCAGTTCAAGGATCGCAGCCTGTTCCATGTGTTCGACCGCCGCAGCCTGGAACACGTGGGCGCCTTCAGCGGCCGCGTCACCGCCAACACCGATGGCGTGTGGCTGGACCCCACCGGCGATGCGCGCTTCCCCCATGGCGTGTTCTACGCGCTGCACGACGACCAGGCCGTGGCCGCGTTCGACTGGCGCGATATCGCCAAGGCGCTACGGCTTAAGGACTGCGCTAAGTGAGCGCGGTCCGTCGCGTTGGCGCCGTCGCGCTTGCCCTCGGCCTGCTGGCTGCCCGGGCCCCGGTCGCCTGGGCGGCCGCCGAGCCCAACACGCAGGTGCCCGCGGGCAGCCACCACTACGCCGCCACCGGTTTCCCGGACCGCATCGTCGCCTCGCCCGCGCAGGACGCCGCCCATGGCTTTGCCGTGGCATGGCGTACCGATGCCTCGGTGCGCACGCCGCAGCTGCAGCTCGTCGTCGCCGGCGATTCGCCGGATGTCGGCACGCCGCGGGTGATCGCCGCACGCACGCAGGAACTGCGCAGCGAAAACGGCGTGTCGCTGCACCATCGTGCCGATGTCGACGGCCTGCAGCCGGATACGCTGTACGCCTACCGCGTGCAAGGCCAGCACACGTGGAGCGCGTGGAATCACTTCCGCACCGCCGCGCCGGCCGGCCAGCCGCTGACGATGCTGTACTTTGGCGACACGCAGAACAAGAACCTCAGCCTGGTATCGCGGGTGATCCGCCAGGCTTGGCGCAGCGCGCCGGACGCACGCCTGGCGGTGTTCGCCGGCGACCTGGTGAGCGGCGGCGACGGCGTGGACGACAGCGAGTGGGGCGAATGGTTCGAAGCCGGCCGCTGGCTGCTGGAGGGCACCGCGGTGGCGCCGGCGCCGGGCAACCACGAGTATTTCGAGGAATTCGAGGACACCCCCCAGGCGCGCCGCGTGCTCGGCGGCCACTGGCCGGTGACCTTCGCGCTGCCGGCCAACGGCCCGGTGGAAACCGCCAGGACGACGTACTGGTTCGACTACCAGGACGTGCGCGTGGCGGTGGTGGACGGCACCTCGGCGCTGGACCTGGGCACCGCGCAGGCGCAGGCGAAGTGGCTGGACACGGTGCTCGGCGACAACCCGCACCCGTGGTCGATCGTGCTGATCCACCAGCCGTTCTACTCTCCGCGCGCGGATCGCGACAACGTCGCACTGGTGGACACGCTGCTGCCGGTGCTGCGCAAGCATCGCGTGGACCTCGTGCTGCAGGGCCACGACCACACCTACGGCCGCCGCGGCGACGAGGGTGGGGCGGCCACGCCGGTGTTCATCGTCTCGGTGGCCGGGCCGAAGCAGTACCGCCTTTCGGACATGGCGCGGCGCACGATGCGCCCGGTCGGCGAGGACACCCAGCTCTACCAGGTGCTGCGTGTCGACCCGCAGCGCATCGCCTACGAATCGCGCACCGCCACCGGCCGGCTGTACGACGCCTTCGAACTGCGGCGCGACGCGGACGGCGGCAAGCGGCTGGTGGAGATCGATCAGGGCCGCATCGCCCCGCGCGATTGTCCGCGCGCGGCCAGTCCGAAAGGCCGCGAAGAACGCTGCTGGGAATGACCCGTGACGCGAGGAGCTTGCCGATGAAAATGCGCCTTTCCCTGGTTCCGCTGCTGGCCTTGCTGACGGCCGCCGCCTTGGCCCAGGCCGATCCGTCGGTGCGCCATCCGTTCTATGCCGAGCAGCCGAAGCAGGCGCCGGAGGAAGTGAACCTGGCCGTGGAGATCCCCGCCGGCAGCTTCACCAAGTACGAGATCAACGCGCAGGGGCTGGTGTACGTGGACCGGTTCCAGTCGATGCCGGTGGCGTACCCGGCCAACTACGGCTCGCTGCCGCGCACGCGGGCCGGCGATGGCGATCCGCTGGATGCGCTGGTGCTCACGCGCGAGCCGCTGCATCCGGGGGTGCTGATCCGCTTCCGGCCGATCGGCTACCTGAAGATGATCGACGGCGGCGAACACGACGAGAAGGTGATCGGCGTGCCGACCGACAAGGTGGACCCGACCTACGCCGGCATCCGCGACCTGTCGGACCTGCCGCAGATCGAGCGGCAGCGCATCGAGGCGTTCTTCCGTGTGTACAAGGACCTGCCGGGCGGCAGGAACCCGGTGCAGCTCAATGGCTGGGGCAACGCGGCCGAGGCACGCACGTTGATTGAAGAATCGCTGCAGCGCTTCACCCAGCGGAAACCGGAGAAAGCTGCCTCCTTGTAGGAGGGGCTTCAGCCCCGACGAGCGAAACCGCGACCGTGCAGATGGCGGTCGCGGCTGAAGCCGCTCCTACAGGTCGAGCGAGGCGGCAGCGGCGGTTCGGCCGCCGGTTAAGCTGCGGCCGCCTGTGCCTGTCGCGGCCCCTCGCGCAGGGCCTTGCCCACCGTCTCCACCAGCAGGTCCAACTCCTGCGCATCCATCCCGAAATGCGGGGTGAAGCGCAGCGAGTTCTCGCCGCCATGGATCACGTTCACGCCCTGCCGGCGCAGCCATTCCTCGGTGGAACCGGCGCCATAACACTTGAATTCCGGCGCCAGCTCGCAGGAGAACAGCAAGCCGGTCCCCTGCACCTTGGTGATCATGCCGCCGAGTTCGCCACGCAGCTTTTCCAGCTTCTGCAGCGCCTGCGCGCCGCGCTCGCGGATGTTCGCGCGCACGGCGGGCGTCAGCATCGACAGCGTGGCGCAGGCCACGTCCAGCGCACGCGGGTTGCTGGTCATGGTGTTGCCGTAGCAGCCCTTGCGGTACACCTGCGCCGTTTCCGGGGTGAGCGCGACCACCGAGAGCGGATACTGCGCGGCGTTGAGCGCCTTGGAGTAGGTCTCCATGTCCGGCGCGTCCAGCGTTTCGAAGCCCGGATAGTCGGTCACCGAGAGCACGCCGTGCGCGCGCAGGCCGGCCTGGATCGAATCGACCAGCAGCAGGCTGCCATGCTCGCGCGTCAGCTCGCGCGCGGCGGCGTAGAACGCCGCCGGCAGCGCGCGGCCCGGGTCGCCTTCGCCCATCACTGGCTCCAGGAACACCGCCTCGATGAACCACCGGTTCCGCGCCGCCTCGGCGAACGCGCGGCGCAGGGCCTGCTCGTCGTAGGGCGCGATGGCGATCACCGAATCCTCGCCGCGGTAGCTGGCCAGGTGCTGCAGGTAGGTGCGGCGGCTGGAATCGGAGTACAGGCCCGGGCGGTCGGTGCGGCCATGGAAGCTGCCCTTGACCACCAGGCGCTTGATCGTCGCGCCTTCGTGGCGCGCGCCCGGGTCGGTGTGCAGCTTGGCGTTGATGTCGACGATGCGCGCGGCCAGGCCCACGGCTTCCGAGCCGGAGTTCAAGCACATGAAATGGCTGAAGGGGCAGCGCCCGCGGCGCTGGCCGATCTCCGCGCGCATGGCCAGGTCGAAGCGGCGCTGGGCCAGGCTCGGGGTCATGATGTTGGCCATCGCCTGCGGGCGGGCCATCGCGTCGAGCACCGGCGCCGGGGTGTGGCCGAAGCCGAGCATGCCGTAGCCGCCGGCGTCATACAGTACCGCGCCCTTGAGCGTGACCACCCACGGGCCGCGCGCGGCCAGCGCGATGTACGGGGTCACCGCATCGTGCGCGTAGAAATTGATGAAGCCGCCCTGCACGGCCTCGACCTGGGCCTGTTCGTCCAGGTCCAGCAGGTCGGCGAACTCGTCCTTCTGGCGGGCGTATTCGGCCGCGGCGGCGGCGATCGCCTCGGCCAGGGCCGGGTGGGAGGCCGCCAGGCGTTCGACGGTGGCATCGTCCAGGCCGTCGGTCAGGCGGCGGCCGGCATGGGCGCGCAGCGGGGCGAGGGGGGCGGTCTGGAACATGGCGGTCTCCGTCGAATGGGCGGTATGACCGTTAAGGTAACTGCTGTCCATCGTCGGTTGGCAGCTGTGGATCGTGCATAATTGCCCGGAGTTCTGACGGATTGACGAGGGGTTTCGGCGATATGAAGCTTACCGAGGCCGACGAGGCCCTGCTGGCCGTGCTACGCGAGGACGCCCGCGCCTCCACCGCGCAGATCGCGCGGCGGCTTGGCGTGTCGCGTACCACGGTGCAGAGCCGCATCGAGAAACTGGAGCGGCAGGGCGTGATCGGCGGCTATACCGTGAGGGTGCACGACGCGGTGGACCGGGCCTACATCCGCGCGCACATCATGATCACCGTGCTGCCCAAGCAGATGGCCCAGGTGGTGAAGGCGTTGCAGGCGATCGCCGAGGTGCGCGAGTTGCACTCGGTGAGCGGGCCCTACGACCTGGTTGCACTCGGCGTGGCCGCCACCGTGGGCGACATCGACGTGCTGACCGACCGCATCGGCGCGCTGGACGGCGTGGAGCGCACGACCTCGGCGATCGTGCTGGCGACGAAGTTCGAGCGCTGACGCCGGCCAGTAGTTTTTCCGATGCGCTCGGCCGCGTCTGCGGCTCATGATCTGGCCGTTCCCCATGGAGCGCACGACATGAAGCACGCAGGCGGGATGCGCGGTGTACTGCTGGCGGCCGGTGTATTGCTGGCGTTTGCCGCCCATGCCCAGTTCTCCAACAAGTGGCGGCTGAAAGTGGACGGCCACGCGTCCAGTGCCGGGACGATCCAGCTGGGCATCACGCCGGAGGGCGGCACCGCGCGCCAAGTCGATGTGCCCGTGGACAAGGACCTGCACGAGAACCACGTCGCCCGGTTGATCCGCGACGCGCTGAAGGCCGCGCTGGGCAAGGGCTACCACGTCGAGATCGACGACGGCGAGGACGTGCTGGTCAAGCGGCGCGGCAGCCACCCGAAGCTGGACATCGCCCTCACCGGCAACTCGGTGCAGGGCATCACCGTGAAGGAGCACACCGAGTAGCCCGGGCGGCGGAGGCGGGCAGGGCCGGTACAATGGGCGGTCTTTCCCCCGCCATACCCCCGTGTCCTTGAAGAAGTCGGACTTCCACTACGAACTGCCCGAGGCCCTGATCGCCCAGGCCCCGTTGGCCGAGCGCTCGGCCAGCCGGCTGATGGTCGTGCCGCCGGCACCGGCCGCGCTGCAGGACCGCCACGTGCGCGACCTGCCCGAGCTGCTCCAGCCAGGCGACCTGCTCGTGTTCAACGATACCCGCGTCATCCCGGCGCGCCTGTTCGGGCAGAAGGCCAGCGGCGGCCGGGTGGAGATCCTCATCGAGCGCCTGCTCGGCGCGCAGCAGGCACGCGCGCAGATCGGCGCGAGCAAGTCGCCCAAGGCCGGCGGGCGCATCGCGCTGGACGCCGGCGGCGAAGCCGAGGTGCTGGGCCGCGACGGCGAGTTCTACGTGCTGCGCTTCGAGGTGCCCGAGCCGCTGGAGCAGTGGCTGCTGCATGCCGGCCGCCTGCCGTTGCCGCCGTACATCCGCCGCGAGCCTGGGCTGGACGACCGCGAGCGGTACCAGACCGTGTTCGCCCGCGAGGCCGGCGCGGTGGCCGCGCCCACGGCCGGCCTGCATTTCGACGAACCGTTGCTGGCGCGCCTGCGCGAGCGTGGCGTCCAGTTCGGCCACGTCACCCTGCATGTCGGCGCCGGCACCTTCCAGCCGGTGCGCGTGGAATCGCTGGCCGATCACGTCATGCACCGCGAGTGGCTCAATGTCGGCGCGGAACTGGTCGAGCAGGTGCGCCGCACCCGCGCGGCCGGCGGCCGCGTCATCGCGGTGGGCACCACCGTCGTGCGCTCGCTGGAAAGCGCGATGCGCGACGGCGAGCTGCAGCCGTTCGCGGGCGAAACGCAGATCTTCATCCTGCCCGGCTACCGCATCTGCAGCGTCGATGCGATGGTGACCAACTTCCACTTGCCCGAGAGCACGCTGCTGATGATGGTTTCGGCCTTCGCAGGCCGCGCGCGCATCTTCGAGGCCTACCGGCACGCCATCGCCGAGCAGTACCGCTTCTTCAGCTACGGCGACGCGATGCTGCTGTGGTCGGCCGACGCCGACGCCCCCGGCGCCTGAGCGTCGTTCAGAAATCCATCGTCTTCCAGGTCTTCATGTCCCGACTCCAGTTCCAGCTCCAGACCACCGACGGCCACGCCCGCCGCGGCCGCCTGACCTTCCCGCGCGGCACGGTGGAAACGCCGGCGTTCATGCCGGTCGGCACCTATGGCTCGGTCAAGGGCGTGCTGCCGCACCAGATCCGCGAGCTGGGCGCGGAGATCATCCTGGGCAACACCTTCCACCTGTACCTGCGCCCGGGCCTGGACGTGATCGCCGATCACGGCGGCCTGCATGGCTTCAGCCGCTGGAACGGCCCGATCCTCACCGATTCGGGCGGCTTCCAGGTGTTCTCGCTGGCGCACCGCCGCAAGATCACCGAGCAGGGCGTGACCTTCGCCTCGCCGACGGACGGGGCGCGCGTGTTCCTCGGCCCGGAGGAGAGCATGAAGATTCAGAAGGTGCTCGACTCGGACGTGGTGATGATCTTCGACGAATGCACCCCGTACCCGGCCACCGAGGACGTGGCGCGCCGCTCGATGGAGCTGAGCCTGCGCTGGGCGCGCCGCTCGCGCGATGCGCACGACGCGCTGGGCAACGATGCGGCGTTGTTCGGTATCGTCCAGGGCGGCGTGCACCCGGACCTGCGCAGCCGTTCGCTGGATGGCCTGCAGCAGATCGGCTTCGACGGCTATGCCATCGGCGGCCTGGCGGTGGGCGAGCCCGAGCACGAGCGCAATGCCATGCTCGAACACCTGCACCCGCGGCTGCCGGCCGACCGCCCGCGCTACCTGATGGGCGTGGGCCGCCCGGAGGACCTGGTGGAAGGCGTGGCCCGCGGCGTGGACATGTTCGATTGCGTGATGCCGACTCGCAACGCGCGCAACGGCCATTACTTCACCGCCTTCGGCACCGTGCGCATCCGCAATGCCAAGTACGAGCGCGACCTGGACCCGATCGAGCCGGGCTGCGGGTGCCCGGCCTGCGCCGGCGGGTTCACCCGCGCCTACCTGCGCCACCTGGACCGCTGCAACGAGATGCTGGCGCCGATGCTCGGCACCCTGCACAACCTCTGGTACTACGAGAAGTTGATGGCCGACATGCGCGCGGCCATCGCGGCGGGAACCTTTGCCGCATTCAGGCAGTCCTTCTATGCCGCACGCGGTGCCCAGGCACCGGCGCTTCCGGGGCAGGCGGGCTGACCGTCACCGGGGAACGCCGGGGCCCGGCGTGCGGGCCGGCGCCCCCATGGCATAATCGGGGGCTCTGCGCCCGGACGGGCGCTTTGAATTGAACGCGGGGCTGCTTTTCCGGCCCCGCGCCCAACCTAGGACGCAAAGATGAACCTGCTCGATTTCCTGATTCCCGCCGCCCAGGCGCAGACCGCCGGCGCCGCGCCGGCCGGCGGCGGCAGCCCGCTGCTGACCTTCCTGCCGATGATCGGCCTGCTGGTGGTGATGTACTTCCTGATGATCCGCCCGCAGATGAAGCGGCAGAAGGAACACCGCGCCATGCTGGACAAGCTCAGCCGCGGCGACGAGGTCATCACTTCCGGCGGCATCGCCGGCGTGGTGTCGGAAGTGGGCGACAACTTCATCACCATCGAAGTGGCCGACAACGTGCGCGTGCGCGTGCAGAAGGGCGCCGTCGGCAACGTGCTGCCCAAGGGCACGCTGAAGTCCGCCTGATCCGTTCCTTTCTCCTGATGCGTGGCGCCGGGGAGGCGCCGCGCGGGGTTATGCAATGCTTGAATTTCCTCGCTGGAAATATTTCCTGATCCTGGCCGTGATCGCGATCGGCGTGCTCTACGCGCTGCCCAACGCCTACCAGAAGGACCCGGCCGTCCAGATCACCGCCCAGCGCGAAGGCGCGCTCGACGACACCTTGCGCAGCAAGGTGCAGGCCGAACTGGCCCAGGCCGGCATCACCGCCAAGTCGGTGGCCGTGGAAGGCAACAGCCTGATGGTGCGCCTGCCCAACCTGGAAGCGCAGAGCAAGGCCAGCAACGCCCTGCGCAACAGCCTGGGCGAGAACTACACCGTGGCGCTGAACCTGGCCTCCACCGTGCCGGACTGGCTGGCCCGCCTGGGCGGCAAGCCGATGGTGCTGGGCCTGGACCTGCAGGGCGGCGTGCACTTCGTGCTGCAGGTGGACCAGAAGGCGGCGCTGGAAAAGCGCGTGGACGCCTACGCCGAGGACATCCGCGTGACCCTGCGCGACAACCGCATCGGCTACCAGTCGGTGGAGCGTCGCCCGGACAACAGCATCGTGGCCACCCTCAGCCCGTCGGCCGGCGCCGATGCGGCCGAGCGCGCCCGCGCGGCGCTGGCCAAGACCCAGCCCACGCTGAGCTACGACGTCAGCGGCGACCGCGTCACCGTGACGATCCCGCAGCAGGAACTGGCGCAGATCGCCGGCAGCGCGCTGGAGCAGAACATCACCACGCTGCGCAACCGCGTCAACGAACTGGGCGTGGCCGAGCCGATCATCCAGCGCCAGGGCGAGGACCGCATCGTGGTCCAGCTGCCGGGCGTGCAGGACACCGCCGAGGCCAAGCGCCTGATCGGCGCCACCGCCACGCTGGAGTTCCGCTCCGTGGTCGATGGCGACGCGCAGGATGCGCAGCGCACCGGCCGCGTGCCGCCGGACGCCAAGCTCTACACCGTGCGCGGTACCGGCCAGCCGGTGCTGTTGAACAAGCGCGTGCTGGCCTCGGGCGACCAGATGGTCAACGCCACCGTGGCCACCGACCAGAACGGCATGCCCGCGGTGAGCATCACGCTCAACAACGCCGCCGGCCAGCGCATGTTCGATTTCACCAGCGCCAACGTCGGCAAGCTGATGTCGGTGGTCTACATCGAGCGCATCCCCACGGTCACCGTGGTGGATGGGCAGGAAGTGCGCAGCGTCCGCGTCAAGGAAGAGGCGCTGGCACCGACCCGCATCGCGGGCGTGTTCGGCAAGAACTTCCAGACCACCGGCCTGGAGAAGAGCGAGGCGGAGAACCTGGCCAAGCTGCTGCGCGCCGGTTCGCTGGCCGCGCCGATGGACTTCGTCGAGGAACGCATCATCGGCCCGAGCCTGGGCGCGGAGAACGTCGAGCGCGGCATCACCGCGGTGCTCTATGCCTTCGTGTTCACCCTGGCGTTCTTCACCATCTACTACCGCATGTTCGGCGTGATCACCTCGGTGGCGCTGCTGCTGAACCTGCTGATCGTGGTGGCGGTGATGTCGATGTTCGGCGCGACGATGACGCTGCCCGGCTTCGCCGGCCTGGCGCTGTCGGTGGGCCTGTCGGTGGACGCCAACGTGCTGATCAACGAGCGAATCCGCGAGGAATTGCGCCACGGCGTGCCGCCGAAGGCCTCCATCGCGGCCGGCTATGAAAAGGCCGGCGGCACCATCCTCGACGCCAACCTGACCGGCCTGATCGTGGGCGTGGCGCTGTATGCCTTCGGCACCGGCCCGCTGAAGGGCTTTGCCCTGACCATGATGATCGGCATCTTCGCCTCGATGTTCACCGCGATCACCGTCTCCCGCGCGCTGGCCCAGCTGATTTACGGCTCGCGCAAGAAGATCAAGTCCGTGGCCATCTGACCGGGTGAGAAAGAATCGATGAAAATTTTCCCGCTTCACCTCATCCCGAACGACACCAAGATCGACTTCATGCGCTGGCGCCACGCGGTGCTGTGGCTGATGCTCGCGGTGTTCCTGGCCTCGCTGGTGGTCATCGGCCTGAAGGGCTTCCAGAAGGAGGCCTACGCGCTGGAGTTCACCGGCGGCACCGTCGTGGAGACCCGCTTCGACCAGCCGGCCGATGTCGACCAGGTGCGCGAGAAGCTGGCCGCGGCCGGCTTCGAGAACGCCCAGGTGCAGGGCTTCGGCGGCGGCAACGAGCTGATGATCCGCCTGCAGCCGCACGGCGAGAACAGCAACGCCGAGGGCGACAAGACGGTCTCGGCGCAGGTGCTCAAGGCGATCAACACCGCCGAGAACCCGGCCACCGTGCTGCGCACCGAGTTCGTCGGCCCGCAGGTTGGCGCCGACCTGGTGCGCGACGGTATCTACGCCACGCTGTTCATGCTGGTTGGCTTCCTGATCTACATCGCGTTCCGCTTCGAGTGGAAGTTCGCGGTGGTGGCCAGCCTGACCGCGTTCTTCGACCTGATCGTCACCGCCGCCTACATCTACGGCACGGGCCGCGAGTTCGACCTGACCGTGCTGGCCGGCCTGCTGTCGGTGATGGGCTTCGCGATCAACGACATCATCGTGGTGTTCGACCGCGTGCGCGAGAACTTCCGCAGCCTGCGCGTGGAGCCGCTGGAAGTGCTGAACCGCTCGATCAACCAGACGCTGTCGCGCACGGTGATCACCGCGGTGATGTTCTTCCTCTCGGCCTGGGCGCTGTACCTGTACGGTGGCACCTCGATGGAAGGCCTGGCGCTCACGCACATGATCGGTGCGGTGATCGTGGTGGTGTCCTCGATCGTGGTCGCGGTGCCGATGCTGTCGATCGGCCCGTTCAAGGTCACCAAGCAGGACCTGCTGCCGAAGGCCAAGGACGTGGAAGCGCTCGCACGCCGGCCCTGAGCCCGCCTCGCGATGCGTTCCAGGAGAGCCGCGCGCAAGCGCGGCTTTTTCTTTGCGCCGACGGTCAGTCCGGGAAGCGCTCCACGTGCGTTTCGCCACGGCGGCCGTAGTAGGCGACATGGCGGCCGGTGATCCAGACCGTGTAGCCAACGCAGCCGGCCGCGCGCGTGAGCTCCTTGAAGGCCGGGTACATGACCTCGCCGCGTTGGGCACCGCGGATGGCGGCCCGCAAGGCGGCGGCATCGAAAGCGTCGGCGATGGGGGTGCCGGGCGAGGGCAGGGGGAGGTCGAGCGGCGGTTCGTCGCGCAGGTAGTAGGTCGTGCGCTCGGCGCGATAGTCGGCGGTATAGGAGTCGACGCCGGCGCGGGTCAGCACGTCGATGACCTCGCCAAAGTGCAGGCGGCCCTCGGCCGAACCGTTGGCGGCTTCCTCGATGAGGTGGCGGGTGGCGGTATCCAAGGCAGGCTCCACGGGGCGGAAGCGCTAGTGTGCGCCGCACCGCGGTGGCTGTCCCGCGGCGGAAGGCGTCAAACGGGCTGATCGGCGTCTTCGGCCGCGGCGCCGTCGCGGCCGAAGACGCGCCCGCCGATCGCGGCGAGGTAATCCACACCCGATGTGGATGCCCCGTCTGCAAACCTGTGGACAACCTTGCGATGCCCCCGTGGCGCAAGGCTCTTCCGGTCATTGGCCAATATTTGGCCAGTGTCGCGCGCGCACAAAAAAGCCCCGGCTCGCGCCGGGGCTTTTGCGTTTCCGCCAGACGGACCGGCGATCAGCGATCCGGTCGCGCCGCGGCGCTCTCGGTCTGCGCGTCCACGAACTCCTTGGACGGCTCGTCCAGCTTGTCGCCCAGCATGCGCCGCACCACCACGAAGAACAGCGGGATGAAGATCACGCCGAGGATCGTGGCGAACAGCATGCCGCCGATCACGCCGGTGCCGATCGAGTGGCGGGCGTTGGCGCCGGCACCGGTGGAGATCGCCATCGGCAGCACGCCCAGGATGAAGGCGAAGGAGGTCATCAGGATCGGGCGGAAGCGCAGGTGCGCCGCCTCGATCGCCGCCTCGCGCAGCGTCTTGCCCGCCGCGCGCTGCTCGACGGCGAACTCCACGATCAGGATCGCGTTCTTCGCCGCCAGGCCGATCACCGTGATCATGCCGATCTTGAAGTACAGGTCGTTCGGCAGGCCGCGCAGCAGCGACAGCGAGATCGCGCCGAGCACGCCGATCGGCACCACCAGCAGCACCGCCACCGGGATGGACCAGCTTTCGTACAGCGCGGCCAGGCAGAGGAACACCACCACCACCGAGAGCACCAGCAGCAGGGTCGCCGCGTTGCCGGCGATGATTTCCTGGTACGACATGCCCGACCAGTCGTAGCCGAAGCCGGCCGGCAGGTCGTTCTGCACGATGTCCTCCATCGCCGTCATCGCCTGCCCGGACGCCTTGCCCGGCGCGGCGTTGCCCACGATGTTCACCGCCGAATAGCCGTTGTAGCGGTTCAGTGCGGGCGAGGCGTAGGTCCACTCCGACTTGACCACGTTGCTCAGCGGGATCATCGCCGGCTGGCCGTCGGCATCGGTGGCCGTGGCGCTGGGCGTGTAGAAGCTGCGCAGCGACTCGGGCCCGGTGCGGAACTGCTCGTCGGCGCGCACGTTCACGCGTTTGATGCGGCCCTCGTAGAAGAAGTCGTTGACGTACACCGGCGCCAGCATCAGCTGGATGGCGCTGTAGATGTCCGTCACCGACAGGCCCATGGTCTGCGCCTGCACGCGGTTGACGTGCAGCTGCAGCTGCGGCGCGTTCTCCAGACCGTTCGGGCGCACGCCCACCAGCGTGTCCGAACGCTGCGCCGCCTGGCCGAGCAGGATGTTGCGCGCGTTGGTCAGCGCTTCCTGGCCGGCGCCGGCGCGGTCCTGCAGCCACATGTCGAAGCCGCCGAACTGGCCCAGGCCGTTCACCGTGGGCAGGTTCACCACGAAGATCTGCGCGCCCTTGATGCCGTAGAAGGCGCCATTGAGCTGCTGGATCAATTCGGTGGCGGTGACCTTGCGGTCATCCCAGGGCTTGAGGCGGATGAAGCCCATGCCCACGTTCTCGCCCGAGCCCAGGAAGCTGAAGCCGGCCACCTGCAGCATGCCTTCCACCGCGTCCTGCTTTTCCAGCACGCTGCGCATCTGGGTGAAGACCTCGTTGGTGCGGGTCTTGGTCGCGCCCGGCGGCAGCTGCACGATGGCCAGCGCGAAGCCCTGGTCTTCTTCCGGCAGGAAGCTGCCCGGCATGCGGGTGAACAGGAAACCGCACAGCGCCACCAGCACCACGAACAGCACCATCCAGCGCGGGGCGCGCTTGAGGGTGTGGCCGACCAGCCCGACGTAGCGGTGGGCGACCTTGTCGTAGTACTTGTCGAAGGTGCGGAACACCCAGTTCTTCTTCTGGTCGTGGGTGGACTTCAGGAAGGCCGCGCACAGCGCCGGGGTGAAGCTCAGCGCCAGGAACGCCGAGAACGCCATCGACATGGCGATGGTGATGGCGAACTGCTTGTAGATCGCGCCCGCCGCGCCCGGCTGCATCGCCGAGGGGATGAACACCGCCGCCAGCACCACGGTGATGGCCACCACCGCGCCGGTGATCTGCGTCATCGCCTTGGTCGTGGCCGCCTTCGGCGCCAGGTGCTCGTCGGTCATGATGCGCTCGACGTTCTCGATCACCACGATCGCATCGTCCACCACGATGCCGATCGCCAGCACCATCGCGAACAGCGTCAGCTGGTTGATCGTGAAGCCGATGATCCACATGCCCAGGAACGTGCCCAGCAGCGCGACCGGGATCACCAGGGTCGGGATGACCGTGGCGCGGAAGTTCTGCAGGAACAGCAGCATCACCAGGAACACCAGCACGATGGCTTCCACCAGCGTGTGCACGACCTCCTCGATGGAGATCTTCACGAACGCGGTGCTGTCGTACGGCGAGAACCAGGTCACCCCCTGCGGGAAGCTCGGGGCCAGCTCGTCCATCTTGGCCGTTACCGCCTGCGCCACGCTCAGCGCGTTGGCGCCGGGCAGCAGCTGGATGGCGAACGCGCCGGTGGGCTTGCCGTTGTACTGGGTATCGAAGCCGTAGCTGGACGGGCCGAACGCCACCCGGCCGACATCCTTCAGGCGCACGGTGGCGCCGTCGCTGTCGGTGCGCAGGATGATGTTCTCGAACTCTTCCGGCGAGCTGAAGCGGCCCTCGGCCGAGACGGTCGCGGTGAAGCCCTGGCCATCGGGTGCCGGGTCGGCGCCGATGGAACCGGCGGCGAACTGCACGTTCTGGTTGGCGATGGCGTTGTACACCTGGCTGGCCGACAGGTGGTAACCCTGCAGGCGCTCGGGGTTGAGCCAGATGTTCATCGCGTACTCGGCACCGAACTGCTGGGTGCTGCCCACGCCCGGCACGCGCGAGATCTGGTCGAGCACGCGCGAACCGACGATGTCGTTGAGCGCGTCGCGGTCCACCGCCGGGTTGTCCGAACGCAGCGCCACCACCATCAGGAAGCCGGCGTTGGCCTTGGCCACCACCACGCCCTGCTGGGTGACCTCGGTGGGCAGGCGCGGGGTCGCCAGGGCCACCTTGTTCTGCACCTGCACCTGGGCGATGTCCGGGTTGGTGCCGGTCTCGAAGGTCAGGGTGATGGAGACGCGGCCGTTGGCGGCCGAGGAGGAGTTGAAGTACAGCAGGTGGTCGATGCCGGTCAGCTGCTGCTCGATGACCTGGGTGACCGCCTTCTCTGCCGTGTCCGCGCTGGCGCCGGGATAGGTGGCGCTGACGGTGACCTGCGGCGGGGCGATGGAGGGATAGGACTCGACGCCCAGGTTGAGGATCGCGATCACGCCGCTAAGCGAGATCAGGATCGCCACCACCCAGGCGAATACCGGATGTTCGATGAAAAATTTGGGCATGGCCGGCTTCCGTTACTTCTTCTCGGACGGGGCGGGCGCGGCCGCCGGCTTGGCACCGGGCTGCTGCTGCGCCGCGTTGGCGTTCGGGTTGTACGGCACGGCCTTGGCCGGCGCACCTTCCTTGGCCTTCTGCTGGCCGCTGACGATCACCTGGTCGCCGGCCTCCAGGCCGCTGGTGACCACCCACTGGCCCTGCTGCTGGCTGTCGGCCACCACGTTGCGGCGCACCACGTTGCCGTCCTTGCCCACCACCAGGGCGTAGGCGCCGTGCGCGTCGCGCTGGATGCCGGCCTGCGGCACCAGGAACGCGTTGGCGCGCTGGCCCAGCGTGGCGTCGAAGGAGACGAACGAGCCGGGCAGCAGCACGTGGTCGGGGTTGGGCAGCAGCGCGCGCAGCGAGACGCTGCCGGTGCTCGGGTCCACGGTGACCGAGGTGAAGTCCAGCGTGCCGGCGTGCGGGTAGACGGTGCCGTCGCCCAGCTTGACGTTGACCGTGGCCTGGCCGTCGCCGCTCAGCGCGACAGCGCCCTGGGCCTGCGCCTGGCGAAGCTGCGCGAGCTCGTCGCTGTTCATCGAGAAATTGACGTACAGCGGGTCGAGCTGGTCGATGGTGGTCAGCAGGGTGACATCGCCCTGGCCCACCAGCGCGCCCTCGGTGACCTGCTGCTTGCCGGCCCGGCCGCTGATCGGCGCGGTGACGGTGGCGTAGCCCAGGTTGATGCGCGCGGTCTCCACCGCGGCGCGCGCCTGCTGCACCGAGGCGGCCGAGGTGCGCTCGGTGGCCTCGGCGGTATCCAGGTCGGACTTGGACACATAGCTCTGCGGGGCCAGGCGGCGGGCGCGGTCGGCGGCGACCTTCGCATTGGCGTAGGTCGCCTCGGCCGCGGCCAGTTCGCCCTGCGCGGAGGCCAGCGTGGCCTTCAACGGCGCCGGGTCGATCTGGAACAGCGGCTGGCCTTCCTTGACGTCGGTGCCTTCGGTGTACAACCGCTTCTGCAGCACGCCGGCCACGCGCGCGCGAACGTCGGCGGTGCGGAAACCGGCCAGGCGGCCGACCAGTTCGCGCTGCAACGGCAAGGTCTGCGGCTTGGCCTCGATGACGGAGACTTCCGGCGGCGGGGGCTGCTGCTGTTCCTGCTTCTTGCAGGCGGCCAGCGCCAGCGTGACGGCACAAGCCAGGGCGAGGGTGCGGAACGGGGCGGTCATCGGGGAAAACTCCGTTTTTTTGTTGTTTTTAAGCGTGGGATTCGGGGGAACCGCTCTGCGGAGCGAAGGCGCGCAGGAAACTGTCGATCGTGCGTTCCGCCCACCGGCGCCGCGAGGGGGCGTCGGATCGGTGCGGCGTATGGAACCGCTGCCTTTCGAAATCCAGCCCCACGATCATGCCCAAAAGCAGCTCGGCCATCGCGTGCGGATCGTCATGCCTGAGCTGGCCGCGTGCGCTGGCCCGGCGCAGCCATTGTGCCAGCCGGTCCTGCAGCGCGGCGATGCCGTCCTCGTAGATTTGCCTGGCCTGGTCCGGGAACCGATGCGATTCGGCATCTAGCAGGCGGCAGGTCTGGATGACGTGAGGACGGTTCAACTGCTCCAGGTGCCGCTCGGCGAAGGCCAGCAGGCTCTGCCGCAGGTCCGCGCCGTCCTCGTCGAAGGGCACGGTGGTCAGCGCGATCTGGTCGCGCATCACCGCGCGCAACAGGTTCTGCTTGCAGCCGTAATGGGCGTAGAGGGTCTGCTTGGAGCAGCCCGCACGGGCGGCCACGGCCTCCATGCTCAGGCGCATGCCCTGTTCGGCCAGCAGCGCGTGGACGGCCTCATGCACGGCTTCGTGCACGCGGCGGTCGCGGTCATGGCGCGGCCGGGCGGGGGAGGAGGTCGGCATCATGGCGGTGGACTATACCGTCCAGTTTAGTTTTTAAATAGCCTTGACGGGCTTGTGCCGGCCATGCACAAAGCGGTGGGTGCCTTGCCGTTCCTGGCCGTTGGCGAGCGCATGCCTGCCCGCTGCCGCGCCCGCCGCCGCGCGACGGAAAACCGCCGCATGCATCGCGCCGGCGCGCAATTGGCCGCTGCGAAGCGCTCATGCGTGTACGCCCCGCTGTTTGAACGCCGTAGAAATCTTTTCTCGTGTTTGCGCTATGCAGCAAGGCACTGTCACGGCGCATCGTTACAATTTGCAACTTTCCCGTCGGGCTCTCACCGCTCCTGTCATGAAACCCAAGAAAGCTGCTTCGAAATCGACCAAGGCCCCGGCAACCAAGTCCGGCGGCCAGCGTGTAGTTTCCCCGGTCAGCACGCAGGTGCAGGCCTTCAGCCTCGAACCGGTGTATGCAGCTTTGCGCAAGCGCTACCCCGCCGCGCGCCAGCCCGAGGCGCAGGCGTTCGCCAGCGATTTCTACAAGCGCATGGAGTCCGACGAATTCCCGCACCACAGTGCCGAGGAATGGGCCGCGCTGGCGGCCGACACGCTGGAGTTCTTCCGCACCCGCAAGGCGGGCGTGGCCAGCGTGCGCGTGTTCAACCCCACGCAGAAGGCCAACGGCTGGGAATCGCCGCACACCGTGCTGCAGATCGCCAACGACGACATGCCCTTCCTGGTGGATTCGGTGAGCATGGCGCTGGCCGAGATGGGCGTGGGCGTGCACGTGCTGGGCCATCCGGTGCTGCACGTCACCCGCGACCGCGCCGGCAAGCTGGCCACGGTGGGGCAGGGCAAGGCCGAATCGCTGATGGTGCTGGAGATCGACCGCCAGCCCGCCGAGGAAATGGCGCAGGTCGAGGCGAACATCCGCAAGGTGCTGGCCGAGGTGCGTGCCATCGTCGGCGACTGGGGCGCGATGCGCGAGAAGATGCTCGGCCTGGCCGAGGACCTGGCCTCGCGCCGCCTGCCGGTGGACGACGACAGCCGCCACGAGGCGCAGGAATTCCTGCGCTGGGCCGCCACCGACCACTTCACCTTCTTCGGCTACCGCGAGTACCGCGTGGAGAAGCGCGAGGGCGAGGACGTGCTGGCGCCGGTCGAGGACAGCGGCCTGGGCCTGATGCGCGGCAAGGACAAGTCGCCCGCGCGCCCGGTCAAGACGCTGGCCGCGCACGGCCTGAGCGCCGGCAACGGCCCGAAGGACGCGCTGATCCTCACCAAGACCAACGCGCGTTCGCGCGTGCATCGCGCCGGCTACATGGATTACATCGGCGTGCTGGAGTACGACGCCAAGGGCCGCATCGTCGCCGAGCAGCGCTTCCTGGGCCTGTTCACCTCCAGCGCCTACAACCGCCGCCCGTGGGAAATCCCGCTGGTGCGCCGCCGCCACGACTACGTGATGGGCAAGTCCGGCCTGGCGCCGAGCAGCCACAGCGGCAAGGCGCTGCGCCACATCCTGGAGACCCTGCCGCGCGAGGAGCTGTTCCAGTCCAACGAGGAAGAGCTGTTCCGCACCGCGATGGGCATCCTCGGCCTGCAGGAGCGCGTGCGCAGCCGCCTGTTCCTGCGCCGCGACAAGTACAGCCGTTTCATTTCCGCGCTGGTCTACCTGCCGCGCGAGCGCTTCAACACCGACGTGCGCCTGCGCATCGAGGCGCTGCTGAAGGAAGCGCTGCACGGCGAATACATCGATTCCAACGTGGTGCTCGGCGAGTCGCCGCTGGCGCAGCTGCACCTGATCGTGCGGCCCAAGGCCGGCGAGGCGCTGGAGTTCGACACCCGCGTGCTCGAGGACCGGCTCGCCCACCTGCTGCGCAACTGGCAGGACGACCTGCGCGAGGCGCTGGTGGCCCGCCATGGCGAAGCCGCCGGCCTGCGCATGGCGGCCGCCTATGGCCGCGCGCTGCCGGCCGGTTACATCGAGGAATCCACCACCGAGGCCGCCGCCAGCGACGTGGAGCACCTGGCCGCGCTGGCCGGCCCCGACGACCTGCACCTGAGCCTGCAGGCGGTGCGCCGCGAAGGCGGCGAGGGCCTGCGCCTGAAGCTGTACCGCCAGCTGGACGACATCCCGCTGTCGGACGCGCTGCCGATGATGGAGAACATGGGCCTGCGGGTGATTTCCGAGCGCCCGTACCGGCTGCAGGTCGGCGACACGCCGCTGTACATCCAGGACTTCGAGGTCGAGTCCACCGCCGGCGCGATCGATGCGGCCCAGGCCGATGCCGCCTTCGGCGAGGCGTTCGCGCGCATCTGGCACGGCGATGCCGAGAACGACGGCTTCAACCGCCTGATCCTTTCGGCGGGCCTGCATTGGCGCCAGGTCGCGCTGCTGCGCGGCTACTGCAAGTACCTGCTGCAGACCGGCGTGCCGTTCTCGCAGGCCTACGTCGAGCAGACCTTCCAGCACTACCCGTTGCTGGCGCGCCTGCTGGTGGAACTGTTCGAGGCCCGCTTCGACCCGGCCACCGGCAACGAGAGCAAGGCCGAGATCGCCGAGGGCCAGGCGCGCCTGAAGGCCGCGCTGGACGTGTTCGCCGGTGGCGATGAGGCCACGCTCAAGGCGTTGCAGCCGGTGGTGGAGGCGCGCAAGGCCGACCGGGCCGCGCAGCAGGAGGCCACGCGCGCCGCGCTGCTCAAGCTGATGGACCGCGTCTCCAGCCTGGACGAGGACCGCATCCTGCGCAGCTTCATCGGCGTGATCGACGCCACCCTGCGCACCAGCTATTACCAGACCGACGCGGCGGGCAACCACGCCCACTGCATCAGCTTCAAGTTCGATTCGGCCAAGGTGCCGGACCTGCCCAAGCCGCGCCCGTACCGCGAGATCTTCGTCTACGGCCCGCGCGTGGAAGGCGTGCACCTGCGCTTCGGCGCGGTGGCGCGCGGCGGCCTGCGCTGGTCGGACCGCCGCGAGGATTTCCGCACCGAGGTGCTGGGCCTGGTGAAGGCGCAGATGGTGAAAAACACCGTCATCGTGCCGGTCGGCGCGAAGGGCGGCTTCTTCTGCAAGCGCCCGCCGGCGTCCGGCGAGCGCGACGCGGTGCAGGCCGAGGGCATCGCCTGCTACAAGCTGTTCATCCAGGGCCTGCTGGACATCACCGACAACATCGTCGGCAACAAGATCGTGCCGCCGCCGCAGGTGGTGCGCCACGACCAGGACGACCCGTACCTGGTGGTCGCCGCCGACAAGGGCACCGCGACCTTCTCCGACATCGCCAACGGCCTGGCCATCGCGCACGGCTTCTGGATGGGCGATGCGTTCGCCTCCGGCGGCTCGGTGGGCTATGACCACAAGGGCATGGGCATCACCGCGCGCGGTGCGTGGGAGTCGGTCAAGCGCCACTTCCGCGCGCTGGGCCGCGATTGCCAGAACGAGGACTTCAGCGTCGTCGGCATCGGCGACATGTCCGGCGACGTATTCGGCAACGGCATGCTGCTCTCGCGGCACATCCGCCTGGTCGCCGCGTTCGACCACCGCCACATCTTCCTGGACCCGACCCCGGACGCGGAGACCTCCTTCGTCGAGCGCGAGCGCATGTTCAAGCTGCCGCGCTCCAGTTGGGCCGACTACGACGCCAAGCTGATCAGCAAGGGCGGCGGCGTGTACCCGCGCACGCTCAAGTCCATCGAGATCACCCCGCAGGTGCGCGAGGTGCTGGGCCTGGACGCGGCGGTGAAGAGCCTGTCGCCCACCGAACTGATGAGTGCCATCCTCAAGGCGCCGGTGGACCTGTTCTGGAACGGCGGCATCGGCACCTACGTCAAGGCATCCACCGAGACCCACGCCGACGTGGGCGACCGCGCCAACAACGGCCTGCGCGTCAACGGCGGCGAGCTGCGCTGCAAGGTGGTGGGCGAGGGCGGCAACCTGGGCCTGACCCAGCTGGGCCGCATCGAGGCCGAACAGCAGGCCGGCGTGCTGCTCAACACCGACTTCATCGACAACTCCGCCGGCGTGGACACCTCCGACCACGAGGTGAACATCAAGATCCTGCTCAACGCCGTCGTGCAGGACAAGAAGCTCACGGTGGACGCCCGCAACAAGCTGCTGGCCTCGATGACCGACGAGGTGGCCGAGCTGGTGCTGTGGGACAACTACCGCCAGAACCAGGCCATCAGCCTGATGGAGCGGATGAGCGTCAAGCGCCTGGGCTCCAAGCAGCACTTCATCCGCACGCTGGAGCAGCAGGGCCTGCTTGATCGCCAGATCGAGTTCCTGCCCTCCGACGCCGAGCTGTCCGCGCGCAAGGCGCGTGGCCAGGGCCTGACCCGTCCGGAGCTGGCGGTGCTGCTGTCCTACTCCAAGCTGGTGGCCTTCCAGCAACTGCTGGAATCGGACATCCCCGAGGACCCGTACCTGTCCAAGGAACTGCAGCGCTACTTCCCCAAGCCGCTGCAGAAGAAGTACGCCGACGCGATGGAGAAGCACCGCCTGAAGCGCGAGATCATCGCCACGGCGGTCACCAACACCACCATCAACCGCATGGGCGCCACCTTCCTGATGCGCATGCAGGAGGACACCGGCCGCAGCATCGCCGAGGTCGCCAAGGCGTACACGATCAGCCGCGAAACGCTCGATGCGCGCTCGCTGTGGACGCAGATCGACGCGCTCGACGGCAAGGTGCCCGAGTCGGTGCAGATCGACGCGCTGGAAGTGATCTGGAAGCTGCAGCGCTCGTTCGTGCGCTGGCTGCTGTTCCGCCCGGGCGCCATGCCGGGCATCACCGCCGCGGTGGAGCGTTACCACGGCCCGTTCAACGACATCCGTGTCGCTTCCGGCGTGCTGGGCGACTCGCAGCGCCCGGCCTACCTGGCCAGCGTGCAGGAGTGGAAGGACAAGGGCCTGCCGCCGGCGCTGGCGCAGCAGCTGTCCGAGCTGCGCTACCTGGAGCCGGCGTTCGACATCATCGAGCTGGCACGTACGCGCAAGCTCAAGCCGGTGGACGTGTCCAAGGTCCACTTCCGCCTGGGCGAAGCGCTTCAGCTGCCGTGGCTGTTCGAGCAGATCGACGCGCTGGAGGTCAACGGCCGCTGGCATGCCGTGGCCCGTGGCGTGCTGCGCGACGAACTGGCCGCCCACCAGCGCAACCTCGCCGGCCAGGTGCTGTCGATGCCCGGCGCCAACGCCGAGACCAAGGTGGCCCGCTGGATGGAGCGTGACGACTCCAGCCTGCGTTTCACCCTCTCGATGCTGCAGGAACTGGCCGCGCAGAAGACGCTGGACTACCCGACCGTCTCGGTCGCGGTGCAGCGCCTCGGCCAGCTGGCGGCGCACGGGCTGTAAGCCCGTGGTCGGGCCCGCGTTTGCGGGCCCGACCCAGACGTCTTGCAAGCAAGACTTCTGGCGCCGCAGTGCCTGGCTTCCCTATCCCCGCGGCTTCGCCGCGCCCCCTTAACAGAAGGGGGCTCTCCACCAGATGAATCACGAGTAGGCCGACGCAATGCGTCGGCCTTTGCTTTTCGCGAAAAAAAAGGAATCGGGCGGGCATGAACGCCTGGGGTGGCCGGGGCGGGGCGCCCCTCGGGACCGTAGGCGACATGGATGTCGCCTACGAGCCCCATGGATGGGTTCACCGCGTGTCCCGATGGGCGCCCCGCCCCGGCCGCCGCACGCAGAACCAGACACCGCCCGATCCAACACCGCCCGATCCAACACCGCCCGATCCAACACCGCCCCCTCGTATATGCTGACCACCGATCCACGGAGCCGAAGATGAGCGCATCCCCCCGCATCGCCTTCCTAGCCAGCAACACCGACGCGGCGCAACGCGCGCGCGCCGATTACGCCGCCCGTTACGGCGATCACCCCACCGACGAGGCCGAGGTGCTGTGCGCGCTCGGTGGCGACGGCTTCATGCTGCAGACGCTGCATCGCCATGGCGGCTCGGGCAAACCCGTGTTCGGCATGAAACTCGGCTCCATCGGCTTCCTGATGAACCAGTTCCGCGACGACGACCTGATCGAGCGCCTCGCCCGCGCCGAACCGGCCCACTTGCGCCCGCTGGAAATGCTCGCCCAGACCGAATCGGGCACCACCACCGGCTCGCTCGCCTACAATGAGGTTTCCCTGCTGCGCCAAACCCGCCAGGCCGCGCACCTGCGCATCGACCTCAACGGCCAGACCCGCATCGAGGAATTGATCGGCGATGGCGTGCTCGTCTCCACGCCGGCCGGCAGCACTGCCTACAACTACTCCGCGCACGGGCCGATCCTGCCGCTGGGCTCGCACACGCTGGCCCTGACCCCCATCGCCCCGTACCGCCCGCGGCGCTGGCGCGGCGCCATCCTCAAGGCCGACACCGAAGTGCGCCTGCAGGTGCTGGACCCGTACAAGCGCCCGGTGAGCGTCACCGCCGACTCGCACGAGACCCGCGACGTGGTCGAGGTCACCATCCGCGAATCGCGCGAACACCGCGTCACCTTGCTGTTCGACCCCGAGCACAACCTGGAAGAGCGCATCCTCAGCGAGCAGTTCGTCGTCTGAGCGGCCGGCGAGCCCGGACTGCGGCACAATGGCCGCGCATTCCCTTCGATTTCCCTGGAAGATGGCCGACAACACCCCCCGCCTGCTGACCGTCGCGGTGACCTCGCGCGCACTGTTCGACCTGGAGGAGGGTCACGCGCTGTTCGAACGCGAAGGCGTGGAGGCCTATGCCGCCTACCAGCGCGACCACGAGGACGACATCCTGCGCCCCGGCGTCGCCTTCCCGGTGGTGCGCAAGCTGCTGGCGCTCAACGAGGGCGCGCCGCCGGATACGCCACGGGTCGAGGTGATCCTGCTCTCGCGCAACTCGGCCGACACCGGGCTGCGCATCTTCAATTCGATCCAGCATTACGAGCTGGGCATCGTGCGCGCCACGTTCACCTCCGGCGAAGCCACCTGGCCCTACGTCAAGCCGTTCGGCACCGACCTGTTCCTGTCGGCCAACCCGGAATCGGTGCGTCGCGCGCTGGCCCATGGCGTGGCGGCGGCGACGATCCTGCCGCGCGGGCGCGAGGAAGTGGTGGAGGCCGCACGCCCGGATGGCGACCCGCATGCCCGCCAGCTGCGCATCGCCTTCGACGGCGACGCGGTGATCTTCGGCGACGAGAGCGAGCGCATCTCGCGCGAACAGGGCGTGGAGGCGTTTGGCCGCCACGAGCGCGAGAACGCGCGCGAGCCGCTGACCGGCGGCCCGTTCCGCAACTTCCTTTCCGCGCTGCATGCATTGCAGGCCGCGTTCCCTGCCGGCGAGGCCTCGCCGATCCGCACCGCGCTGGTCACCGCGCGTTCGGCGCCGGCGCACGAGCGGGTGATCCGCACGCTGCGCGAATGGGGCGTGCGCCTGGACGAGGCGCTGTTCCTCGGTGGCCGCCACAAGGGTCCGTTCCTGGCCGCGTTCGGCGCCGATATCTTCTTCGACGATTCGCAGCACAACATCGACAGCGCCCGCCAGCACCAGCACGTCGCCGCCGGCCACGTGCCGCACGGCGTGGCGAACGACCCGCGCCCGCAATGAAGCGCGCCGGGTCCGGCGCCTACCTGCGCCGTAGCGGGCCATTCCTGGAGTTGCAGTTCGAAGGCGCGGTGACCCAGACGCGCATGCTGCGCTGGGCGCCCGACGTGTTGTGGGTGGGCTATACACGCAGCATGCTGGCCGCGTTGTGGCTGCATCCGGCGCCGCGCTGGATCGGCATCGTCGGGCTGGGCGGCGGGGCGCAGGTGAAGTTCCTGCACCGGCATCTGCCGCTGGCGCGGCTGGACGTGGTGGAGAACGACGCCGGCGTGCTGGGGCTGCGCGACGCCTTCCGCATCCCGCGCGACGACGCCCGCCTGCAGGTGGTGCAGGGCGATGGCGCCGCCTGGCTGCGCGATCACCCGGGGGCGTTCGATGTGCTGCTGCTGGACGCCTACGACGCCGGCGGCATTCCCGCCCACATGGGCAGCCACGGCTTCCATGCGCTGTGCCGGGACGCGCTGACGCCCGGGGGCGTGATGGCCAGCAACCTCTACGACACCGATTTGCGCGCGCACGAGGCACGCCTGCGCCAGGTCTTCGGCGGGCAATGCCTGCGCCTGCCCGAGCCGGGCATGAGCAACGAGGTCGCGTTCGCGTGGCGGGGCACCCCCACGCCACCGCCCGCATCGCAGTGGCTGCGGACGTGGGGGTTGTCCGCGCGTTGGCAACTGCGCGGTGGCGTACAGCGGCTGGCGCGGGCCTGGGCGCGCCGCTGAGCGGTTGTCCACACCGGGTGTGGATGCGCGGTGGGCCAACATGTGGATAACCTTCGCCCGCCCTTGCGGTAGCGGCGTCTTGAACGGGTTGGCGAAAGAATCGCCAGTGCGTGCGGTCAGGGCGGCGAATCGGCCAGCGGCAGGCGGATATCGGTCAGCCGCCAGAGCAGGCCTTGCCGGTCCAGCACGAACACGACCGGCTCGCCGTCGGGCGTGTGCACCGTAGCGGTGAAGCGCGAGGTGGACGCGTAGCGAGTGACCGCGTGCGCCAGCGGCCGTGCCGGCATCGGGCGGGACCACGTATCGCCGTCGAGCGTCTCGCCACTGGCGCGCTTCCACAGCTGGTGGCCCTGCAGCAGCGCGCCGATGCCCAGCGGCGTGACCAGCGCATCCACGCCGGCACCGGTGAGGCCGCCCGCCAGCTGCAGGGCGATCCCGCCGAGCAGGCTGGACTGCGTGCCGATGCCCGCGCGGCGCACAACGTAGTCATCCAGCTGCGCCTTGAGGTTGGCGCGCAGGCGCGGGAAGTCCACGTGGCGATCGAGCGCGGCGGTGTCCTGGCGTTCGATGGCCTGGCTGATGCCGCGGAGGGCCAGGTACGGGCCGGCGACGACATACGCGCCGAGGGCGAGCAGGGCCAGGAGCGGGACGATCCACCACAGCTTCTTCATGCGTGCATTCCAATGAGGCAGCACGGGCGACGGGCCCGGGTGGGCTGGGAAGGGTCGCCCGATTATGCAGAATCGTCCGGTGCCGGCGTGGCGCGCCGACGCGCCGCGCCGGCATTTTCACGATTCATCCACGCACCGCGTCGCCATGATGCAAGAGGCAGACAGGCCGCTCTATTCCGGTATCCCCGGACAAAGGAGGATGGGAATGTTCCTGACCAAGAAGAACCTGGCGACGGCGCGTGCGGTTGGCGTGGCCATTCTCGCCACGGCGATGTTTTCCGGTTGCGCCACCTACCGCGATGAGTTCGCCACGATCAACTCACGCCTGGACCAACTTGACGCGAAGGTGCAAAACGCCGCACAGAGCGCCGAATCGGCCAACCAGTCGGCGCAGCAAGCCAACCAGCGGCTGGACCAGATCGAAGGCCGCGTCCAGAGGCTGGAATCGTCGCCCCGCCGCGTGCCGCGCGGCTGATCGCCCTGCCTAGCTGCGGGCGAGTTCGTTGACCACCGGAGCGGTGGCCTTCGCGGGCCACCGGCTCCTTCTTCTGTCCTCGTTGCGAAGGAAGTGTTGCATCCACATGCGCATGCATTCTGCGATCCGCGTCGTTCCCGGCGCGCTGGCGGTGGTATTGGCGTTTGCGAGTGCCGGCGTGGCCAGTGCCGCAGCGCCCGGTAGCTCCGCCGCACCGGCGGTGGACGCGTTGCCGCCCGGCCAGCCGGTCTCGGAGACGATGACGGAACTGGCCGGGTGGGTCGTCGCCTCGCGGGATGCCCAGGGCTATCCGTTCGCGGTCATCGACAAGGCGGCCGCGCAGATCCTGGTGTTCGACGGCGAAGGCAGGCTGCGCGGCGCAGCGCCCGGGCTGTTCGGCTCGGCGATCGGCGATCATTCGGCGCCCGGCGTCGCGGGGCTGGCGCTGCGCGAAATTCCCGGCCGCGACCGCACGACGCCGGCGGGTCGTTTTGTCGGCGGCTTCGGTCCATCGATCGACGCTGGGCGCGTACTCTGGGTGGACTACGATTCCGCGGTTTCCATGCACCCCACGGCCACCGGCGTGCCTTCCGAGAAACGCGCCGAGCGGCTCGCCACGCCGACGCCGGAAGACAACCGCGTCACGCACGGCTGCATCAATGTCTCGCCCGAGTTCTACGAGCAAGTCGTCGCGCCGACGTTCGAGCGCGGCGGCGTCTTCTACATCCTGCCGGACAAGGCATCGCTGGCGGAGACCTTCCCGGAGTTCGCGCAAAGCCGCGCCGCTGCGCACCAAGCGGATGGAAAGCGCGGACAATCCGCACCGCGGTGATCCAGCGCGGCGCTCAGAATTCCAGATCGAGCGCTGCGCACAGGTAATCCACGAACGGCGCCAGCATCGCCAGGTCCGCCGCCACGGTCTGGCGCAGCTTCGGGCCGGTCATCGTGTCGTCGTCCAGCGAGCGCCACAGCACCCAATTGCGGTGCTTGAGGTCTTCGATGAATTCGAAATCCGCCGGGAAACCGCGCGGCGGGCGCACCAGTTTTTCTTCTTCTTCCAGGTCGAAGCGCTTGCGCAGCTTGGACTCGTGCGCGGCGGCTTTCCAGCTGCCCGGATTGTCGAAGATGAACTGCCGCACCTTGCGCTGGGTGTCCGGCTCCGGATGCCATAGGCCGGCACCGACGAAACTCTCGCCGGGCTGCAGGTGCAGGTAGAACGATGGCGCGGGCACCTGCCGGCGGCGCGCGTGGAAGAACCGCGCGCCCTGCCAGGTCTTGTACGGCGATTTGTCGTGGGAGAAGCGCGCATCGCGGTAGATGCGGAACAGCGAACCGCCGTTGCCGCGCGGGTCGGCGCGGAAGTGCTCGCTGACTTCGGCCAGCGCCGGCTGCAGGTCGGTGATCAGCCGCACGAACGGGTCACGCACGTTCGCCTCGTAGTCGGCACGATGCGCTTCGAACCACGCCTTCTCGTTGTGGCGGGCCAGGCCCTTGAGGAACTTGAAACTGGCCGGGGTGAAATAGGTGCTCATAGGGTCCTCTGCAGGTCGGCGCCCCAGCCGGCGAGCTGGTCGAGCAGGGCGAGGCGGCCGGGGGCGTCGGCATGGGCGGCGCGCAATTCGGCGATCTGCGCCCAGAACTGCTCGAACGTCACTTCCGACAGGCCATTGTCGTCAACCAGGCGCCGGCGGCGGTAGTCGTCCCAGCGCTGCTGCTCGTCGGCGTCCAGCGAGCCGGGCCAGTTGCGCGCGCGATAGCGGAACAGCAGCTCCGGCAGGCGCGGATCGGTGAAGCGGTCCGAGAGCGTGGCCAGCGCCTGCGGCGTGCTGGCGCGCACCGCCGGGAACAGGCGGCGGTCGCCATCGCCGAGGAAGCCATCGTAGAGCGAGGCATCCACGTCGGCCGGCCCACCACCGCGTTCACCGGCATAGACCTGGCGCACCTTCTCGGCCAGTTGCGGGCCGTATTCGCGCAGGCGCGCGGCATGGGCCTCGATGCGTTCGCGGTCGATGGCCAGGCGTTCGAAATCGGGTGCGCGCAGGTGCGACCACGACACCAGCGCCGGCGACTTGTTGAGGTGCACTTCCTTGAGGCCGATGCGCTGCTCGCCTTCCGGCAGGGCGCTGGCCGGCACGTAGAGCCGGTCGGCGATCTCTTCCGGCGACAGGCGCAGCAGCGGCTCGATGTCGCCTTCCAGGTCGAACACGATGACGCGGCTGTCCACGCGCGGATGGCGGGTGAGCGGCACCACGGGCGCGGCGCACAACCGTGCGGCCGGGTAGCGCTGGGAGACATGCAGCACCGGCTGCATCGCCACGACGTCGAGCAGCGTGGCGCAGTAGCGCTTGTCGCGCAGTTTCAACGCGTAGTCCCATAGGCGCGGCTGATGGCGGCGGAACAGGCGTGCCATGCCAATGGTGGCGAACACGTCCGACAGCGCTTCGTGGGCATCGCCCTGGCGAACGTGGTTGGCCTCGGCGAGCTGTTCGAGCTTGAACGAGGTGGCGCCGTCCTCGCGTTGCGGCCAGTTGATGCCTTCCGGGCGCAGCGCGTGGACCAGGCGCAGCATGTCGAGCAGGTCCCAGCGCGAGTTGCCGCCGCGCCATTCACGCTCGTAGGGATCGTGGAAGTTGCGGAACAGGCCGTGGCGGACGAATTCGTCGTCGAAGCGCAGCGAGTTGTAGCCCAGCGTGCAGGTCTGCGGCCGGGCCATCTGTTCGGCGATGCGCGAGAAGGCTTCGGCCTCGTTGACGCCCTGCGACTTGGCCAGCTGCGGCGTGATGCCGGTGACCAGCGTGGCGTAGGGCGAGGGCAGCAGGTCGTCGGCCGGCTGCACGAAGAAGCTCACCGGCTCGTCGACGACATTGAGCTCGGCATCGGTACGCACCGCGGCGAACTGCGCAATGCGCGTGCGCCGCGGGTCCTGGCCGTAGGTTTCCAGGTCGTAGAACAGGAAGCTGTCGGGCATGGCAGGCCAGTGGACGGGGACGTGGCTATTCTAGGCGCAGTGGCCGCGAGGGGCTTGTATCGACAGGAAGCGGCTGCAGGCGCGGCTTCAGTGCGCGCCCGGCAGCGGCGTCAGTCGCTCATGCACCACGCGATCGAGCGCGGGCCAGTCGATGCCCTCCAGGCTGCCGCGCGCGCGCGTGGCCTCCACCAGGATTTCGCGCTGGATCTCGCTGCGCGCCAGCGCCACCGCGTAGGGCGTGCGCAGGAACGTGACCATCGTGTAGTGCGGCACGAACACCGTGGGCCAGCGCGCCTGTAGCGCCTGCTCCAGCTCGCGCTGCAGCAGGAAATCCGGATCGTCCACCCGGTCGCGCATTTCCAGGTAGTTCTCCAGCGCCATTTGCTGGATGGCTTGGGCGTTGGCGTGGCGACGGGTCTGGAACAGCGCGAAGGCGCAGGCCAGGTCGTCGTGCGCGTCCAGCGCGTCGGCCAGCGCCACGCAGTCCTCGAAGGCGCAATTCATGCCCTGGCCGTGGAAAGGCACCATCGCATGGGCGGCATCGCCCAGCAGTACCGCGCGGCCATCCAGGTGCCAGCGCTCCAGGTAGAGCGTGCCGAGCAAGCCGGGCGGGTGCGCTTCCCAGTCCCGGCGCAGGTGGGGGATCAGCGGCAGCGCGTCGGGAAAGTCCTGCGCGAACAGCGCTTCGGCCTCGGCGCCGCTGTTGATCGTGGCGAAACTGGGACGCCCTGCGTTGGGCAGGAACAGCGTGACCGTGAACGTGCCTTCCGCATTGGGCAGCGCGATGCACATGTAGCGCCCGCGTGGCCAGATATGCAGCGCGTTGGCCTCGATGCGGAAGCCGCCTTCGGCCGTGGGCGGGATTTCCAGCTCCTTGTAGGAGTGGTCGAGGAACTCGATGCGCTCGCCCAGCGGCGCCTTGCGGTTCATGGCCGCGCGCAGCGCCGAGCCCGCGCCATCGGCACCGACCAGCGTCTGGAACTGGATGTCGTGCGGCTGGTCGTCGCGGTCGTCGATGAAGCGTGCGTAGTTCGCCTCGAAATCCACGGTGTGCAGGCGCCGGTGGAAATGCACGCGCGCGCCGGCCTGTTCGGCAAGCGAGAGCAGGGTGACGTTGAGGTCGGCGCGGTGGATGGACCAGATCACCTCGCTGTCGTCGCGGCCGTAGCGCTGCAACTGCGGTGGTGCGCCGGGCGGATGCACCATGCGCCCGCGCATCATCACCGCCCGCGCCATGACCGCCGCTTCGGCGCCCGCCGCGCGCAGCGCATGGCGGCCGCGTTCGGCCAGCGCCAGGTTGATCGAGCGGCCGGACTCGTAGCCCTTGATGCGCGGATCGCCGCGGCGTTCGTACACGGTGACCTGCCAGCCGCGGCGCGAGAGCAGGATGGCCAGCAGGCTGCCGGCCAGGCCGGCGCCGATGAGGGTGAGGGAACGCTGGGGTGAAGAGTTCAATGCAATATCCGCGAGGGGAGGGCGGGGCAGGCTTACAGGCCGGCCCAATGTTCCACTTCCTCGACGAAGTGGTGCAGGTCGGCGTAGCGGTTGTACAGCGGCGTGGGCGCGATGCGGATGACGTCCGGCTCGCGCCAGTCGCCCAGCACGCCCACCGACTGCAGGTATTCGAACAGCGCCCGGCCCTGCGCGCGCCCGCCGGCCACGCGCAGCGAGAGCTGGCAGCCGCGCTGCGCGGAGTCGGCGGGCGTCAGCACCTGCAGTACCTGCGGCACGCGGGCATGGATCAACGCCTCCAGCAGCGCGGTCAACTGCTCGGACTTCCGCCGCAATGACGGCATGCCTGCCCGCTCGAACAGCGCGAGCGAGGCGCGCAGTGGCGCGAGCGCGAGCACCGGCGGATTGCTCAGCTGCCAGCCTTCCGCGCCCGGCGTGGGCACGAACTCGGGCGCCATGCGGAAGCGGCTTTCGCGATCGTGTCCCCACCAGCCCGCGAAGCGCGGCAGTTCGGCGCGCGCATGGCGCTCGTGCACGAAGCAGCCGGCCACCGCGCCGGGGCCGGCGTTGACGTACTTGTAGTGGCACCACACGGCGAAGTCCGCGCCGTCGTCATGTAGCGACAGCGGCAGGTTGCCGACCGCATGCGCGAGGTCGAAGCCCACGTGGGCACCTTGCGCGCGCGCCAGTTCGGTGATCCGGCGCAGATCGAACGCCTGGCCCGTGCGGTACTGGACGCCCGGCCACAGCACCAGTGCCAGGCGCGGGCCATGCATTTCGATGGCGCGTTCGATGGCGGCCATGGACACGGTGCCGTCTTCCGCATCGGCCTCCACCTCGATGAGGTCGGTGGCCGGATCGAAGCCATGGAAGCGGATCTGCGATTCCACCGCGTGGCGGTCGGTGGGGAAGGCGCCGGCTTCGATGAGGATGGCGGGGCGTTCGCGGGTAGGGCGATAGAAGCTGACCATCATCAGGTGCAGGTTCACGCTGAGCGTGTTCATCGCGACCACTTCGGAAGGCAGCGCGCCGACGAGCTGGGCGATCGGCTCGCGCACCAGTTCGTGATAGGTCAGCCATTGCTCGGGACCGGTGAAATGGCCTTCGACGGCGAGCTGCGCCCACTGGTCGAGCACCTGCTGCACCATCGCGCGCGCGCCACGCGGCTGCAGGCCGAGCGAGTTGCCGACGAAGTAGGTCTGGTCGCGGCCGTTGTGCTGCGGGAACAGGAACTCGGCGCGCAGGGCGCGCAGCGGGTCGGCGGCATCGAGGGCGGTGGCCTGGATGCGGGTGAGGGCGGTGGCGTCGGTCATGGGGCGGGGGTGTCGGGTTGTGGGGGTATTGTAGGTTTGCTGGGGGGGCGGAGGGTGGTGGTGCGTGACGGATGGCGGGAGACGCGGGGAGTGCGTCGACTTGCGGTGCGGGCACCGGTCTGCCGGGTATGGTCGTCACGGCTCAGCAGACATCCCTGTCCGATTCGCCGCCGCGGGCCATCCATGGCCCGCTGACGCCCATACCCGCCAGACCGGCGCCAGGCGCTTTGT